>JBAXQM010000001.1:0-375634 GCA_037131735.1 Alphaproteobacteria bacterium
ATAGCTTTCGGGCAAACACTTTCGGCGTCGTTTGTTCTCTTTCCCATATCGTGGGTTATCGATCAGCCTTGGACACTCGCAACACCACCGCTTGATGCCCTCTTAAGCATTGCCGCTCTGGGTATTCTTTGCACGGCGATCGGCTATCTGATGTATTTCCGCGTGCTGAATAATTCCGGCGCGGTTGCGGTGGCGCTTGTAACGCTTCTCATTCCGCCGAGCGCACTCATTCTCGGAATTTTTGTTCTCGGTGAATCTCTTTCACTCACCGATCTCGCCGGTATGGGCTTGATCGGCCTCGGATTGACCATCGTCAATTTCAAATTTGGATTGTTTCAAACAATCAAAGACCGGAAGAGCGCGACGACATCTTGATAGACCGCTCTTTAAAAGGGGATCACAAGCGAGGGAAGATCCTCGAGTGAGGCCCAGCGCCAATCCTGAAATTCCGGCTTATGGCCACCGGGGGGCGCGAGAATATTGATCTCGCTATCTTTCCCTTCGAACCGGAACGCGAACCATTTCTGTGTCTGGCCGCGATATTTTCCCTTCCATGCCGCTTTCGCAACATCGGGCGGAAGATCGTAAGTCAACCAATGCGGCGCTTCCGCAATGAGTGAAACACTCGTTACGCCAGTCTCTTCGGCCAATTCGCGCAAAGCTGCGGGATGAGGATCTTCGCCCTTATCGATGCCGCCCTGCGGCATCTGCCAAGAATGTTGACCATCGACATGTTCGGGGCCCGCTTCTGCGCGCCGCTGGCCGACAAAGATCAAGCCCTTCGGATTGACGAGCATGATGCCGACATTCCGTCGATAAGGCAGTTCCTCGTAACGCATTGTTATTGTCCCGTCCGCAACAGCACCGCACTCGCCGGAACAAGGCGGACACCCTGAGCGGCCAAGCCTTCGCTCCACTTCTTAAGGCGCTCTATCGCAAGAGGTGTGATGACCGCAACCCCTATTGCTGATCCATTACGCTTGGCTTCTGCGGTCAACCGCTCGAGAGCATTATCGATCTGTGTAGCGGGTATATCCCGGCCAATTAAAACATTTATGCTTGCTTGCTCGCTCTGAGAAAGAGGAGTTGAAGGCTCAAGACGTGAACCAGTTATCAGTCCGAGGCCACGTGTTTCGGCTTGTTTCGTAAGCAAGTCCTTGAGGTCGCCGGAGATCACAGAGTCTGAACCGGAAACTGCCAGAAGCCCCGCATAGCCTGCGACCCTTGCCATCGACCATTTCAAACGGGAATGATTCTCCGCCTCAGGTGCAGCAGGTATCAGAGCTTTGGGGCCCGTATCCTCGTAATTCTGATCGCGCGCCATGATGGGAATATCAAGGAGCACCTCATGACCTTCCTCACGGATCTCATCGACCTGTCGATCGATTTCGCGCGCATAGGGCGAGAGAGCAAAAGACATTTCGCCGGGTAATCTTAAGGAGGCTTCCAATGTTACCAATTGTCCGATACCCGCGCCTCTAAGAATGAGAGAAACGCTGGGCGTCTTTGCAGCCGTACTCGACTGCGGAGGCATTGGGCGCGCATAAACATTGAGTGGTGTTGCGCCATCCGCAGCACGAATTGGTAAAACACCATCAGGAATGATTTCAATGAGGCGCGGATCGGGCGCGGGTGCCAATCCGTGACTGGTCAATGTCCGACGTGACGTTGCGGTAATGAGCGGGTCTTGGGGCCATTCAATTGGCACCGTGACCGTTGGCAAGGGTGGCACACGAAACCATCCGCTATGCCAGGCCAAAGCAAATGCGATGATCGAAAGCGCTAAAGAACCCGCGATCATGAGACCGAAAAAAATTCGATGCGATGAGTGACCCGCGGATACGTCCTTTGCAGGCGACAATGATGAGGGGAAGCCTGTCGCGTCTGATATCGACATGGAAACAGTCTCTTCTCAGAAAGAATACGAGACTGTCGAAGATCGTTGAAAAGGGAAAATATCCCGTTAATTCAAACTCGAAAATTTAAAGGAGCGGCGATGATAAGATCAACCGCTCCCTCAATATCAATTCGCAGGTGCAGGGTCCTTTGACGCACCGGCAACATCGCCGGGCTTCAATCCGCGTAAGAGATCAAGCGCATATTGCAACTGCTTGTCGAGCTTCGGATCAGACGGAACATAGGCTGATGAGCCGCCTTGCTCATTCGTACCATTTTTCAAATGGCCCTTGAGAGCGGCTTCGCCTTTGGTTTCGTCCTTGCCTTTGATTTCATCCGGCACATCTTGCAGAACCTGAATATCAGGATCGATACCCTTCGCTTGGATCGAGCGGCCGGACGGCGTGTAATACCGCGCCGTTGTCAAACGCAATGCGCCGCTTGGCCCTAACGGGATAATGGTTTGAACCGAACCTTTACCAAAGGACCGCGTGCCAATGATCGTGGCACGCTTATGATCCTGCAACGCGCCCGCAACAATTTCTGACGCAGACGCCGATCCGCCATTGATCAATACGATCACAGGTTTACCGCCTGTCAAATCACCCGAGCGCGCGACATAGCGTTGTGCATCATCCGGATTGCGGCCGCGTGTTGAAACAATTTCACCCCGCTCCAAAAACGCATCGGAAACAGCAATGGCTTGATCAAGCAGGCCACCCGGATCATTGCGAAGATCAACAACGTATCCTTTGAGTTTATCGGCCGGAATAGTTTTAATGGCTTGATCAATCGCGCTCTTCAAACCGTCTGATGTTCTCTCGGTAAATTGCGTGATGCGGATATAGCCGACATCATTTTCGATCCGTGATTTAACCGACGAGATTTTGATAATTTCGCGTTTGAGGCTGACTTCAAACGAATCGGTGCCTTTGCGGCTGATGCGCAAATTGACTGAGCTGTTTACGGGACCGCGCATACGATCAACCGCTTGATTGAGCGTGAGACCTTGAACAGAATCACCATCGATTTCGACAATGAAATCACCGGCACGAAGACCGGCGCGTGATGCTGGCGTGTCATCGATAGGGGTTACAACTTTGACGAAGCCTTCTTCTTGCGTGACTTCGATTCCTAAGCCGCCAAACTCACCTTTAGTTTGGACTTGCATATCTTTGAAGCTTTTCGGATCCATATAGCTCGAATGCGGATCCAATCCGGACAACATGCCGGAGATCGCTGACTCGATCAGCTTCGCGTCCTCGGGCTTTTCAACATAATCGGTACGAATCTTTTCAAAGACGTCGCCAAAAAGATTGAGCTGACGGTAAGTCTCAGAACTGGCCGCTACAGCGCCGATCGTTCCAGCCGGACCGCCTTGCAAGGCAAAGGCAACCAGGCCGCCACCGAAAACAGCACCCGTGAGCAAATAGGCCAATTTACGCATCATCCGCGACCTTTCCCTACCGCTATAGAGGACCACCACGGTGTCGGATCGACCGGTGTCCCTTCTTTGCGGAATTCTACATAAAGCACAGGCTGAGCCAAATTAGCGCCGCCTTGCGCCTGAGTATCCTTAGACGGATCGCCCATCACCGCGACAGGCTCGCCCGCAAGAACGAATTGACCGAGACTTACGCTGATCCTGTCCATGCCTGCAAGCAAGATGTAATAGCCGCCACCCATATTGAGAATCAAAAGTTGCCCATAGGTGCGGAACGGACCGGCGAAAGCGACCCATCCGTCCGAGGGCGCCGAAACCAATGCGCCCGGCCGGGCTTCAAAGGTCACACCGCGGGTTAATCCTCCGACCGGATCACGCGCATTGAAGCCGCGAATCATCATGCCGCTCACGGGCAATGGCAGGAGGCCCTTTAATTCGCCAAAACCGACTTTGGGCGCCTGACGTGCGGGATCGCGAAACGCAAGCGCGGCCATACGATTGCGGGCATCACGCGCAGCAGGATCATTCGCGGCTTTCACTTCTTCGTCGGCCTTTACGGCAGCCGTTTTGGCATCACGCGCGGCGCGCGAGACGCTATCAACTTCGGTTTCAAGACGCCCAATCAAATCCTTGAGCGTCTGACTTTTAGAAGCCAGCGCCTCCGCTTTCTTGGCCTGTTCTTCAACGCGACTTTCTGCACCAGAGATTTCGTGTTGCCGCGCTTCAACCAAAAGAGCGATGTCTTGCCTGTCACGCACAAGGCTTTGCACATCACGCGCAAGACCATCCCGTTCAGCTGCCGCCGAAGATCGTATTCTCTCAATCGCAGCGAGATCTTCGGCCAATTTATCAGTCTCGGCTTTGAGATCCGGAACAACAGAGCCCAAGAGAATGGCACTTCGAACCGTATCGAGAACATGATCGGGATCGGCGATAAGTATCGGCGGCGGCATGGTTCCCACACGTTGAAGGGCAGCGAGAATATCAGTCGCGACGGCTTTGCGGCCTTCAAGCGAAGCGCGGGCTTTAGCCTCAGAGTCTGACAATGTGACCAAGCGCTCTTCTACGGCACCGATACGCAATTCGGTGGCGCGAATACGATCAGAGGTTTCAATCAATCTTTGATTGAGACGCGCGCGATCATTGCGCAGTGTTTCAATTTCAGCTTGCAGACGAGAGCGCTCTTCCGAGCCGCTTTGAAGCAATTGCTCGGTTTGTTGCAATTCTAGCTGACGCGTTGTTTTTTCAATCGCCGTATCGGAGGCAATGGCCGACGATGCGCACAAAGCGATAAGGGCTAAACTGCAAAGAGCCCGATTGATCCCAACAAGAAAACTGTCACTGCGCATGATCGCACGATGTTCCGTCATGCTCGATGATAGGGATGACCGCTCATCAAGGTCATTGACCGATAGAGTTGTTCGGCAAGAATAATACGAGCCAGTTGATGCGGCAATGTCACGGCCCCGAAGGCTATGACTGATTGCGCTTCTTTTACGAGAGCGGGATCAATCCCGTCAGCACCCCCGATCACAAAAGACAAAGACCGCGTACCGGAATCACGAAGAGTTTCAATTTTCTTGGTCATGCCTTCGCTATCGATAGACTGACCTTTTGAATCGAGCGCGATGAAGGTTGTATCGGAGAGACGCTGCCGGATCATCTGCGCCTCTTCGCTTTTACGATCTTGCGGGCGGCCCGCGCGGCTTTCGGAAAATTCGACGACGTCAAAACCCGTTACAGCCAAGCTTCGACCCATATCCCGCGCGCGCGTCACATAGCGACTGACAAGCTCGCGCTCAGGGCCGTCTTTAAGGCGCCCAACAGCCAGAATTTCGATTTTCACGACACCATCATCAAGACGCGGAGCGTTCGACCGGACGATCCGATCCCCACATTTTCTCGAGATTATAGAAGCTACGGACTTCCGGCCGGAAAATATGGACGATGACATCGCCGGCATCGATGAGGACCCAATCGCAATTCGGCATGCCTTCAACCCGCAGACCCGTGTGACCTTCGGCTTTAAGCTTTTCGATCAGCTGATCGGCAATGGCGCTGACATGGCGGTTAGAGCGTCCAGACGTAACGACCATCGCATCAGCGAGTGCTGTTTTACCGGCGAGATCGATTGAGATCGTGTCTTCGGCTTTGGCATCATCAAGGATGGCTAAAACCTCTTGAACCATAGTGCCCCGCGACGGCTCCGGAGATTTCGCGGCAGCGGACCGGCTTTTTTTTGCGCCGGTGGACAGAACAGGCTGTGTCAGTGGTCATTCCTCATGTTCAAGGGCCTTTATCAAGGCCAAATCAAATGTGCCTGAAACACCGGCAAAATTCAACATAATCCTGAAACCTTACGATTCAATGACGCTTACGGAGAGCGGTTGAAGAAAGGCTGGAGCGTGGCCCATGCAAGACGATCAAAGCCGGTGCAGACTTGTTCGGAAACACGGATGCTTTCGATTCCGATATACGATAGCGGTCATAAGCAAGGGCGGCCGGCGCGTGAAGCGCGCGATGTGTCGATCCTGGCCGATCAATAACCGCCACCGGGATCGATGCAAAAATGCTCCGCCACCGCGCCCATCGATGAAAGCTTTCCAGATTATCCGCCCCCATGATCCAAACAAATCGTGCGGTCGATGATCTTCTCTTCAGATAGGAAATTAACTCATGCGTGTAAGTGCTGCCCAACTGCTCTTCAATAGCGATCACGTGAATCTTCGGATGCGCGGCAATCGTCTTTGCCAAGGCAATCCGTTCTTCGGCGGATGGTAAGTCGCTTTTGTCCTTAAGGGGATTGCCGGGTGTAACGATCCACCAAATCGCATCAAGCTTCAAACGACGAAGCGCTGTGAGACTAACAAGACGATGCGCGGCATGCGCCGGATTGAATGAGCCTCCAAAAATACCGATGCGTTGTTGGCGCCCATGGGGCGGCAAAAGCGGCAGCAAAGACGGTGGACGATGGCGGCTCATAAAAGACTTTCAAACACTATAGTTCAGTAGCGCCTCATGCATTAACTGACAGACCTAAATCATGACGTGCTTCCGCAAGAAGGCGATCAGAGGATTCCTCAATTTTCTCTTGCATTAAGGCGAAGAAGGTCTGTCGATCCAACCCGGGCTCAATCACCGACATTATATCAACAATGATCGTTCCCCGCCGTAACTTCAACGAACGACGCGGCCAATAGACGCCTGAATTTAAAGCGATTGGTAAGCAAGGAACATTCAAACCTGAGTAAATCTGCGCGATGCCAAACCGATATTCTGGTGGCGCACCCGGCGCACGACGCGTTCCTTCGGGGAAGAGGAGTATTTGTCGCCCCTCACCCGAGCCGATTTCATGATGAGCGGCCTTCACAAGTTTCAATAATGTTCGCGCGCCGCCTTTACGATCAATCGGCACATTGCGCATCTTCGCTAAGAACCAGCCAAACAAAGGAATGAAAGCCAATTCACGCTTTAAGATAAAACAAGGATCTTCGAAAAGGCTAAGCAGTGCAAATGTTTCCCAAATTGATTGATGCTTCGCGGCAATAAGAAGTGGCCCTTTAGGAATATTATTCAGACCCCTAAATTCAACTGATATCCCACCTACGACGCGACAAAGCCAAAGGAAATAACGACTCCAAGAGCGCGCCAATGCAACAACAAAGGACCGAGGAAGAACGAGGAGAATAAGTCCCGCCAACATCCACGCAATTAAACTCACATAAAGCGCAATCATCAAAAGCAGTGATCGGATAGACACGCCACCCTGTTTTTCAGCTTGAGTATGCGAAGTGGTCGACACCGTCATTCATCCCTAACTTATTTTATTCGCAAAAAGGTCGCGGACACTAATTCTCAAAAGGGCTGCCAGATATTTTGCAGGCTCGAGGCTCATAGCATATAAATTACCAAAGCTGCCATTGAGCACTTGTTGGCGAAGCGAAAGTCCCGCACGATAGGGATAAAGATCCACAGTCTGCAAAATCGCACGAAATTCCAACATCGCGCGGGGCAAATGAAATCCTGCGGTCACAATGGCCAATGATTTATAACCTCGTTCCCGCGCCCACGCCGCGGCTTCCTCAGCATTACCCCGCGTGTTGAGAGCCTGATGACCGAGATCAATGCAACAAGACGCATAAGGCGCAAGCGCGGGCGCAACCCGAACCAGATCATCAAGATCAGCGCGGCCCCCGACGCCACTGATCAACAAATGCTTTGTTGCACCGGAAGAAAGCAATTGAGCGGCATCGGATAAACGATCAGGACCGCCAGTGAGAACAATGGCAGCATCGACGGAAATATTTTGCGCTTGGTCAAATCTGGTGAGAGCAAAAATATAATTAGCCACTCCGATGACCAAAATCAGGACAAAACAAAAACCTAAAGCCCTTAAAATCCTAGCTATGGTCTTCAATGACGTCATGGTCTCGTCCGTAAAACCAATCGGCTCAAAGTCGAGTGAACGGTTATGCGCGAGACGACGCTGGCAAGCAGAGATACAAACAACGCGACCGCCAGAACAGCAATAACAATAGCCAGTCCGACCGCCGACAACGGATCTATGATTCCAAAACCAAACATGTCCCGTAAACCGTCTGTTCCGGCGACAACAAAACGCAAGAGCGCAAGAACAATCAGGGCAAGGCAGGCACCCAAAATTCCACCACGCAGTCCAAGGCGGAAAAAATGACGCTGAAACACGCGCGCTATATAGCGATCATCAGCGCCCATAAAATAGAACACCTCAACGATCTCGCGATTGCCGACCATCGCGCCTCGTGTTGCAAAAACAATCGCTAAAGCGGTCGCGGTCATCACAAGAATAAGGCCTGCCGCCGACGCGATTACGAGTGAATTACCAAGAGTGGTTAAACGTCTGGTCCACGATCGATGATCATCAATGGCGGTTCCCGGAATATCGCGCGCCAATTGTTTGCTGATTGCCGGAATATCCGGTGGCGATTTGGAGTCGATCTCAACAGCAATCAAGCGTGGGATTGAAAGACCACCCAGTGATGACGATTGTCCAAGCCATGGCTCAAGCATGCGCATCGTTTCATCATAGGAGTAGATGCGAACTTTGGTGACACCTTGCGCCTGCTTTAAAAGATCAGCCGCGCGCGTTAAATCTGTCTCAATATTACGTCCGGGCTGCGGACGAATTTGCACCGTAACTTCGGACGACAACAGTGCTTGCCACCGCGCAGAAGCCGCGGACCCAAACAATACAAGGCCCGCCGTGAGAGCGGCAATAAAAGTGAGAATGAAGATCACCGCAACAAGAGTTCGATCTGTTAGGGGATCGGGTGCAACGAGTGAGTCTGTTGAAAAGCGATCAAGGAAGGAGCGAAACCGTGGTCGTTGATTGTGAAAATCGGTTGATGAGGACATGGCTTATCCTTCAACCTGAAGATGATGATTTTGAAGTACGAGCCGCCGACCGCCTTTGATCTGATCCATCAAGCCGATGTCATGCGTGGCGATTAAAATAGCAGTCCCTGACCGATTAAGTTCGACAAAGAGACGCAAGAGTCGTCCTGCTAATACAGGATCAAGATTTCCGGTTGGCTCGTCGGCAAGCAATAGTTCGGGTTGTGAAACGAGGGCGCGGGCAATGGATGTGCGTTGCTTTTCGCCGCCCGACAAAACCGGCGGCTTGGCCTGCAGCAGATCACCCAGGCCGATCCATTTCAATAATTCGATCACTTCAGCGCGATAGCTCGATTCCATGCGCCCGCGAATTTTAAACGGCAGCGCGACATTTTCGTAAATGGTGAGATGATCAAGAAGGCGGAAATCTTGAAACACGATACCCATCCGACGACGCAATGCCGTCAACCCGTCTTTATCGAGTTGTGCGGTGTCTTGTCCGAAAATTGAAATCATTCCGCGGGTCGGCTTCAGCGATTGCAAGATCAAGCGGAGAATTGTGGTTTTACCACTCCCCGAGGCGCCGGTCAGAAACTGGAAGGACTGGGGCAAAATTGAAAAACTGATGTCGGTCAAAGTTTCCGGTGCCGCGCCATAGCGCAACCCGACATTTTCGAACCGAACGAGTTCTCCGCCCCACCGATTGGGATGAGCCTGCACGCGAGTCTTCAACCTTCCTTAAAGGTCATGAGGGCATGATCACGAGCCATAGCAGGAAACAGTTTTCAGAAGGAAGGGTATCTGATTCGTCATGCTGGTCGTTTGCCCAAATTGTGCGAGCTCCTATTTCGTCCGCTCTGATGAGGTGGGCCGAGCAGGACGCATGATGCGCTGCGGCGTCTGCCGGTCTACCTTTCAGGCCGGATCAGACCCAGAAATGCCCTCCCTTCCCGCTGATTTCTTCAGTTCCGCCTTAAAACCAGACAGTAAACAGGCCTCCGGCACTTCTTCCGTCGCTCCCACTCCTCAAAGGACGCGGTCCCGCTTTGGCGCCTACGCCGCCGGATTGGCCGGTTTAGCCGGAATAGTCGGGGTTATTGGCGGAATGGCCTATGATTTAGAGCGATTCAAGGTGGAGACAACACATTGGTTATCCCACCTTCTGCCGGGCCTCACCACTCCCCGGCTCGCCTTCGACAATATTCGAACCCACTTTGAAGGCGAAGGTGCCGATCGGGCCTTGATCATTGAAGGCATGATCCACTCGGACGCTTCGATGCCTCATAATCTTCCAGGTCTCAGTTTCGAAATACGGTCTGGTGCGGGGGATGGCCCGTCCGGACAAAGCATTTTCCAGTGGATGATCCCCCCTCCCGCCCCCACAATTAACCGGGAAAGCCCGGTTCCGTTCCGAGCGAGGCTTGCCTCTCCTCCCCGTGAGGGTAAAGACATCGTGATCCGCCTCGCGGGCGCGTGACGTCGTGAGAGGTGGCCGCTTTCACCAAAGGGTGAAAGCCTACGCTTTGCCCCCGAGGGATCATGACCCAAGAACGAAATGTGTCCGTCCTGATTGACGAAGCCAAGATTGCCACTCGCAATTCCGAGATCGCTCAGGAAATAGCCAAGACAAATCCGAAGGGCCTTCTGGTCATCGCGATCCTCAAAGGCTCCTTTATGTTCGCCGCCGATTTGATGCGTGCGCTGCATCATTCGGGACTGATGCCGCAAGTCGAATTCATGCACCTCTCGAGCTATCGCGATGCGACAGTGTCATCAGGACAAGTAGTCATTCTGAAAGACGTTGAAAGCGATGTGCGCGACCGCGATGTCTTGCTGATCGACGATATTCTGGAATCGGGACGCACGATTGCGTTTGCTAAAGACCTTCTCGCCGCGCGCGGCGCGCGCGTGATGACATGCTGCTTACTTGAAAAGCCAGGTAAGCGCGCCGTATCGATTAAGGCGGATTACGTGGGCTTTGTGATCCCCGACAAATTTGTTGTCGGCTACGGTATGGATGTCGCGCATTCCTATCGACAGCTGCCTTTCATCGGGGTCGTGGAATAGGCTTCGCGTTCAGCGGCGCGGCGATAACGCGTTTGCTTGACCAATCCATCCATCCAACATGGCATCAAGCCAGTGCCCGACATCGTGGTCATGTTGGAACCATCCCTCGCGATGTTCATGCGGCGCACGCGCGCCTTTGTGATTCATTCGTTCAAAGGCTCGTGTCGTCCATCGGCAAATCATCGCGTAAGTGACTTCAGGGTGAAACTGAAGTGCGAGTGTTTTTTGTCCCATGCGAAATGCCTGATGCAAGAACGCATCGCCTTCTGCTAAAAGCTCGGCACCTTTGGGCAAGTCAAACCCTTCACGATGCCAATGATAAACTGCGCGTGGCCAAACGGCGCCGCATGAGCGCGCCCATATCTCACCCGCTTTCGTTGGGCGAAGCGGATAATAACCAATCTCTGTTTCTTCCTCCGGATGTTTGAAGACCCGCGTTCCCAAAGCGCGACATAAAAGTTGCGCCCCGAGGCAAAGACCCAAAAACGGTGTATCGGCTTTGAGTGTGCGCTCAATCAACTTCATCTCTTCGCCGATAAACGGATCAGGATCATTAGCACTCATGGGCCCGCCGAATATGACAACACCCGCGTAATCTGAAAGATCTTGAGGTAAAGGCTCACCTAAAGGCGGTCTTCTCGTATCCAGAGCAAAGCCGCGTTGCCGCAAGGCGTAGCCAACACGCCCAGACGTGGACTGTTCTTGATGAAGGACGATCAGAACCGGCTTAGACACGCGCAATCAACGATATTGGAGAAGATATCAAAGAGTGCCACGGCAATCGACAAAGGTCGAGAGTGCGCTTTGTCTCATCCACGCCCATACACATCTTCAAGACGGACAATATCATCTTCACCCGTGTAGGAGCCGACTTGCACTTCGATCAGTTCAAGAGGCACTTTACCCGGATTGGCGAGGCGATGCACTTCGCCGATGGGGATATAAGTGCTTTCGTTTTCATGAACCTCGAACGTCTTTTCGCCGACCGTCACGGCGGCCGTGCCCGATACGACGATCCAATGTTCTGAGCGATGAAAGTGTTTCTGCAATGAGAGGCGGCCGCCCGGTTTCACTGTGATGCGTTTCACTTGGAAACGTGTGCCGATGTCGATGCGTTGATAGGCGCCCCACGGGCGATACATTTTCAAATGCTCGCTCGCCTCGCGCTGGCTTTTGGCTTTGAGCGCTTCGACGAGGATTTTCACCTCGCCGGAATTTTCGCGGCTTGTCACCAGCACGGCATCGCGCGTTGAGACGACGACGACATTATCAAGACCGGCCACAGCGGTGAGTACATCATCGGAATGCACGAGGCTGTTGGTGGTATCAAGCAGTGCGACATTGCCTGTTGCGCGATTGCCGCGCTCATCATGTTCGGACGCATCCCACAAAGCGCCCCACGTACCGATGTCTGACCAATCAAATTGCGCACGCACAACGGCGGCATGAGCTGTTTTTTGCATTACGGCATAATCGATTGAAATTTTTGGAGCGTTGGCAAAAGCATCCGCATCCAAAAGCGTGGCACCGAGATCGGTTATGGCGTGATCAAGTGCTGATGCCGCACAGGCACCGATTTGAGGCGCGTGATGAGCCAGTTCGGCAAGCATGGTTTCCGGCTTGAACATGAAGTTGCCGGAGTTCCACAAATAGCCCTCCGCCACGAGATCCGCGGCCATTGATGCGTTAGGCTTCTCAAGAAAAATGGAGATGTGACGTGCCTCGCCCTCAACCGGTTCGCCCGGCTTGATATAGCCGTAGGCGGTGGAAGGATTTGACGGGGTAACACCGAAGGTCACGATCTTGCCGGCCTCTGCCGCGGGTACTGCCGTGGTCACACTTTTACGGAAGCCTTGCACGTCGCCCACCATGTGATCGGCGGCGAGCACGAGGCCCAAAGAGCCGGCATGATGACGCTTCAACCAATGTGCAGCCGCGGCAATGGCAGGGGCCGAATCGCGCGGGCTCGGTTCCATGATGATGTCGATGGCCACACCCACCGCCTCGGCCTGCTCTGCAGCCAGAAACCGGAACTTCTCATTCGTCACCACCAGCGGGCGGCCAAACAATGTGGCGTCATCGACGCGCTTCAATGTCGTCTGAAATGTCGAGAGTGTACCGAGAAGGGGTACAAATTGCTTCGGGAAACTGTCGCGCGAGACCGGCCAGAGCCGCGTACCCGAACCACCGCATAAGATCACAGGAATGATGGACATGATGCGGCGGGCTCCCTTTTCGGACGGATTCTAAAGGCAACGGGGGTCGATAGGACGCATCACTAAACTGACCAATCGCGGATGTGCCCATCGGGTTACTGCGTAGACCGCGCTTCGACAATAAAAAATCCCCGCGCGGGAAACACGGGGACTTTAGAAGCCTATCCGTTAAAAACTTACTTCCGTTTGTTCTGACGATTGGCGATGAGATCATCGACAACGGTCGGATCATTCAGGGTCGATGTATCGCCGAGATTGGAAAACTCGTCTTCGGCGATCTTACGCAAGATGCGGCGCATGATTTTGCCCGAGCGGGTTTTCGGCAGACCCGGTGCGAACTGGATCAAATCCGGCGAGGCAATGGGGCCGATTTCCTTACGCACCCACGCGACGAGCTCTTTGCGCAACGCCTCCGTTGCTTCCGTGCCCGCCATCAGTGTGACATAAGCGTAGATGCCCTGCCCCTTGATGTCGTGCGGGTAGCCGACGACAGCCGCTTCCGACACTTTCTCATGCGCGACGAGCGCGCTTTCAACTTCGGCTGTGCCCATACGGTGACCAGACACGTTGATCACGTCATCGACGCGGCCCGTGATCCAGTAATAGCCATCAGCATCGCGGCGGCAGCCGTCACCGGTAAAATACTTGTTCGCATATGTAGCGAAATAAGTTTCCATAAAGCGCTTGTGATCGCCATAGACTGTGCGCATTTGACCGGGCCATGAATCAGCGATCACGAGATTCCCTTCGCATGCGCCTTCAATCACAGCGCCATTCGCATCAACCACTTCAGGCTTTACACCGAAGAAGGGACGTGTGGCCGAGCCGGGCTTCAACGCCGTTGCACCTGGAAGCGGCGTGATGAGAATGCCGCCGGTTTCTGTTTGCCACCATGTGTCGACGATGGGGCAACGATTGTCACCCACAACGCGATAATACCATTCCCACGCTTCGGGATTGATCGGCTCACCAACCGAACCCAACAAACGCAGTGATGCGCGTGATGTTTTCTTCACCGGCTCTTCGCCTGCACCCATGAGTGAGCGAATAGCGGTCGGTGCGGTGTAGAAGATATTGACCTTATGCTTATCAACGACATCCCAGAAACGGGAAATCGACGGATATGTCGGAATGCCTTCGAACATCAATGTCGTCGCGCCATTCGCGAGCGGTCCATAAACGATATAGGAATGACCAGTGACCCACCCCACATCGGCCGTGCACCAGTAAATATCCCCATCGTGATAATCGAAGACATATTGATGTGTCATCGATGCATAAACGAGATAACCCGCTGTGGTATGCACGACACCCTTAGGCGCGCCGGTTGAACCAGATGTGTACAAAATGAAAAGCGGCGCTTCTGCTTCCATCGGTTCGGGCTTGCATTGTGTCGCTGCTTTCGCCGCTTCTTCGTGATAGTAATAATCGCGGCCATCTTGCATATGCACAGCACCGCCGGTGCGCTTCACGACGAGTTGTGATGTGACCACGCCCGGAACACGCTTCAAGGCTTCATCGCAATTGGCTTTGAGCGGAACCTTCTTGCCGCCGCGCAAACCTTCATCGGCCGTAATCAGCACTTTTGATTTGCAACCTTCGATACGACCTGCAAGTGAATCAGGCGAGAAACCGCCGAACACAATCGAATGCACCGCGCCGATGCGGGCGCAGGCGAGCATCGCATAAGCGGCTTCCGGAATCATCGGCAGATAGATCGTCACCGTGTCGCCTTTGTGCACGCCATGCGCTTTGAGCACATTGGCGAAGCGGCACACTTCATCATGCAATTCCTGATAGGTGATGTGTTTTGATTCAGTCGGATCATCACCTTCCCAGATGATGGCGGTCTGGTGGGCGCGCTTGGGCAAATGACGGTCGATGCAATTCATCGACACATTGGTGATGCCATCTTCGAACCAGTTGATCGACACCGCGCCCGGTGCGTAGCTCGTGTTCTTTACTTTGGTGAAGGGCTTTAACCAATCGATGCGCTTGCCATGCTCACCCCAGAACGCTTCCGGATTTTTGATCGAGGCGTCATACATCGCCTTATATTGGGCATCATCCACATAGGCGCGCTTGGCCCAGTCACCGGACACGGGATAGAGCTTGTCGGACATCAGACTTTCCTCTCCTGGCGTCGCGCTCGTTATTCGCTCAAGCGGACGGATCGCGTTTTTTGAATGGCAGCGAGACCCGTTATCGGGTCTTCGTACCCCTGTCCTTATTATGATCAGACCGGACGGCGGGACAAGAGTAAGGCGCGTCACACTTTGGTCGGTCAGTCCAAAGACGAGGATCAGAGACGAAAGGCGGCTCCTAAACGCCGCCCATCTTGCACAAAAGCGCCCATTCGGCGTCCGTCACCGGCTGAACCGAAAGACGCATGGACGTAACAAGGGACATTTTGGCGAGTTTGGGCTCGGCCTTCACTTCGGCAAGGGACACAGCACGCTTGAAGGGCTTCACGGCCTTGAGGTCCACAACAACCCATGGCTCGCCCGGCTCGGCGGTGGGATCGGGATAGGCTTCGCGGATAACTTCGACAATGCCGACAATCTCTTTGCCCTCATTGGAGTGATAGAAAAATCCCTGATCGCCCTTCTTCATCGCCATCAATTGGAGTTTGGCCAAATGATTACGCACGCCATCCCAATGCGTGCCCTTGGCGCCCGATTTCACCTGCTGATCCCAGGACCATTTGAAGGGTTCGGATTTATAGAGCCAATGCGCCATTTTTTATTTCTCTCTATTTTTTCAGGACGGCGCGAAGGCACCGGCGGGCCTTGCCCTTGCGCACGCAAAGGGCGTGCGAAACCATTCACTCCGAACTTCATTCCCTCACATGGCGCGAAGGCGCCGGCGGGCCTTGCCCTTGCGCACGCAAGCGGCGTGCGAAACTATTCACTCCTCAGCGGCCGGTTCATCAATTGATCAACCGCCGCTTCAACCGACAATGCGCCATCAAGAATAGCGGCCATGGCTGCGGCAATCGGCATATCGACACCACGCGCCTTTGCCATCTGATCAAGAATACGTGCCGTGAACACACCTTCCGCCAATTTGCCGCCGCCTGCTTCTGATACGGATTTGCCGCGTCCAAGATCATGTCCGAATGCAAAATTTCGCGAGTGAAGCGAGCTTGCCGTGAGTACAAGATCTCCGAGACCCGCAAGACCAACCAGCGTGTCTGGCTTTGCTTCATAAGTTTTTGCAAAACGCTGTAATTCAGCAAAGCCGCGCGCGATCAAAGCGGCACGCGCACTCTCCCCAAGACCACGACCTTGAACAATACCCGCAGCAATCGCGAGCACATTTTTGGCGGCACCGCCAATTTCAACACCGCGCACGTCGCTTGAATGATAGACACGAAAACGCGATGACGAGAGCGCACGCGCAAGCGCGATGGCAATCTCTTCAATGGGGGCGGCAAGTACGACGGCGGTGGGCAATCCGCGCGCCACATCATCAGCAAAACTTGGACCTGAAAGCACAGAGGGCATCGCACCCGGCAAGACATCTGCAACGATCTCGCTCATGAATTCCCCCGAGCGACGATCAATGCCCTTTGCAGCAATGATCACCGGAAGGCCACTCTTCATCACAAACGCAAGCGCTTCTGAAATCTCACGGAGATGTTGCGCCGGCACAGCAAGAATAACAGCGCGCGCAGTTGCAAGCGCGTCATTTAATGATGATGTTGGTTGAATTGATTCAGGCAATTGGATGCCGGGAAGACGCTTTGAATTTTCACGCGAAAGGATCATCGCTTCAGTTTGATCCGCATCACGACTCCAGAGTTTGACGCGACGTCCGGCATGGGCCGCCGCAAGCGCTAAAGCAGTGCCCCAAGCGCCTGAACCAATAACCGCAATGTCGTCAAACATGCGCAGACTCCCGCTTTTCAGCGTTCACTGTCAAAGGCCACCGTGCACGCGGTGCAAAATCAAGTCCATCGGTGAGGCCGAGACTCAACCGTTCAATGCCTGCCCACGCAATCATCGCACCATTATCAGTGCAGAGGGCGAGTGGTGGTGCTATGAGCGGTAAGTTTTTCTGCATGGCCAAACTTTCAAGCCCACCGCTTATCGCGCGATTGGCGGCAACGCCCCCCGCAATGACAAGAGCGGTGACCGGAATATTCATCTCATTTAAGCGTTCAAAAGCCATGCGCGTGCGATCAATAATACTCTCAACAATGGCACGCTGAAAAGATGCGCAAAGATCACGCACATCTTGCTCTGATAAAGGTGCGATTTTTTCAGCTTCAATACGCACGGCGGTCTTCAATCCCGACAAAGAAAAGTCGGGCTCTTTGCGGCCAATCAAGGGGCGTGGGAAAGCGAATCTCTTTGCGTCACCTTCATGTGCCAAGCATTCAACTTGCGGTCCACCCGGATAAGGAAGGCCGAGCATTTTTGCGACTTTGTCGAACGCTTCACCGATCGCATCATCAATCGTTGTGCCAAGTCGTAAATAATCACCAACACCTTTAACAACGAGCAATTGTGTGTGACCGCCCGAAGCGAGCAGCAACAAATAGGGAAAAGCGACGCCGTCAGTCAGACGCGGGGAAAGCGCATGCGCTTCGAGATGATTAACGGCAAGAAACGGCTTTTGCGCAACAAGCGCCAAGGCTTTTGCTGTCGTGAGACCCACCATCACGCCACCGATCAGGCCAGGGCCCGCAGCAGCGGCCACACCGTCCATATCGGCGAGGCTTAAGCCGGCTTCAGCGAGGGCGCGCTTCACCAACACATCCATCACCTCGACATGGGCCCTCGCAGCAATTTCCGGCACGACTCCGCCATAGGCCGCGTGATCCTCGATCTGGCTCAGGACTTCATTGGAGAGAATACGGCCCCGCCCATCAGCCCCACGCTCCACAACGGAAGCGGCGGTTTCGTCACAGGTGGTTTCAATTCCGAGGATTCGCATGACGCAGGCCTTCAACGCCCCTATCGCCGGGCAAAACGAGCCCCTATAATCCGTTCTTGACGGTGGCCGGGTGCGCCCGACATCGCATGATGGGAGCATGAGGGCAAGGTCGAAGGTGTCGGCGTTAAATCCATTTAAAATCGGGACTCGCGGAAGTCCCCTCGCGCTCTGGCAGGCTCATGAGGTCGCCGCGCGCCTGAGAAAAGCAATGTCGCTCCCCGAAGAAGGCGTGACACTCGAAATCATTCGAACGTCGGGGGATATGAGTCAGGCGAGTGGTGCCGCGCTTGTTGGCGGCAAAGGCGCGTTCACCAAAGAACTCGACGAAGCCATGCTCGAAGGCCGGATCGATCTAGCCGTCCATTCGGCGAAAGATATGCCGACCTCTTTTCCGGACGGGATCAACATTATTGGCTATTTGCCGCGCGAAGATGTGCGTGATTGCCTGATTTCGGCGCGTTATGTGCGGATTGAAGACCTTCCGCAGAATGCGCATGTCGGCACCGCAAGCCTGCGCCGCGCCGCGTTAGTCAAGCGGATCCGCCCCGATATCAAGACCGCGGTATTACGCGGCAATGTCGAAACCCGCTTGCGCAAATCAGCCGATGGGGAAGTGGACGCAACCATGCTTGCGCTCGCGGGCCTCAAAAGACTGGGTCTTGCGGATAAGGCGGCCGCCATTTTACCGCTCGACACATTTCCGCCCGCACTTGGCCAAGGCGCGGTGTCAATCACCGCCCGCACGGGGGACAAACGTTCGGCCGATGCTGTCGCGGCGATTTCCTGTGTCGATACAGGTCTCGCGCTCTTAACCGAACGCGCCTTTTTGAAAATGCTCGATGGCTCATGCCGCACACCGATTGCCGGTTATGCAACCGTCAACGACGGGATCATTTCTTTTTCCGGCATGTATCTGAGTGATGATGGCCAGAGAAGCTTCAGCGCTTCGGCATCAGGGCCCGCTTCTGAAGCTGAGGCTTTGGGCAAAAAGGCCGCTCAGGACATTTTAGCGATTCTGCCCGCCGATCTCAGGACCGGAGCCGCGTGAGGGTTCTCGTTACACGGCCCATCAAGGACGGCACGAGGACAGTTGAGCGCCTCAAAGAACTGGGTATTGAGGCCGTTCTCATTCCTGTGACGGCAATTAGGGAAACCCGAAACACGGTTCCGCTTACGAAAATCGATGCGGTTCTCATCTCGAGCGCGAATGCGATCCGCTATCTTCCGGACAATGCGGGTGCGCAGCTGATCAACGTCCCAACTTTTTGCGTAGGCGAAAAGACTGCTTCCGTCGCTCGGGATGCGGGTTTTCTTTCTGTCACAACGGGGACGGGGGACGGGCGCGCTTTAGTCGGCCTCGTCGCCTCAAAATTCCAAACCCCCGCATCTCTCCTTTACCTGACAGGCACGCCGCGAAAGCCCTTCATCGAGGACGGACTTAAAGCGAACGGGTTTCAGCCGCTTGTCGTTGAACTCTATCAAACGGTTTCGGTCGATCCTTGGCCGGGGCCGGCCCGTTTGGGGGTCGAAAATTGCGATTATGGATTGCATTTCTCCCGCGCGAGCGTTGAGGCACTCCTAAAAGCGGCTGAAAATGCCGGTCTTTCCCATTTTCTGCGCACGTTGAACCATCTCTGTCTTTCCGAAGATGTGGCCACACCCCTGCGCGAAGCAGGGCACACCAAAATCCGCGTTGCGCCCAAACCAACAGAAGAAGATCTCCTCGCCCTGCTCCATATCAAGGAAACCTAAACCTTAACGAGCGATGCTGCGGTTCGAATCGGATAAGAGACCGGCAGAATGAGCGACGATCCCCCCACCCGCGACGAGCATGATCCGACGCGCCGCCGGCCGAGCCGCTCTGTTCCGCCGATCATCGATCTCAAAGCCGATGCGCAAAAGGGGTCCCGACAAGCGGAGGCCCCATCGACACCCAAAAGAAGGCCCTCCCCCATGCCGCATCGCATCGTACCCACTATGGTAGGGCCACTGGTGATCGGCGCACTTGCTGGCGCGATTGCGGGCATGATTGCAACATTTCTTTTGATGTCATTGCCAACAAAATCCAAAGATGATTTCGCACAGCGGCTTGCAAGTGTTGAGGTGGCGCAAGCGCTCAATACACCTTCTGATCGCACATTGATCCTTGAACAAAAGAGCCAAGCGGTTGAGAAAAAACTAATGGCACTTGAAGAGAGTGCTACAAAATACGCTCAAAAAATCTCGGAGCTTGATAAAGCCAATCAGGCGCTTTCTGAATTGATTGTCTCTGCTCAAAAGACTCTCCAGAGTCCTTCTGATGAGTCCTCACTTGAGGCTTTGAACGTCCTTACTGCGCGCGTTGATGCACTCACGACCAATATAGATTTATTAAAATCAATCACGACGCAACAAAAGCCCGATGAAATGGTTCGCCTTTCGAGTGGTTTGACACTCGCGCTCGTGATCAAAGATCGAATTTTGAACCATCAAAATGCCGATAGAGAGGTTGCCGCTCTTAATGCGCTTAAAATTGACGGCATCGAGATCGCTCCCATTCAAAACACTCCACCAAAGGTGATCGAACCAAAACAAGCACCCACTTCGCTTTTACCCGATCAAAGTGCGGCGAGCTGGGATGAAAAGCTCCTGTCTTTGCTCTCAAAAATAGTCACGATTTCGCCCGTTGAAAACTCTTCGACTCCAAAGGCTGAGGCGGCGGATGATACAGCCTTAAAAGACATTGATCGCGTTATCGATATTTTGAGTGATCGTATTAAAGCCGAGAGTGCAAAACAATGATAAGGCTCATTCTCTTTATCGCTGTTTTGACATTGTCGGCTTTAGGGCTGTCACTGCTCTCTGATATTGATGGATCAATTGCGATGACGGTTCTCGGTTATCGCATTGAGACAAACCTGACGGTCGGCGTTGTTTTTATTCTTATAACTACAATTGTTTTGGCGTCGCTCTGGTCAATACTGCGCCTTGTCTTTCGTATTCCTGAAATGATCTCGCTCGGCCTCTCAAGTCGACGCAAACATAAAGGCCATCTTGCAGTATCACGCGGCATGATTGCGCTCGGTGCTGGTGATGCCGTAATCGCACGCCGAAGTGCAGAAGATGCGCGACGTCTTCTTGGTGCAGAACCTTTGACGCTCTTGTTATCCGCGCAATCGGCGCAGCTTGATGGTAACCGCAATAAAGCAGATCGCGCTTTTGAAGAAATGCTGTCTGATCCAGAGACACGACTCTTGGGTCTACGAGGTCTTTACATCGAAGCACAACGCGCGGGCGATTTGATCAATGCGATCCGTCACGCCGATGAAGCGCTCTCATTTTCATCAAAAGCTACATGGGCCACCGAAGCGCTCATTGACTATTTTGTTTCCGAGAATGAGTTCGACAAAGCCTTGATGGCGCTTGATCGGGGACGTTCGGGATTTGAAAAAGCAAAGGTCAAGCGCATACGCGCCGTCATTCTGACCGCGCGCGCTTTGGCTCATGAAAATCATGATCCCGATGGCGCATTGAACACTGCCCAAGAAGCCGCGAAACTCGCAAGCGATCTTGTGCCTGCTCAAATTCTTCTCGGTCGTTTATTGGCGCGTCGCAATGATGTCCGAAAAGCCTCCCGCGCTTTGGAAACGGCTTGGCGTTTAACGCCCCATCCCGAAATCGCAGACGCCTATCTAGTGGTACGCTCGGGAGACGCGGCGCGGGAAAGATTGCAACGCGCGCGCAAATTGCAAAGTCTTCACGCCGAGCATGGTGAAAGTCGCATGATCATGGCGCGCGCTGCACTCGATGCGCGGGAATTTGATCTGGCACGCGAAACCCTCAAACCTCTTCTTGAAGATAACCCTTCCATGCGTGTCTGCCTTTTGATGGCAGAGCTCGAAGAGCTTGATCAAAGCCACAAAGGATTGACGCGCGAATGGTTGCAACGCGCGGCACGAGCACCTCGCGATTATGCGTGGGTGGGTGATGGCATTGTTCTTGATCACTGGTTACCTTTGTCACCAGTGAATGGAAAACTAGACCACGTACACTGGACCAAAATTCCTGAAAGTGCATCGCAAGATCGCTTAGCTCATATTCTCACAACGGCTCTCAATGCGCTTGAACACAATGCACCGCTGACTGAGTCACGCCCTACTTTGTCAGCGCGATCTTTCATCGAGACACTTAATGAGGTTGACAACACCGAGGAGCGCCCAACAAAAAAATCACGTTTATCGCGCGGCCCCGTAATCTTTCCGCTAGCGCATTCACCCGATGATCCGGGCCTTGTGCCGGATAAGGACTAGGATCGTAAGGATCTGCTGATCAACTCCGATCCTATCGCATAGCTAAAACTCTCTTCTCCAACTATAAGTTATGGAATGTCCGATAGCATCCCCCTACATCCTGACTCCAAAGAGAAATCGGGATCTTCGCTTGTAGCCGGTTATGGCGCCGCTCTGACTACAGTTGCGATATGGTCGGGCTTTATGGTGATCTCGCGCTTTGGTGGCAAATCGGCGCTGACTGGTTGGGACATCGCCGCATTGCGCTTAGGATTCGGCTCGCTTTTCTTGCTGCCTTTCTCTTTCGATATTCCGAAATCAGCATGGCGTGATGCGCGTTTATGGGCACTCGCAATGACAGGCGGTGCCGGTTTCATGATCCTGATTTATTCGGCCTTGAAACTCGCGCCCGCTGCGCATGGCGGCATCCTGTCTCCCGGCACACAGCCCTTCATCGTAACGCTTGCCGCGTTTTTCATTATGGGTGTGCGGCCGGAGCGCGCGCGCGTGATCGCGCTGCTTCCTATTGCGCTTGGCGTTGTGGTTGTTGCCACTCCTGGCTTCTTCGCCGCTGATATTGATGCCAGTATTCTAATCGGCGATGCGTTGCTCTTGCTCGCGTCCGTCGTGTGGGCGATCTATAGTATCTACGCGAAATTATGGGCTTATCCACCCTGGCTTTTGACACGATTTTTATGTCTCGCTTCAGCAATCGTGTATCTACCGCTCTATCTCCTCTTTGCTCCCAAAGGCATCATGGACGTGTCATGGTCGATGATCCTGTTACAGGGACTCTATCAAGGCATCGGACCAACAATCTTAGCGATGCTGTTTTTCCTTCGCGCCGTGGAAAAACTAGGTGCGGAGCGAACCGGCGTGATTATTGGTCTTGTGCCCATCATCTCGGGCCTTGCAGCGGTTCCACTTCTTGGCGAGCCTCTCACATGGCCGTTGATTATCGGCATGTGTCTCGTGACGATGGGGACCTATTTTGCTGCAAAGCCTCCACGACGCGCCGCTTAAAACAGCGTTCGCTTTCGTTGCTGCGAGCGCCCGTTTGCAGAGCGGCAATCCGGCGCGCTTTCAAACTTGATGATGTCGCCCTATATCAAATCTATAAACAGCGTAACCGTTGAAGGACTGAGTCATGTCGATCCGCCCTGTGCGTCATATTTCCGGCACCACCCCGCATCTCGAAGGTGCGGGCGTGAGCCTGCAGCGTGTATTCGGCTTCGGTGATCCGAGCCTCACCGATCCGTTTTTAATGATGGATGATTTCCGCAATGATCGCCCGGAAAACTATGTCCGCGGCTTTCCGTGGCATCCCCATCGCGGGATTGAAACCATCACTTATGTTCTCGCCGGTGAAGTCGAGCATGGCGACAGCCTTGGTAACCGCGGCACGCTCGGTGCGGGCGATGTGCAATGGATGACGGCGGGTTCGGGCATTTTGCATCAGGAAATGCCGAAAGGCGATGCCAAGGGCCGCATGCACGGGTTCCAACTCTGGGCCAATCTGCCCTCGAACCTGAAAATGACAAGCCCACGCTATCAGGACGTCAAATCGAAAGAGATTCCGGAAATCGTCGATGATGACGGCACCGCCGTGCGCGTGGTCGTCGGCGAGTTCTGGGGCAAACGCGGCCCTGTCGACGGTATTGCCGCTGATCCGCAATATCTCGATATTTTTGTCCCGCCCGGCAAACGCAAGGTTTTGCCGGTGGATACGTATCGCTCCGCCTTCGCCTATATTTTTGAAGGCTCCGCGACTTTCCGCGATGCGTCGAAGCCGTTTGGCGTCCTCGTGGAAAAGGAAGTCGATGGCGAGGAAATCCATGTCCGCGACATGAGCGGCAATCGGACGCTGGTCGTTTTCGGCACGGGTGACGAGATCGTCGTCCAAGCGGGCGATCACGGTGTACGGTTTCTGCTCGTCTCCGGCGCGCCGATCCGTGAGCCCGTGGCTTGGCATGGTCCGATCGTCATGAATACGCGCGAAGAGCTGATGACCGCCGTCCGCGAGTTACAAAACGGCACCTTCATCAAGGAAGGCGTGATGCGCTAAACCGCTGCGGAAGGGCGATCAACCGCCAAAACGATGGTTGGGGTGCTGCGGAAACGGTCAATCATCATTGCAGACGCGCCAATCTCCCCAAATGGGGGGTAGGAAATCGACCCGAACTCATGTATGAACCGCGCCGTCGCCGCTTTAGCTCAGTTGGTAGAGCACAGCTTTCGTAAAGCTGGGGTCGCGTGTTCGAGTCACGCAAGCGGCACCACTCAGATTATTCGGTGATGCCACGCGTGATGACCTTCCTCTGCCGTCGGCATTCGAGAATTCCCGTCCTTCTCTTTGGTATTGCAAGCCTCTTTAATCTGATGGGATACGCGCAAGCCGATGAAACACCCATCCGCGATGCGCATCATTGCGCCGCGATTGCTAAAGACGCAGTCGAGACACGGCTGATAGAAGAAAAAGTGATTTACAGTCTCGCGGGCGGCACGGTGCTGAGCCTCAAACACAAAATCTATTTTCCAGTGGCGGGTGACAAATGCCTTGTCGATATGCAGTTTCATATCGTGCAGAACGGCGCAACGATCATTAATCGCTACGTCACCGATCCTGAGACACGCGTGATTTATGCGGCGCTCACGCAATCACGCGGCAAGAAAAATCCAGAAAGCGATGAAGCAAAATTCGTCTGCAATTATGGTCACTCTTATGATGAAACAAACACCTGCTCAAATGAGCGAGAATTTGAAACGGCTGTAAAGGAGCTCACGCGGAATTAAGCGTGAGGCCGCCGCGCTTCTGCCCACTCGGTTGCGAGAAGCGCTAATATACCAAAGCCGCCAAAGCCGATAACGAGTGGTGTAATCGTGCCCTGATAGGCAAGGCCGATCAGACTACCGCCCGCAATAGAAATCAGCGAATAAAGAAATCCTGAAACGGATGAGGCCATGCCCGCAATATGGCCCATGGGTTCCAACGCAAGCGCGTTATAATTGCCAAACATCAACCCGTTGCAAAAGAAAATCACAAAGCAATAAAGGCCAAGCACAGCCAAAGGTGGATGACCGTTTGTAAAGTAGACTGCGACGAGCATCAAAAGCGATGTAACGACCAATAGGCGAATAGCGATTTTTGTAATTCGACGCATACCGATTTTCATCACAAAGCGGCCATTGAGGATCATCGCAATAGCAATTGCTGAGGCAAAAAACGCAAACCACAACGCAAAGAGCGGGCCTTGCTCATAGAGTTCAGCAAAAATCTGCTGCGATGTACCGAGATACCCAATCAAGCCTGCGAAGATAAACCCGCTCGCAAGCGTATAACCCATTGTTACCGGATGACGGCAGGATTCAACACCCGCTTCATAGAGCGCTTTAACAGAGAAGGGACGGCGCTTCTCGACCGGCAATGTTTCATCCTGGCGGAGCGCAAACCAAATACCGGCAATTACCGACATCGCAAGAAGCCCTGCAAAAATCACACGCCAGCTGAAAAAGAGAAGAACAGCTTGACCGATCGACGGCGCAATAATCGGCACAATCATAAATACCGTCATAACGAAACTCATGACGCGCGCCATTGAGGAACCCGCCAATCCATCACGCACTAACGCCATTGATACGATCCGCGGTGACGCTGCGCCAAACCCCGCCACAAACCGTCCAATCAGGAGCGCCGAGAAGCCGGTTGCACCAAAACACAACACTGACCCGGCAATATAGATAACGATACCTGCGAAGATTGCCGGTTTACGACCGATTGAATCGGAGAGAGGACCAAAGATCAAAGTCCCAAAAGTCATTCCCGCAAAGAAGGCCGTAATAATAAATTGCCGTTGATTGGGATCAGAAGCGCCAAGATCACTCGCAATGATGCCAATTGCCGGTAACATCGTATCAATAGACATCGCCGTTATAGCGTTGAGAATGGCGACAAGGAAAATAAATTCAACGCTACGCGACGATGTCATGATTTATGAATTCCAATTCAGTTAAGAGAGAAGCGGTAAGGCCGCTTTATAGATTGCTTGACCGATAGCGTGATGCGTTGCTTCGTCAAAATGAATGCCATCAATCGGTGATGATTTTGCGATCGGCGTAAGATCAAGGAACGCCGCTTGTCGTCCAGCGGCCATGCGCGCAACATAGGCGCCTAATTGTTCGGATTTGACTTGACCGCCCGCAAACATATCGGCGAGCCATCCCGCTTCAATGATCGGCGGTGGCGAGATAACCAAAATCTTTGGCAGAGGACGACCGCGCATCGGCGTTGCGCGAACAAGATCAACAAGTGTGCCAATGCTGGACGCAATATCGAAAGCGCTTACGCCATGACGTGTTTTCAAATCATTGGTACCAAGCGAGATGATCACCAGATCAAGAGGCCAGTGACTTTCGAGAATAGCCCGTAAATGCGAACGACCATTTTTATGTGCGCCTTCTACCGGATCATCATGAACGGTTGTGCGGCCGGGGTGCCCCTCCTCAACAATATCAAAGCCTGATCCGAATGCCGCGCGCAGGACACCCGGCCATCTTTTATCGGCATCAAAACGCACAACATCATTTTCATCACGCATCGGTGCCGTGCCATGCGTATTGGAATCGCCAAAACAAAGAATGCGTTTCATAAAGATGTCTCCCCTTCACCTTAGAGATTAACGGCGGCCATCGCCGCCGCCGGATAGCGATCACCTTTAGCCACGCCAATTGGGAACGCGGCATCAAGTGCCTCTCTCTCGCGCGATGTAAGCGCAACATTTAGGGCGCCAAGATTATCTTCAAGATATGAGATACGCTTCGTTCCCGGGATAGGCACGATATCATCACCCTTGGCCAAAACCCATTGCAGAGCAATCTGCGCGGGCGTTGCGTTTTTATCCTTCGCAAGATCTTCAATCATACGAAGCAATTTGCGATTGAGTTCGAAATTCTCTTCCGAGAATCGGGGCGATATCTTTCTAAAATCACCATCAGGCAAATCTTCATTTGAGGTGAAGCGACCCGTTAGAAAGCCACGCCCCAAAGGCGAATACGGGACAAAGCCGATACCGAGCTCACGTAACAAAGGTAAGATTTCACCTTCCGGTTCACGGCTCCACAGCGAATACTCTGTTTGCAAAGCTGCGATTTTGTGGGTCTTGTGCGCGCGACGAATGGTTGCGGGTGCGGCTTCTGAGAGGCCGAGATAACGCACCTTACCCGCTTTCACGAGGTCCGCCATCGCACCAACCGTATCTTCGATGGGTGTCTGCGGATCAACGCGATGTTGGTAATAAAGATCAATCACGTCGATGCCGAGCCGCTTCAAACTCGCGTCACAGGCACTCTTCACATATTCGGGTTTACCGGAAACACCGAGACGCTCACCCTTGGGACCACGCACATTACCAAATTTGGTGGCAATGATCAGCCCATCACGACGACCTTTGATGGCGCGGCCCAGTAGTTCCTCATTATGGCCGACACCATACATATCGGCAGTGTCAAAAAAAGTAACACCCAAATCGATTGCCCGATGAATGACCTTGATCGACGTCGCGTCATCATAGGCGCCATAGAATTCCGACATGCCCATGCAGCCGAGGCCGAGGGTTGAAACACGCAAGCCACTCTTACCGAGCTCCCGCTGGTCCATGACAATCAATCCTTTTGTGGAAGAACAAAGTCGTCTTAGTTTGGTCTAACGCGTGACGCTCGTTTTACAAAGGCGGATTTCGTCAATCCTGCAGCGTCAGATCCGCAGAGCCGCTTTCGGAGAGAATAAGCTCAGCATTGGCGAGATCATTGCCCCGCGCTTTCGCGATGGCCTCGTCTCTCGGATGGCCGTGATCGAGCCAGCGCTGAACGAGACGTGCTTCGATGACCTCGAGCGAGGGGCGCAGCATGATTTTTAAATCGAATAGCGGTCTTAAGTCCCGCCATATCGGACGATCCAGGAGAAGATAATTGCCTTCAACGACAAGAAGGCGATGGCGCGGTTCAATCATGCGGGCGGACGCGCGCGA
This sequence comes from Alphaproteobacteria bacterium, assembly GCA_037131735.1. Taxonomy (GTDB): domain Bacteria; phylum Pseudomonadota; class Alphaproteobacteria; order Rhizobiales; family Beijerinckiaceae; genus CAIUPE01. The sequence continues at coordinate 28,229 of JBAXQM010000001.1, forward strand.
TAGATCACTCGCGCGATCAAATACGGGAATGGCCACATCATCCGTTGCGATGCGCAAACGGTGCAGAAGAGCAAGGAAGCCGGAGGCGTCGAATGTTTCCGGCGTACCTTTACGCGCGCGCAACCCGCGCGCATCGAGGATCAGATTGTCATAGTGAAACCCGTCCATCGGAACTGCAACCGCAGGGGCGTCGGGCAGGCTCGCGTTGAGACGATTGACAAGCGCATCGGCCAATGTGGATTTTCCCGCACCGGGTGGCCCTGCCAGCGCGATTAAAGCGCGCGGCTTGTCGCTCATCCGATCACGCAGCGTTGTGTCTAGTTCGGCCGCGAGATCATCGACTGATCGCATGTGCGATTAAGCCACCATCGCTTCGGGTGGCGGTTCTTTTGCACCCGTCATGATCGCGACCGCATCCGACATTGAAATCTTCTTCGGATCGACGAGCGCATGACGCTTGCCCAAACGATGGATGTGGATGCGATCGGCGACTTCGAACACATGCGGCATATTGTGTGAAATCAGAACGATGGGAAGACCACGGCTCTTGAGCAGTTTCATCAGCTCAAGCACGCGGCGGCTTTCCTTCACGCCGAGCGCGGCGGTGGGTTCATCCATGATCACGACTTTCGACCCGAAGGCGGCAGCGCGTGCCACCGCAACGCCCTGACGTTGACCGCCGGAAAGCGTCTCGACCGCCTGACCGATGTTTTGAATCGTCATCAAGCCGAGTTCGGACAATTTCGCGCGCGCGGTGTTTTGCATGCCCTTCTGATCAAGCGTGCGGAAGAGTTTTCCGATGAGCCCGGGCTTGCGCATTTCACGGCCCATGAAGAGATTGTCGACAATCGACAAAGCCGGCGAGAGCGCGAGATTTTGGAAGACGGTTTCAATGCCGGCATTGCGCGCTTCAATCGGCGACCGGAAATTCACCACCTCACCGTCGAGACGAATTTCGCCCTCATCCGGGACGACCGCACCGACAAGCGCTTTGATCAATGTGGATTTGCCCGCGCCGTTATCGCCGATCACGCCGAGAATTTCTCCCGGATAAAGATCGAAATCGGCACCATCGAGCGCGACGACGCGGCCATATCTTTTGTTAAGGCCGCGTGCGGTGAGAATAGGTTCGCGTTTCATCAGCCCGACACCTTTCTGATCCATTGGTCAACCGCGACCGCGCCGATGATGAACGCGCCGGTGAGCAGCACTTTCCATTGCGGGTCGGCGCCCATCATATTGAGGCCCATCGACATGACGCCGACGATGAGCGTTCCGAAAAATGTTCCGAGAATGGAGCCGCGTCCGCCGAAGAGCGAGATGCCGCCGATCACCGCCGCCGTGATCGATTGCAGATTGAAATCGGTCAAAGCGGATGAGGGTGAGATCGATCCGTTGCGGCCGATTGAAACCCAAGCGGCGATCGCGGCAATGGCGCCCGCCACCGTGTAGACCTGAATGAGAAGGCGCTTGGTGCGAATGCCCGCGAGTTCTGCCGCATCGGGATCATCGCCGACGGCATAAACATGGCGGCCCCAGGCGGTGTGCTGCAGCACATACCAGAAGCCGATGACAATCAGCACCATGAGCACGACGCCATAGGTGAAGACGGCGCCGCCGAGTTTAAATGAGCTTGCAAACCATTGCAGAGCCGGCGCTTGTTCTGAAATATCTGCGTCCCGAATTGTTTGATTGGCAGAATAAATAAAATTCGTCGCCATCACGATGTACCAAGAGCCGAGAGTTACGATGAAAGGCGGTAGACGCACAATCGCAACGAGAAAACCGTTCAACAATCCGCACAAAGAGCCAACCGCGCCGCCAATCAAAATCGAAACCGAAACCGGCAAGCCATAAGTCACAGCGCAGTTTCCGATCATGACGGCAGAGAATACCATCGCAACACCGATGGAGAGATCAATGCCCGCGGTAAGAATGACCAAGGTTTGGGCAACACCCAAAATACCGACGACAGCAATCTGCTGCAAAATCAGCGTCAACGTATAGGTCGAAAAAAATTTTGGTCCGATAGCGATCGCAAAAAAAGCAATCAGCATAACAAGAACGATGAGCGGAACCGCTGCGGGTGTCGAATGAAGAAAATGTTGAATACGACGAAGCGGATCGTGGCTGTCATGAAATGACGCCACTGACGTGTCGCTCTCATCAAGGACCTTTTCAAAATCCTGCGCGGAACTCATGCGTGATCTCCCCGGCGGGTCGCTTTGCGGACCTTAACCTGTCGTCTGTCAGAAAGGCGGCCCGAAGGCCGCCTTTCCATTGTTCACCAAAATGGCAGATGGGATCAACCCCAGCACTTAGCGGTGCCGTCCTTCGTATCAATCGAAGGAACGCCCTTAGCAGGCTTGTCGGTTACGAGGTTGACGCCTGTATCGAAGAAGTTCTTGCCTTCAGTGTTCTTCGGCTTTTCTTTCTTCTCAGCCCAGTTCTTAATGGCTTCGATGCCAAGCGATGCCATCAACAGCGGATATTGCTGCGATGTTGCACCGATCTGACCGTCCTTCACCGACTTCACGCCAGGGCAGCCACCGTCGACCGAAACGATCAACACGTCTTTTTCCTTGCCAACAGCCTTGAGAGCCTGGAAGGCGCCAACCGCTGCTGGTTCGTTGATCGTGTGGATCACATTGATGTTTGGATCCTTCTGGAGAAGGTTTTCCATCGCCTTACGGCCGCCTTCTTCGTTACCATTGGTCACGTCGTGGCCCACGATGCGTGGATCATTTTCGTCACCGATCTTGTTCGGATCCTTCGGGTCGATGCCGAAGCCGATCATGAAGCCCTGGTCGCGGAGAACGTCGACAGTCGGCTGTGATGGAACGAGATCGAGGAAGCCGATCTTGGCTGACTTTGCCTTGTCGCCAAGTGTGGCGGCAGCCCACTGACCAATCAACTTACCAGCAACTAGGTTGTCGGTGGCGAAGGTTGAGTCAGCCGCGTCGATTGGATCGAGCGGGGTGTCGAGAGCGATCACAACGAGACCGGCATCACGAGCCTTCTTCACGGAAGGAACAATGCCCTTCGTGTCAGAAGCGGCAATGAGAATGCCCTTTGCGCCGTCGGCGATGCAGGCTTCGATCGCTGCGACCTGGCTTTCGCTGTCGCCGTCAACCTTACCGGCATAGGCCTTCAAGGTAACGCCGAGTTCTTTTGCCTTGGCCGTCGCGCCTTCCTTCATCTTAACGAAGAAGGGGTTCGTGTCGGTCTTGGTAATCAAGCATGCCGAAACGCCAGCAGCCTGGGCCGGAGCGGCCATCATAACGCCGAGCGCAGCTGCGCCGAGCAGAGTCGTAATTAGAGTCTTCTTCATGAAAAACCTCCCTTTGGGATTCTAGGCTTGAGTTTATCTCTAAGCCCGCAGACGAGATTTGGGACCCGCATGCATTGCGCATAGTTGCCCCTTCTCAAGCCCAAGGCAACAAGGATTTAGGCAGCTTGTCAATAACTAAATCAACTTGATTTAGTTATTAGGATTTGCTTGCCTAGGCGCCAAATATATCGGCTTCGGCTGGGAAATATGTGTCGGGAGTGAAGCGTGACCCTATCGACAGAGAGGGATGGCGGATCATCGGCCCGTTCGGTCACGACCGGACGGGGATCGAAACAATCCGACATTCGCGCCCATAATGAGCGGCTTGTTTTATCCCTACTTCGGCGGCGTAGCGGTCTTACCAAGGCAGAAATTGCCCGAATGACCGGACTTTCCGCCCAGGCTGTCTCGGTAATTATGCGGAAACTCGAGGACGACGGGCTCCTCGGGCGGGGTTCGATTGTCCGGGGACGGATCGGCCAGCCCTCAACCCCTATGGCGCTTAAGGCCGATGGGGCGTTCTCTATTGGTGTCAAAATCGGTCGCCGCAGCATCGAGATGGTGCTCATCGATTTCGTAGGCAATCTGCGCGAGGTGATCCGGGAGACCTATCGTTGGCCCATGCCTACCCAAGTCATCCGCTTCATTCGCGAGGGTGTGGCGACGATAACAAGCAAACTCTCGGCCGCTGAGAAATCACGCATCGCCGGCCTCGGCATCGCCTCACCTTTCGAGCTCTGGCTCTGGGAAGAGGGCGTTGGCGCGCCGCGCGGGGCCATGGATACCTGGCGCACAACTGATCTCGTAAAAGAACTCGAAGATCATATTCCCTTCCCGATTTATCTCCAAAATGACGCGACCGCTGCCTGTGGCGCTGAGTTTGTTTTTGGACGCGGGCAAGATTTTCAAAGCTATCTCTATCTCTTCATCGGATTTTTTATTGGTGGTGGCGTTGTGCTGAATGGCTCGCTCTTGTCAGGCACGACGGGCAATGCCGGTGCGATCGGCTCATTTCCCTTACGCGGTCATAATGGCCAAATGCTTCAGCTCATTGATGTTGCATCGGCGTCAACGCTTGAGATGCGACTACAACGTGACAATATCGATCCCTCACCTTTATGGAATCTCGCAGAAGGTTGGTCTGTTTTTCCTGAAGCGGTTCAGGAATGGATTTCAACAATTGCTCCGCCGCTTGCAGAAGCAATTGTGGGCGCGTGTTCGATTATTGACTTCCCTGCGGTCATCATTGATGGCGGGTTTCCGCCCGAGATTCGTAGACAAATTATTGAAAAGACAACAAAGGCAATCGACAATCTCAACTCGAAAGGCATTGTTCGTCCGACGATTGTTGAAGGTCTCGTCGGCGCTCAAGCGCGTGCCGTCGGCGGTGCATGTTTGCCCTATTTCGATAAATATATTCTTACGTCATCGCATGTCATGACCGAAGCCACGATGGGCACTGATTAAAGCGTTAATCTCTCAAACGCCAAAAATATCTTCAACCGTTTTGCGCATAACAGCGAGATCAACATCGACACCTGTCCAGTATTTGATGCTGATAACGCCTTGATTCACAAGCATGCCCAATCCATCAATCACTTGGCAGCCACGTGCACTTGCTTCTTTAACAAACATTGTGCGCGGTGGATTTGGGATAATATCTGCCACGACGAGTGAAGAACGCAAGCTTTCCAAATTGATTGCAACACGCGCTGTGACATCGGGAAAGAGGCCTATCGATGTGGCATTCACAACAATATCAACGTTGTCAGGAATCGAATAATCCCCAACCCAAGAAACATAGTGCGCTCTTGTAGTCGTTGCTTTGTTGATCAGATCAACCAACTCCTGTCCTCGATGCGGATCACGATTCACAACAAGAATTGATGAGAGACCTGATAACGCCATCTCGACCGCACACGCGCGCGCCGCTCCTCCGGCGCCAAAAATGACTGCCGATTTACCTGAAGGATCAATCTTAGTGAGAAGCGATTGCAAAAATCCCTTCCCGTCTGTGTTCTCGCCAATATAGGAACCGTTGCGTCGAACAGCACAATTCACAGCACCAATCACTTTAGCCGACTGGCCAAGTCCATCAAGATGCTTGATCACAGCCACTTTATGCGGAAGAGAGCAGTTAAAACCTGCCCATCCCATGGCACGCGCACCAAGAACAGCATTTCCGAGATCATTAGGGTGAACTTCACAATTGATATAACGCCAATCGAGACCATGATGCTGATAGGCGGCTTCAATCATAGCGACTGTCGGATTTTCCCGAGCAGGCATAGCGAAAGAACCCGTCAGCTGGCTTAAAAAATTGCGTGACATCCTATGCTCCCTGAGATCGCCTTTAATTCCTAATATCACCATGAGGCGAAGCGGAGAGCAAGTCTTAACGGTGCCGCTTTAGTGGTGTGATTTTCTAGACTACGCGCGTGAGTCTTTTGGTAGAAACATCGCAAGAAGTCCTATGGCTGGCAGATAGGCTGCGAGATGATAAACAAAATCAATGCTGGTTTGATCTGCGACATAACCTAAAAGCGCCGCACCCAAACCGCCCATACCAAATGCAAATCCAAAGAATAAGCCTGACACTGCGCCGACTTTAGTCGGCACGAGCTCTTGCGCAAAAACAACAATCGCGGGAAAGGCCGATGATAGAATAAGGCCAATCAAAATAGTCAGCGCCACTGTTCCTGCAAGATTGGCAAAGGGTAAGAGCAATGTGAAGGGCAAGACACCGAGTATTGAAATCCAAATGACGGTACGACGCCCTATGCGATCACCAATCGGGCCACCGATGATTGTACCCACTGCCACGGCGCCAAGAAAAATAAACAAATAAAGTTGAGCATCGCGCACCGATACGCCAAAAGTTTCGATGAGATAGAATGTATAGAAGCTTGATAAATTGGCCATGTAAAGAAATTTCGAGAAGACCAATAAAGCGAGAATGCTCAAGGCAAGAGCAACACGACGCGGTGAATGACGAAAAGGCTTTGACGTTTTGATTGTTGCCGATCGACGTCCTTGTGCGCGTGTCCAAAAGCCCACGCGCGTCAGAAGGATCATTGCCAAAAGCGCAAGCAGGGCAAACCACGCGACGGCAGGCTGTCCTCCCGGAAGAATGATAAAGGCTGCCAAGAGCGGACCGATCGCAGAACCGATGTTGCCGCCAACTTGAAACAGGGACTGCGCCATACCGTGTTGGCCTCCGGACGCCATGCGCGCCACGCGTGAGGCTTCAGGATGAAAAATTGATGAGCCAATACCAATGAAGGTGACGCTAACGAGAAGTGCTGGAAATGAAGTGGCCGCAGCCATCAATAACAAGCCCAATAAGGTCGAGCCCATTCCAAAGGCGAGAGAGAAAGGTTGCGGTTTGCGATCGGTGGCCAATCCAATCAGCGGCTGGAGAATCGACGCCGTGACCTGCCAAGTCATCGTAATCAAACCAATCTCGGCAAAACTAAGCGCGTAGGAGTCCTTCAAGATCGGATAGATCGAGGGGATGAGCGATTGAATTGTATCATTGAGCATATGACCCGTGGAAATCGCCACGAGGATTCTAAATGCGGTATCGTCGGCGCCCTGCATTTTATCTGTGGTCATAAACCGATCCTGCCCCTATTTCCGATGAGCAGTCTAAATCAAGACCCGAAGAGGTGCGACCCATTATGGCGCAACGCTCCTCTTCCGCGCGGGCAGAGCCTGTTCGCTTGCGTCCGTTGGGTTTCGGAAATCTAGGAAACTGCGCTAGAAGGCCAAAGATGAAAAAGGCGGGCTGAAAATGGAAGAGATTGCACTCATTGGCGGCGGGCATAACGGCCTTGTATGCGCCTTCTATCTTGCCCGTGCGGGCCATAAGGTGCGCGTTTTTGAACGGCGTGGCATTGTCGGCGGCGCGGCGGTCACCGAAGAATTTCATCCGGGCTTTCGCAATTCTGTCGCTTCATACACGGTGAGCCTCCTCAATCCGCGCGTGATTGCCGATATGGCGTTGAAAGATCATGGCCTACGAATTGTCGAGCGTCGTGCATCAAATTTCTTTCCGCATCCTGATGGCCGCTATCTGTTAACGGGCGAGGGGCGAACAAAAGGCGAGATCGCTAAGTTCAGCGCACGCGATGCGCAACGCTATGACGCCTATTCTGATGAGATTGAAATGATCGCGAATATTCTACGTGATCTCGTTCTTGAAACGCCACCCAATCGCGCCGACACATTATTCGGCGGCCTTTCCGAACTACTCAAAGTAGGAAAAATTGCCAATCGCATTCGTACTCTCGGGCGCGAGGGTGAATTAGCCTTCATCAAACTCTTTACCCAATCGGCATCGCATTATCTCGAACAATGGTTTGAAAATGATGCTGTCCGCGCGCTCTTCGGTTTTGATGCTGTTGTCGGTACGTTTTCTTCACCTATGACACCGGGCACGGCGTATGTTCTGCTTCATCATTGCTTTGGTGAAGTGAATGATAAGAAGGGTGCGTGGGGTCACGCAATTGGTGGCATGGGTGCGATTACCGAAGCGATGCGTAAAGCATGTATCGCGGCAGGCGTTGCCATCGAAACGCAAGCGCCCGTCAAAGAAGTACTCGTCGATGGTACAAGGGCCGTGGGTCTTGAACTTGAAGATGGCCGCGAAATCTTCGCCGCGCGCATCGTATCAAATCTCAATCCACGACTTCTCTTTAGCAAGCTCGTTCCGCAAGACGCGCAGCCCGAGAGCTTCAGAAATCATATGACGCATTGGTCCTGCGGTTCAGGTACATTCAGGATGAATGTTGCACTCTCGCGCTTGCCGAGTTTCCTTGCCTTGCCTGGGCGAGCCATTGCTGATCATCACACAGCGGGCATCGTGATCGCACCAACACTTTCTTACATGGATCGCGCTTTTATCGACGCCAAACAACAAGGGTGGAGCAAAAAGCCGATTGTTGAAATACTCATTCCCTCAACGCTTGATGATTCATTAGCGCCCCGTGGCGCTCACGTAGCAAGTCTCTTCTGTCAACATGTTGCGCCGGAGTTGCCAGACGGTTCATCATGGGACAGTCATCGTGATCTCGTTGCGGATTTAATGATCGATACGGTTGATGCTTATGCGCCGGGCTTTCGTACGAGTGTCATTGCGCGCCAGGCACTTACACCACTTGATCTCGAGCGGACCTTTGGTCTCGTGGGTGGTGATATATTTCACGGCGCGCTCAGCCTTGATCAACTTTATTCACTGCGACCAATGTTGGGTTATGCCGATTATCGCACGCCACTTGAAGGGCTCTATCAATGCGGCTCGGGAACACATCCCGGTGGGGGCGTTACAGGCGCACCAGGCTTCAATGCGGCACGCGAGATATTGAAAGATATTGGCTAGACAATAAAAAGGCGTGCCATCAACATAGCCTTACTTCGCACAGGTCTCGATAAATTCTTCGAGATCATAGATCTGCGCAAGCGGGCGGAGAGCATCAGGTATATTTAAGAGTTTAAAATCTGCACCATGACGCGTTGCCCGGCTTTTCATCGTCGCAACAAGGGCCAATGCGCTTGAGTCGAAAGGACCCGCACGCGATAGATCGAGAACAAATGACTGGTCGCGCGACGCTGACGGAAGAGTTGAGAGCAAGCGATTAACCGTTGCTAATGTCACAGGCCCGTCGGGCGCAAGTGTGACGACACGATCAGTCATTCGCCATTCTTCTTTTTGAGCACATCAATGAGACCGGAAACACCTGACGATGATACAAGCGACCCGAATTCATCACGATAGGCCGCGATTAAGCTGATGCCTTCAACAGTAACGTCGTAAACTTTCCAGCCACCCGCGCTGTTGATCAGGCTATAATCAATCGCGACAGGTTGTGGGCGGCCAATCATTTGCGTTTTCACTGTCACGTCATTGGCATTGGAATTCGCTTTCGTGCCCTTCACTTCTATATCGAGCTCTTTGAGCGAAGCGATAGCATTCGAATAAGTGCGCGTTAGCAGCCTACTGAATTGCTTTACAACTTCTTTTTGTTCTTGCGGCGTTGCTTTCGCCCAGTTACGGCCCATCGCAAATTGCGTGATACGCAAAAAATCAAAACGTGGAACGATCAGGCGTCCGACAATATCGGCGATCTTTGGTGAATTCGGGTTTTGCAATTCGGGATCGCTGCGAACTGCGTTGGTAACCTCTGAAGCCAAACGACGGACAAGATCATCAGGCTGCACGGTCTCGGCGCGAACGACAGGAGCCATCACCAAAAAGGCAATGCCCAAAAACGCCATCGCGAGTGAACGAATATTTTTTGACATGAATAAAAAACCAATCAGGGCTGCGATGAGCCCGCCTTTGCGCTACGACCTTCTTGAACGAGGTTGAAACGGCGCTGCCAATAAAGATTACGAACGAAGACATAGCGATCAAGGCTTGAGGCGGCGATGAGTCCTTCATTCGCTTTTGCATCCGCGCGTGTTGCCAGATATTCGGTACCTGTAAGCGCGTAATAAGTATTCGCCGGTAAAAGATTGCGCGCATCAGTGACGATACGTGCACCGCGACCTGCCGTTTCACGAAGGGTCGAAGGTCCAAGCAGTGGCAAAACAACATAAGGACCCGTTGAGAAGCCCCAGACGCCTAAGGTCTGCCCAAAATCGCCATAGGATTTTTTTAGGCCGATCTTGGTGCCAACATCAAAGATGCCGCCGATACCGACTGTTGTATTCACGATCACACGACCGAAATCGGTGCCGGCTTGCGAACCGCGCCCCTGCAACGCGTGATTAAGACCCGCATATACATCGTCGAGATTGTCGAAGACATTGCTCACACCCTGCCGAACCGGTTGCGGCAAAATGCCATTCCAGACTGAAACAAGAGGGTTGATGATAACCGTATCGATCACATCATTCAGACCGAACGTAGCGCGATTGACGCTCTCGAGAGGATCATAAGGCGCGGGCATGGTATCGTCGGCGCGCGCGCTCACAGCAAGCGAAAGCCCGAGCGTAAGACCGAGAACGACCTGTCGAATGAAGGTGTTCATTTTGTCTGCCCCGGCGTCTCCGCCGCCTTATTGAATAAAAACTGACTGATAAGCTTTTCGAGGACCATAGCCGATTGGGTTTTCATCACCCTATCGCCCTCAGCCAGATACTCCGGAATCCCTCCCGACTCCAAGCCAATATATTGCTCACCCAAGAGACCAGACGTCAGAATTATGGCGATTGTGTCTTTCGAGAAACGAAAAGCGGAAGAAATTCTGAGCCGCGCAACCGCCTCATAGGTTTCCCCGTCAAGACTGATCGATTCGACCCGCCCCACGACGACACCAGCGCTTTTCACCGGCGCACGAACCTTTAACCCGCCGATATTGTCGAAACGCGCCTCGATCACATAGGCGGTGCCCGTGTCAAATCCTGCCAAATTTCCCACTTTGAGGGCTAGAAACAGCAGCGCCAAAATGCCGAGAGCAACGAAAGCACCGACCGCGAGGTCAAATTGGGAGCGGTTCATCAGTTTAATCCTCGGAACATCATGACGGTCAAAACAAGGTCTAACAACAAGACGGCTAATGAAGAGGTGACAACTGTCCGCGTTGTCGCAGTTGATACGCCCTCAGCGGTCGGCACAGCAAAAAATCCTTCGAAGACGGAGATCAGTCCGACAGCAACGCCAAAGACGATGCTCTTCAAAACACCATTCACGATATCGATACGCACATCGACACTGGCCTGCATTTGTGACCAGAAGGCACCATCGTCAATGCCGATCAATTTAACGCCGATGATCCACGCGCCGCACACGCCCGCAGCCGAAAACAATGCAGCCAATAAAGGTAAAGAAAAAATCGCTGCGAGAAAACGGGGGGCAATAACCCGTGCGAGAGGATCAACCGCCATCATATCCATCGCCGCCAATTGATCGGTTGCCCGCATCAATCCAATTTCTGCCGTAACAGCTGAGCTTGCACGACCTGCAAAAAGAAGTGCTGATACAACGGGTCCCAATTCCCGCACGAGCGACAGGGCAACAATAACACCCAAGGCTTCGGTTGAACCGTAGCGTTGCAAAACTTCATAGCCTTGAACGGCAAGCACCATGCCCACAAAAAGCCCTGAGACAATTACAATTGAAAGAGAGCGGACACCTGAAAAATAGAGCTCGCGAATAATGAGGCCGAAGCGCAGAAAGACGACACCTAAGACACGAAAGACAGCAAACGCAAATCGTGCAGCAAGACCTAGCCGATCAAGCCGACTCGTTACCGCATGACCCAAAGACGTAAGAAGTGAAATCGGGTCTGCTTTCATGATGCGAGCAAGTCTCCGACATAATCACGCGCCGGATAATGAAACGGCACCGGGCCATCAGGCAATCCATCAGCGAATTGGCGAATAAACGGATCAGTCGAAACGCGAATGTCATCAGGCGCGAGGTCGCAATAGACTTTTCCGGCTGATAATACCACAACACGATCAGCGAGACGCAATGTCTCATTCAAATCATGTGTGACAATGATGGATGTCATGCCAAGAGCGGCGTTCAATCGCTTTATCAAACGACCAATGATGCCAACAGAAATCGGATCAAGACCGGTAAACGGCTCATCATACAGCATGATCGAAGGATCAAGCGTAACTGCACGCGCGAGAGCAACGCGACGGGCCATGCCGCCGGATAACTCGGAAGGCATAAGTTGCGCCGCACCGCGCAACCCAACGGCTTCGAGCTTCATCAACACAAGCGTGCGAATCATATCTTCGGATAAATCCGTTTGCTCGCGATAGGGAAATGCAACATTTTCGAAAACCGAAAGATCGGTGAACAACGCGCCGAATTGAAACAACATGCCGATGCGCCGACGCAACGCATAAAGCGCGGATTTCGATAGAGCGGGAACATTTTGGTCTTCGATAAAAACACGTCCCGTACTTGGGGTCAGGCGTCCACCAATTAATCCGAGCAAAGTCGTTTTACCGCCGCCCGACGCGCCCATGATAGCTACAATTTCGCCACGCCGAATGGTCAAGCTCAGATCGTCAAGAATAGGCCGCTCACCATAGGCGAACCGCACATTCTCAATTCTAATGATTTCCTGACGCTCGCTCATTTCGACTCGCCACCACTTTCAACCCGTTTTGTCGCAAGCAGCATTCAATTGCAAACAAGTTACGGCGGAATGAAGGTGAATGGTTCACTTAAGCTCAATAAACGCCTTTGAGCAGGAAGCGCCGATTGATCGGCTGGAGCGGTCGCGCATTCATCGGAAAGATCAGCTTGAAAACGTCGATATCCGCTTGTGCGACCTCGATGGGCTCTTCAAAGACGACCCAGTCCACGTTTTCGGTGCAGGGCGGCATGGTCAGCGATCCCCGATAACGGAAAACACCGCGCCCCTTTGGCAAAAGCGCGTTCGGGTCAGCCGGGTTCGGCAAAGTTTGGGTCCCTAACTTACCCGGCGCATGCCCCATCATTTGCGAAAAGACCTCGTTGCGATCGCCTGCCCGCACAAAAACCGAAACCATTGCCAGCTTCTTTTGGCCCTGCGTGTGGACGAATTGAATTTCCATCGCGTGGCGCACGCCATCAATCGCATGTTCGGCTGGCACATGAAAAAGAATCTGCTTCAAAGCAAATTCTTCGCTGCCAAGCTTCATCGTGCTGCCCTTGGCAACCTGCGCATAGACTGAGCGGACATTGTTGACGACAGGAAATGCCTGGACTTTCCAGTCAAATGCGAGATTTTCGATCGACGAAATGAAATAGGGTCTGAGATCAATCGGCGATTGCTCAAGTCCTGCGCCACAAGCCGCATTGGCAGCTTCAAGCTCGGCCCATTTTTGAGGACCTTCCGGACCATCATAGGTCCACGCCTTCCCTTCTTGAGCCACGCTTCCCCCGATTTGGAGGATAAGACCAAGAAAGCTGCCCGCTATAAAACGCTTAAACATCTGCACCCGATACTCCATCAGCTAGGCCAGAAGACGGCCAAGCGTCTCATATTTCTAGCGATTTTCGTGCCAAGACACTGAATTTTGGCCAAAACAGACCTCAGAAATCGCTCGCGATCCCTTTATTCTCCCAGTCGCCATAGCGGACCGGTTCGGGGCCTGACCGGCCATGCACTTCCTGCGGACGAACTTGATCCTGAACGGTTTGGCGACGTTCGGCAGCCTCAGCCAGTGCCCGCTGCGCCTGCGGCGTCAAAGCCTTAGTAGGTTCCACCTCATCAGATTTCGGGTCTGGCTCATCCATGATCTCATCCCCTACGGACGCTTACAGCACTTGCGGTTCGCGCCGTTCTGGTCGCATAGAGGGCGCGGGTCAAGGCAAAGTCCTGACCGTTTCGATCCGGCAAAGGACTTTCTGTGCCATCCCGCGTTCCTCATTCAAAAGAGCCGTCATCACCGCATCCGGGCCTTGCCGCGCGGGCGCTTGCCGTGACGGCGATTGACGATTTCATTACCAAAGGCCAACCGCTCGACGAAACGCTCGAGCGCTTATTCGAGACGCCTGCAGCGCGCGAGCTTCCCGATCGGGATCGCGGCCTTGTACGCGCGATCAGCATGGCCGCGATCCGTCGCCTCGGCACAATCGCGAAAGCCCTCGAGGCACGGGTCGAGCGTGGACTGCCAAACCATTCCGGCAATTTGGAAGCGATCCTGATTTCAGGGGCCGCGCAGATTTTATTTCTCGGCGTTCCCGACCATGCGGCGGTCGATCTGTCGGTTCGCTTGGTTCAAGCCAATCCCGACGCGAAGCGTTTCACATCCTTGGCTAATGCGGTCATGCGCCGGATTGCGCGGGAAAAAGACGATATTCTCAAAGCCTCCGATCCGCTTTTAACCGACACACCCGAATGGCTTGCGGCGCGATGGACCAAAGCTTACGGCGCAGAGAATGCGGCAAAGATTGCTGCAGCCTTTCGTACGGAACCCGCAATCGATGTCACAGTGCGTGCTAATCCCGAACTCTGGGCAGAAAAACTGAATGCGAAGATTTTGCCTACGGGCTCGCTTCGTTTGCGCGATCGCACACCGGTGCGCACCTTGCCCGGATATGACGAGGGTGCCTTTTGGGTTCAAGACGCGGCAGCCGCTTTACCCGTGCGCTTGCTTAATCCGCAGCCTGGTGAAGTTATCGCCGATCTTTGCGCAGCGCCGGGTGGAAAGACCGCACAGCTCGCGCTTTCAGGAGCTCATGTTACCGCCGTTGATCGATCTGAAAAAAGATTGATCCGCCTTTCTGAAAATATGAAGCGCCTCGGTTTCACTGTTGATGTCGTGACGGCCGATGCGAGCCTATGGCGCGGCGGTCCTTTTGACGCCATCCTTGTCGATGCACCATGTACAGCAACGGGAACAATCCGCCGCCATCCCGATGTTGCTTGGCTCAAAGCTGAGGAAGATCTTTCGAAACTCGCGCGTCTGCAACAACGACTACTTGATCACAGCGCCGAGCTTTTGAAGCCGAGCGGTCGCTTGATTTATTGCACCTGTTCGCTCGAGCCTGAGGAAGGCGAGCTTCAGATCCGGGACTGCCTTGTCCGTAACCCGTCCTTAAAGCTCGTTCCCTTCGAGGCGGCAAAGCTTCCGTTTTTGGGGTCATCCCTTGCGTCGGCGATTACCCCTGAGGGCTATCTCAGAACTTTACCTTTCATGATGGATGATCCTGATCCGCGCCTTGCCGGTCTCGATGGATTTTTCGCCGCCCGGCTCAAAAAAGCCTGAGCGCGAACCGGACCAGCTTTTCACAGACAATGCGCCTTGCTGAGGCCTCAATTTGGACCTTTGACGGCATTTGGGATAAGAATGCCAATAGTGAAGTCGATCAAGCGGGGTAAAGCCATATGACAAGCGAAAGACGCGGTGGCGTCGGACGCATGGCGAAATTTGCCCTGCGACGCGCTGCCGTCAAAGCCGTGTCCGGCTTGATCGCACCGTTTCGATGGTTGAGCTTTTCGCCTTTTGGCGGCCGGATCGAGCGCATTCTCATTGCGCCGCAAGATCTGCGAACAAGTGACCCTACAGCTGCGGGCGACATTTATTCCGGTTATTTTGCGTTTGCGGGAAAAATTCTCGCAACCGAAGGACAGTCGCCTTTCACGGCATTTCCCCCGTCGCGCGCATGGGCTGAAACGCTGAATGGCTTCGGATGGCTTCGCGATATTCGCGCTGCTGACACCGCACTATCGCGAGCCAATTCCCGCACTTTGGTCGATGACTGGATCAAGACGAATGGGCGGCCCAATAGTTCTGAAGCCTGGTCGCAATCCGTTGTCTCGCGTCGGTTGATTTCGTGGATCAGCCATTCGCCCGTTATTCTTGATGGGGCAGACCGCGCTTTCTATCGCCGCTTCATGATGTCGATCCGGCGGCAAGCGGCCTTTCTATGGAAAAGATCAAAAACATTCGGTATTCAAGCGGGACGCCTCGAAGCCGCTATTGCGCTAACGGCTGTTGCCCTTTGCACCAATTTGGGAATGGGCCGCAAACGCCGCGTCGTGAAACATCTTATCAAGCAATTGCAAAAAGAAATTCTATCTGATGGCGGTCACATCAGCCGTAATCCGCAAGTGCTGATCGATCTTCTCGCTGATCTCTTGCCCTTGAAACATTGTTTCCCGTCGAATGAATTTCCGCCACCGCCTGAGCTTCTCAATGCCATCGACCGTATGATGCCGATGGTACGATTATTTCGTCATGATGACGGCACAGTCGCACTGTTCAACGGTATGAGCACTACGCCGCCCGATACAATAGCCACACTTCTTGCCTATCAAGATGCACGCGCGGGCACAGCTGAGACCGCAGGGCCTTCTGGCTATCGGCGGCTCCATGGCGAAGACACAATTCTGATCATTGATGTTGGCGGCCCGCCACCAGAAGCTTTTTCGCTAGCGGCCCATGCGGGATGCCTATCTTTCGAATTGTCGGATCGCGGGGAAAAGATCATTTCGAATTGCGGCGCGCCCCCTGAAGGGCGAGACACACATCGCGCCTTAGCGCGCGCAACGGCGGCGCATTCGACGCTTGTGATTGATGATACGTCGACATGTCATTTCGCGCCTGTTGATCAAGACCGCTGGCCTGCCGGTGGTCCGGTGCTTGAAGGCCCGCGAATAGTCACGGCGTTACGGGAAAGCGATGAGGCGAGCGAGAAAATTACCGCCTCTCATGATGCTTACGCGCGTGAATTTGGTGTCATACATCGGCGGAGTCTGACGCTCGGTCGAGATGGCGGCTGGCTCATCGGAGAAGATATGCTGGAACCGGCATCGAAGCGGCGCCCAATCAAAAAAAGGCCAATCACGCTTCGGTTTCATCTCCATCCCTCCATCCGCGTCAATGCGCAAGAGCCGGAAATTGTGAAGCTTGAATTACCCTCAGGTGCTCTTTGGACCTTCTCCTGCGAAAAGCCGGTGAGCGTTGAAGAAAGCATTCTATTTGCTTCACAGGACGGAATGCGACGCATGACCCAACTCGTAATCGCTGATACGTCTGACGTTGGTCGGATCAAATGGTCCCTCGTGCGCGAAGGAGGCGCCGTCGCCGCGCGGTGATCCTTAGCGCCATCTTCGTCTAAGGACGCGGGTTACGATCGCCAAGAGATGTGCTAACCCGCCTGTCCCGCCTCTGATTTAATAGCTCAATACCTTGGCCCCTCTTTTACTGATGTATGATCGCCATGCCTAAAAATCTGCGCCGCGTCTCCCGCGCTCTTCTGTCCGTTTCTGATAAAGCGGGCCTTATTGATTTCGCCAAAGCGCTCAACGCGCAAGGGGTTGAACTCCTTTCAACCGGCGGCACAGCCAAAGCGATTGCGGCCGCAGGCTTGCCTGTTCGCGATGTCTCTGACGTCACGGGATTTCCTGAGATGATGGATGGTCGCGTCAAGACGCTTCATCCGAAAATTCATGGCGGACTGCTCGGCATCCGCGGCAATCCTGAACATGAAGCGGCCATGCTTGCGCATGGCATCGCACCCATCGATCTCCTCGTCGTTAATCTTTATCCGTTCGAGGAAACGCTCATGCGTTCAACGGACTATGACACCTTGATCGAGAATATTGATATTGGTGGCCCCGCGATGATTAGAGGTGCTGCGAAAAATCATGGCGATGTGGCGGTGGTTGTAGATGTCGAAGATTATGCGCTCATCATTCAAGAATTGAAATCAAATGAAGGTACAACGACACTCGCAACGCGTAAGGTGCTTGCGGCAAAAGCCTATGCGCGGACAGCGGCTTATGATGCCGCAATTTCAAATTGGTTTTCTTCTGAACTCAAAAATGAAACGCCTGACTGGCGCGCGCTTGGTGGCAAGCAAATCGAAGTGATGCGATATGGTGAAAACCCGCATCAAAGTGCAGCCTTCTACAAAACAACTGAAAATCGATTTGGTCTTGCTACTGCTCGCCAATTGCAAGGCAAGCAACTTTCCTACAATAATATCAATGATACCGATGCGGCTTTTGAATGTGTTGCAGAATTCAATCCGTCAACAACAGCTGCTGCCGTGATTGTCAAACATGCTAACCCTTGCGGTGTCGCAGTGGGCACATCTCTTCTCGATGCCTATCTGGCCGCGTTGCGGTGCGATCCCGTTTCCGCCTTTGGTGGCATTGTTGCCCTCAATCGCAAACTTGATGCAGCGACGGCACAGGCTATTGTTGATATCTTCACCGAAGTCATCATTGCGCCTGATGCTGACGATGAAGCTATTGCTTTGATTGGTACCAAGAAGAATCTTCGTCTATTGGTCACGGGCGGGTTACCTGATCCACGCGTGGCGGGACTTCAACTCAAAACGGTTGCGGGCGGCTTTCTCGCACAAGCCCGCGATAATGCCGTTGTCGATGACATGGTTTTGAAAGTGGTCACCAAGCGGGCGCCGACAGAAAAAGAATTTGCTGATTTACGCTTCGCCTTCCGCGTTGCCAAACATGTGAAATCGAATGCAATTGTCTATGCCAAAAATGGCGCGACCGTGGGCATTGGCGCGGGCCAGATGAGCCGCATTGATTCCGCGCGCATCGCCGCTTGGAAGGCCGAAGACGCGGCTAAACTGGCCCATGAACCCGAAAGCATGACGATTGGATCAGTCGTCGCCTCTGATGCGTTCTTCCCCTTTGCGGACGGGCTAATCGCCACGGCGAAAGCAGGAGCGACCGCCATAATCCAGCCAGGCGGGTCCTTGCGCGATGACGAAGTTATTGCTGCCGCGGATGCCCATGGACTCGCAATGGTCTTTACGGGCACCCGTCACTTCAGGCATTAATAGCCCATGTCTCTTCTCACTTACGCCAATCCGCAGCGCTTTCTCCGCTTTCTGCATTACGCGCTTATTCCCGTCCTTGTGATCGGCGCGCTGACCAGCGCGGTTGGTCTCTATGCAGCCTTTGCCTTCGCGCCCGCAGACTACCAGCAGGGTGAGACGGTACGGATCATGTATATCCATGTGCCTGCCGCATGGCTCTCCATGGCGTGCTATGGGCTGATGGCCCTCTCTTCAATCGGTACGCTTGTGTGGCGTCATCCGCTGGCTGATGTCTCTGCGCGCGCGATGGTTCCGATTGGTGCCTGTTTTACAATTATATGTCTCGTCACCGGTTCGCTGTGGGGCCGGCCCATGTGGGGGACTTGGTGGGTGTGGGATGCACGGCTGACATCGGTTCTTGTTCTCTTCTTGATCTATTGTGGCATTCTCGCGCTATGGAATGCGTTTGAAGATCCGGCGCGCGCGGGACGTGCTGCCGCCGTGATGACGCTCGTCGGCGCGATCAATCTTCCGATCGTAAAATTCTCGGTTGATTGGTGGAATACACTCCATCAGCCTGCAAGCGTATTTCGCATGGGCGGACCGACCATTGATAAATCGATGTTGTGGCCTTTGTTTCTTGTCGCCATCGGCATGACAATCTTCATGATCGGCCTTCATCTTGCGGGTATGCGGAATGAAATTCTGCAACGTCGGTTGCGCACGATGAGACTCATGGCCGCGAGTGGAGGCGATCATGGTTGATGATCCGCATTTCGGATATATTTTCGCGGCGTTTCTGGTGGCGGGTCTTGTTGTGCTCGGCCTTTCACTTTCGATCTGGTTCGATTATCGCCGTGTAACCCGCGACCTGATCACTCTTGAACAAGCCGGTACGCGTCGTCGTTCCGACGGAGACAGAGGATGAGTGACGAAGTGCCGTCACGCGCGAAATGGCTCATTCTTCCTGTTGTGATTTTTGGAGCGCTCTCGATTCTGTTCGCCGTTCAACTTCTGCGCGAACCGAAAACCACTCTGCCCTCAACCATGATCGGCAAAGCGGCACCTGATTTCACGCTTCCCCCCTTAGCTGGCATTGCGCGCGATGGTGTGCCCCTGCCGGGTTTAAGCAAAGCTGATCTCACAGGGCCCGTGACACTTGTGAACATCTTTGCCTCTTGGTGCGCCCCTTGTCGCGAAGAACATCCGAAGCTTCTCGAGCTTTCAAAAGACGCGCGTATCAAACTCGTGGGGATCAATTACAAAGATGAGCCTGATAATGCACGTCGCTTTCTTGGCGCGTTAGGCAATCCCTATGTGGCCATTGGAACCGATCAAGCAGGGCGCGCTGCCATTGAGTGGGGGGTATACGGCGTGCCTGAAACTTTTGTGATCAGCCGCACAGGAAACATTGCTTATAAACATGTAGGCCCGATAACCGATGAAGCGCTGAGAGGCGCCCTCGGCGAAGCGATCACAAAAGCAGTAAGCGAAAATTAAATCGTATTACGTTTTTGGTTGCGCACTGCTCGCCTCATTTTCTTCTTCAGTCTTGATTTCATGACGCATCATCAGAGGCGTTTGAGCCATTGCAAAGGCGATAGTAAGAAGTGTTGCACCGAAGACTTTGAACTTGATCCAATATTCAGGAAAAAATAGCCGCACCACTTCATTAAGAGCCGCAAGAACAAAGAAGAATAAGCTCCAGCGCAGACTTAAAATTTTCCACCCCTCTTCCGTCAAGCTCATCGCGGTGCCGAGCACCGCTGATAAAAGCGGCTTTCCAAAAAAGAGTCCGCCCAACAAAACGCTCCCAAACAAAAGATAGATGATTGTGGGCTTGATCCGGAAAAATGTCTCGTCATGAAGATAAAGAGTAAGGCCGCCAAAAACACCAACGATCACGGCAGACACAATCGACATGATCGGCAAATGCCGCGTCAGCGCAAAAGATACGGCCATCGATAAAAAGAGCGCGGCCATAAAAGCGGCCGTGGCGATAAAAAAATCAAAAAACGTCGTACCAATAAAAAAGACGGCCAGAGGTCCCAATTCAAGCCCAAGTTTCAAACCGGGGTGAAGTGTCCGCGTCTGGCTTGGCGCTTCGGTCATGCTTCGATGTCCTCTTTGAAAGTTTACTCCAGACCTTGTCAGATCGATTAAGCTCGGCCAGTGTCCGGATCACTTTATCGACCTGAGGCTTTTGCCTGAAAGTGCAAAAAAAGAGAAGCGTTTCTGAGGAGTAAAACGGTGGCCCTGTCTTATGTATTTCCAGCTCCCCTTCATCCCGCCTTACCTATTGTCGGAACAGATGCGCTTTTTCCCGTGCGCCGGATCTTTTGCATTGGTCGAAACTATGCGGCTCATGCGCGCGAGATGGGTGGTGACCCGACGCGCGAACCACCTTTCTTTTTTCAAAAAGCCGCCGACACAATTCAGATCTGTCCACCGGGAACAATCGTGGATCACCCCTATCCGCCCATGACGTCAAATTACCATTTTGAAGCGGAAATGGTGGTCACGTTGCACAAGGGGGGGCGTGAGATCAAAGAAACCGATGCTCTTGCACATGTTTTTGGTTATGCCGTCGGTCTCGATATGACACGGCGTGATCGTCAAGACGAAGCAAAAGCGCAAAAGCGTCCGTGGGAAATTGCGAAAAGTGCCGATCTGTCCGCACCCATCGGCCCGCTTCATCCCATGTCATCAATCGGCCATCCGCATAAAGGCGCTATCAAGCTGAGTGTGAATGGTATCGTCAAACAGGATGCTGATCTCACCGACATGATTTGGTCAGTCGCTGAGCAGATTTCTATTCTCTCAACTTATTTCGAATTAAAGCCGGGCGATTTAATTTTTTCCGGAACGCCTGAAGGTGTGGGTGCCGTAACACGCGGCGATCATATGAATGTATCAATTGCCGGTCTCGGTCACATTGATCTTCGTGTCGTGTGACGACTCTATCGACCTTGTGTGAGAACGAGTTTCAACGCAAAGGCCGACATGATGCCGGCCATGCTATAATCAAAATAGCGCATCGCACGGGGCGATGATTGCATAAAGCCGGTCACGCGTTCGGCAACGAGAACAATTAAGGCATTGGTCGGAATACCGATCAATAAAAATAAAATGCCGAGAAACAAAAGTTTACCTGACGCATGCGGATCGCCTGCATCAATAAACTGAGGAAGAAATGTTACAAAAAATACGATGACTTTAGGGTTCGTGAGGTTGATCCCCACGCCTGTAAGAATTGTCGCGCGAATCGATTGCTGCGGCACGCCCTCGCGATCCACGGAGAAGGCTGAGCCATGGCGCAAGGCGCCATAAGCGAGCCACAAGAGATACAGCCCCCCAACAATTTTCAAAATCAGAAAGGCCGTGGCACTTGCCGCAAGAAGGGCTGAAAGGCCAAAGGCCGCCAATGTCATATGTACAACCATACCAGCAGATGCGCCGAGCATCGCGGCAAAGCCCATCGCACGCCCACCCGTCACCGTGCGCGATAAAAACAGCGCCATATCGGGCCCCGGCGTAATGGCGAGCGCAAAGCTTGCCAATGAGAATCCGAGAATTGTGCCGATTGAGGGAATGAAATCAAAGTACATCATACAAGCCTAACAGAAAAAGCGCGCGACCCACTCTAAGGCCGCGTGCTCTTCCCTGTAAATCCGAAACCGATGATTGAATGGATAATGCTTGAGATCAGTTCAAGCGCGCGCCCTTAGGCGGCCGCTCGGTCGATAGAGCATGGTCACCAATAACCAGCCCTAAAGGACCAGCCGAAATCGGCACATGATCACCGTCTTTTACCGCGCCCGAAAGAATAAGCTCGGCCAGAGCATCTTGCACATTCTTCTGGATCACGCGTTTCAAAGGCCGTGCGCCATAAGCGGCGTCATAGCCTTTTTCAGCCAGCCACTCCCGCGCATCGGCTTTAAGTTCCAGAACGATCTTTCGATCGACAAGAAGCGCATCAAGCCGCTTCATTTGGATATCGACGATCGCACCCATCTGATTGCGCTTTAGGCGATGGAACAGAATGATCTCGTCAACACGGTTCAAGAACTCGGGGCGGAAATGCGACCGCACAACGCCCATCACTTCTTCGCGTACTTCATCCGAATCATGGCCTTCAGTTTGATTGACGAGATATTCGGCACCCAGATTCGACGTCATGATGATCAGAGTATTGCGGAAATCGACAGCACGACCTTGGCCATCGGTTAAACGTCCATCATCGAGGACTTGCAACAGAACGTTGAAAACATCCGAATGCGCCTTCTCGATTTCATCAAAGAGAATGACTTGATAAGGCCGACGCCGCACGGCTTCCGTCAACGCGCCGCCTTCCTCATAACCGACATAACCCGGAGGTGCACCGATCAAGCGCGCGACCGAATGTTTCTCCATATATTCCGACATGTCGATACGGACCATCGCCGTCTCATCATCAAACATATAAGAGGCAAGCGCTTTTGTGAGTTCGGTTTTACCAACACCCGTGGGGCCTAAGAACATAAACGAACCAATCGGGCGATTAGGATCTTGCAAGCCCGCGCGAGCACGACGGATCGCGGTTGAAACGGCAATCACCGCTTCTTCCTGACCGACAACACGTTTGCCGATCTCTTCTTCCATGCGCAAAAGCTTTTCTTTTTCGCCTTCGAGCATTTTATCAACCGGAACACCGGTCCAGCGTGAGACCACTTGCGCGACATCATTCGCGGTCACTGCTTCCGCCAGCATGGCGCTTGTACCGCTCGCCCCTTCATTCGCGGCGAGTTTCTTTTCCAAATCCGGAATTAACCCATAAGCCAGTTCACCTGCTTTTTGATATTCACCCTTGCGTTGTGCGATGGCGAGATCATTGCGCGCGTGTTCGAGCTGCTCTTTGATCTTCTGCGCCGCGCCTAGTTTGTCCTTTTCGCTTTTCCATCTTTGCGTGAGCGACGAGGATTTTTCTTCAAGATCGGCAAGTTCAACTTCGATTTTACCGAGGCGATCTTTCGAACCCGCATCCGTCTCCTTTTTCAAGGCTTCTTGTTCGATGCGAAGCTGCACGATGCGGCGATCAAGTTCATCGAGCTCTTCAGGCTTTGAATCAACCTGCATACGCAATCGTGCGGAGGCTTCATCAACAAGATCAATAGCTTTATCCGGCAGGAATCGATCCGTGATGTAACGGTTCGATAAAGTAGCTGCCGCAACAATCGCCGCATCGGTGATGCGTACACCGTGATGAAGTTCGTATTTTTCTTTCAAGCCGCGCAGGATCGATACTGTATCTTCGACAGTTGGCTCGCTCACAAAAATAGGTTGGAAGCGACGCGCAAGGGCTGCGTCTTTTTCGACGTGTTTGCGATATTCATCGAGTGTCGTGGCACCCACGCAATGGAGTTCACCGCGTGCAAGGGCCGGCTTCAACAGATTTGACGCATCCATAGCACCATCCGCTTTTCCAGCGCCAACCAGTGTATGCATTTCATCGATAAAGAGAATGATACCGCCTTCGGCGGACGTGACTTCCGAGAGAACGGATTTCAAACGTTCTTCGAATTCCCCGCGATATTTGGCACCTGCAATCAACGCGCCCATATCAAGCGATAGAAGTTTTTTATCTGCGAGGCTTTCGGGAACGTCGCCATTGATAATGCGCAAAGCCAAGCCTTCAGCAATGGCCGTTTTACCAACGCCGGGTTCACCGATAAGAACGGGGTTGTTTTTCGTGCGGCGGGAAAGCACTTGAATGGCGCGACGAATTTCTTCATCACGGCCGATCACGGGATCAAGTTTGCCGTTACGTGCCGCTTCCGTCAGATCACGCGTATATTTTTTGAGCGCTTCATAGGCATTTTCTGCCGTCGCATTATCTGCGGTGCGGCCCTTACGCAGCTCATTAATGGCATTGTTCAACGCTTGCGGCGTTACACCGGCTTTTGCGAGAATTTGCCCAGCATCCGTATCTTTCTCTGTTGCGATGGCAAGCAACATGCGTTCGACTGTTACATAGGAATCGCCCGCTTTGATCGCAATCTTTTGCGCGGTATCAAAAAGACGAACGAGATCGCGGCTGGCACCGGGTTGCGAAGCTGCACCGGAGACCTTGGCCTGGCGCGCAAGTGCGTCTTCAACAAGAGCCAGAGCCTGCTTGGCATTGCCGCCGCAGCGTTGGATGAGACCCGCGGCCAGTCCTTCCGAATCGTCAAGCAAGACTTTCAAAAGATGTTCGGGCACGAATTGCGGATGACCTTCGCGCATCGCGAGCATTTGCGCGGATTGGACAAAGCCCTTTGCGCGGTCGGTATATTTCTCGAAATCCATCAGTCACTCCTTTGGCCGCCGATCCCTCGCCTCCGTCTTGAGCGCGGTGAATAGCTCCCTACAAACGCGGGACCCCCTTCGGGCGATCCCTTTCATTAAGAGAGATAGGTAGGCGAAAGCGCGGGCGGAAGAGGGTCAGCTGCGGAGTCTTCAAAATAAAAGGGAAGCCGGAGTCTGCCTCGAACAATAGGCGAGGAATTTTCAGAAGATCGCGCCGGTAAACCTATTCAGCTTTTTCGGTCTCATCGACACGATACTCCAACAAATCCCCGGGCTGGCAATCGAGCGCGGCGCAGATTTTTTCGAGCGTTTCGAACCTCACGCCGCGCACTTTGCCGGATTTGAGGATTGAAAGATTGGCTTCCGTAATGCCCACAAGGGCGGCTAGCTCGCGCGAGCGCATTTTCCGGCGGGCCAGCATGATATCCAGATTGACAATGATCGACATCAGATGATCGCCGCTTGTTCTTCGGCCATTTGGGCGGCCGCACGAAAGACACTCGCGAGCATGAAAATGAACAAGATCATGATCCCGTAGAGAAAATCCTGCGAGGTTATCCATAGCCCGCCAAAGATCGGGCCATTGGCGAGATGGGCGGTTAAGACGAGAACCACGACATGCCGCGCCAATAGATCACCCGCGAGGGCAATCACACCATAAAGCGCCAGCCTTTGTAGGCCAATCGCCGCATTTTCAGTAAATACCTCGCCCCGGCGATAGATCGACGCAAGCCGCCCGATCTGGAGGGCTACAAGTGCCGTGAGGGCCACATCAACGGCAACGAGTGCGACCGCCGCGATATAATGCTCGGACGAAAGCGCAGAAAGATCCACATGAAGCCGGCGCCCAAAATTTCCGACGACGGCTGCGTGATCACTCCAGAATGCGGTAATTTGCCAAATGACAACGCCAATCCAGATGACCGCGAAAATCTGCAAGATGCTCGCAACGAGATTGATCCGGCGGGAAAACGCCGAAGGGGTAGAACGAAGATGATTGGGGTGGAGGTTTGACATGATATATCTCCTGCTATGAAGTAGCTATATAACAGAAAATAATTATTGTAAAACAGAAATTTTTTATTCTAAAAATTATTTTTGTGACCCATCTCCTTAAATGCTCAATGCATCTCTACAGCGCGTGACCAACAAAAAGGGAGGCCGGAGCCTCCCTTTAATGACGCAGATTATCGGGTGATCGATTATTCGCCCTGAACGCCGTCCTCATCGGACCTCACACGCGGTGGACGACCGCGACGGCGCACGCCGATGGGCGCGTTGAAATCGCCTACATCATTCGATGCGGGGGTTTCATGGGCACTTGGCGCGTTGTCCGCTTCAATCGGCGCGCTGCGAACAGGCGTTGTAATGAAAGACGGCAGAACCGGCTGTTCAGACTCAAGCGGCATAGGCTGCGGTTGGCGTTGAAAACGGTCTTCGCGTGGTTGGAAGCTGCGATTTTCGCGTGGCTCGCGCTGTTCACGCGGTTCGCGATGATCCCGGTGCTCACGCTGTTCGCGCGGCTGGAATCCGCGTTGCTGATCGCGATCGCGGAACGGTGGGCGGGGTCCACGACCTTCACGCGGGACGAAGTCACGCGGCTGCTCGTCACTACGGGTCTCGTCATCGC
The DNA here is from genome assembly GCA_037131735.1 of Alphaproteobacteria bacterium. GTDB lineage: Bacteria > Pseudomonadota > Alphaproteobacteria > Rhizobiales > Beijerinckiaceae > CAIUPE01. Next base: position 54,764 of record JBAXQM010000001.1, read on the forward strand.
CGCCATTTTGCTGCGCCGAAAAACCGCGCGGCTCAACCTGAGGGCCGGACGCCATTGAGGGTTGATCTTCATCCCCCTCGTCGCCCTCGACTTCAGTTTGATCAAATCCGCGATAGCCGGGATTCTGCAGGCGGAATTGCTCCTGCGCAGCGGCAATCAAGCGGAAATAATGTTCGGCATGCTGGAAATAGCTCTCGGCCTGCACATGGTCGCCTGTTGCCTGCGCATCACGGCCTAGCTGAAGATATTTCTCGGCAATATTCTGCGCCGTTCCCCGAACTTTTACATCGGGACCATTCGACTCATAGGATCTCGTCAGCGGGTTCGGCCCTTTGCCGCCTCCGCCGCCGCCACCGCCCCGGTTACGGCCCCGCATGCGCTTGTTCTGATGGTTCGGTCTCATCGAGAGTCCCTTGTTTGCCGATCAATTTTGGATCGGACTTGGCGAGATAACTTGGTCAAATGGGGTGAAATTTCGAAGTTTGGACCAGATAGGTCTTCCTGTGGCGCATCTGGCGCCGCATTCTCAGGAGCAAGCCTTCAGGCTCTTTAAGGTCCTATGCCCCTAAGGGACCGACCACGCTCAATTGTTTCAGGACAGGGAAGTCGTCCAAGCGAAGCTCCAAACGCTTCGAAACCTAATCGGTCGACGACAACGAGATTGTGTCTACACGGAACCCCCTCAAACCGCAATTGTAAAAAACCACAATCCAAAGGCTTGCTGTCCTGAATCGGGCGGCGCTCAAGGCCGCCGAAGAACGATAGCACGCGGACGGGCACCAAAATCGGCGAAGGGGCCCTCAATCTCATAACCTCGTTCGCGATAGATCGCGGGTACCGATTCGGCCTGATCCGATCCAATTTCGAGCGCGACCACGCCACCAGGGGCGACAAGCGCCGGTAAGGCATCAGCAATGGCACGATAGGCCTCAAGCCCATCCTCTCCGCCTGAAAGAGCCAAACGTGGATCATGGACACGCACTTCGGGCTCTAACGTATCAATGATGGGCTCAACAATGTAAGGCGGATTCGAAACGATGAGATCGAAGGGCCCCGTAATACCCGCGCCCCAGTTTGCCTCTTGAAAAGAAGCGCGATCCGCCACGCCATTCCGTTCTGCATTATGACGCGCGATGGTGATGGCTTCTGGCGCGATATCAACACCGACACCGTGAGCGCCTTTCATTTCGTGTAAGAGCGAAATCAAAAGACATCCTGATCCCGTGCCGAGATCAAGAACACGAAGACCGTCATTGTTATGACGACGTTCTTTCAAAGCAATGAGCGCCGCAGCAACGACTGTTTCACTATCCGGGCGCGGCACTAAACTCTCGGCAACAAGCGTGAAGGGTAAGGACCAGAATTCCCACTCACCTAAAATACGCGCAACCGGAACACGCGTGATACGCTTTGCAACATGGTCTTGTAGCACCCGCGCCGCATCCGAACCCAATGACGCGCGGGGTTCACGCAAGAGATCCATGTGCTCTATGCCGGCCGCATGAAGGAGCAGCAATCGCGCATCACGTTGTGCGGTCTCGATACCTACACCACGAAACACCTCGCCCAAATGTTTGAGCGCTTCGACACGTGTCATTGACTCTGAAATGCTCATCACAACTCCTCGGCGCCAAGCAACGCCGCTTGATGTTCAGCAATCAAAGGCTCGATCACATCATCGAGCGCAGTTCCCGCAACAATTTCCGGCAATTTATAAAGCGTCAGATTGATGCGATGATCCGTTAATCGCCCTTGTGGAAAATTATAGGTCCGAATGCGTTCTGACCGATCACCAGACCCAACCTGACCGCGTCGCTCAGCCGCCTCAGCATCAGCACGCTTTTGTCGTTCGCGATCATATAAACGCGTCCGCAACACATCCATTGCTTTCGCGCGATTACGATGCTGAGAGCGTTCGTCTTGCATCATGACAACAATTCCTGAAGGCACATGCGTTATACGGATTGCACTTTCAGTTTTATTGACGTGCTGACCGCCTGCACCACCCGCGCGCATGGTTTCGATCACAAGATCCTTATCATCAATGGCAACATCGACGGCTTCGGCGATAGGCAGAACGGCAACCGTTGCAGCGGATGTATGAATGCGGCCTTGTGTTTCCGTATCAGGCACGCGTTGAACGCGATGCACGCCACTTTCAAATTTCAAACGACCAAAAACACCTGCGCCATGCAATTCGGCAATGATTTCTTTATAGCCGCCCATAGTCCCTTCAGAGGCCGATAAAATTTCAACCGTCCAGCGTCGCAAGCCTGCATAGCGCTCATACATACGAAATAAATCGCCAGCAAAAAGCGAAGCTTCATCGCCGCCTGTGCCCGCCCGTACTTCGAGAATGGCGCCGCGTTCATCGGCGGCATCTTTAGGCAAAAGCAAGAGTCGCAAGGCATGCTCAGATTCTTGGATATGCTGATCAGCATGGCGGCGCTCATCTTCGGCAAGCGCGCGCATCTCATTATCCGTCGCCGGGTCATTGAGGAGTGACTCAAGATCATCCCGCTCTTTCTCGGCGTGACGCAAAGCGCGAATGCCTTCAACTACCGGATCAAGTTCGGATAATTCACGCGATAGCGCAACAAAACTCTCCGCGTCCGGTCCGCTGTTTAAGCGGTCGGTGACTGCGGCGTGGCGCGATAAAATCGCATCGAGTTTTTGAGAATTGAGAGCCATAATTTTTCAAGATTTAAAAAAGATAATGCAGCGACCTAAATCAAATAAACGTCGCTAAACCGGAATACCATTCGCTTGCGCAAAAGATTCGATTTGCGGACGCAAGCTCGGCGCGCCATTTGATTTTTCAAGAAGCGCGCCAATATGATTGGCGATTCCGACTGCTTCAAGTTCAATCAACATCGCCTTCACGGGGCCGATGGAGGCGGGGGACATCGAGAGCGAACGATAACCTAAGCCAATTAGTGTCATCGCTTCAATCGGACGTCCGCCTAGCTCACCGCACAAGGTGACCGGAATGCCGGCGCGAGAACCAGCATCAGCAATCTTTTTCAAAGCCCGAAGGCAAGACGGACTCAAAGGATCAAACCGCGCTGCCATCATCGGATTTTCACGATCCGCCGCAAACAGAAATTGCATCAGATCATTTGACCCAACGGACAGAAAATCCGCGCGTTGGGAAATTTCATCAATCTCGAAAAGAAGTGAGGGAACTTCAACCATCACGCCAAGTTTGATGCTGTTCGGTAAACCATGCCCATAGCGCTCGAGATGATTGATTTCACGTTCAACAATGATCTTCGCCCGATCAAATTCATCAACTGTCGCGACCATCGGGAACATGATCCGCAGATCATGACCTTTCGCAGCCTTCAGCATTGATCTTAATTGCGCGCGCAAAAGGCCGGGACGATCCAAGCCGATGCGGATCGCACGCCACCCCAATGCCGGATTTTCCTCCTCACCTGTCCGCATATAGGGGAGGATCTTATCGCCACCGATATCGAGCGTGCGGAAGGTTACCGGCTTATGATGTGCGGCATCAAGAACAGTACGATAAAAGGCAATTTGCTCATTGGCATTCGGCATCCGTGTCGACACCATGAACTGCAATTCAGTCCGGAAGAGGCCAATACCCGCGGCACCCGTATCTTCAATATGGGGCAAATCAATCAGCAATCCCGCATTAAGATTGAGTGTGATGGCCACACCATCTTTTGTAATGGAAGGAACATCACGCAAGCTGCGATATTGTTCCTGACGACGAGCACGCAACCGCGCCTTTTCTTTATAGGCGGCTTCGATATCGGGCTGCGGGCGCACTTGAACTTGCGCAGCGCCGCCATCGACAATGATCGCATCACCGGCTTCAACAAGACCTGTGATGTTTTCAATAGTGCCAACGGCTGGAATACCCAAGGCACGTGCCACAATGGCAATATGACTCGTCGGGCCACCTTCCTCCAAAACAAGGCCGCGCAATTTCGAGCGGTCATAATCAAGAAGTGCTGCGGGGCCCATGGAGCGCGCAATCAATATCGCGTTGTCTGGTAAAACTACGCGGCCATCAATCATATCACGGCCAAGCAAACGATGAAGAAGGCGATTGGCCAATTCATCAAGATCATGCAGGCGCTCACGCAGATAGGGATCGGTTTGGCGTAACATGCGCGCGCGATTGTCCGATTGCACACGCTCAACGGCCGCTTCAGCGGTCAAGCCCGTCTGCACCGCTTCGCGCAATCGCCTCGTCCAACCAGGATCATTCGCAAACATCCGGTAGGTTTCAAGAACCTCGCGATGTTCGCCACCATGAAGTACATCGCCACGATCAACGAGTTGATCAATTGAGGCACGGAGATCAGCCACCGCTTCATCAATACGTTTTTGCTCTTTGGCTGTATCGTCAGCAATCAAATTTGAAATGACAACGCGCGGCTCATGCATCACCGCATAGCCCAAACCGACGCCATCGGATAAAGGCTGACCGGTCAGCGTGAGCGAGCGCGTGAACGCAATATCGGTTCCAGGACGCGCAAGTGATTTGAGTTCAGCAGCGGCAATGATTTCAGCAAGAACCATTGCCGTCGTTTGCAACGCTTCGACTTCTTCATCGGTGTAAAGCCGATGCGCGCGGTTCTGAACAACGAGAACGCCCAGCGTATTGCCCGAGCGTAAGACGGGAACGCCGAGGAAGCTCTGATAGATTTCTTCGCCCGTTTCCGGCCGATAAGAGAAGGCCGGATGATGTTGTGCATCTTGAACATTTAACGGCTCGGCCTGATGCGCAATCAAGCCGACGAGACCTTCGCCCGCTTTCATCGTCGTCATATGGACGGCTTCGCGCTTCAACCCTTCAGTTGCGAAGAGTTCGAGCGTGTTATCAGCGCGCATCACATAAAAGGAGCACACTTCCGCGACCATATTGGCCGCAATTACTGTCACGATCTTATCGAGGCGTGCCTGTGCGCTAACCGGTTCCGCCATAACTTCGCGGAGACGGCGTAACAACACTCTCGGTCCACCGAGTGATGACCGCATGGCTCCGTTTCCCTCATCCGATTTCAATCGGAAAGCGCTTCCCGGCGCGAATCCCCAAAAGGATTGCGTTAAATCTTGCTTTAATCGTCTTTACGCAAAGTTGCAAAAGAGTCTGGATCAACCCTGATCCGCCAGACCTGCATCGAAAGGTCGCGCTTAGGCCTTGTCGAGCCCATAGAGCGAATGCAGCGTCCGAACCGCCAATTCCGTATAGGCACTGTCGATAAGGACCGAGAATTTGATCTCGGACGTCGTGATCGCGCGGATATTGACGCCTTTTTCCGCAAGCGCCTTGAAGGCTCGGGCAGCGACACCCGCATGGCTACGCATGCCAACGCCAATGGCCGATACTTTCACAACATCAGTTGCCCCTTGCAATGAGGCATAACCAATGGTGCCGCGCAGCCCCTCGAGAATAGTCTTCGCGCGCTCGAAATCGGCGGTTGGCACCGTGAAGGTGATGTCGGTCGTTGTTGTATCGTCCGACACAACCTGAATGATCATGTCGACATTGATATTGGCGTCCGCGAGCGGAACAAAAATGGCCGCCGCGATGCCTGGCTTATCGGCCACACGCCGGAGCGTGATTTGGGCTTCGTCCTTCGAATAAGCGATGCCGGTGATGATTTGTTGTTCCACAATATCCTCCTCGCCGCAGATGAGGGTTCCGGGTTTCGGATCAGTCGGATCATCGAAGGATGATCGTACATAAGTTGGTACCCGATGCGTCATTGCGAGCTCGACCGAGCGAACTTGCAGGACTTTGGCCCCCATCGAAGCCATTTCAAGCATTTCTTCAAAGGCTACTTTTTCAAGCCGCTGCGCCTTCGGCACGATCCGGGGATCGGTCGTATAGACACCGTCAACGTCGGTGTAGATGTCGCAGCGCTCGGCATTCAGTCCGGCGGCAATGGCGACGGCGCTCGTATCCGATCCGCCGCGGCCCAAAGTGGTAAGGCGGCCCGTCTCGGCATGGATGCCCTGAAAGCCAGCAACAACCGCGACTTCTTTACGATTGCGGAAGCCTTCGATAATGCCGCTTCCGTCCATGCCGGAAATCCGCGCCGAGCCATGAGCGTCATCCGTGTGAAGCGGGATCTGCCACCCCTGCCAGGAGCGGGCGGGGATGCCAATATTCTGAAGCGCCAGAGCCAAAAGACCCGAGGTCACCTGCTCGCCTGAGGCGACAACCGCATCATATTCGCGCTGATCATAGAGCGGAGCGGCGTCCTTGCACCAGGCAACGAGCTCATTCGTCTTGCCCGACATCGCCGAAACGACCACGGCGACATGATAGCCGGCCTCGACTTCGCGCTTCACATGGAGCGCTACATTGCGGATCCGGTCGAGAGTGGCGACCGAAGTTCCGCCAAATTTCATCACGAGGGTCTTCATCAGAACGGGAAACCGTCTTGAAACAAGGGGCAAGAGCGGACTTGCGTCCGGCCGCTCGCCGGTTGAAAAAGGCGCACATCCATGGCGACGCAGGGGCCCTCTGTCAACCGGCTGCCCCCCGCCGCCCTTGCCGCAAGGCGAAGGACTTTCTGATGACATATGCCCAAGGCTCAACGATTGATCAGGACGAAGTGGCCCGTTTCGAGCGGATCGCGCGGACCTGGTGGGACGAAAAAGGGCCTATGGGCGTCTTGCACCGGTTCAACCCGGTCCGCTTACAGGTCATCCGCGGGCGGGCGCTGAAACGGTTCGGACGCGATGGCGACGATGCCAAGCCGCTGACCGGCCTATCCGTTGTTGATATCGGGTGCGGCGGTGGTCTGCTCTGCGAGCCTTTGACCCGGCTTGGTGCGGCTGTCACGGGCATTGATCCCGCGCCGACCAATATCGAAGTGGCAAAACTTCATGCCGCAAAAAGCGGCCTGGCGATCGACTATCGGCAGACAACAATCGAAGCTCTTGTTGCAGAAGGCCGTCGCTTCGACATCGTGCTCGCAATGGAAGTTGTCGAACATGTTGCCGATGTCGAGGCCTTTGTTGCCGCATGTACGGCTGCGGTGAAACCGGGCGGCCTCCTCGTGATGGCAACATTGAACCGCACGCTCAAAGCCTTTGCGCTCGCGATTGTTGGTGCTGAATATATCTTGCGCTGGTTGCCGCGCGGCACCCATCAATGGGAAAAATTCGTAACCCCCGCAGAATTAATACGCGCCATCGAGCGCGACAGTTTGAACATCGATTATCAAGCGGGTGTCGTTCTCAATCCACTGACTAATCAGTGGAAGTTATCGCGCGATATGGATGTAAATTATATGATGACGGCGACGCGCGATTAAGAGCATCGCGCGAAAAAGTGGCTTCCATTTTTTGATAAAAGCGATGCATTAAAAAACTTAGAGTAGTTAATTCGCATCATCAAATGAAGGCGGCAGCGGTAACACGCCGATGCCTTCTTCAAGTAATTCGCGCGCGTCGGCCAAAGTCGTGCGGCCATAGATCTGCTTAACATTGCTTTCGCCAAAATGAATTTTGCGGGCCTCTTCTGCAAAATCCTCGCCAACATCTTTAGCGTCCTTAATCATCTCCGCGCGCAATTCGGCAAGACGCTGGCGAAGTTCACGTTCTTCATCTGAGATCAAAGAGGAAGAGACATCATTAATAAATTCAGCAGGAAGATCGGCTGGTGCTTTATCAGTTCGGGCGACTGCGGGCGCCATAATCGCGCGATCGACTTTGTTGGTGCCGCAAATCGTGCAAGCGACGAAACCGCGCTTCTTTTGTTTTTCAAAAGCGTCGCTTGAAGGAAACCATCCTTCAAAATCATGGCCGTCATCACAGTGTAACTGATATTTGATCATGGCTGACCAGTGTTTACCCTTATCAGTTAAGAAACTCTGACCGGCGTCGGACGTGTGTGACGCAAGGCCGGAATACGATTGCGTGCTTCTGTAACATCTTCGCTTTTGATTTCAGCCAGAATGATCCCGGGCTTATCATCCGCTTCCGCAAGGACGCGACCCCAAGGATCAACAATAATGGAATGACCATAGGTCTCGCGACCATCTTCATGCAATCCGGCTTGTGCGGCCGAAATCATAAAGGCACCATTCTCAATGGCGCGGGCACGCTGCATCACGGACCAATGCGCTTCACCCGTTTGTTTTGTAAAACATGCAGGCGCACTCAATATCGTTGCACCATGATCGGCGAGCGCTCGAAAGAGATAGGGAAAGCGCACATCATAGCAGATGGCAACACCAAGCTTAGCATGGGGAATATCAACCACAACCGCATCCGTACCACCCGTAAAGGTATTCGACTCGCGCCAGGTCTCACCATTCGGCAAATCAACGTCGAAGAGATGAATTTTGTCATAGCGTGCGGCGATGTCACCGGATGGGGAAATGATAAAAGCGCGATTGGCAACTTTATCGCCATTTTGAATTGATAAAGATCCGGCATGAATCGTGATCTTCAATTCACGGGCAAGCGCTTGGAACGCATGCAGCATCGGATCTTTGTCTTCGGTGAATAGACTTGTCAGCATTGATGCACGGTCGCGATTAACGACGTTGGAAATTTCAGGTGTCTGAACAAAGGTTGCGCCACGTGATACCGCTTCACGGATCAAACGCACAGCATCATCACGATTAACGGTAGGATCCATGCGGCCGCACATCTGCACGCACGCGGCAATGAAAGACGATGTCATGAGTTTCCGTTCTAACCGTTCAACAACGGATCAAGTTTGCCGGCGCGATCAAGCGCATAGAGATCATCGCATCCGCCAACATGCGTCGCGCCAATGAATATCTGCGGCACGGACGAACGGCCATTCGCGCGCTGCGCCATAGCCGCCTGTTTCTCGCCGCCCTCCGAAACATCAATCTCGTCGAAGTTCACGCCCTTCTGCGTCAGAAGATCTTTCGCCGAATGGCAATAAGGGCACCAGGATTTTGTATAGATTGTAACCGGCTGCATCAGAGAACACTCACTTTATCTGTGTTGGGCTTAATATAAGCCGAAATCAGGAATTTGCCACAACGGCAAAAACGAGGAGATCAACCGCAGCCGCGCCCGCTTTGAGCAAAGTGCGGGCACAGGCATTGCCAGTCGCTGCCGAGGTCATGACATCATCAATTAGCAGGATATGCCGTCCTGCGACATGAAGCCGCTGATGATCCGAAACGGCAAAGGCGCGCGCGAGATTGTCGGCGCGCTCCGCGCGCGTCAGCCCCACCTGCGGGCGGGTGGCTTTCACACGTGCCAAAACTTCATAGCCCACCGGCACATTGGTGAGGGCGGCAATCTCGGTGGCGAGCAACGCGGCCTGATTGAACCGCCGCCCAAAAAAGCGGAAGCGATGCAGCGGGACGGGCACAAGGAGCGAGGCGTCCGCCACAAGGGCCTTCCCTGCCTCGGTCATCAGACGGCCCATCGGACGGGCCAATTCGGTCCGGTCACCATATTTGAGGTGATGGACGAGTTCACGCGCGAGGCCATCATACCGAAACGCCGCCCGTGCCCGCGCAAAGACAGGTGGATCGGAAATCGCAAGCGGCGACAACGGTTCGGGGCCGAGATCGAAGGGCAAGGGGACACCATAGCGCTGGCATACGGGTGGGGAGATGAGAGGAAGGCCCTGCCAACAGGCGGCGCAAAAGCGATCAGACTCGACCACCGCCGACCCGCAGCCAATACAAGACGGTGGCCAGAGCAGATTGGTGACGGCACGCCCGGAGCGTCCGCCGAAATTGCGTAGACGCTCTGCAACGCTTTGCTTTTGCACATATTCGGACACGGGAATGCGTTTCCACTTTGACCCGATGGAAACGAAAGCCTAAACGCTCCCTATGAATGAGGCACCCTGTCTTTTCGACCAGTCACTCCTGCGCACGCGATTGCGGCGGGCCGTCAACAAAGGTGCGGCGGATTTTCTTCTTCACCGGGTTGCCGATGATCTTGAGATAAGACTGCAAGCACTCGCGCGTTCCTTCGACACGGTTGCCGATATCGGAACGCCGGGTCCACATGCTGCTGAAAAGCTTCGCGCGTCACAGCGCTTTACTCATGTTTTCAGACAGGCTCCCATCATCGAAACCGTGGGGCAAGGAGACTGGGTGAGCCTTGTGGGGGCAACAGATCTTGTCTCTTTTGCACCGCAGAGTCTTGATGCTGCAATATCGCTTCTTGCGTTACATATAGTCGATGATCTTCCCGGCTTTCTTGCTCAAATCAAACGCGCGCTGAAAGCAGATGGCTTATTCATGGCGTGTTTGTTGGGTGGCCAAACGCTGCATGAATTACGCGATGCTTTTGCGCGTGCAGAAATTGAATGCGAAGGCGGATTAAGCCCGCGCGTTTCACCCTTTGCCGAATTGCGTGATCTCGGACAACTCCTGCAACGCGCCGGGTTCGCCTTGCCTGTTATCGATACTGAAACGATCACTGTGCGTTATGCAACACCTTTGGCTCTTCTGAATGATCTTCGGAATATGGGCGCGACCAATGTGCTGATCGAAAGACGAAAATCACCGTTGCGCCGGAAGACATTATTTCGTGCGCTCGAACTTTATGCAGAAAGCTATAGCGACAGTGATGGCCGCATAAGGGCGACATTCGAATGCCTCTGGGTCTCCGGCTGGACACCTCATGACTCGCAGCAAAAACCATTGCAGCCGGGAAGTGCCAAAGCGCGCCTCGCAGACGCCCTTAAAACGAGTGAAGGCACACTTTAAGTGCGCTTCTCATCCGATATCATGGGTCGGAGACCTAAACTCTTTTTAATGTTTCCGTCACGAGCCGGTGAGGCTCATGCGCTTATGTCTTCCCTATCGCCTGAGAACACAGGCTCACGATCCATGAGGTAAAACTATGAAAATCGGTAATAAGCTCCTTCTGGCAGGCGCTGTTTCAATTCTCGTCGCAGGTGGGGGCGCCTTTGCTTATGCAAAATCCAACAGCCATTTCGGCCAAATGTGGGGCGGCGCACATATGTGCGACATGAAAGGCCCCTTCGGCGGGAAGATGGTTGAAAAACTCGAACGCGCAATCAAACCAACTGATGCCCAAAAACCTGAACTCGACGCGCTGAAAGCGGCTTTGACCAAAGCGCAGGACGGTATGAAGGCCTCATGTCCGAAGGACGGCGAAACGGCTGATCTAACACCGCCAGGACGTCTCGCAACGATGGAAAAACATCTTTCGTCTATGTTGGATGCTGTAAAAACAATTCGCCCTGCAGCCGATGCGCTTTATGCCAAGCTTGATGACAAGCAACGCGACGCACTCAGATGGGCGATGCCCATGGGCATGTCAGAACATCATCGTCACCATGGCGATCACATGATGAAGGGTCCGGGCGAAAACAATAAGACCGGACAATAATCAAAATAGATCAGCCGCGGCCGCGAGCGCTATCGATTTGCGCTCGTGCGCCGTTTCTGAGTTGAGAAAAATCAGTCCCGATGGCCATCAGATCATAGCCTTTTTTCGCGAGATCTTTGGCAAGTGTTGGTGATGGCGCAAAACAGCACGCCGCTTTCTTGTGTGCATGTGCGCGTTTCATTACATGGTCGAGCGCATCAATAACATCAGCGCGTCCCGGATTGACATTCGCACCATTTGATAGAGCGATCGAAAGATCTGAAGGTCCAACAAAAACCGCATCGATTCCTTCAAGTGCGAGAATGTCATCAAGCGCGGCAAGTGCCTCGCGCGTCTCGATCATTGCAATCGCAACCGACATCGCATTGCCCTTCACCAGATAATCATCAAGCGATTGACCCGTGAGTGCTACGGCAACGGTTGGCCCCCAACTGCGTTGACCGACGGGCGGGAATTTCATGAACGACACAAAGGCTTCCGCATCAGCTTTTGAATTAATCATTGGTGCGATAACACCCGCGGCTCCCAGATCAAGTACACGCGAAGCACTCGCAAAATCATTCACCGGAATACGAACAATCGTTGGCTTGCCCGCGAGCGTGACATGCGAAATGCCAAGACGCACCGAGGTGATGTCATTCGCGCCATGCTGCATGTCGATTGTGACGGCATCAAAGTCTTCAAGCGCCAACTGCCCAGCGATGATCGGATCGGACATGCCAACCCATGCGGTGAGGAGGCCCGATCCACCGCCGATACGGTTTGATAAAGCGCTGATCGTCGACAAATGCGGCATAACCAAAAACTCCTCGCCCTTAAGATGCTGACGACACTACGCATCCAAGGAAGGAGAGACAAGGCCGGACGGCTTAATCCGCTCGAGCAAGCTGCGTCATCGCTTCGGCGAGATACATCGTCATCTTTTTTGCCAATTCACCCTCAGCGAGCGGAAGGCCGGCTTGAGCAAAATCATCCTCGATTTTGTTTTTAAGGGCCGCCTCGCCCTCTCGCCCAAGCTCTAACGCGACAAGATCCATCGCATAATCGTGAAGGGGCACGCCCGATTTTCCCAATCTTTCGCCGGCCCAAAGACCAAGCAATTTATCCCGTCGCGCATGAACCCTGAACCTAAGGGCTTCATCATGAGCAAATTTGGCCTCAAAAGCCTGCTCTCTTGCATCAAATACGGTCATAATAGCCTCGCGAAACGATGGCCGCCCTCCCACATACGAGAAAGCTGCCTCGAAATGCCTTTTAAAATAGAGGCAAAGGAAGGCGCCCGCATTGTCCTAGATCAGGGGAGAGACTGAGACCCCTATCGCTTGCCATTGCGTTGTCAGGCCCTTTTCCTATATGGAGAACTTACATTTCCTGATTTTCCTCAAACCCCGGTTAGACATGATGAACCGCCGCCGTCGCATTTACGAAGGCAAGGCGAAGATCCTTTATGAGGGTCCCGAGCCTGGCACTTTGGTCCAGCATTTCAAGGACGACGCCACCGCCTTCAACGCCAAGAAACACGCCGTGCTCGATGGCAAAGGTGTGTTGAACAATCGCATTTCGGAATTCATTTTCCAGCATTTGAATGCGATCGGCGTGCCTACGCATTTCATTCGTCGTTTGAATATGCGTGAGCAATTAATCCGCGAAGTGGAAATCATTCCGCTCGAAGTCGTCGTGCGCAATGTGGCTGCTGGCTCGCTCGCGACACGATTGGGCCTTGAAGAAGGCACGCCCCTGCCGCGTTCCATCATTGAGTTCTATTACAAGAAAGATGAGCTCAACGATCCGATGGTATCGGAAGAACACATCACTGCGTTTGGCTGGGCCACACCGCAAGAGCTTGATGACATCATGGCACTCGCTTTGCGCGTGAATGATTTTCTCTCGGGTCTCTTTTTGGGCGCAGGTATTCGACTCGTTGATTTCAAAATCGAATGCGGTCGCCTTTGGGAAGGCGACATGATGCGCATTGTCTTGGCCGATGAAATCTCGCCCGACTCCGCGCGACTCTGGGATGTTAAATCGAATGACAAGCTCGACAAAGACCGTTTCCGTCGCGATATGGGCGGCCTCGTCGAAGCCTATGCTGAAGTCGCACGTCGTCTCGGCATTATGGCTGAAAGCGAACCGGTGACGAGCGGCGGACCAAAACTGGTCCAGTAAGCCCTGTTGCTTCAGCATCGATAATCGACAGAAAAGAAAACCCGCCTAACGGCGGGTTTTTTGTTGAAAGTCTTCTAAAAGGTACCTATACATGTCCCATATATTGGACATGTTCAGGATCATCGCCATGCCAGACGTTATCAATTTCACAGAGGCGCGGAATAACCTTAAAAGCGTTCTCGATAAGGTCGTCGACGACGCCGATGTCACGATTATCGCGCGGCGGGATGCGCCCGATGCCGTTGTGATGTCGCTTGATACTTATAACAGCATCATGGAGACCGCCTATCTCCTGAAATCGCCCGCCAATGCGCAACGCCTCGCGCGCTCCATCAGGCAGCATCGCGCGGGTGACGCGGTCGAACAGACGCTCATCGATGACTAGGAGGCTTAGCTTCACGCCCGATGCGTGGGACGATTACCTTTACTGGCAAACCCAAGACAAAAAGACGCTGAAGCGCATCAATCAATTGGTTCGTGACATTATGCGCGAGCCGTTTAGCGGTATTGGTAAGCCCGAAGCCCTGCGAGAAAATCTTACAGGCTATTGGTCACGCCGCATCGACGATACTCAACGCCTTGTCTATGCGGTCGAAGACAACGCGATTGTGATTATAGCGTGTCGTTATCATTATTGATTGCGAATTTCTTTTTTATTGATTTTTTGAATATGTGATTTACGCTACGTAATTATATTTTGATTGGAGTGACTAAAATGCCAATTCCTTTCGAAGCAACACGCTCTTATGTTTACCGAGCGGCGAGATACGAAATAATTCCACAAATTGTTGAAATTGCAAAAAATTTCAACGATCAACCTTTTGTTTTAAAAGAAATCTCTGATAAGTTGCTCTTGGAAATATATACTTTCGAGCAGTTGGAAGTGAGAGTTAGAAAAGCACAATCAGATCGCTACGAAACGATATTGCAAATATTTCGATTTTATATTCCATTTCTGGCAAAAAATTTGCAGGTTTTTGAGAATTTGGGAAAGGGGATTTTCAAAAATATTTCACTTGAGGATGAGCTAGCTGAAGCGGAAGCAACTGCTGTTGATATAGAAACCGACGATATCGGTATTATCTACGCCTATTCATTTCCATCCATTATAAAAGATGATGGAAAAGAGTTTCCAATAAAAATAGGTTTAACGACAACGGGAGACGCTGAGGCGAGAGTCAAACAACAATGCAAAGCAACCTCTTGTTTTGAGTTTCCTCAAATCATTGGCACTTGGCCTGTGCAAAGAGTGGCGGCAATGGAAGATGCTATTCATTCAATACTTGAAGCACGCGGCAAAAAATTGAATGCACCTGGAACCGAATGGTTTGGCACCACCATGGACGAAATTGTTAGCGTAATAAGGTTTATTCAACCCTCTTCGCAGTAAATCTGCTGTTTATTTCGAATAGAGATTATGCGACGCAATTTTAAGGCGCCTAAACCCGTCGCTCCACCATCATCTTTTTGATTTCCGCTATTGCTTTGGCGGGGTTCAAACCCTTGGGGCAAGTGTTCGCGCAATTCATGATGGTGTGGCAGCGATAAAGACGGAACGGGTCTTCGAGATGATCAAGCCGTTCGCCTGTTGCCTCATCGCGTGAGTCAATCAACCAGCGATAGGCTTGCAGCAAGGTTGCAGGACCCAAATAGCGATCACCATTCCACCAATAGCTCGGGCATGATGTCGAGCAGCTTGCACAAAGAATGCACTCATAAAGCCCGTCGAGCTTTTCGCGGTCTTCGCGCGACTGTTTCCATTCTTTTTCAGGCGCAGGCGTTGACGTGTGCAGCCATGGTTCAATCGACGCATGCTGCGCATAGAAATTGGTGAGATCGGGAACGAGATCCTTGATCACCGGCATATGCGGCAGCGGATGGATGCGGATGGGATGCGCGACCTCGTCCATACCCTTGGTGCAAGCGAGCGTATTCAACCCGTCAATATTCATGGCGCATGAACCGCAAATCCCTTCGCGGCAGGAGCGGCGGAAAGTCAGCGTCGGATCAATCTTCGATTTGATCCAGATGATGCCGTCGAGCACCATCGGCCCGCAATCATCGCGGTCGACATAATAGGTATCGATGCGCGGATTATTCTCGCCATCCGGATCATAACGATAGATGCGAAACTCTGTGAGGTGCGTCGCGCCTTGCGGTTTCGGCCAGACTTTGCCTTCCACCATGCGCGAGTTTCTCGGAAGCGTTAATTCAACCATGGCTTACTCTCCCGCTCCGTCTCAATACACACGCGCTTTCGGCGCAATATATTCGATGTCGTTCGACATCGTATAGGTATGCACCGGGCGATAATCGATGACCGTTTCTTGCTTAGCGAGATCGATAAAGCTCAGCGTGTGCTTCATCCATTCCTTATCATCGCGGTTCGGATAATCTTCACGCGCATGCGCACCACGGCTCTCTTGCCGGTTGGCCGCCGAGTCCATGGTGGTGACCGCTTGCACGATGAGATTGTCGAATTCGAGCGTTTCAAGAAGGTCAGTGTTCCAGATCAAAGAGCGATCCGTGACTTTAATGTCGGCGGCAGCGCGCCAAACATCGTGAATAAGCTTCTGGCCTTCTTCGAGCACGTCACCGGTGCGATAGACGGCGCAATTGGTTTGCATCGTCTTTTGCATCCGCAAGCGCAATTCCGCCGTTGATGTCGAACCCGACGCATTGCGGAAATGATCAAGACGCGCGAGCGCTTGATCTGCAGAATTTTTCGGCAATTCCGCTTGCTTCTCACCCGGTGTCACAAGCTCTGCCGCACGTTGTCCGGCCGCACGGCCAAACACGACGAGATCAATGAGTGAATTGGAGCCCAAACGATTGGCACCGTGCACAGACACGCATGCGGCTTCACCAATCGCCATCAGACCAGGCACGATAGTGTCGGCATTGCCGTTCTTTTTGGTGAGCACTTCGCCGTGATAATTCGTCGGGATGCCGCCCATATTGTAGTGAACGGTCGGCAGAACCGGAATCGGTTCCTTCGTTACATCAACGCCCGCGAAAATTTTAGCGCTCTCGGAAATGCCCGGAAGACGTTCATGCAAAATTTTCGGATCAAGATGATCAAGATGCAGATAGATGTGATCTTTGCCTTTACCCACACCGCGACCATCGCGAATTTCCATCGTCATTGCGCGCGACACAACATCACGCGACGCAAGGTCCTTCGCGCTCGGCGCATAGCGCTCCATAAAGCGCTCGCCTTCTGAATTGGTGAGATAACCGCCCTCGCCGCGCGCGCCTTCTGTAATCAGACAGCCCGCGCCATAAATACCCGTGGGGTGGAATTGCACGAATTCCATGTCTTGCAGCGGAAGTCCCGCGCGCAACACCATCGCATTGCCGTCACCCGTGCAGGTATGCGCGGAGGTCGCCGAGAAATAAGCGCGGCCATAGCCACCGGTTGCGAGAATGGTTTCATTCGCGCGGAAGCGATGGATCGTACCATCATCCATTTTAAGCGCGATGACACCGCGGCAACGGCCTTCCTCATCCATGATGAGATCAAGCGCGAAATACTCAATGAAGAATTCTGTATTCGATCGTAAGGCCTGCCCATAAAGCGTATGCAAAATCGCGTGGCCCGTGCGGTCGGCGGCGGCGCAAGTGCGTTGCGCGATGCCCTTACCATATTCTGTCGTCATACCGCCGAAAGGACGTTGATAGATTTTGCCTTCTTCAGTGCGCGAGAAGGGCACGCCCCAATGCTCGAGCTCATACACCGCTTCCGGCGCGTTGCGACAAAGATATTCAATCGCGTCTTGGTCACCAAGCCAATCGGAGCCCTTGACCGTGTCATACATATGCCAGCGCCAATCATCAGGCCCCATATTGCCAAGCGATGCAGAAATACCGCCTTGTGCCGCGACTGTGTGCGAGCGCGTGGGAAATACTTTACTGATGCAGGCGGTGCGCAAACCCGCTTGCGCGCAGCCCACGGTCGCGCGCAACCCCGCACCACCCGCGCCGACAACCACAACGTCAAAGGAGTGATCGGTAATCGGATAGGCCTTGCCGTTCTGTACAGGAGACGCAGTCGCCATCATCAAGCTCCAAAGGTCAATTTGAGAACGGCAAACACGCAGGCTGCGGCGATGCCAAATGAGAAGAGTGTGTTGAGCGCAAGCAATGCGAGTTTGCGTCCTTCGCCATGCACGTAATCTTCAATGATCACCTGCATGCCGAGACGCATATGGATTGCACCCGAAATGACAAACAGCGCGATAATGAACGCATCGAAGGGTCGTGCGAGCACCGCGCGTGCACCGGCGGCATCTTTGCCGAGTGCCGCATAGACGACGCACAAAAAGCCGATGGTCAGCGGCACATTAGCAAGCGCCGTCAAACGCTGAAGCCAGAAATGTTCTGTGCCGGATTTGGCCGAACCAAGCCCGCGCACATTTTTGAGAGGCGTCTTCATGGAAGAGAAAGTGGTCATGATCTTAGCGCACCCAATAACCGAGGATCCAAAGGCCGAGCGTGATCGCGAGTGAGCCGACCAGCGTCAGGCGCGAGAGCATCAGGCGTTCGGCCCCGAGGCCCGCGCCCGTATCCCAGACGAAATGGCGCAAGCCGCCCAGCGCGTGATGGACGAGCGCCCATGTGTAGCCGAGTAGGATCAACCGGCCGAGGATCGAACCCCAAAACCACTGCACAGTCGCAAAGGCTTCCGCATTTGTGGCGGCCGTCACAAGCCAGAGCGCGAGCAGCACCGTGCCGACATAAAGAGCCGCGCCGGTAATGCGATGAAAGATCGACATCATCATCGTGATCGTGGGCTTGTAGATCGACAAATGGGGGGAAAGCGGACGAGTCCGGGGTGCTGCCATCTCGTGAACCTTCGTTTTTCTTATTTAAATGCCGTTATGCGGCACGGAGTCGGGACTGTTTTTAGCCAGAAAGGAGGTTTGCCGCAATGCGGCATAAACCACGACGATGGTCTTAGCTCTTAAAGGCGCGAGGTTAAATTTACGTAGCCCCTTAATCGTCTGACGACGGGCGCCCACGCAGCCCTTTGATCCCGCCCCGGCGCACTTTGGATTCAACCCGCCGTTTTTTGGAGGCGAGCGTGGGGCGGGTCGGGCGGCGGATGATCGGGCGTTTAGCCGCCTGCCTGATAAGTTCGAACAACCGCTCGCGCGCATCCGCGCGGTTCATCTCTTGGGTGCGGTGTTTTTGCGCAAAGAGCACAAGCACCCCCTCAAGCGTCAGCCGGCGTCCAGCGAGTTTGGTAAGGCGCTCTTTGATATCGGCATCAAGCCCCGGCGCATTGAGCACATCAAAACGCAATTCAACCGCGGTTGCGAGCTTGTTGACATTCTGCCCACCGGGGCCCGAGGCGCGGACAAAATTTTCAATCAATTCGCTTTCATCGAGATGAGCACCGGGCGCGATGCGGATCATGGCGCGAGACTTTTTTGAAGCTTCAGCATGAGCTGTTGTGAATCGCCTTTGATATATAGTGTCTTGATGCGCGCGGTTGCGCCCGAGACAATTGCAATTGTTGAAACAGGACACGCAAATGTTTCAGCAATCAGTTTCATCAGCGCAGTATTCGCTTTGCCATCTTCGGGCACGGCGCGCACACGCGCCTTTAATACTGACTTACCATCGGAGAGTATTTCAACGCCATCGATAGCATCGCGACCGCCTTTGGGCGTCAAGCGAATATAAAGCGTAAGGCCATCAGGATCAGTCGAAAACGGTTTCGTTCGATCAGAACACATTCGGATAAATATACATCCGAATGATGCGTTCAATCAGCATGATCAAAAGCAATAGGATAATGGGTGAAATATCCATTGTGCCAAGATTCGGAAGAATACGGCGTATCGGCCGCAAAGCCGGTTCTGTGATTTGATAGAGACCCATGGCAATTGAACGCACAACTTCGTTGCGCATATTGACGACGTTAAAGGCGACGAGCCAACTCACTACAGCTGAAATGATAATGGCCCAGCTATAGAGCTCTAACGCAAACAAGATAACATCGAGAAGCGCACGCATTGTTGATTAGTCCTTGGCGCGTTCAACGTAAGAGCCATCTTCCGTCATGATCACAACACGCGTGCCGGGTGCAATATGTGGTGGCACCATCGTGCGTGCGCCATTTGAGAGAATAGCGGGCTTATAAGAAGATGACGCGGTTTGGCCCTTCACCGTCGGCTCGGTCTCGACAATTTCAAGCGTTACACGTGCGGGCAATTGAATGGCGACGCAACGCCCTTCATACATCGACAAAACGCAGGTCATATTTTCTTGCAGATAAACCGCTCCGTCACCGATCACGTCTTCGGCCACCGGCACCTGCTCGAAGGTTTCATTGTTCATGAAATTGAAGCCGTCGGCGTCCTTGTAGAGGAAGTTGAAATCGCGGTCCTCGACGAAAGCACGCTCGACATTTTCGGTTGTGCGATAACGCTCAGCGATCTTCACACCATCCGAAATGCGACGCATGGCGAGCTGCGTCACCGGCGTGCCTTTGCCAGGATGAATATTTTCAGCGGTCAGGACAACATAGAGCTGGTTGTCTTTTTCGATGATATTGCCCTTGCGGATCGAGCTAGCGATGACTTGCACGGAAAAAACCCTGTAATAAGGGGCGCAGCGGCGCCCGGAAACCGGAATGGCCGCGCTTGTCTCATACTTGGCGATAATCCGCTAGAGTAAGTTGTAAAAAAGTGAATGACGGATCCGACGAAAAACCATGCGAAAACAAAAAGATGGGGCGAATACGGATCAAAATATGGGCTGGTGGCGGCCTGACCGCCATGCGGATCGCCGCCCTATTCTTCTGGCTCGCAACCGCATTAAGGCGGCATTCCGGAACTTTTTTGAGGATGACGGCTTTACCGAAGTTGAGTGCGGACAGGTTCATCTGTCGCCCGGCAATGAGACGCATCTCCATGCGATGGCGGTGACGCTACAGAGCCCCGAGGGGGATGTTTCGACCCGATATCTTCACACTTCCCCCGAATTTGCGATGAAAAAGCTGATTGCAGGGGGTGAAACGCGGATTTTTGACTTTGCGCGCGTTTTCCGCGCCCGCGAGCGGGGCGCCCTTCATGCGCCCGAATTCACCATGCTTGAATGGTATCGGACCGAAGAGCCCTATGAAACGCTCATGCGGGATTGCGAGCGTCTTCTCGCTTTAGCGGCCGAGACTGTCGGCTCCAAACACTTCGAGTTTAAAGGTGTGTTCTGTGACCCTTATGAAAAAGCAGAGCGCCTGACCGTTGCTGAAGCCTTTGACCGTTACGCGGGCATCGATCTTCTCGCAACGACTCCAGGGGGTGTACCCGACCGCGATCGACTATTTAATGCTGTTTCTAAAGCCAACATACGAACAGCCGATGATGACACATGGGCGGATCTATTTTCGCGCGTGATGGTGGAAAAAATTGACCCTCATCTTGGCATCGGACGCCCGACAATTTTATGCGAGTATCCAATAGCTGAAGCGGCGCTCGCACGTCCCAAACCCTCCGATCCGCTCGTTGCTGAACGCTTCGAGTTATTTGTGTGCGGCGTTGAGCTCGCCAATGCGTTTTGCGAATTGACGGACGCGAATGAACAAAGACGGCGTTTTGAAGGTGATATGGCGCTCAAAGACAAACTTTATGGCGAACGCTATCCAATTGATGAATCTTTGCTTGAGGCGCTCACCTTCATGCCGCCAACATCAGGCATCGCTTTAGGATTTGATCGTCTTGTGATGCTTGCCACGCTCGCGCCACATATTGATCATGTGATGTGGACGCCCTTCATCTAAGAAGGCCATGAATATAATGTTCTAGCCGTAACGCAGTGCCGCTAATCCCACAGCAACAAATGCTGCGGCGACATAACGCGAACGACCAAACTTTTCGCCAAGCAATACCGCGCCAAACAACGTCGCAAAAAAGACTGATGATTCACGCACTGCCGCAACGTGGCCAATCGGCGCTTCGATCATTGCCCAAATTGCGATACCATAAGATGCAAACGCTGCGCCACCACCTATAATCGCCGTCTTCCACTGTGTCATCAAAGGACGAATAATTGATCGGCCACGCATGAATATGGCGATGGGGACAAAGAAGATACCGTCAAGAAATTCAAGCCAAATATTGTAACTGACGGAGTGTTGCGAGAGACGTCCGCCAACGCCATCGACAACGGTATAAAGCGCGATAATTCCAGCATTAATCAAAGCAACAAATAAGGTCGTACGATCAAGACCACCTTTGCGAATACCATCGGTTGCCAACCATAGAATGCCGCAACTTAGCGATAGCGCTCCGGCTAAAGCGAGGCCGGTTGGAATTTCACCCAACGAGAAAGCGGCGATGATGGTTGCCAGCAACGGTGCCGAACCGCGCGTCACCGGATAGGCGACCGATAAATCAGCGTTGCGATAAAGCAAAACAATCGCGGTGAAATAGCCGATATGAATAATGGCCGACGCAAGAAGATAAGGCCATGAGTCGATGGCGGGTAACGGCGCGATGAAAATCAGCGGGAAGGCAATGAGGCCGCCGCCCCCCGCGACCAGTGTCGTCGAAACGAGTTTGTCCGACCCCGCTTTGACAAGCGTGTTCCATCCCGCGTGCAACATCGCGGCGAAGAGAACGGCGGCAAAGACGTGGATCTCCAAAGACCCGCCCTCCTTGAACCGGCCTGCACTCCTCGCTCTTTTATGACAATTATATGACCATCCGAAAGCCCCCTATCGGATAGTGCTGCCACTGGCGCGGGGCATGAAAATTGCCTATTAAATACAAGTTATAGTTTTAAGGCCTGTAGGCACACACTCATGAACAGTACCCGCTGGACCCTCGCGATTGCTGCTGTCGTTGCATTGGCGTTGTTTACGGCCCTTCTCGCGATCCCCTTCATGACAACGACACTGTCGGACGGGGTTCAGGCCTATAGCCAAGGCGATTATGCCACAGCATATAAGGACCTGAAGCCGATGGCCGCGGATGGAGAGCCGACCGCGCAATATGTTCTCGGGGAAATGTATCGGCTTGGCCAAGGCGTAAAGAAGGATGAGGCTACGGCCGTCAAATGGTACAAGAAAGCCGCTGAAGGTGGGTCGCCGGAAGGTCAATATGCTTTAGGCATGTGTTACGCGACCGGTGTAGGCACGGACGTCGATATGATCGGTGCCTATCAATGGCTGAGCCTCTCGATCATCCGCCTCGCCTCATGGCAAAATGAACGACGCTCCCTCGCAGTCGATACACGGTCAAAATTGCTCACTGTCATGGACCAATCCGACGTCGAGAAGGCGAAGGACCTCGTTCGTTCCTGGGATAAAAAATTAGGCGGCAGTTAGAGCAGTTAAGCCGACTTTGGCCCCTTATCCGGCGCGCAATAGAACCGGTAAAGCAAACCAATCAATTCAGACACATTCTGGGTAGCGAGCGAATAATAGATCGTCTGCGACTCCCGTCTGGTCGTGACCAACCCATCGGCCCGAAGCCGGGCAAGATGCTGCGAAAGGGCCGACTGGCTCAGGCCCACAGATTCCTGGAGCTTCGTGACCGAGCGCTCGCCTTGATGCAGATTGCACAAAATCATCAACCGATAGCGATTGGCCATCGCCTTCAGAAAGGCTTCGGCCTCGGTTGCTTTGGGAATGAGTTCGTTTAATTCCATAGGTCACTTGCTAATTTAGTATAATCTAATATATAGATCTTCACGATCAACCGCGTCAAGCGGCAACTAGGTAGCCGCCCTTTGGACGAGGCCCTCGCAGTCTAACAGAGAGGAATTTCCATGTCTTCCGATTCTCGTGATTGGCCACAATGGACACGCGACCTTTCCGTAGGGTTACGTAATCTCCGCTCCGGCACGCCCGATGTGATGAAGGGCTTCTCCTCGATTGCGCAGGCCGCACTTCAGCCAAGCGCGCTTGATGCAAAAACAAAAGAACTGATTGCGCTCGCCATCGGCATTGCAGTGCGCTGCGATGATTGCATCGCCTTTCATGTCAAGGCGGCCATCGATCATGGGGCAACGCGTGAGGAAGTACTCGAGACACTCGGCATGGCCATTTATATGGGCGCTGGCCCTTCAGCAATGTATGCAAGCCACGCACTTGAAGCGTTCACTCAATTCAGCAACGCCAAGGCAGCCGCTTAACTCAACGAGAGGAAAATGACATCATGTCGATTGCAACCCTGATCTCGCGTTTACTTGGATCATCAAGCGTTCCCGCTATTGAGCATGATGATATGCAGAAAGCGGTTGAAAGCGGCGAATGCCATATCGTGGATGTACGCGAGCCGAACGAATATCAAGCGGGCCATGTTCCTGGCGCAATCAATCATCCACTTTCTTCATTCGAACCCCAAAAATTACCTCAAGGAAAGCCTTTGATTCTTGTATGTCAGGCAGGAGGCCGATCAGCAAAAGCCTTAGCTGCAATACATGCGTCAGGCCGAAAAGATGCCGTTCATTATGCACCGGGCACAGGCGGATGGAAAATGCGTGGCGAAAAAATTTCGTTTTAATTTTTTAATTTTGTGAAACTTTATTTCACTTCGATCATAACAAGATCGCGGACATCATCAGCCGCGATTACAGTTTTGATCGCACCCAAGCGACGAAGATCATCTTGCGTATGTGTGAAGCGATAACCGGGTGTGCCGGGCCGTATCGTATCCAACACAATATAGCGCAATGGAATTGTTTTTATGACCGTCAATATAGTCTGTTCAATCAAATCCATCTCGATCATATGAATCCAATTAACAAGGATCATGACATCGACAGATAAAAAATCATTTTGCTTGAAGGCAGAAATGATTTGATCCGGTGCGGCAAAATCGGCAACCGCAAATGAAACCGGTCCTTCGACACAAAATCGCGCCGCTTTGAGAACCTGCGGGTCGCGATCAAGGCCCAGTCTTTTTTCTGCTCTGACGCGCCCGAGAATATCGCCGAGTCCCACACCGATTTCGACAACGCAATCATGCGGGACGCTTTCGATCAGCTTCACCACATCGGCTTTATAGGGACGCGCGTGAAAATTTCCGGTCACATGCCAAGGGTCAAAGCCGTAAATCAGATGCAAAATCTTGTTGCGTAGCGCCTCGAAACCCGCGCCCAAGACGCGACCCACGCCAATCGCGCCGAGTTTTTTGGTAAGGCGGGTAGCGAGAGAAGGCATGCTCAAGGATCGGTTCGTCCAAAAATTCGGCTAAAGGAGACACAAAAGAAGACTTTATGGCGGAGAGGGGGAGATTCGAACTCCCGATACCCTTGCGAGTATGCCGCATTTCGAGTGCGGTGCATTCGACCACTCTGCCACCTCTCCGTGAGATGCGGGCGTGAGCCCTTTTGTGGTCGGCGGGTCGATAGCATGCGGATTTTTCTTTCACAAGCGTCGCATGCCTGATCGCGCCATCCGAGCCCTATACGCCGTCGGGAGAGCTAAGGGCCCCCAAAATGGAGAAAAGCCCTGCCTGCGTTACACTTAGCTCATTGACTCTTTCGGCTTGGACCTGTAGCTAACCGCTTCTGGCGCGGAGTCCATCATTCCGCGCTTCTTTTGTTGGAGAATTGCTAAAAATCCTCCGGGATCGGCGAAAATCCAGCGACAACTGTCAAAAAGGCGTCCGTTTGCGGAAATTCCGTAGTCAGAGACGTTAGAACACGGGAAATGAGAGATGTTCGCAGTCATTAAGACCGGTGGCAAACAATATAAGGTCGCCGCCAATGACCGTATCACGGTCGAGAAACTCGAAGGAACGGCCGGTTCGGCTGTTACTTTCTCCGATGTGCTGATGATTGGTGCCGAAGTTGGCGCCCCGACCCTCGCGGGTGCGGCCGTCACCGGCGAAATCATTGAGCAAACACGGTCTGCGAAGACGATTTCGTTCTTCAAGCGCCGTCGTCAGAATTCAAAGCGCAAGCGCGGTCATCGCCAAGAGCTGACGGTCATCCGGATCGACGGCATCTATAAGGCAGGTGAAGCGCCGAAGCCTGTGGTCACGACCGTGAAAGCGGCCTCGGCTGCAGCGGTTGCTGCCGAAGCCCCGGCCAAAAAGCCGGCGGCGAAAAAGGCTGCAGCGCCTAAGGCGGAAGGTGAAAAGAAGCCTACCGCGAAAAAGCCCGCCGCTAAGGCCAAAAAGGCCGACGCAGAATAATAACGAATCGTCAGCAGAATCCCGGGTTGTTTGAACCCATGTTAGAGATTTAGGAGCAGAACAATGGCTCACAAAAAAGCAGGCGGTTCATCCCGCAACGGACGTGACTCCGAAGGCCGTCGCCTTGGCGTCAAAAAATTCGGCGGCGAAGCGGTTCTTGCCGGCAACATCATCGTCCGCCAACGCGGCACGAAAGTGCATCCTGGCGCCAATGTAGGCATGGGCAAAGATCACACTTTGTTTGCAACCTCACCGGGCACGGTGGAGTTTCAAAAGAAGGCCAATGACCGGATGTTCGTAACGGTCATCACACGAAAAGCAGCCGAGTAACGGCGGAACGGTTTCAAAAGAACCCCCGCCGGCCCCTCGAGGTCCCCGGCGGATGCGGTTCTGATTAGAAACCATCCGATACCGTTCAAAAGACGGAAAAACGGGGATGTCGGGGAACCGGCGTCCCCTTTGTCGTTTTTCAGTCACCAAATCGTGCCAGTTGGCCGAGGCGGATCGATCGGGAGGATCGGATCATGTTCAGGGATATCACGCGCGACGACGTGTACCGGATCGAGACACAGCGCCTCTGGCTGCGTTGGCCAAAGAATAATGACGCAAAGGATATTGCTGATCATCTCGGCGAGAAGCGCATAGCCGACATGACAGGCCGTATCAAACATCCCTATGCGAAAAGCGATGCGGAGGCTTACATCTTCTCAGCGCGCAATTCGAATAGTGACGGTCATGGTATTGCGCTTGTGATTGCACCGAAGCCGCGTCCGAATGCCGTTATTGGTGCAATTGCGCTGACGCGCGAACCGAATGATGCAGGTGAACTGCCAACCCATGAGCTTACTCTCGGCTATTGGATCGGTGTACCGCATTGGGGGCAAGGCCTTGCCAGTGAAGCGGTGCTTGCGTTGCTTTCAACGGGTTTCACATTGACGTCGGCTGAACAAATCATTGCCACAGTTAAGCCTGAGAACACAGCTTCAAAACGCGTTCTTGCGAAAGCAGGGTTTGTCGAGACAGGTCGTGAAACGCGTTTCATGCCTGCGCGCAATCGCGACGAAGATGTGGACTGTTACGCATTGACACGTAAGGCCTGGCGCGATGGTGCGTCATGGTCTGCCTATGGTGCCGCTGCGTAAAAAAAAGCAGAGCTGAAAGTCTTTGAAAGGATCATGCCATGATGTTATCACTGATGACGCGTTCGCTTATAGGATTGTCTGCCCTTTTTGCATTCGCGTTTCCAAGCTACGCAAAAGACAAAGATCTTGTACTCGAACAATTTTTGCGCGGCACACTCCATGCCGAAGGCCAATTTCGTAATTCATGGACGGGTCAAGAACGCGGTCTGAAAGTTGTGATGCGCGGGACATGGGATAATGCGCAGCGCATTCTCAACCTCGACGAAGACATTACATATTCGGACGGTGAGAAAGGCAAAGTTGTCTGGGTGTTCACCAAAAATGAAGACGGCTCCTATCAAGCCAAACGTGACAGCGTGGCAGCCACGGTCTCCAAGGATCAAGGCGCGGTCATTCTGCGCTATACGGCCTCATTTGGCGGAGTCGGGCTCGATTTTATCGATAGGCTTGAGTTGACCGACGAAAAGACGGTTCTCAATACCGCAACGGTCAATTTCCTTGGCTTTATTCCGGTGGGCTCGGTTACGCTCACGATCCACAAAAACGGCCATTAACCCAATCACGGCTTTTCACGCTCCCTTTTTCTATAAATTCCTGTAGGAAGGGCGCATGAAATTTCTTGATCAGGCCAAGGTCTATATCCGCTCCGGCGATGGCGGCGCGGGTTCAGTCTCCTTCCGGCGCGAAAAATTTATCGAATTTGGGGGACCCGACGGCGGTGACGGCGGGCGAGGCGGCGATGTGCGCGTCGAATGCGTCGAAGGCCTGAACACCCTCATCGACTATCGCTATCAGCAACATTTCAAAGCGCGGCCCGGTGGGCATGGCATGGGTAAAAACCGTGCGGGCGGCAAAGGCAGTGATGTTGTTCTGAAAGTGCCGAAAGGCACGCAGATTTTCGATGAAGATGGTGAAACCCTTATCGCTGACTTAACCGAAATCGGCCAAACGATAACGCTCGCCAAAGGCGGCAATGGCGGGTTTGGTAATGCCTATTTCACCACGTCGACCAATCGCGCACCGCGCCATGCCAATCCTGGCCTCCCGGGTGATGAGCGCTGGGTCTGGTTGCGTTTGAAACTGATTGCTGATGCCGGTCTTGTTGGATTGCCCAATGCTGGAAAATCGACATTTCTTGCGAGTGTTACGGCAGCAAAACCAAAGATTGCCGATTATCCTTTTACCACTTTGCATCCCGGTCTCGGTGTTGTGCGGGTCGATGGTCGTGAATTTGTGCTCGCTGATATTCCCGGCCTCATTGAAGGTGCACATGAAGGTCATGGACTCGGTGATCGCTTTTTAGGTCACGTTGAACGCTGCCGCGTGCTGTTGCATCTTGTTGATGCGACATCGGACGATGCCGGCAAAGCCTATAAAATTGTGCGCGACGAACTCGATGCCTATGGCAATGGTCTCGAAGAAAAAATTGAAATCGTTGCGCTTTCGAAAATCGACGCCGTAACGCCAGAGATTTTGAAAAGCCAAAAAGCAAAATTAAAACGCGCTTCAAAAAAAGAGCCTATGCTTGTCTCGGCCGCTGCAAATAAGGGTGTGACAGAGATCTTGCGCGCGCTCGCTTCGATCATTGACGAAGAACGCGTGAGCGAAAGTAAGGCTGGCCAGATCGACGAGGCGTGGCATCCATGAGCAAGCGTCCGGATTTTTCGAAATTCAAACGCATTGTTGTTAAAGTCGGCTCATCACTTCTCGTCGACCCGGCTAAAGGATTAAAATCCGAATGGCTTAACGCGCTAGGTGATGATTTATCCGCGCTCTATAAAAAGGGCGTCGATGTTTTGGTTGTGTCGTCCGGTGCGATTGCACTCGGACGTGGCGTATTAAAACTACCGCGCGGCCCCTTGAAGCTCGAAGAAAGCCAAGCTGCAGCAGCGGTCGGACAGATCGAATTATCCCGTGCATGGGCAGAAGTTTTTAGCAAACATAAAATCACAACCGGTCAAATTCTCGTGACTCTCGGTGATACGGAAGAACGTCAACGTTATCTCAATGCGCGCGCAACAATTGCGCGTCTGATTGATTTGAAGGCGGTTCCTGTTGTGAATGAAAATGATACTGTGGCGACAACCGAAATTCGCTATGGTGACAATGATCGATTGGCAGCGCGTGTAGCGACAATGGCCGGCGCTGATCTTCTGATTTTGCTCTCGGATATTGATGGGCTCTATAACGCGCCGCCCGCAAACGACCCGAATGCCAAATTGATTCCCCTCGTTCCGCGTATCACGGCAGAGATCGAAGCGATGGCCGGTGGTGCGGCGTCCGAATTATCGCGTGGCGGTATGCGGACGAAAATTGAAGCGGCAAAAATCGCGACAACGGGCGGCACGCATATGATTATCGCTGATGGTCGTGTTCTCAATTCGATTAAACGCATCGAGTCTAAAGGGCCGTGCACTTGGTTTTTGACGGGATCGAATCCCGTTTCAGCCCGCAAGACCTGGATTGCAGGCGTTCTTGAACCAAAGGGCATTCTGTTTCTTGATACGGGCGCAACCGATGCGATCCGGACAGGAAAAAGTCTTTTACCCGCAGGCGTCAAAAAGATTGAAGGCGTATTTGAACGCGGTGATGCAGTTGTTATGCGTGCACCTGATGGTGGTGAATTGGGCCGCGGCTTGATTGGCTATGATTCAACCGAAGCAGCATTGCTTGCGGGTAAGTCTTCTCGCGATATTGAAAAGATTCTCGGTTATGCCGGACGTGCTGAACTCATCCATCGTGACGATATGGCTTTGGGAGTGAGCTAATCATGAATGAGATGGTTTCTCACACCGACCGAGACACACTCGTGAAACTGATGAAGGAGCTGGGTGAGAACGCCCGCCGTGCCTCTCAAGAAGTTGCGAATGCCTCTGACGAATTAAAATCATCTGCTCTACGTTCTGCAGCACAGATGATCCGTCAAAATGCTCAATCAATTCTTGCGGCAAATTCTCTAGATATTAGCGATGCTGAAACACGAGGCACGAAAGGTGCATTTCTTGATCGTTTAAAGCTTGATAGTGCGCGGCTTGAAGCGATTGCTAAAGCTGTCGACGATGTCGCCGCTCTTCACGATCCTGTTGGACGCGTTTTAGCGGAGTGGACGCAGCCTAACGGTCTTCGTTTTCAACGCGTGGCAACGCCACTCGGCGTGATCGGCGTTATCTTCGAAAGCCGACCGAATGTTACAGCCGATGCAGCAGCCCTTTGTGTAAAAAGCGGAAACGCTACAATCTTGCGGGCTGGCTCAGAGAGCTTTCGGACATCAATGGAAATCGCTGACGCTATGCGTGCAGGATATAAACAAATTGGTCTCACCGAGAACGCGATTCAACTTGTACCGACGAAAGACCGTGATGCGGTCGGTATGATGTTAGCGGGCCTGAATGGCATGATCGATGTGATTGTGCCGCGCGGGGGCAAAGGCCTTGTAGGCCGCGTGCAAGAGGAAGCGCGTGTTCCGATTTTTGCGCATCTCGAAGGTATTTGCCACGTTTATGTTCATGCCAAGGCAAACCTCGCTATGGCCGAGCAGATTGTTCTCAATGCAAAACTCCGTCGCACTGGTGTCTGTGGTGCAGCGGAGACATTGCTTATTGATCAGGCTGTCATCTCAACCCATCTGAAGCCGCTTGTTACATCGCTTCTCGACAAGGGATGCGCTGTTCGCGGTGATTCAATTGTTC
Organism: Alphaproteobacteria bacterium; assembly: GCA_037131735.1. Taxonomy (GTDB): domain Bacteria; phylum Pseudomonadota; class Alphaproteobacteria; order Rhizobiales; family Beijerinckiaceae; genus CAIUPE01. The sequence goes on from JBAXQM010000001.1 coordinate 85,268, forward strand.
AAAAAGCCGATCCGCGTGTGACCGCCGCAAGTGAAGAGGACTGGCACACCGAATATCTCGATTCGATTATCGCCGTGAAAGTGGTCGCAGGACTTGATGACGCGATTTCTCGCATCGGAACATATGGATCGCATCATACCGAATCGATCATTACGGATGATCAACACGCTGCCGATGAATTTCTAAAGCGTGTCGATTCGGCGATTGTTCTTCACAATGCCTCAACGCAATTTGCTGATGGGGGCGAGTTCGGGTTTGGCGCTGAGATTGGTATTGCCACAGGCCGTATGCATGCGCGCGGCCCCGTTGGCATCGACCAACTTTGCTCGTTCAAATATCGTGTTTATGGTTCGGGCCAGATTCGTCCGTAACGGCTCAGACTGGCGCCCAATAGCTTGAGACGAACAAACCAAGCGCGCAGACATAGGCAAGGGTCCACAGAAGGGACCGCAGTGCCGCGCGGTCGGCGATGTAAGCTAAGACATAGAGGATGCGACTAGCCAAAAAGCCGACAGCTAAGGCATCGACCATATTCTGCGGACCTTTAGTCCAGACGGCCACAAAAAGGGCCGCGATGAACACCGGCAACGCTTCGAAGCAATTGAGATGCGCATAATAGGCGCGGCGCTTGGCGCCTTCTAATTGATCGAGGCTTTCTCGCGGCGCGCGATTATCATAGTGCCCGCCACTTTTCGCGTAACCCACAACAAGAATAGGCATCAGCGTTACAGCAATAAGGCACCAGGCGGCGATAGGCATCGATTAAACTCCTCTACACTCATGGTGAGTTACGCGGTTCAACCGGGTCTAGTTCACTGACCTCTTCTTACTGGCTATAAAACTCGGCAATGACTTGCTCCGCGCTGCGCGGCGTGCATGATCCGGCGCGATCAGGGACGGGATGAATGAGTCGCATTACCCATAAACGGCCCAGCGAAGCCTATGAGCAGCTTGTCGGCCTCATCGAAATTGATCGCGATCCTGCGCAGGTCGAAGTTCTTAAGCATCTCGATCGTCTTTGCGATGACCTTGCCGCCCTCCCTTCTCGAAAAGCAGGGCTCGGCTGGTTGTTCGGTCGAAAGCCGCTCATGCCACGAGGTCTATATCTCTGGGGTTCAGTGGGTCGCGGCAAAACCATGCTGATGGATCTCATGCTTGAGAGCGCGCCTTTGCAGCAAAAGCGCCGCATGCATTTCCAATCCTTTATGGCTGATGTTCATCACCGTATCCATGACTACCGTATGCGCATCAGACAGGGGGACACAAAAGATAGCGACCCGATCCCGCCCGTTGCACGAACTATATCTGACGAGATCACGTTGCTCTGTCTCGATGAGTTTTCTGTAACCGATATTGCTGATGCCATGATCTTGGCGCGTTTATTCAAGGTTCTCTTTGAAAATGGTTTAGTCCTAGTAACAACATCAAATATAGAGCCCGCTCGGCTTTACGAACATGGCTTGAACCGCGCACTCTTTTTGCCATTTATCAAAATTCTTACATCCTTCACGGTGACCGTTGAGCTCGATGCGCCGCACGATTATCGGCTTGATAAAGCCATAGGATTGCAAAGCTATTTTAGTCCCGATGATGAGACGGCAACGCACGCGCTCAATACGCGCTTCGAGATTATGACTCAAGGTGTCGAGATCAAATCCATATCGCTTGCGGTGCTAGGACATGAGGTTATTGTACCTCAATCTGCAAATGGCATTGCACGTTTCCACTATGCGGATCTTTTTCAGAAAGCGCTGGGCGCCAACGATTTTATTGCGATCGGTGAATACTTCCACACGGTCTTCATTGACCATGTGCCGATTATCTCCTCCGAAAATCATAATGAAGCGAAGCGGTTTATCGCTTTGATTGATGCGCTCTATGATCGCAGTGTTAAACTCTACATCACCGCTGCGGCGCGCCCAGAGTTTCTATATCGTGCGGAAGAGGGGCGTGAGGCATTTGAATTTGATCGAACCGTTTCGCGATTGATAGAAATGCAATCCGAACTCTATCATGCCTTGCCTCACGGTTTGCGTGCCGTTGGCGCGTCCTTAGGCGGAAATGAAGCATGAGCGATTATCATCATGGGTGACACAGACGCGACCGAAGCAACAGCTCAACGTATTCTCTCCGCAGCGATTGAGGAAGTGCGTGCTTTTGGGCTTGATCGTGTTACGGTCGTAGCGGTGGCCCGCCGCGCGTCCATGACTCATGCGAATGTGTATCGGCATTACGAAACAAAAGAAACGCTTTTCGATGCAATCACGTCGACATGGTTGCGCGGCGTTGAATCGCGGTTGGGTGAAATTGCCGATGCGCCTGATCCGGCACGCGATAAGCTTGAACGGCTCATTTTCGCATTGCTGCGCGCCTATCGGGACCGGCTTGATGATGAGCCGCGCCTCTTTGATCTTTTCGTGGCGGCTTTCGACGCAAGCCGCCCCCCCGCCCGGCAACACCGGGCCAAGATCCGCATGTTGATCGATCGCATTTTAGAAGAAGGCCAAAGCGGCGGTGCCTTTACATTGGGGGGGCGGGAAAAGGGCCTAACCTTCGTTCTCGACGCGCTCTATCGTTTTCTGAACCCCTCGTCTCTGCGGCTTGATGCGGAGACGCCGCGCCGATCACTCGAGTTGCGGCTTGGGGTTGTTACAACCGCTGTATTGGATCAGCTGGGGCGCAGAGGCCCCAGATCCTCCTAAAAATTGTGTTACAAATTTCAAAATTTGTAATTTGTAATAATAATTTCGAATGATTAACGTGGCCGCTCTCATTTGAGTGATCTCATTTAAGTTATTGAAACTTAATGGAAATATACGCCAAAACGACGCCGGTCTCATATCAGGGGCATTTAATTGCCCAAAATTCCGTCTTTTGGTGAACTTGCCGGATGAGGGGCCCCTCGGTAACACGCGCTCATAAAAGAAGTGACTTCGGGACCCTCGGGCCCGGCAATAGCAAAAGAGATGGAAGGACTTTGGGACATGGCACGCAAAAAAATTGCATTGATCGGATCGGGACAAATCGGCGGCACGCTCGCCCATCTCGCCGGCCTGAAGGAGTTGGGCGACATCGTCCTCTTCGACATTGCCGACGGCGTACCCCAGGGCAAGGGCCTGGATATTGCTGAATCCGCTCCGGTTGATGGTTTTGATGCGGCCTATTCCGGCGCCTCGAATTATGAGGCCATCGCGGGCGCCGATGTGGTGATCGTCACCGCCGGCGTGCCGCGCAAGCCCGGCATGAGCCGCGACGATCTTTTGGGCATCAATCTCAAGGTCATGGAAGCGGTCGGCACCGGCATCAAGCAATATGCACCGAAAGCGTTCGTGATCTGCATCACCAACCCGCTTGATGCGATGGTGTGGGCGTTGCAGAAATTCTCGGGCGTCAACCCGAAGAAAATTGTCGGCATGGCTGGCGTGCTCGACTCCGCACGCTTCCGCCACTTCCTAGCCGAAGAATTCAAAGTTTCGGTCAAAGACGTTTCAGCAATGACACTCGGTGGGCATGGCGACGATATGGTGCCTATGGTGCGCTACTCAACCGTTGCCGGCATTCCGCTTCCCGATCTCGTGAAGATGAAGTGGACAACGCAAGAACGTCTTAACGCGATTGTCGAGCGTACGCGCAAGGGCGGTGGTGAAATCGTCAATCTGTTAAAAACGGGCTCTGCTTATTACGCGCCCGCAGCCTCTGCAATTGCGATGGCGGAATCCTATTTGAAAGACCAGAAGCGCGTTCTGCCTTGCGCCGCTCACATCGCAAATGGCTATGGCGTGAAGGACATGTTTGTCGGCGTGCCGATTGTAATCGGTGCCAAGGGCGTCGAACGCATCGTGAAGCTGCGCATGAAGCCGGATGAAAAAGCCGCCTTCGCAAAATCAACTGCATCGGTGCAAAGCCTGATCGATGCCTGCAAGACCATCAATCCGGCGTTGAAGTAATATCACCGTCATTGCGAGGAACGTAGTGACGAAGCAACCCAGCCTTTTTCTAAATCATCAACTGGATTGCTTCGCTTCGCTCGCAATGACGATTTAAACCACGCGACTTCGTCCGAGAGGAACCTCGAGAATGAACATCCACGAATATCAAGCCAAAGCCGTCTTGAAAGAGTTTGGCGTGCCCGTGTCGAATGGCCGGGCAATCATGATGGCATCGGAAGCAGAAGAGGCTGCAAAAGCACTCGGCGGTCCGCTCTGGGTTGTGAAGTCGCAAATCCACGCAGGTGGTCGCGGCAAAGGCAAATTCAAAGAAGCCTCAGCCGGCGAAAAGGGCGGCGTGCGTCTTGCGAAGTCGATTGATGAAGTGAAGCAATTCTCGAGTGAAATGCTCGGCGCCACGCTCGTCACCATCCAGACGGGCGCGCACGGCAAGCAAGTCAATCGTCTTTACATCGAAGACGGTTCCGACATTGCGAAAGAATTCTATCTCTCAATGCTGGTGGATCGTGCAACGGCGCGCATCGCTTTTGTTGTGTCAACCGAAGGCGGGATGGACATTGAAGAAGTCGCTCACAAGACGCCTGAAAAGATTGTGACCTTCTCGATCGATCCCGCAACCGGCGTGATGCCGCATCACGGCCGCGCGGTAGCGAAGGCGTTGAAGCTGACAGGCGATCTCGCCAAAGAAGCCGAAAGCCTCACCAACAAGCTCTACACCGCCTTTGTTGCCAAAGACATGGCAATGCTCGAAATCAACCCGCTCATCATCACGGCAGACAATCATTTGAAATGTTTGGATGCGAAAGTGTCGTTTGATTCAAACGCGCTCTATCGTCATCCGGAGATCATGGAACTGCGCGACGAGACGGAAGAAGACGCCAAAGAAATCGAAGCGTCGAAATATGATCTCTCTTACATCGCGCTTGATGGCACAATCGGCTGCATGGTGAATGGCGCAGGCCTTGCCATGGCGACGATGGACATCATCAAGCTTTATGGCGAGTTTCCGGCAAACTTCCTCGATGTCGGCGGCGGCGCTTCGAAAGAAAAAGTCACAGCCGCGTTCAAGATCATCACAGCCGATCCGAATGTGAAGGGAATCCTTGTCAATATCTTTGGCGGCATCATGAAATGCGATGTCATCGCTGAAGGCGTGATTGCTGCGGTGAAAGAAGTCGGTCTCAAAGTGCCGCTCGTCGTGCGCTTGGAAGGCACCAATGTTCAACTCGGCAAAGAGATCATTTCGAAGTCCGGTTTGAATGTCATTCCGGCTGACGATCTCGACGATGCCGCCCAGAAAATCGTGAAAGCCGTACGGGGTTAATCATGTCCATTCTCATCGACAAAAACACCAAGCTGCTCACGCAAGGGTTCACCGGCAAGACCGGCACCTTCCATTCCGAACAAGCGATTGCCTATGGCACCAAGCTCGTCGGCGGCACCTCACCGGGCAAAGGCGGCTCGACGCATCTGGGTCTGCCTGTGTTCGACACGGTGGCCGAAGCGCGTGATGCAACGGGCGCAGACGCAAGCGTGATCTATGTTCCGCCTCCGGGTGCAGCAGACGCGATTTGCGAAGCCATTCAGGCTGAGATTCCGCTCATCGTCTGCATCACCGAAGGCATTCCGGTGCTCGATATGGTGCGCGTGAAGCGTGCGCTCTCTGGCTCAAAGTCGCGTCTCATCGGGCCGAATTGCCCGGGCGTGATGACAGCCGGTGAATGCAAGATCGGCATCATGCCGGGCAACATCTTCAAGCCCGGCAATGTCGGCATTGTCTCGCGCTCCGGCACGCTTACTTACGAAGCGGTGTTCCAGACCACGCAAGAAGGCCTCGGCCAGACAACGGCTGTCGGCATTGGCGGTGATCCGGTGAAGGGCACCGAATTCATCGACATGCTCGAAATGTTTTTGGCGGATCCGAAAACGGAATCGATCGTGATGATCGGTGAAATCGGCGGCTCGGCCGAAGAAGATGCCGCACAGTTTTTGAAAGACGAAGCCAAGCGCGGCCGCAAGAAGCCGGTTGTCGGATTCATCGCGGGTCGCACAGCCCCTCCCGGTCGTCGCATGGGTCATGCCGGTGCGATCATTTCGGGTGGGAAGGGCGGCGCGGAAGACAAGATCGCCGCGATGGAAGCCGCAGGCATTCGTGTGTCGCCGTCGCCCGCACGCCTCGGGAAAACACTCGTCGATGTGTTGAAGGGTCATTGATCGCAAGGAGCGGGTCATGTCACGCCAAGACCAGAACAAAGCCTTTCTCGAAACCTCGTTCCTTTACGGCGGCAATGCCGCCTATATCGAACAGTTGGAAGCGCGCTATGCGAAAGATCCGTCTTCCGTCAGTGCGGAATGGCGCGAATTTTTCGAAGCGCTGAAAGACGATCCCGCATCGGTTGAAAAATCGGCAGCGGGTGCGTCGTGGAAAAAGCCGAACTGGCCCGTAACACCCCGCACCGATCTCGTCTCCGCACTTGATGGCAATTGGGCCGAAGTCGAAAAGGCGATTGGCGACAAGCTCAAGGGCAAAGCTGACGCAGGCAAAGCCGCTGTGTCACCTGCCGATGTGCAACAAGCCACGCGCGATTCCGTGCGCGCTTTGATGATGATCCGCGCATTTCGTATGCGCGGTCATCTTCATGCCGATCTTGATCCGCTTCATCTTGAACCGGCAAAAGATCATGAAGAATTGCATCCTTCTTCCTACGGCTTCACGGAAGCCGATTGGGATCGCAAAATTTTCATCGACAATGTGCTCGGCCTTGAATTCGCGACCTTGCGCGAGATGCTTGCCATTCTGAAGCGGACTTACTGCTCCACCATTGGGTGGGAATTTCTCCACATCTCCAATCCCGCCGAGAAGGGCTGGATTCAGGCGCGCATCGAAGGGCCCGATAAGGAAATCGCGTTCACCCGCGAAGGTAAGCGCGCGATCTTGAACAAGCTCGTCGAAGCCGAGGGCTTTGAAAAATTTCTTGACGTGAAATTCACGGGCACCAAACGCTTTGGTCTTGATGGCGGTGAATCACTCGTGCCGGCCCTTGAGCAAATCATCAAGCGCGGCGGCAATCTCGGCGTACAGGAAATCGTGTTCGGTATGGCCCATCGCGGGCGTTTGAATGTGCTGACCCAAGTGATGGGCAAACCGCATCGCGCTTTGTTCCACGAATTCAAAGGCGGCTCCTTCGCTCCCGCAGAAGTCGAGGGTTCAGGCGATGTGAAATATCATCTCGGCGCCTCGTCCGATCGCAGTTTCGATGGCAACACGGTGCATCTCTCGCTCACCGCAAACCCGTCGCACCTTGAAATCGTCGATCCTGTCGTGCTCGGCAAAGTGCGCGCCAAGCAGGACCAACTGGGTGATACGGCCGAGCGCGTAAAAGTTTTGCCGCTTCTTATTCACGGCGACGCCGCGTTCGCGGGCCAAGGCGTTGTGGCGGAGTGTTTGGGTCTTTCTGGATTGAAGGGGCACCGCACCGGCGGTTCGATTCATTTCATCATCAACAATCAAATCGGCTTTACCACCTATCCGCGCTTCTCGCGTTCGTCGCCCTATCCGTCAGATGTGGCGAAGATGATCGAAGCGCCGATCTTCCATGTGAATGGCGATGATCCGGAAGCGGTGGTGTTTGCGGTCAAGGTTGCTGTCGAATTCCGGCAGCAGTTCCACAAGCCCGTCGTCATCGACATGTTCTGCTATCGCCGCTTTGGTCACAATGAAGGCGATGAGCCGAGCTTCACGCAGCCGCTGATGTATAAAAAAATCCGTCAGCAACCGACGACGCTTGAAATCTATTCGAAAAAATTGATCGCGGAAGGTGTTGTCACCGAAGGCGAAGTCGAAAAGATGAAATCCGATTGGCGCGCGCGCCTTGAGGCCGAGCATGAAGCCGGACAAGCCTATAAGCCCAACAAGGCGGATTGGCTTGATGGCCGTTGGGCCGGATTGAAAACGGCTCAAGCCACGCAAGATGATGCGCGCCGTGGTGAAACCGGTGCACCTCTGTCTCAACTCAAAGACATTGGCGACAAGCTCACAACGATTCCGGCTGACTTCAACGCACATAAAACAATCCAGCGTTTTATGGACAATCGTCGCAAGGCGGTTGAAACGGGTGAGGGCATTGATTGGGCAACCGCAGAAGCTTTTGCCTTCGCGCTCACCGTGAATGAAGGCGCGCGCGTGCGGCTGTCCGGACAAGATTGCGAGCGCGGTACCTTCTCGCAACGCCATTCAGTGTTGATCGATCAAGAGACTGAGCGGCGCTACAAGCCTTTGAGCAATATCCGCGAAGGACAAGGCAAATACGAAGTCATCAATTCGATGTTGTCAGAGGAAGCTGTGCTCGGGTTCGAATATGGCTATTCGCTCTCGGAACCCAATGCGCTCACTCTGTGGGAAGCGCAGTTCGGTGATTTCGCCAATGGCGCGCAAGTTTTGTTCGACCAGTTCATCTCTTCGGGCGAACGTAAATGGTTGCGCATGTCGGGTCTCGTTTGCCTTCTGCCGCATGGCTATGAAGGCCAAGGGCCGGAACATTCCTCCGCACGTCTTGAGCGCTTCCTGCAAATGTGCGCGGAAGACAATATGCAGGTTGCGAACTGCACCACACCGGCAAACTACTTCCATATTCTGCGTCGGCAGCTGAAGCGCGAATTCCGTAAGCCTTTGATCCTGATGACACCGAAGTCACTTTTGCGTCACAAGCGTGCGATTTCTCGTCTTGATGAAATGGCAGAAGGTACGAGCTTCCATCGTGTCTTGTGGGATGATGCGCAGATCCTCAAAAACGAGAAGATCAAACTCGCAAAAGACAACAAGATCCGTCGCGTCGTACTTTGCTCGGGCAAGGTCTATTATGATCTTTACGAAGAGCGTGAGAAGCGCGGCATTGATGATGTCTATCTCTTGCGCGTCGAACAGCTTTATCCGTTCCCACTCAAAGCGCTCGTCAATGAACTCGGCCGATTCAAAAACGCCGATATTGTCTGGTGTCAGGAAGAGCCAAAAAATATGGGCTCATGGACCTTCATCGAGCCTTATCTCTCCTGGGTGCTTGAGCAAACCGGATCAAAGGTGAAGCGGCCGCGTTATGCCGGTCGTCCCGCCTCCGCTGCCACAGCAACTGGTCTCATGTCCACGCATCTTGCCCAGCTGCAAGCCTTCCTCGAAGAAGCCTTCGCAGCGTGAACAAAAATTGAATCTGTACAGCCAAGGAACTTATCATCATGGCCAGTGAAATCCGCGTCCCGACACTCGGCGAGTCCGTCTCCGAAGCGACAATCGGCAAATGGTTCAAGAAGCCCGGCGATGTCGTCAAGGCCGATGAGCCCGTGCTCGAGTTGGAAACCGACAAGGTCTCGCTCGAAGTCAACGCACCTGCAGCCGGCACACTTACCGAGATCGTCGCGAAAGAAGGCGAGACGGTTGGCGTTGGCGCTTTGCTCGGCACCATCAGCGCAGGCGGCGCGAGCGCGACACCGGCTGCTCCCGCAGCACCCGCATCTACGTCCGCAAAAGCCGCGCCCGTTACAGCACCCGCACCTTCTGCGGCATCGGCCGTCGATCATGGTCCGGCCGTATCGCGTCTTGCAGCAGAGAGCGGAGTAAACCCTGCAAGCATTGCCGCATCAGGCAAGGATGGTCGTGTAACAAAGGGCGATATGCTCGCAGCAATCGCCACGGGCGCAGCACCCGCTGCGGCAACGCCTGTCAGCGTGCGTGCGCCGTCAGGTGCCGATGATGCCTCACGCGAAGAGCGTGTGCGCATGACGAAGCTTCGTCAAACCATCGCGCGGCGTTTGAAGGATGCACAAAATACGGCAGCGATGCTCACCACCTTCAACGAAGTCGACATGACCGAAGTCATGGCGCTGCGTAACCGTTACAAGGACGTGTTTGAAAAGAAGCACGGCGTAAAGCTCGGCTTTATGAGTTTCTTCGTCAAAGCCTGCACACAGGCCTTGAAGGAACTGCCCGCGGTGAATGCGGAGATCGACGGCACCGATCTCGTTTATAAAAATTACTATCACATCGGCATTGCGGTCGGTACCGATAAGGGTCTGGTTGTGCCCGTTGTGCGCGAAGCCGATCAGATGGGTCTGGCGACGATTGAAAAGACAATCGCCGATTTCGGCAAGCGTGCCCGCGATGGCGCGCTCAAGATCGAAGAGATGCAAGGCGGCACCTTTACCATCACCAATGGCGGTATTTACGGCTCGCTGATGTCGACACCGATTTTGAACGCGCCGCAATCTGGCATTCTCGGCATGCACAAAATTCAGGAACGCCCGATGGTGGTCGGTGGCAAGGTCGAAGTGCGCCCGATGATGTATCTTGCCCTCTCTTACGATCACCGCATTGTCGACGGCAAAGAGGCCGTCACCTTCCTCGTGCGTGTGAAGGAAGCGCTTGAAGATCCCGCGCGCCTCGTGCTCGATCTTTGATCCGATTAAATTTGCGTTTGATAAAAGCCGGAGGCTTTCATGTCTTATGATCTCGTTGTGATTGGCTCCGGCCCGGGTGGTTATGTGTGCGCGATCCGTGCCGCGCAATTGGGCCTCAAAACCGCAATCGTCGAAAAGCGTGCGAGCTTTGGCGGCACTTGCCTCAATATCGGCTGCATTCCGTCAAAGGCTTTGTTGCACGCGTCCGAAATGTTCGAGGAAGCGGGTCACGGCATGGCCGCACTCGGTGTCAAGATCGGCAAGCCCACGCTCGATCTCAAAGCGATGATGAAACACAAATCCGAGACGGTCGATGCCAATGTGCAAGGCGTCGCTTTCCTTCTCAAGAAGAACAAGGTCGACACATTCATCGGATCAGGTGCGATAGCCGGTGCGGGCAAAGTCACGGTGACAAAAGCCGATGGCAAAGTCGAAACAATCGACGCAAAAAACATCGTCATTGCCACGGGCTCTGAATCAGCACCGCTTCCCGGTGTGACGATTGACGAGAAGACCGTTGTGACATCAACCGGCGCATTGGAACTTACTGACGTGCCGCAAAAACTTCTCGTCGTCGGCGCGGGTGTGATTGGACTCGAACTCGGTTCGGTCTGGCGTCGTCTTGGTGCGGAAGTCACGGTGGTTGAATATCTCGATCGCATCTTGCCGGGCATGGATGATGAAGTCGCCAAGCAAGCGCAACGCATGTTCACCAAACAGGGATTCAAATTCGAACTCGGTATGAAGGTGACCAAAGTCGACACGGATGATCTCGGTGCCGAAGTCACCATCGAACCTGCCAAAGGTGGGGACGCGAAAAAAATCGAAGCGGATATTGTGCTCGTTGCGATTGGTCGTCGTCCTTACACCGAAGGACTCGGCCTTGAAGCCGCAGGCGTTCAGATGGAACGCGGCCGCGTGATCATTGATGATCATTTCCGCTCATCGGTGGCAGGCATTTATGCTATCGGCGATGTCGTGCGCGGACCAATGCTTGCTCATAAAGCGGAAGATGAAGGCGTGGCCGTTGCAGAACTCATTGCCGGTAAAGCGGGCCATGTGAATTACGATGTCATTCCGGGCGTGGTCTACACGGTTCCGGAAATCGCCACGCTTGGAAAATCCGAAGAGGATTTGAAAGCGGCAGGCATTGCCTACACGGTTGGCAAATTCCCCTTCACCGCGAATGGCCGCGCCCGCGCGATGCGCGCCACCGAAGGTTTTGTGAAAGTCTTGGCCGATGCCGCAACCGATCGCGTGCTTGGTTGCCACATTGTCGGCAAAGGCGCGGGCGATCTCATTCACGAAGTCGCGGTGCTGATGGAATTCGGCGGCTCGTCGGAAGATCTCGCACGCACCTGCCACGCTCACCCGACCATGTCCGAAGCGGTCAAAGAAGCCGCCATGGGCGTCGAAAAGCGGTCGATCCATATTTGAATCAGCGGCTTGACTGAAACACCGTGCATGGTCCAATTTATTCATTGAGAAGCTACTTAAAGCTTCTTTACGATGGCGGAGGGTGTGGGATTCGAACCCACGAAAGTATGGGCTGTTCAGACTTCGTCTTCGGAGGATTACAGTCTGAACAATACTCTACCGGATTCGGAGTCCGGCGCATTAAGCCACTCTGCCAACCTTCCTAACCATCGCGACTCGCCCTCGATTGAGAAATCGGGGGCGAATTGTTTTTGCAACAAATCTTCTTCGTTTTTCAAGAATTTACGTTACGGAAGATCGGCTATCTGCAGAATATCTCCAGATATTGTGCTAAACTGTGGAAATTGGGGAACAACTATTAAGGCATCATACGTTCAACGGTTGACGTTTTTCTGATTCGATAATTCGAACGGCTTCTGCCATGGGCGTCGAAAAGCGCTCGATCCATATTTGAGCGTTCGGCGGGCGTAGCATTCGTACGCCTTGATCTCGACAGAATGACCGGCCATGGCTTCTGCCATGACCCGCCGCATCGCCAAGGCTTTCTGGTTTCTGCTCGCACTCCTCTTTTTGATCGAGGCGTGGCTGTGGGATCTTGTGCAGCCGCTGATCGCGCGGTTTGTGCGGCTTATCCCCTATGAGGCGTTCAAAGCGGCGTTGGCGCGCGCGATTTCAAAGCTCCCCGCCGGAATTGTGATTTTCGTCTTCATCTTGCCGGATGCGCTCTCCTATCCGGTGCAGTTTTTTGCCCTCTGGATGGTCGCCCAAGGCGCCGCTATTTCGGGCACGGCCTTGTTCGTGATCGCCAAGGCCTTTGGTCTCATCGGCACATTGATCCTATTTGAGGTCTGTCAGGAGAAGCTCGAAGAGCTCGCATGGTATCGCTGGGTGGCGGCGCAGTTTTCCCGCGCCCGCGCTTGGGCGCGCGAGCAGGTCGAACCGGCGCGGGTCATCCTTCATGGAGTTCGCACCCGCATCGCGGCGGAAATTAGCCTCCGCACGGGGCGCGGCGGCCTCCTCGCTTATGCCCGCCGCCTGCGCGCCGGAGTCTCGCGTAAAATGCACAAGGGCCCGTGAGGGCCAGTTGGGCGCCCATTTCTTGACTCTCCCGCGCCTTTCCCCTATTTCCCCGCTCTATTCATCGACGGTTTCGTCCTTGAGCCACCGCCCGGTCCTTGAGAGGCCGGAGGTCCACGTCCGACAGCGCGTTGCGCCCTCGGGCGCGTTTGGCTTTGGGGCGTTAAAACGCCGATTTTGAACAAAAAGGCGATCCATGTTCGAGAGTCTGAGCGATAAGCTCTCCGGTATTCTGAACGCTCTCACGCGCCGCGGCGCGTTGAGCGAAGAAGATGTCACGGCAGCGCTGCGCGAAGTTCGCCGGGCCTTGATTGAGGCCGATGTGGCGCTCGATGTCGTGCGCTCCTTTACCGACAAAGTGCGCGAACGTGCAGTTGGCCAAGAGGTCGTCAAATCTGTCACGCCCGGCCAGATGGTCATCAAGATCGTCAACGACGTTCTCGTGGACACGCTCGGCTCCGACGCCGCGCCGATTGATCTTGAAGCGGTGCCGCCGGTGGCCATCCTCATGGTCGGTTTGCAAGGCTCGGGTAAAACCACTTCGACTGCAAAAATTGCAAAACGCCTCACAGAGAAATCAAAGCGCAAAGTCTTGATGGCCTCGCTTGATACGCGCCGTCCGGCCGCAATGGAACAGCTCGCAAGTCTCGGCAAGCAATTGTCGATTGAGGTTCTGCCGATTGTTGCCGGCCAAAGCGCCGTGCAGATTACCAAACGCGCGATGGATGCCGCACGTCTCGGTGGCTTCGATGTCGTGATGCTCGACACCGCCGGTCGCACAACGGTTGACGAAGCGCTGATGGCAGAAGTGGCGGAAGTCAAAGCGCTTGCGAAGCCCCATGAAGTCTTGCTCGTCGCCGATGCGCTCACCGGCCAAGACGCAGTCAACACCGCGAAAGCCTTTGAAGAACGCGTGGGTATTACCGGTATCGTGCTGACACGTGTCGACGGCGATGGCCGTGGCGGTGCGGCGCTTTCCATGCGCGCCATCACCGGCAAGCCGATCAAGCTCGTAGGTGTCGGCGAAAAAATGGATGCGCTCGAAGAGTTCCATCCCGCGCGTATTGCCAACCGTATTTTGGGCATGGGCGTTATTGTATCGCTCGTCGAAAAAGCGGTCGAGAATATCGATCAGGAAAAAGCGATGCGCACCGCCGAGCGGATGCGCAAAGGCCAGTTCGATCTCACCGATATGCGCGATCAATTGCAGCAAATCGAAAAAATCGGCGGTGTCGGCGGTTTGATGGGCATGATCCCCGGCATCGCCAAAATGAAAAATCAGATTTCTGCCGCGCATCTCGATGGCAAAGTCGTCAAGCAACAAGTCGCCATCATCAATTCGATGACACCAAGCGAACGCAAAAATCCGGATGTGCTTAAAGCCTCGCGCAAGAAGCGCATCGCATCGGGTGCTGGAGTGTCGGTGGAACTCGTCAATCGTCTTTTGAAACAGCATCGGCAAATGGCCGACATGATGAAGATGATGGGCCAGAACAAACGCGGCGGGCCGATGGCAGGTCTCGCCAATATGTTCGGCCTTGGTGGCGGCATGCCGACATCGGGCGCCATTCCTTCCCCGGAAGAAATTGCCGAGATGCAAAAGAAAATGGGTGGCGGCGGCTTGCCGGAATTTCCGGGCACGAAAGGCGCTGCACCCCAAGGACTTTCGCCAAATGGACTTCCCCCTTTTCCTGGCGGCTTGCCGAAAGGCCCGGGTCTTCCGGGCCTTGGCGGATTCAATCCGTTCGGAGGAAAGAAGAAATGAACCGTTTCACCCGTCATCGCTTCGCTTCGATCGCAATGACGATAAATAACAATCACCAACCAACCTAAACGCAACCAAGGAACCTAAACTATGTCAGTAAAAATTCGTCTCGCCCGTGGTGGTGCAAAGAAGCGTCCGCATTATTCGATCGTTGTCGCCGACAGCCGCTATCCGCGTGATGGCCGTTTCATTGAGAAGATCGGCACATTCGATCCGATGAAGCCGAAGGATTCGGCCGAGCGCGTGAAGCTTGATGGTGACAAAGCGAAAGCATGGCTCGCCAAGGGTGCACAACCAACCGATCGCGTCGAACGTTTCTTGGAAGCCGCTGGCTTGTGGAAGCGCAAGGCGCGCAGCAATCCGGAAAAGATGAAGCCGAAGAAGAAGGCGCAAGAGCGTCTTGATGCCGCCGCAGCCGCTGCTGCAGAAGCCGCCGAGAAGGCTGCCGCTCCGGCAGAACCGGCAGCCGAGTAATTCGGCTTATGGCAAAAGCTCTTTCTTCTTCGCGCATCGCGGTGGGCGTATTTGGTGCGCCGCATGGCGTGCGCGGAGAAGTGAGGCTTAAATCCTATACGGGCGATCCGCTTGCAATTGCCACCTATGCGCCGCTTACGGATGACTCCGGAGAGCGGCGTTTTCGTATCAAATCCATTCGACCGATTAAGGACGATATGGTTGTCGTGGCGATCGAAGGCGTATCGGATCGCGACAAAGCCGCGGCTCTCACGCGTAAAGAGATTTTTGTCACGCGCGATCAGTTGCCACCGCCTGATGAAGATGAATTCTACCACGCCGATCTCATCGGATTGAATGCCGTTGATGATCGCGGTGTTCCTTTCGCTCGCGTGACCGCGCTTCAAAATTTCGGTGCCGGTGATCTTCTCGAACTCAAGCTGCCTCAGCAACGCGATACTGTGCTCGTACCCTTCACAAAAGCGAATGTACCCAGCATTCAGTTTGAGAATGATACGATCACCGTCATTCTTCCCGAGAGCATTGACGGGGAAGAGGAACCAAACGCATGAGCGGCTTTCGCGCTGATGTGCTCACCCTGTTTCCCGAAATGTTTCCGGGCGCGCTCGGCCTCTCACTTGCGGGCGAAGCATTGAAGCAAGGCACATGGTCGCTCGCAGCGCATGACATTCGCGATCATGGCTTAGGCAAACATCGTGCGGTGGATGATACGCCTGCGGGCGGAGGCGCCGGTATGGTCATCCGTGCCGATGTGCTCGCCGCCGCGATTGATTCAGTCGTCGATGCAGAAGACACACGCCCGCGTTTGTTGATGAGCCCGCGCGGCAAACCCCTCACGCAAGATTTGGTGCGTGAGTTTGCTAGCGGCGATGGTGTGGTGATCATCTGCGGTCGCTTTGAAGGCGTTGACGAGCGCGTGATCGAAGGCCGAAACCTAACTGAAGTTTCAATCGGCGATTATATACTTTCTGGCGGAGAACCCGCCGCACTCGTATTGCTCGATGCAATCGTGCGCTTGCTCCCCGGTGTCATGGGCAAAGCGGAATCGGGTGAAGACGAAAGCTTCGAAAACGGCTTGCTCGAATATCCGCATTACACCCGCCCGCGCGAATGGGAAGGCCGAAGCATTCCGGAAATTTTACTCTCCGGCGATCACAAGAAAATTGCCGAATGGCGCCATGCGGAGAGTGAACGGATTACCCGTGAGAAACGGCCGGATCTCTTAAAGAAATAATATCTATCATCGCAAGATCGAATATCTTTTGCTTATAAGGAAATCCGATCACGCGCACGGGCAAGCGACCCTTCAGCCGGTATAACTCCCACTGCTCGGCCAAGACCAAATGTGGGCATGTTGACATAAACATTTTCATAACGCCCCGGTCCCGAAACATAGGTCTCATGCCAAATTCCGACAGAGTCATCAGTGGCGGCTTTATTGAATGCTTGCCAAGCAGGCAGATGATGGGCGTCACGGTCGAGCGCATAATTCATGAGTTGATCGAGCGAACGCCAATACTGCACCAGAATGACGGTACGGCCCACCCACATATCATAATGGAGCAGACCAAGATCGGGGTTAATCGCCAATTCCTTTAGCATTCGGGGCATGGCTGCCATCACAGGCATCCATTTATCAACACGAAGTGGCTTATTGATACGCATGCCGATAAGAAAGACGGCAAACTCGCCATTGATTCGTGCTGTATATCGACCGGCATTAATCATCACTCAGCTCCATTAATTACCTAATGTAATCTTTATGAGTGTGATTTTCTCCAGTCAAGTGATGTCAAATTCAGTGCAATATTTGCTCTAGCGAAAACACCCATTCGTCGAATCACAGGTTACAAAATGCGAACGAGATACGCTCGAGGCGGTCGGATTTAAAGAATAATAAGATCTTCGGTATCAAGGCTTAGGCAATAGAAAATTCCTACTGCCTAATGCCTTTTTGCTTCGCCAATCCTTTGCCCTGCAACGCAACTTTAATCTCTTCAAGAATTGCAGGATCATCAATCGTTGCGGGCATGGTCCACGCATCACTATCCGCAATCTTCTTCATCGTGCCACGAAGAATTTTACCCGAGCGTGTTTTAGGAAGACGTTTGATGACCGTTGCAATCTTAAACGCAGCCACGGGACCAATCTTTTCACGAACAAGCGCGACAAGTTCTTTTTCAATCTGTTCATGCGGCGTGGTGACGCCGGCTTTCAAAACAACGAAGCCGCAAGGCTGTTCACCTTTGAGCGCATCCTTCGCACCAATCACGGCGCATTCGGCAACAGCGGGATGACTTGCGAGCACTTCTTCCATACCACCCGTTGAGAGGCGATGACCCGCGACATTAATGATGTCATCCGTGCGGCCCATGATGTAGAGATAGCCATCTTCATCAACATAGCCCGCATCCGATGTCGAATAGAAGCCGGGATAGGTTGTCAGGTAACTTTCGCGAAAACGGTCATCCGCGTTCCACAAAGTTGGCAAACATGATGGCGGCATCGGCAATTTGATCACGATGGATCCCATCTTGCCTGCTTCAACCGGATGGCCGCCTTCATCAACAATGCGCACATCATAACCGGGCATAGCGACCGTTGGCGAACCATGCTTCACCGGCAATTGACCAAGACCAAACGGATTGCCGGCAATCGCCCAACCGGTTTCAGTTTGCCACCAATGATCGATCACGGGAACTGCGAGAATATCTTCAGCCCATTTCACCGTATCGGGATCAGCGCGCTCGCCCGCTAAAAACAGCGCACGAAAATCGTTGAACTTATACTTCTTCAATTCTTCCGCATGCGGGTCTTCTTTCCGGATTGCACGGAATGCCGTCGGTGCCGTGAAGAGTGCTTTGACACCATGTTCCGCAATCACACGCCAGAATGCGCCCGCATCCGGCGTACCTACAGGCTTGCCTTCATAGACAATTGTCGTCGCACCAATGAGTAGCGGACCATACACAATGTAAGAATGACCAACGACCCATCCGACATCAGACGCCGACCAAAACACTTCACCCGGATTGATCGAATAAATCGCTTTCATTGTCCAATGAATGGCGACCGCATGACCACCATTATCACGGACAACGCCTTTGGGTTTTCCGGTCGTGCCCGATGTGTAGAGAATATAAAGCGGATCGGTTGCTTTAACGGGAACACATTCGCTTGTCTTGCCGGAAGATTTTGCATCTTGGACGAGTTCCGCCCAATCGAAATCACGCCCTGCTTTCAATGTCGCTTTCTCTTGCGGCCGTTGAAGTACGATAAGCTTTTCAGGCTTATGCGCCGCAAGCTCAATCGCTTCATCAATGAGAGGCTTGTAGTGCACGACGCGACCAGGCTCGATACCGCATGAGGCGGCAAGAATAAGTTTCGGATGCGAGTCATCCAAACGCGTCGCGAGTTCACGCGCAGCAAATCCGCCGAACACCACAGAATGGATCGCGCCCACGCGCGCGCAAGCAAGCATCGCAATCAAGGCTTCAGGAATCATCGGCATATAGATGACAACACGGTCACCTTTGTGCACCCCGAAATCTTGCAGCACCGCGCCAAGCGCTGAAACTTCATCGCGCAACTCGCGATAGGAGAGTGTGCGTTTCGTGCCCGTGATCGGGCTATCGTGAATAATCGCAACTTGATCCGGCCGCGTCGCCGCATGACGATCAACCGCATTGTAGCAGGTGTTCATCACGCCATCAGGAAACCAGCGGCCATAAACGCCTTGCTTCCCATCGAATACGGTTTGCGGGGGCGTCATCCAGTCGATGGCCTTTGCCGCCTCACCCCAAAAGCTCGTGGGATCTTTCAAAGAGTGATCATAGATCTCTCGGAAACGCGCGGCATGGCTCATAGCGAGACCCCCCTTAAGTCCTTTTTTCTGATGCAGCTCTAGCATCCAGAGACCGAAGCGTCAGGCAAGACTTTGGGCGCACAATTCCGCATCACACCCGCCCTTTTGCAGGGCTTGTATGCCGCGCCGAACGATTGCAAAGGTCAAATTCAGGCGTCACTCTGCCTACCCAGCACTCAAAGCCTTACGTTCAATGACCAGCATCATCAGCGATCCGCTCTTTTATCTCGCCGCCATTCCGGCCGTGATTCTCATGGGTCTTGCGAAAGGGGGATTTGCGGGATTGGGGCTGATTGCCATTCCGCTGATGGCGCTGGTTGTCTCCCCCGTGAAAGCCGCCGCGTTAATGCTGCCTATCCTGATTGTGCAGGATATGGTCTCGACATGGGCCTATCGGCGCGACTTTGACAAACGCAATTTGCTTATCATGCTGCCCGGTTGCCTGATCGGCGTATTTCTCGGCTGGCTGATGGCCGCGCATGTGTCGGACGAGCTCGTGAAACTCGGCGTTGGAATTATCTCGGTTGTCTTCGTCGTCATCTATTGGCGTCGTCGCCATGTGAGTGGGGATCCGATCCTCGGCAAGGTCGGGCCCGGCATTGCATGGGGTGCGGTCGCAGGTTTTACGAGTTTTGTGGCGCATGCGGGCGGGCCGCCCTTCCAAGTCTATGTGATGCCGCAACGATTGGCGCCACAGACCTATGTCGGCACGTCGACATGGTTTTTTACCATCACCAATCTCATCAAAGTTGTGCCCTATTTTCTACTCGGCCAATTCTCGACCGAAAATCTCGGCACATCGAGCGCTTTATTTCCGGTAGCGCTTGTCTCGACATTGGCCGGCGTCTGGCTTGTCCGGCGCATTGAGCCGTCACGCTTTTATACGATCATCTACACGCTCACCTTCATTGTTGGCGCGAAGCTGATTTATGATGCGACGCCGCATCTTTTTTGACTCCGGAAAGCTGCGTCTGGCATTTCGCCCCGCAAAAGACTACATAGAGAGGGCGGTGCTGCGGGGTGCGTGAGAACAACTGTATTCCCGGGGCCTTAACGATCCTTAGGGAGCTGTCCCTGTTTTGGTCCGTGGACCTGAGCACATGGCGCCCACCTACTTATGTAGGCACCTGGGATCGATCGTTCCACGGCTTTCGCGGCTCCGCACTTTTCGGTTTGTCTTGATGTCCAAAGTTCAAAAAACGCAGTTGCGCGCTGACGCGCTTAAGAAGCGCGACGCTCTCTCGCCCATCGAAAGAGAACAAGCGGCGAAACATCTTGCCGAACAGATTTACGCCTTTCGCAATGAGATTGGCGAAGGACCACTAAGCGGCTTCTGGCCCATCCGCAGCGAAATTGATCCCCGACCCGCGATGTTGCGCTTTGCGGCATTGGACGTGCCGCTTGCCCTTCCCGTTGTTACGGGTGCGGAACTTGTATTCCGCCTCTGGCGACCGGGCGAGGCTTTGGCCGAGGGTCCCTTTGGCCTGAGTGAGCCCTTCGGCGATGCCCCGGAAATTCAACCCGCCGCGATGATCGTCCCGCTTTCAGCCTTTGACCGTCGTGGTCACCGGATTGGCTATGGCGCGGGCTTTTATGACAAGGCCATCGCGCGGCTCTCGCTCATCAAACATCCGTTCACGATTGGCGTGGGGTTTTCAGTGCAGGAAATCGCGGCTGTTCCGGACGAAGCGCATGATGTGCCGCTCGACCGGATCGTGACAGAGCGTGAAACGCTCATTCCTAAAGGCGCTTAAGCTTCCGACGCACGAATGGCGAGGGCGGCCGAAATCGTTCCCGTGACCATCGCGAAGAGACCCAATCCGCACAAAATCGCAAAGGGAGTATGAAACGGAACCGGTCCGCCTAAAGCGGCTGATGTTGCTGAAATGCCGAAAATCAGCACCGGAATCATCAAGGGCATCACCAAAACCGCTAGAATGAGCCCACCGCGCCGAAGTCCTGCCGTCAATGCTGCGCCTGTGGCACCGATAAAGGTGAGGGCTGGTGTGCCCGCGAGCAGCGTCACCGTGACAGCCGCCATGGCCTGCGGTTCCAAAGCCAACAGCAAGCCTAAAAACGGAGCCGCAAGAGCAAGCGGCAAACCAGTGACAAGCCAATGCGCAATCACTTTTGCTAAGACGACAAGCGGGAGCGGAAGTCCCGACATCCGCAAGAGATCAAGCGAACCGTCTTCGTCATCGGCTTGGAACAGGCGGTCGAGACCGATCAAAGTGGCAAGCAAGGCGGCAACCCAGAGAATGGCGGGGCCGATCCGTGCGAGCAAAACCATATCGGGCCCCACGGCAAAGGGTATGATGGTCACAAGCATAAGGAAGAAAACAAGCCCAACGCCCGCACCCCCGCCAATGCGCGTGGCAAGCAGAAGGTCGCGGCGGATCAAGGCAAAGAAGGCATTCATGCGGAGGCCCTCAGTGACAGTGTCCGTGTAGGAATGGGCAGCGGCGTGTGGGTGGCAATGATCGCCAAGCCGCCCCGCGTCAGATGATCTGCCACAAGACTGCCGAACATGGTCTCGGATGTTTGATCAAGCGCAGCGGTTGGCTCATCGAGAAGCCAGATCGGGCGATGCGCTAAGAGCAACCGCGCGAGTGATAGGCGACGACGCTGACCGGCGGAAAGATAGGCTGACGGCAAATAGGCGGCATGACCCAAGCCAACGCGTTCAAGCGAATCCAGCGGGGAGAGCGCGGGTTGGCCCAACAAGGATTGCCAGAAGGATAGCACCTCAAGCGGTGTGAGCGCGGGCTTCAACGCATCGCGATGACCGAGATAATGCGCCTCTTCGCTAAAATGCGCTTCATCATGTCCGCCCGTCCATTCGATAGACCCGGCCGTCGGCGGAAGAAGACCCGCCAAGATCCGAAGCAAAGTGGACTTGCCCGCGCCATTCGGCCCCGTCAGTGCGAGCGCTTCCCCGCCATCAAGCGTGAAGCCCAGTTTTGAAAAGACGGGTCGTCCGGAACGTGTCACGGCTAGACCGGAAACGGAAAGCTTCATAAGCGCGTGACACCCATCAAAAAATGCGAAGAATTTTTCTCCCCGCCTTAAGTCCATGTAGCGGGTTCAATTGAAATTTTCTATAAGGCCGTCACGCCGGTGCAACGTCTTTGAGCGATGCAGGGGGCCCGGGCACTCCCGGGGCGGCGCAAACCCGATCTGCTCCCGAGCAGATTGCGACCGATGAAAACCCCAGTAGGAGACACACAATGTCCTCACTCGACAGTTTCAAATGCCGCAAGACGATGAAAGTTGGCGGCAAGACCTATCATTATTATTCGCTCGCCGCCGCCGAGAAGAACGGCCTCAAAGGCCTTTCCAAATTGCCGTTCTC
Source organism: Alphaproteobacteria bacterium (assembly GCA_037131735.1). Classification (GTDB taxonomy): domain Bacteria; phylum Pseudomonadota; class Alphaproteobacteria; order Rhizobiales; family Beijerinckiaceae; genus CAIUPE01. The sequence goes on from JBAXQM010000001.1 coordinate 107,632, forward strand.
GCTGAAAGTGCTCGTTGAAAATCTTCTGCGCTTTGAAGACGGCCGCTCGGTTACGAAAGCGGATATCAAAGCCGCTGTGGGTTGGCTAAAGACGCGCGGTAAATCGCAACTTGAAATCGCCTTCCGCCCCGCGCGTGTGTTGATGCAGGATTTCACCGGCGTTCCGGCTGTTGTTGATCTCGCCGCCATGCGCGATGCGATGAAGACACTCGGTGGTGACCCGAAGAAAATCAATCCGCTGGTGCCGGTTGATCTCGTGATCGACCATTCGGTGATTGTCGATGAGTTTGGCTCAGCCAAAGCGTTCAAGAAAAATGTCGATCTCGAATATCAACGCAATGGCGAACGCTATCGCTTTTTGAAATGGGGCCAACAGGCGTTTGAGAATTTCTCCGTCGTGCCGCCAGATACCGGTATTTGCCACCAAGTAAATCTCGAATATCTCGCGCAGACGGTTTGGACCAAGAAAGAAAAAATCAAGAAGCGCACCGGTACCCAGACCGTTGAGCTTGCCTATCCAGACACGCTCGTCGGCACAGACTCACACACAACCATGGTCAATGGTTTGGGTGTGCTCGGTTGGGGCGTTGGTGGCATTGAAGCGGAAGCCGCGATGCTCGGCCAGCCGCAATCCATGTTGTTGCCGGAAGTCATTGGCTTCAAGCTTACGGGCAAATTGAAAGAAGGCATTACCGCCACCGATCTTGTGCTGACCGTCACGCAGATGCTGCGCAAGAAAGGCGTCGTCAACAAATTCGTCGAATTCTATGGCGACGGTTTGAACGCAATGACACTCGCTGATCGCGCAACCATTGCAAATATGGCACCTGAATATGGTGCGACCTGCGGCTTCTTCCCCGTTGATGGCGAGACGCTCAACTATCTCACCATGACAAGCCGCAAATCGGCACGCATTGCGCTCGTTGAAAAATACGCAAAGGCACAAGGCCTCTTCCGCACCAAGACATCGCCTGATCCCGTATTCACAGACACGCTTGATCTCGATCTCGGTTCGGTCACACCATCGCTTGCTGGACCAAAACGTCCAGAAGGTCGCGTGGCTTTGACCGATGCGAAGACAGGTTTCATTGCCGCGATGGAAGCGGAATATAAAAAGGCTGAAACACTTTCGGCGCGTTACAAAGTCGAAGGCAAGAATTTCGACATCGGCCATGGCGATGTTGTGATTGCCGCCATCACATCTTGCACCAACACTTCAAACCCGTCGGTGCTGATTGGCGCGGGCCTTCTCGCCCGTAATGCCGTTGCGAAGGGCATCACCGTGAAGCCTTGGGTGAAAACTTCGCTCGCACCGGGTTCGCAAGTGGTTGCGGAATATCTCGCTAAAGCGGGACTACAGAAAGATCTCGACAAACTCGGATTCAATCTTGTGGGCTTCGGCTGCACAACCTGCATCGGCAACTCCGGCCCGCTGCCGACCGAGATTTCGAAAGCGATCAATGACAATGGTGTTGTTGCCGCTGCCGTGATTTCGGGCAATCGCAATTTCGAAGGCCGTGTCTCGCCTGATGTGCAAGCTAACTATCTCGCGTCACCTCCACTCGTTGTCGCTTACGCTCTTGCGGGTTCTGTTCAGATTGATTTAACTAAGGAGCCCATCGGCACGGATAAGAAGGGCAAACCTGTCTATCTCAAAGACATCTGGCCGACGAATAAAGAAATTGAAACCTTCATCGCGAAAAATGTCACGAAGAAGATCTTCAAAGAGAAATATGGGGATGTGTTCCGCGGTGATGTGAACTGGCGCAAAGTGAAAGCACCGACGAGCCAAACCTATGCGTGGGAAAATGCATCGACCTATGTGCAGAACCCGCCTTACTTCACCGGCATCACAAAATCACCAAAGCCTGTGAGCGATATTGCGAATGCGCGCATTCTGGGCCTTTTTGGTGACAAGATCACAACCGATCACATCTCGCCGGCGGGATCGATCAAGGCGGCGTCACCTGCCGGTAAATATCTGCTCGCCAACAAAGTTGATCCGGCCGATTTCAATCAATACGGAACGCGACGCGGCAATCACGAAGTGATGATGCGCGGCACCTTCGCCAATATCCGCATCAAAAACTTCATGGTGAAAGATGCCGATGGCTCGACACCGGAAGGTGGTTTGACGGTGCATTATCCGTCAGGCACGCGCCAGTCGATCTATGATGCGGCCATGCAGTATGAAAACGACGGTACACCGCTCGTTGTTTTTGCCGGTGTCGAATATGGCAACGGCTCATCTCGTGACTGGGCGGCAAAGGGCACCAACCTCTTAGGCGTGCGTGCGGTCGTTGCACAAAGCTTCGAGCGCATTCATCGCTCGAACCTCGTCGGTATGGGTGTTGTGCCGTTCGTCTTCGAAGAGGGAACAAGCTGGAAGACGCTTGGCCTCAAAGGCGACGAAACCGTGTCGATCCCCGGTCTCACCTCGGTGAAGCCACGTCAGAAAATGGAACTCGTGATCACCGATGCGCAAGGCAAGGTCACAAAGGTTCCGGTGATCTGCCGCATCGATACGCTCGATGAGATCGAGTATTTCAAAAATGGCGGCATTCTGCACTATGTGTTGCGTCAGCTTGCAGCGTAAGCGGAACACACATTAGAAATAAAAACCCGCCGGAGAAATTCGGCGGGTTTTTTATTAGTCGATCAAGAAATTCTACTTTTGAACCCGCGCCGTAATTTCGATCTCGACCTTCATTTCAGGACGCAACAGCCCGGCTACAATATAAATTCCACCGGCTGGCTGTACATCACCCAAGATCTCGCCACACACGGCAAGCACAGGCTCACAATAGGCGCGATCGGTGACAAAATATTGTGCACGTAAAATCTGGCTCATCGATGAACCGGCCTCGGCCAAGACTTTTTCAACCGTCTTAAAAATATTGCGCGTTTGGTCGGCAGGATCATCGGGCATGATCATTGTTGCGTAATCATAACCTGTTGTGCCGGAGATAAAGACAAGATCACCATCAATCACGGCGCGCGAATAGCCAAACGCTTTTTCAAAGGGCGATCCCGTAGAAATTAAACGACGCGTCATGATCCATGTCTCACTTTAGAAGAGGCGACCAAGCGGGATCAGAGCTGTAATTTTGTGTCGGGACATTATTCTCGACGCGGCCCGTCGTGTCAACCATATAGACGCGAGACCCTGCAGCGCCCGATTGATCGCGGAAAAACATCAGATACCGGCCATTCGGTGCCCAAGTCGGTCCTTCATTATGAAATCCTTCGGTGAGAATACGCTCGCCAGAACCGTCGGGCTTCATAATGCCAATGGCGAATTGTCCACCCTTCTGTCGTGTGAACGCAATATAGTCGCCTTTCGGTGACCAGACGGGCGTTGAATAACGCGCACCTTCACCGAATGACAAACGTTTGGCTCCGCCACCCGTTGCGGACATCACATAGATTTGCTGCGTTCCGCCACGATCGGATTCAAATACAATTTGCGATCCATCCGGGGAGTAAGACGGCGATGTATCAATCGCATTTGTATCGGTCAGGCGTGTTGTGGCGCGAGAGCGTAAGTCCATCACATAGATATTTGACGCTGAACCCTTGGCGAGGCTCATCACAACTTTTTGACCATCCGGTGAAAAGCGGGGGGCAAAGGTCATGCCTGGAAAATCACCAACAACTTCGCGCTGCCGTGTCTCCGTGTTCATAATATAAACTTTGGGATCGCCATCACCGAAAGCCATATAGGCGACTTCTTGACTGGTGGGTGAGAAACGCGGCGTCACAACAAGTTCGCTACCATCGGTGAGATAGCGCGCGTTAGCGCCGTCTTGATCCATGATTGCCAAACGTTTCACGCGCTTATCTTTTGTTCCCGTCTCGTCAACGAACACAACGCGTGTATCAAAGAATCCTTTTTCACCAGTAATACGTGAGTAAACGAGATCAGATATAATATGTGAAACGCGGCGCGTTAATGCGGCATCAGTTACAAATTGCTGTCCTGTCAATTGTTGTCCGGCAAGAATATCCCAAAGACGAAATTCGGTTTTGAGTTTTCCTGAGGCGTCTTTTGTTACGCGCCCTGTGACAAGAGCCTGCGCATTGATCGCTTTCCATGACGCAAAATTTGGCGCGGCATCGAAATTGACGTTCTTCTCAATAAAGGCCGCCTTATCGATGGGCTGAAAAATGCCTGATCGCTTGAGATTATTGCGAATGATCTCGCTCATCTGCGCGGCCGTCTCGGGATCAGATCCCACAAAATCCGCAATCGCAATGGGCATCGGTTGGAAATTGCCCTTATCGACTGTGATTGATAATTCGGCATGCGCTACGCGGGGCAAAAGTGACGTGGCGACAAATCCCATAACAACGAGAGCTGAAATGAATCGGGCAAAACGCATGACCGGCTTTTCCTTGAAAGAAGAGAAGGCAATAAGTTTGGTGGCTTTAATTTTCATAATCACAACATAGCTTTCATATCGAAGGTGACGGCCAAGCTCTTCCAGTCCGCATAGTAAGACTTGAATTGCGGCGGAATGTTAAACGGCGCGCATTGGCGGATCGCGCGGATCGCACTCTCCTCCATCGCCTTCATCGAGGGATCGGAAGAGGAATCGACAGCGACTGGTAATCCGTCAAGCGAGCCGTCTTCGCGCAAACCAATGCGAATGATGGGACGCAAATTGTCAGCGCCCGTCACCCATGCAGGCGGACTCCAACATTTCGTAATCTGATCTCTGAGTAGACCGGATAATTGATCTCGTTGGCTCAAAGTAAGTTTGCTCGCCGTTCCGGTTGCGCTTCCGGCAGTCGAGGTTTTTGAAAGCTCGGTGCCGGTGGACGCCATTTTTTGCGGCGTCTCTTTCGACTGCAGCAATTTTTCGAGCGCATTCGGATCAAAATTCGGCTCAGTCTTTTTCGCGGCTTCAGCCGGTTTCGGCGGCTGAGCCTTCTTTTGCTGATCGAGAAGCTTCGCCAATTGATCTGCTTCAAATTTCGGCGGCTGGGGTTTTGGCGGCTCCGGTTTTGGCGGCGGCGCTTGCTTCAAACCGTCAGGTTTAGGCTCTTCGGGAGCCGGCTGCGGCTTCACTTCAGGCTTTGCCGGTTGGGGCGGCGGTGGGGGCGTTGGCACTTCCGGTTTTGGTGGCTCGGGTTTTTGTTCTGGCAGCGGCTCGGGTGGCTTTGCGGCCGGCGTCGGGATGTCTTTTTTGGCCTCACCGGATTCAGGCTTGGGCACCGGTTGGTCGGATAACTTATCGACTTTGATCTTCGCGTCGGGCTTTACGGTTTTTGCCGTCTTGTCGCCCTTGGTTAGCGCGGTGAGTTCATCGGTCGTGATCATATCGACCGCGATCGACTCCGGTTGTTCTTCAAAATTGGGCGCGGTTGTGAAGGCGATGAGAGTCGCAAGCAAAAGCGCCGCGTGGATCACGGCGGAGAGCGGAACACCAGGTTCGGACCAATTGATCTTCACCTTACGTCTACCGTCATTTCGTTTGCACGGGTTCGTTGACGAGCGCGACTTTCTTGTAACCGGCCGCTGTGAGAGCCGCCATTACTTCGGCCACTTTGCCATAAGCGATACTCTTGTCGCCGCGCACAAAGATCCGCTCCTCAGGTCCTGTTTTGGCAATCGCCTGAAGCTTGGGGATCAGCTCTGTGATGTTCGTCTCTGTATCCATCAGATAGAGTTTGCCATCAGCCTTCAACGAGACGACGAGTGGCTGCTTATCGACATTGAGCGCTGCCGCACCGGTCTGCGGTAAATCAAGCGGCACACCTGTGGTCAGCATCGGTGCGGCTACCATGAAGATAATCAGAAGAACCAACATCACATCGATGAAGGGCGTCATATTGATGTCTGCCATCGGACGATGCCTACGACCGCCGCGTCTTCTGCGACCACCGCTTCCACCCGCTCCTGCTGTTGCCATGGCCATGGATTACATTCCTCCGTCAGCTGCCAATACGCTGATCGACATGGCGTGAAAGAATGGCTGAAAATTCATCGGCAAAGGCTTCAAGCCGACTTTGTTGTTTGGCCGCGCGCGATTGCAGCCAGTTATAAGCAATAACCGCAGGAATAGCGGCAAAGAGACCGATCGCTGTTGCAAAGAGGGCTTCGGCGATGCCGGGCGCAACAACCGCAAGCGATGTATTCTTCGACGCAGCAATGCCACGAAACGCGGTCATGATACCCCAAACGGTACCGAACAACCCGATGAACGGGGAAGCCGCACCAATCGTTGCCAGCACGAGCAATTTCGATTCAAGCCGGCCCACTTCACGCTGAATGGTTACATCCAAGACTTTATCAATGCGCTGCGTGAGATTCATAAAAGATGCTGCATTGGCCTGAAGCGAGCGCTTCCATTCACCCATCGCTGCCATAAAGACCGCGGCCATATCATTCGTATTCGTGTCTTTCAGCGACTCATAAAGCTCATCGAGCGACCGGCCTGACCAGAACACATCTTCAAAGCGGTCCATGGCCGATTGCGTGCGGGCATAGAGCAAAGATTTGTCGATAATAATGCCCCAACACCATACGGATGCCGCCAGCAATCCCAGCATCACAAGTTTAACGACAAACGCCGCCTGCCAGAACATGCTCCAGAGCGTGATGTCGCTCGTTGCCGCCGCTACGCCATTGGCAATGATTTCAGTCGATTCCATGCGTGAAGTCCTGTCCTCGCGGCCGATGCGCCGGAGATGTCGGCCATGCCGCGCAAATCCGGCAAAACAAGGGCCGAACGCTTTTGACCCGTTCGGTTTAATTCAATCAAACCTGTTCAGACATCATCAATGTTAACGGAGTGTTACGATGAGGCCGAAAGGCCTAGATCACTTCAAGCTTGGCCCGAAGTGATGAGGGCATTCGGGCCGGCTTGCCATCAGCCACGAGCGCAACCAGAACCTCGGCCGTCATCAAGATCTCATCGCCCCGGAGAATGCGTTGATGAAGAGAAAGAGAAGCGCCTTTAATTGCGCCAATCCGCGTTTCGACCGTAATCATGTCGTCCATACGTGCAGGCTTTAGCCAATCAATCGCCATATGCCGCACGGCAAAGGCCAAAGCGCCGGTATCGCCATCACCAAACAAAGCCGCTTGATCAATGCCACGTGCACGCAATGTCTCTGTTCGCCCGCGCTCAAGAAAGCGAAGATAAGATGCGTGATAAACGACACCCGAAAAATCAGTGTCCTCGTAATAAATCCGGATCACGAGCTGATGAGGCGCACTGATCTCCACCGCTTCAGTCCTCTTCCGTGAAAAGACCAAATTGCGGGAGTTCGCGTTTGGGCTCCACGAGTCCAAGATGTTTGAAGGCCGGTGCCGTCAACACACGTCCACGCGGTGTTCTCTGCAAGAACCCTTGCTGAATGAGATAAGGCTCGATGATATCTTCAATCGCATCGCGTGGCTCTGAAAGGGCGGCGGCGATCGTTTCAATACCGACAGGTCCACCGCCAAAGCTTGTGGCAACAAGATTCAAATAACGTTGATCCATTATATCAAGACCAATTGCATCGACATCAAGCATGCGCAAGGCTTTGTCGGCGATCGCACGTGTTACCGCCTCGACACCATCAACGATGGCAAAGTCTCGCACACGCCGTAATAAACGACCCGCGATGCGCGGCGTACCACGGGCGCGTCGGGCAATTTCATTGGCGCCTTCATCGGTCATCGGAACGCCCAACACACGAGCGCCACGTCTGACAATGAGATCGAGTTCTTCAACCGTATAAAAATTCAACCGGATTGGAATACCAAAGCGATCGCGCAGAGGCGTTGTTAAGAGACCCGCGCGTGTGGTAGCGCCGACAAGTGTAAATTTCGCCAAGTCAATTTTAACAGAACGCGCTGCAGGGCCTTCACCAATAATCAGATCAAGTTGAAAATCTTCCATCGCTGGATAAAGAATTTCTTCAACCGACGGATTGAGACGATGAATTTCATCGATGAATAAAACGTCACGCTCTTCGAGATTGGTCAGCTGCGCGGCCAGATCACCGGCTTTAGCAATCACGGGTCCTGACGTTGAACGAAAATTGACGCCCAATTCACGCGCTACAATTTGCGCTAATGTTGTCTTGCCCAAGCCGGGAGGGCCAACAAAAAGCACATGATCAAGTGCGTCTTTACGCGCTTTTGCTGCTTCAATAAAAACTTTCAAATTCGCACGGGCGGCGGCCTGACCGGTAAAATCATCAAGCACTAAAGGGCGCAAAGACGTATCGAGATCGTCGTCACGTTTTTCAGATGTCATCAAACCGGGACGCGTCACTTCGCCAACTCCTTAAGGCCCCGACGGATGAGCGCCGACGTTTCCGCATTATCGCCCAATACTTTCACTGCTGCGGCAATCGCTGTCATAGAAGAGGCTTGCGGATAACCAAGATTAGAAAGAGCGGAGATCGCATCGGCAACGGGTTTTGGTGCCGCACGCTCTGCAACAGATGTCGCGAGTGTTGAAAGACCCAAATCAATCGCTGTCAACGCGGGTGACTTATCTTTCAATTCGGTCACGATGCGTTGCGCGAGTTTTGGACCTACGCCGGGCGCGCGACCAATCATCGCTTTGTCTTGTGTTCCGATCGCTGTTGCGATCTCACCGCCCGACAAAATGGACAAAATTGCCAGAGCAACTTTAGCGCCAACACCTTGTACGCTTTGGAGTAGACGGAACCATTCGCGTTCTTGTTCTGTCATAAATCCGAAAAGCCTGATCGCGTCTTCACGAACTTGCGTTTCGATATGCAACGTTACCGCTTCACCCTGATGCAAACTTTGCAATGTGCGCGAGGATGCTTGCACGACATAACCAACGCCATGAACATCGATGATCGCATGATCGTCACCGATACCGTCGATTACGCCCTTGAGTTTACCAATCATGATGAGGCCTCTGCGCCTTTAGGGCGTAACTTCTCTTCAACAAGAAGAGCCATCTCATGGGCCTCTTGCTCTTGATGAGCGCGCAACCCTTCAACGACCCCTTCACGATCGGCTTCAGTGCGGTTCTGGCTCACTTTCCATTTTCCCATCATCGCGTTGATGGTAATTTCAATGCCAACAATGCCACGCATTTGGGCGTCAATATAAGGGGTGGGCGCATCATCAACCGCCCAGGGCTTTGGATAAGCGCCTTCCATCATTTCAGTAAGATCGCGAATCTGTCGAGCAAGCCAAGCACCATCATCCTTCACATAGGCGCGGCCTTTAACTTGAACCATCGCATAATTCCACGTCGGAACGACTTTGCCCGTCTCACGCTTCGTTTCATACCAACCGGGATGAACATAATGTTGCGCGCCTTGGAAAACGATCAGCGCGTCGAGCCCATCGCCAATCTCTTTCCATTGGCCATTTGCCCGCGCGACGTGGCAGCGGAGCACGCCCTGTTCACCGGCCTCAGGATCGAGAATGAATGGGATGGGATTAGCCGTCAGACCGCTAGCGCTGCTCGTAATCAAGAGCCCTAGCGGAAAGGCACGAATAAGACCCTGCATCGCCAGCGGGCTGTCTTCATTGAAATGGGGCGGTTGATACATGGAGATCTGAATGAAGGAGGAGAACGAAAGGAGAATATAGACGGATTCGGAATAGATAACAGAGCGCTCGTTCGCAATTACAAAAAAATTCAAAAAGCCATTAGCCTTTTAAGCGCTGCGCGAGGCCCCGATGCTGTGCGTGGGTCATCGCAATAGCCAAGGCATCGGCAGCATCCGGTGTTTTAGCATCCGATTTCGGTAGAAGCACTTTGACCATCATATGGATTTGATCTTTGTCAGCATGGCCTGCGCCTACTATCGTTTTTTTGATGAGGTTCGGCGCATATTCGGCTACAGAAAGCCCCGCGAGCGCGGGAACAAGAAGCGCGATGCCGCGCGCATGACCGAGCTTCAACGTGGCGCGAGCATCTTTGTTGACAAAGGTTTCTTCAACGGCTGCCTCATCGGGCGTGTAAGATGCCACGATCTCACTCAACCCTTCATGAAGTTGTTTTAGCCTTTCGGCTAAAGATTTTTTTTCATCCGATTTGATTGTGCCGCACGCGATAAAAGAGAGCTTTGATCCGTCCTGCGTAATCAGTCCCCAGCCCGTGTTACGAAGGCCGGGATCGATTCCGAGGATGCGGACACTCATCTTATCCGCCAAGCTTGGCGATCAAGGCATCAGAAAATTCGGCGTTTGAGAACACACGTTGCACATCGTCATTCTCTTCGAGAGTGTCGAGAAGCTTCATGATTTTTTCACCCGCTTCATCATCGACGGCAATCATATTTTGTGGCCGCCAGACAAGGCCTGCCTTGCGCGGCTCACCAAATTTATCTTCAAGCGCTTTCGCAACATCGCGCAATGATTCCATGGCTGTAACAATTTCGTGGCCATGTTCTGATGAAGAGACATCATCAGCGCCGGCTTCGATGGCGGCTTCCATCATCTGATCTTCGCCCGCAACTTTGACATCGAATTCGACAACGCCCACGCGATCAAACATGAAAGAGACCGCACCGGTTTCAGCAAGCGCGCCGCCCGCCTTTGTAAAATAAGAGCGCACTTCAGATGCGGTACGATTGCGATTATCTGTCAAAGCTTCAATGACGACCGCAACGCCACCAGGCGCATACCCTTCATAACGAATTTCTTCGTAGTTTTCAGCGTCACCGCCCAATGCTTTTTTGATTGCGCGTTCAATATTGTCTTTGGGCATATTTTCAGCGCGCGCGGCTTGAATAGCTGCACGCAAACGCGGATTCATATTCGGATCAGGCAAGCCCATTTTAGCCGAGACAGTGATTTCGCGCGCCAGTTTTGAAAACATTTTAGAGCGCATCGCATCCTGCTTGCCCTTGCGATGCATGATGTTCTTAAACTGGGAATGGCCGGCCATGTGCTAAATCCATCTGCTATGTCGATGCCGAAGTCTAATCGGCTAAAATCAAATCCGGCGCGCTTATAGAACCCCCTCTTTGGAAAGAAAAGGCGCGCCGCCTTTTATCGAAGCTCCCAAAAATCGGGCAGAGCGGGCGCGAGCCCTGGTCCAATCCGCACCGGCGCAATATCAATCGCTAATCCGGTCTCATCATCCGTTTCAACGGCGATGCCGGAAAGCGTACCCTCGCCATCGGCCGCCTCTAGCCGCGCGCCGGGCGTCTTCTCGACAAAGCGGCGCACGGCTTCTTCATGCGCCATGCCGAGAATCGAATCATAATCCCCGCACATTCCTGCATCCGACAAATAGCCCGTGCCTCCCGGCAAGATCCGATGATCGGAGGTCGGAACATGGGTATGAGTGCCGACAACGAGCGAGACCCGACCGTCGAGATAGCGGCCCATCGCCTGTTTTTCGCTCGTCGCCTCACCATGAAAATCGACGAGAATCGCGTCGGACATCTGCCCTAAGGGGGCTTCCGTCACCGCACGATCAACCGCCGCAAAAGGATCGTCGAGCGCATCCATATAAAGCCGCGCCATGGCGTTAATCACCAACACGCGCGCGCCGGATTCGGTTTCAATCATTGTCGCGCCGCGACCCGGGGTCGTTATTGGATAATTGATCGGACGAAGGAGTTTCGGCTGCCGCTCTATAAAAACAAGTGCCTCGCGCTGATCGAAAGAATGATTGCCAAGGGTAATGGCGTCAGCGCCGGCATCTAAAAGATCGTTGCAAATCGTCTCGGTAATGCCGAACCCGCCCGCGGCATTCTCGCCATTGATCACAACACAATCGAGTGACCAGCGACGGCGCAGGCCCGGAAGCGCATCAAGAACGGCATGTCGCCCCGATCGACCCACAATATCGCCGAGAAACAGAAGACGCATCGACAAGAAACTCCCTAGCTCGTCACCCTTTCCTTGCATGACGTCGCCCGTCTGTCATGCGGATTCAAAAGGCGGCTTTTAGTCACGCTCACATTGATCGAAAGCGTGTGATGCGATAGAGGATCATCAAAGGTTCAACCGCAGAATAAATGAGGGATTTCATGGCCAGCCACGATCACGCCGCGTCAGGAATGGATTACGCCGAACATGAGCGGACCTATGGCCGCTTTGTCGGTTTCGTAAAATGGGGCACGATTGCCGTTACGGCTCTTTTGATTGTGATGGCCCTCACCCTGATCTGATCGCCTTTCAGGTCGTAGGCCTGAAATATCATCCATTTCACCGGATCGATCGAGACAGACAGGGATTACCATGAAAATCGCCGTCATTTCCGAAACCGCCGCGCTCGAAACCCGCGTGGCGGCTACCCCTGAAACCATCAAGAAACTCATTGGGCTCGGTGCAAGCGTCTCGATTGAGGCGGGCGCAGGCAGGCATTCGGGCATTCCAGATTCAGATTTCGTGGCCGCAGGCGCGACCATTGCCGGATCGGCCAAGGACGCGCTCGCTGACGCGGCCGTGATTTTGAAGGTGCGCCGCCCGACAGAGGGCGAACTGGGCCTTATACCCAAGGGCGCCCTCGTTCTGGCCATTATGGACCCCTATGACTCAGCAGAAGCGCTTCAATCCATGGCAAAAGCCGGCCTTTCGGCCTTTTCGATGGAATTGATGCCGCGCATTACCCGCGCGCAGGTCATGGATGTGCTCTCGAGCCAGGCCAATCTCGCCGGTTATCGGGCTGTCATCGACGCGTCTTCGGCCTATGGCCGGGGTATGCCGATGATGATGACGGCGGCAGGTACCGTTCCAGCCGCCAAGGTCTTCGTGATGGGCGCGGGCGTTGCCGGCCTTCAGGCCATCGCCACCGCACGCCGCCTCGGCGCGATTGTCACCGCGACGGATGTGCGCCCTGCCGCCAAGGAACAGGTCGCCTCTTTGGGTGCTAAATTCATCGCGGTCGAGGATGAAGAATTCAAACAGGCCGAAACCGCTGCGGGCTATGCCAAGCCGATGTCAGCCGAATATCAGGCCAAACAGGCAGCCCTCGTCGCCTCACATATCGCCAAGCAGGACATTGTAATCACCACCGCTTTGATCCCCGGACGTCCGGCTCCCAAACTTGTGAGCGAAGATATGGTGAAATCGATGCGTGCGGGTTCAGTCATCGTCGACCTCGCGGTCGAGCGCGGGGGCAATGTAGCGCTTTCGAAAGCAGGCGAGACTGTCGTGACCGAAAATGGTGTCTCGATCCTTGGACCGCTTAATCTCCCTGGTCGTATCGCGGCCAGCGCCTCCGCACTCTACGCGAAGAATCTGTTCTCCTTCTTTGAGACTATGGTCGACAAGAAGGAAAAGACACTTGCTATCAATTGGGATGATGAACTCGTCAAAGCGACGCTGCTGACGCGCGACGGTTCTGTTGTCCATCCGAATTTCCAGCCCAAATCCTGATTTTACGGAGTCTCGCATGGCGACCGACACCGCTCAAATGCTGCACGACAAAGCGGCGGCTCTTGCCGATGCCGCAAAGGATCTCGCCGATATGGCGCAAGGTCTTGCAACCCAAGCCGGATCGATTGCGGGCGCGGCCGCCCAAGGTGCCAGTGGTGGCGCAATTGATCCCTTCGTCTTCGAATTCGCACTTTTCATTCTCGCGGTATTCGTCGGTTATTTCGTCGTATGGGCTGTCACACCGGCTCTTCATACGCCGCTGATGTCGGTCACGAATGCTATCTCTTCAGTGATTGTTGTCGGTGCGCTTCTCGCCATTGGTGTTGATGCATCGACGGCCGGTGAAGATGGCGCATTACCCGCGCGACTCTTCGGCCTGGGCGCTTTGATCCTTGCCAGCGTGAATATCTTCGGTGGGTTTCTTGTGACCCAACGCATGCTCGCAATGTATAAGAAGAAGGGATAAGCCCATGTCCGGCAATATTGCAGCCCTTCTTTATCTCATATCAGGCGTTCTCTTCATTCTTGCATTGCGTGGACTCTCTTCACCCGCATCATCACGACAAGGCAATTTTTTCGGCATGATCGGCATGGCGATTGCCATGGTGACAACCTTGCTGATTTCTCCGCCAACGAGTGTGATCGGTTGGGGACTGTTGATTGCTGGTCTTGCGATTGGTGGTGGCTTCGGTGCGATTCTCGCACGACGCATTGCGATGACGGCGATGCCGCAACTTGTCGCGTTTTTCCATTCGCTCGTTGGTCTTGCGGCGGTGTTTGTTGCTGCGGGTGCGCTTTATGCGCCTGAAGCATTCCATATCGCGACGGCAAATGGCGGAATTAAAGTTGCCAGCATTGTCGAAATGTCGCTCGGCGTTGCGATCGGTGCGATCACATTCACTGGCTCCATCATCGCGTTTTTGAAATTGAACGGCAATATGAGCGGCAAGCCCATCATGTTGCCAAGCCGTCATCTCATCAATATTGCTTTGGCAGTCGGTCTTGTTGTCTTGATCATCTTATTCATGATCTCGCAAAGTACAGTCTTCTTCTGGCCGATCACACTCGTTGCCCTTTTGCTTGGCATTTTGATCATCATTCCGATTGGTGGCGCGGATATGCCGGTCGTCGTGTCGATGCTCAATTCCTATTCGGGTTGGGCGGCGGCAGGTATCGGCTTTACGCTTTCGAATATGGCGCTCATCATCACGGGGGCTCTCGTTGGCTCATCAGGAGCTATTCTCTCTTACATCATGTGTAAGGGCATGAACCGTTCTTTCTTCTCGGTTATTCTCGGTGGCTTTGGCGGCGAGACAAGCGGCGCAGCGGCAGGTCATGTTGAAACGCGGCCTGTAAAACAAGGCTCAGCCGATGACGCGGCTTTCATGATGAAGAATGCTTCAAGTGTGATCATCGTTCCGGGATATGGAATGGCGGTGGCACAGGCTCAACATGCGCTTCGTGAAATGGCTGATCTTCTAAAAAAGGAAGGTGTCGAAGTAAAATATGCCATTCATCCGGTCGCTGGTCGTATGCCCGGTCACATGAACGTGCTGCTTGCTGAAGCAAATGTGCCTTATGATGAAGTCTTCGAACTTGAAGATATCAATTCAGAATTCGCACAAGCTGATGTTGCCTTTGTCATCGGCGCGAATGACGTGACAAATCCTGCAGCAAAAACTGATCCGCAATCGCCCATCTTTGGTATGCCCATTCTCGATGTTGAGAAGGCAAAGACTGTCCTCTTCATCAAACGTGGGATGGGCTCGGGCTATGCCGGTGTTGAGAACGAATTGTTCTTCAAAGACAATACGCTGATGCTCTTTGCTGACGCAAAGAAGATGGTGGAAGACATCAATAAGGCGATGGCGCACTAATTAGATTGAGGAGTCGAAAAGCACATCGTCTCGACTCCTCAATAATAGCGGTCAGAAGAGTTTCTTTCCGAATAATCCGCCGCCACTTTTTTCACCGCCGGACAAACGAGTCAGCGATTCGCGCGCGGCGGTATTATTTACATCGACAGCAAGCGCGCGATTATAAGCTTCGATCGCGGCATCTTTTGCGCCTTTTTTCTCATTGGCCTGTCCAAGCCCCAACCAGCCATCGACGAGATCAGCATTCACATTGAGGCACGCATTGAAGTCTTCAATTGCTGAATCATATTTTCCAAGCACGATCAGGCTTTGTCCGCGTGCAAGATAGGGGGCGGCAACAAAAGGATCGCGATCAATGGCCGCGTCGAAATCATTCGTCGCCTTCTTATGAAGACCTTGCTTTTGGAAAATCAAACCACGCGCGTGATAGGCTTGCGCCGACTCTGGATTAAGTTTGATGGCTTGTGTCAGATCGGCAATGGCTTCAGGAAATTTATTCAGAGAACGATAAAGATTTCCACGTCCGAGATAAGCGGCGCCATAAGACACGCTGGATGAAATTGCACGATTGAAATCATTTAACGCGAGATCGTCTTCGCCCGTCTGACGATAAGCGAGTGCGCGGTTTGTGTAGGCGGCTGCATAACCGGGCTTCAGCTCAATCGCTTTTGAAAAATCGTCTTCGGCTTCGATATATTTTCCAATGCGCGCGAGAGCAGCACCGCGCGTATTATAGGCCGTTGCATCTTTAGGATTGCTCTCAATCACCGCCGTGAGCGATTCGATATTCACTTTAGCGGTATCAAGATCCTTATCCATTTCAGCAACGGAAACGATAGGCCCCGGAGCCGTTGTCGTTGAACAGGCCGCCAGAAAAAGGCAGAGCGAACTGATCACTATTCCACGAGAAAAAATATCGATCCGATTCATTTTTCTATCCGCCTGCTAATATTCACGTTCGGGAAAGGAAATGTCATCTTTGTTAATCGTAAGAAGTTCTGATGACCGACGCAAGAAAGTTGGCACTAGAATCAAAAAGGGCGCCCCAAGAGGAACGCCCATTTTTTAAGTTCAATGAGATTGGATCTCAGCGTGTCGGCGCCTTAGCCTTAGCAGCCGGAAGGAGACCTTCACGTTGCAACTTCTTGCGGGTCAGCTTGCGGGCGCGACGAACGGCTTCAGCCTCTTCACGAACGCGCTTCTCAGAAGGCTTTTCATAATGACCGCGGAGCTTCATTTCACGGAAGATGCCTTCGCGCTGCATCTTCTTTTTGAGCGCCTTCAGCGCTTGATCGACGTTGTTGTCACGGACGAGAACCTGCACGCGTCATTTCCCCGAGGGTTTAAACCTTAAATAGGTTTGAGCTGAATTTCTAAGTGCCATAAGGCAATGTGAGCGCGGTCTCTAACAGAAAGCCGGAAGGCTGTCCACGTGGGAATCGGCAAAAAATCCCGAAAACATGAATCCTATTCGTGACTTAAGGAAGAACCCGGGTCACATGGCCCATTTTCCGCCCCGGCCGACTTTCAGCTTTGCCATAAAGATGCACGTGGAGCCCAGGCTCAGTTACAAAATCTCGCCAGCGATCGACGTCCGCCCCGATCACATTGTGCATCTCTATCCGCCCCAAGCGCTTCACACTCCCGAGCGGCCAGCCGGCAATCGCCCGAATATGTTGCTCAAATTGGGAGGTTTCGGCGCCGCCGAGGGTCCAATGACCCGAATTATGAACACGCGGGGCAATTTCATTGACAAGGAGCTGTTCCTGATCGCCCGATCCGACCACAAAAAACTCGACCGCAAAAACGCCCACATAGTCGAGCGCGCCGCCAATCCGGCTTGCGGCCTCTTTCGCGGCGCGTTCCGTTTCAGCCGAAATATGCGCCGGTAGCGTGGTTTCGGCCAAAATATGATGCGCGTGACGGTTTTCAGCGACGTCATAGGTGGCGATCGCACCAGCGGCGTTGCGCGCGGCAACCATTGAGACTTCGCGTTCGAAAGGGATAAATTGCTCCAAAATGGCGGGCGATTGGCCAACGGCGCTCCAGGCATCGGCTAAACTGGTGTCCGGCTTGATCATCGCCTGACCCTTGCCATCATAGCCAAAACGCCGTGTTTTAAGAACGCTGGGTCGACCGAGTTTTGCGACCGCTACCGTCAGACCTTCGAGTGAGTCGACCGGCATGAAATCGGGCACGAACAGCCCCAGATCTCGAATAAAGCTTTTCTCGATGAATCGGTCCTGTGTCGTTTCAAGCGCACGCGGGTTCGGCAAGACATCAACAAGGGCTGATAGAATTTCGGCCGTCCGTGCCGGAACATTCTCAAATTCATAGGTCACAACGGCTACAGACCGCGCGAAGGCCTCGAGCGCTTGAATATCGTCATAAGGAGCGATTGTGCGCGCCGCGGCCACATCAAAAGCTGGATTATCGCCTTCCGGCGCAAAAATATGACATTTTAGTCCGAGAGGGGCAGCGGCGAGCGCCATCATGCGCGCCAATTGCCCGCCACCTAAAATGCCAATCGTATCACCCGGTTTCAACACGAGGGATTAGGCCTCATCCGAAGGTGAATCAGCAACGGCAGCCGTCTGCTTCGCGCGCCAAGCATCAAGGCGTCCGGCAAGAGCTGTATCATGGAGCGCCAAGACAGCTGCCGCGAGCAAAGCGGCGTTCGCCGCACCGGCTTTTCCGATCGCGAGCGTGCCCACCGGAATTCCGGCCGGCATTTGAACAATGGATAAAAGACTGTCCTGTCCAGAGAGCGCCTTCGATTCAACCGGGACACCGAACACGGGGAGAGGCGTCATTGCCGCCGTCATGCCCGGCAGATGTGCGGCGCCACCCGCGCCAGCGATGATGACCTTATGACCCGCATCGCGAGCACCGCGCGCAAAACTATAAAGGCGCTCCGGCGTGCGATGGGCTGAGATAATGCGTTTCACATACGCAACGCCGAGCGCATCAAGCGTCTCGGCAGCATGACGCATCGTCGCCCAGTCAGACTGGCTGCCCATGATAATGGCGATAGGGGGGACGGAGACCGTCATAGACGTATGCCTTTGCCGTTGAAAAAAGCTCCCTATCCCTCAAGGCCCACTCTGGCAAGAGGAAGGGCACTCTCGATCAGGCAATGATATCCGGCGTGAGCTGGTCTTCGATCTGCCGAATGCGATCTTTGAGACTTAGTTTACGCCGCTTGAAGCGCCGGATCTGAAGTTGGTCCGCCTGTCCGATAGCTTCGAGCGCTTCGACGGCATCGCTGATGTCTTTGTGTTCAATGCGAAGTTGCTGAAGCTCAGCCTGAAGATCAGCCTCATTTGTTTCAGGCGAAGGCAGGGGTGAGCCGGACGAATCATCCATGAACTTTTTTCGCTTCCGGATCCAAATCTCGATTGCCCTATTTATGCCAGAGACTGCTTTCACCATGCAAGATGAAGGGGAAGATAAATGTCTTCAACCATTTGTACGAAATGGTGCATCGCATCGAAAACCCTATTCGATCGAAGTCCTCGACAGACGACAATTTTGTGACACACTCACAAGAGCCGGATTCACACCGGCGATAAATGGAGGAGCGGAATGTCGATACAGTCGCATCTCGTTGAACTCACCCGCCGACATCAGGCGCTTGAGCGTGAAATCGAAGGTGAGCGGAACCATCCGGCCACAAACGAAGCCAAGCTCAAAGAACTCAAGCGAAAAAAGCTCCATCTCAAAGAAGAAATAGAAAGACTAAAGCAAAAAGCTGCGGCCTGAGACATACCGTCGACACTTTTGGCCGTTGATCAACTGATCAAAAAGTGGCGATCCCGGGATGACTCGAACATCCGACCTACGGTTTAGGAAACCGCCGCTCTATCCTGCTGAGCTACGGGACCGTCGGAAGGGTTTCTACCATAAGCCGCCCTGATTGACAGCGGGGCGGCGTAGCGGATTTTTATTCATTTTTATAGTTCATAAGCTAGACCTATATTGAATAGTCCTGTTCGGGCACACAGACGGGACGGAGTACAGGCAAGTTGAATGATAATGCGGATAACGGAACGGTCTCAGGTAATTGCCCGTGGCAGTGCACTGTCGGCGCTTGTCCTCCGCGTCGGGTTCATCGTCGCGCTGTCTGTCCAACTCAGCGCCTGTGTAACTCCCCCATCAGGTGAGTCTCGCCCGATCGCGTCCGTTCCTACGGGCGTCCCTGAACGGATCCTCACCGAAGAGCGCACAACACTCGTCCAGATGTTTGGGGGCGAATATTCTGCAAATGAAAATCTTCGCAGTCAGCTGCGCAAAATCGTTGATCGCGTTGTCGCAGCCAGTGACGATCCGGGACAAAGATATCGTATCACCATTCTGAACTCTTCATCACCGAACGCTTTCGCGCTTCCCAATGGGGAACTCTACGTAACAAGGGGATTGCTCGCTCTTGCCAATGACACGTCCGAATTAGCCGCAGTAATTGCTCATGAAGTCGCGCATGTGACAGCCAATCACGCGTTCAAGCGCGCCGAGCTTGAAAAAATTGCTCGAACTCTTCCCGATGCTCTTGCACCCAATGAAGCCAATACATCTGACTCGATTCAGTTTTTAAGAGCCAGCTTCTCCCGCGCGCAGGAATTGGAAGCAGACGAAATCGGTATCAAAACAACCGCAAAGGCGGGATATGATCCCTATGGCGCCGCGCGGTTTTTATCATCGCTGGCGCGGCTCACAAATTTTCTATCACTCTCGCAAGCCGGGCGGCGTATGTCATTCTTGTCATCGCATCCAGCAACACCACAACGTATCTCTGCGGCTCTCGTCACGGCGCGTGATAATGCGCAAAGTGAATCGACTGAGGCTGATCGCATTCATTATGTCGAAGCGCTCAATGGATTAGCTTATGGTGAAGATCCCTCCGGTGGCGTCATTCGAGACCGACAGTTTTTTCATCCGCGCTTTGATTTTGCTTTCACCGCGCCTGCAATTCTCAAACTCGAAAACTCAACCGAAGCGGTTTTAGGGTTGGATGCAAATGGCACAGTTGCGATGCGCCTTGATATTGTTCGAGCTGAGACCTCGCCCGCCGCATCCCTCGCAAAAGGTTGGATTGAAAATATAAAAATTGATCAAATCGATGAAACGCTTGTGAGCGGCTATGACTGTGCGACGGGTGTTGGTGCGGGTTCAGAATGGACATTTCGATTTGCTGCGATCCGTAAGGGATCAGATCTTTTCCGCATAATTTTCGCCGCGCGTAATCTTTCGCCGGAACTTGATCATCAATTCATAGAGTCGATTAGAAGTTTTAGGACCCTCCGTGCCGAGGAGCGGGACACTTTACGATCACTTCATATCGTCACGGTTACAGCTTCTGAAGCCGACACCGTTGAAACACTGGTTGCACAAATGCGGGGCGTTGATCGTCCCCTCGATCGCTTTTTGATTTTGAATGGCCTTGATCGGCCAAAGCTCAAAAGTGGCGCACCCTACAAGTTGATTGTCACAGACGAGTAACAGTCTAAAAAACAAGAAGGGGCGTCAAAGCGCCCCTTACTGTTATTGGCTGATATAAAAATCGAAGAGCGATTAAGCGGCTTCTTCCTGATCGATATCCGTCTCGGTTTCCGCCTCGGCTTCCGCTTCGACTTCTGCGGCTTTGCTACGCTTCGGCGATTTTGCCAATTGCTGCTCGATCAGCTTAAGCGCTTCATTTTCGGTTGAGCTATTCACGGCCGCAACCTCGCGCACCAAACGATCAAGTGCGGCTTCATAGAGCTGACGCTCGGAATATGACTGCTCAGGCTGTGCCTCTGACCGGTAGAGATCGCGGACCACTTCGGCAATTTGAATGAGATCGCCCGAATTGATCTTCGCTTCATATTCTTGTGCGCGCCGCGACCACATGGTGCGCTTGATCCGGGCACGACCCGTCACTGTTTCGAGAGCTTTGGTGATGATCGCTGTTTCAGAAAGCTTGCGCATACCCACAGACGGCGCTTTTGCCACAGGCACGCGCAGGGTCATTTTGTCTTTCTCAAAAAAAATGACAAAGAGCTCGAGCTTAAAGCCCGCAACTTCCTGCACTTCGATGGATTTGATGCGGCCCACGCCATGGGTCGGATAGACAACGGCTTCGCCAGTCTTGAACCCGTGACCTTTGGTCGTCTTCTTCGAAGTTGTCGTCATGATGACGCGATCTTTCTCTTTCGTTGCGCCGAACGCGGCGAGATCGTGACTCTCGACCCCAGTCCTGCTGGGCACCCCAGACTCTCTTCCGAGAGGGGAAACCACAACAAAAACCATCCCTACCTCTCGAACCGAGGGTCGCTCCGAACCAGGGGGAAGGGGATGGGGCCGCTCTATCCGATCAAATGAACCGAAAACCGCCCCAAAAAGCGGGACAGGCTCTTCATAGCAGAAAATCTAACTATTTCCAAGCTTTATGGTGAAATAGCCGCGGTTTAGCCGGATCGGATCAGTCGCCTTGGCCCGGATTTGAGGAAAACATGGCCAATTTATCCGACTTGCCGTCGAATTCCTTCGCCTCTGGCAAGGCATCCCGCTTGATCGTCACATTTGGCCATTGCTTGGCATAGTCGGCATTAAGCTTGAGCCAGGATTCAAGGCCAGCCTCTGTATCGGGCTTAATCGCTTCGGCAGGGCATTCCGGCTCGCAGACGCCGCAATCGATGCATTCATCGGGATGAATGACGAGCATATTCTCGCCTTCATAGAAGCAATCGACCGGACAGACCTCGACGCAGTCCATATATTTGCACTTGATGCAGTTTTCGACGACGACATAGGTCATTATGAGGCTCCAATCCGCCCAAATTTAGCGATTACCGAGTTTTTGCTAAACGACTTGGAGAAGCCTTGCAAGGCTCAGAAAAATCAAAATTTCTTCTGTATGGGGAGGGGTGGCGGCTCGCGAAGGAGAAGAATGTCGATCCGTCGATTAGCCGCCAGAGTCGGATTATCAGGAAAGAGCGGCTCCGTGTCGGCCTTGCCCGCAATGGAGGCGAAGCGGTCTTTGGGAAGGCCGGCCTCTGACAGGACCGAGCGAACGGCCGCCGCACGGCTCACCGAGAGGTCCCAAGGCGATGCCTCACCCACAGCGCCGGGCACGGGGCGGGCGGTATGGCCGGTAATGGCGATCCTGTTCGACAATTTCCGGATCGGACCCGCCAATTTAATCAAAGCATCTTTGACGAAAGGCATCGGCTCGGATGAACCATCGACAAACATCGAGCGTCCCGACTGATCAACAAGTGCGACGTCGAGCCCATCTTTCGTTTCCTGAATGATCAGATTTTTGGAGGTCTCGTTGAGCTCCGGCATATCCGCAATGGCTTGCCGCAGTGTAGCCGCTGCAAGCGCGAATGTCCGATCATTGGTGGCGAGATCGAGACCTTCCATGCGCCGCTCGCCGACAACCGGTCCGGCTTGGTCGGTGCCATTTTCTGGCGGAAGGAATTTCGCATTTTTCAGAAACGGCTTGGTCGGCGTTCCATCCATTTCGATCATTGAGGCAAACTGGTTTTTTACCTGCATGCCGAAAGCGTCTTTCATCGATCCGGCGACTAATTTCATTTTGGCTTGATCTTGCGTGGAGAAGGCGACGAGCATCACGAAGAAGCTCATCATAAGACCCAT
Source organism: Alphaproteobacteria bacterium (assembly GCA_037131735.1). Taxonomy (GTDB): domain Bacteria; phylum Pseudomonadota; class Alphaproteobacteria; order Rhizobiales; family Beijerinckiaceae; genus CAIUPE01. Next base: position 130,474 of record JBAXQM010000001.1, read on the forward strand.
AAGATCGGCAAAGGTCACGAACCACCCGTGACCGCCACCGCCATGTCCACCACCCTTCTTGCGTGCCATGATCAGGCCGCCGCCATCGCTTCGCGATGCTTAACCGGCAGATAGGCCACGAGCATTTCGCGCACAACTGCCGGGCTTTTTGCTTCGCGAATTTGCATCACGCCATCAATTACAAGAGCGCGACACACATCCTCTTCTTCAAGTTTAAGCTGAAGCTTATCGGCAACCGGCAAACAAATGAGATTGGCAATGAGCGCGCCGTAAAGCGTTGCCAGTAGCGAAATTGCCATGAAAGGACCAAGCTTTGACGGGTCTTCCATGTTGCTGAACATCTGCACCATGCCGATCAGAGTGCCGATCATGCCCCAAGCCGGTGCCGCGTCACCAATCGCACGATAAACTTTCCCGCCTTCCTCTAAGCGCTGAAGAAAAGCGTCCGTATCGCGCTGCAAAGTTTCACGAATAAATTCACGATCATAACCGTCAGCAATGTAGCGGATGCCTTGAGCCAAAAAGCGATCTTTGACGGTCACGCGTTCAAGCGCCGCGGCGCCCGAGCGACGAGCCGTATCGGCAATTTTTGTGATTTCTTCGATTAACTCGCGCGGTTCTGACGAGTGCATCATAAAGGCATAGCGCATGCCTGTGGGGAACCCGTGGATAAGCGTCGACAACGGAAAGCGAATTAACGTTGCGCCGGCACAGCCGCCGAAAATAACAATCAAAGCGTGCTCGGACACAAACGCCATGGGCGATCCGTCGAGCATGGTTAACAGTCCGACAACACCCAAACCACCGACAAGGCCGATAATAGTCGCTAAATCCATCGCAAGCCATCCATGTGAGGAATCCGCCAGAGCAGCAGATAGACTTACGTTAGGGAATATTGACTAATAATTGGTAACGAAAACTCTATGAATTTAGGCGTTTTCCGTCCGGCTTTGCTTTATTCAGGGACGTGATCTTGAGCAACGCAATCCGGTTCTTTGATTTACGCAAAATTTCAAAGCGATAGGAATGGAATGTAAATATCTGTCCCATTTCTGGAATTGTCTGCGCTTCATGAATAACAAGACCGGCAATCGTTGTTGCCTCTTCATCAGGCAAATTCCAATCCATTGCGCGATTCAAATCACGGATAGGAACCGATCCATCGACGCGGACGGAGCCATCGGGCATAGCTCGCAACCCTTGAACGCGAACATCATGCTCATCGCGAATATCGCCGACAATTTCTTCAAGAATATCTTCGAGTGTCACAAGCCCCATGACCTCGCCATATTCATCGACAACCAAAGCGACATGAAGCTTTTTCGAAAGAAAGGCCTTCAATTGATCTTTTAGCGAGGTCGTATCAGGGACATACCAAGGCTCTAGAGCGATCGACCGGACATCAAGCTGAGACGCTTTACCGCCCGCGGCATCATAAGCGCGGAGAAGATCTTTGGCATGAAGAATACCAATGATATTGTCAGGCGATTCAGACCAAAGCGGCAAACGTGTGTGCGGTGAAGCAAGAACTTCTTTAACAATTTCTTCGGGGGGAAGATCAGCAGAGATCGTTCTCATCTTGGTGCGGTGGACCATGATGTCAGACACTTCAAGCTCGGCGAGATCAAGTAATCCGCCAAACATCTTCTGTGCATCTGTTTCGACTCCGCCTTCGCTGTGAAGAAGATTGACAGCACCACGCAATTCTTCTGTTGCAGACAGAACGGCATCATTGGCACCTATACGAATGCCAAACGGATAGAGAAAAAGACGCACAAGCGCTTCGACCGCCATCGTTAGAGGACCGAAAAGCGCGACAACCAAAGACAAGGGGCGTGACAGGATAAGAGCCGCGCGGTCCGGGCTCGTAATCGCTATCGTCTTCGGCATCACTTCGGCGAAGATGATGACGAGGACAGACATGACCACGGTCGCATAAATTGTTCCCTCAGCCCCAAAGAATTGAATGAGAACACTCGTGGTAAAGGCTGATGCACCAATATTAACGACATTATTTCCTATCAGCATGGCGCCAATGAAACGCTCTTTCATCATCAGAAGGCGATTAACGAGCCCTGCTCTTTGATCGCCTGATTTTTCAAGTGCATGCATGCGCGCCCTCGAGGCAGCCGTTAATGCGGTCTCGGCACCGGAAAAAAACGCGGAGAGCGCTAGACAAAAAACGACAATGCCAAGAGCGAACCAAGGATCCGCTGAAATATTCAAATGTTCCATGATCAGTTTTTCACCTAACTGGCCAAATGCTCATCCAAGAAGGAGCGGACGTCACCGGGATCAATATCCGGGGCAATGAAGCTATCGCCGATGCCGCGCGCGAGAATAAAGGTCAAACGGCCTCTTTTGACTTTTTTATCTTGTGCCATGGCTTCAAGAATGTGCTCGGACCCTGCATTCCATCCGGGGATTGACTGTATTTTTGTCGGCAATCCGGTTTTTTCAAGATGGCGCTCAATCCGTGACGCGTCTTGTCCGGACGCAAGGCCTAGGCGCTGCGAGAAACGGAAAGCGCAACAGAGACCAATGGCAACGGCTTCGCCATGGACAAGGCGGGCACCGTCATAAGCAACAATCCGTTCAAACGCATGGGCGAATGTATGCCCCAAATTCAAAAGCGCTCTTTCGCCTTCCTCGCGTTCGTCCCGCATAACGATTGCGGCTTTGGCACGACATGATGTCGAAATGGCGTGAACGCGATCAGGACCGCCCGCGAAAACACCTTCATGATGCGCTTCGAGCCAATTGAAAAACGGAGCATCATTGATGAGCCCATATTTCACAACTTCAGCATAACCCGCAGCAAATTCACGCTTCGATAGTGTATCAAGACAAGCGACATCGGCCAAGACAAGACTCGGCTGATGAAAGGCACCGATAAGATTTTTGCCGTGATCTGAGTTGACGCCCGTTTTTCCGCCAACAGATGAATCAACCTGCGCCAAAAGCGTGGTGGGAATCTGGACGAAGCGCATACCGCGTCGGGTGATCGCGGCAGCAAAACCTGCGAGATCACCTATGACGCCACCGCCTAAGGCGATCACAAGATCGCCGCGTTCCATTTTCGCTTCAAGAATACCATCGACGACTTTGGTCAACATCGTCATGGATTTTGATTTCTCACCTGAAGGAATAACTACAGGTGCGAACCGAATATCAGCTTTTCGTAAGCTCGCTTCGAGAGCGGCAAGGTGATGCTGCGCCACGGCTTCATCGGTAACGATGGCAGCGGAAATGCCTTTACCAAGCGCAGCAATTCGTTCACCGGCAGACTCGAGAAGACCAATGCCGATGACAATGTCATAAGCACGACCGGGCAAATCAACTTTGACGAGATCTGACGATGAAGTTTTCATTATTGGTAAGCCAATACCTAAATGCGCGGACATTTCGGAAATAATTTCATCAACGATCACTTCGTGGGCGACATCACGCGAATGAATTGTGAGCGTGGCTTCGGCGTAGGTTGGGTAACGTTGGTCGATGAGATCACGGAGTGTTTTCTCTGGATCTTCGGTTTGCAACAAGGGACGATTAGATCTTTTTTTGACACGACGCATCAGAACATCAAAGTCGGCTTTCAACCAGATCGATAATCCTGACTCGGCAATTTTACGCCGCGTATCGGAATTCATGAAAGCGCCGCCACCGGTCGCGAGAACACTCGCACCTTCGCCAAGAAGTCGATTGATTACGCGTTGCTCGCCGAGGCGGAATTCAGCCTCGCCGCGTGACGCAAAAATTTCGGGGATTGTCATACCGGCAGCGCGTTCAATTTCAGCGTCAGCATCATTGAACGGGACGGCCAAACGCTGCGCCAGTCTTTTGCCGATCGATGTCTTGCCCGCACCCATCATGCCCACGAGGACAATGGCACGGTTTCCAAGCGCCGCTTTCAGCGCGCGGGATTCATCCGTCTCGATCAGATTTATAGGCGCATTCGCTTCGTTCACATCAACCCCCGGTCTAGGCGGTTGGGTCATAGCATAAGACCAGCGAATCTTGCATCATTTGGCGATCATGAACTCCCCACCGAGCGGCCCCTCGTCAGCTATTGATGACTTTCTCGCGATGTTGGCTGCCGAAAGAGGGGCGGCCAAAAACACGCTGGACGCCTATCGCCGTGACCTAGAAGACGCCGCGGGCCGGCTTTTGAAGCGTAAAACAACGCTGGAAGGGGCCGAATCTGCTGATTTAAGAGCTCTTTTTAGCCAATTTGCCGCGGCGGGATTTGCGCCCTCGACCGCTGCCCGCAAGCGGGCGGCCCTCCGCCAGTTCTTCTTTTTCCTTCAGGCCGAGAAGCGGCGGAAGGACAATCCGGTTGATGCCCTTGATGCGCCAAAGCAAAAAAGGTCCCTGCCGAAGACACTCTCGATCGGAGATGTTGACCGCCTGATTGCGACCGCTTTCGAACGGGTTGAACGACCCCATCAAAGCGATTCGGCGCGACTGCGCGCGGCGCGTTTGGCAGCGCTCCTCGAACTTCTTTATGCGACGGGATTGCGCGTGTCAGAACTCGTCGCCTTACCCGCACGCGTGGCGCGAATGAAAGACCGGCTCTTGGCGGTGCGCGGCAAAGGCGGGCGGGAGCGTTTGGTGCCCCTTACCGAGCGCTCGAAAAATGCCATCGCGCGCTATCTCGAATTGGGCGTTGACGCGATCAAGGTTTCACCGTGGCTCTTTCCGTCAGATAGCGAAAGCGGACATATGACACGCCAGGCATTTGCGCGTGATCTCAAAGAGCTGGCTTCCGAAGCAGGTATATCACCGCGACTGATCAGTCCCCACGTGTTACGCCATGCTTTCGCAAGTCATCTTCTTCAAGGGGGTGCTGACCTACGCATCGTACAGCAATTGCTTGGACATGCCGATATCGGTACGACGCAAATCTATACGCATCTACCCGATGAGCGATTAAAGGGCTTAGTGCGCGACCTTCATCCTTTGTCGGATAAAGACTAACGTCTTTCGCGCGACAAGACATAAACAGCCTGTTCGCCAAAGAAATTCCACAAGGACCGCGGTAAGTCGGTTCTAACCGGAATACCAAACCGATCAAGCGCAACGGCATGTTCTATTTTTGCATCGATTTCTTTACAGAGTGACGTGAAATCATCGATGGTGCAGAAATGGATATTCGGTGTTTCATACCATGAGTATGAAAGATTTTTTGTCACAGGCATACGGCCTGAAAACAAAAGCTGAAGCCGAATACGCCAGTGACCAAAATTCGGAAAAGAGACGATCACATATCGCCCGATTCGTAACATATGTTCGACGACATCGCGCGGCCTATTCATCGCCTGCAAAGTCTGCGAGAGAATAACATAATCAAAAGATTGATCCGGGTAAAAGACCAGGTCTGAATCCGCATCGCCTTGAATAACCGAGAGGCCTTTCGCCACACATTCGTTCACGCCTGATTGCGATAGCTCAATACCGCGAGCATCAGCACCGCGTTTCTCTGCAAGAAGGCGCAGCAATGTTCCATCACCACAACCAACATCAAGCACGCGTGATCCCTCTGCGACCATTGCCGCGAGATGATGGAGATCAACACGCGCATTAAAATGATCGTCTTGAGTGGGGGCGAGAGTCATGAGGTTTTCACCCCGCTTATGGAGAGGCCTTTCGCGCGTGCCGCCGAATCGATGAATCCTCTTGTCGTATTAAAGAGATCCGGGAGTTCCAGCAAAAAGGCATCATGGCCTTTATCAGTTTCAATCTCGACAAAGGAAACGGACGCTCCCGCTGCATTCAGGGCATGAACGATCGCGCGTGAATCACGCGTGGGAAAAAGCCAATCGGACGTAAAGGACATAACACAGAATCGTGTCTTTGATCCTGAGAATGCGCGCGCGAGACTTCCGCCATGATCTTTAGCGAGATCAAAATAATCCATCGCGCGCGTTAAAAACAAATAGGAATTGGCATCAAACCGTTCGACGAAAGAACGGCCTTGATAACGAAGATAAGATTCAACTTCGAAGTCAGCGTCGAATGAAAATGTCGGCGCCATACGGTCCTGAAAATTACGTCCAAATTTCCGATGCAGGGCTTGCTCGGAGAGATAAGTAATATGCGCGGCCATCCGCGCAACGGCTAAGCCTTTTTCCGGCCGCGTGCCTTCGTCGAGATAGCGCCCTTTTCGCCATTCGGGATCAGCCATAACCGCTTGGCGGCCAACCTCATGAAAAGCGATATTTTGTGCGGAATGTTTGGCGGATGTTGCAATCGGCATCGCCGAGAACACACGGTGCGGATAGGACGCCGCCCATTCAAGGACCTGCATGCCGCCCATCGAGCCGCCGGCGACGCAAAAGATTGTCTCGATACCAAGATGGTCCATCAAACGCGCTTGCGCATTGACCATATCGCGGATGGTCACAACCGGAAAATCGAGGGCATAGGGGCGTTGGGTCGCCGGGTTGAACGAGGCAGGGCCCGTTGTTCCGAGACACGACCCAAGCACATTCGAACAAATCACAAAAAAGCGATTTGTATCAAAGGGTTTCCCCGGCCCTACCATGGTGTCCCACCAACCGGCCTTACCGGTGACGGGGTTAACATTGGCGACGTGCTGGTCGCCCGTGAGCGCATGGCAGATCAAAATGGCGTTGGAGCGCTCAGCATTCAGCTGTCCATAGGTCTGATAAGCGATCGACCACGGTGCGAGTTGGCCGCCTCCCTCCAAAAGAAGAGGGGTTTCCGCACCAAAATGGACGACGGCACTCGAGGGATGCGTCGCCTCATTGGGTTGACCGGTATCTGGAACCGCAGGATGGGTCATAACAGTCCTGTTTGGATCTTGACGTTCTTTATGGCGAACTCGGGGACTGGAATCAAGAACCTTGACCTTATACAATCCCGCAATCCGGCTTTGCCTTTCCCTGTTTCCGCTTTATGACAGGCCATTCCATTCCCTGAACCTTTTCTCGGACCGCCCTGATGGTCGAACCCTCCCTCGCTGACCTCCGCCGCGAAATCGACCGGATCGATGCGTCGATGCATGACTTGCTCATCGAGCGGGGCGCCATCATTGATCGGCTGATCGCGGTTAAAAAGACGCAGGATTCCGGCTCGGCCTTCCGACCCGGACGCGAAGCATCAATGATGAAGGTTCTTGCCGAACGCCACCGCGGCCTCCTGCCCTTCGACACGATCGAAAGTATTTGGCGTATCATCATCTCGACCTTCACTTATGTGCAGGCCCCTTATTCGGTTCATGCCAGTCTTGAGGCGGGCGATGATCGCATGCGCGATAGCGCGCGCTTTCATTTTGGTTTCACCGTTCCTTATGTGACCCATGGGCACACGTCCGATGTTATCGAAGCGGTGAAACATGCGGCTGGCGACCTTGGTATTTTCGCATTTAATCGGCAGGCGGCGGCGCCTTGGTGGCGCGGTCTTGATGCGCCCGACGCGCCAAAAATCATTGCGCGTCTGCCTTTTGTTGAGCGGCCTGATCATCCGGCGGGGACTCCCGTTTTTGTGATCTCCAAACCCCTCACGGACGCCGCTGTTCGTGATTCCGTTATCTTTCATGTCGAAGCAGCAAATTGGAACGACGCGATTGTTAGCGATCTCGCAAAAAATAGTCTTTCGATTGAAACAGAGTTTCATCAAGGATCAGATATAAGGTCACTGCTACTCTCGGCACCCGGCACTTTCTCTACAGCTATGGTTGCACAACTTTTCGCTGTTCATAAGGTTTCTACGACAACCGTTCAGGAAGTCGGAAGTCACGCAGCGCGGTTCCAACTCCAATCACAAAATCATCCGGATAGAAAATGACGTCTCCGCAAAATCGTCCCGTTCCTCGTCAAGGTGTGATGTCGATTCAAGCCTATGTTCCTGGCAAAAGTGCTGCGGCGACATCAGGTAAAGTCTATAAACTGTCCTCGAACGAAACGCCGCTTGGTGCCTCGCCTCAGGCGATTGATGCTTTTAAAGCTGTAGCCGAAAAACTTGAGCTTTATCCCGATGGTTCGGCGACACAATTGCGCGAAACAATTGGTGCCCGATATGGGCTCGATCCTCACCGGATCGTCTGCGGCGCGGGTTCTGATGAGTTGTTATCGCTCATCACAAATGCCTATATCGGACCTGGTGATGAGGGCATTTATACAGAGCACGGCTTTCTCGTTTACAAGATTGCGATACAAGCCGCTGGTGGAACACCGGTTGTTGCAAAAGAGAAGAATTTTCAGACGGATGTCGACGCGATTTTAGCCTGCGTGACACCGCGCACGAAAGTTGTCTATCTCGCCAATCCGAATAATCCGACCGGCACTTATATTTCCTATGATGAAGTCAAACGTCTTCATGCCGGATTGTCGCCTCATGTCGTGCTTGTGCTTGATGCGGCCTATGCGGAATATGTCCGGAAGAACGATTATGCTTCGGGCATTGAACTCGTATCCATGAATGAGAATGTCGTAATGACGAGGACATTTTCAAAAATCTACGGCTTGGCTCTTCTGCGTCTCGGTTGGTGCTATGCCTCTGCCGGAATCGTCGATGCCTTGAACAGGATTAGAGGACCCTTCAATGTAAGCGGCCCTGCGCTTGAGGCGGGTATCGCGTCGCTGAAAGACGAAGATCATCTCTCAAAGTCTCTAGCTCACAATGACAAATGGCTCCCTTGGCTTGAAAGCGAAATTGGCAAACTTGGTGTTACCGTGACACCGAGCGTTGGCAATTTCCTTCTCTTGCATTTCCCAAGAACGGCTGGCAAGACCGCAAAAGATGCCGATGCCTTCCTGTCATCGCATGGCCTCATTCTGCGTGGCGTCGCCGCCTATGGGCTGCCTGATTGCCTTCGACTCACAATTGGTTCTGAAGAAGCCAATGTTAAAGTCGTCGATCATTTAAAACAATTCATGACGAGAAATTGACGTGCCCGATCGCCTTGGTCCTCCCCTCGAGCAGCCCCTCTTCGATCAACTCACTTTGATAGGTGTGGGCCTGATCGGCTCCTCGCTTGCACGTGTCGCGCGACGTCAAAATCTCGCAAAGACGATTGTTGCGATCGATTCTTCTGAAGCAGCGCGAAAGCGTATCATTGAGCTTCAATTAGCCGACCAAGTCACTGGCGATTATACTGAAGGCGTTCGCAATGCGGATTGCGTGATTTTATGCGTTCCGGTGGGTGCTTGTGGTTCGGTCACGGAAAAGATTGCGGCGGCTTTAAAACCCGGTGCTATTCTCTCCGATGTCGGTTCGGTTAAAGGGGCTATCGTTTCACAAGTTGAGCCCCATCTTCCGAAACATGTTCACTTTGTTCCCGCACATCCTGTAGCGGGAACCGAGCAGTCTGGACCTGATGCCGGCTTTGCGACGCTCTTCAACAATCGCTGGTGCATTCTGACGCCCCCCGAAGGAACCGATATAGATGCCGTCGCAAAATTGCGTCTGTTCTGGGAGGGTGTTGGATCGAATGTCGAAGAGATGTCGCCGGCTCATCATGATCTCGTACTCGCCATCACAAGTCATTTACCGCATTTGATTGCGTATAATATTGTTGGAACAGCGGCTGATCTCGAAGCGGTAACACAATCAGAAGTGATCAAATTTTCAGCTGGCGGATTTCGCGATTTCACACGAATCGCGGCATCCGATCCGACAATGTGGCGTGATGTTTTCTTGAACAATAAAGAAGCGGTACTAGAAATGCTCGGGCGCTTTACAGAAGACCTCTCAGCCTTGCAGCGTGCTATTCGCTGGGGTGACGGCGATGCTTTATTTGATCATTTCACGCGGACGCGCGCCATTCGTCGATCAATCATTGAAATCGGTCAGGATTCAGCGACACCTGACTTCGGTCGGCAAGCAAAAGACGATCCGGTTCAATAAAGGGGCTTAAGCTCAGCCATCTTGAAGGGACCGAGAAGAAGATACCCATTCGAAAAAACGAGAGGCACTTTCAAATTTGTTGTCTGTATCGTTGAAAATTTCGAAAGACCTGCAGACTTAAAAAATTCATCGAGACCCTTACCGGTCAATTCGATCTGACCAGACGCCTTGCGTTGTTCGTCTAGGCCAATCTTTCCCTTCAGATCAAGCATTTGTTCGCCGCGCGAGATGATAAATGACTCGAGATTTAAGCGACCATTCGCACGCCGCCATGTTTCGATTGTTTCAGGGCCTTTGAATTTTAAAAACTGGATGCCCTGTTCAACCGCTCCCGACGTTTCAAATGACGCCGGTACTCCCGGTATCATATCGGACGATAATCCTTGGGCGCGTAGTACGAATTCGAGATCATTCGAAGGTTTGGCGTCGATGGGCTTCACACGAATATGAAGCTCACCATAAGTCATTGCCACCGATTCGTCGCGCGCTTCATTTTTTAAGGTGAAGCCTTCGCCGACGATAGAGAGGCGATCGGGCATCTGATCCAAATGCATATGAAGACTTGAGCGGAGCGACGACCATGACGCGCTGACGGTCGGCTTGTCGGAAGAGACAATCGATAAAGGTCCCTGCGCTTCAATAATTACAAGACGTGGGTCGTAGATTTGGGCGACGGCAATGACACGCGGGAGCTTAGCTTCAAAATGAGGTTCATTCGCAACCTTCACCTGCGCATCGAGACATTCGACTTCGATACGGAACGGAAAGCCCGCAATGGTTCGATTAGCGCATGTCCAAAGCCGCCCTTTAGACGCCTCATCAGCGATCATACGATCAAGATGAGTCTCGACACGGTGTGAGATCATCACCCACCCGACTGAAAGCACCAAGGAAAGTGCAAGCAACAGGGCGGGAGCAAAATAAAGGCGAAGGCGCGACGGGCGATCCTTTTTTTTGTTTTGAATTTCCGTCACGTCAGGCTCCAACACTCAAGCGAGCTCCTTCTTTACCCTAAAATCTAGCAGTGAAAAAGCTCTGCCCTTGCCACAATCCATGGAGTTGGCTAGGGGCAAGTTTATGACAAATGAATCACAAAGCGATCTTTGGGTTTTTGGCTATGGATCCCTGATGTGGTCGCCCGGCTTTGATTGGGTCGAACGCGTTCCTGCAATTCTATCGGGCTATCATCGCGCGCTGTGTATTTTATCTGTCCATCATCGCGGAACGCCTGAGCGTCCTGGACTGGTTCTCGGATTGGACAAAGGCGGCTCATGTCGGGGGCTTGCCTTTAGAGTGTCAAACGAGAAGGCAAAGGCGACGATCAATTATCTGCGGGAACGCGAACAAGTCACATCCGTCTATCTTGAAACGCAGCATCGCGTACGCTTGATCGACGGACGTATTGTAACCGCCATCGCCTATACGGCTGACCGCACCCATAGCCAGTTTATTCGCGGCCTGACGCATGAGGGACTTCTCGATCGCGTAACACACAGCGTCGGCGTTTCAGGGCGCAACCCGGATTATATCCGTGCCACGCATACTGAAATGAAAAAGCTCGGTATCGATGATCCGATGCTTTCGAAACTTGTGGCAGCACTCGATCACGCGGGCGTGTGAATTCAGAACCCTGGCAGGGTCTCGCCCCGCATCAAGCGCGGCAACCGAGGATTGGCAGCGGATGCTTCGCGGATAAGCCGCGATTTGAGCGTCGGCAATCGATCAACAATCCCGAGACCAAAATCGCGCATGAGACGCAAGGGCATGGCCTCATTGGAAAAAAGACGATTGAGACTATCGGTCAAAGCTGCCATCTCAACCGTATCGGCGCGGCGCGCGCGGTCATAAGAGTCGATCACCACAGATGAACCCGGATCGAGGCCGAGCGCAATTTGATCAGAGATAATTTCAACGAGGGCGGCGACGTCGCGCAGTCCTAAATTCAAACCCTGTCCTGCGATGGGATGAATGAGATGCGCAGCATCTCCAACAAGAGCCAATCGTGAGGCACCAAATTTTCGCGCAAGGCCAAAGCCAAGCGGATAGGCGCGCGGTTTGCTCAATAGGTGAATGCGGCCAAAGCGTAATCCGGCACGTCTTTCAATCTCTTCCTGAAATAGATGATCATCTTGCGCAAGAAGAGAGGGCACACGATCGTCTGACTCAGTCCAAACAATTGAAAAACGATGATCTGTTAACGGCAGAAGGGCAAAAGGACCTGAAGGCAGAAAATGCTCTTCAGCGCGGCCTTCGTGATCCCGTTCTATTCCAAGTGTCGTGACAATGCCGGATTGTTTGTAAGACCAGAAATGCCACCCAATTCCCGCTTTTTCCCGCAAGCGAGATCGCGCGCCATCACAAGCCGCAACAAGTCCGGCGCGATATGTTTGGCCATCGGATAGATGCAGCGTCGTACCTGCTTCATCAGCAATGGCATCATCAACGACGCCTTCAATCACATGAACCGATGATGCGGAGATCGCAGCTTGAAGCGCGCGTAACACAGCGCTTTCAGAAATCATATGCGCGACAGGTTCACCCTGCGCAGCCTCGCCCCCAAAAGTAAGGAACACGGGACGAATAGGGTCATTCAAACGACTATCGGTGATCACCATCTCGCGGATGGGTTGAGCCTCAGGAGCAATTTGGTCCCAAAGTCCAAGCGCATTAAGAAAGCGTCGTGATCCTGCAGAAAAAGCAAAAGCGCGATCGTCTGTTGACGTGTGGGCTCGATCAATCAAAGCAACCGACAAAGCGCCTTTACGCACTCGTGAGAGGGCAAGAGCCAAACTCATGCCGACTATGCCGCCACCTGCAATGACGAGATCAAAACGCTGCATGACATGACCCTGATCAGACATGGCGTGTTCCTTACGCCGCCCGCTCAAATGACGCAAATCAGTTCTAAGGGTGGATATTTCGGACAGATTGGCGCAAGAGTTATTCATACCTCCAGATGGGTTTCATAATGAGCGCTGTATCCGATCTCCTCTCTATTCTCGATCTTGAACGCCTCGAGGATAATTTGTTTCGCGGACATAATCCGGAGGCAGGCTGGCAGAGAGTGTTCGGCGGACAGGTTATCGGACAGGCACTCGTCGCTGCCTGCCGAACCGTTGAGGGGCGCTCGCCCCATTCACTCCATGGGTATTTTCTCTTACCCGGCGATCCGAAAACGCCCATCATCTATGATGTCGAGCGTATTCGCGATGGTCGAAGCTTTACGACACGGCGGGTCAAAGCCATTCAACATGGGCAGCCGATTTTCACATTGTCGGCCTCGTTCCATATTGAAGAACCAGGCTTTAGCCATGAGGCCACCATGCCTGATGTGCCCGATCCCGATTCTTTGCCCTCCGAACAGGAAATCCGTGAAAGGGTCATGCCGCTAATGCCGGATCCGGTGCGGAAATATTTCGAACGCGAAAGGCCAATCGAACTAAGGCCCGTCGAGTTTCAGCGCTATATGTCGCGCGAAAGTCTTCCGCCCCGTTATCATGTCTGGATCAGAACGACGGGAACTTTGCCGGACGATCCCGCCGTGCATCAATCTGTCTTGGCCTATGCCTCGGACATGACCCTTCTCGATTCAACGCTGGTCGCACATGGGCGCACTGTTTTTGAGCGAGAGATCCAGGCAGCGAGTCTCGATCATGCGCTTTGGTTTCATCAACCCTTTAGGGCCGATGAATGGCTGCTCTATGCGCAGGACAGTCCCTTCACGGGCGGGGCACGGGGCTTCGCGCGCGGGGCGATTTTTCGCCGCGACGGCACCCTGATTGCGTCGGTCGCCCAAGAGGGGCTGATCCGCTTCCGGCCCGATCTCGCCACGAAGTAAGCTGCCTAAATTTTAAGCAACTGCCCTCGTTCTATGCTCTCATCAGCATCGAATACGCCCGATTTGGCCGTTTTTTCGTTAAAAACCCCTCTGGCATGAGCCTTGTTTTAGGAAAAACAGGCTCAAGTCACGACCAGTCGGTCGGTGACGGCAAATCGAGGGATCAAGACGCCATGAAAATAGTGATGGCCATCATTAAGCCCTTCAAGCTCGAGGAGGTTCGCGACGCGTTGACCTCACTCGGTGTCCATGGACTGACGGTTACTGAAGTCAAAGGTTATGGGCGGCAGAAGGGACATACGGAAATCTATCGCGGTGCCGAATATGCCGTGAGCTTTCTCCCGAAACTCAAAATTGAGGTCGCCGTAGCAAGCGAGCTTGTCGGCAAAGTAATCGACGCCATCACCGGAGCCGCCAAAACTGGCCAGATTGGTGACGGCAAAATCTTCGTCGTTCCCATCGAACAAGCGGTCCGCATCCGGACCGGCGAGCGCGACAATGACGCGCTCTGACACGCGATCTGCAGGAGCACATCTCATGACTTTCTCTCGTTCTTCTCAATCACTGCTCGGAGGCTTGGCGCTTGCCACGCTCGCCGGCAGTTTAGCCTATGCGGGCGATGCGCCCACACCGAACAAAGGCGACACCGCCTGGATGCTTATCTCAACAGCGCTTGTGCTGATGATGTCGGTTCCGGGTCTTGCGCTTTTTTACGGCGGTCTCGTTCGGACCAAAAATATGCTCTCCGTCATGGCGCAAGTTTTTACGATTGTCGCTTTGGTCGGAATTATCTGGATTGCCTTTGGTTATTCTCTCGCCTTCACCAATGGTGGTGGTCTAAACCCCTATATCGGCGGGCTTTCAAAGGCCTTCTTGATTGGCATTACGCCTGACTCGACTGTTGCAACATTCTCGAATGGCGTTGTCATTCCTGAGCTTGTTTACATGGCGTTTCAAATGACTTTCGCGATGATTACGCCGGCGTTGATTGTTGGCGCAATTGCAGAGCGCGTGCGTTTTTCTGCGTTGATTGTTTTCGTCGTGTTGTGGGTCACGCTGATCTATTTCCCGATCGCTCACATGGTTTGGTATTGGGCCGGTCCGGATGCGCTTGCTGATGCGGCAAAAGCTTTGGCTGATGCGGCTGATGATGCAGCGAAGGCAACCGCTCAAGCTAATCTCGATGCGGTAACGGCTGATGCGGGTCTTCTCTTCCAATGGGGCGCGCTTGATTTTGCTGGGGGTACTGTCGTTCACATCAATGCCGGTATTGCCGGTCTGGTGGGCGCTTTGATGATCGGCAAACGTACGGGCTTCGGCAAAGAACTGATGGCTCCACACTCACTCACCATGACTATGATTGGTGCCGCACTGTTGTGGGTCGGTTGGTTTGGCTTCAATGCCGGATCCAATCTCGAAGCTAATGGCGTCACAGCTTTGGCCTTCGTGAACACGATGGTGGCCACGGCAGCAGCGGCACTCTCTTGGCTCTTCGTCGAATGGATTGCCAAGGGTAAGCCTTCGCTCCTCGGTCTCGTCTCGGGTGCGGTTGCCGGTCTCGTGGCTGTTACACCGGCTTCAGGCTTTGCTGGTCCGATGGGCGCGGTTGTTCTTGGTCTCGTGGCAGGCGCTGTGTGCTTCTTCTTCTGCTCGACCGTGAAGAACGCCTTTGGTTATGACGACTCGCTTGATGTATTCGGTGTTCATTGCATCGGCGGCATCATCGGTGCGATCAGCACCGGCATCCTCGTGAGCAAGGGTCTCGGCGGCGTTGGCATTGCTGATTACGTCAGCAATCCCGGCTCAATCGTCGAAGGTGCCTATACGATGAGCGGGCAAGTCTGGACCCAAACTAAAGCGGTGCTGCTGACCCTGGTCTGGTCCGGCGTTGGCTCAGCAATCCTCTATAAGGTTGTTGATGTCGTCATCGGGCTTCGTGTTCCGGTCGAACAGGAACGTGAAGGTCTCGATATCGCAAGCCACGGCGAGCGCGCTTACAATTACTGATCGAACTTCCGAAGCCTCTGATGCTTCGGAGTGGAGTTCCTCCCAGAAACTTCGGGGGCGGCCTAAGGGCCGCCCTTTTTTTGTCATATCGCGAGGTTAATCACGCATTAACCCTGCTTCCGCTACAAATGGTCATTCATTTAGTTTTACGGCCAGTCAATGCGTCTTTCCCGTTCGCGTCATCTCGAATTCGCCGATCTTGTCGGTTATGTCCGTGTGTTTATTGCGCAGAGACTTTCCGAAATCATCGGAATCATAACGCTCGTTGCCGTGATCGCGATTGTGATCGCGCTTGTGACATGGTCTGCACAAGATCCGAGCCTTAATCAGGCGATCAATAGTCCAGTGAATAATTTCATGGGACGCCCGGGCGCGATTCTCTCTGATATCTTGATGCAGCTTTTTGGCTTGGCATCGCTTGCGCTTGTTGCACCGGGCGGCTTTCTCGGATTGAAACTCGTGAGTGCCGCAAGAATTACTCACATACGTTGGCGGATGTTCTTTTGGAGTCTAGGGGCTCTTTCAACAGCAGCGATTCTCGGTGCTTTGCCGATTATGGGCTCATGGCCTCTTCCCATCGGACTTGGCGGAATTGTCGGTGATGCGATCTTAGCGTTCCTTGCCTCCTTGCCTCCTGTTCAGGGCGTTCCTGTTAAACCTTTCGCGATGTTGGCATTCGGCTTTTTTGCATTGTTTGGTTTAGCTGCTGGGTCAGGTTTTAGTTTCACACGCAATCAGTCTATCGGTGATGATCGCGAACAGGATGAAGACTATGATCACTCTTTCCATGAGGCTGATCATGACGAAGCCAAATCAACTTGGCTCTTAAGACTTAACGGTCTGTTCTCGCCTTTCATTGTAACCGGACAATTTGTTGCATCTCTTGTCCGTAAAATTATGCCTTCAAAAGATGAAGGCGAAGGAATATACGACCGTAGAACAAACCGCCGCGAACCTGGCTTTGATTATGAGCCTGCAACCGAGCAGGAAGAGGTCTATGAAGAACCTGTTGTCGAACCGCGGCGGCAACGTGCACCTGTTAAAGCAGCGAAGCCAAAAAAATCATCAAACCAACTTGAGCTCTATACGTTTCCGCCCGTTGCACTGCTCACCGAAGCGAAGAAGTCTATTGGCCCGGTCATGTCGAGCGATGTGCTCGAAGAAAATGCACGTCGTCTTGAAAGCGTACTCGATGATTTTGGCGTGCGCGGCGATGTCGGCAATGTAAGACCTGGTCCCGTCGTTACACTATATGAATTAGAGCCCGCTCCGGGGATTAAGTCTTCACGTGTTGTTGGTCTTGCTGATGATATCGCGCGCTCGATGAGCGCTGTGTCGGCGCGCGTTGCTGTTGTTCCGGGTCGCAATGCAATTGGTATTGAGTTACCCAATCAAAAGCGAGAAACCGTTTTCTTGCGCGAACTGATCAACAACAAGGATTTTGTCGAGAGCCAAATGAAATTGGCGGTCGCGCTTGGCAAGACTATTGGCGGCGAGCCAGTTATTGTTGATCTTGCGCGTATGCCTCATTTGCTTGTTGCTGGTACAACGGGTTCAGGTAAATCGGTTGCTATCAACACCATGATTCTCTCGCTTCTCTACCGGTTGAAGCCGGAAGAATGCCGCTTGATCATGGTTGATCCGAAAATGCTCGAGCTTTCAGTTTATGATGGCATTCCCCATCTTCTCACGCCCGTTGTCACCGATCCGCGCAAGGCAGTCGTTGCCTTGAAATGGGCGGTGCGCGAGATGGAAGAGCGTTACAAGAAAATGTCCAAATTGGGCGTTCGCAATATAGATGGCTTTAATGCGCGCGTTAGCGAAGCCAAAGCTAAAGGCGAACAAATCTCTCGTACGGTTCAAACCGGATTTGATCGCGACACAGGTGAGGCCATCTTTGAAAATGAAGTGATGGAGCTTGAACCGCTTCCCTTTATTGTCGTGATCGTTGATGAGATGGCCGATCTCATGATGGTAGCCGGCAAAGATATCGAGGGCGCTATTCAACGGCTAGCACAAATGGCGCGGGCGGCAGGCATCCATGTTATTCTCGCAACGCAACGCCCGTCTGTTGATGTCATCACCGGCACGATCAAAGCGAATTTTCCGACGAGAATTTCATTTCAAGTCACGTCGAAAATCGACAGCCGTACAATTCTCGGCGAACAAGGTGCCGAGCAATTATTGGGGCAAGGCGACATGCTATTCATGGCCGGTGGCGGACGTATTAGCCGCGTTCACGGACCCTTTGTCTCGGATGGCGAAGTTGAGAAAGTCGTTGCCCATTTGAAATCCCAAGGGCGTCCAAATTATCTGGAAGATGTCACACGCGAAGAGCAGGTTGATATCGAAGATGGTGGCGCTGTCTTCGATAGTGGCAATTTCGGGTCACCGGGACAGGATCTCTATGATCAGGCAGTCGCCATCGTGATCCGCGATCGCAAAGCATCAACGTCTTATATTCAGAGACGCCTCCAGATCGGCTATAATCGCGCGGCGTCCATCATGGAACGCATGGAAGATGAAGGTGTTGTCGGCTCACCTAATCATGCTGGCAAACGCGAGATTCTGATTGAAGCGGGCGGGCATGGCAGTCATGCCGCGTGACGCGCGGCGTCCAGCCGTTGCTTGCCTCATTCTCTTCGCATCTCTCACTGTTGCCGAGGCGGCAAAGAAGATTCCTCTACCGCCACCAAGACCTCCTGATTTGATACAACGGCAACCAGCTGTAACGGCTCCTGTAACGTCGACCACCAAAATACCAGAAGTCACTCAGGACGCGTCACAGGGTACGACTTCGTTTGATGATATGTCGCGCGAGGAGCTGATTACAGAAGTCAATTCCGCACTGACAAAACTTAAACAGTTCAATGCCAAGTTTTCTCAAACCGATCAGAATGGTCAAAGCGTTTCTGGTCAGTTGACGGTTTTACGACCCGGCCGCTTGCGTTTTGATTATAATCCGCCAAGCGCTTTGAAAATCATCGCTGATGGAAACAATGTTGCGGTCATTGATGAAAGATTAGGTACACGCGATCTCTATTCGATTGGATTGACGCCGCTTAAATTCCTGCTTTCACGGACGATTGATCTTGGGCGGGAATTTAAAATCAGCGATATTCGGGTCGAGCCTGATCGGCTTATTCTTGAGGCTGAAGATTCGGCGACTTTCGGGGGAAGCTCCCAGATCAATTTAATCTTTGATCGAAAGACACTCCTCTTAAGAAGCTGGACAGTTACCGATCCTCAGGGCTACGCGGTGACCATAAAATTAAGCCAAATCGATACGAAGCACGAACCCGATCCAATGGGATTTATAATTCCAGAAACAGTTAAACCAACAAAATAGGCTACGATAACTTATAATTCTGCAAGGCTATCCCTTGCCGAGCCCCCTCGCTCTGCCTTAGGTCTCATTGACCACGCCGAGGGGGTTTTCATGGCACTGACGATTGCGACCTGGAACATCAATTCAGTAAGGCTCCGGTCGGGACTCGTTCAGAAATTTCTGAAAGAAGCCAAGCCCGATCTTCTCTGCCTTCAAGAGACCAAATGTCCCGATGATCAGTTCCCGCATGCGGACTTCAGAAAGATTGGCTACGGTCATATCGCTGTGAGCGGTCAAAAAGGCTATCATGGCGTTGCTGTTCTTTCGCGCCTTCCTTTTGCAACGCAATCTGTGAAGCAGTTCGCGGGAAAGACAGATTGCCGCCATATCAGTGTCGAACTTTCGGACAAGGCTGGAAATCTTGGAGGCCTTGTCGTCCATAATTTTTATGTGCCCGCAGGGGGCGATATTCCCGATCCTGAAGCGAATGAAAAATTTGCGCATAAGCTTGCATTTCTTGATGATATGAAACAGTGGGGCAAGAAAGATAAGCCTGCCGCAAAAAAAGCTGTGCTTGTTGGTGATCTTAATGTGGCACCGCTTGAGCATGATGTATGGAGTCACAAACAGATGATCGATGTAGTCTCTCACACACCGATCGAATGCGATAAGTTGAATGCCGCGATCAAATCAGGAAAATGGGTTGATGCGGTCAGAACGCTGAAGCCTGAACCGGAAAAGCTCTTCACATGGTGGAGTTATCGCGCAGCCGACTGGGTGGCGTCTAATCGCGGGCGGCGGCTAGATCATGTTTGGGTTTCGGAAGATTTAGCGAGCACGCTTAAAACGACTGAAATTCACCGTGACGTGCGCGGATGGGAGCGTCCGTCAGATCACGTGCCGGTCACCATCACGATTGCTTAGACAAAACAGTCGACTCTAGATTTTGCAGCGCTTGATATAAATCCAACGAGCGCGTGTTTATTTGATCCGCAAGGCGTTGAGCCGCATCGGGATATTCAGAAAGCAGTCGATGCATCAATGCTCGAGGTAACACGATTAGCTGAGAGTCCATTCGTGCGATTGCATGAACAGGTCTCTCGCCGCTCGCCAGAAGCGCGATCTCACCAATCAATGTACCACGGCCAACGCGTTCAATATCAGCTTGATCGGGATCATCGGACAAAGCGATTGAGCCGCTCTCAACAATATACCCGCCGGTTGATGGGCTGCCTTTTGAAAATAACTTTTCACCCTCACTAAGCTTTCGCCGTTCGGCCGCAAAGAGGATCATACGCAGGGCGTCATCCGAGAAGACATTGAAAAAATCGAGTTTTCGTAAAAGATCAATATCGTCGCTGAGTGCCATGTTTATTTCTCTGCGCTCTTTTGCGCCAGTCTATAGCCACCCGATTCAGTCAGTAAGATCGTAGCTATATCTGCGTTGGTTTCGATTTTTTGTCGAATGCGATAGATATGTGTCTCTAGCGTATGGGTCGTCACGGATTCATGATAGCCCCATACATGGGTTAATAGCTCCTCGCGCGCGACAATTTCTCCGCGGGCCCGATGCAAAAAACGCAATATCTCGACTTCTTTATCTGTGAGTTTCTGTTCGTCACCATTTAATGAAATCAAAGACCGTGAAGCGGAGTAAAGTTTAAACGGTCCGACAGAAAAATACATGTCAGAACGCGATTGAAAATTCCTGATATGCGATTTTACCCGTTGAACAAGAAATGACGCTTTAACCGGGAGAGCAAGCTGCTCGGTTAACCCTTCAAACTTTACTCCCAATCCAATAATCGGACCACGATATCCTTTTTCGATAGAGATTTTTATCTTGTCTTCTTCAGCATCAGGCAAAATCAACAAAGCATCAATTCGTTCAAGCTCCTCCTGATAAAGATGGGAATCGGTGGCGCTTAATTGAATGACATCAAAATCGGTCTCATACTCAAACTGAGTGGCAACCGCTGCAATCTCTTGAAGATCGGAACCAAGGATTAAAACAGACGAGGAGCCGAGCATTGTTCGATCCTGCTTAGTGCCAATGGTTCAAAAAGCATAAAAAGAGACGTCTTTCTTCACATGACCTTTCCTTCGACGATCTAAAAATGCAAGATAATTCGACGGTTACGGTAGCATTGACATGACGGTGTTTTTTCTTCGGCTTAATCCACTCGACCGCTCCAAAGCGATGTTGGAGGGCGGCGGCCTCAAGCTCCGCTGCGCCATCGGGCGAAGCGGGGTCATAACGCGTAAACGCGAAGGAGATGGCGGAACGCCCCGAGCAACACTCACGCCGTTACGAATTTATGTGCGGCGCGATGAATGGCGCAGCAGGGGTTTTGATCTTCCGAGCTACGCGATCCAGAGCGATATGGGCTGGTGCGATGATGTGACATCGTCACAGTATAATCGGTTGATCCGCATACCCTTTGCCCTATCTCACGAGAAACTGTGGCGGGAAGACCACCTCTATGACATTGTCATTGAGTCAGATTGGAATGCTCAGCCAGCCATACGCGGCATGGGAAGCGCGATCTTCATACATCTGGCACGCCCTGGCCTAAAACCAACCGAAGGCTGCATCGCTCTCAGCCGCAAGGATATGAGCCTTTTCCTGACCCGCCTCAATCGGCGAACGAGGATTATGATTGCGTGATTGATTGAGCGGAGATGGAGTCAGCTCCGCGCCCCAAAAATCGCACTCCCGATCCTCACATGGGTGGCACCGACTTGGATGGCCGCCTCGAAATCGCCGCTCATACCCATCGAGAGAGTGTGAAGCGCATTTCTCTCTGCAATCTTGCGAAGTAGTGCGAAATGCGGTGAAGGCGGCTCATCGACAGGCGGAATACACATAAGTCCAGAAACAACGAGGCCCCACTCCTCACGGCAACGCATCAAAAAGGCATCAGCCTCTTTCGGCGATACACCGGCTTTCTGCGGCTCCTCCCCCGTATTGATCTGCACATAAAGCTTCGGCCTGCGCTCTGTTTTCGCAAATTCTTTAGACAATGCCTCGGCAATTGAGGGGCGATCAACGGTTTCGATGACGTCAAAGAGTGCAATGGCCTCTTTGGCCTTATTGCTCTGCAAAGGCCCAATCAAATGGAGTTCAACGTCAGGAAAGCGGGCTTTAAGCGCGGGCCATTTGCCTTGTGATTCCTGAACGCGGTTTTCGCCAAAAATCCGATGGCCCGCCAAGATAACGGGCTCAATCTCAGTGGGGCCATAGGTTTTGGAAACGACTACGAGCGTTACGTCGGTCTCGGCGCGACCCGCATCATGCGCGGATCGCTGAACCGCATGACGAATGGTCTGATAGCGGTTCTTAATCTCTTCGGGTTCGGTTTGTGTCATGAGCCGCCCTTCCCGCTTTTTTGGGACATTGACCCCAAAGCCCAATCGTGTCCTAGTCCGCCCGACCCGCGCGAGGCAAGAGTCGGCGCGCTGTTTTTGTTTTTTATGCAGAGAACACCCGGATAAATCATGAGAACCGAGCGTTACAACGCCCGTGAAGCTGAGCGGAAATGGCAAGCGACCTGGGACGAAAAAGAATTATTTCGGACCAAAAACGAAGATCCCCGACCAAAATATTATGTGCTCGAAATGTTTCCCTATCCTTCGGGACGCATTCACATGGGGCATGTCCGTAATTACACAATGGGCGATGTGGTCGCACGCTATAAGCGGGCGCGCGGGTTCAATGTTTTGCATCCGATGGGATGGGATGCTTTCGGCATGCCGGCAGAAAATGCTGCGATGGCCAATAAAAGTCATCCTGCAAAATGGACCTATTCCAATATCGCGACCATGCGTGACCAGCTCAAAAGCATGGGTCTGTCACTTGATTGGCATCGAGAAATCGCAACCTGCGACCCATCTTATTACAGACATCAGCAGCGGATGTTCGTGGACTTTTTAGCGGCCGGCTTGATCGACCGTAAAACGGCCAAAGTGAATTGGGATCCGGTTGATCAAACTGTTTTGGCTAATGAGCAAGTCATTGAAGGGCGCGGCTGGCGTTCTGGCGCGCTCGTTGAACAACGCGAACTCACGCAATGGTTCTTCAAGATTTCGGACTATGCGCAAGATCTCAATGACGCGCTTGATCGTCTTGAGCGCTGGCCTGAAAAAGTTCGCTTGATGCAAAAGAACTGGATCGGTCGCTCGGAAGGGCTTTCGGTTCGTTTCGCACTCGACAAGGGCAACGCACCGCAGGGTGAATTAGAAATTGAAATTTATACGACTCGTCCTGATACACTTTTTGGTGCGAGTTTTATTGCTTTAGCTCCTGAACATCCGCTTTCAAAAAAGGTTGCGGAGAAAAATCCAGAGCTTCATTCATTCATCGATGAATGCCGCAAAATGGGAACCGCGCAAGAGCTCATCGACAAGGCTGAAAAGAAAGGCTTCGATACTGGGCTTCGCGTAACCCATCCGTTCGATCCTTCATTGACGCTGCCTGTTTATGTCGCCAACTTCATTTTGATGGAGTACGGCACCGGTGCGATCTTCGGCTGCCCGGCACATGATCAACGCGACTTTGATTTTGCGACCGCTTATGAACTTCCAATCAAAACAGTTGTCTGTCCTCCAGACCAAGATCCCAAAACATATTCCGTTGGCGAGGTGCCTTATGATGGTGAGGGTAAACTTTGCAATTCGTCATTTCTTGATGGTTTGACGATCGATGCCGCTAAAGAAGAAGTTGCAAAGCGTCTCGAAAGAGAAAACCTCAACAGCAAGCCGGTAGGAACACGCAAAGTCAATTTCAGGCTTCGTGACTGGGGCATTTCACGCCAGCGTTACTGGGGTTGTCCGATCCCTGTGATTCATTGCGAGGCGTGTGGCGTGGTGCCTGTGCCGATTAAGGATCTGCCGGTTAAGCTTCCTGATGATGTGACCTTTGATGTTCCTGGGAACCCGCTCGAGCGTCATGCGACATGGAAACATGTTGGCTGCCCGCAATGTGGTAAAGCCGCGCGTCGTGAAACCGATACGATGGATACGTTCGTTGATTCATCCTGGTATTTCGCACGCTTTACGAACCCCTGGATCGAAGATCGCCCGACTGAGCGCGATGTGGTCGATGGGTGGCTGCCTGTTAATCAATATATTGGCGGCATTGAGCATGCTATTTTACATCTGCTTTATTCGCGCTTCTTCACACGCGCGATGAAAAAAGTGGGACATGCAGGTGTTGATGAACCTTTCGATGGTCTGTTTACGCAGGGCATGGTGGTTCACGAAACCTATCGTGACAAAGATGGTAATTGGGTAACACCGGCAGAAATCGAAATCTTCAGTGAAGGCGGGGATCGTCGCGCGAAGCTTCTCTCAAATGGAGCGCCCGTTGAGATTGGCTCGATTGAGAAGATGTCGAAGTCAAAGCGCAATACAATCGACCCCGATGACATTATCGGAACCTATGGTGCGGACACCGCACGGTGGTTCATGCTGTCCGACTCCCCTCCTGAACGCGATGTGATTTGGACGGAAGAGGGTGTTCAGGGTGCTGCGCGTTTCATCCAAAGGCTTTGGCGTCTTGTCGGAGATGTCGCTGATCTTAATCCTTCAGAGAATGCACATGATGCGGCGTCCGAAGACGCAGTGATCACCATCCGCAAAGCGGCGCATCGTGCCATTATCCGCGTTGAAGATGATCTTGAGCGCCTGCGGTTCAACCGCTGTGTTGCACATGCTTATGAGTTGGCCAATGCCTTGCAAGCTGAGCTGGCTGTCAAAAAGGACAAACATGTAAGTCCTGAGTGGATTGCCGCGATGCGGGAAGCTTGTGAGTTTCTGATCACGATTATCGCGCCCATGATGCCCCATCTTGCAGAAGAGTGCTGGACGGAACTCGGTCACCAATCAATGGTCGCGGAAGCCGCATGGCCAAAGGCTGACAAAAGCTTGATCATCGAGAATGACATCGTGTTGCCGATTCAAATTAATGGGAAGAAGCGCGACGAGCTAACAATTTCACGTCAGGCTGATAACGCGACGATTGAACAAGCGGTACTTGCTCTCGACTCAGTGAGGACAGCGCTTGAAGGCAAAACGCCGAAAAAGATTGTCATCGTTCCACAGAGGATTGTTAATGTCGTCGTCTGAGACATCTTTGAAATTTATTCGAACCGGCCTCATAGTATGTCTCGCGTTATTGGTGGCTGCTTGCGTGCGGCCTCTTTACGGCACGGTGAACGGCGAAAATGTTAAAGCGACGCTGTCCTCAATTGAGGTCAAACCGATTCCAGACACGGCGGGCCATTATCTTCGCGAAGAGCTACTCTTCAATTTAAATGGTGGTGCAGTTCCTGAGGAGAAGGCATCTACCTATATTCTCTCTGTATCACTCTCTGAATCGAGTCAGTCTGTAGCCATTGACTCGACGGGCAACGGGTCCGATGCGGCCTCTGTTTCAATAACCGCACGCTATATACTCACCGACACAAACGGCAAGACGCTCCATGAGGGAACCTCTGTAGCATCAGGATCAGTTGATCGCCTGTCCCAACGCTTTGCTGCAGTTCGTGCGTTTCGTGAGGCTAAAATTCGTATCGCTAAATCGCTCGCGGGTCAGATTGAAACAGATCTCGCTGCCTATTTTGTTAGCCGCCCAAAATAGGGATCGAGTAGATGGCGGCTCTCAAAAGCGGTGAAGTCGAGAGCTTTCTTCGGAAACCCGATCGCGCTTACTCGATCTTCCTGATCTATGGTCCGGACGCGGGACTTGCCCATGAGAGAAGCCGCGCGCTTATTGAAAAGCTGATCGATAATCCCTCCGATCCCTTTCAACTCATAAGGATCGATGGAGATCAGTTGGCTTCTGAGCCTACACGATTACAGGATGAGGCAAACACGGTGGGTCTTTTCGAAACCAAGCGGGCGATCTGGTTACGTGCGGGGCCGAAAGCGAATAATTCAACTTACGATCTTCTGTTCGAGGAACCGCCCCTTTGTCCCGTCGTCATAGAAGCAGGCGATCTCGCTGCAAGGCATTCCCTACGGAATGCGGCTGAGTCTTGTAAATTCGCCGTGGCAATTCCCTGTTACGCTGATGAGGGCCGGGATTTACCCAAATTGATTGATGAAGTTTTTAGTCAGTTCAAATTGAAAATCGCAGATGATGCACGAATTGCGCTTGTCGGATCATTAGGTGCCGACCGCATGCTCTCTCGACGTGAGCTCGAAAAGCTCGCTCTTTATGCGCATGGCCAGGAAATCGTCACCATTGATGATGTCGAAGCGATACTTTCAAATGCTGCGCAGATCACAATCGATATGCTTGTTGATGCCGTATTCTCTGGGGAAGCGAGTTCTACAGATACGCTGCTCGAGAAAGCAATACAGGAAGGGCTCGATTCATCCTTCGTGATTGGCGCCCTTCTACGACATGCATTTCTTTTGTTGAACACACAGAAGGAGTTGGAAAGCGGGAGATCGCTTGGCGAAATCGAGAAGCAATCTCGTGTGTTTTATAAGCGGCTGACGGCGTTTCGGCGGCAAGTTTCCCTTTGGTCAAGCGCAGCCTTGCAATCTGCAATTACGTCACTAGGCGAAGCGCAATTGGGCACCCGTCAAAACGCAGCGCTTGCCCAAACGCTCCTTTCGCGTTCCTGCCTTAGTCTTTCACTGGCAGCGCGACGCGTGTCTATTCAGATCCGCTGATTAACCGCGAAGTCTAAGGCAGATATTATCAAGCTGTTCGAGCGTACGATACTTGATACGCAATTCGCCACCGCGTGCACCATGCATAATCGAAACGCCTAAGCCCAAGACATCTTCGAGTGCTTTTTCTAATGCACGTGTGTCTGGATCTTTTTCAATTTTCTTTGACGGTGATGTTGACTTTGTGCCGCTTGTATCCTCTTGCGCAATACGCTCAACATCACGGACTGTTAAGCCTTGTTCTATAATGCGACGCGCGACGTTTTCAGGTTCTTTCACAGCAAGCAAGGCACGCGCATGTCCTGCAGAAAGTGCTCCTGACGCCAGCAAGTCTTGGACGCTTGATGGCAGCTTCGCGAGGCGCATTGTATTCGCGATGTGACTGCGGCTTTTACCAATCACGCGCGCGAGATCATTTTGCGAATAGCCATAATCGGCCGCAAGTTTTTCGTAACCAAGCGCTTCTTCGAGCGGGTTGAGATCCGCGCGTTGTACGTTTTCGATCAATGCAATTTCGAACGCTTCGCGGTCAGCGACTTCAATAATGACGATCGGCACTTCATGCAGTGATGCACGTTGTGCGGCGCGCCAACGACGTTCACCAGCAATGATTTCATATACCCCATCGACACCTTGAATGGGCCGAACGAGAATAGGCTGTATGATCCCTTTCTCGCGAATTGAATTGGCTAGATCTTCCAGTTCTTCATCAGAGAAATGTCGGCGCGGGTTGCGCGGACTAGCACGAAGAAATTCTGTTGGAATTTTGCGGGCGCCTCGCGCGCGATCAGGCGCCGAGGAAGCAGGCGTTTCATTCACCTCGCCAATGAGCGCGGCAAGGCCTCTGCCAAGGCGCGACCGATTTTGTTCTTCGGCCATGACGGTCTTCCTTTTCGTGAATTTAATTTGAAGGGTTTAGGCTCAGGCGGCGAGAAGAGCGCGCTCGCGCTGAATCACTTCTGAAGCCAGCTTAAGATAGGCCTGAGCGCCGGTTGATTTCAAATCATAGAGCAACACGGGCTTGCCATAGGACGGGGCCTCAGAGACGCGGACATTTCTTGGAATAACCGTGTCATAGACTTTCGTGCCCATGAATGCGCGGACATCTTCAACGACCTGCGAACAAAGATTGTTCCGTGAATCAAACATCGTCAAGACGATGCCATGGATTGAGAGGCCGGGATTAAGCGACTGGCGAACCTGCTCGACTGTTTTCAAAAGCTGTGAAAGGCCTTCAAGCGCAAAAAATTCACATTGCAGAGGAACCACGACCGCGTCGGAAGCCGCCATGGCATTAATCGTCAACAGATTGAGCGATGGTGGGCAATCAACAAGGATATAGGTGAAAGGCTCGTCGCCAGAAGACACTTGCGAATGAGCGAGCGTCGCAATCGCTTTCTTCAGGCGGTGAGCGCGATCACGATCATTGGCAATCTCAAGCTCAAGGCCCAAAAGATCGAGAGTCGATGGCGCCACAAAGAGCCGCGGCACGGCTGTGGGTCGGATCGCCCGATCAAGCGGCGCCTCACCCGTCATGATATCGTATGTTGATATCGTGCGGCTCTTTTGATCGATCCCCAATCCGGTTGAGGCGTTACCCTGGGGATCAAGATCAACGATAAGAACTTTTTCGCCAATCGCGGCGAGTGCTGTTCCGAGATTGATTGCTGTGGTTGTCTTGCCAACACCACCCTTTTGATTGGCCAAAGCCAGAATACGAGGACGGGACAATGAGCTGCCAAAGTGATCGAGAGAAACATCAATCATGGTCAGCAATCTCCGGAAAGGGGTGTCTTTTTACTTCGGACTAATCGCGTCAACGACCAAAATGCGACCCTGAGGATTGGTTCGACTCGGCACGATTTCGCTATCAATATTCCAATATTTAGCGGCTTCCGTCAACTCACTATCTATATCTTGTCCCTTTAAAAACAAAGCTTTACGTGGCTGATGAGGTAGTAAGCCATACATTTTAAAGAGGTCAGAGAGCGGCGCCAGAGCGCGCGCGGTGAGAACATCGGTTTGCGGGGCAACTATCTGGAGAGCCTCTTCGATGCGCTTATCATGCACATGTACCGCTAAATTCAGAGTGCGAGCCATTTCGCGAAGAAAGGCAGCTTTTCGACCGTTGCTCTCAATTAAATGAGTTTCAAAATCGGGACGATCAGCATAAATACAGGCCAGAACCAGTCCTGGAAATCCGGCACCTGATCCCAGATCGACGAGGCATTTTGCTTCAGGATCAATAAACTGGGCTAATTGAGCGCTATCAGCAATATGGCGTGTCCATATTTCTGTCAGCGTCTTTGGGCCAACGAGGTTTTTAATTTTCTGCCATCGGATCAGATGATCGACATAAATCTCAAGCCGCGCTTCTGTTTCACGTGAAACAGGAACCAGCTGAAGCGCCTCGATTTGATCTGCGCTCATTGATTTAGTCTTGGACCCGCGTTGGTGATGCCGAGCCTCTTTTTCGAGCTCGCGCGGCTAAAAGCGTTAGAGCGGCTGGTGTTATACCTTCAATTCTACCCGCCTGGCCAATGGTACGGGGGCGAACCGCTTCCAGCTTTAATCGCAGCTCAGCTGATAAGCCGGACAAATGAGCATAGTCGAGATCTGATGGGATAAAGAGCGACTCATCACGCTGATAGGTGGCGATATCCCGCTTTTGGCGATCGAGATAAACAGCATAGCGCGCATCATTCTCAAGACGATCAACCAAAGGGGATGGAATCTGCGCGAGATCAGGCCAAATCCTCTGGAGATTGGCAAGGGTTTGATCTGGATAAGAGAGGAGATCGAATGCCGAGCGCCTTATCCCGTCCTGATTAACCTTCAAACCCTTCTGAACCGCCTCGCTCGGACTGAGCTGGAGCGTCTTCAATAAATCCCTTGCCCTCTCGAGTTCTTGACGGCGTGATGCAAACCTATCGAGCCTCTCGCCTCTCACAAGGCCCCAATCGACGCCCTTTTGGGTCAAGCGTTCGTCGGCATTATCGGAACGCAGAGAAAGTCTGTATTCTGATCTCGATGTGAACATCCGGTAAGGCTCGGTCACCCCCTGGGTCACGAGATCATCGATCATGACACCAATATAGGCTTCTGTTCGATCAATCGTGACAAGATCGGCGCCGCTTGCCCGACGAGCCGCGTTTAACCCGGAAATAAGCCCTTGAGCGCCCGCTTCTTCATAGCCCGTGGTGCCGTTGATCTGCCCGGCAAAGAAGAGGCCTTGAACCCGCTTGGTCTCCAAGCTGGGCTCTAAGGATCGCGGATCGACATAGTCATATTCAATCGCATAACCCGGTCGAATGATTCTCGTTTTCTCGAGGCCGGGGATCGTTGCGACGAACGCCCGTTGAACATCCTCCGGCATTGAGCTCGATATACCGTTCGGATAGACCGTGTCATCATCGAGACCTTCAGGCTCTAAGAAGATCTGATGTCTCGTGCGATCACCAAAGCGAACCACCTTATCCTCGATAGACGGACAATATCGCGGACCGCGACCATCGATCTGACCGGAATAGATTGGCGCTTCGCCAATCCGCCTACGGATCACCTCATGTCCGGCATCCGTAGTCCAAGTTATTCCGCAGGCTATTTGAGGGGGTTCGATCCGCTCCGTTAGCGCTGAGAAGGGCTCCGGGGGATCGTCACCGAGCTGACTTTCCAAAGAGGCCCAATCGATTGTACGACCATCAAGGCGTGGAGGCGTACCGGTCTTTAACCGGCCAAGCGGAAACTCAAGCGATGCTAGCGTCCTTGAGAGGCCAGCGGAAGGCGGCTCCCCCATGCGCCCGGCAGGAAAAGTTACCGGTCCGATATGTACGAGGCCGTTCAAAAATGTCCCAGTGGTCAAAACAACCGCGGCAGTTCGGAGCTCTCGTCCATCCGATAGCCTTACGCCAGTCACGCGTTTGCGATCCGGATCCAATAAAAGATTATCAACGAGGCCATCGATGATCGTCAGATTTGGCTCCTCTGACAGAAGCATCTGAACGGCTTGTCTATAGAGTTTTCTGTCAGCCTGTGCCCGCGGGCCTCGAACGGCTGGTCCCTTGCTCCGGTTCAAAACACGAAATTGAATTCCGCCGCGATCCGCCGCCAGGGCCATAACGCCCCCCAGCGCGTCGATCTCTCGAACAAGATGGCCCTTGCCCAATCCGCCAATCGCTGGATTGCAAGACATAGCCCCGATACTATCCTTCGAAATCGTGACCAAAGCCGCGCTTGCACCATAACGGGCTGCTGCGGCCGCGGCTTCCGTCCCCGCATGACCTCCACCTACAACGATGACGTCAAAATGATCCAAGGAGAACCCGCTTCTCAAAATTGTTTCACGTGAAACAGTACCGGTCACTTCCCGATACAAAAGCTTGAAAACAGTCGATCTAAAACATCGTCGACGGAAACATTGCCGGTAATTTTGCCGATTGCTCGAGCGGCTAACCTGATATCTTCTGCAATCAGCTCAACACCCGTTCCGTGCCCTGCCGCAAGAGCTCTGTCAATAAAATCTAGCGATTCCTCGACGGCCGCTCGATGCCGTGCCCTAGTTAGCAAAACAGACCCTGCACCGCGTTCGAAATTAGTCATTATTTGATTGCTGATGAGGTCGACCAGGCGATCCATCCCTAAGCCCGTCTTTGCTGAAATAGACAAATCGGCCATAGAAGTGCCATCGGCACGGTCAACTTGGGTTACAACCTCAACGATCCGACATCCTGATCCGAGTATCTCGGGTGTAGGCCCGACTCTTTGGTCGACGCTCGATTGCAACCAAAGAACGAGATCGGCACGGTTAAGTTGATCAAGCGTGCGCCTGATCCCCTCATTCTCAATTTCATCCGCACTGTCACGTATCCCAGCGCTGTCGACTAACAGAACAGGAAGACCTTTCAGATCGAGTCTGACCTCAATCAAATCACGTGTCGTACCGGGCCGATCGGAAACAATCGCAACATCCCGGCTCGCTAACGCATTTAGAAGCGTTGATTTTCCTGAATTGGGGGGTCCTGCGAGCAGGACAACAAAGCCATCCCGAATCCGCTCACCCCAAGACGCTTTTGAAAGTGCATCCCGCATATCCTTGGCCGATTCGGATAAAATCGATCGGGCAGAGGCAAAAACAGCCGTGTCGACATCTGCCTCGTCAGAAAAATCAAGCCCGGCATCAAAAAGCGCCATGGCCCGAATAAGCTCATCGCGCCAGCGATCTGACTTACGCGTGAGGCCACCCTGTAATTGTCGTAAAGCCTGTCGGCGCTGGATCTCGGTTTCAGCATCAATAAGATCAGCTAGACCTTCAACTTCAGACAGGTCGAGCTTTCCATTTTCAAACGCGCGACGGGCAAATTCACCCGGTTCAGCAATTCGAAATCCCGAAAACGAAGACAAACGATTAAGACACGCGCTCACGACCGCTGGTGAACCATGAATATGGAATTCGCCAACATCCTCGCCGGTAAAACTATCGGGACTATCAAAATAAAGGCAAAGCGCCTGATCAATCGGGGCGCCATCTTTATCTTTCAGGGTTCGCAATGCCGCCTGCCGCGCGGGAGGAACAAAACCAGCCATCTCTTGAACGGCCGCCCTTGTACCCGACCCAGAGATACGAATAATCGAAACACCAGCACGACCCGGCGCTGTTGCAGGAGCAAATATTGTTTCCGAAAAATCCTGATCTTTGCGGGTCATTTACCCGCCTCCATCAGTTCGATCACGTATTCATTGAATCGAAGAAATCAGAATTGGTTTTTGTCTGACGCAATTTATCGGCAAGAAACTCGATCGCATCAACCGTACCCATCGGATTGAGAATGCGCCGCAGCACATACATCTTTTTGAGGACATCCGGTGCAACGAGCAATTCTTCCTTACGCGTTCCGGAACGAGTGATGTCGAGCGCCGGAAAGACACGCTTATCAGAAACCTTACGATCAAGAATAATTTCAGAGTTACCGGTGCCTTTGAACTCTTCGAAGATCACTTCATCCATACGACTACCTGTATCAATCAACGCCGTCGCGATGATCGTAAGAGATCCGCCTTCTTCAATATTACGCGCAGCACCAAAAAAACGCTTCGGACGTTGCAATGCATTTGCATCAACACCACCCGTCAAAACTTTACCTGATGACGGAACAACCGTGTTGTAGGCGCGGCCAAGGCGCGTGATGGAATCAAGCAAAATCACAACATCACGACCATGCTCAACAAGTCGTTTTGCTTTCTCAATCACCATTTCGGCGACTTGAACGTGACGCTGTGCCGGTTCATCAAAGGTCGACGATACAACTTCACCCTTCACCGAGCGCTGCATGTCGGTAACTTCTTCAGGGCGTTCATCAATCAAGAGCACAATCAAATAGCACTCGGGATGATTAGTCGTTATCGACTGCGCAATATTCTGCAAAAGCACCGTTTTACCAGTACGCGGTGGCGCAACGATCAATCCCCGTTGGCCTTTACCGATCGGTGAAACTATATCGATAACGCGCGCTGAGAAATCCTTACGTGTCGGATCTTCGATCTCAAGCTTCAACCTTTTGTTCGGATAAAGCGGCGTAAGGTTATCGAAGTTAACTTTATGACGCGCCTTCTCAGGATCTTCGAAATTGATGGTGTTGACTTTGACGAGAGCAAAATAACGCTCGCCATCTTTAGGGCCTCTGATTTGGCCTTCAACTGTATCGCCTGTTCTCAATCCAAAGCGCCGAATTTGCGCAGGCGAAACATAAATGTCGTCCGGACCGGCAAGATAATTTGAATCAGGGGATCGCAAAAAGCCAAAACCGTCTGGCAAAACTTCTACAACGCCTTCACCAATAATCTCGGTCTCATTCGCCGCCAACTGCTTCAATATGGCAAACATCAATTCCTGTTTGCGCATCGTGCCAGCATTCTCGACTGCATGTTCTTCGGCAAAAGCGAGAAGATCTGTAGGCGATTTACGCTTGAGATCCTGAAGTTTCATTTCGCGCATGAAACACCTTAAAAACGGCGCGCAGAATTCTGCTCACGCCAGTAAATTTCGGATGAAAACGAATTCAACCCACGATGACCGAAACACGGTACTCGACCGGTCAGACAGGACGCTGTCTCAAGACAATCGAGGGATTCCAGAACGGAATATGATGTCGATATATCGAATTAACGAAGAGAGCAAGGGCCTCTATTTCGCGAGACTAGGGTTTGAAAATCACAAGACCCACTGCAAAAATCATCAGAACAGTCGGAATCTCATTCACAATCCGGAAATAGCGATGGGTTCGCATATTACGATCTTCTGCAAAGAGCCTTACATGGCGGGCTAAAAGCCCATGAACGCCGCTCATAATCAGAACCGCGAGCATTTTTAAGCTGAACCATGTTTGAGTGAAAAACTGTTGCTCAAATGCAATCCATAAGCCGCAAACCCATGCGACAATCATCGCCGGGGTCATAATCGCTTTTAACAGCCGGCGTTCCATGACTTTAAAGAGCTCTGAGGTCTCAGAACCAACTTCTACCCCCGCGTGATAGACAAAAAGGCGGGGCAGATAGAGCAACCCCGCCATCCATGAAATCACGGCAAGGACGTGAAGGGTTTTGATCCAGAAATAGAGCACCAGAATTAACCTCTGATCCGCCGCAATAATCTTTCAACATTTTCAATGGGCGTTTCGGGAACGATGCCATGGCCAAAATTAAAAATATGGCCGCCACCTGAAAACGCCTCAAGGATTGCGTCTGTCTGACGATCAAGATTATCGCCACCCGCAACCACGGCGAGCGGATCTAAATTGCCTTGAACCGGGAGGATCGGCTGCACAGCCTTTGCTGCCCACTGAGGATCAACGCCCCAATCGAGACCCACGGCATTGGCGCCCGTCTCGCGAGCATAACGAACATGATTGCCGCCAGAACCACGACCAAAAACGATAAACTTCATGTCGGGATATTTTTGTCGAACACCCTTGATGATCCGCGCTATTGGCTCAATGGAAAATTTTCCTATTCCATCACCAGTCAAAGCACCTGCAAAACTCTCGAAAATCTGGATCGCATCAACGCCCGCTTCAGCTTGACGAATGAGATAAGCAATTGACGCATCAACCAGGCGATCAATCAATTGCTGCACATAGAGCGGGTTCCGATAGGCGAGTAACCGGCTAGGCGCCAACTCCGGCGTTCCTTTACCTGCAATCATATAGCTCGCAACCGTCCAGGGCGCGCCGCAGAACCCTAAAAAGGTCGTCTCTTTCGGTAAAGCTGACCGAATACGCCGAATAGCCTCAAAAACAGGGCTTAATCGTTCGAGATTAATTTCCTGATGGATTTCGCCAAAATTCAGGCTTGGGTCCAGAGGTTGGAGTTTAGGGCCTTCATTTTCGACAAAATGAACAGGAAGACCCAAAGCATCAGGAACGACAAGAATGTCAGAGAAAAGAATAGCGGCATCAAATCCGAACCGCCGAATGGGTTGGAGCGTTACCTCAGTAGCCAAATCGGGGGAATAACAAAATTCGATAAAATTTTTCGCTTTAGAACGAACTTCTCGGTACTCTGGAAGATAACGACCAGCCTGCCTCATGATCCAAATTGGAGGTCGATCAAATGTCTGACCATCCAATACAGCGAGTAATTTCTTGGTCTGAACGGGTTTTGAACTGGTCAATTTCGATCCTTTAAAGGTCTTAAGTTTCTGTTTTTGTTAGAAAGGGTTTAACGAGAATAGGGTTTTGTTCCTCGTTTATCCAATATTTTTTCACAAAATCATTGTTGAACCTAGTTCCACTTGAAAATCAAATCCATATCAAATTAGTCATATTTATCAATTACTTATAAATTTTTTGCCGTATCATCTTTTCTATCTCCCCCCATTATCCCCACTATGAGTATCAAGCCTGTCGAACTTGTCCCAAGGCTTTGCATTGGGGATGGAAAAGAGGCCTAAGCGGGAAAATGACCCTTAAGGGCAGAATTTCTTCCGGGTTTTCCCCATGCGTACATTTACGATACACAGGCTTTAAGCCAGTTAACCAAGGCCAACTCCGTGGACCGTAGCTATTTCCATCTGCATCTTGTTTCAGATTCGACGGGTGAAACTCTTCTCAATGTCAGTCGCGCGGCCACCGCTCAATATGAGGGCGTGTCCGCGATTGAGCATATCTATCCGCTGATCAGAAACGAATCGCAGCTTGATCGTGTGATCGTTGCCCTCGAAAATGCTCCAGGCATGGTGCTCTATACATTGGTTGATAAGGTTTTGGCATCGCGGTTAGAGGCGGCCTGCCAAGACTATGGTTGCCCGTGCCTCTCGATTCTCGATCCCGTGCTGAATATGTTTCAGTCTTATCTCGGGCAATCCTATACGCACCGCCCCGGTGCGCAGCACATGCTCAATGCTGACTATTTCAAACGCATCGATGCTCTCAACTATACAATGATGCATGATGATGGCCAGCAAGGCCAGGATCTTGATGGTGCCGATATTATTCTTGTCGGCATCAGCCGAACTTCAAAAACACCAACAAGTATCTATCTCGCCAACCGTGGGTATAAGACGGCCAATGTCCCGCTCGTGCCAAACATTCCTCTTCCGGAGCAGCTGACGGAAGTAAAAAAGCCGCTAGTCGTTGGGTTGGTTGCAAGTCCCGAACGTATTGCACAAATCAGGCAAAACAGATTGCTTGCACTCAACGCGTCAGAAGATACGCCCTATATCGATAAGACATCAATTGCCGAGGAAATCATCTATTCGAGACGTCTATGCGCGCGTAACAATTGGCCGATCATCGATGTAACGCGGCGGTCGATTGAAGAAACAGCCGCCGCTATTATCGATCTCTATCGTAACCATGTCAGCAGCGGTGACGATGCATGACAGGCTCGAAAACTATTTGGTCAGCTAAAGAGCCCTTGATCTTGGCGTCACAAAGCACAATTCGTGCAGAGCTTTTGAAAAAAGTTGGATTTCCATTTTCTGTCGAGACTGCAGATATTGATGAACGAAAAATCGAAAACGAGTTAAACTCAGACATCAAAACACCACAAAAAATAGCCCTCGCTTTGGCTGAGGCAAAAGCCCTTGCTGTCAGTCAAAATAATCCTGACGCTTGGGTGATTGGCGCTGATCAAACGCTCGAATTTGAAAATAATATTTTACACAAAGTGGCAAAAAGACAGGAAGCCGAAACCCAATTACTGTCTATGTCCGGAAAAACGCATGAACTTCATTCAGCAATTGCCGTTGTGAGACAGAATAAGACTGTCAATATAAGCGTTGACACCGCCTTTTTGAATATGCGCCCCCTCTCGAGAGGTGATATTCAAACCTATTGCGATCTTGCGGGCGATGTCCTTTTTCAGTCTGTTGGGTGTTATCAATTTGAGGGCTTGGGGCGACATCTTTTTGCGAGTGTCGACGGACAAGAGGATGTCATTCTCGGTCTACCACTCAGTCCGATCATCAAATTTTTCAGGAGCGCCGGATGTCTGACCTTTTGATCGATGGACCGCGCGCTTGTGTAACAGGTCATCCGATCGCTCATTCGCGGTCGCCGATGATCCACAATTATTGGCTTAAGACCCTAAACATCAAAGGTTACTATGATCGCGTTGATACGCCTCCCGATGTCTTCCCGAACTTTATTCGTACAATGCGAGACAAAGGTTATGTTGGCTGTAATGTGACTTTGCCGAATAAAGAGCTGGCCTATCAAATTGCTGATGTAAAAACGGATCGCGCGAATAGGCTTCATGCCGCAAATACTTTATGGTTCGAAAACGGAAAGCTCCATGCAGACAATACCGATATTGAGGGCTTTCTCTTCAATCTCGATGAAAGCGCTCCTGGTTGGGATCACAATCTTGATAAAGCGGTCATTCTCGGTGCCGGAGGTGCTGCCGCCGCCATCATCCAAGCTCTCAGCGAAAAACGCGCATCAAAAATTATCATCGTAAATCGAACGCTTGAAAAGGCAGAAGATTTAGCACGGCGCTTCGGCGGCTCAATTGAAACAACATCATTTGAGAAATTGTCCGAAGCGTTAGATCAGGCGACATTTCTAGTGAATACAACATCTCTTGGGATGAAAGGCCAACCGCCGCTTGATCTTGATTTATCGAGAGTGAGTAAAAGCGCCCTCGTGACGGATATCGTCTATGTCCCGTTGATCACAAATTTTTTGAAGAGTGCGCAAGATCGAGGGCTGTCAATCGTCGATGGACTGGGGATGCTTTTACACCAAGCCGTACCCGGCTTTGAACATTGGTTTGGCCAGAGACCGCAAGTTACCGCTGAGCTTCGCGCTCTTATTGAAGCCGATATCATTCAGGTAAACCCATGACATTCATCTTGGGGCTGACCGGTTCAATCGGGATGGGTAAATCGACCACCGCGGGTTTGTTCAGGAAACACGGCATACCGGTTCATGATGCTGACCAAACAGTCCATACTCTCTATAGCGGTCGCCTCGCTCCGCTCATCGAAGAAGTATTTCCCGGCTCTACAACGAATGGCATCGTTGATCGTTCGAAATTATCAATCCATGTCGTTGGGCAGTCTGAAAAACTCAAACAGCTTGAATCGATCGTTCATCCCGTTGTTCAGGAAGAACAAGATCGGTTCTTGAAAGATCACTTTGCGTCGCCCATTGTCGTACTTGATATCCCTCTTCTCTTCGAAAATGGAAAAGATCGTCTATGTGATGCCGTAGTCGTCGTCTCGACCGACGCGTCAACACAGAAACAGCGCGTATTGGCGCGCGACGGTATGACAGTTGAAAAGATGGATGCTCTTCTTGCCCGCCAGATCCCTGATGTTGAAAAACGCCGGCGTGCGCAATTTGTCATCGACACAAGCCTTGATATTCCCCATGCTGAACGTCAGGTGCTGTCTCTATTGAAAGCTTTGTCGGGTCGCTCTTAATAGAATTCGATAAAAGGAAATAATCAAACGATGATGCGCGAAATCGTATTCGATACCGAAACAACGGGCTTGAACCCCTTAGGCGGAGATCGGGTTGTTGAAATTGGTTGCGTTGAGCTTATCGATTATATTCCGACAGGTCAGACATTTCATGTCTATTTAAATCCTGAACGCGACATGCCGGATGCCGCTTTTCGTGTTCACGGACTTTCAACGGAATTTCTTCGCGATAAGCCCCTCTTTACTGATATCGCCGAATCCTTTGAAGAATTTATTGGTGATGCGAAACTCGTTGCTCATAACGCTTCATTTGATCTTGGCTTTATCAATGCTGAGCTTGCGCGCGTTGGTCGTAGCGAAATCATTTCCGAACGCATTATCGACACGCTCATAATTGCGCGTCGTAAATATCCGTTTGGACCGAATAGTCTTGATGCGCTCTGCCAGCGTTTGCAGATTGATAATTCACGGCGCACCAAACATGGCGCGCTGCTTGACGCTGAAATTCTCGCCGAAGTCTATATTGAACTTCTGGGAGGACGACAGAAAGATCTCGGACTCTCTGTTGAAACCAAAGTGCTTGCACAATACACTTCCGGCGAACGCGCGAAAAGTGGGGCGCGCCCGCGAGCGCTTCCCGATCGTTTGTTACCTGAAGATCTTGATCGCCATGCCGAATTTGTTTCCGGCTTTGGCTCGGCCATTATCTGGAATGATTATATTCGGCAAAAAACAGGATCTTGAAACGATCAAGCTGTACCCGCCGGTTCCATTTGCGCCAGCCTCTGGCGATAGAGTGCCGCAAAATCGATGGGATCAATCAGAAGCGGGGGGAAGCCGCCATTTCTCACCGCGTCCGCTACGATTTGCCGTGCAAAAGGAAAGAGAAGCCTTGGACATTCGATCATGATAACAGCTTGAATATTCTCTGCCGGAATATTTTGGATGCGGAAGAGGCCAGCAAATACGAGCTCGAATTGAAACATTGTTTGGGTACCGTCGAGCGCCTTTCCTTCAAGAGTGAGCTCAACCTCGAAATCTGTTTCACCAGGCTGTTTAGCATTCACATTGACCGAGATCGAAATGTTTGGACCTGTCTCGCGTGGCGCAAGTGATGCCGGCGCATTCGGGTTCTCGAAGGAGAAATCCTTAATATATTGCCCGAGAGCGGCCAGACTGGGCATCGCTGCTTGTGTCGTTTCGGTCATGAATAAAATCTCCGTTTGGAAATAGTGAGGCGCTTTCCCAATTTTGGTACGGTGTTTGGCCTAAATTCGACCAAGATGCGATTTTACGTCGCGGGTCAACACCTGATTTTTTGCATTTTTACTATATCTACCCATATAGAAAGCCTAAACAGTTTAGTTGCCGGAAAAATTCGGAGAAAAAATATGCAGGACGGTTTCGACCTGTCGGTAATTGTCTTTCTGGTTCTCGCCGCTTTTGTAGGCTGGCGCCTCTATAGCGTTCTGGGAACACGGACTGAGCGTGATACCGGACCAACAGTTACGCGGTTTCGCCCCGTTGCGGTGGCAAAGCCCGCAGAAACGCCGTCCACAGATGAGACCATTATCGAAGCGGAGGCAAAGCCGATTGCCGATCCGTCAAGGTGGCGCGGAATTGCCGATCCGGATTCTCCGTTAGCACAGGCGCTTGATCGCGTGGTTGAGGTGGAGCCCTCTTTTGATGGGCGTCATTTTCTCTCGGGCGGCCGCGCTGCTTATGAAGCCATCGTTTTGGCCTTTGCCTCAGGTGATCGCTCTACCCTGAAGGATTTGCTTTCCAGAGATGTCTTTGAGAGTTTTACCGGCGCCATTGCTGATCGGGAAAGTAAGGGCGAAACGGTTGAGACCACTTTTGTTGGCCTCGATAAGGTTGAAATAAAAGACGCTCAGATCCGAGGTAAATCGATTCAAATCACGGTGAAGTTCCTCTCAAAACTGATCACGGCAACAAGAGATGCCAAGGGTGAGATTATTGAAGGCGCGACCGATAAGGTGATTGACGTCAATGATGTCTGGACTTTTGCCCGCGATATAGGCAGTCGCGACCCGGCTTGGAAATTGATTGCAACTGAAGCGGCCCAGTGAGTGACATAAGCTCCTATAGCGCGCTATCCGACGCCATTCTTGAGCCCACAAGCTTCGATCTCTTTGAAGGGTGGGCTCAAGATGATCATCATGCAGCATTTAAAACATTTTTGAAATCTGCGACCGCAATTGTCGAAACTCGGGTTGATTTGCGTCCTGCCCGCCCTACGCCAAGTTCTTTCCGGCTTTTTGCTGAACAGGCGCTTAAAGATTTTGATATTGATCCGCGTATCTTCTTTGAGACGAGGTTTACGCCTTTTTTTGTAAGTCCTCGGCAAGGCCGAGGATTTCTGACCGGATATTACGAACCGGAAATATTGGGATCGCTGACGCAAAGTTCTGCATTTCCAGTCCCGGTTCTCGGTCGACCTCATGATCTTGTGAGCTTTCATTCCGATCAGGCGCCCGCCGAGCTCGCGAGCCACAGTCTCTCTGCCGCGCGCCAAACCGCGTCCGGATTAGAGCCCTATTTTGATCGTGCAGCTATTGAAGACGGAGCGCTTCAGGATCAATCACTCGCGCTTCTTTATTTGCCCGATCAGGTGGAGCTCTTTTTTGCGCAAGTGCAGGGGTCGGCCCGCGTCCGCCTCCCCGATGGTCGTCTCAAAAGACTTACCTATGCCGGTCGCAATGGTCATCCCTACACAACGATCGCCAAGGTGATCCGCGAGGAAGGCCATATGGCACTCGAGGAGATCAATCTGGGTAGTTTGAAGGCCTGGCTGCGCGTCCATCCGCAGGAAGCAAAAAGGATTATGCGCCTTAACCGCTCTTACATCTTCTTCTCTCTCTCAGAGGACTTGGCGGAAGAAGACGGACCGATTGGCGCGGCGTCACTCCCACTAACGGCCGGACGCTCGATTGCCGTTGATCGCCACCAATGGTGTTACGGACTACCGTTCTACATTCGTGCACAATTGCCGGATGAAAATGGCAATCTTGTCGATTTTTCGCGCTTGTTGGTTGCACAAGATACAGGATCCGCCATTCTTGGTGCCGCGCGCGCCGATCTCTTCATGGGTTCGGGGGAGCGAGCGGGGCATCATGCGGGATTAACTCGGCATTCTGGTGATTTTGTAGTTTTGCTGCCAAAGGCGTGAGAAATGTCGTTCGGCGAACGAAAAAGGCGAACTTTGACGGCCGATGAGACCGCTCTGTGGGCTCACGTCACAAATCATATTCAGCCGCTTACGAAGCGTGCGCTCGCTGAACCAGACCAATCTGCCTCCCTGGCGCTGATGCCTAAGGCCCCAAAATCGGCCGACGAACCAAAAATTGCTGCACCTTATGTTGCGCAAAAAAATGAAATTGTGCAGCGCAATAAAAATGAGCTTCCGCCCCTCGCACCGCTCGAGCGGCGCCTTCGTCAGAGGTTGTCACGAGGGGCACATCCGATCGATGCGGTGATCGACCTTCACGGGATGAGACAGACCGAAGCGCATGAGGCTTTGCGCCGCTTCATATATTCAGCCCAACGCCAAGGCGCCTCTGTCGTTTTGGTGGTTACTGGGAAAGGCGCATCTGGCGTTCAAGATTCGGGTTCGGGAGAGGAGCGCGGCGTATTGCGCCGGACAGTCCCGCATTGGCTCCGCATGCCCGATTTACGTCCTTGCGTGATCGGCTTTGAGCCAGCAGCGCAGCATCACGGGGGATCCGGTGCGCTTTATGTAAGGGTCCGAAGGGCCACAAGGAGCGAGACGTCGTGACCCCTTTTGGCGAAAGATTGCGCGCGCTCCGGGAAGAGCGCGGACTACAATTGAAAGATATGGCTGTCGCTCTGGGCGTCACGAGCACCTATCTTTCCGCCTTGGAGCATGGCCACCGCTCGCGCCCCAATTGGAGCTTCGTCCAACGCGTCATCCATTACTTTAATATTATTTGGGATGACGCAGACGAGTTGCAGAGGCTTGCCGACTTATCCGACCCCCGCATCACGTTGCGTACATCAGGCCTATCGTCCAAGGCGACGGAGCTTGCCAATCGTCTGTCCCGTGATATAGGCAGCCTAACGGAAGAGGACCTGTCGCGCCTTCTCGATGTGTTGAACGCCGCGCGTGATCGGAATCGCACTTGACGAGGGCTGCGCTCATCTTCACATCACGAGATGTGTAAAGATTCGGGTGATGATTGATGGCTTCCTCAAAATATGATGTTCTCGGAATCGGCAATGCGATTGTTGATGTGATCGCTTTTACCGAAGATGATTTCTTGCTCTCGCATGATCTCGCAAAAGGATCGATGCGCTTGATCGATGAAGCGCAGGCGGAAAAGCTTTATCAATCCATGGGGCCGGCAACAATTATTTCAGGCGGATCCGCGGCGAATACCATTGTAGGCGTCGCATCGCTTGGCGGCTCTGGCTCTTTCATTGGTAAGGTTCGTAACGACACACTTGGTCAAGCCTTCACGCATGATATTCGCGCCATCGGTGTACATTTCGAAACGAAGCCAGCCGACAAGGGATTAGCCACAGCGCGTAGCTTTATTCTTGTTACGCCAGATGGCGAACGCACGATGAATACGTTTCTTGGTGCCTGTTTGTATCTTGGTCCCGATGATATTGACCCGGTAACAGTTGAAGCGTCAGCAATATCTTATTTTGAAGGTTATCTTTGGGACCCCGAAGATGCAAAAATTGCTTTTCGTAAAGCGGCTTCAATAGCTCATGCTG
Organism: Alphaproteobacteria bacterium; assembly: GCA_037131735.1. GTDB lineage: Bacteria > Pseudomonadota > Alphaproteobacteria > Rhizobiales > Beijerinckiaceae > CAIUPE01. The sequence continues at coordinate 173,881 of JBAXQM010000001.1, forward strand.
CCAATCGGAAAGTCGCACTTACTTTGTCTGATAGTTTCTGTGTCGATCGCTATCGTGATGAATTTCGTGCGCTTATTACAGATGGCACAATCGATATTCTGCTTGCCAATGAGCATGAACTCAAAAGCCTTTATACGACATCTGATTTTGATACCGCGGTAGATGCGCTTCGAAATGAAGGACCAATGGCCGTTGTTACCCGATCAGCGGCGGGTTCAGTTGTTGTCGATCGAAGTGGCGTCCAAGCGATTCCAGCGCAACCGATTGATAGACTCGTCGATACAACGGGCGCGGGTGATTTGTTTGCATCAGGATTTTTGTTAGGACACGCGCGAGGCTTTGATCATCGTGATGCGGCTCGTTTAGGAGCTATCGCTGCTGCCGAAATCATCCAACATATTGGCGCAAGACCCGAAGCGCGCCTACGCGATCTTGCGGCCGAAAGTGGAATTACAATTTCCTGAGTGCCACTGTTTCAATACGGTGTTGCGATCCCTTTGTGAGAACGAGATCGGCACGCGGGCGCGTTGGCAAAATATTTTCGCGTAGATTTGGAAGATTGATCTGATTCCAAATCCCGCGTGCCATTTTTTCAGCGTCAGCATCGCTTAATTCAGCATATTTTTTAAAGAAGCTCCTCGGATCACGAAAAGCTGTATCTCTCAATCGCATAAACCGGTCGACATACCAGCGTTCAAGATCGGCTTCATGCGCATCAAGATAGATCGAGAAATCAAAAAAGTCCGAGACGAAGGGAATGGGCTTCCCCGTCTTTTGCAAACGATTAGGCAAAAGAACATTCAAACCTTCGACGATTAGAATATCGGGGCGATCGACCGAAACTATTTCCCCTGGCACCACATCATAGACAAGATGGGAATAGACGGGAGCTTCGACATGAACTTTGCCGGCTTTGATATCGGTCAGAAATTTTAATAGTGCCGTACCATCATAGCTCTCCGGAAAACCTTTCCGCTCCATGAGGCCTTCGGCATCAAGTGCAGCGTTTGGCAGAAGAAAACCATCCGTTGTGACAAGCTCAACTTTCGGTGTGTTGGGCCAGCGCGATAAAAGCGCCTTAAGAACGCGGGCTGTTGTCGATTTACCGGCACTGACCGATCCCGCAATCCCGATCACATAGGGAACTTTGCCATCTTCAGCGAGTAAAAATCGTTGCGTTGCTTTGAAGAGTCCCTGCGTCGCTGCCACGTAGAGTGACAATAAACGTGAAAGCGGCAAATAGATTGCGATAACATCTTCCAAGGAAATCGGATCATTGAGCGATTGAAGTCTTTGCAAATCTTCAACCGTTAGAGTCATTGGCGTGTCGGCTCTGAGCGTCGCCCATTCATCGCGGCTAAAAATCCGATAGGGCGATAAATCGTCTTCGAGCATTGCTAAATCAGAGGGGCTGAGGTCCTGGCTCATGAGTATGTGATACTTATTTTTCAGCGCGTGATGCTTTTTCGGCTAAACCAGATTGTTGGGTCCGCTCCTCCAGAACTGTCATAACATCATTCACCGACACATTGGTCGCGCGAAGTACGACTAAAAGATGATAGAGAAGATCAGCACTCTCCTTCGTCAATTCAATGCGATTGCCTTGGTTTGCCGCGATGATTGTCTCAACAGCCTCTTCGCCGAGTTTCTTTGATGAATAGGCTATGCCCTTGTTTATGAGCTTAGCCGTGTAAGACTCATCGCCCGAGGCTTTCGCTCGCTCTTCAATAATTTTTTCGAGATCGGAAAGAGTAAATTTAGTCATTTAATCCATCCTCACAGCAAGACCCGCTTGTGCAAGCGCTTGTTTCGCTTCCCGAATTGAAAATTCACCAAAATGGAAAATTGATGCTGCTAATACAGCGCTCGCATGACCGTCGCGAATGCCTTCAACCATATGCTGCAGCGTTCCGACGCCGCCCGATGCGATCACAGGTACAGATACCGAATCCGAGATGGCCCGCGTCAATTCGATATCATAGCCAATTTTAGTGCCGTCACGATCCATCGATGTCAGCAAGAGTTCGCCGGCACCGAGCGCCGTCACTTCACGCGCATACTCTAGCGCATCAATTCCGGTCGCGCGCCGACCCCCATGGGTAAAGATTTCCCAGCGCGGTGTTTCGCCTTCTGCTGAAATGCGTTTGGCATCAATGGCGACAACGATACATTGACTGCCGAATTTTGTTGCGGCCTCTTTGACAAAGTTTCGATCATTAACCGCAGCCGTCATGATGGAAACTTTATCGGCGCCCGCGAGCAGAAGATTTCTAATATCGTCAACTGATCTGACACCGCCGCCGACGGTCAAAGGCATGAAACAGGCCTCCGCGGTTCGCCGAACGACATCCATCAAAATCCCGCGATCTTCGTGGCTTGCCGTGATATCTAAAAAACATAATTCATCCGCACCAGCGGCATCATAGGCTAACGCCGATTGAACGGGATCGCCCGCATCGACAAGATCGACAAATTGAACGCCTTTAACGACGCGACCGTCTTTTACATCAAGACAAGGGATCACACGCTTCTTAAGCATGAGCTTGATCCGTTTTGCGCGCTTTGATGAGAGAGAGCGCAGCTTTTGCATCAAGGCGACCATCATAAAGCGCACGACCCGTAATTGCGCCTTCAAGGATCGCGCAATCCGGTTTTGTTAAACGCTCGATATCGTCAAGCGACGCTAATCCCCCAGAGGCGATGACAGGAATTGTGAGAGCCTGAGCGAGCGCGAGGGTCGATTCGATATTCAAACCTTTCAACAATCCGTCGCGCGAGATATCAGTATAAATAATCGCCGATACACCCGCATCTTGAAACCGTTGGCCAAGTTCGATGGATGACATTTCGGAGAGTTGTGCCCAACCATCTACAGCGACGCGACCATCGCGCGCATCAATGCCGACCGCGATATGACCAGCAAAGTTTCGCGCGGCCTCTCTAACAAAAGCAGGATCTTTCACCGCCGCCGTTCCGATGATCACGCGTGTGATGCCATGATCGAGCCAATTCTCAACGGTCTTCATCGTGCGAATGCCGCCACCAAGCTGGATCGGAATTGTGATTTTTCCGGTGATCGCGCGGATGGCGTCCGAATTCATCGGCTTACCGGCAAAAGCCCCATCGAGATCAACTATGTGCAACCATTCGAAACCTTGATCTTCGAATTGTTTCGCTTGATCGGCAGGATCATCATTGAAGATGGTGGCCTGATCCATGTCACCTTGGATCAAACGAACGCAGCGCCCTTCTTTGAGATCGATCGCAGGAAAAAGAATCACGGCGCCCACCTCAAAAAATTGGCAATCAAAGCGAGACCCAGTTTCTGACTCTTCTCGGGATGGAATTGTGTTCCCGCAATCGTATCACGCGCCACAAACGCCGTCAGTTCGCCACCATAATCGGTCGTCGCTACGATGTCTGATTGGTTGTTTGCCTTCAAATGATAAGAATGTACAAAATAGGCATGAAGACTTTCAGGAATGCCCTCAAGCAAAGGATGCGCGCGTTTTTGGGATAAATTATTCCATCCCATGTGCGGGATTTTGAGTGCAGCATCGCGCGGCTCAATTCGCACCGTATCTCCGGCAATCCAGCCTAATCCGCGACTTGTTTCATATTCGAGACCGCGTTCAGCAAGAAGCTGCATGCCAACGCAAATGCCGAGAAAGGGCCGTGCCTTTTTAAACACTGTTTCTGTCATCGCCTCGACCATGCCCGGCACAGCGTCGAGACCACGACGACAATCCGCAAAAGCGCCTACACCCGGCAAAACGACGCGATCAGCGTTGCGCACCGATTCGGGATCGGACGTCACAAGGATTTGCGTCGAGAGACCTTGTGTGCGGGCCGCCTGCTCAAAGGCCTTTTGGGCCGAATGCAGATTGCCCGAGCCGTAATCGATAATCGCGGTCGTCATGATCGCGAATCCGGATCGGGGAACAAACCGATTACGCCCCGGCTCTGAGCCGCGCGCTGAGTCGAGACATTTGCCGTATGAATTTCGGCCTCATGACTCTGGGCCAATGTGCGGTGAAGCGCTTCATCGGGCGAAGGCGCCTCGACTGTATCGATCAGGCGAAAACCTCGCCGTTCAAGTCCGGCACATAACCATTTCCGCCCTTCAAGTCCGACCAGACCCATAAGAACAAGACCAGTGACGAGGGTCACACCTTGGGGAAGCCCTAAGCGAGATGCTCCCAGTGCTAAACCGACCTCAAAGACCAAGACAAGTAAGGCGTTGAGCCAAAGCCGGTTGAAGAGTAGCCAGAGCAAAGGCACCAAAAATCCACCCCAGCTAAACTTGTCGGGCACAAGCCGGCTATGTTCGGCGATGTTTTCGCGCGTAAAGGCGAGCGAAGAGGGCAGATAGATCGAATAAATCGCCATTTTTATCTATCCAAGAGAGTCTGGTTCTAAAGAACGCCCTTCGTCGAGGGAATCCGGTCTTTTTCCCGCGCATCAATGCTGACGGCCGCGCGCAGCGCACGGGCCAATCCTTTAAAGCAGCTTTCGGCAATGTGATGCGCGTTCAAGCCGTAAATTGTTTCAACATGAAGCGTGATGCCGGCATTGATGGCAAAAGCCTGAAACCATTCGCGTACCAATTCGGTATCGAAATCGCCGATTTTCTCGCGCTCGAACTCAGTGCGGAACACAAGAAAGGGCCGTCCGGAAACATCCACCGCCACCCGCGAGAGGGTCTCGTCCATGGGGAGGTATGAATGGGCATAACGTGTAATGCCCTTTTTATCGCCCAAAGCATCCCGAAAGGCGTGGCCGAGAGCAATGCCGATATCTTCGACCGAGTGGTGCTGATCAACTTCGAGGTCGCCCTTGCAGGAAACGGTCACGTCAAAAAGGCTGTGGCGGGCAAAAAGCGTCAGCATATGATCGAGAAAGCCGACTCCCGAAGAAATCTTGGCTTCGCCGCTTCCATCGAGGGCGATAGATACGGCAATATCCGTCTCGCCCGTTTTGCGCGTAATGCTGGCCGTTCTCATTGTCTTTTTGTCCCTATGGGGACCCCCTGAACTGATAGTGAAAGCCTCTACCCGCCAAAGCCCCGCCTGTCACGCCACTTGTCGTTCTGGCGATCCGTTTTTTTAGGGGCACAGTCCGGACGGATGCGACTTGGCGCATTATATAAACGAGGCTAGAGCCAAGGTGATTGAAGGAATGTGAGCGATGCAAGACGAAGATCGGCGGTGGCGGGCTACAACCATTCTCATGGTTCGCAAAGGTGATGAGGTCGTTATCGGCGGAGACGGCCAAGTGAGCCTTGGCCCAACGGTTATTAAAGGGAACGCCAAAAAAGTTCGTCGGCTCGGCAAAGGCGAAGTGATCGCGGGCTTTGCCGGTGCGACGGCTGATGCCTTCACGCTGTTCGAGCGGCTTGAAGCCAAGCTCGAGCAATATCCCGGGCAATTGATGCGGGCCTCCGTTGAACTCGCGAAAGATTGGCGGACTGACCGCTATCTCAGGCGCTTGGAAGCGATGATGTTGGTTGCCGATCAGAAAGTCGGCCTCATTCTTTCTGGTAATGGTGATGTTCTTGAACCGGAAAACGGTGTGATGGGCATTGGCTCGGGCGGCAACTATGCGTTAGCAGCAGCGCGCGCGCTCATCGACACGGATCTTGATGCCGAAACGATTGTCAGAAAAAGTCTCACCATTGCGGGCGACATTTGTGTCTATACGAATGGCACACTCACCATAGAACGTCTCTCATCAGGAGTGCGCTCATGAGTGATTTGTCACCGCGTGAAATCGTTTCTGAACTCGATCGCTTTATCGTTGGCCAATCAGATGCCAAGCGCGCCGTGGCCATTGCTTTAAGAAATCGTTGGCGGCGCTTGAAGCTTCAAGGCCCGATGCGCGAAGAGGTTCTTCCAAAGAATATTCTCATGATCGGCCCGACGGGCTGTGGTAAAACAGAAATTGCGCGACGACTCGCAAAACTCGCAAGCGCGCCTTTTTTGAAAGTTGAAGCGACGAAGTTTACTGAAGTTGGTTATGTCGGTCGTGATGTCGAACAGATCATTCGAGATTTGCTCGAGATCGGCATTGCACTCGTAAAAGACGCAAAAAGAAAAAATGTCCGCGCCCGCGCTGAACTCTCAGCGGAAGATCGCGTGCTTGATGCGCTTGTTGGCCAGACGGCTAGCACCACAACGCGCGAATCGTTTCGAAAGAAATTGCGTGAAGGCGAGCTTGCCCAAAAAGAAATCGAGATAGAATTACAAAGCTCTTCAGTGGGCATGCCGATGTTCGAGGTTCCTGGAATGCCAGGGGCGCAAGTGGGAGCAATCAATATAGGCGATATTTTCGGGAAACTAGGCCGCTCGTCCAAACCGCGCCGTATGACTGTAGAAGATGCCTATCAGCCTTTGGTCAATGAAGAGAGCGATAAACTCTTTGATCAGGATTCAATTATTGCCGAGGCAATTAGAGAAGTCGAAAACAACGGTATCGTTTTTCTCGATGAAATCGATAAAATTTGTGCACGTGAGTCACGGGGTGGTGCAGACGTATCCCGCGAAGGTGTCCAGCGCGATCTCCTGCCACTCATTGAAGGCACAACTGTATCGACAAAACATGGCGCGGTTAAAACCGATCATATTCTCTTTATCGCTTCGGGCGCCTTTCATGTTTCAAAGCCATCAGATCTTTTGCCCGAATTACAAGGTCGGTTACCGATCCGCGTCGAATTACAATCTCTGAAAGAAGAGGATTTCCGCCGTATTTTAACTGAGACGGAAGCGAGCCTCATTCGACAATCGGTAGCACTGCTTTCGACGGAAAATGTAACGCTCGAATTTTCACCCGACGCTATTGATGCTATTGCTAAAATTGCTGTCGAAGTTAATTCCAGTGTTGAGAATATTGGTGCCCGAAGGCTTCAAACCGTCATTGAACGTGTACTTGATGATATTTCATTTTCAGCGCCTGACCGCGCCGGTTCTATTGTAAAGATAACCGCGTCAGAGGTTGAAAAAAGCATTGGAGATCTCGCACGGAATGCTGATCTGAGTAAGTTTATTTTATGATCTGCATGGCCATTTTTGAGCGATGAATCCTTTCCGTCTGACGCTGCTCATCGGGACTGCCACATCGCTCACTCGGATCCTTGGTTTCCTTCGCGATGTTCTCCTCGCCTCCCTCTTTGGTGCGGGTCCAGTCGCAGATGCGTTTTTCGTTGCGTTGCGAATCCCCAATCTCATTCGACGTTTGATGGGCGAAGGCGGATGGACAAGCGCATATGTTCCCATCGCAACAAAGCTCATCGACACAGATAATTCGACGCGCGAAGCGTCTTTCATCCGTGACAGTTTGTTTTATGTCAGCATGCTCACGGCTGTCTTTGTTATAATAGGAGAAATTTGGGCAACTGATGCATTAACAATTCTTGCACCAGGATTGTCGCAAGATCGTTATGATTTGGCCATTCTCTATTTTAGAGCCTTATTGCCTTTGATTTTCGGAGCCACGCTCACAAGTCTCTTGTCAGCCATTCTGATTTCAAAAAAGAAATTTATTCTTCAGGCTCTTGTCCCGGTTTCCGTTAATGTCGCTCTCGTTCTTCTTCTCGTCTATTTCAATAATCAAATCTCTCCGGATTATGCGAAGGTTGGGCTAATCCTATCTCTGGCAGCAAGTGCGGCAACATTTTTTCAGGTTATTGCACTCTTAATACCGGTTACTATTCGTTTCGATAAATCGATCTTTTCGCGCCCTTCTTTCGGTCCAGATTTTATGGCTATGGCCGCGCTCGCTTTACCCGGTTTTGTAATTCAGTTTGGCGTCCAATTCGGAATTTTGATCCTACTCAATAACGCGTCGCAGACTCCTGGAGCGATTTCCTATCTGACTTATGCCGAGAGATTGGCACAATTACCTTTCGGCTTTATTGCATCAAGTCTGGCAACAATCGCCTTACCTGAATTTGCATCACGCGTGATCATGAATAATTCAGACGCACTCCATCGTTCGATTGATCGCGTTATATTTCTATCGATCGCTTTGGCATTACCGGCCGCCATTGCTTTGGTAATCCTCGCTGAACCGATCGTGTCGGTATTATTTGAAAGAGGTGCCTTTGGTAGTGCTGATCGCATAGGCACTGCCGCAGCCTTGGCAGGCTTCGCCTTGGGACTGCCCTTTGCGTCATTGGCCCGTGTTCAAATGCAACTCTATTTTGCCTATGAGCGGGTACGCATACCTCTGCTCTCAACTATCATATCGAGCATTCTAATCGGGTTCCTCGTGCAGATGTCGATCTTCTCTCAAAGCCCTTTCGGCTTCGCATTTGCCTTTTCAATCGGCCAAGGGACCGTTTTGGTTCTTCAACAGATTGGTATGAGACGTCTCAGCGGATGGATGCCGGAGCGTGAATTCAGAGTAAAAATTTATAAAGTTGTCTTTGCCACGGGATTATTGGCCTTGGCGCTTGTGTTCGCGAAAGAGACTCTATCGCCTTTACTGATTACTGATCAGTTGACCTATTTGCGGTGGGCGAGTTTGGCCCTCATATGCTTGGCGGGCTTGGGCCTTTATGCACTCATGATGCATTTTCTCGGATTATTAAAGGAATTTCGTTAGATCACGGGTGCGGCCGCCTCTTGCACTCCGGTTTCTGGGTTGCGATAAGCGGGGCACTTAATTGATAGGAAGCCTCAAAACATGGCCCAATTCAAGGAACTGGTGTTCTCCGGCGTTCAGCCGACTGGCAATCTCCATCTCGGAAATTATCTTGGGGCGATCGTCAAATTTGTCGAGCTTCAAAAGAGCCATGACTGCATCTATTGTGTTGTCGATTTGCATGCGATCACCGTTCCGCAAGATCCTGTGCAGCTGACATCAAGCATTCGCGAGGTCACCGCTGCCTTTATCGCCTGCGGTATCGATCCGAGAGCTCATATCATTTTCAATCAAAGCCAAGTTCCCGAACATGCGGAGTTGGCATGGGTGTTTAATTGTGTTGCCCGTTTGGGCTGGCTCAATCGTATGACGCAATTCAAAGAGAAGGCGGGTAAAGATCGCGAGAATGCGTCGGTTGGTCTTTATGCCTATCCGGCGCTTATGGCGGCTGACATTCTTGTTTATCGCGCAACGCATGTTCCGGTTGGCGAAGATCAAAAACAACATTTGGAATTGTCGCGCGATATTGCGCAAAAATTTAATAACGACTTCTCAGAATCGATCACGCGCACGGGTTTTGGTGACGCCTTCTTTCCGCTGCCAGAGCCTTTGATTCAAGGCCCTGCAACGCGGGTTATGAGTTTGCGTGATGGCACGAAGAAAATGTCGAAGTCGGACCCATCCGATTATTCGCGCATCAATTTGACCGACGATGCCGATGCGATTGCACAAAAAGTGCGTAAAGCGAAAACTGATCCAGAGCCCTTACCCTCGGAAGATGAAGGCTTGAAGCCCCGCCCGGAAGCCGACAATCTCGTCGGCATTTATGCGGCGCTGAGCGCCACAACAAAATCGGCCGTGCTTCAGGAATTTGGGGGCGCTCAGTTTTCGACATTCAAATCAGCGCTCGTGGACCTGTCGGTTGCGCGCCTAGGTCCAATCGGTGCGGAAATGAAAAAGCTTACGGGTGACCCGGCCTATATTGATTCCGTTCTTGCCGATGGCTCTGAACGAGCGGGAGCCATTGCTCGAAAGACGATGGATGCCGTGAAGGACATTCTGGGCTTCATTCGGCACTGACTGTTCACTCTCGTTCGCGGTGAAGTGGCACTTGCCATGGTCGGGTTCCACCCTATGTGTTAGTTTGTCATTTCCGATCAACCATCCACCGGCCTTGAACCGGTTGTGAGGGCCCCATGTTTATCCAGACTGAAGTCACTCCGAATCCCGCAACATTGAAATTTTTACCCGGCCGGTCGGTGTTATCCTCCGGTACGCTTGAAATCCGGGAAAGAGACGCGGCTGAGCGTTCGCCACTGGCGCGACGTCTTTTTGCGATCCCGGGTGTTTCGGGTGTTTTCTTTGCTTATGATTTTATTACGGTGACAAAATCGGATGGCGAATGGCCCCATTTAAAGCCCGCGATCCTTGGCGCGATCATGGAGCATTTTCTCTCCGGCGACCCCTTGTTTGAAGGTGATGATGCGGTTGCCGTCTCAGAGGCCCAAGACTCAGAAGGCGAATTTTTCGAAGACTCTGACCGCGCAACAGTCGATACAATCAAGGAATTGCTTGAGACCCGTATTCGTCCTGCCGTTGCGGGTGATGGGGGCGATATTGTTTTCCGCGGTTTCCGCGATGGCGTTGTCTATCTCGCCATGAAGGGGTCTTGCTCGGGGTGTCCGTCTTCAACGGCAACTCTGAAAAATGGCGTTCAAAATCTTTTCCGTCATTTTCTCCCCGATGTCCGCGAAGTTCAGGCGATTTGAGCCTTTCGGGCGGAGAGTATTCACGTGCGCATATTGGCGGTTGATACGGCACTCGGTCTTTGTTCAGCCGCCGTCATGGATACCTCGACCGGTCACTTGATCGCCCGTGAAAGCCTGCCGATGGATCGCGGTCATGCTGAAGCGCTGATGCCTTTGATCGATCGGGTGATGGCCCAAGTGCCGAGCGGCTTTTCGTCTCTGTCTCGTATTGCCACAACGGTCGGCCCCGGAAGCTTTACCGGATTAAGGGTCGGCCTATCTGCCGCGCGCGCTATTGCTCTGGCTACCGCCCTTCCGATTGTCGGGATCACCACGCTTTCGGCGTTCATTGCGCCTTTCCTTTCAGACGGGACCGAAAAAAGCGTGGCAAGCGTAATCGATGCCCGCCATCAGCATGTTTATCTGCAAATCTCCGCTGGTGATGGTCGGATTCTCGTTCCGCCATGTATTATTCCTCAGAGTGAAGCCGAGGCTTTGATTTTGGCGTCAAAGGCCCGCATTGTGGGGTCAGCCCCCTCCCTTTTCGCAAGTCTGGCGAATAATTCGAACCATTTAGTGGCCTGCGAAGCGGATCAGTCCGGCCCGGATAGCGAATGGGTCGCGCGTTTGGGGGCTTTTGCCAATCCGAATGAAGCGCGTCCCACCCCCCTTTATCTGCGACCACCCGATGCCGTTCCGCAGCAAAATGGCCGGATCGCGTTGCGATGAGGCGGTGATGTTGCTGCGGCTTTCCCAATTCTTGCGCAAAATTGCTGCACCTATGTTGCGCAAAACGAGTTCGGCCTTTGTGCGCCATGCTGCGCAAAAAGATGCGCAGCAATTTGCAACATTGCACGCCCAAGGCGACTTCTCGCATGCTTGGTACTTGGCCGAATTTGAAGGATTTTTGGCGGATCGATCTGTACTGGCCGATGTTCTGTGCGACCCCTCCCGTCCCGATCGCCTTTACGGCTTTATCTTGAGCCGCCGCGCCAGTGATGAAGCCGAGATCCTCACGATTGTTTTGGCGCGTGCCGTTCGAGGCCGAGGATGGAGCCGTGTGTTGCTCGGCCAACATTTGGCCCATCTGGCAAGCAACGGTGTTTCGACCCTGTTTCTTGAGGTCGAAGACGGAAATCAGCCCGCCCGCGCTCTTTATGAAGCTCAAGGATTCACGGTGATCGGCAAGAGGCCGGGCTATTATCGTCGGCCAGATGGATCCGCCGCCCTAGCGCTCGTGATGCGTTTGTCTTTGGCTGAACTCTGATGGTTCGAGAAATTGTAGGTCGGATCAGAATTGCGCTTTTCCTTATAGTGATTGTCCCGGTCACACTTTTTCTCATTCCCCCTCAATGGGTTATGATGAAACTTCGCCTGCGCGCGGCGTCATGGTTGCCGTTGATCTATCACCGCTTTGTCACGCGAATGATGGGCTTGCGGGTTCGTATTCATGGCGCGCCCCTTGTCATGGGTCCGCGTCTTTTTCTGTCCAACCACGTTTCCTGGCTCGATATCGTGGCGCTCGGAAGCGTTTTGCCGCTCTCCTTTGTTGCGCGTGCCGATGTGGCCTCTTGGCCCATTTTCGGCCTTTTCGCGAAATTGCAGCAAACGGTCTTCGTGGATCGAACGCGGAAAATGGCGACTAAGGCGGCGGTCACGTCAGTAGCGGAGCGGTTTGGTCGGGGTGAAGCGATCTTGCTCTTTGCCGAGGGTACAACAAGCGATGGCAATCGCGTCCTCGATTTTAGGTCCGCTCTGTTGGGCGCCCTAACGGCAGAGGCGGTCACCGATCAGGTCCGCGCTCAGCCGGTCGCTCTTCTCTATCGGAACCGCGCCGGGATGCCGCTTCGTCGTTTCGACGGGCCTGAAATCGCCTGGTATGGTGACATGGACCTCTTGCCGCATTTTGCCGGGATCCTGAAGGGTGCCCCAATTGTTATCGACATCTGGTTTGGCGACCCGTTTCATGCGGATCAGATGACGGATCGAAAAGTCTTAGCACTCACCGCCCGAGATCAAATCCGCGCGGCGCGCGCCCTACTCGCGCGTGGTCGTGACATGCCCTCATCCTGGCCTGTCACCTGAATTTTGTTTTTATTGGCAATCAATTCCGATTATAGAGAGCGTGATCCGTGTTTTATCAGCGATCTTATTTCTTTGAGTGAAAGCGAGACCCAGACCGCCCGATGACAACCCCCTCCGCAACAAAACGCGTTTTGGTGAAATCTTATGGTTGTCAGATGAATGTCTATGATGCCGAGCGCATGACAGACATTCTTGATGGTCAAGGGTATCAAGCCACCGATAACATCGACAACGCAGATCTGATCATTTTGAACACCTGCCATATTCGCGAGAAGGCAGCTGATAAAGTGTATTCGGAGCTTGGCCGTCTGCGCGAGTTAAAGGCCGAACGTAAAAACGCAGGCCAAGATTTTAAAATCGTTGTTGCGGGATGTGTCGCGCAAGCCGAAGGCAAACAGATTCTCAGGCGCGAGCCCGCTGTTGATCTAGTTATCGGTCCGCAATCTTATCAGAATTTACCGGAGCTTTTGGCGAGGAAAAGCAGATCACGACATGTTGACACCGAGTTTCCGGTTGATGATAAATTTAAATCCTTGCCCTCTCCATCTAACGAACGCGCGAAAGCGCGTGGTGTTTCGGCCTTTGTCACGATTCAGGAAGGCTGCGATAAATTCTGCACCTTTTGTGTCGTGCCTTACACGCGAGGAAGTGAATATTCCCGTCCCGTTGCTGATGTGCTCGCCGAAGTTAAACGGCTAGCCGATGTTGGCATCAGAGAAGTGACGCTGCTTGGCCAAAATGTGAATGCCTATCATGGACTAGATGAAAGCGGTCAGTCTGCGCCGCTTAGTGAATTGCTAAAACGTGTGAGCGAAATTTCCGGGATCGCGCGCATTCGTTATACAACCAGCCATCCTCTCGAGATGGATGAGAGCCTTGCTCACGCTCATCGCGATATTGCTGAAGTGATGCCCTATCTTCATCTGCCCGTTCAATCAGGATCAGATAAAATACTTGGCTTGATGAATCGTCGTCACACAATGCGCGATTATCTCGATGCTATTGCGATGATGCGTCGCCAAAGAAATGATATCGTTTTCTCATCAGATTTCATCGTTGGCTTTCCCGGCGAGACGGATGAAGATTTTCAAGCCACACTCACTTTGATTGAAGAGGTCGGTTTCGCAAGCGCCTATTCTTTCAAATATAGTGTTAGACCGGGAACGCCGGCTGCGGAAATGGATGATCAAATTCCTGAAGATGTGAAAGATCGCCGTCTTCAAATCCTCCAAGCTCTTATTGCCAAACAACAAAGGCGCCACCAGGACAGTATGGTCGGCAAGACACTCGACATATTAGTGGAAAGAAAAGGCCGACATCCCGGGCAGGTGGCCGGCAAATCGCCGCATCTTCTCGCAGTGGCGTTTGATGCATCCGCTGATTACATTGGTCGTGTTGTCCCAGTCCGAATCACCGATAGTGTGACGAATAGTCTTGTTGGAACGCTGGTATAACAAATTTACGATCAAAAATGTTTTTTTAGGGCGGAATGGTCATGGCGAACAGGAGTTTCTCGTGAGAGGCAGCGAAGGCGCAGCGCGTTTTCTCGAAGTGTCCCGTAAGCAGGGCTTGCTTGAAACAGTCGATGTTCGACTCTCTCTCAATGATAACCGTGTCGCCGGATTGGTCTTTGGCCATTTCGATCAAAACCTTACCCATCTTGAACAGCGTTTGGGTATTCAGGCTGTCGCGAATGGTAATCAGGTGATTTTGAAGGGCCCTCCTGAAAAAGCTGAACAAGCGCGTTTCGTTCTTGAGAAAATGAATGAACGCGTCCGCGCCGGCCTTTCAATCCAAAAAGGCGATATCGATGGCGCAATCGAAGAGGCGGCGGCACAAGGGTCGTTATTTCCCGGCAGTCCGGCCGTTACACCTGAAAAATTATCCTTCGATGAAATTGTAACGCGTCGGAAGCGGGTGAAAGCCCGCAATGCTGCACAGCATATTTATTTGAAAGCGCTTAAAGAGCATGAGCTCGTTTTCGCTGAAGGTCCGGCAGGAACCGGTAAAACATGGCTAGCCGTCGGCTATGCCGTACAATTGATTGAGCAAGGATTGGTTGAGCGTCTTATTCTTTCGCGCCCTGCTGTTGAAGCGGGCGAGCGTTTGGGATTTCTCCCCGGCGATATGCGCGAGAAGGTCGATCCCTATCTGCGTCCCATTTATGACGCGCTCTATGATTTCATGGAATCACGCCATGTCGAGCGGGGCTTGCAAACCGGCATGATCGAGATCGCGCCTTTGGCTTTTATGCGTGGGCGCACATTGACCAACGCCATCGTTTTGCTTGACGAAGCGCAAAACACCACATCCATGCAGATGAAAATGGTTCTGACACGATTGGGTGAAGGGTCACGTATGATTGTAACGGGCGATCCGTCGCAAATCGATTTACCCACCGGCCAGAAATCAGGTCTCGTTGAAGCGAGCCGTATTCTGACAGGCGTGGAAGGTATTGCGCGGGTTAAATTCGCGGACACGGATGTGGTTCGTCACGATCTTGTCCGTCGCATTGTCACAGCCTATGACCGCGATAGCCAGCAAGGGTCATAAGTTCATTCCAATGAACACGATTTATCCTGATATTGAACAAGAGAGCGCGCTTTGGGATGAATTTCCCGATGCCGAGCCTCTTGCTGAACGTGCGCTTCAGATTGCCGGGCAAAAGCTTGGCGATCAATTTCGTGATGGCGTCGAGCTTTCCATTCTTCTCTCAGACGACGAACATATTCGGTCCGTCAATCAGGAATGGCGCGGAATAGATAAACCTACAAATGTGTTGTCTTTTCCGTCTGTTGCCCGAGAGAAGATCGCTTCAGCGCCCTTTTTAGGTGACATCATTATCGCTTTTGAAACAGTTAAGCGCGAAGCTGAGGTGGAACACAAAGCTTTTGCGGATCATTTCACTCATCTTATTCTTCACGGATTTTTACATCTTCTTGGTTATGATCATGAAAATGATAAAGATGCAGAAATTATGGAATCGCTTGAAACTGAACTTCTTGCCGAATTAAATATTCCTGATCCTTATAATGACGCCCGCATCGTTGATCCGAATGGAGCCGCTCTGTGAGCGATAAAATGTCATCCTCTAACGGTCTTTCCGATAACGCGTCTGAGGATATTAAACAGGGTTTGATATCCCGTATATTGGGAGCTGTCGGCTTGCGTTCTGCACCGTCAATTCGTGAAGATATTGAAGATGCCTTGGCAGAGTCGGACGTTGGCGCCGAACTCTCCCAACGTGAACGCGATATGCTGAAGAATGTTCTTGGCTTTCGCGCGAAGCGCGTCAACGACATTATGGTTCCTCGCGCTGATATTATTGCGGTGCCTCTTGAGATCTCACTTGGAGATCTTTTGCGCGTTTTTAGAACGGCAGGTCACTCTCGTTTGCCTGTTTATAACGACACGCTCGATGATCCCCGCGGCATGATTCATTTGCGCGACTTTGTTGATTTTATATCTGAACGCGCCGAACAAGATGCCGGTGCGCGTAGGCGGAAGCTATCGGTCGAAAAACTCGATCTGGCTCGGCTTGATCTCTCTATGCCGCTTTCGGCGGCTAAAATTCTGAGACCCGTCCTCTTTGCGCCGCCTTCCATGCAGGCGCTCGATCTTCTCGTTAAAATGCAGTCGACCCGCACTCATATGGCACTCGTCATTGACGAATATGGTGGAACAGACGGCTTGGTTTCTATCGAGGATCTTGTCGAGATCGTTGTTGGCGACATTGAAGACGAGCATGATCTCGAAGAGAGCGCGACGATTGTAAAGGGTAGCGACGGCTCGATGATTGTCGACGGCCGTGCCGGCCTACCGGAAGTGAGTTTGGCTCTGGGGGTAGATTTTTCTCGCGATGATGAAGTTGAGGAAATTGAAACGATTGGTGGCTTCGTAGGGTTTCTTGCGGGTCGTGTACCTATTCGCGGCGAGATCATTACGGGCGTTGAAAATCTTGAATTTGAAGTACTTGATGCTGATCCCCGTCGCGTTAAGCGGTTAAGAATTACGAGGCGTGTTGTTGAAGAAACCTCACAAAAGCCGACGCGTCGCCGCAAGTCAAAAGACGAGGATGATAATTCGTCGGCCAATGGTTCGTCGGACTCTTGATATTGTTGGCCTACTTCAATTGGATGAGGCAGTCAGCGCCACGTTGGGATAGTCTTCTTTTTCTATCCGGAGCCGTTGGCGCGCTTAGTTTACCGCCTTTTGGATTATGGTTGTTTTTCTTGTTACCGATGACTATGGCGATCTTTCGTCTTGATCATTGTGAATCAATCAAACAAGCTTTTTTATCCGGGTGGTGTCTCGGCTTCGGCTATTTTCTGGCAGGGCTCTGGTGGATTGGCTCGGCCTTTTTGGTCGAGTCGCAGTTTATTTGGGTAATACCTTTTGCCATTGTGGGATTGCCCGCTGTCCTCGCATTTTTCTTCGCAACGGCATTTGCCTTGTCATTCTATTTTTGGCGCACTGGCATTTCGCGGATTCTGATTTTTTCACTCACTTTGACAATAACAGAATTGTTGCGTGGCGAGGTTCTTTCAGGATTTCCTTGGAATGCCATTGGCATGATTTGGGGCAGTTCGCTTGAGTTATCTCAAATCGCTTCGATCTTTGGATTACATGGCTTAAATTTTCTTGCGGTGTTTTTATTCTCTTTGCCTTCGCTGTTTTTTGCTGAAGGGAAAAAAACGTTACGCCCTATTGGGCCGATTATCTTCATTATTGGTGTTACATCACTCTATCTATTTGGATTTCATCGTTTGAACACGCCACAAAGTGAAGTGGTACCTGGTGTGCGAATTCGGATTATGCAACCGGCCGTCGCCCAAGATGAAAAATTTGACAAGGAATATTCTGCGCGCATTCTAACAAACTATCTATCGCTGAGCTCTCGCGGATCATATCCTTCTGCAGACGGAATGAATGGCATTACTCATCTTATCTGGCCCGAGACCGCCTTTCCTTTTCTTTTGGATCGTTCACCTAAAGCACGGGAAGAAATCAGTCGAATCCTTCCAAAAGGTACGGTCTTATTGACGGGCGCCGTGAGGGCCGAAGACAAGCCCGATAAATCGGGACGATTTTATTTTAATTCGATTCAAGTACTCGATGATTTGGGCGCAATAACCGCTTCGGCGGATAAAGTTCATCTCGTGCCTTTCGGAGAATATCTACCCTTTGAGGGTATGATTGATTTTTTCGGATTGCGAGAATTCATCACAGCCCCAGGAGGCTTCGTGGCGGCAGAAAAGCGACAGGCTCTGTCAGTCGCGCGTTGGCCTCAGACTCTACCGTTGATTTGCTATGAAGCAATTTTCCCTGAGCTAAGCCATTTAGCCAATGGTGAGCGTCCGGGCGTCTTATTAAATGTAACGAATGATGCCTGGTTTGGATTAACGCCTGGACCTTATCAACATTTCGCGCAGGCACGACTACGGGCCATTGAGCAAGGCATCCCGCTCATTCGAGCCGCGAATAATGGAATATCGGCAATTATTGATCCTTATGGGCGGGAGCGCGGTCGTATCGAGCTCGGCGAGCGGGGTATAATCGATGGTGATTTACCAAAAGCTCTTCCAGAGACTGTTTATTCTCGCATAGCGGGAGGCCCCTTTTCAGCTCTGTCGCTTTTTATGGGATTGATCGGCATCCTGTTTACGCTAGGTCAAATAACACCTAGACGGGTAAGTTCCATTAGTGCAACCTCTGATCGCTAGATTGGATGTAAATTATACTGTTCACTCGTCAGGGTTGATTTGTTCTCAGAATTGTTCCGGCGATTTCGTGGGAATGATCTTGTGTTGATCCTGACAAACTTAGGCGAGTGGAGCGGATATATTTTTCGATCCGTCGTCTGATTGGTCCAAGGTCAATTCCACCCGGCAGATCGGTTTGGCGCTTGAATCAGTGAGGTCTATTTTGCAAGAAGATTCGGGATCCCCTGTGGTTAAGAAGACACCCAATCCGGTCGATCGGCATGTTGGCTCTCGCGTGAGAATGCGCCGCATTCTTTTGGGCATGAGCCAGGAAAAGCTCGGCGAGCAATTGCAGCTGACGTTCCAGCAAATCCAGAAATATGAAAAGGGAATGAACCGGATCGGCGCAAGTCGACTGCAACAGATCTCTCGAATATTGGGCGTCCCCGTCGAATATTTTTTTGAAGGTGCTCCGCAACTAAGCGATCGGCCTCCGGTGGAAAATGGCTTTAACGATCAGGGCGACGCGACATATGTGGCGGATTTTCTGGCTACCAATGAAGGCGTTCAGCTCAACCGTGCCTTTTTAAAAATTAAGGATGCGAAATTGCGCCGTCGCGTCGTCGAATTGGTAACTGCAATCGCAGGCGATGAGATTGCGGCTTGAATAAAGAACGATTTCGTTCGTTTTTTAAAACGCGTTCTTTATTTCAGCTTGACTTATAGAATCCCACCTGCCACGGAGACGCGAAGAGGGTCGTTTTTGCGCCCTTGATTTCGCGCCAGTTTCCGGAGGCATACAGTGGCCCGTTCCGATTATTTTTTTACAAGTGAATCCGTTTCAGAAGGTCATCCCGATAAGGTTTGTGACCGGATTTCCGACGAAATCGTTGATCTTTTTTATCGTGAAGGTCCGAAGTCGGGCATCAGCGAGTGGGACATCCGCGCTGCATGCGAAACATTGGCAACCACGAACAAGGTCGTCATCGCTGGCGAAACGCGCGGACCTTCAACCGTGACCAAGGACTGGATTGCTCACACGGCTCGTATGGCGATCCGAGATATTGGATATGAGCAAGACGGCTTCCATTGGGATCACGCCGATATTGAAGTTCTCTTGCATGGCCAATCGGCTGATATTGCGCAGGGCGTTGATGCACGTCAGCCAACCAATCAGGAAGAAGGCGCGGGCGACCAAGGCATCATGTTTGGTTATGCTTGCCGCGAAACCGAAGATCTCATGCCGGCACCGATTTATTATGCGCATAAAATTCTGCGCCTGATTTCGGAAGCGCGTCATTCGAACAAAGAAAAAGTGCTCGGTCCCGATTCAAAGAGCCAGGTCACCATCCGCTATGCCGGCGGTAAGCCGGTTGGCGTGACACAGATCGTTGTCTCGCATCAGCATTTGATTGAATCCATGTCATCTCATCAGGTGCGCGAGCTAGTGGAACCTTATGTTCGCAAGGCGCTGCCTGAAGGTTGGATCAGCAAGGACACCGTCTGGCACATCAACCCAACCGGCAAATTCTTCATCGGGGGCCCCGATGGTGACTCGGGCCTGACCGGCCGCAAAATCATCGTCGACACTTATGGTGGTGCTGCCCCGCATGGCGGCGGTGCATTTTCCGGCAAAGATCCGACAAAGGTTGACCGTTCTGCCGCTTACGCTGCGCGCTACCTCGCAAAGAATGTTGTCGCGTCTGGCGTTGCTGACCGCTGCACGATCCAATTGTCTTATGCGATTGGCGTCGCGCGCCCGCTTTCGATCTATGCCGATTTCCACGGCACGGGTCAGGTTGATGAAGCCAAGATCGAGCAGATTTTTGAGGCGGGCGACGTTATGGATTTGACCCCGCGTGGTATCCGCAAGCATCTCGATCTCAATAAGCCGATTTATGCGCGGACATCGTCTTATGGCCATTTCGGGCGCAAGCCCGAGGCAGATGGCGGCTTTTCTTGGGAAAAGACGGATATTGCCGACGCCATCAAGAAGCGCCTTTGAGCCCTGACGCGAGCGAGCGGCCGGATCGCGCCTTTTTCGGGCGCCGGAAAGGCAAGCGCCTCACGGATACAAGAGGCGGTCTCATCGACCGCCTCTTGCCGCATCTGCGTGTGCCTTTATCGGACGGGTTAAATCCGACCTCATTATTCTCGGTGCCGATGACGTCTTTGGCGCTCGAAATAGGCTTTGGCGGCGGCGAGCATCTTCTTCATCAGGCCCGCCTAAATCCTCAAACCGGCTTTATTGGTTGCGAGCCCTTCGTCAACGGTATGGCCAAGATGGTCGCGGCGATTGAGAACGAAAACATCGAAAATATCAGAGTCTTCGACTCCGACGCGGTCGAATTGTTGAAAGCTCTCGCCCCCGCCGTCTTCGACCGGATCTTTATTCTTTATCCCGATCCCTGGCCCAAGCGGCGTCAGAACAAAAGGCGGTTTATCTCAGATTTGACGGTCGATCTCTTAGGAAAAACGCTCAAATCCGGTGGTGAACTGCGCTTTGCGACCGATATTGATCATTATGCAGGGTGGGCCTTGGCTCATTTATTAAAGTCTCGAGACTTTAACTGGACTGCAGAAGGCTCGGATGATTGGCGAAAGCCTTGGCCGGAATGGATACAGACCCGCTATGAGGCAAAAGCACGCCGCGAAGGACGTCTGTCTTCTTATCTTAGCTTTGAACGCCGCTAAGCTGCGGTTCGCGCCGAGATAAAGCGCATTACCCGTCGTGCCGTCGATAAAGAGAGCGCGTGAAAGCTTGAAAAGGCGCTGTCATGATGCGCCTGCGAGAGCGAACCGCCATTTTTGGCTTTGAGCAGGGCTAGAAAACTCGACCACTGAAATTCAATCGCCCGCACAATAAAGAGAAGTGGATCAAAATGGGGTGAGCCGAACGCGTGCTTTACCGTTTCTCTGGGTAGGCCCGCCAAATGCGCAATGGCGGCTAAGGCTTCATTGATGCGGCCGTGATTGATCAGCGTGATGACTTCCCCCTCGCGCGGGGCACGCGAGAACAGATATGCCTCGTCTTGAGCCTCAGGCTTTACATAATCAGCGAGTTCGAGAATGGCGGGATTAATCATCACCGCCGCCGCGCCGATATCAATCGCATGATCGATCAGCTCAATCTGGTCGGTTAAATCGCGGATTTCGGTTCGCGCTTTCTGCTTTGCCGCTTCGAGAATGGCTCCAATATGGCGTAGCGCAAGGTCCGGCCGGCTTTTGAGCGCCCGATAAAGTCGGGAATCCGACGTGGCGCGGTCGGCAAGCGCTCTCAAACCCAATTCGGACAATTCAAGGCTCGAATTCTGGAGAATTCTTTGAATTGTTGCTTCTCCGCCCCTTTGGGCAAGAATATCGGTCACTTGGCTTGGCAGACGCTTGCGGCGGGAGAGCGCATCAAGAAAGACTTCTGACCGATGCTGCGCAATGGTCTGCAAGTTCTCGACGTCGATGCAGGGACTTCTCTCCAAAACCGGCTGGGCTACGCGAATTTCTTGGTCTAACGCCAGATTCTGAACGGTTTGGCGGGGACCCCGGGTCAAATCAGCGAGTTTTTCCGATAATTCGATCCGCGCCGCCAATTCGATTTCAGCCGCCAAGCAAAGGATCACCTCGTCGAACACCGAGACATGGTCGTCATTCAAATCGGGAAGCTGTTCGATAAAAAGATTGGTAATTCGGTGCAGCAATAGGGTGCGCCGCTCGCCATCAGCATCCTGAAGGGCGGCCTCAATATCGGTTACGAGTGAGGAAATAGGGTTCATCGCTGTCTCTTGATTGACGGCGATCCTAACCGGCAGGGGTAACCAAAACGTGTATGCCCGCCAGCCTCCAAGGTTTTGCTTGAAAAATAGGGTCTGATGGAGTAGAGGAGCCCTTGTCGATAAGACACCTCATAACGGTTACTAACCGATCTTGTGAGAGTGGGCCCGCCCGGACCCGCTCTTTTTTATTGCCTACCGGGCTGGACGATTCACGCGTGGTTGAACACGAGGACAGACTGACAGAAGACAACGGCGTTGCTGGAACGATCGGCCGTATGGTCGAGCCGGCGATCGAAGCGTTGGGCTTTCGTCTTGTTCGCGTCCGTGTCTCGTCAATGAATGGCTGCACGGTTCAAATCATGGCCGAAAGACCCGATGGGTCGATGGGTATTGATGAATGTGAGGCCGTAAGCCGTGCGATCTCGCCGGTTCTCGATCTCGATGATCCCGTTGGCGGTGCTTACAATCTCGAAATCTCGTCGCCGGGCATTGATCGCCCCTTAGTGCGCCGCTCGGATTTTGAAAAATGGACCGGCTATCAGGCGCGTATCGAGATGACGCGTCCAACATTCGGGCGCAAAAGACATAAGGGATATCTGCGCGGTGTTACCACTAATGCGGTGACGCTCGAGCGCATCGATATCAAGCCTGATGAAGACGCGCTGGTCGATATGCCGTTAGCTGATATTTCTGAAGCTCATCTCATTCTGACCGATGATCTCATTCGCGAATCATTGCGGCGCGATAAAGCGCTTCGTCGGGGTGCAGACGATTTGTCATCGGAACCAACAGAGTCTCCCGCAGATGCGGTGAAACCAAAACCAAAATCACAACGCCTGCAGAAAGATAAAAAAGGTGCAGGTTTGAGATCGTCAGAAAAGGAGAATGTCCATGGCAGTCAGCGCAAACCGGCTTGAGCTCTTGCAGATCGCCGATGCAGTGGCACGCGAGAAACTGATCGATCGTCAGATCGTTTTAGCCTCGATGGAAGAAGCCTATGCTAAGGCTGCACGCTCGCGCTATGGCATGGAAACCAATGTGCGTGCCGAGATCGATCCGAAAACCGGCGAATTGCGTTTGTGGCGGCATCTACTCGTTGTGGAAGCCGTTGATAATCCTTCCGTTGAAATCTCTCTCGAAGATGCGCGTCGTTCAAATCCGGCTGCGCAGCTCGGCGATATCATCGCCGACAAACTTCCACCATTCGATCTTGGCCGTATTGCTGCGCAATCGGCAAAGCAAGTTATTGTGCAGAAAGTGCGCGATGCCGAGCGTGATCGCCAATATGAAGAATATAAAGACCGCATCGGCGAAATCATCAATGGTGTCGTTAAGCGCGTTGAATATGGCAATGTCATCGTTGATCTTGGTCGCTCAGAAGGTATTGTGCGTCGTGATGAATTGATCCCGCGCGAAGTCTTCCGTCCGGGCGATCGTATTCGCGCTTTTGTTTTCGATGTGCGTCGTGAAGCACGCGGCCCGCAGATCTTTCTTTCGCGTACTCATCCTCAATTCATGGCAAAATTGTTTGCGCAAGAAGTTCCAGAAATTTACGATGGCATTATCACCGTAAAGGCTGTTGCTCGTGATCCGGGATCACGTGCGAAGATTGCTGTAATCTCGCGTGACTCATCGATTGATCCCGTTGGTGCTTGCGTTGGTATGCGTGGCTCGCGCGTGCAGGCCGTTGTGGGTGAATTGCAAGGCGAAAAAATCGATATCATTCCATGGTCCCCTGATGTCGCGACCTTTATCGTGAATGCGTTGCAGCCAGCTGAAGTGGCGAAGGTTGTTCTCGATGAAGAAGCCGAGCGTATCGAAGTCGTGGTTCCTGATGATCAATTGTCTTTGGCAATCGGTCGTCGTGG
Organism: Alphaproteobacteria bacterium; assembly: GCA_037131735.1. GTDB lineage: Bacteria > Pseudomonadota > Alphaproteobacteria > Rhizobiales > Beijerinckiaceae > CAIUPE01. The sequence goes on from JBAXQM010000001.1 coordinate 197,694, forward strand.
ACAAAATGTTCGTCTCGCTTCGCAATTGACCGGTTGGGATATCGATATTCTGACGGAAGCCGAAGAATCTGAACGTCGTCAGAAAGAGTTTGTCGAGAGAACACAAACCTTCATGGATGCGCTCGATGTTGACGAAGTTGTTGGTCAGCTTCTCGCTTCTGAAGGCTTCCGCTCGGTTGAAGAACTCACTTATGTCGATTTATCCGAGCTCGCCTCAATCGAAGGCTTTGATGAAGAGACTGCGGCTGAAATTCAAAACCGCGCGATCAATCATCTTGCCGAACGTGATGCGGCCTTTGATGCCCGCCGTCGTGAATTGGGCGTTGCCGATGAGATGAAGGACGTTCCGGGTTTAACCTTGCCGATGCTCGTCAAGCTTGGCGAGAATGACGTTAAATCCATTGAGGATCTTGCGGGCTGCGCCACCGATGATCTTGTCGGATGGACCGAGCGCAAGGGGTCCGAGACGATTAAGAACGCGGGTTTTCTCGATGGATTTGAGATGAGCCGCGAAGAGGCTGAAGCTCTGATCATGCAGGCTCGCGTGTCTGCTGGGTGGATTGAAGCGCCGATCGCAGAGCCCGAAATTGCGGGTGAGGCCTGATACAAATAAGGCTGCGGTGCAAATATTTTGGCATTTGGTTCACCAAATGTGATAGAGGCATCGCACCTGAATAGCTCTCATGAGAGCTAGAATTTGATGATCTTCCCGGACTTTCGGGTGGATTGAGCAAAATAGGTTGGCTGGGCTTTCCAGTCTTTACGTTTGAAACGAGCGGCTCGCCGCAGGACGATAGTGAATGACCGATAAGAACACACCGGGTGACAAGACCTTGCACATGGCTCAGACAAAAACACTGAGCCTGAAGCGTCCGGTCGAGCAGGGCGTCGTCCGTCAGAGTTTTTCGCATGGCCGCACCAAGGCGGTCGTGGTCGAGAAGGTCAAACGCCGGATCGTCGGTCCTGGCGAGGCACCCGTCGCGCCCGAGCCCGTTAAGGTTGCCGCCGCGCCTGTTAAGGCCGCCGCCGCTCCTGCTCCGACACCCGCACCGGCTCGCCCCGCAGCATCCACGTCCTCCTCCGCACAAAAACCTTCAGGCATGGTTCTCCGAACCCTGACTGAAGACGAGCGGGATGCGCGCGCACTGGCTTTGGCTGAAGCGCGCAAGCGTGAAGAAGTCGAACGCAAGCAAGCTGAAATCGACGCCAAGACCCGCGTCGAACGTGAGGCGCGTGAGAAAATTGAACGCGACGCGGCGGAAGCTCGTAAGCGTGAGGAAGATGATCGTCGTCGTTTCGACGATGAAGTGAAAAAGAAATCAGAAAGCGAAGCCCGACGTCGTTTGGGCGAAGGTGGCGCCGAAAAAGCGGCGACAACGACTGATCGTGTTACGATTGCCCCGCGTCGCTCACCAACCTCGACGGAAGCTGAAGATGATGAGCGCCAAGTCGCGCGCCGCACCGGCAATGGACCAGCACGTGCACCCGTTCCAGCAAAACCAGAACGTACAACGCGTACTGATGATCGTCGTCGTGGCCGTTTGACCGTCACGAGCATCACAAGCGAAGGCGAAGAAGAACGCGTTCGTTCGATTGCTGCATTTAAGCGTCGCGTTCAGAGGCTCAAAGGCAACCAGCAGGTTGAACAGAAAGAAAAGATTTCGCGTGAAGTGACTGTCCCTGAAGTGATTACGATTCAGGAACTCGCTAACCGCATGGCCGAACGTGCCGTCGACGTAATTCGCTTCCTCATGAAGCAAGGCCAGATGGTCAAGATCACTGATGTGATCGACGCCGACACGGCTCAGCTCGTTGCGGAAGAATTAGGTCACACTGTGAAACGTGTTGCAGAATCGGATGTTGAAGAAGGTCTCTTCGATACGCCCGACGTCTCAGAAAATCTGCAAGCCCGCCCGCCCGTTGTTACCATCATGGGTCACGTTGACCATGGTAAGACCTCGTTGCTTGATGCGTTGCGTAAAGCAAATGTAGCCGGCGGCGAAGCTGGCGGAATCACGCAGCATATTGGCGCTTATCAGGTGACGGCACCAAGTGGCGCCAAGATTACATTCATCGATACACCAGGCCATGCCGCCTTCACGCAGATGCGTGCGCGTGGTGCGAAGGTCACGGATATCGTCATTCTCGTTGTTGCCGCTGATGACGGCGTGATGCCGCAAACGATTGAAGCAATTAATCATGCGAAGGCCGCAAAGGTGCCGATGATTGTTGCGATCAATAAGGTCGACAAGCCTGACGCAAAGCCTGAGCGCGTACGCACTGAGCTTCTTCAATATGAAGTGCAAGTTGAAAGCATGGGCGGCGAAACACTTGAAGTCGAAGTCTCGGCCAAAGAACGCCGCAATCTCGACAAGCTGCTTGACGCGATTGCTCTGCAATCTGAAGTTCTTGAATTAAGAGCTAATCCAGATCGCGAAGCAGAAGGCACGGTGATTGAGGCGAAACTTGATCGCGGTCGTGGTCCTGTTGCGACTGTTCTCGTCCAACGCGGTACATTGCATACCGGTGATATTGTTGTGGCCGGCTCCGAATATGGTCGCGTGCGCGCGCTCATTTCCGATCTTGGTGCCTCAATCTCGGATGCAGGTCCATCGGTTCCTGTTGAAGTTTTGGGCTTTAACGGTGCGCCAGAAGCGGGCGATCGTTTGGCTGTCGTGCCGAATGAAGCGCGCGCACGCGAAATCACTGAATATCGTCAGCGTATGAAGCGTGAACGCATGGCGGTTCGTGTTGGCGCTGCTCGTGGTTCGCTCTCCGATATGATGAGCCAGCTCAAAGCGTCGGGCCGCAAAGAATTTGCCCTTCTCGTTAAAGGCGATGTGCAAGGTTCAGTCGAAGCGATTATCTCTTCGCTTGAAAAACTTGGCACTGATGAAGTCGGCGCACGGATTATTCATTCCGGCGTTGGCGGTATCAATGAATCAGATGTGACGCTTGCTGAAGCGTCAGGCGCTGCCATCATCGGCTTCAATGTGCGCGCGAATAAAGAAGCGCGCGATGCTGCCGAGCGAGTCGGCACCGAAATCCGCTATTACAATATCATCTATGATCTCGTTGATGATATTAAGCAGGCAATGTCTGGCCTTCTCGCACCGACCTTGCGTGAAGACCGTCTCGGCGAAGCACGCATTCTCCAGGTCTTTGCTGTTTCGAAAGTTGGTAAGGTTGCCGGCTGTCTTGTTCAGGACGGCAAAGTCGAACGCGGTGCGAGCGTGCGCCTTATCCGCGACAACGTTGTTATTCACGAAGGCAAACTTTCGACCCTCAAGCGCTTCAAAGACGAAGTCAAAGAAGTTGGCTCGGGTCAAGAATGCGGTATGGCCTTCGAGAACTATCAGGACATGCGTGAAGGCGACATCATTGAATGCTATCGCGTTCAGGAAATCCGTCGTTCGCTCTAATAATTTTCATTCATTCGCCATGGTGCCTCAACCATCATGGCGAATGAGTTTTCTGAAATCCCCTCTGACCGGTTCAACTCCGGCAAGGTGGAGTGATCAAAAATGAAAAAACATAATCCCGTTCCTCAAGGCCCCTCCCAGCGCCAACTCCGCGTGGGCGAACTCGTTCGTCATGTCGTTGCAGACATGGTCATGCGCGGTGACATTATTGATCCCACGATCAAAGGCGCGATCATCACCGTGCCAGAAGTGCGCATGTCGCCTGATTTGAAAATCGCAACAGTCTATCTCTCATTGCATGATCCGAAACAGGAACATGCAGCGGTTAAGGCTTTTGCGCGCCAGCATGGTTTCATTCGTCGTGAAGTCGCACATCGCGTTGATTTGAAATTCGCACCTGAATTGCGGTTCCGCATTGACGAGACATTGGACGCCGCCGCGAAGATTGATGAATTATTACGTCGACCAGAAGTGCAACGCGATTTGAGCAGTCCTCTTCGCCGCATTGATGAACATAGTGATCAAGACGATTGAGTTTTTAAATTTATGAATGCTCCCAAAAAACAACGTGCCGATGTGCATGGATGGATCGCTCTTGATAAGCCTCTAGGCATGACATCGACTCACGCGGTGGCTGTCGTGCGTCGTTTATTGAATGCCAAAAAGGCAGGGCATGCGGGAACGCTTGATCCGCTCGCATCTGGTCTCTTGCCGCTCGCTTTCGGTGAAGCGACGAAAACCGTTCCTTATGTGGTTGATGGTGAGAAGTCCTATCGTTTCACCGTCACCTTCGGGATTGAAACTGATACGGATGATTCCGAGGGTCGTGTTGTTTCACAAAGCGATCAGCGACCAAGTGAGTCTGAAATCTTAGCAGCCCTGCCGCGCTTCACCGGCGCGGTCACGCAAGTGCCGCCACGTTTTTCGGCGATCAAGATTGATGGTGAACGCGCTTATGATCTCGCGCGTGGCGGCGAAGCGGTCGAATTGCAACCGCGCATCGTTGAGATACACACGCTGGCGCTAATGTCTTTTGATGGCCAATCGGCTGTGCTTGAGGCCGAATGCGGCAAGGGTACTTATGTGCGCGCGATCGCCCGTGATCTTGGTCGGCTGCTGGGATGTTATGGCTATGTGACGGCGCTGCGCCGCACGCGTGTGGGCCCGTTCACCGAAGCTGATGCCGTTCCGCTCTCGGCACTTGAGGCCGATGCGTTAGCGCCTGCAGCGGCGCTGAGAAGTGTCGATACGGGCTTGCGTGAGCTCGTCGAAGTCCCGGTGGGTGGCGATGGGCCCATGCGCCTTCGTCGTGGCCAATCTGTGCTTTTGCGTGGTCGCGACGCCCCTGCTGAGGGCGAAATGGTCTACGCGACGAATGCTGGGCAGGTGATTGCCATCGGCACGGTCGAGCGGGGCGAGCTGGTGCCGCACCGGGTGTTCAATCTGTGAGGGTTTGTCCGGATGAGTATGCCGGACTCTTTTCCCTCGCCTTCACGCCAATTTCGTGTATAAGCCCCTCAGCGCGCCGGGGATGATCCCGGCCGTTTCCGTTCGAGACAGACCCGGCTGGACGACATCCCGGCCACGGCCTTCCGGCGGATTAAGCGGCAAAATGCCGAATTTCCTTTAAGTTTGAAAGGATTATCCGATGTCGATATCGCCTGAACGTAAACAGGAACTCGTTACCCAATTCGCCACCAAAAAGGGCGATACGGGCTCTCCGGAAGTCCAGATCGCGATCCTCACCGAGCGCATCACCAATCTCACGGGCCATTTCAAGAGCCATGTGAAGGACAACCATTCCCGCCGCGGTCTTTTGAAGATGGTATCGCAGCGCCGCTCACTTCTCGATTATGTGAAATCGAAGGATGAAGCGCGTTATAAGACCATCATCGAAAAGCTCGGCATTCGCCGCTAATAAGCGATTTCTTCGGGCCGCTCCTCAAGCGGCCCGTTGCCTTCATGAAACCGACGGCATCCGGCCTTCTGTTTCATACTCCTGGGCTAAACTGGTCAGAGACCGAAAGCCCTCAACCCTGCCCCGATGCGGATTTCATGGCAGGATTGCCGGAGGCTGGAGCGCGCGCCCTGCGCCGCATGTCAAAGCCAGTCTCCCGCCGTCTTGCACATGGTCTTCGGATCCCGGGCCATGATGAAAGACTAAAATCCATATGTTCGATATTCAAAAAGTTGAATTGATCTGGGCAGGGCGCAAGCTCATGCTCGAAACCGGGCGCATTGCGCGTCAAGCTGATGGTTCGGTGCTCGCCACTTATGGCGAAACAACCGTGCTCGCGACCGTTGTGTCGGCGAAAGAGCCGAAGGCGGGTGTCGACTTCTTCCCGCTCACTGTGAACTATCAAGAAAAGGCTTTCGCAGCGGGCCGTATTCCCGGTGGTTACTTCAAGCGTGAAGGTCGTCCGTCAGAAAAGGAAACATTGGTTTCCCGTTTGATCGATCGCCCGATCCGCCCGCTCTTTGTTGATGGCTACAAGAACGACACGCAAGTTGTTGTCACTGTGCTCTCGCATGATCTTGAAAATGATCCGGATGTCGTCGCGATGGTGGCGGCCTCTGCAGCGCTCACACTCTCTGGCGTTCCCTTCATGGGCCCGGTGGGTGCCGCGCGTGTTGGTTACATCAATGGCCAATATCGTTTGAACCCGACGCTTGCTGAAATGGCAGACTCGGTTCTTGATCTTGTTGTCGCCGGTACAAATGATGCCGTGTTGATGGTCGAGTCGGAAGCCAAAGAACTCGGCGAAGATGTGATGCTCGGCGCGGTGATGCATGGTCATGCAGGCTTCCAGCCTGTGATCGATGCGATCATCAAGCTTGCTGAAGTTGCTGCAAAAGAACCGCGCGATTTCACAACGCCGGATCACTCCGCGCTCGAAGGCAAGATCCTCGCGCTTGTCGAAAAAGAATTGCGTGACGCCTATTCGACACCTGCCAAGCAGGAACGTCAGAACAAGGTGGCGACAGCAAAAGCCAAAGTGCTCGAAGCGTTCTCAGGCGAAGGCGCGGCAGAGCCGATCAACGCGCTCATCGTTGCATCGGTCTTCAAGGAAGTTGAAGCCAAGATCGTTCGTTGGAACATTCTCGACACCAAGAAGCGTATCGATGGTCGCGATCTCGTGACTGTTCGTCCGATCCTCTCGGAAGTTGGCGTTCTTCCTCGCGCGCATGGGTCATCACTCTTCACGCGTGGCGAAACGCAAGCCTTTGTTGTGGCAACTCTCGGCACGGCGGATGATGAGCAATTCATCGACGCGCTTGAAGGCACCTACAAAGAAACTTTCTTGCTGCATTACAATTTCCCTCCCTATTCAGTGGGTGAAACAGGCCGCATGGGTTCGCCCGGTCGTCGCGAAATCGGTCACGGCAAGCTCGCATGGCGCGCTGTGCATCCAATGCTTCCGGCGCATCATGAATTCCCCTACACGATCCGCCTTGTCTCCGAGATCACGGAATCAAACGGTTCGTCATCAATGGCAACCGTTTGCGGTTCATCCCTCGCTTTGATGGATGCCGGCGTGCCGTTGAAGGCACCTGTTGCCGGTATCGCGATGGGCTTGATTCTTGAGGGTGAACGTTACGCTGTTCTCTCTGACATCTTGGGTGACGAAGATCATCTCGGCGATATGGATTTCAAAGTGGCGGGCACGGAAAACGGTGTTACCTCGCTGCAGATGGACATCAAGATCGCCGGCATCACCGAAGAGATCATGAAGGTCGCGCTGCATCAGGCGAAAGATGGCCGTTTGCATATCTTGGGTGAAATGGCGAAGGGCCTTTCGGGCGCACGCAAAGAACTCGGTCAATATGCACCGCGTATCGAAACGATGAAAATTCCAACGGATAAAATCCGCGAAGTCATCGGCACGGGTGGCAAGGTCATCCGCGAAATCGTCGAAAAGACGGGCGCGAAAATTAATATCGAAGATGACGGCACAGTGAAGATTGCATCAAGCGATGGTGCATCAATCACAGCAGCGATCAACTGGATCAAGTCGATTGCATCTGAACCAGAAGTCGGCGTGATCTATGATGGCACCGTAGTGAAGACCGCCGAATTCGGCGCCTTCGTCAATTTCTTCGGCGCGAAGGACGGTCTCGTTCACATCTCGCAGCTCGCTGCGGCACGCGTGAACAAGGTCACCGACGTTGTGAAGGAAGGCGACAAGGTCAAGGTGAAACTCTTGGGCTTTGATGATCGCGGCAAAGTACGTTTGTCGATGAAGGCGGTTGATCAGACAACCGGCGAAGACCTCGAAGCGAAAGCCGCAACCGAAGGCGGCGAAGCGCAAGGCGAGTAATCACTCGTCGCAAGTTTTGCTGATTTAAAATTAAAACGGCCCCGATCACTCGGGGCCGTTTTTTATTGTTGTTGCGAGCAAACCACGTCCGTCATTGCGAGCGCGAGCGAAGCAATCCAGTTGATGATTGGCTTTGAAGTGCCATGACGAAATTGCGCCTCTTCTTGAAACTCCAACTGGATTGCTTCGCGTTCGCTTGCAATGACGAGTGAGGTTTATGCGTATCGCAATGCCGGAGTGGTGTCGGCGCGTTCGCTCGCAATGACGAGTGAAGTATTCGCGCATTTAATTCAAATGCACTCATTCAACCCCACCTTGCATCAACCTCCCGCCGCTACCCTTCACGTTCCGCGTGTATGACGTCGGGGATTTGCGTTTTGGTGTGGGGTTTGCTCTAATTGACCTTAGGTCATGTTCTTATGACTCGGGGAACTGAAAGGCCCCACGAAGACCGGCAGTGCATCTGCCGTCACCAAACTGCCCTGACGTGCTTTTACGTCGGGGTGGCGGCGTTATGTCCAGGTCGCGAGACTAAAAGCGTCGCGGCCAAGTCTTTGTGGCTCTTTCAGCACCCCGGCACCAGCGCGCGTTTGCGCTGGGGCCATTCTCTCATTGCGAGACAGGGGAATGGAAATGCCGCACACCGATGATACTGATACTGAAACCCTCTCTTATCATGTCGAGGCGGCGATTCTCGCGCAGCCTCGGTTGGTGCTGAAACTGCGTCATGTATCGAAATTTTCCAATGAATCTGATCATCTCAATATCCAACTTGTGAGCTTACTCGCGAAACATCTTATTAAAGAGGGTACCCGCTTGGGGCGCGTAGCGGCACGACTGGAGAAGCATTTTATGGAAGCTGTTCGAAAGCGCACACATTAGCACTTTATGTCGACCCATACTCAACGGTCTTCAGTCTATCTCGCCGAAATCTGATGTTTAATGAATCTATATCAAGCATAACGCTTGATGTATTTGATATTGACAAGAATGGTAAATAAACTACATTTTACGCAACGTCAATAAAAAGAAATAAAGCGATCATTTAAAAAATCAGCTTAGACATTTTATGTAAAATCTAGTTGGTGTTTCAAATCAAGTCTGGGCTTCAATTATCAGCGCGTATCTTGCAGTAGCATAGATACGCTGGCGGAGAATTGTCCACGATCTGTGCGTCATTTATTTGCATTTGTAACGAAAGTATTCGCGTAGTTCGTTTCGATACGTCTTACTAAGCGCCGCATTAATCTAATTGCCGATTAGAAAACGCCTCTTGTTTCAGACTTTTCATTTGATGCCTCGTTACATCAACATCATATACGCTCGATTTTTTTCAAGGAGCAAAACATGAAATCATGTTTTGGTTTTTTGGCTTTCATTTTTTTGATATGTCGCTCCACTACCGCCTTTTCGTGCGGTGATCTTGATATATTTTGCCATCTTCAAGAGCGTGTAGATCCGGACTGCCGAGGAGATATATGTAAAGTCATAAAGCCTGCCGATGATTTAGCCGGAAAGATAGTCGATAATGCGATCAAGGGCGTTACCAATTCACCAGACGATATTAGACAGTGTTTGTCCGATGCGCAAAAATGCCTAGTGAATGTATTGGCAATGCCGCTGGCCGCTGTACAAGTGAGCTATGTTGAATTTCTAAATCGGCAAGCAGAAGGGAGTATTTATTCTTTTTCAAATGAATTTATCAACTTGACACAACCTTATTACGATATCGATCTTCGCGGCGTCACATTTTCAGACAATATCAATACGTTGCATGGCCAAGCCGTAGCGATCTGTGATCGCATATATTTTACCCAACCTGGAAATATATGGGTTGATAAAAAAGAACTATGGCTCACTTTGCATGAGATGGAGCATCTAGTTCAATGCCAAAAGCGAGGGCGACAAGCATTTCTTGCCGAATATCTCCTCAAAGGCATCGTGAGTGCTGCAAATGGCAGCACAAATATTCATGATAATCATGAGTTAGAATTCTCAGCCAATGCCAAGGCAGATGCTCTTGTTGATGATTTGTGGTATAAGATTCAAAATCGAATTGTTCCTGTGCCAGGGGAACAATCGGGGACTCCGGCGATAGGAGTCGGAGCACCTTGGCCAACCATTCAGACCGCCATTCCTGTTCGGTTTTGTGCAACGCCGGTCGGAATATGTTCTAAAACACCAGCCTATGTGCCGATGGGAACGACATGCTACTGCAGTGGTTTTGACGGGCAGACATATTCTGGCTCGGCGTTTTAGCGAATCTTAGCGCATCATGGAAAAACAGATTGCTTTCTTTGCCACGAGTGTTGCGTCTCGAACCACGAAGTCCAGTGAAACTCTGAACCCTGCTTTACAGCGCCAGCCCTTCGCTTTGGTTCAGGGCGTTCGTCACTCAAAAAGGTACGCTGGACCTTTTTGTTTGCTTTGCAAACCGTTCCTAGCCCTTCGAGGCTTTGCTTCGCAAAGCACCTCAGGACGAGGGATCACTTTTACCGCAAAATTTAGAACAATGACCTCAATGCAACACCCGCTTCGCTTCTGGCAGATCGAGCGAGAAGGCGGGGATTGCCACGTCAAATAATTCGCCCGCATCATTTTTAAAAATGTAAGAGCCCTTCATGATGCCCTGCGGCGTCGTCAGCGGACAGCCGCTCGTATAAGTGAAGCTCATGCCGGGCGAGAGGGTGGGTTGTTCACCGACCACACCTTCGCCGCGCACTTCCTGCGTTTTGCCCTCGCCATCCGTGATGATCCAGTGGCGCGAGAGCAGGGTGACTGTTTCATCGCCCTGATTCCCGATTTCAATCGTATAGGCCCAGAAATAGCGGCGCTGCTCGGCACTCGACTGCTCCGGCATATATGATGGCTTGGCCGTAATCGAAATACTGCGGGTGACCGCGCGATACATGATGGGTGATGTCCTTCTGAACTCTACTTTAAAAATTAGAATGAATAATGAGGACGCGGTCAATCCACCCGCGACCGATCTTTTCGATGAAACAAAAAACCCGCGTGGTTGCCCACGCGGGTTGATTTCTAAGAAGCGGGAAGAGCGACTTATTCGCCGTCCTTCTTCTTCTTGAGCGCGGCACCCAGAATATCGCCGAGCGATGCACCCGCATCGGCCGAGCCATATTGAGCAATCGCTTCTTTTTCTTCGGCCATTTCAAGAGCCTTGATCGAGACGGACACCTTGCGGGCCTTGCGATCAAAGATCGTGACGCGCGCGTCGAACTTCTCGCCAGCGGCGAAACGCTCAGGACGCTGTTCGGCACGGTCGCGGGCAAGATCAGCGCGCTTCACGAAGGTCGTGAATTCGGTACCGACGATTTTCACGTCGAGACCGGCTTCCTTCACTTCCGTCACTTCGCAGGTGACGATCGAGCCCTTCTTGATGTCGCTTGCGCCTTCAGCCGGTTCAGCGAATTTATCGCCGCCAAGCTGCTTGATGCCGAGCGAGATACGCTCCTTCTCGACGTCAACATCGAGAACTTGCGCCTTGACCATATCGCCCTTCTTGTAGTCTTCGATCGCCTGTTCGCCGGGACGTGACCAATCCAAATCGGACAGATGCACCATACCGTCGACATCGTTTTCGAGACCGATGAAGAGACCGAATTCGGTCTTGTTCTTAACTTCGCCTTCGACAACCGAACCAACAGGATGCTTCTCAGCGAAGGCTTCCCATGGATTCTGCAATGTCTGCTTGAGGCCGAGCGAAATACGACGCTTTGACGAGTCGACTTCGAGGATCTGTACTTCGACTTCTTGCGAGGTCGAAACGATCTTGCCCGGATGCACGTTCTTCTTTGTCCATGACATTTCGGAAACGTGGATCAAGCCTTCAATGCCTGGCTCGAGTTCAACGAATGCACCGTAATCGGTGATGTTGGTGACGCGGCCTTTGAGGCGACCATTGATCGGATATTTCGCTTCGATTCCTTCCCACGGATCGGTGAGAAGCTGCTTGATGCCGAGCGAGATACGATGCGTCTCATGGTTGATCTTGATGATCTTTACCTTGAGCTGCTGACCGATTGTCACAACTTCAGACGGATGGTTGACGCGACGCCATGCCATGTCGGTGACGTGCAACAGACCGTCAATACCACCGAGATCGACGAACGCGCCGTATTCGGTGATGTTCTTGACGGTACCGTCAACGGTCTGACCTTCTTCCAAATTCGAAACGAGTTCGGTGCGGGCTTCCGCGCGTGTCTCTTCGAGAACGGTACGACGCGAGACAACGATGTTGCCGCGACGACGATCCATTTTCAAAATCTGGAACGGCTGCGAAATATTCATCAGCGGTCCGACATCGCGGATCGGGCGAATATCAACTTGGCTGCGTGGCAAGAATGCCGTTGCGCCATCGAGATCAACTGTGTAGCCGCCCTTGACGACGTTGAAGATGACGCCATTGACCTTCTCAGCGGCTTCAAACGCCTTCTCAAGCTTGACCCAGCTTTCTTCGCGACGGGCTTTGTCGCGCGAGATCACGGCTTCGCCGAGCGCATTTTCAATACGGTCGAGATAGACTTCAACTTCATCACCAACGCCCGGCGCGCCTTCGCGGCCCGGACCGGTGAATTCACGAAGAGCAACGCGACCTTCGGTTTTCAAACCGAGATCAACCACCGCCATATCTTTTTCAATCGCGACGATTCTGCCCTTGATGACTGAGCCTTCAAGCGAGTCGCTCTTGTTGAACGACTCTTCGAGCATCGCTGCGAAATCTTCGCGCGATGGATTTGTTTGTGTCGATACCATTGGGTCTCCTGAAAGGTCCCGTGATAAGGGACCGGGCGCCGGCAACATGTGTTCGGGTTAAGTCTTCTTTGCATCGATGTTTCGTCTAAGAGAACGAAACCACCGCTTCTTTTTGAGAAGCAGGCCGGCGCTGGACCGACCAAAGCAGACTTTCGGGATTATCCCTGACGCGAAAGGCTTGTCTCAATGAGACGGAGCGCCTCGCGCGAAGCCGTCTCTATATCCATTAAGCTTGTATCGAGCAAGCGTGCATCATCCGCTATTTTAAGGGGCGCGTTTGAACGATTTGAATCACGCTCATCACGGCGGCGAATATCGGCGAGAACTGACTCTTCGGAAAGCGCGGGGTCGAGCTTGACCAATTCAAGCCAGCGGCGATGCGCGCGGATCTCAGAACGAGCGGTGATGAAGAGTTTAGCCTCAGCTTCGGGGCAGATCACGGTCCCGATATCGCGGCCATCGAGAACAGCGCCCGGCGTTTTTTGCGCAAAAAGTCGCTGCCCTTCAAAAAGCGCCTGCCGCACGCCCGGAAAGGCCGACACGACAGACGCGGCATCGCCGATCTCCCGTGTGCGTAACCGGCTCTCATCAAGCGCTCCGAAATCGAGCTTTTGAGCGCATATAGTCGCAGCTTCGCTGTTTTCGAGAGACTGACTGGTATCGAGCACCGCTCGTGCCACCGCGCGATAAAGAAGTCCCGTATCGAGTAAATGAAAGCCGTAATGCGCAGCAACGCGCTTGGCGATTGTGCCTTTGCCTGAGGCGGTTGGCCCATCAATCGCGATGATCATGTGCGGAATTCTGCCCCGAGATTGCGCATCAAACTAGTGAAGCTTGGGAAACTCGTCGCAATCATGCGCTCGTCATCCACGGTCATCGGCTTATCGGTTGCCATCCCCATGACGAGAAAACTCATCGCTATGCGATGATCGAGATGGGTTTTGACTGTGCCCCCACCGGGAACCGCGCCTTTCATGCCGGAAACGATTAGATCATCGCCTTCAATGGCGTAAGTCACGCCGGCTTCCGCCAAACCATCAGCGACCGCCTGCAACCGATCGCTTTCTTTGACGCGGAGCTCATTGAGCCCGCGCATCCGTGTTTCGCCAGTGGCGAAGGAGGCCGCCACAGCGAGGATCGGATATTCGTCGATCATTGACGGCGCGCGCGCTGCGGGAATATCTACACCCTTCAGATTTGAGGCCTTCACACGAAGATCGGCAACATCTTCTCCGCCTTCATAACGCGGGTTTTGAATATCGATTGAGGCGCCCATCTCGAGAAGCGTGGTCAAAAGTCCCGTGCGGAGCGGGTTCATCATCACGCCTTTGATGAGGATGTCTGATCCCGGAACGAGAAGCGCCGCCACAAGCGGGAAAGCGGCCGAGGAGGGATCGCGCGGCACAATAATCGGACGCGGCTTTAATTCAGGACGGCCTTCCAGCTCGATCCGGCGGCCATCATGCCCTTCAGGCGTCACACGGACGGTCGCGCCGAAATAGGTCAGCATTTTTTCGGTATGGTCGCGGGTCGCTTCCGTCTCAATCACGGTGGTGCGGCCGGGCGAATTCAGCGCGGCCAAAAGAATGGCTGATTTGATCTGCGCGGAGGCAACCGGTGTCTGATAGGTGATCGGCAAAGGATCTTTCACACCGCGGATCGTAATAGGGCAGCGACCGCCTTCGGCTTGGGAGACGACGTCAACGCCCATTTCCGCCAAGGGATCGAGAATGCGCCGCATGGGGCGTTTACGAAGTGAGGCATCGCCATCGAAGGTTGCCGTGATCGGGTGGCCGCCAACGACACCCATCATCAGCCGCGAGCCGGTGCCCGCATTGCCGAAATCGAGCACGTCCTTTGGGGCCTGCAAGCCACCAATGCCCACGCCATGAATGCGCCATTCGCCGTCACCGATCCGGTCAATGGTAGCGCCGAGCGCGCGGCACGCGTCCGCTGTGCGCAGCACATCATCGCCCTCGAGCAAGCCTGTGACATGGGTTTCACCGACCGCGAGCAGGCCGAAAATCATCGCGCGATGCGAAATCGATTTGTCGCCGGGCAACATCACCTCGCCCTTAAGAGACTTCGATTTCACGGCAGTTAAAGGCTGGGGCGAACCCTCATGGGTCTTGGACATTGCGGAATTCTCTAGAAGAAGGGCTTGACGCGGCTTGCGGTCTGGGATGAATACCCGCGCACTATCACAGTCAAACCGGCCCGTCATCCCGCAAGGCGCGATTGCCCGCGAGACGTCGACGCCGCAGCCGCGCAAGTCCCCTTCAAGGGGTTCATCGCGCGAATTATTGAGAGAGAAGAGGTTTCCCTTGGCAAAACCGGAACTCGGCACCAAGCGCCTATGCCAGAGCTGCAGCGCAAAATTCTATGATCTGCAGAAAGACCCGATCATCTGCCCGAAATGCAGCACAGTCTTTGTGCCGGCGATAGCGGCGGTTCGGCCGGAAATTGCGGCGAAAGCCACTGAAGATGATGATGCGGATGTCGGCGTCGCCGCTGAGGGTCCGGAACTCGTTTCGCTCGAGGATGTCGAGGCGGAAGAGAGCGGTAAGGATCTGCCTATCGACGATGTCGAGATTGAAGACGATATCGAAGAGGACGAAACCTTCCTTGAAGAAGAGGAAGAGGGCGAGGACGATGTTGCCGATCTGATCGACGGCGATCTCGAAGACGACGAAGAAAGCTAGGTTTTACGAGCGCGCGCGGGGCGTTTTCGGGTTTGGGCTTGAGTTGCCCGACCCGGAGGGCTATAGACCGCGCGGTTCTTGCGGCGTCTTTTGCCGCATAGTCACGGGGCCCCAATCCCGTGAGGCTATCAAAGCGATGGGGTCATAGCTCAGTTGGGAGAGCGCTTGAATGGCATTCAAGAGGTCGGCGGTTCGATTCCGCCTGGCTCCACCAAATCCTCAATAAAATCAATATGTTATAGACCGCACTATACGTGAGGTGGGGTCTAACAAAAAGTTATAACGGGTTATAACGGTTTTCCCACTTAGACAGGCTCTTGGATTTTCACTAAATTTAAACATCTAACAACCTTGACCTAGACCACAAACAGGTCATTCTATCGTCAAATCATATCAGAAAAGGACTTTTAGAATGAAAAATCGTAATATTTGGATTACGACGATGGTCGGGTCCTTCTTGTCTGTCACAACTGCTTTTGCTGCGGATTTCGACATAAAATTTTCGTGGTGTGGAAGCACCCCCCGAATTCACGCTGTCCAATGTCCCTAAGGGTACAACGAAGCTTGACCTCCGAATGGTTGATTTGGATGTCCCATCATACAACCACGGTGGCGCCGTCTTAGAATTTAAAGGACAAAAGAAAATCGATTGCGGTGCTTTTATAAGTCAAATTTGGTACCCACCGAGCCCACCATCGGGTTCTCACACCTATAAATGGACTGTCAGCGCTAAGGATAAGGAAGGAAAAGAATTAGCCTTAGCGACAGCCGAGCGGAAATTCCCTGAATTTTGAAAGGATATGAGGCGATGAGAACGGCAACCAAAATTTTTTTATTGGGAGTATTTCCACTTCTTACAATTTCCGCATTAGCAGAAATTCCAAACGGCGCAGGTGGAGATTGGATATGTGATGCAGGTCCGAAACTTTTGGACTACGTGTATCCGTACAATGGTTCAGATTATTCTCGTGCGTTAATCCATATTTCGCCATACGCACAACCAACTGCTGAAGGTTATGCGGTCGAGAAAGACGGAGAAAATAAGGTGAAGGGTTACACAGCTGACGGAACACCGTTCCAATGCACAAAGAATGTCCCGAAAAAGAAAAAATAATCCAGAAAATATCAATTTATAACGAGGATGATCTGTTGTCCTAATCAGGAAACCTCGGGAGAATCGATACAGCACAATCAAAGGGAGTTGCTGATGTCGATAGATAAAACCCTAAATCTGACCGCCAAAGTCAAACCAATCATCACAAATCAGGAAGATGCTCGTCGGCGCCGTTTGATGCGGCGGATTGAGAATCAGATTGTGATTGCGAATTCGGTCAATCAAGGGGAGACCCCCGCTAAACCATACAAACGGTTATCTCGGTGGTGGTGGTCCCAAGATGGGAAATTCTATGTGTTCCTCCAGTATGCGAGGAAACCGCTTCTTCTCGCCAAAGATCGCTACTCAGTCGAGACAAATGATCTGAATGGCGTGATGGATACCCTTAAAATCCTGTCCTCGGCGGTTGAGAAGGGGGAGTTTGACAAGCAAATCTTGGAGAATTCTTCACAAATCAGGAAGCGTTTTGAGGTGGGAAAATCATCCTCATAATCAAACTGATAAAGGATCCCCTTTTTTTAAAAATAAAACCGTGAAAGGGTGGTTGTTGAGGTTCCTGAGCAATGGATCAGACCAATGACCACCCCTAAATCCCGCCCAATTATTGTTAAAGATGGTTTTTTAATAAAAGATACACCTTTTGATAGTCCTGTGGAGTATAGAATCCAGAAAAGTTGTATATGGGAGAGGAGGATAAACAATTCTGGAAAGTTGATTGATAGTAAAGGGAAAGATAGTAGAATTAAAAATAAGATAGAAAGGGAAGAATTCCTAATAATTGGATTTGATAGTGAATATAAAACGCCAAATTATTCTTTAAGTAATTATGAAATAAAAGAAGGACTAGGTAAATATGAGGTCCTTTCTTACCAATTCTATTCAAGGTCTTTTGAGGAATCTGAGTGGTGTGGAATTTTGATCCCCGAAAAGGGTGAGAGAATTAGTTTTGGTCAATTCATCCTATTCGCATTGTTGAAGGGAATAGAGAGTGGTGATCTGAGGGAGATCCCAGAATCCATTTATTTGGTAGGTCACTTTACCCGAGCGGATGTTCCCGCCTTTTCTGATTTCCATGATCTAACCAGTTATTTGGGAAACGTAAGGAATACCTTCGTTTCTATCGATCAATTTATCCCCCTAAAAATCCAATTCTCAGAAACTGAATTTGTTGAGATCAAAATATACCTTCGTGACACGATGTTGTTGTCACCCGCCAACACCAAGAAACTATCGGACCTAGGCGAATTAGTAGGAACCAATAAAGTAGTTCTCGATGAAGACCCTACAAAGGAACTTTTCTATAAGAAAAATATGGATCTTATGAGGGACCAGAATTGGGATCTTTTTAAGAAGTATGCGTTGGTGGATGCTGAAATTTGCGTCCGGTATATTTTAAAAATTATGGAAGAATTTTTCAAAGCAACTGGAAAAAGAAAAGTACCTGTAACCCTGACCTCAATTGGAATTGAGTTGTTACTGAAATCTTGGAAGGATGATCTAGGTTTAGATAAAGATACTATTTTAGGAAACGAGATCGTTCACGAAAGAACCTACAATAAGAAACTTGGTTGGTTTTTAAAAACCAAAAAAGAAGTCCCTATCGCAGAAGTCTACTGGTTCAAGGATTTTGTTACTGAAACTTATCACGGCGGGAGAAATGAGCAATTTTGGTTTGGTCCTGGATTTGAGGATGAATGGACCGATTTTGATTTATCAGGTGCTTATCCTACAGCGATGGCACTAATTGGGAAACCTGACTGGGAGAATATTTTCGTATCAAAGCGACTTGATGATTATAAGGCGAACGAACTTGGTTTTGCTTATGTAAATTTCAAATTCCCAAAACATACAAGATATCCAACACTTCCAGTTAGGACTGAAAATGGATTGATTTTTCCGTTGGAAGATATGAGTTATTGTTCAACACCCGAGATTGAAGTCGCTCGCTCACTTGGCGCAATAATAAGAGTTCGTCACGGTGTAATCGTACCGACTGATAAATCTGTCAAAATATTTGGTCATTTTATAAGTGAGTGTATCAAAAAGCGAAGACTATTTCCAAAGAAATCCATCGATGCCTTGTTTTGGAAGGAGTTGAGTAACTCTACTTACGGCAAAACCGCTCAAGGATTAAGAGAAAAAAGAGTCTTTGATCTTCGTGAGAAAAATACTCAACGTCTTCCTGAAAGTCGAATTACCAATCCATATTTTGCCTCCTACATAACTTCCTTTGTAAGAGCAACCTTGGGTGAGATCATCAATTCAATCCCAAATGATAAGATGATCTTTAATGCGACAACAGATGGATTTTTGACTAATGCGACTGCTGATGAAATCGAACGAGCAACTTATGGATTACTATCCCGCATGTTTGGTTCAAGTAGAGAGAGTTTAACGGGTCAATTTGAAGTCGTTGAAATTAAACACAAGATCCGAAAACCACTGGGGTGGCGTACAAGAGGACAAGCGACGTTAATTGCGGGTGAAAAAAAGGAAGAAGACAAGAGTTTCCACATCGTACTCGCAAAGGGTGGAATATATACAAAAAATTATTGGGATTTAGAGGGAACAAATAATGAAATTGTTGACCTCTTCTTCAACCGAACACCTGAAACAACGATCGACATAGAGAGTAAAACAGGTGTGAGGGATATGGTCTTTCACGACGCTGATCTCGTTGAAAAATATATAACAAAAAGATTAAATATGGAGTTTGATTGGAAGAGAGGTCCTAATTCAGTCATTGAAATTGATGAATATGCCCATCTCGCCTTCTCAACAAGACCGTGGAATTCATTCGAAGACTTTGAAACGGTCAAAAGGGTTTGGGAGGAATATACAAATGACGGGAATAGATGTCTGAAGACAATTGAAGATTTTAGTGAATTTTCAAAATACGCTGAAGCAAAGATGGGAACCGATAAGGCGGGTCAAAAATATTTAAAACGAAAAGATGGCGATCTGAATAAATTGAAATTGTCCCTTTGTAACGCTTATCGAGTAAGAACAGCGGGTTTTGATGACATTGGAAAAATCCCACATAAAGATTTCTCACAAATTCTGAATGAATGTGGCGTCCCTTGTAAACCAGAACATCTCGATTACTCGAAAAAGCGTCCTTTCAAATTGAATGATGTTCCGCGTACCATCGCTGTCTTAAAAGCGATGAAAGAATTGAAAAAGCACTTTCCCAAACTTGACCAAAACTCAATACTTTCAAATCGCAGATTGAATTCAACATTTACCGAATCCTTCGTTCGAAAAGACGTGTTTACCGACAGACTCACTTCTCCAAAATAATGATATGATATGATTTTAGAGATTTCGTTTGTTTAACGATTTCTGTAAGTGCTGATTGAGATATGTTCAAATAGATAGAACCCGTCTTGAATGAAGTCTTCTGAAGTGCCGCCTGTAGCTCACTTTTGGATTTGAAGGTCTGCTTCTCAATAATCATTTCGTACCGATATCAATTCTACGAGGCGATTATTAGAAAATTGGATAGCGGCATTCTCAACAACAAGATCGTCACCCTGATGTATTTGAACTGTTTTAGGAACATCAATTAATTTGAATGAGACATTCTTGTTTAGTCTATATTCGATGACATCAATTGGGATGTCTCTATAATTATAGTCATCGCTCAAATCCTTTTCTAATAATAACTCGTCCTTCCAAGCTATTCCGTAGAAGAGGAGTGTCATATCCTTTGTTGAGATGCGCTTAAGGTCGTATTGAACGCCATCCAATTCGTCTAAGTCATATACATCGTTATTGTAGATAATATTCGCATCCAATCTGAACCCATTATAAGTCTTATGCCTTTTCGATTTGAAGATGGATTGAATATCTGACGATGTTGGTGATTGTTGGGCGAGAGATGCAGCTAATTCCGTATCAATCTCGGCAATTTGGAATTGGGCAAGATCGCCTCTTAATTTAATCTCACTCATAGATCCTCCTCGATAAATCTGTCCGAGAAGAACAAAATGGGGTCATTGAGATTGGTTCTCAATTTATACCCATTAAATTTTGTGGGTTTTGATTGGTTTTGAGTCTCGGTCTGTAATTTCAGTTGGTTGAAATTTGATAAGTCATTTTTGAGATTTTGGGTGGACTCAATTTGATGACGAATTATGGGAGACTGTTCGTTGATATAATCACGCATCAATTTGATAAGCGCCGATGTTCTTGTTTGATTATTATAGGAACAGATGGAATCGAAGGTTTCGATGAGGTCTTTGGAAGCAATGAAATTGATGAGGTTATTGGACTTATTGATTGAAATACTGGCAGTTTGATTGATGTTTGCCATTGGTTCTCCGTTTGTATTTTTATATGAATTTTTGGTATTTGATTATGAAAATGAATATTAGGCATTGTGTTATGAATATGAATCATTGGTATTCGATTATGAATATTTGGTATTTGGATAAATCTTACGAATAAAGAGGACATTGAGGGTCACTCTTTTTAATTCTCATATTTATTGTGATGGGAAATTGAGGTTTGGACGGTCTCGTCAGCATGTCTCAATGTCTTCTGACATTTTCCCAATCTATCGATAAAGCGTAATCAGTTTTGGTTGAAAATTTGGTGATATAATTGGTCCATCCGTCGTTTTGGATGGGTTGAAAATGAATGTGGTTATAACCGTAGTCCGTATCCATCCATGCTGATTGAATTTTAGAGTGAAGGATTGTCTCATCGAGTTTTGAAGGACAATCAATAATCGCATGAATGTGATAGCGGGTATCAGGTCCAAATTCGATGATTGGCACGAATTGGATGGATTTCTTATAACGCTTAGACGCATTCCCAAAGATTGAGCGGTTCAATCGATTTAAGAAATGCCTGATTGTTGTAGTGACCTGAATGAGGTCGAGTGACTTATTAAATTGTCTTTGTTTGAGTGTGAGAGTGAGGGCAAAGGGATTAAACCACTCAATCTCCCTAATATATTTTATCAATTCTTCTCTGAACTGCTTGAATGAACCCATTAATGAAAACCTATTTCCGATAAAGATATTTTATTTATCTAATCTTTATTCTGAGACCTGTGGATTTCTTTAAAAATGGGTCCGATAATCACCCTGATAATGTTGGTTTACTCAGTTACTTTTGGATTTTTGATGGAAAAATATGTGGCGTATTATCGAGTCTCAACGAAACAGCAGGGGAAGTCAGGGTTAGGACTTGCTGCTCAACGGGAGATTATTGAGAGATTTATAGGGGGAGATAAGAGACTGATTGGAGAATATGAGGAGATTGAGAGCGGTAGAAAGGATAAGAGGGAGATCTTATGGACCGCTATTGCTCACGCCAAACGAGAGAAGGCGAAACTCCTCATTGCCCGATTGGACAGATTCTCTCGTAGAGTGAGTTTTATCGCCAATCTGATGGAAGAGGGTATTGGTCTTACCGTTGCTGAAATGCCAACCGCCACTGACTTCCAACTTTATATCTTTGCCGCTCTTGCACAGGAAGAAAGGCGATTAATCTCCGAGCGGACCAAAGCAGCACTTAACCAAGCAAAGAAGCGGGGTGTGGAGTTAGGAAAGAATGGGAAGGTCTTAGCGGAGCGGAATAAAGCTGAGAGGGATCAGTTTAGGGAAGAGCTATTAAAGCAGATACCTGATGCTTCAATGCTCTCCCTCTCAGAAATCGCCCTTAGATTGAGCGAGAGCGGTCAATTGACGAGGAGGGGAGCAGGTTTTTCAATTTATACTGTAGGGCGTTATTACAAGCACATATAAACACAAATAAAATTTGTTATTTCCTATCGATGGGTGCGACTAACTGTATCTTTCAAAAACAATTGACTTAGAAATCGAAATAAATATTTTTCGCATCAGGTTAAGCTGGTTTCAGCTGGTTTAACCCCCGAAAATAATACCCACTTCGTCGGCACCGTCGTTATCGATAGTGCCGACTTTTTATTTTGACAATTGTAGGTCCCTAAGATTTATTCCTAATTG
Organism: Alphaproteobacteria bacterium; assembly: GCA_037131735.1. Lineage (GTDB taxonomy): Bacteria > Pseudomonadota > Alphaproteobacteria > Rhizobiales > Beijerinckiaceae > CAIUPE01. The sequence continues at coordinate 220,002 of JBAXQM010000001.1, forward strand.
CCTTCTTCAATGAAGGTCATAATATTGGTCTTCGGAAAAAACTTTGCCGATGTGCTGGTCCCTCAATCAGCATGTCGGCTTTTTAATTTGATGGATTACCCTTCAACCAATCGATGAATTCATAAAAGTTCATTGGTTCTGCTCCTTCGAGCATCATTTCAAGTGCCGTGAGTAAAATTAGTAGTGCGATGAAGGTTATGTAGAAGCGGGGCGACACTTTTAACTCCCAAAGCTCTGTAAACTCCTCGCCATCTCTGCCGATAAGGGCAGATTACGAGCATAGAACCTTTCGATTTGGTCGACTGAGGTTCCTGCGTTTTTAGCGAGGTTGAAGATATTCACCTGACCTTCACTGAGGATGATACGCATACAGATGGCGGTGTGGCGAAGGGAATAGATTGAGTGTTTGAGACCTGTGAAGGGGTCTTTGAGGATATTTGCCCGTTCCATCAGCGCTTTGAATTGGCGTTGGATAATCTTTCCCGCCGTTATCCGATTCTTGTAGGTGGGCAGGAATATGTAATCTTCGGGTTCGTGGTTCGGAAAGCGTCTCTTTATCCGCTCATAGACTGAAACAGCGGCAGGCATCGTATTCGAGACCCTATATCCCGTCTTCCCGTCTCTGATGGTCAGAATGAGGCGTTTGGGATTATCAGCAATGGTGACGTCTCGGTGGCGGATTGAATAGAGTTCTGAGGTAATGGGTCTCACAAAAGAGTGAGTCACAAAGAGGATGAGGTCATAGAGTTCCTCTGTGACCTCTACCCCTCTGACATCCACCATCATATCCGCCATATCTTTGGCGGTCTGTTTGACCTTCTCGTAGACATCGTCCGTCTTTGAGACGAGGGGATAGAACCTAAAGAAGGGTCTCGGATTGTCCCTTTGGCGCGAGCGAGGTGTATCGGGCAGCGTATCGATGACCGCCTCTTCTCGGGCGACTTTAAGGACGTTTCTGAAGGTGGCGAGGATGGTGTTCTTCGTTGAGGAGGAGAGGGTGGTCTTAAGGGTGTCCAAATAACCCATATATTCCCTAAAATCCCTCGTCGTTATGTCTCTGACGTCCCGTCCTCCAAATCTCCGTAACAGTCCCCAATCCTCATTTTGGATACACCAATACATCGCTTTGACGTATCCTCTGTTCCTCTCTCCCTTCTTCGCCATATCCTCACCTTGCTTGATGAGTCTCATAGCGTAGGTTCTGAAGGAAAATTCTCGCTCGACCTGCTTTTCTTGCTTGAGAAGTGTCAGCGCTAAGTCTTTGGCGATCTCTCTCGCCTGAGTGACCAAAGCGGTTCCCGTTGTTTTAACGAGATACCTCTTCCTCTCCTTATCCCACACCCGCACCATCCAATTGGGCGATTGGGAAACCGAGCTGAGTCAAAGCCAGCTTTGGCACGGGCACACCCGCACCATCCAATTGGGCGATTGGGAAACCCGATATATCGTCACACCTCTATAAAGGCGGATGGATTTGAGGTCGGAATTTTGCGGATTTGATTTCATTCTAAAAAATTAAAATGAATTTCCGAAAATATCTATGTTCCAAATTCGGTAAATATACCAAAAAATTTATCGACTTAAAGGTTATCGGTCAAACGCTTCAACGCTTCAATTTGGGTCTGAAGCATTCTTGTATTCCCGTTGTAGATTTGCTGCGCAGCAATCATCGCCATCAGTTCGTTAGTGATGTCAACATTTGCCTGCTCGAGCGTACCAGCCATAATATTACCGCCACCTTTTTCGCCAGCATTTGAAATTTTAGCTGTACCGCTTGCACCCGTTTGAGCGAATGCAACATTGCCCAGCGGTTTTAGCCCAGCGTCAGACGCAAAGGTAGCAATCGAAATGCGATAAAGGTCAACACTCGGACCACCACCATAAGTTGCCGACACGATACCCTTATTATTAATTGAAACGGCTTGAAGGGGCTGGTTGGAAACAGGATCAGCTGACGGTATGCGAACTGCTTTATTCGCTTTCCCCGTCTTAATATCTGTACCCATCAGTTTGAAGCCTGATGGATTAACAACATAGCCATCCTTATCGACGCCGAAATTACCCGCACGGGAATAGACAAGTTGCGGTACAATTTCAGCTTTTGGGGGCGTGTCAGTGAACGCAATATTCGACAATCCCCAATGATCATAGGGAGCGCCACTTGATTGAGGTTGTTGAAACTTAATTCTCGTAGTTTTGGTCTTCGCTTCAGCAGGCAGAGTAATGCTCTGTGAAGACCAATTATCTAATGACTGGTCATCGTAACCAAAAGTCCTAAGATTTTTTAAGGTGAGACCATTATCGATAGAGTACAAAATGGAAAGTCCTTCGGGCGAACCATTAGGATAGTCGCCTCCATTTGATCCATTACCTCTAATGAGATCAAATGTGATCGAATCCTTTAGAGATAAGTCGACTGAATTATAAGTCAGATTTCGCTCACCTGCATCACCGTCCGTGCCAAATACGATATACGAATCCTTTACGCCAAATCCATCATTCGTTGTCGAAGCGCTACCTTTAACTGTTTGAAAGACATTACGGGATGTTCCATTAAGAGTACCCGACATCCAATTTTTAATGGTTCCCGTAATTGCTGCGCTTGTTGAGGGTTCACTGACGTCAGCATCATTAAACGTAATATTTGCTAGCCCCCAATGATCATAATTAGCTCCGCTTGATAGAGCTTGTCTAAACCTAATTATTGTTGATGCCGTTTGAGCTTCAGCTGGAAGATTAACTGTCTTTGTATTCCAGCTATTCAGATTAGAATCAGCGACTGAATAATTATCAATAGAAGTAAACGTATTGCCATCTATCGAATATTCGAGTGTCAAACCTTCACCAACATCTGGTGATTGACCTCCGTTTGAGTCATTGCCCTTAATTATATCAAATGAAATGGAGCTCTTAGAACGCAGATCTAAGGAATTATATTTAAGATAGCGTTCGCCTTCCAATCCGTCACCACCAAATGAAATATAGTCTGTTTTACCAGAAAATCCATCCAAAAATGATAAACCAGTACCAGATGTTTTTGAATATACGTTTTTTGAAGATCCAACGAGTGAACCATCTTGCCAATTATTGAGAATACCAGCCGTATTTGCGCTTGGTGCGGGCTCAACAGGAACGAAATCTATATTTGAAATACCCCATAGATTGGTCGAAGCTGCACCAGAATAGATTTCCTGGCTGAACTTAATAATCGTATTAGAAGTACGTGCTTCGCTTGGAATATCTAAAGTCACGCCGTACCAATTATCAAACGAAGTATTGGTATTAGAAAGAGTAGTAAGCTCAGTTGGATAGGGAGATTGTGTGGTTATTTCTTTAAAGGTAGTGCCACCATCTATCGAATAAAAGACACCAAATTCCTCACCAGCATTTTGTGGTGTGGTTCCGCCATTGAGATTGTTACCTCTAATTGCGTCGAATTTCAGTTGGGATATATTTGTCAAATCTTGTGGCTGAAAAACAATATTTCTCTGTTTAGTATGATCAGTTGCCTCATTCTCCTTTCCAAATGAAATATATTGATATCGTCCGCTAAAACCATCGGACGAGGAATCGTAAAGTCCGTTTATTCCGTTTGGGTTAGTGAAACTTGAGGGATTAACAAATCCGTAGCCTACATTCTTTAATTCTACATATTCCTTTTGGGCAGCATTATAAGCTGTTACCCAATCAAAAGCTTGGCGATTATCTGTTGTTTCAAAATTTGGAAGGTTTTGGATAAAAGGGGAGCGAGTAGGTGTGTACTGATCTGGTGTTAATCTGTTATCACCAGCCATCAATTGGCTCTGCCAATATGGCGGTGTAGTTTCCGCAATAATATTTTTTCCGTTGACGTCTAAAGAATATCCATATGACCAGGCGGTATAAACATTGCCAAATTCTAATTTTAATTGACTGCCAGACTTATCAATGGTGAGACCGAGTTCATTTAATGTTGTAAGGTCGTAAACTTTGTCATCAAGTGGTATGCCAGAATTATATAAACGTTCTTTTGCGCCGTTAATTGTAACGTCAACAAGATCATCATTATTAAAGAGTCGCAATTTAACTGTAGTTTGATTTTGACTAATTGAAGGTTCAGGTAAGCCGTTCCCACTGAATGGTGGAATGATTGCTGGCGGCGGCGGAGGAAGTTTATTTGCCGAAATATTCAATCCCTGACCGTTAAACGGTGGAATAGTCGCTGGGATTTGAGGGACTAGAGGTTCAGCGGGAAGGTTGGTGCTGAGCACGAAATAGCCCTGACCATCGATGGCGAGGTCGGTTACCTTTGAGGTTGATTTCAGGGCGCCCTGAGTTGTATCTCGCACTACCGATTGTGTCGTAATACCCATACCCACTGCGGTCTTTGGGTTCGAACTCGGGTCGTTCGAAAAGATGTCGCCAAAATTGGAATATGACCGCTTGAACCCTACGGTCGAAGCGTTGGCGAGATTATTCGAAAGAACGTTCAGTTCCTTCTGAACGGCATTTAGACCCGTTTGCGTAACAGACAGCATAGCGACGCTCTATTTGGCGATGATTTCCTCAAAAAGCATATTTAGCAAAATAAATGCCAATCAGAAGAACGACTAAAATATTGATATTGTTGATTATTTTCCACATCTGTAATTTTGGGTGGTATATAGGTTAAGTTGAACCGTCATTCCCTAAATCAGATAAAAGTTAGACAGCCGAGTTATAATTCATACCCTAAACCATTGATTTTATTCACGTCACCAATAAATGGCATTCAAGAGGTCGGCGGTTCGATTCCGCCTGGCTCCACCATTTTTCTAACTAAATCAGTGTGTTAGAGAGATACTCGGTCGGGTTGATACAAATCGTCTTTAAACCGATCTTAAAATTCATCCAAGTTCCTTCGATGACGCATCCCAAACGTGATCGCAAAACCTGCATTTAGAAAATGTCTTCTTGTGCTTTACGGGAATTGTACCAGAAACGGTTTCATATCGAACCTCCCGGCTATATCCGGTCAAACGACCCATTGAATCAAAATGTTCGATTCTCGGCGTATCAATCTCACGTTGATAGGAATAATGTTTCTTTCCGTAATCGTAAATCTTCTCAATCTTCTCTTTCGCAGAAGGTCTTAGACAATTTGGACAGTAAGCGTCTAAAGCGGTAATCCACTTTTTATATGTTGCATTAAATAGAATGTTTCCACCAAAAAAAGAAACAATGCTAAAAATGTAAAAATAGAAAACATATTTCTGCTCAAAGGGCAGAAAAATACTACAGTCCAAGCCGCTGGTACCATAGGTCGTTTTGGTTTCAAAAAGGGTAAAGGCAGTCACCCAGCATAATGGAAATCCTATAAGTCGATTAATCCACGTAATTTCATTCGAAAACAAATTATAAAAAGCAATAAACGGTAAAACGATATACCCAATAGTAAATAGATTTACGATTTTTACTAATCTAATCAAAAATTTCCAAATTCCATTTTGGACACTTTTCCCTTCGATCAACAATATTATGCTGGAAAAATTACCATCGCTCGGAATCTCTAGTCTCTTTGCTTCATCTTTCCATTCACAATTAAGTAATTCAATATTTAAGTTAGAATGAATGGCACCCTTCTTCAACTTGATATCGAAATCAACAGTTTCATTACTCATACAATAACTCACGCCATTTATTGTTAAGCCTACTTGCGATGTTAAATCGTCAAAGACAAATCACAACTGTAAACCGCAAAACAATATTCATCTTATATTCAAAGGACGACAACAATTTCCATATAGCAACCTAAGGAATTCTAACGATTTAACTACAAGGCAAAGCATTTTGAAGAGCGAAGGGCATAACCAGTATAATTGTATGATCTTCCATATCAGGCCGTAAGTTCCTAATATAGTTATCAAAGATGTTTAAAATGACGCTCCCACTGATCGGCAGTTTAGGACGCGGACAAACAATAGGCCGATTACCCAATTGGGCCTGCCCCCAAACTGAACCAAAAACATAACCAAGCCCAATTCCCATAACGAGATATTGGGCCGCAACACGTGTTGATGGATCTTGAACAAATTTACGATAGGATCTTACCGTGACGCCCTCTGTTTCGTCGGCATAGGAATTAAGCGATGACATTATGATAAAACAAAATGCAAGTAACAGTCTCATCAAAAAAATCCTTGATTAAAGAGAGGTAAGTTATCCAAATAGTAGTTCATGAAAGCTTCGGACCGTTGCGAATCTTTAGCGACTGCAAAGAGGCAATAACTTCTGTCTTATCAACGAATAATTTTCTGAATTTTCTTCCCATTTTAGAGGTATGGCTAGCGTATCAATATAGTCTTTGCCCATCGCGTTGTTATTCGACGGCTTTTTATTTGAACGCTTATTGGCATAAAATGAATAGCTCAAAGCTTGAGAGCGATCTTGCTCACAGTGAAAATAAACAAGACCCTCGACTGATTTGACGATTTTACCATTTCTGACTTGTTTGGTCTTTGGTTCGAACAGAAGATTTACACTGACCGCACTAACATATCCGGATTTGCTGCCTTTATCTTCCAGTTCCTGGTATAGTGGTGTGATTAAACCTCCGCCAAATTCGGTCCACTCAATAAAGTAGGTGCCATCTTCTGTATCAAGAAGTTGTTTGTAATATTCGCTATTTGCATTTGCTGAATTAGCGCCTGTTAACAATGATAAGAAAATGCCCACCAAATAAATGGAATGATTTTTCTTAGCCGCGATTTTAAATGAAGACATAAATAATACTCAACAAATCAGAGACGACTCAAAAAGAAATTACATAATCGGACGTTAAACTCACTCAATCACAAATCTTATTCCTTAATAACATATCATCTTTCTTGATAATTGAGCGCCATTCTCCAACAATATCATTTGAATCATAAGTTATTCGCGTGCTGCCTAAGATCTGGAAAAATTCATATCCAAGCAGTCTATATTGATCTTCCTTACAATTGATTCCTTCAAAAAATTTTCCTGAATTCACCTTTTCGGGGGAATGAGCATTGGCATCGCAATATGCCATACAACGGAGATCCTTGTATTTATAATAAACCCAAAACCGCACTTCGTTACTTTTTCTGTTTATGTTTTTTGTATCAAGAAATATGGCTGTATCTTCAGTTTCAGAATTTTTTCCCAAAGCACATCGGGTTCAATTGAAGCAATTTTTGCTGCAACCTCTTTTGCGTTTATGCACGGGATCCAATATTCATCGGCTTTGTCGAAATACCCAAATGAATAAATTTTTTCGTCTTCAGAGGATGCGTCCCAATATTCGCCCGATTTTGGATTAAAATAGGCAGCAAATCTTTGTGCCCCATTGGATGGGGGATAACATTTTTTCTCGACGGCGGAACCGAGTTTGGAGAATATTTCGTTTGGTGTGTTATCACAGCCAAAACCGGATATTTTGTTTTTGGGACTATCTCCAGAATTATTGCATTGAAATGATATTTTATGAATCGGGAAAGTCTCATCAACGGTGCGATAGCGTATTTCGGTATATGCATTGAGATAACTGCGACCCGAATATCCGCCGAAATTATTCTTTAAAGCTATCTTGGCATTTTGGTTGATACGGATCTTCAGAATGTCGTCGAGGGAAAACTCTTTAAGACAATCAAAATATTTTTCTGAAAAATTTGACGCAATTCCAAATGAAAAGATATCTCCATTTGTTGTGTTAATGGACCAAAATTGATTTGTTTCTTGATTATAGTAGATATTGGGCTTGCTGAAGTCGTCCCAACTCATGGGCTCGTCAGTAGCGCGGCGTGGGAGAATTGCATTTCCAAATCGATTTAAAATATCTGTAACTTTGTTTTTGCACGATATTCCATTTAATTGATCTTTATCACTTGCATTTGAGCAATTGAGCTGAATTTGAATAATTGGGTGACCTTTCTGATTGAAGTCACCTGTCAGAAAATACTTGTTTTTATATTCGTACCACGCCCGGTCTTCATCCACTTTGAAGCCGAGAGCATCCGCTCTGGTGCCGAGTTTGACCCCCCCGAATACGGTTTGCTTTGCCTCTTGAGCCTTTGCCGGCTGACCGGGAATTTGCATAGAGCCAAAAACGGCCAAAGCAACGAGCAGCAAAATACGCAACATGGGTCCCACCAAACGCATCTGACATTATCCAATGAGGCATACGGGGCGCGGAGGGGATTCAGATCGTATAGGGGGACCGCCACGGGAGGTTTAATTCCCCTGGCCTTACTGATGCGACATTATGACACATCTAGATGAACCACCGGCCGCCGTTCTGAACCTGCGTTAACCTGTCTCGCGACTATTCGCCCTGTCCCGCCGCTTTTTCGTTTTCTCAACCCGCGGGTTGTGCTTGAATTGAGACAGAGGTTTTTTCGAGTTTGGAGTAGAGGACGTGGCGACCAAGAAGAAGACGGCTCTTCCGTCTGTGAAGGCTAAATTGGCCCCGCTTGTCAAAAAAGCGGCGGCAAAGGCCGGTTCAAAGTCAAAAAATCTCGAAACAAAGGCCGCCTCAGCCTCTGCTAAGGCATCGGCTAAGGCAAAAGCGCCGGCGGCTGCCAAATCCGCGCCCTCCCGAAACCCTGCCGCCAAGGCGAAGGCCACGGCACCGACCAAGACCGATCTGAAGGCCAAACCTACTACCGTAGTGGCGTCGAAGGCCAAGGCGTCCGCCAAAGCGGCAGCTCCGGCCAAGGCTGCCGCTCCTGTCAAAGAGGTGGCAAAGACCAGGTCCGTTGCTCCGGTCAAAGTAAACCAGCCACGCAGAGAGGCGGCCGCCGAGAAGGTGAAGAAAGAGACCTTCCCGGAAATCACGCTCGCCCCCTTCGATTGGTATGCCGCTGCCAAGGAGCGGTTCTCCGTGGCGAGAAAGCGTGAGTCCTTGGGCTATGTGTCAGCTGAACGGTTCGCGCGTCTGAATGTCGAGGCAGACGAGGCGTAATAGGCCTCAAGCGTACTGATCCCTACAGGACAATTTGGATCCGCCTCTCAATTCGAACGTATTGAGATCATGGCTGCGCGTGTACCGTATTTAGCTTCAACGCAGACGACGGTTGATCAGAACAGGATAATCGACTTGGACGGATCTCTTCAGAAGTCCCGTAAGACACGTGTCGTCGAGGCGCTCGTTATTGCGGCCTTGGTGTTCATCACGGCCACCATTGGCAGTCGCGCGACCATCCCCAATATCCCCGGGTGGTATGAAGGATTGATCAAACCGTCTTTCAATCCGCCGAACTGGATTTTTGGACCAGTATGGACCTTGCTCTATGCGGTGATGACCTATGCGGCGTGGCGCGTGTTTGGAAGACTCGAGACGCAACGTGATAAAATCAATTTCGCGCTCGTCTTCATCGCGCAACTCTTTTTTAATGCGCTATGGTCAATCGTTTTCTTTGGAATGCGGAATCCCGCGGCCGGACTTCTCGTTGTTGTTTTTCTCGAGGCCTCGGTGATCGCGATGATTCTTGTCTTCGCAAAATATGATCGCAGAGCAGCTCTCACGCAATTGCCATATGCAGCGTGGGTGACGTTCGCCTCACTCTTAAATCTTGCGATTGTGTTACTCAATCCGGTATAAACAGAGTTCGCTGCCGTGCCTTCAGAGATGGCCAAATGATGCAGCGCCAATAAGCGCTCCCAACAATAAAGTCACATCGTGAGCGGCGAGCGAAGGTGCTGAGGGATACCCTGCGCGATGGATCGCTGCTGTTGCACCTATAGTCGCCATGCCCCATCCATAACCCGCAATCGCCATGCTTATCGTAAACCCAATTAAACTGGTTTGCGTGAGAAGGCTCAAGCCACCACTACCAAGAAGCGCCAAACCAAATAATGATGTTGGCAACGCCCCAAAGCGCGAAACAAAATGGCCAATCGTAAAACCGGGCCAATACATCGCCGATAAATGTGCCGCCATCGCGATTGCCGACATCGAAAATGTTAAGCCGCAGCCGGCCATAGCAAGCGGCGCATGTGCCATCACACCATTCATGCCGAACCAAGCGAATGCAGCGATAGACGTTGCGGTGACCAACACGGATAGAGGAGGCCGTTTAACATCATGCGATGCAAGCGTGATTTCAATCTGTCGACCCGGCAGACCAATCGCCAAACCAAGTGTAATGAGATGAGCAAGACCCGATGCTGCCAAAATAGAAGCGACTGCCAAGGGGCCGAAATTGATCGACAAGATTTCAATGACAAAAGGTCCTATCACTGCGCCTAGAGCACCGGCTCCAAAAACAAGACCACCCGCACGTCCCGCCATCGCGCCCGCATGCCGATAAAAAAGCCCGAAGCCTTGTGCCATACCGAGCCACAACAACCCGATAATAAAAGCCGGAAATAAACGCTCAACAAATGCAAAGGCCGTAAGAATACCGCCCGCGAGTCCAAGACTTGCGCCCAACGCGAAAGCGGATTGTCGACCAAGGCGATCAAGAAGAAGTGAAGCGGGAAAGCCCGCCAAGGCCGCGCCAAGCAACAAGGCCATATAGGGCCAAGGCAGAGAGCCGCTAATAGGTGCAAAGGATGCGCTCGCGAGCGGTAATACGGAAAAGGTCAAAACCTGCGCGAGCACCGAGGTGCCAAACGCCAAGGCCATACGCAAAACGGATGCGTCTTTCGGAATTGTATCAAGATCGAGAGGTAAACCGTCGATGTCGCAGGCGCAGAAAATTTGCCCGGCGCGCATACGGAATGAATCAACGCGCGCCATCGCTAATCGACCCTCACATCATCATCACTGAGAATGCGATGCGCGGCACCATCGAGATCGTCATATTGACCGCTTCTCAAACTCCACATAAAGGCGGCAAGCGCTAAAAGACCTAAACCAAGAGCGGCCGGAACAAGATAAAGAAGGATCGTCATGAGTTGAACGTCTCAGCATGACGCGCCCGCAAAGCGTTGAGCGCGACAATAATCGATGACCCTGACATCGCAGCCGCCGCGATCAGGGGCGTAACGAATCCTAATACCGCAAGCGGTACAGCGATGAGGTTGTAAATCAAAGCCAGACTAAAATTCTCAATCATCACACGTTTACCTTTACGTGTGAGCATCAGCATATCAAAAACGGGCGAGAGTCGCTTGCCGGTAAAAATGGCATCCGCTACCGCTTGTGTAACATCCGCGCCCGTTGCGGGTGATAAAGAAGCGGTGGCGGCAGCAAGGGCAGGGGCATCATTTAAACCATCGCCGACCATGAGCACTTTGTGACCCTGTTCCTTCATCGCGACGAGAAGATCGCATTTTTCCTTAGGCAAGACATGGCCGCGCCATTCCGAGATACCGAGCTCACTCGCGACCTTACACACAATATCAGCATGATCGCCGGAAAGGATCATCACATGATATCCTTTCGCCTTAAGTTTCTTGATCGTCTCTATCGCATCTGGGCGAAGGCTTTGCCCCACGGAAATGAGTCCCGCTTCACTGCCATAACGAAAGGCGAGAACTGACGCATTTTTGTTCCATAGTGGTGCCGGTACGCTGCAAAAAGACGGACTACCTAATCGAGCCTCAACGCCATCGATGACACAGTGAATACCGCTTCCGGTTATTTCCTGCGTATCGGGGTAGGGTTCTAGGCGCTTTTGCTTTTCACGAACCGCCTCGCAAACCGCACGGGCCAGCGGATGATGACTTGAGAGCGCCAAGCGGCCAGCCATAAGCAAAGCGTCATTCGATAACTGGCTCGCGTCGATTAATGATGGCTCCGGTAATGTCAGCGTGCCCGTCTTATCAAAGACAATCGTATCGATCTCGGCCATCCGCTCAATCATATCACCCGACCGGATAAGCAGACCCTTTTGAAACAAAGCACCCGCAGTAATGACTTGAACAACAGGTGCAGCAAGGGCGAGCGCGCAGGGGCATGTGATAATCAGAACCGCGATAGCGATAATGAGCGCGTCATGAACGCTTGTCCCTAATCCGATCCACAACATGGCCGTAAGAGCTGCAGCAATATGGACAACCGGGGCGTAAACTCGTGCAATCCGATCAGCCATTTGTACATAGCGAGAGCGGTATGTCAGCGCCTCATCGATCAGCTTTTCAATATCGGCGAGGAGCGTCCGTGATCCGGCGGCCGATACGCGGATCGTCAGCGCACCGTGATGATTGAACGTGCCAGCATAAACGAGATCACCCGGCTTCACAGCGGTGAGTTCGATTTCCCCTGTCATCAAACTCGCATCAATTTGTGATTGACCCGTCTCGATAACACCATCAGCCACTATCCGGCATCCCGCTGTCACAAGAACGAGGTCACCGGCAATCAAGGCATCGCTCGGAACTTCGCTCACATGACCATCGGCATTGATTTTTGAGGCGACGGGACTCCGAAGTGCGGCAAGATTTGCCGCCGCTGACCGTGTCCTTTTACGCATTGCATGTTCGAGCACACGTCCTGAAAGCAAAAAGAAGATCAGCATGAGCGCTGAGTCAAAATAGGCATGTTCCGCATGATGTGCGGTTTCATAAACGGACATACCCAAGGCCAATGTGATGCCGATTGAAATCGGGACATCCATCGTCATATCGCCTTGTCGTAAAGCGCGGAGTGCCTTGTAGAAAAAGGGCTGACCGGAAAACCCCGCGGCTGGCAAGGCAATAAGCGCTGAGAGCCAATGAAATAAATCGCGTGTTTCCGGCGTAATGTCTGTTACGTTGCCCGCCCAAACGGAAACCGAAAGCAGCATGACATTGACGGCGGCAAAACCAGAAACAGCAAGACACCGTAATAGCCATCTTGTGTAGCGATCTTCTTCACTTTCCTCGGCATCACCCACAAAAGGCGCGACGCGATAACCAAGTCGCTCAAGTGTTCGAATGGCAGGTGAGGGATCACAATCCGCTTCAGTCCATTCAGTTGTCAATCGTCGCGTAGTAAAATTAAGACGAGCCTTTGAGAGACCCGGAATAGAAGAGAACGCGCCTTCAATTTCTGCGATCGCATCGGCTGACGAAACACCTTCGACCGCCCATTCAAGATTAAAGCGTCCACCAGTTTCAGGTCGAAGAAAAGACGAATAGTCGACGGCGATTTTCACGAATTGTCCCTAAAAGAAAGTTTAGCGAAGAATGATTCGGTTTGTTGATCGATAAACAATATCTCCATCACGCCTTGCAATCGATTCAACATCCCACTGCCCAGCAACACATTGTGTTACGCCTGTGTAGTGTCCGTTCATCTGGTCTGTAAGCACGAGTTTGCAATCAATACGGCTATCGACGGGAGATTTGAGGATTGAGGCAACAGTAAGACCAACAACAATTTGATTTGATGAGTCAGCAATACTCATATCAATCGAGACCTCGCCCCACGGAGACCGGGAGATTTCCTCGCTAACGTTCCACCCTTGTGCATCTTGCACTCGTGCCCGCGCAATATCACGATTGAAGGCCAATCCATTCTCATAAGGCTTTTCGGATTGAATGCCCGAGAAGGTTTCAACCGCGAGATAAGCCATAATGCCGTTCACACCCATCACAACAACAAAAAAGCTGATGATTGCCAAAAGCACAAAGCGCCCTGTGAGCCGATATTCGCTATCTCTCGATTCACTCATCATTGTCGCCTTCATTTTGATGTCCTTCCTTCAATTCAAAGAGCGTCTCTTTGTCCATCTGGACTAATGGATCGAGTGGGGTGTTCTAAAATAATCGCGGGCTTCGGCCGTTCGCCCGTCAGCTTCATCACGAATAGTAAATTCTAGATGAGTGGGCTCTTCTTCACCATTATCGACCGCCCTCACTGACACCCTCAACTCGCGGGTCTGATCGGGACCGACGCTTACTGACGGCCGACCATCAATTGAGGCTTCGCCCCCAATGACTTCGACATGCGCGTCATGAAGCCCCTCAACATCTAACGTGAAGACACGATCCGCCGGAAGCATATTGGCGATACGCACCGTATAACCGTTACGAATATGACCGTCCGATAATTTTACAAAAATCGGATTCCGATCGTGAATTATACTCACAGTGAAAGGCGCACGATTTAGAAGCGCATAGAGCATCACGCCGCTCACGGCAGCGATGATCGCGATATATAAAATAGTCCGCGCGCGGAAGGGGCGAAATATTTCTATAAGCCCTTCTTTCCGGCGCTTGAGGTTAACCTCCGTATCATAGGCGATGAGGCGGGTGGGGCGCCCAATCTTTTCCATGATCTCATCGCAGGCATCAATGCAAAGGCCGCACTGAATACAGCCCAAATCGGCACCGTGACGAATATCGACGCCGGTGGGGCATACGGCCACGCATTGTTGACAATCGATACAATCACCGGCGGGCTCACCAAGAGAGCGTGCATGAGTGGCCTTTTTAAAAGACATACGCGGCTCGCCGCGATCAACACGGTAAGTAACATTGAGTGCATGTTCATCCGTCATGGCAGCCTGAATACGTGGCCATGGGCACATATAAAGACAGACTTGTTCACGCATTAGACCCGCAAACACATAAGTTGTAAGTGTCAGCGTAAGAATCGATACATAGGCAACCGGATCAGCTTCGAACTGAATTAAATCTTTCACGAGTGTGGGTGCATTGGCGAAATAGAGAACCCAAACACCACCGGTCCACCACGCGATTAAAAGCCAGAGTGAGTGTTTGAGCAGCTTATACGAAAAGGTTTCAAGGTTCATTGGTTCGGCATCGCGGTTCATGCGCGTGCGCCGATCGCCTTCGATCATGCGTTCAACAGCCATAAAGAGGTCGGTCCAGATTGTTTGTGGGCAAAGATAGCCGCACCAAATCCGGCCGGCCATGGCGTTCATTAGAAACAGAACCATCGCGGCGATAATCAAGAGCCCTGTGAGATAATAGACTTCTTGCGGCCAGATTTCGATGAAGAAAAAATAAGCGCGGCGGTGAGGTAAATCGATCAGCAGTGCCTGATTGGGCGCATTCGGTCCGCGATCCCAGCGCAAGAAGGGCAAGAAATAATAAATACCAAGGGTAATGATAAGGATGGTTGTTTTAGTACGACGAAAAAAGCCATTGACCCCTTGCGGATAAATTTTCTTCCGCGCGGCGTAGAGGGGCGCTTCAGGCTCATCAAGATGGGGGTCGAATGACGTCGTGACTGACATTGTTTTATCCATAAGCGCAATCTTCCCCCCAAAGATTGCTAGTTTAATGTGAGGGTCCGCTCTAAGAGTAGACCCTATTATTCCAACGCTCTCTTTTACTGCCCACCACCAAGAGTATGAACATAGACCGCGAGCGATTTGATAGTTGGGGAATCAAGTCGCTGTGACCATGCAGGCATTTGGCCGCCGCCACCAAGAGTAATGCGTTCTATGATCGTTGCTTTGTCGGGGCCATAGAGCCACACTTTGTCATTAAGCTTTGGCGCACCAACATCCTGATTGCCTTCTCCCTTTTCACCATGGCAAGCGGCACAATTCTCAGTGAAGAGTTTTTGACCCAATTTCAGATCGGCATCTTTGTCAGTCGGTAAACCCGCGAGTGAGCGAACATAATTAGCCGATGCACTGATTTCATTCGGCTTCAAGAGGCCGTCCTTGCCAAAGGCTGGCATCATGCTGGCGCGTGTGTCTTTATTGGCGTCCCAACGAATTCCATTTTGCAATGTCGTATGGATAGCGTCGAGTGAACCACCCCAGAGCCAATCATCATCATTCAAGTTTGGATAGCCCTTGAAGCCTTGTGCGCCTGCACCATGACAAGGCGAACAATTGACCGCAAAAGCCGCTGCCCCTTGAGCCCGCGCGAAAGAGAGAAGTTCCGGTGTCTTTGCGATATCCTGCAAAGATGCCGCTTCAATTTTGGCTGTCATCGGACCACGAAGTGTTTTTAATCCGTCCAAATCTTTCACCACTTGCTCACGTGATGTCCATCCGAACACGCCTTTTGTGAAGGAGGTCGCGAGCGGAATGGCGGGATAAACAACCCAATATCCAAGTGCCCAGATGATGGTGAGGTAGAAGGTCCACAGCCACCAGCGCGGCAAGGGCGTATTAAGTTCTTCGATACCGTCCCAATCATGGCCCGTTGTGCCAACGGTTTTGCGCGGATCGATATTTGCTTCGGTTTTATGTGTCATTGGTTCAGTCCTCGGAAAGCGGAATACGGGACGCATGATCAAAGAGCGATTTCTTTGAAGGCCAGAGCGCATAAGCGACGGCTGCAAAAAACATCACTGCGAAATAGATCGAACCCCAGGAGGCTGCGAATGCAGAGAGAGATTCAAATGTCATATTCATGTTTCTTTCTCCTCACCGAATATTTGCTTTGTCGTCGTAAAGTTTGAAATCGACCTGCGTTCCGAGAAGTTGCAGATAGGCGATTAACGCATCAGCTTCCGTAAGCTTGCCGACACTGCCGCCAAGATCGCGGGTAATCGCTTTCGGATAACGCTTGAGAAACGCCGCTGTTGAGGCATCGTCCGCCGAACCTTGCGTTTTGGCATCGGATATTGCGGTCGCAATCATCTCTTGCGTGTAGGGAACGCCTTCAACTGACAGGACAGCCAAGTCTTCGCCAATATGAGCAATGTTGAGGGGCGTTTGTTCAAGCCAAGGATATCCCGGCATGATTGACGCGGGCACAACGGAACGCGGATTTCTCAAATGATCGCGATGCCAATCATCAGAATATTTTCCACCAACACGCGCGATATCCGGTCCCGTGCGTTTTGATCCCCATTGGAAGGGGTGGTCATACATACTCTCGGCGGCGAGAGAATAATGTCCATAACGCTCAACTTCATCACGTAAGGGCCGCACCATTTGCGAGTGACAATTGTAACAACCCTCGCGCAGATAGATATTTCGACCGGCGAGTTCGAGCGGTGAGTAAGGTCGCACGCCTTCAACGGCTTCAATTGTGCTCTTCAAATAAAAGAGCGGTAGAACTTCGACGAGACCGCCGATCGAAATCGCAACCAGAATACCAATGATGAGGATGATCGAATTCTTTTCAAAAACAGCGTGACGGTGCCAAAGACTTGGTTTGTGTGTCGGTGAGTTAGCCATTGTCTTATCTCCTCACTCGCCGGGGGCCAGCGCTGCTTGGCTGCCGATCAAGGCAGTCTTAGGCGAGCGGATTGTCATATAGATGTTGTAGACCATCACGAGGGCGCCGAGCACGAAGAGTGCCCCGCCCAGCGCGCGGATCACATACATCGGATGAAGCGCTTCGGTTGTTTCGATGAAGGAATATTCAAGGAAGCCGAGGGCAGTATAAGCGCGCCACATCAAGCCTTGCATGATGCCCGCGACCCACATCGATGTGATGTAGAACACGATACCAATGGTTGAGAGCCAGAAATGCCAATTCACGAGTTTGAGTGAATAAAGCTCCTTCTTTTTCCATAACCAGGGAACGAGGCAATAGATTGCGCCGAAGGAGACATAGCCAACCCAACCGAGCGCGCCTGAATGCACGTGACCAATCGTCCAATCCGTATAATGTGAAAGTGAATTCACGGCCTTAATTGACATCATCGGACCTTCAAAGGTCGACATGCCGTAGAACGCTACAGACACAACCATCATACGCAACACAGGATCAGTACGGAGTTTGTCCCATGCGCCCGAGAGCGTCATCAGACCATTGATCATGCCACCCCATGACGGCATCCAGAGCATGATTGAAAAGGTCATGCCGAGTGTCTGTGCCCAGTCAGGCAGTGCAGTGTAGTGAAGGTGATGAGGGCCTGCCCAGATATACATGAAGATCAGAGCCCAGAAGTGGATGATCGACAGGCGATAAGAATAGACAGGCTTATCGGCGCGTTTCGGGATGAAATAATACATAATGGCGAGGAAACCTGCGGTGAGGAAGAAACCCACAGCATTATGGCCGTACCACCATTGAATCATCGCATCCTGAACACCGGACCAAACGATGTATGATTTTGGTGAAAAGATCGAAATTGGAATCGCTGCATTGTTACCGAGATGCAGAACCGCAATCGTCACGATGAAAGCAAGATAGAACCAGTTAGCGACATAGATGTGGGGTTCTGTGCGTTTCCAAAGTGTCGTCAAGAACACGAGAAGATAAACAACCCAGACAATAGTCAACCAAAGATCGGCATACCATTCAGGTTCGGCATATTCTTTCCCCTCAGTGATACCGAGAAGATAGCCTGTGCCAGCAATCACGATGAAAAGATTGTAACCAAGCACAACAAACCAAGGCGAAAGATCACCAGCCAAACGCGCCTGACAGGTACGTTGAACAACATAGAGAGAGGTAGCTAAGAGCACATTGCCGCCGAAAGCAAAAATCACTGCGGATGTATGCAGCGGACGCAAGCGACCAAAACTCGTCCATGGTAAATCGAAATTGAGAACTGGATAGGCCAGTTGCAGCGCTATCACCAGGCCGACAGTGAAACCGGCAACGCCCCAGAATACAGCGGCAAGAGTCGCAAATTTGATGGGCCCAAAATTATAGTTAGGCTTTCCATCGATGAGCTGCGGTGTCTCCGCGGGCCGATTGTAATATCGGTTCACAACCGCAAATACGCTAGCAACGCCAGCGGCTGCGAAAATATAAGCGTGAAAAGCATATTCGGGTGTGTAGGCTTTTGCTGCTACGATGAGTGCGCCTAGCGCGAAGGCCGCTGAAAGAAGCGCAAGCGCCATTTCGCTAACCCTCATCTTTTTATGAGATGCGATGTCCATAATGTCCCACCTGTCTGGGGCCGGATTTTAATTGGTCGACGCTTTGCGTCGTTCGACCCCTCTTAACAATCGCGAGCTTAGCCGGACTCAGCATTGACGCAGATCAAAAGCGCCAGGGTCACTTATGAGACAAAGGTCGAAGGGTATGATTATGGCGCGCGCTACAGCGCGAGGTCGTCAAAGTAGTTTTGATCGACGAAGCGGACACCATCCGGGACAATCACGAGCTTCCGATCGCGTTGCATCTGGTTGATCACGCGGCTCACGGTTTCAATGGTTAGCCCGAGATAGTCAGCAATATCTTGGCGTCCCATGGGGAGGCGGATGAGGCCTTGTTCATGACCGGCGACCCGCGCCCATCTCTTTTTCATTTCAACAAGAAAACTGGCGAGTTTTTCTTCAGCCGTCAGGCGGCCCAGAAGAACCATGTGATCTTGAGCCATATTCAGCTCCTGAGATGCAAATTCATGCATTTTTTTGATCAAATGGGGGTTCTTTTCAGAGAAAGTCTCGAAAGTCGACCGCCGGAAGCGACAGGCGACGAGAGGGGTTACTGCCTCGGCGCTATATCGCCATTTCTTCGCGAGGGAAATTCCCAAAAAATCGCCAGGTAAAGCAAAGCCTGTGACCTGACGGCGGCCGTCAGGGAGGGAGCGGATTAACCGCGCGACACCCGCCGTCAAATTGAATACTGATGAGACCTCATCCTCTTCTCGAAAAAGCACAGCCCGCTCTTCGTAAACGGAATCGGAAGCCATTTTTTCAAGTTGGTCCAACTCGTTGATATCGAGTGCTTGGCAAATGCTCAAATGGCGCACCCCGCAAAAGCGGCAGTCATCGCCCCGAGAGCGGAGGGCGCACCCCGCATGGGCTTCGTGGTCGGAATGCCGAGGAGGGATGTCCATCTGACGTCATTTTTGTTGGATTAACCTAAGCCTTAACAGATGTAGAGCAACTAAGACAGGGGCCAACCCCCTCATTTACTGCATGGCTCAGCCTGTTTTGGACGAATCTGTATTGCCTTATTAGAATATATATTCTAAATAGAATTAATATTCTATTTCTAGGTTGCATTTAAGTCCTTCAGTGGGTCGATTCATGGCAGCTCTGATGCCCCCTCGCGATTTTGATGGTCTCAAAGGCCTACTGGCCTTGGAGGGCGACCGGCTTCCCCGGCGGCTCAAAGAAGTCGCCCGCGCGCTTTTGACGAGTCCGGATGAGGTCGCACTTTCGACGGCCGCTCAGATTTCAGAAAAAATCGGTGTCCAGCCCTCAACCCTTGTTCGCTTCGCGCAGGTTTTCGGTTTTCGCGGCTTTTCCGATCTCCAGTCTCTGTTCCGAGATCGCCTTCGAGAGACACCATTTGACCATCGGTCGCGGATTGAGTCCTTGAAATTTGAAGGTACGTCTGCACTATTCGACGGCTTCGCACGGGCCGCCAATAAATCATTCGAACAGGCGCGCCAGACACTCGATCCCGAAAAAGTCGAAAAGGCTGTTGCGAACCTCGCTGACGCTTCGACCATCTATATTGTGGCGAGCGGTCGTTCTTTTCCGGCGGGGGCTTACGCAACCTATGCTTTTGGAGCGCTGGGAATAAAAGCGGTGCTTATTGATCAGATTGGCGGCTTTGGAAAAACGCAGATCAACACATCGGCGCTCAATGATGCTGTCTTGGCGATCAGCTTCACGCCTTACGCCCCCGAAACACTTGGCCTCATTGAAATTGCGCGCGCCAACAAAACGCCCATCATCGCCATCACGGATAATGTCATGTCGCCTCTCGCGTCCGCCGCGCAGATTTGGCTTGAAATTTCAGAGGCTGATTACGCATCATTTCGATCACTTTCCGCTACATTCGCTCTTGTTATGGCGCTTTCAGTGGCAGTTGCTAAAAAACGAGGCTTGGAAAAAGCCAATGGATCATGAAAAAAGATGCCGTCCGAAGAACCTAACGCAGCCCCTGATGAGCGTTCCGCTATGAAACTCGATCGCGATACAACACCTCTCCCTGATGATGATTCCGCGAAGGACTTTCCCTTGCGCGAAGATATACGTCTGCTTGGGCGGCTCTTAGGCGAAACAATCCATGATTGTGATGGCGAGCAGATCTTCTCCATTGTAGAAATTATTCGCCGAACCTCGGTCCAGTTTCATAAAAGCAATAATCTTTCCGTCCGCGCGGATTTGGAATCTATTCTCAATAATCTATCGCCAGAACAATCATCAAAAATTATTCGCGCCTTCAGTCATTTCTCCCATTTGCTAAATCTCGCCGAGGATCAGCATCACATTCGCCGAAACCGCGCTCACGAGATTGCAGGATCAATGCCGCGTAAAGGTACATTTCTCAATGTGTTAGGTCTGGCGAAAAAATTCGGAATATCAAAGAAAGATATTCTAACCTTTTTTGATAAATCCATCGTTAGCCCTGTACTCACGGCGCATCCGACTGAAGTACGGCGCAAGAGTACGATGATGCGAGAAATTGAAATTGCGTCTTTGCTTGATCGTCGTGATCGCATAATTGCCACACCCGCAGAGCGCGCGCAAATTGAAGAGGATATACGCCGCAACATCGTTACATTGTGGCAAACAAGCCTTCTTCGCTATACGAAATTGACTGTTCTTGATGAAGTTAGAAACGGACTCTCTTATTATGATTATACATTTCTAAATGAAGTCCCTCATCTTCACTCGATCATTGAAGATCACATTTCGCTTTATGATCAAAAGAAAGCGTCAGCACCGATAAAGACGTTTCTCAAAGTAGGAAGCTGGATTGGTGGCGACCGTGACGGTAATCCCTTTGTAGATGCCAATGTTCTTGAAGACACATTCAAGGAACAATCAAATCTCATTTTCGATTACTATTCCCGGGAACTCGAAACACTATCTCTAGAAATTCCACTTCACGATGGCTTCATTTCAGTACCCGAATCAATATTGAAGCTCGCCGCTGAAGCGCAAGATCGTTCCGTCCATCGTGAACGTGAGCCCTATCGGTTGGCGATCTCCCGTATCAAAGAGATTCTCGTGGAAACGCAGAAATCGCTCGCCAAAAGCGGTAAGGGTCAAATAAATAACGTTTGTTATGAAAATGCTAATGCGCTTCTCGATGATTTAAACATTATCGACGCTGCTTTGCGTGCTAATGGTGCCGATATTATCGCCGATGGTCGCTTGCGCAATTTACGCCGTGCTGTTGATTGTTTCGGCTTTCACCTTGCAACCGTCGATCTAAGACAGAATTCACAAGTCCATGAGCGAGTGATTTATGAACTCATGGAGTTGGCTGCGCCTGGCACCGCTTATAATCTCAGAAATGAGCAGGATAAGATTGCGCTTCTTGAAGCAGAGTTAACAACCGCTCGCCCTTTGATGTCCCCGCATCTGAAATATTCGGAAGAAACGTTGAAGGAAATGAAAATCTTCCGCGTTGCTGCGGCCCTCGTTGAAACATTTGGTCAACGCGTAATCGAGAATATGATCATCTCTAAAGCGGAATCCGTTTCGGATCTTCTTGAATTGGCATTGCTCAATAAGGAAGTCGGCCTCGTCGATCATAAGGCACAAGCGAAGGTCAATATTGTTCCTCTCTTCGAAACAATTGATGATTTGCAGCGCTGCGCCGAGATTATGGATCAGGCTTTTTCAATCCCGGTCTACCGAAAAATTCTTGAAAGCCGGGGCAATCTTCAAGAAGTCATGCTGGGCTACTCGGACTCGAATAAGGACGGTGGCTTTGTCACCTCCGGATGGGAATTGTACAAAGCTGAGTTACGACTCATTGACGTGTTCAAGCGCCACAATATTTCTCTGCGTCTCTTCCACGGACGCGGCGGCTCCGTTGGCCGCGGAGGCGGACCAAGTTATGACGCCATCTTGGCACAGCCCCAAGGTGCCGTTGATGGTGCTATCCGCATCACTGAACAAGGTGAAATCATCGCGTCCAAATATTCCAATCCGGAAGTGGGTCGTCGCAATCTCGAAATTTTAGCGGCCGCGACGCTTGAGGCGTCATTAGTTCACTCGGATCAGACGCCGCCAAAGCCGGATTATCTTAAAGCAATGGACGAGATTTCGGAGAGTGCTTTCCGCGCCTATCGCGGATTAGTCTATGAAACCGAAGGCTTTCTCGACTATTTCTGGAATGCCACCGTGATCAATGAAATCGCAACCTTAAACATTGGGTCGCGTCCCGCATCGCGAACCAAGTCGCGCCGCATCGAAGATCTTCGTGCGATCCCGTGGGTTTTTAGTTGGGCACAATCACGTTTGATGTTGCCGGGCTGGTTTGGTTTCGGCAGCGCGATCAATGCCTATCTCGAAAAACATGGAGAGCAGGGCCTTAAGAGACTGCAAGAGATGGCAGTGACTTGGCCATTTTTCAAAACGCTCCTTTCAAATATGGATATGGTTCTTTCCAAGAGCTCCATCGCGATTGCTTCCCGCTACGCAGAACTCGTGCCGGATAAAAAACTTCGTGACGATATCTTTGGCCGTATTGAAACAGAATGGCGTGAAACAATCCGCAATCTTTTAGCGATTATCGATAAAAAGACATTGCTTGCCGACAACCAACTCTTGGCGCGCTCGATTAAAAATCGCTTTCCCTATCTCGATCCGCTCAATCACTTGCAAGTCGAGCTCCTTAAGCAACATCGCAAAGAGCCCGGAAAAAATCACGTGCTCGAGGGTATTCAGCTAACAATTAACGGGATCGCCGCGGGTCTTCGCAATAGCGGATAGTTTCGGGGCGTTTCCAAAACAAACAAGTGTAAACACTATAGTTAAAAGCCTGCGCTAACAGATGGATAGTCATCAATGACGACGAATAAAACATTGGATCTCATCGCCATCGGCCGCTCGTCGGTTGATCTTTATGGCGCGCAAGTGGGCGGCCGCCTTGAGGATATGGCGAGTTTTTCGAAAGCAGTGGGCGGGTGCCCGACCAATATCGCCATCGGCACAGCACGGCTGGGGCTTAAGAGCGGTCTGATCACCCGCGTCGGTGACGAGCATATGGGTCGGTTCATCCGCGAACAGCTCGAGCGTGAGGGCGTTGATGTTCAAGGCGTGCACACCGACAAGGACCGTCTTACCGCCCTCGTTGTTTTAGGTATTCGCGATGACAAATCCTTCCCGCTGATTTTCTATCGCTCCGATTGTGCGGATGCCGCTCTCGATGAAAGCGATATTGACGAAAGCTATATTGCCTCATCACGCGCCGTGGTGGTCACCGGCACGCATTTCGCAAAATCGAATACAGCCGCTGCGCAGAAGAAGGCGATGACGTTTGCGAAAAAGCACGGCGGGAAAATCGTGTTTGATATTGATTACCGTCCCAATCTCTGGGGCCTTGCGGGTCATGGTGCCGGCGAAGAGCGTTATATCAAGTCAGGCGATGTCACCGCGCATCTTCAACCGATTTTACCGCAATGTGATTTGATTGTCGGCACCGAAGAAGAGTTGATGATTGCAGGCGGCGAAGATACGCCCTTGGCCGCACTCAAAGCGGTGCGACAACAATCGAAGGCGCTGATTGTGATGAAACGCGGTCCCATGGGTTGCGTTGTGTTCGCTGATGCGATTCCCGATGACATTGAGAAGGGCATCAAAGGTCCGGGCTTTCCGGTTGAAGTCTATAATGTGCTGGGTGCAGGTGACGCCTTCATGTCAGGCTTTTTGCGCGGCTGGTTGCGCGATGAAGCGATTGAAACCTGTTGCGCCTATGCCAATGCGGGCGGCGCCTTCGCCGTCTCACGCCTTCTTTGCTCGGCCGAATATCCGACATTCTCTGAAATGACGCATTTCATTACAAAGGGTGCTGTATCCAAAGCGGTTCGGCTCGACACAACACTCAATCATCTTCATTGGTCAACCACGCGCGATGCGATGACATCCTTCACCAAAGCCGATCATCTTTTTGCTTTGGCGATTGATCATCGCGCGCAGCTTGAAAAAATTGCCGATGATGTCGGCGTATCGCGTGATCGTATCAAAACTTTCAAGCGTCTCGCAGTCGATGCCGCCGCACGCGTTGCAAAGGGTCGCACGGGCTTCGGCATGTTGCTTGATGGTACTTATGGTCGTGAAGCGTTGTTTCGTGCAGCCGATCATGATTTCTGGATTGGCCGTCCGGTCGAAGATCCGGGCTCTCGACCGCTTGATTTCGAAGGCGGTGGATCACTTGCGGCAAAACTTATTGAATGGCCCGTCAACCACACCATCAAATGCCTGTGCTTTTATCATCCCGATGATCCCGCTGATTTAAAAGCCAAGCAAGAGCGTGAATTGTTGCGTCTTTATGATGCGGCACGAAGCTTGGGGCGCGAGCTACTGGTCGAGATTATTTGCGGCAAACATGGCGCGCTCAACGATAACACGTCAGCCCAGGTGATGCGCCGTCTCTATGATTTAGGAATCAAACCGGATTGGTGGAAACTCGAAGCGCAAAAAACGACCCAGGCTTGGAAAAACATTGATCATGCGATTGAGTCGAATGATCCCTCCTGTCGCGGCATTGTGCTTCTCGGCCTTGAAGCTCCGGAAGCTGAACTGGCAAAAGCTTTTTCGCTCGCGAAAGCACATCATCGCGTAAAGGGCTTTGCGGTTGGCCGCACCATCTTCGCTGAACCCGCACGAGAATGGCTCGCAAATACAATCGACGATGCCACGGCAATTACGCGGATGGCAGACTCATTTGCACGTTTGGTTGCGGCGTGGGAAAAAGCCTGAGAAATAAGCCGACGGACAGTAATCAATTCCGGTGAGGAAATAGACCATGTCACATCTTCTCGTTCATCCCTCACATCCTAATGCTGAGGGTCAAGTCTTGGCAATCACACCGCAATCGGCGGGATGGTCTTATGTCGGATTTGAAGTCTATCATTTGAACGATGAACAGCGCCTATCCCATGAAACGGGTGACAAGGAAGTCTGTCTCGTGATTCTCACGGGCCGCGCGGCCATTCGCGCCGGCGCGCTCGAATGCGGAATTCTGGGTGAACGTACGAGTGTCTTTGATGGGTTGCCGTGGTCGTTCTATGTGCCCGCGCATTCCGATTATACAATCAGAGCCGATGGTGCCTGCGCGATCGCCGTGTGCTCGTCACCTGCTAAAGAAAATCTGCCGCCGCGTGTGATTCCCCCTAGCGAGATCACGCAGGAGACTCGCGGCACCGGCACCAATACGCGCTATGTGCGCAATATCCTTCCTGATACGTCGCCGCATGCTGAGTCCTTGTTGGTCGTCGAAGTCATCACGCCGGGCGGCAATTGGTCATCATACCCGCCCCATAAACACGATACCGATAATTATCCGCATGAGACTTATCTCGAGGAAACCTATTATCACCGCTTAAACCCGCCGCAGGGGTTCGGTTTTCAGCGTGTTTATACGGAGGATGGTTCGCTTGATGAGTCGATGGCGATCAAGGATGGCGATGTCGTTCTTGTACCAAAAGGCTTCCATCCGGTGGCAGCACCGCATGGCTTCGATTTGTACTATTTGAATGTCATGGCGGGGCCAAAAAAGGCTTGGAAATTCACAATGTCAAAGGATCACGCCCATATTGGCTGGACCTCGACACCGGCACGGTGAGGCTTGCTTCACAATTGGGTTAAGGCATAAGAAAAGCCACGTTCAGGCGCAGATTTACCGGTTGAGAGGATGTTTTGGTATGGTTCAAGAACTCACGCATTTCATTGGCGGCAAGCATGTAAAGGGCACATCGGGCCGTTTTGCTGACGCGTTTTGGCCGATGACGGGCGAAGTCGCCTCGAAAGTGCCGCTGGCGTCAAAGGCCGAAGTCCGCGCCGCTGTTGAAAATGCCAAAGCGGCGCAGCCCGCTTGGGCCGCAACCAATCCGCAGCGCCGCGCGCGTGTGATGATGCGGTTCCTCGAACTCGTTCACGCCGAATATGATTCACTCGCAGAATTGCTCGCGAAAGAACATGGCAAGACGGTTGCGGATGCGAAGGGTGATATTCAGCGTGGCCTAGAAGTGGTGGAATTCTGCATCGGCGCACCGCAAATGCTCAAAGGTGAATTCACTGATGGTGCTGGCCCGGGCATCGATATGTATTCGCTGCGTCAACCGCTTGGTGTCGTGGCCGGTATCACGCCGTTTAACTTCCCGGCGATGATCCCGCTGTGGAAATGCGCGCCCGCGATTGCATGCGGTAATGCGTTTATTTTGAAACCATCAGAGCGCGATGTCGGTGTACCGCTGCGTCTTGCCGAACTCTTTATCGAAGCCGGTTTGCCCGCAGGCATTCTGAATGTTGTGCAAGGCGACAAGGAAGCCGTCGATGCCTTGCTCGATGATCCGGATGTGAAAGCCATCGGCTTTGTCGGTTCAACACCCATTGCCGAATATGTCTATACCCGCGGCACCGCGGCCGGTAAGCGCGTGCAATGCTTCGGTGGTGCAAAGAACCACATGGTCATCATGCCGGATGCAGACATGGATCAAGTCGTGGATGCGTTGATGGGTGCAGGCTATGGCTCTGCCGGTGAGCGCTGCATGGCAATTTCGGTTGCTGTGCCCGTTGGCAAAGCCACCGCAGACCGGCTCGTCGACGCGCTCATCCCGCGCGTTGAAAGCTTGAAGGTCGGCACATCGCTTGATCCGTCAGCCGATTTTGGTCCGCTTGTCACGCAAGCTCATCTCGACAAGGTAAAGTCCTATGTCGATATCGGCGTGAAGGAAGGTGCGGCACTGAAAGTCGACGGCCGTAACTTCAAACTGCAAGGCTATGAGAATGGTTATTATATGGGCGGCTGTCTCTTCGACAATGTAACGAAGGACATGCGCATCTATAAGGAAGAAATCTTCGGCCCGGTGCTCTCGGTCGTGCGCGCGAAGGATTATTCCGAAGGCCTCGCGCTGTGCAATGATCACGAATATGGCAATGGCGTTGCGATCTACACGCGCGATGGTGATGCCGCACGTGACTTCGCGTCCAAAGTGCAAGTCGGCATGGTCGGCATTAATGTACCGATCCCTGTGCCGCTGGCTTATTACACCTTCGGTGGCTGGAAGCGCTCGGGCTTTGGTGATCTCAACCAGCACGGTCCCGATGCATTCCGCTTCTACACCAAGACCAAGACGGTCACCTCGCGTTGGCCATCG
Organism: Alphaproteobacteria bacterium; assembly: GCA_037131735.1. Taxonomy (GTDB): domain Bacteria; phylum Pseudomonadota; class Alphaproteobacteria; order Rhizobiales; family Beijerinckiaceae; genus CAIUPE01. The sequence continues at coordinate 247,819 of JBAXQM010000001.1, forward strand.
GGCATCAAGGATGGTGCGGAATTCGTTATTCCGACGATGCGCTAAAAAGTCGCGATCGTGATTTAAAAGGGCGCCATGTGGCGCCCTTTTTTGTTGGACGCTTGACGGTGAGAGAGCGAGCCGCTTTGTTCAGTTGATGACGAGTGACACTGCCGCAAATTTTTTCGATCTTCCCGACCCATTTGTAAAATGGTTTACGAAGCGTGGCTGGTCACCGCACCCGCATCAACTTGCACTTCTAAAGAATACACAAGAACAAAAGAATACGCTTTTGATTGCACCCACCGGAGCGGGTAAAACACTCGCAGGCTTTCTGCCAAGCCTTGTCGATTTATCGACGCGTAAAGATCGTAAAAAATCAAAATCAATTCACACACTCTATATATCGCCGCTCAAAGCCCTTGCGGTCGATATTGAACGAAATCTCGAATTTCCGATTAGAGATCTTGGCCTCGATATACGCGTCGAAACAAGAACCGGTGATACACCAACCGCAAAGCGCGCGAGACAGGTTCAGCGACCTCCGGACATTCTGCTAACAACACCCGAACAAGTCTCCCTCTTGTTGGCCCATCGTGAGGCCACGAATTTTTTTGCAAATCTGAAAATCATCATAATCGATGAACTCCACGCCATCGCGCCCACCAAAAGGGGTGAGCTGTTATCACTAGCGCTCGCACGTTTGCGGCAACATGCACCAGGCCTCGCGACGATCGGCCTATCGGCGACGGTCAGAAATAAAGATGAACTCCGAAGCTATCTCGTTGCACAAGATAACGAAGAGAAGCTTGCCGAACTGATTGAAGTTGAGGAGCGTATAAAACCCCAAATCCAAATTTTAAAATCCAATACTAAATTGCCTTTGGCTGGCCATACGGCTTTATCTTCAATGATTGAAATCTACGAGGCTATTGTGGCGCATCATATGTGCCTCGTATTTGTTAATACGCGGATGCAAGCTGAATTCGTGTTTCAGGCGCTATGGAAGCTGAATGAAAAAGCGATTCCCATCGCCTTGCATCACGGCTCGCTTGATAAAGGCCAGCGACGGAAGGTCGAAGCAGCGATGGCTGAGGAAAAGCTCCGCGCCATTGTTTGCACCGCAACTTTGGATCTCGGAATTGATTGGGGTGATGTTGATCTCGTGATTAATGTCGGCGCACCTAAGGGATCGAGTCGTCTGATGCAACGAATTGGCCGTTCCAATCATCGTTTTGATCAACCCTCCGAAGCACTGCTCGTTCCCGCCAATCGATTTGAATCGCTCGAATGCCAAGCCGCCCTCGGCGCGATTGACGATAAAGAGCAAGATACGGCGTCACTGCGCATAGAGTCGCTTGATGTGCTCGCGCAGCATATTCTTGGTATGGCCTGTGCCGGGGGATTTAACGCCGACGATCTATATAGAGAGATTACTAGCGCCTATCCCTATCGCAAGTTGGCACGTCTAACTTTTGATAGCGTCCTCGACTTTGTAGCGACGGGGGGCTATGCGCTAAGGGCTTACGATAATTTTGCGCGATTGAAGTGCGGTCGTGACACGATATGGCGGATCAGCCACGCGCAAGCCGCTCTCCGCTATCGTATGAATGTTGGCACGATCATCGAAAGCACGATGGTAACTGTACGCTTTGGAAAACTGAGCCAAACCGGCCAGATACGCTCAAGTGGTCGCAAACTCGGACAAATCGAAGATTACTTTGCCGAAAATCTTACGCCGGGTGATACGTTTCTCTTCGGTGGCGAGGTCGTGAAATTCGAAGCGCTCAGTGCGAATGACGTTATTGTCTCGCGCGCCGCTCAAAAGACGATACCCAAAATCCCCGTCTATTCGGGAGGACGATTTCCTCTCTCGACGTATCTTGCAAAGCGCGTGCGCGAGATCATCGCCAAGCCTCAATCATGGGCCAAGTTACCCTTTGAGGTTTCGGAATGGCTTACGTGGCAAAAAGATAAATCGATCATACCGAAGCAAGATCAATTTCTCGTCGAATGCTTTCCGGAAAAAGGAAAACACTATCTCGTGCTCTATCCGTTTGAAGGACGCCTTGCTCATCAAACTCTGGGTATTTTGCTGACAAAGAGACTGGAGCGCTTGAGCTTGAAGCCCCTCGGATTCGTCTGCAATGATTATGGCCTCGCAATATGGGCCGTTGACGACATTGGTACTGCCATCGAGAAACAGCCGAAATTACTGTCTGACCTACTAGCTGAAGATATGCTAGGCGATGATCTCGAAGCATGGTTAGAGGAGAGCTCAATCATGCGTCGAGCTTTTCGTAATTGCGCCATCATCTCAGGCCTCGTTGAAAAACAATTGCCAGGCGAAAGACGAAAAACACGAAGCCTAACAATTTCAAGCGACTTGATCTATGATGTATTGCGGCGTTATCAGCCTGACCATATTCTTCTCAAGGCGGCTCGCGCTGATGCGGCCTACGAAATGCTTGATCTTTCGCGGCTGAACGAGACCTTGGGACGACTCTCGGGGCATATTATCTTCAAAAAACTTGAAAAATTATCTCCGCTTTCAATTGCGATGATTCTCGAGATTGGTCGTGAGACGGTTTATGGTGATGGTGTGGAAGCTCTGCTCGCAGAAGCTGAAGCCGAATATCTCGCCGAGGCTCTTTCGTGACGTCTGACAGCAAAAATGACAAGAGCTATTTCACGCTGGGCGATCTTCGGTTGGAGCCCGATTATAGCGGCGCGCTTTATGCACCTGATTTTGAAGCTTTGATTGTTGCTGACTTGCATTTTGAGAAAGCGTCAACGCTTTATGAGAGAACCGGATCGGCATATCCGCCCTTCGATACGCATGACACGCTATTGCGATTAGAAGATACGATAAATCGCCATCGCCCGAAGCGTCTCATCTTTCTTGGTGATACATGGCATGATGAATTTGGCTTTGCCCGCATGCAGTCAGCCGATCATCAACTGATAAAGGTTCTAATTACGCGAACGGAGACAGTCTTTGTATCAGGAAATCACGACGAGAGTGCTGTCGGGAGCGGCGGGCCTGCCATGATTTCAGAAATCAAACTCGGTGATGTGGTTTTAAGACATGAACCGCAAGAGGACACCAATAGATATCAAATCTGTGGCCACTTCCATCCCGTCGCGAAATTGATCCAGAAAGGTAGAGCGATCCGCCGCCGATGCTTTTTTATATCCGATAGACAATGTATTCTTCCAGCAATGGGCACCTTGACTGGAGGGCTAAATTGTCTCGACCCCGTATATGATCGCTTTATAAGCCGTGAAAATCGCCGCGCCATACTCTTGGGACGTCACCGCCTATTTCATCTTGGGATGAAAACATTGCTCCCTGATCGATAGTAAGAGACCACGAAGCAGCAGATCGTTCCGCTTCACTTTCGTTTTAAGATAAATGAAGCACCAAATCCTGAACCTATCGCCAAAAGCGCCGTTGCGAGTCCATAGAGTAACGTATTGTTTTGGGCTGCCAGCGCAATCCAGCCTTCCCATGGTGGCAGCGCGGAAAGCGAAAGTTTTTCAGGAATAGCTTCGCTCTTCCCCCCGATAAATGACATCATCAGTGAGAATAAAAACCGAAGGGCAACACCAAAAATTAATAATGCGAGGGCCAATCGAAATCGAACGCCTTTAATATAGAGACCAGCGATTGCACCAAGATGAGCGCCTACAACGCCCCCAAAAATCAACGGAACAGCGAGAACGAGATCAATCGCGTGGTTATAGACAGCGTGAAGAATAGTCGCACTGAACATCGTAAAAAAGATTTGGACTTGTGATGCCGCAACAGCCGCGCGCGTTGGAAGATGAAAAAGATAAATAAGTGCTGGGACAAACATGAAGCCACCGCCAACGCCCAAGACCGAGCCGATCATTCCGATAATGATGGAGAGAATGAGAAGAGGCGGTAGACTGATCGATAGATCAAATTTCGGAAAATATTGCCGGGCGCCAAGTTGTGATAACCAAAGCTGTACGAGATTTGAAGCGGGACCTTCATCTGTGTTTGGCGATTTATCTTTGAAAGCTTTCAGACTTTCCTTCAGCATCAAGATCCCGACGCTTCCCAGAAGAATGACATAGGACCAACCGACGAACACATCAAATTGTCCGGCTTTGGAAAGGCGATTGAAAACACCAATACCGATGATGGTTCCGATCATTGCGCCGATGAGAAGATAAAACGTGAGTGTTTTATCAATAAGATTGGCGCGCCACGCCGTTGCTGTTCCGAAACTGGCGGCAGCGACAAGTTGCGCCGAACCCGTTGCAACGGCGATGGTTGGGGGGACGCCAAGAAATATGAGTAGCGGCGTCATGAGAAAACCACCGCCAACTCCAAAGAGTCCCGATATCACGCCAATCAATAATCCAATGCCGGCGACAATGACGATATTCACCCAGACGCCGGCAATAGGGAGTATGACATCAAACATGAATTAAACCGGATGAAATCGTTGATAGGTTTTTTCGAGACCCATACCCGCGATCATCGCCATAACGAAAATGAGTGTTTTGGTCTCACCTGTTGCCAATGAAACAATTGCGGGACCGGGGCAAAAACCTGAAAGACCCCAGCCAATACCGAAAAGAGCACTGCCAAGGATCAATTTTAAATCAATCATTTTAAGATCGCTTAAAATGATGGCGCGGCCCATGAGGCTTGCTGTCCAATTTCGTGAAATACGAAAAGCGAAAAAGGACAGAAGAACCGCTCCGCCCATAACAAAAGCAAGCGACGGGTCCCATGATTCTGTCACATCAAGAAAGCCGATCACTTTCCCGGGATCAGTCATCCCGCTGATGAGAAGGCCAAGGCCAAAAAGAAGACCAACAAAAAATTCGCTGATGCGTCTTATCATCATGCCGCCACCTGAATTCTATGCATCAGCCAAACGGTCAACATTCCAAAGGCCATGAAGGTTAAAGTGGCGATGATTGAGCGCGGAGAGAGGCGCGCAATACCACATACGCCGTGACCGCTTGTACATCCATTGCCGAGGCTCGTACCAAAACCAACCAGAAGACCAGCAAAAACTAGTCCGAGAAGTGATTGATCGATCCGAACCGATGGCATGAAGCCTACAAGCTTTGCCAGAATAGGCGCGGCGATCAGACCGGCTAAAAAGCTTAGCCGCCAGCCACGGTCGCCTTTGGCTGAGCCGATCAGGCCACCGAGAATACTGCTTACGCCCATGATGCGGCCATGAAGGAGGATGAAGGCCGCTGCTGCCAAGCCGATCAAAAGGCCGCCGGAAAAGGCTGATAATGGTGAAAACTGCGACCAGTCGATTGTCACATCTTACTCCCTGTATTGTCCGGAGTATCGATGCCAGAAAAGACGACCGCTTCGCAACTGCAGGTGGTTCTTTTTGTGAAGGCTGCTTAATTTCTGCCCTGTTCAGTGCGGGAAAAGGCACGAGCTGCCGCCGCGCGCGCGGCAGCCAGAGCGCGTCGGGGATCAATTGTGTGAGCCATTTCTTCGCCGACGTCAGAAAGACTGAGATTGACGGATTGCATGCCCTGCGGCCATTCCGCGATGGCGGAGCTCGTCTCAATACTGCGCGCTTCCATCAGACTATATTCAACACGTGATAATCGGTCGATACATCGTTCAATCGTTGCATGAATTGCTGCGAGAGACGCAACGAGCTTCCGATTTTCGGAATGATTAGTTTCACGCAAGGCAACTAGCTGCTCCGATATTTTTTCAAACTGCTCTTTTTCGACCGACACTCCGCGGTCTATTGCCTTTCGCATTTGAGAAAGATGATCATCGATGTGTGAAAGGTGTTTTGCATCTTTTTCACTTTTTGCTTCGATGAGTTTCGTCAAAGCAGACCATTGGGCAACGGTTTCATCACGCTTTTTTAATCCCGCATTCCGCTCAATGGTCGTGCAGCTTTTCTCAATTTCATAAATGATGGCGATCAGACTGGGTGACTCGCTGATCGCGCGCTCACTTTGATTGAGACGCGAAACACAGGCCTCCAAAGTTATGAGAGCTAAGCCTAGACGGGAGAGGGTGTGATCATAACCGGTTGTTCCGTAGAGCTGACCGATACGCCGACGCAGCCGTTCCAAAACTCTGTCAGCTGATTCGGACATATCCATTTCGACCTTGTCCTGAAGGCGTGTTTGCTCGGCAACGATTGCTTCAAGATCAATAGAGCTATGCAAAGGCGGCGTATCTCGCTGGGGGTCTGAAGAGTCCTCGTTAGGAGGGAAAGGGGGAAATGGCATCGCGGTCCGGACATCCAATCGAGAGATTTCAAGGGCGCAAAATATAAAGGGATGAGGTCAAAAACTGCCTAAGATATTGGAAATTCGAGGTTAATTTCAGGTTAATTTTATTCAAAACTGATCAATTTGACCTAAGGAAAGAGCCTAAATTGCCCTAAGGGCAGCTCTTTGGTTAAAAGGAACCTCTAAGATCGGCTCGAAGATTTCATAAAATTTTTTTATGCGCCCCATAAATCGTGGCTAATTTTCAGTTGACGTTAAGGAAAAATGGGAAGAACTTCTGCGCGTATAAAATTAGTTTACAATTTTTAGTTGCATTTGTGATGGTGATTGTAGGGAGTAGTACAGTGGCAAAAGTGTCTGCATTGGCAAAGCGTTCCACCGCCACCCGCTCGACGGGGACCAAAAAAGCGAAATCAGCAAAATACGAAGAGCATTTCTACACGATCGGGGACTTGTCCCGTGAGTTTGGCGTAACACTTCGTACTTTGCGTTTTTATGAAGATCGCGGATTGATCAAGCCAAAACGGTCTGGCTTGACCCGTCTTTACAACGAAACCGCAAGAACACGCGTCCAGGAAGTGATCAACGCGACCCGGCTCGGGTTTACGCTTACCGAAATCCTTGACCTCATGGGTAAAGATGGCGGCGGCAAGCCAAAAGCCTTGAAACTGTCAAAGACGCAAATTGCACAACAATTGGCCCAGCTTGAGCAGCAAAAGGCCGAAGTTGAAAAGGCGATTAGCCGTCTCAAATCAATGCAGCGGGCTGCTTAAGCCAGAGCGCTGCAGCTGCATTGATGCGCTTACCCATAAAGGGTAGGTTTCCCTACCCCGCCGCTTGTCTGGGCAATTAGAGCGGCTGGGTGGAGGGTAAAGATGCGCGACGCGTTTATCTACGATCATGTGAGAACGCCGCGCGGGCGCGGGAAACCGGATGGCGCCCTCCATGAGGTCACGGCACTGGCGCTTGCCGCCCATGTCCTCAAATCGCTGAATGCGCGGAATTCCTTCGATCCCTCATACCTTGACGATGTCGTTCTTGGCTGCGTCGATCCCGTGGGCGAAGCGGGGGGTGATATTGCGCGTGCCGCTGCTCTTGTCGCTGGATATGGGATCACGGTGCCCGGTGTTCAAATCAATCGCTTTTGTGCCTCGGGTCTCGACGCCGTCAATTTTGCGGCAAGTCAAATCATGGCTGGGCAGCAAGAGCTCGCCATTGCGGGCGGTGTCGAATCGATGAGCCGCATCGGTATTGGCGCCTCGGGTGGCGCATGGGCCGCCGATCCATCCATCGCGATACCCGCTTATTTTATGCCGCAGGGTATTTCCGCCGATCTGATTGCCACCAAATATGGCTTTGATCGTGAAACGGTTGATCGCTTTGCGGCGGAAAGCCAAAGACGCGCTGCGTTAGCCTGGGCGGAGTCACGATTCACGAAATCGGTCGCGCTGGTTACCGACGTAAACGGCCTCACGCTTCTCGATCATGATGAGCATATGCGGCCATCTACAACTGTCGAAACACTTTCGGCTCTTAAGCCCTCATTTGCCGCACTGGCAGAACAGGCGGGCTTTGGTGCGGTTGCTTTGCAAGCGCATCCCGACATTGAGTTTATCGATCACGTTCATCATGCGGGCAACTCATCCGGTATTGTTGATGGTGCTGCAGCAGTACTCATCGGATCATTAGAAGCGGGCCAAAGATACGGGTTAACGCCGCGTGCGCGTATTCGGGCTTTTGCCAATATCGGATCTGATCCGGCATTGATGTTAACCGGCCCCGTCGATGTAACTAAAAAACTACTTAAGAACGCCGGTTTGAAAATTTCTGATATCGATCTTTTTGAAGTGAACGAAGCCTTCGCCTCTGTTGTGTTGCGCTATATGCAAGCCTTTAATCTTGATCCCGCGAGTGTAAATCCAAATGGCGGCGCCATTGCTATGGGGCATCCGCTTGGTGCGACGGGGGCTATGATTTTGGGAACAGCACTTGATGAACTTGAGCGTTCACAAAAAACACGAGCGCTCATCACGCTCTGCATTGGCGCCGGCATGGGCACGGCAACTGTGATCGAACGTATTTAAAGGCAATTTAAAATGTCTCTCGCTTTGACGCAGTTTCAATTCAAAATCGACAATGATGGAATCGCCCATCTCATTTGGGATATGCCCGGCAAATCGATGAATGTTTTCATCGAGAAGACCCTCGATGAATTGGATAAGGCTGTTGATCATGTCGCTCAAAATGACTCCATCAAGGGATGCCTGATCCACTCCGGTAAGCCCGATAGTTTCTCGGGTGGCGCTGACATCGAAATGATCAATCAGCTTATCGATCAGGCACAAAACATTCAAAATTCGACAACGCCAACGGAAGACAACCGAAAACTCGTTGAAGATTCTAGTCGCATGAGCCAACTTTATAGAAAGCTCGAAACTTGCGGTAAAACTTTCGCAGTTGCGATCAATGGCGTTTGTGTGGGCGGCGCCTTCGAATTGGCATTGGCGTGCCACTACCGTGTTGTCTCAAATGATCCGAAAACAAAACTCGGTTTGCCCGAGATCAAAATAGGTATTTTTCCCGGCGCTGGTGGAACACAGCGAGTCGCACGACTTGCACCAACAGCCGATGCATTATTGATGATGTTAAAAGGTGAACTGTTGAATAGCGATACGGCACTCAAGCACAATCTTGTTCATGCCGTTACCGATAAAAGCGCCCTTATCGAAAATGCGAAAGAATTTATATTAACGGGCGGCTCCCCCGTTCAACCTTGGGACCGTGGGAATTTTAAACCGCCCTCCGGACCCGTCTATTCAAAATCAGGCATGATGCTTTGGCCTATGGCCAATGCTATCTGCCGAAAAGACACTTACGATAATTATCCTGCCGCGCGCGCTTTACTTCAAGCGGTTTATGAGGGATTGCAGGTCTCTATCGACCTAGGCTTGAAGATCGAGAGCCGACTTTTTGCTTCCATACTTAAGACCACCGAAGCGAAATCCATGGTCCGCTCGCTTTTTGTTTCAACCCAAGCGTTGAATAAAGGTGCGCGGCGGCCGACATCTATTGAAAAATCAGGCCTTAAAAAGATTGGTATTGTAGGCACCGGATTCATGGGCGCAGGAATTGCCGCTGTTTCAGCGATGGCCGGTCTCACCGTCGTTATGATCGACCGTTCCATGGAATTAGCTGCAAAAGGTCGGGATACAGCCACCGCAACAATCGCGTCGCGCTACAAAAAATTACCGTCAGGAAGTGACGGGCAATCGGAAGCAACAAGCCGGCTTATAGCCACCGATGATAATTCTGCGCTGGCTGATTGCGATCTTATTATTGAAGCTGTTTTTGAAGATCCAGATCTCAAGGCTAAGACACTCGCCGCGATTGAAACCCACATGAATCCTAAAGCCGTTTTGGCTTCTAATACATCAACCTTGCCCATCTCCGGCTTAGCCCGAACCTTAGAGTCAAAGAGTGAATTTCTCGGTATCCACTTTTTTTCACCCGTCGAGAAAATGCGTCTTGTCGAATTGATTAAAGGTGAAGAGACGAGTGAACATGCGTTGGCTGTGGGCTTTGATTATTCGCGGCTGATCAATAAAACGCCGATCATCGTTAATGATGCACGCGGATTTTTCGCCAATCGATGCGTATTAAATTACATTCTTGAGGGCCATCTGATGCTGGCGGAAGGTATACCGCCTGCCTATATCGAAAATGCAGCGCGTATGGCAGGTATGCCCGTGGGACCTCTTTCACTGTCGGACGAGGTTGCGCTCGATTTGATTCATCGCATCATTCGCGCGACGCAATCTGCTTTGGGTCCAGAGTCTATTAGTCCTGTTCAAGCCGAAATCATCTCATCTATGGTTGAGACACATCAACGTTTCGGGCGTAAAAATGGAAAGGGCTTCTACGACTACTCACCCGGCGCTCCGAAGCGCTTATGGGCGGGCCTCGCACAATTTCAAAAAGAATCCCGCGATCCTGATCTTCTCGATGTCGAACACATTAAATTTAGACTTTTAGCGACACAGGCACTCGAAGCCGCACGCACGATGGATGAGGGCATTGTTCAAGATCCGCGCGAAGCTGATATCGGCGCCATTCTTGGGTTTGGCTTTGCGCCCTTCACAGGCGGGCCACTTTCAATGATTGATGGATTAGGCGTCGATCGCTTCAATCATAAATGCGATGATCTCCATTCTCGCTATGGGGCACGCTTTACCGTTCCTAAGCTGTTGCGCGAGATGGAATCTCGTAAAACCCGTTTCTATCATTAGAATAGAGCCATTTCGGATTTATTGTTGTCCAGCTGTCGCGAGGGCGCATTGGGTCACAAGGGCCCGCAGTGCTGCGGGCTTCACGGGCTTATGAAGAAGATAAATACCTTCCGCTTGCGTTTGCTCGCGAACGGCTTTTGAGCGATCAGCCGTGAGCAAAATAGCAGGAAGCACTTTACCCGTCCGCTTCCGGAGATCTGCAATCACGTCGAGACCTGTTTCCGTATCAAGATGATAATCGGCAATGATAAGCGGATACTGCTTATCCCCCTGCTCGAACACCATGTTAGCTTCCGCGCCGTTTTTTGCTGTGTTGACGATACATCCCCACCCTTCAAGCAAGATTTTCATACCCTCCAGAATCATCTCGTCATTATCGATCACAAGAATCAGAAAGTTCAGCGGAAGAGATGAGCGGGTTGGTGTTGTCGGGGCGACCGATAGCTTTTTCGCACCTCGAACAGAGAGCGGCACCTCAAAAGAAAAATGTGAACCCCGCCCTGGTTCGGAGTGAAGCTTTATGGGATGCTTTAAAAGGCGCGAAATTCTCTCGACAATTGATAGGCCCAAGCCTAAGCCGCGCGCGACTTTGGTTCCTTCATCAAGGCGTTTAAATTCTTTGAAGATTATCTTCTTTTGTTCAGCCGGAATTCCAAGTCCCGTATCAATGACACTGACGATGATTTTGTCGCGTCTCCGTCGACAGCCAATAAGAACGCGGCCCTGAGGGGTATATTTGATCGCGTTAGAGATGAGATTCTGCAACATACGTCTTAGAAGTCGGCGATCTGATCTTACCGCCTGGCTCGACTTTATAAAATCAAGTCGTATTCCCTTTTCCTTTGCGCTTGGCTCAAGTTCGATACGCAATTGCGTAAAGAGATCATCAATAAAAATATCTGATAATTCAGGTTTCTGCGCGCCCGCATCCAGTCGTGAAATGTCAAGAAGCGTTGTCAAAATTTCCTCAACCGCTTCAAGCGATGACGCTACATTCTGAACAAGTTGCCCATCGGATTGGCCGTTGCCTTTCTCTAAGAGTGCAGATGAGTAAAGACGCGCTGCGTTCAAAGGCTGAAGAATATCGTGACTTGCGGCCGCCAAAAACCTTGTCTTCGATAGATTCGCGTCATCGGCCTCAGCCTTTGCGTCGGAGAGCTCACGATTAAGGCGCAACAATTCTTCAGTGCGTTCTCTCACACGGCTTTCAAGGAGTTGATTAGCGGAAGAGAGATCTTCTTCTGCCTTCACCGTTTCCGTAATGTCGGTATAGGTTGTAATGATCCCGCCATCAGGCAAATGTTCAGAACGCACTTCCAGCCAACGATTATGAGGGAAGGTCCGAACGCGAACGGGGTGAGTATCCCGGATAAAACTTTCAAATCGCCGTCTAAAATAAAGATCGCTTTGACCCGGTCCATAAAAATTTCGTGCAGTATTATATTTGATAATTTCCTCGAGTGTCGTACCGACATGAACAATATTGTCGGACAAATCGAACAAAGTCTGAAACGCACGATTCCAACATAGAAGATTTTGGTTTGAATCAAAAACGGTTACGCCTTGCCGCGCGTGATCCAATGCGTGTTGGAGCAATTCTCTATTTTGCTGAAGTGCAGCTGAGGCTTCGTCAAGCAACTGCAACGCGTCAGACCGCGTCACATTGCCTTTCGAGAGAAGCATGGACAAGATACGTCGTGAGGATGCGGCGCCAACGGCTGAGGCAAGTTGAAATTCGGCGAAGCGAATAATCTCAATTGTTGCCGGTTGATCGTCATTCCCAATATTTCCGGGATAGGTCGAGAACGCTGTATTTGTTCGTTCGAAACCGAGATAGCGCGCAACGACTTTTTTTAAGTCACCAATGGTAATAGATGTCCGCCATAGTCGAAAATTGAAATTCTTGAGCGGATTTTTTGGATTAACAAAGAGATCGGCCTGCAGTGTCTCGATTTGGCTCGGAGATCTCAAATAAGAAAACGCGACATAAAATGCTAAATTCACCAAAAGACTGAAAAACGCTCCATTGGCAATCGGTGATAATTCAGCACCGAAAAGTGATGTCGGTTTTAATGCGATTATACCCAGCGGCCCATAACGTAAGAGATTATCAATTCCAAACAATCCCGGATTGGCAAGATTGGGTAGGACAAGCGTATAGATCCAAACAAGTAGTCCAGAAATTAAACCTGCTGTCGCACCGAGCGCCGTACCTCTTCGCCAGAAAAGCCCTCCAAAAAAAGAAGGCGCGATTTGCGCGATCGCAGCAAATGAAACAAGACCGATTGATGCCAACGCCGCATCGCTTGTTGATCGGAAATACACGAATCCGAGAAACAGAATAACAACAATTCCAATTCTCCGGATCCAGAGTATCTGGCTACCAAGGTCTCCAGCGCGGTCACGAAAAAGTCGATGCCCGGTCGGCAAAAGGGGCATCACAAGATCGTTTGAGATCATTGTTCCCAGCGCAACGCATTCAACAATCACCATTGCTGTGGCAGCGGACAATCCACCAAGAAACACAATCAGAGCGATGAATCCATTCCCTGCTTTGAGGGGCAATTCAAGAATTGCCATATCGCGATCAATCATGCCGGGGGGAAAGATAAAGTTAGATCCCAAAGCAATCGGAATCACAAAGATATTGATTAAAACGAGATAGGCTGGAAACATCCACGCCGCGCGTTTCGTATCGAGCTCATCACGATTTTCGACCATCGTCATATGAAATTGGCGCGGCAGCAGAAGAATGATCAAAAACGAGAGAAGCGTCATCGCAAGCACAGTTGTGAAACCGCTGCTGCGATCCATCAGGGGCGTGATATCGGGACGTGACTGGATAAGAGTTGTTAAAGGCCCAATTCCATCGAACATACCCCAAACAACAAAAATGCCGACAGTTAGAAATGCAATGAGCTTGATGGCTGATTCAAAAGCAACGGCGATTGTTAAGCCCGTATGATGTTCGCGCGAGTCGATGTGCCGCGTACCAAATGTTACAGTGAAGCCTGCCAAGACAATCGCAACAGCCAGAGCGAGAGCGCCGGATGTTGGCGTTGATACGCCTGCGACACTGCCGGGGACCGCATCAAGCAAAGTCTTGAGCGAAACGGTAATCGCTTTCAATTGCAGGGCGATATAGGGGATTGATCCAATCACAGCGATGATAGCCACGAGAGCTGCCACCCGCGAGCTCTTGCCATAACGTGCCGCAACAAAGTCTGAGACCGAGAGAATATTTTGAGACTTTGTGAGTTGTACCACCCGCCGCACAAAGCTATGGCCGAAGCCAATCACAAGAATGGGTCCGAGATAGATCCCTAAGAAATCAAGGCCTGTAAGCGAAGCGAGACCAACGGACCCGAAAAATGTCCAAGAAGTACAATAGACTGCCAGCGTCAGCGCATAGATTGATGACCGAAAGCGGCCATTAAGCAGGCGCTCGCCAAATAAATCGCCAAAATGGGCAATGGTGAACAAAGCCGACAAATAGATCAGCGCCACCAAAATGATGACCCAGCCCGCAATCATCCGCTTAAGCCCTCGTCCCGCTCTGTCGCCCCCCATATCGTCGGGGTTGCGTGCAGAACAATTTCAGGTCGAAACCGCTCTGGCAAGCAGCCCTACTTTATGAAACATAGGGATAGTGAGTGTGGCCCCCGCGAGGCGCGTGATGATGTTACGGAATTCGGATCTGATTTCTTCAATTTCCCCTGAGGCCGCCGGTGTCCCGGGAAGCGGCATTCTTGAAGCTGTGACTTATGGGTGGGGCCGCCCCGGCCTTATTCCGCTTTGGGCGGGTGAGGGCGATATGTCCACGCCGTCCTTTATCAGTGAGGCCTCAACACGATCTCTTGCGGCGGGCGAGACCTTTTATACGCCTAATCGGGGCATTCCGGCCTATCGCGAGGCGATCGCCCGCTACATGACCTCTGTTTATGAGATGCCCTTTTCGCCGGATCGCTTCCTCTGCACCATCGGCGGCATGCATGCGATGCAGATTGCGATGCGGATTGCTCTGTCAGAAGGCGATGAGGTTCTTGTTCCCTCTCCGGCGTGGCCTAACTTTAATGGCGCCGCGCTCGCAATTGGCGCGGTGCCGGTTGATGTCCCCATGGGTCTCACGGGAGAGAATCAAAAAGGACGGTGGTTCCTTGATCTTGATCGGCTTGCCGATGCTGTGACACCGCAAACACGCGCTATTGTGATCAATTCACCGTCTAACCCGACAGGCTGGACCGCGACCTTGCAAGAGCTGAAAGATGTCTTGGCTCTCGCGCGCCGCCACGGTTTGTGGATCATCGCCGATGAGATCTACAACCAATTTGTCTTCGGTGGCGCCAAACGTGCGCCCTCATTCCATGATGTTATGGATGATGATGATCGCATTATGTTCGTACAAACATTTTCAAAAAATTGGGCGATGACAGGCTGGCGTATCGGCTGGCTCGAATGTCCGCCTGCGCTTGCCCAGACGGCTGAAAATCTCATTCAATATTCATCATCCGGCGTTCCCACTTTCTTGCAGCGTGGTGCTATCGCGGCCATCGATCACGGCAAGAATTTCATCGATCATCAAATCGCCCGCGCGCATGAAGGCCGTGAAATTGTTTGTAAGGCGCTTGGCGGCCTTTCTAACCTCTATTTTATGGTTCCGGAAGGTGCCTTCTATTTGTATTTCCGCGTTGAGGGCGCGAGCGATTCAATGGCCCTCGCAAAGTCTCTGATTGATCAAGCCAATGTTGGCCTCGCACCAGGCACCGCCTTTACGAAAAGCCAAGACCCATGGCTGCGGCTTTGCTTTTTGAGAAAGGCCGATGATCTAAAGCTTGCCGTAGAAAGACTGACCAACGCCCTCAAGCCCTAGGAAGAGTGCGGACCCGACCCTCCGTGAGACGTCTGAAGGGCTAACTACGCAACCAATTCACGCGACCGGCGTTTTATCTCTATGAGTTGCCATGGGGACATTCCCTAACGGCATAGAGTTGGTTCTAGAAATTTAAGCAACGCTAAGAGTCTGCCCAAAACCGGGACAGGCCACAGCCCTGCTTTGTCGGGAGTTAAGCGATGGGACAAGTAAGTGTATCGGGTCAGGAAGTTTATATTGCAGATAATGATTTAGCATTCAGAAGTGCGGTAGCGTCAGGACTTGAGACCGCCGGCTATCGTGTCACCTCGTTCTCGGACGGGCCTTCACTACTCGCAGCGATGAGATCACGCGCTCCGGATTGTCTACTTATTGATTTGAACGTCAAAGGAAATAGCCATTCCGATCTTTTAGGCGATCTTGGATCGCGTGTAGCCACGCCGATTGTAACAATGGCTGATGATCCTAATGTTGAATTGGCCGTGAGCGCCATGAAAAAAGGCGCTTGTGATTTTGTTTCAAAGCCTTGTGCCGCTGATTCTATCGTCGGACGCGTCAAGCAGGTTATTGATGACCATCAAGGCGAGCCGAGCTCTAAAGTCGATTTAACAAACTTTCGTGGCGGTGATCGTTTAACGCCACGTGAACGCGATGTTTTGAAAAAAATTGCTCTCGGCGCCTCAAATAAAGAGGCCGGTAGGCAATTAGGGATCAGCCCTCGAACGGTAGAAGTTCACCGCGCGCGCATCATGGAAAAAATTGGTGCGCGGAATACAGCCGATCTCGTCCGGATTGTGTATTCAGCCAGTCTTTGATGTCTCTCTGATTCATTTAAGTTTGGTTGGAGTTGCGTTATGGAATTAAACACATCCACTCACATCGATGGGAAAGTGGCTGGGCGTCCTATGGAGGTCCCGCCACGAACAGTCATCATCGATGAAGGCGATCCGGCCCGTGCCGTTTATCGAATCCAGTCAGGTCATGTGATGCTTTCAAAACTATTGCCGGATGGTCGGCGTCAGATTTTTGAGCTCCTTGGTCCGGGCTCAATCTTTGGTGTCACACCGCATGAACGGCACGATAGTGTTGCAGAGTCTCTCACGGATACACGTATTTCAATTTTCGAACGCTCAATTCTTGAGAGAATGCCAAGCTTCGATAACTACATTGTACATCGGTTAGAAATACAAATCTGCGCGCTTCATGATCATGCCGTTTTACTTGGACGGAAAACCGCAACTGAACGTGTCTCGACCTATATTCTCAATCTTGCGCAAAGTGCACATGAGAACGAGAATAGCCCTCCACCCCAAGCACTTGTCATTGTGCCGATGACACGATCGGAGATTGCTGATTATCTGGGGCTAACACTTGAAACCGTGAGCCGCGCATTCTCACGATTAAAGCGCCTCGGTGTGATCTCCTATGAACGGCATGACGGCCCCATGCGCGTCGCGCTTGATCGTCTTGGTCCACTCACAGGCACTTACTGGACATAACCGACTGATACTCACCCGATACTCAACCGCAATACAACCGTTACATAACTTTTAGGGTGGTGCAGGTGCCCAGCTCCGCTCCCCCGAGTCAAAAGTGAGCACCTGCGTATATCTACCCATGGCTGAACATCAGCCATGAATGTTTATACTCCGCACAGGTCATACTTTCATTGATGGGGATCAAATTGGATGGCTGAATTATTTAGCCGGAACGAGCTGGTAGCCTTTGGATAAAAGGCAGCTCTCCACCATCTGGTTTCGAGGCGCTTCGTTGATATCTCGGGTTGAATAGGTGGGCGGCACATAGATCGGTTCATCATAGAAGCATGAGCCGAAGCCATGGCGATGGCGGTTACAAAAACGCGACGATCCATAGATATAGCCGCCACCCTCAACGGTCGTGACCGGATAGACGGGGTAATGGCGCGAGGCCTCTCTCTCGCAGGAGAGCTTATCGCGCCCGAAATCAGACAGTGACCGCGTCGGATGAGTCCACTCGTAGCGCTGGCAACCGCCAAGCACAGAGAGCACTACAAGAAGACCGAGAGCGGCGGCGGTTATTCGACGATGGCGCTTAATCATCGGCATTGAGGTCCTCATATACATCCAGCATCCACGATCAAAAACATCTGGTAATCATATTTTCACTTCAACCGTGATACGGTTAATGCCTGAATATGAGCTGAATAGGTTCTCGCTTTGTTGCGTCAAGATCAATCCCTATCGTCCCGACGATTAATGCGCGTCATAGGCGTTATGAGCGGCACGTCGATGGATGGAATCGACGTGGCGCTGATCGAAACAGACGGCGATAGTCTCATTAAATGCCAAGCCTTCAGCGTCGGCGACTATGAGCCAGAGCTTCGCAAAATGCTTCTGGATCGATTAGCGAACCCTTCTCTTGCGTCCTCTCCGCCGCCCGAGGATTTGGTTGTAGCGGTTACGGACGCGCATATTCTTGCAGCCGAACATATGATGAAGCAAAATCGCATTTCGCCAGAAGAAATAAATCTTATTGGTTTTCACGGACAAACTATTTTCCATGCACCTGAACGCCGAATCACGATTCAAATTTTCGATGGGCAACGCGCTGCTCACCGCTTGAACATTCCGGTGGCGAGTGATTTCAGAACGGCCGATGTATTGGCGGGCGGGCAGGGCGCCCCTCTCGCGCCCCTTTACCATCGCGCAAAATTGGGGGATGTCAAAGAACCTACCGCAGTTCTGAATATTGGCGGCGTGTCTAATATCACTTATTGCGATGCTGGTAATGTCATCGCTTTTGATACAGGGCCGGGGTCCGCTTTAATCGATGATTTTATGCGGAAGCGGCGAGGACTTGCCTTCGATCGCGATGGCTTATTAGCGCGAAGCGGGATCGTTGATGAAGTACTTCTTCAGAAATGGCTTTCTCACTCGTATTTTAAAAGCGCACCGCCTAAATCGCTCGATCGAAATCACTTTCACGACATATCGTCAGACCTAGCTTCCCTTTCTGATAGCGATGGAGCTGCCACGCTTTTGGATTTCACTGTGAAATCCATTGTCCGCGCTTGTGATCATTTACCTCATAAACCCTATCGATGGTTTATCTGCGGTGGCGGTCGTCATAACCATCTTCTGATGGAGCGCTTGCAGAATGAATTGCGTGTTCCGGTAGCGCCTGTCGAAGATCTGGGTTGGAATGGCGATATGCTGGAAGCCGAGTGTTTCGCTTGGCTTGCCGTTCGTATTCTAAATGGCTCGGTCCTTAGCCTTCCGACGACGACAGGCGTCCCTCGACCGATGACCGGTGGACGTATCGATTATCCATGAGTAAAGATTTTGTATGAAACTCGATCAAAATATCGATGATGTATTTTCAAGCGTGCAGCAAAGTATTGATGCGCAATCGATACCAGGGGCCGCGCTTGGCATCATCACGCGTGGCGGCGGCCGTGCAATTCGCGTTGCGGGTTATTCTCAGATCGAGCCGGAAATATCTAAATTAAGATCGGCGATGTGGTTTGATCTCGCTTCGCTTACGAAAGTCATTTTTACAACGCAGCGCTGTCTTCAATTGGTTGATGCAGGTAAAATCGGACTTGATGTGCCGCTCTTTCACTATCTTCCGGATTTGCGCCAATATGATTTAAATGCAGCAGAAAGGCATTTAACGGTCCGAAAACTCCTCGCACATGAAACCCCGCTTCCCGCCGTTGAGCCTCTTTACACTCTGGGTCAGGATGCTGAAACGCTCCGCGCCTATATTCTTCAACGCGATTGGCCTAAGGGCGCGCCTGTTTATTCCGATATCAACTTTATTCTTCTCGGCCTTTTGATCGAGCGTATAACAGGCTTTCCCTTAAATGATCAAACACTGCCAAAGGGATTAAGCTTCTCACCGCCAATTGATCAGTCTGTTGCTACTGAATATTGCACTTGGAGAGGGCGCATCATGCGCGGAGAGGTGCATGATGAAAACGCCTTTGCCCTTGGCGGTGCAGCAGGCCATGCGGGTTTGTTTGGCACCATTGATGGCGTTCTCGATCAGGCCCTTCGACTATTAAATGGTGAAGAGCTTTCATCATCACTGATGGCGGAGATGATGACACCGCAATTCGCCAATCGTGCATTGGGTTGGGAAATCAATCATGAGGGATGGCATGGCGGTGAAGGTCATTCACCGCAAACTATCGGGCATCTCGGATTTACGGGCACGGGACTTTGGATTGATCACGATGGCGGTTACGCGTGGACTCTTTTAACCAATCGCGTTCATCCCAGCCGTCATCGCGATACAGGCATCATGGCGCTCAGACGAGAAACGGGACGCCGCATAGCAAGTCTTTTCAAGGCGCAGTGAGTCCGCCTTCGCCCTCATGAAGGGCGTTAGCTTTCGCGGTGAATCGTCCATCTGCTTCGTGCAAGATAAATCCCGGCGCGATGCTTAAGGGTGCGCGGCTGTTTTTAGTCACGGTCACAAGAATACGAATTGCCGGTTCATTTTCGCGTGCATGAACCGGTATGATTCTTATTGCCCCGAAATTTGAAGGAAGCCCATTTAAGATATCCGAAAGACGATCAGCGCGATGAATGAGATGCAAACGGCCTTTTGGCTTTAAAAGCGCGCTGCAGGCTTTGAGCCAAAGCATAAGCCCATTTTCCGGCATCACATGGGCGCGATTCTTTTCATGATCGTCCGAGATGCGATCGCGGCTCACATCTAAGTAGGGCGGATTGGTGATCACACAATCGGCATCCTCACCGACCAATCCTTCCGCGTCTCTTTGCGCGAAGGGCGCGAGAAGATCCCCCCGAACAGCATGAACCCGATCCGCAAACCCGTTCATCTTGATATTTTGCCGCGCAAGCTCGACTTGATGAGCGTCAATATCGATGAGCTTAACCTGGGCCGTCTCAAAACGGTGCGCGATACTTAAGCCCGCCGCGCCCGATGCCGCGCCCGCGTCAACGAGGGTCCCGGCGTCAGAGGTCTCGACAAGGGCGGCGAGAAGAATCGCGTCTGTACCGGCGCGGTGGCCGGTTGCGCTCTGGGCGAGCCTGATTTTCCCGCCAAAAAAGTCTGTAACTGTCATAGGCCTCCAATATCGGGCCTTAATTCCGCTTGGCAAGTTGCCTCGCCGCGTGGAGCGTGGCATTTTCCGCCCGGTTAAGTGAGCCGGGGAAAAAAGGGTCGGAATCGTGGGTGTAGTTGTGTCTCTTGAGGAAAAATCGTCGGGCGGACCGTCGCTCGATGCGCTCCTAGCTCTAACCCGGCCCGGCATGGAAGGTGTTAATCGCCTCATTCTGTCCCGCGTGGGCTCGGATGTCGAAATGATTCCTGAAATCGCGCGCCATCTGATCGATTCAGGCGGAAAGCGGTTGCGCCCGATGCTGACTTTGGCCACGGCGTCTCTTTGTGACTATGCCGGGGAAGGCGATGTGAAACTCGCCGCTGCGGTTGAATTCATGCATACCGCCACCTTGCTTCATGATGACGTCGTCGATGACAGCGAAATGCGTCGCGGAAAATTAGCCGCGCGCATGTTGTGGGGCAATGAAGCCAGCGTTTTGGTTGGCGATTTTCTGCTCGGCCAAGCGTTTAAGATGATGGTCGAAGTCGGCTCGCTTCATGCGCTTGATGTGCTCTCTACTGCTGCGACGGTTATTGCCGAAGGCGAAGTCATGCAATTGGCAGTCGCCAAAAATACCGAAACGACTGAAGATGAATATCTCCAAGTTGTGCGTGGAAAAACAGCGGCTCTCTTTGCAGCAGCCTGTGAAGTCGGCCCTATAATCGCCGGCAAAAGTAAAACCGAACAAGCTGCCTGCCGTTCTTATGGCACCAATCTTGGCATCGCTTTTCAATTAATTGATGATGCACTCGACTATGGCGGCGTTGCTTCAAAACTTGGCAAGAATACAGGCGATGATTTCCGCGAAGGAAAAATCACATTGCCCGTTGTACTTTCTTATCGTCGCGGCACTGAAACAGAGCGCGCGTTTTGGAAACGCACTTTGGAAGAAGGCCAGCACGGCGATGCGGAATTCGCTGAAGCCATGTCGGTCGTCAAGAAGCACCGCGCGATCGAAGATACAATTGATCGCGCGCGTCATTATGGCGCAATGGCGCGCGATGCTTTGGCGATCTTTGCAGATACGCCGATGAAACGTGCAATGCTTGAAGCGGTCGATTTCTGTATTTCGCGCGCGCATTAAATTTGGACGAAAAAATTGCCGTCAAATATTTGCCGCAATTTCAATCCCTAATAAGGATGCGGGCCGGGCCCCTCTGACATATGCTTATCGAAAAGCAAATGTGATGTCGGACCGCATCATTGGGCCCGATCAGTTTAACATCCATGGTGGATCGAACGGGAGAGGGCCTGTATTCAGGGAGACCCTTTCATGCAACGTTCTTCAGGTGGTATGCCATGTCCAGTATGTTCTGTTCCGCTGACATTAAGCGAGAGACAGGGCATCGAAATTGATTATTGCCCGCAATGTCGTGGTGTGTGGCTTGATCGCGGCGAGCTCGATAAAATCATAGAGCGCAGTGCAGGTCCCGCACAACCGCCACAAAATACATATCGCTCCCCCGTGCCTCCGGCTCCCCCTCCGGCCTATGGTCATCATCCTGATTACGGGCACGGCTATAAGAAGAGACCTAAATCTTTTCTTGAAGAGCTCTTTGACTAAAGCCTTACGATGAATGCGACGATGATCATCAATTGATCATCGTCGTTAGATCGAGCGCGACACGCATCGCCGCGAATAATGCCGAAAGAGCGGTTGCTAATGCTGCGCGGGAATTGAGAATCTGCGTTCGATTCATCGTCGTCACGATGCGATTGATATCGGCCGAGTCGAGCACCTCATGACGGCTAATACGCCGCAATCGATTGCGACTTGCAAGAAACCACAGCACGGCTGAAGCAAAGATTGTGACAATGATCAGTCCGTCGAGAATGAGGGCAGCAAAAATCATAGGTTAACATTCAACCGCGCGGCGAGCCGTGATGTTGTGCGATTTTCCATTCGCCCTCGCGTTTCACAAGCATCCAGGTGACGCGATAGGGCATGGGCGTATCACCATCGGCGAAATCTACATGGGCCGCAGTCGCGGCAACAGTATCGCTGATCATCACGACATGCGGAAACGGATAGCGCGTCACATGGACTTTAGGGCCACGTCCTGCAAAATAATCACGAATAGACGCGCGGCCGATTGTGAGCTCTGGAACAGAACCGAAAAGCATGGCGTCTTCCGTATAGAGAGCCGCATGGGCGTCGAGGTCATGGCTATTGAAGGCCTCAACCCAGCATTTGTGAAAGCCTTCGAGCGTCGAAAGATTGGTCATGCTGCCTCCTTTTTTATTGAGGCAATCATAGGCTTGGTTAAGCTCAGCTGTCCATCTTGAGGGCGGCGATGAAGGCCTCTTGCGGAATCTCGACCTTACCGAATTGCCGCATCCGCTTTTTGCCTTCCTTCTGCTTGTCGAGCAATTTGCGCTTACGGGAAATATCGCCGCCATAGCACTTTGCCGTCACGTCTTTCCGCAAAGCAGAAATCGTCTCGCGTGCGATGATCTTGCCACCAATCGCTGCTTGAATCGGAATTTGGAACAAATGCTGCGGAATGAGATCTTTCAATTTTTCGCACATCGCGCGACCGCGTGAATCAGCGCGCGTGCGGTGTACAAGCATTGAAAGCGCATCAACCGGTTCCGCATTCACAAGGATCGACATCTTCACAAGATCACCTTCGCGATAATCCGTGATGTTATAATCGAAGCTCGCATAGCCTTTCGAGATTGATTTCAACCGATCATAAAAATCGAAAACGACTTCGTTGAGCGGCAAATCATAAACCACCATGGCGCGCTTGCCGACATAATTCAAATCAATCTGCGTGCCACGACGATCCTGACAAAGTTTCAAGATTGCACCGAGATAATCATCAGGTGTTAGAATCGTTGCACGGATCCACGGCTCCTGAATCGTCTCAATCTTCATAATATCGGGCATGTCCGCAGGATTATGAAGATCAATATCGGTGCCGTCTTTAAGCGCGATCTTATAGATAACCGAAGGCGCAGTGGCGATGAGATCAAGGTTAAATTCGCGGCTCAGACGTTCTTGAATAATTTCAAGATGAAGCAGCCCTAAGAAACCACAACGGAAACCGAAGCCGAGAGCAGCCGAGGATTCCATTTCATAGGAGAAGCTGGCATCGTTGAGGCGTAGCTTACCCATCGCAGCGCGCAAATCTTCGAATTGCGCAGCATCAACCGGAAAGAGGCCGCAGAACACAACCGGTTGAGCGGGCTTAAATCCTTCAAGCGCACCAGCACAAGGCCGCTTTGTTTCAGTAATCGTATCACCAACGCGCGTATCGGCGACTTGTTTGATTTGTGCCGTAATGAATCCAATTTCACCAGGGCCAAGTTCAGCAACATCCTGCATCTTCGGTGTGAAGACGCCAATTTTATCGATACTGTAACGGGCATTGGTGCCCATCATTGTGATGTCGGTGCCTTTGCGCAATTTACCGTCGATGATGCGCACAAGCACGACAACGCCGAGATAAGCGTCGTACCAACTGTCAACGAGCATCGCTTTCAACGGTGCTGTTTCGTCGCCTTTCGGCGGCGGCAATTTTTTGACGATGGCTTCCAACACGCCTTCGATATTCAGACCTGTCTTCGCCGAGATCGGAACC
The DNA here is from genome assembly GCA_037131735.1 of Alphaproteobacteria bacterium. GTDB lineage: Bacteria > Pseudomonadota > Alphaproteobacteria > Rhizobiales > Beijerinckiaceae > CAIUPE01. Next base: position 271,924 of record JBAXQM010000001.1, read on the forward strand.
GCTTCGGAGGCGTCTAAGCCGATGACATCTTCAATCTGTTGCTTGATACGATCGGGCTCAGCGGCGGGGAGATCGACCTTGTTGAGCACAGGCACGATTTCGTGCCCGGCATCGAGCGCGTGATAGACATTGGCGAGCGTCTGCGCTTCCACGCCTTGCGACGCATCAACGACCAACAGTGATCCTTCACAGGCGGCCAGCGAGCGCGAGACTTCATAGGCGAAGTCCACATGGCCAGGCGTGTCCATCAGGTTCAGGATATAGGTCTTGCCGTCTTCGGCTTTGTAGGAAAGGCGCACAGTCTGCGCTTTGATCGTAATGCCACGCTCGCGCTCAATATCCATAGAGTCGAGCACCTGCTCGACCATGTCGCGCTCGGCCAACCCACCGGTTTTTTGGATCAACCGATCAGCGAGCGTCGATTTGCCGTGGTCAATATGGGCAACGATGGAAAAATTGCGGATTTGGTCAAAAGAGTGCGTGGTCATGAGCACGCGTCTAGCAGTCTGCACTGGGTTTTCCAAGTCGCAGGATCAAGTCGTGAGATTATGAGTCGCACCTTAAGAGCCTTGTCGGAAGCGGGGAGGAGCCATGCTCCCGTCTTTTTGGGCTTGGGCGGAGGGCCCCGAGCGGGCTAAAACGTCTCTCAACGCGGTACCAGATCAATAAAGCGAAGCGCATTGGACCTTATCCCTTTTCTCGCGGCCCTTCTCAGCGCGATTTTCCATGCCGGCTGGAATGCCGCGGCGCGCTCGCGGCCCGATCCCTCGGCAGCGGTGACGGCAACCGTATTTATGGCCGGTGTGATTTCAATACCCTTCACGCTTTGGTATGGCCTGCCGCCGCTTGAGGCTTTTCCCTGGCTCTTGCTCGGGATTGTTTTCAACACGACAACCTTACGCATACTCGTTGCCATCTATCGGATGATGCCCTTCGCGGTGGCCTATCCGATGATGCGCGGAACAATCCCGCTTGCGGTCACAGCGCTCGATTTAATTTTTCTACCGATGGGCTTTCATGGCGCACTTGCCCTATTGGGCATCATCTTCGTGTCCGTGGGTGTGATACTGCTCGCGTTCTCCGGGCGGAGACAAGAATCGATTGGGTGGAAACCCATCTTGCTGGCTGTGCTGGGTGGGATAACTGCCGCTGCCTATGTGATCACCGATGTCAAAGGCATCGCCATCACCGGAAGTCCAATTTCTTATGGTTTGATCGCCGCAATCATCAACGCCATCGCGATGCCCTTTTTCATGCGCGCTGAGGGCGTACCGCTTTCAAAAGTGATGAAGGGCGAATATCGATTTGGTTTTTTTGCGTCGCTCTTTTCTATGAGTTCTTATGTATTATTTCTTTATGCTCTTACGCATGGCCCCGTCGGTGCTGCGTCAGCTATTCGTGAAACCAGCGTGCTCTTTGCACTGGGCATTTCCGTTGTGATTTTGAAGGAGCCTGTGGGCCTTATGCGTTGGACAGCCTGTGGCCTTGCCTTTATGGGCGCCGTTTTACTTCGTATAGCATAAATTATTTTTTTAGGCGCGACCGCTCTCAATCAATTTTGAAATGATCTTTGCCGTATAATCAACCATAGGCACGACCTTCGCATAGTTCAAACGCGTGGGGCCAATAATACCAAGTACGCCAACGATTTTTTGCTGACTGTCTCGGAACGGTGCGGCGATCATTGATGAACCTGACATTGAAAAGAGTTTATTTTCAGATCCAATGTAGATTCTCACACCTTCACCGGTTTCGGCGCGTGATAAGAGATCGATGACATCTTTTTTGGTTTCAAGATCAGAAAATAAAAGTCTCACACGATCAAGATCATCAATCGCTCTGAGATCACCGAGAAGATTCGCTTGGCCGCGAATAATCAATTGTCGATCTTCCGACGTCCCCGTCCAATTCGCAAGACCGGTTGAAACAAGATGAGCCGTGAGTGAATCAAGTTCGCGCTCAGCATCTATTTTTGCTTGCTCAAGCTCGACGCGTAATTCGGCGATCGTTTTGCCACGAATACGATCTGATAGATAATTTGACGCTTCAACCAAAGCGGATGACGGTAAGCCGGGAGGCAAATCGATAATTCGATTTTCAATCGTGCCATCTTCTGACACGAGAACTGTCAAGGCGCGTCCCTTTTCGATCCTAACAAATTCAATATGTTTTAAGGGCGAGGTTGTTTTGGATGTCAGCACAACGCCGGCGCCACGCGTTAATCCCGAAAGCATCGAGGAGGCTTCAGTCAACAGAGTCTCGGTCGATTTGGCCTGACCAGACGCACGCACTTGCGCTTCGATATTGCCGCGCTCCTCAGCTGATAAATCTCCAACCTCCATCAGCGCATCGACAAAGAATCTCAGACCGCTTTCAGTGGGCAAGCGCCCGGCACTCGTATGCGGCGCGTAGATAAGACCCGCGCTTTCAAGATCGGCCATTACATTGCGGACAGAGGCGGGTGACAGAGCAATCGGGATCAGCCGCGATAAATTGCGCGAGCCTACGGGTTCGCCGGTCTCGAGATACGATTCCACAATCCGCCGAAAAATCTCCCGTGATCTCTGATTGAGATCGATCAGCGGGTTCGTGGTGGCTGAGGGCAGGTCGTCTTTCATGAGGCACTCAAAATGAGGATCAGCCATGTTTCACTGAACGCCCTTAATGTGAAGAGGCTATCACCTCTTATCAAGATGTCCTGCCTTGCGACGACGGCGCGAGGGGCCTAGAAGTCTTCCTCAACTGCCATTAATTTTCGGATATTTCTTATATGCGCCCTTCAAAACGCGCCCCCGACGAGCTTCGGGCGGTTTCTCTCGAACGTCATGTCGCCCGCTATGCCGAGGGCTCCTGCCTCGTCAAATTCGGCGAAACCCATGTGCTGTGTACGGCATCGCTCGAAGAAAAGGCACCGCCATGGCTTCGCGGCTCTGGCAAAGGTTGGGTCACGGCGGAATATGCCATGTTACCGCGCGCGACCGCTGAACGGACGCGGCGCGAAAGCACCTCCGGAAAGCCGTCCGGCCGGACGCAAGAGATTCAACGCCTCATCGGCCGCTCTCTGCGCTCGGTCGTCGATCTCGGCCAATTGGCCGAGCGGCAAATCACACTCGATTGTGATGTGTTGCAAGCCGATGGCGGAACCCGCACGGCAGCGATCACGGGCGCTTGGGTCGCGCTTCATGATTGCATTCAATGGATGAAGTCGCGCTCCATCATCACCGGCAATCCCTTGCGTGATCACTTGGCAGCGATCTCCTGCGGCATCGTCAAAGGCGTTCCGGTTATCGATCTTGATTATGCGGAAGATTCAACCGCCGAGACCGATGCGAACTTCGTCATGACGGGTTCTGGTGGACTTGTTGAAATTCAAGGCACTGCCGAAGGCAAGCCCTTCTCCGAAGAAGAGCTTCTTGCACTTCTGAAGCTCGCAAAAAATGGCATTGCGAATTTGGTCACGATGCAAAAAGCGATCATCGGATAATGATGTCACGTCGTCTTTCAGGCAAAGTTGTCATCGCAACTCATAATGCGGGTAAGCTCAAAGAAATGCGCGAGCTTCTCGCACCCCATGGTGTCGAAGCGATTTCTGCCGGTGAACTCGATTTGCCTGAACCTGACGAGACGGGCGTTACTTTTGCAGAGAATGCATTTATCAAAGCGCATGCTGCCGCGATGAAGTCCGGCCTTCCAGCCTTTGCCGATGATTCCGGATTATGCGTTGACGCTTTGGGCGGTGATCCCGGTCTCTACTCTGCCCGATGGGCCGGGCCAGAAAAAGATTTCAACGCGGCCATGGCAAAGGTAGAAGCGGGTCTTCAAGCTAAAGCTGCAGTTACGCCTTCACAACGGCGCGCATGGTTTATCTCGGCCCTCTCAGTTGTTTGGCCGGATGAATATGAAGTTGCTGTCGAAGGGCGCGTTGATGGTGTCTTGATTTGGCCGCCACGTGGTAAAGCGGGTTTTGGGTATGATCCCATGTTTTTACCCGACGGTTATGATCGTACCTTTGGCGAAATGACGGCAGAAAAAAAACACGGATTACCACCGCACGGTTTGGGGCTTTCGCATCGCGCGCGCGCCTTCATCGCGCTCGAGAAACTTTGTCTCAAAGTATGATCGATCATTTAGCGGCGCGCGATCCCGGTTTCGGTGTCTATGTCCATTGGCCCTTTTGCGCATCCAAATGTCCCTATTGTGACTTTAACAGCCATGTGCGCAGCGCGTCCATTGATGAGCCACGTTTTGTAAAAGCATTTGAACGTGAACTTGATTATCAAAAACAAATATCCGGTTCACGGGAAGTCGGCAGTATTTTTTTTGGTGGCGGCACACCATCATTAATGCACGCCGATACGATTGGCGCTATTCTTGATGCTATAGCATGCCGTTGGACGGTGTCACCTCGTGTTGAAATCACGATGGAAGCCAATCCGACAAGCGTTGAAGCGCAACGTCTTCGCGCCTATCGTGACGTCGGAATCAATCGTTTATCGCTCGGCTTTCAAGCGATGAATGATCGCGATTTGAAAGCGCTTGGGCGATTGCATTCAGCGGATGAAGCGCGCGCAGCGGTAAAAATCGCAGCATCTATTTTTGATCGCTATTCCTTTGATTTGATTTATGCACGCCCTGATCAAACACCAAAAGAATGGGCTGATGAGTTACGCGAAGCGATCGCGCTCGCCGCTGAACATCTCTCCCTCTATCAATTGACGATTGAAGAAGGAACGATGTTCGAACGACTAGTGGCGGCAGGTAAACTTAAGCCCATGGCCGATGAAGAGCAGCGTGTTCTTTTTGATATCACGCAAGAAACGTGCGAGAAATTAGGCTTACCCGCATATGAAATTTCAAACCATGCGCGTCTGGGTGCAGAGTGCCGCCATAATCTTCTCTATTGGCGTTATGGTGATTATGTCGGTGTAGGACCAGGCGCCCATGCGCGGTTGAGTGATGCTTCCGGTCGTCATGCGATTTCGAATGAGAAACATCCGGAAACCTGGTTATCACTTGTTGAGAGGAATGGTCACGCGCTTATTGATGATGAAATTTTGACAAGCCGCGATGCTGCGAATGAATGTCTTCTAATGGGTCTACGCTTGAACGAAGGTCTTGATGTCATTCATTGTGAAGCCCTTGCCGGACATCAACTTGATCATACAACCATTCATCGTTTGATGGATGAACATCTGGTCGAGAGTGTTGCCAATAATCGCTTACGCGTTACTTCTAAAGGCAAGCCCGTACTGAATGCTATCGTTAATGTGTTGTCGTTCTAAAACGATTATCGATTAAGGAAAGCTCGACGGCGCATTATCAATTTTCACAGCGCCGCCTTTACCCACTTGCATGATCATAAGACCGCGTTGATTGGTGCCGTCTTGTCGAAAGCGGAATAAACCATCAAGACCAATTGCCCCTTCGGGCGCCGCAATCATATCGGGTTCAAAGGCCTTATCGCCTTTGTTTTTCTTGAGAGCGTTTAAGAGAAACACAGCATCATAAGCGAGCGTCGCAATGCGTGTCGGATCGCTGCTATAGCGTTCGCGATATTTTGTAGCAAATGTCTCAAAGCCGGATTTATCGGGCTGCGCAAACCATCCATTTGCAAATGCCGACGTTGAGAAGATGCGCGGATCATCCCACGCGCTTGTGCCTAATAGCTGAATTTTTTTGGGATCAAGTCCCGCACCACTAAGAGCCTTGGCAACCGCAGCGGCATTGTCGCCATTCTCCGGAATAAACAACGCATCAATCTGATCTTTGACCGCGCTGATGCGTTGCGCAGCCGGATCGATCGCACCCGGTGTATAACGTTCAATCGCTTTAATCGTGATACCGTTGCGTGCGGCGACATCTTGCAATGTTGCATTCACTGCCGTGCCATAGGGTGAGTCAGGAATGAGCGCGGCGATCGATTTTTTTCCTTTTGCCGCTGCGTAACTCAAGATCCGGTCAACATCGGATTGTGGCAAGAAACTCAACAGATAAACGCCTCGACCAGCCACGCCGATATCGGTTGAAAAGGCGATGACAGGTCGGCCGGCACTTCGCGCAAGTGATCCGGTGGCTTGAACAGATGACGCAAGGAGCGGCCCCACAATAACACTCGCCCCTTCTGCGAGGGCTTGTTTGGTGGCTTCGCGCGCGCCATCGGGCGTGCCGCGCTCATCTTTGATCATGAGTTCAATCGACGCGCCCGGAAGATCAGCCATGGCAAGTTCAGCGGCATTTTTTAGTGCCAAGGCAGCCGTACCCGTTCCACCTGATGCGGAGAGTGGCAAGAGAAGCGCAATTTTAGGTGTGCCGGTCAGCGGGGGCGCAGTCGCCACGGGCGATGTTGGAGCTGCCGCTGAAGGCGTGGTTGTTTGGGCCGTCTCGCCGGGTGGTGGAAGTTCCGTTCCCGCGATTGGTCCCGAATCGACAGGTGGTGCAGCATTTGTTTCCGCGGGGCTCGGCTGAGGGGTGGCTTCCTGAGAGGGCGTGATCAAACCACCGCCCATTCGGCTTGAGGCGATACATCCCGTGAGTGCTAGGCCAAGGCCGATGACGGCCATAATGCGGAGCGCTTTTGATCCGAAGTCCGGAATTGAACGGAATACTACAAACCGTGTCGTCACAACGCTCTCCTTAAGTCCCGCACGCGGAAGACTCACGATGAAGGTGCTTGCATTCCTGCACCGTAATCTCGGTTGCATCAAAACCTTGTCTCATGCAATGCCATGACAGCATCCGCCTCTCCATTCGTCTGTCGATAAAGGTTTTTTCGTGACGATCCGCGAGCCCGCTTCTTATACCGCCTTTGGCATGAAAGCCGAAGCTGAGCCGCTTTCGCCGGGGCTGCATATTGTGGCAACGCCGATTGGCAATCTGAAAGATGTGAGCTTTCGTGCGCTCGGCACTTTGGCGGCGGCTGATGCTGTTTTTGCCGAGGATACGCGGGTTTCTCGGAAATTATTGGCGCATTACGGGATCACAACGCCACTTGTCGCCTATCATGAGCATAATGCCGCTGAAATGCGCCCCAAAATTCTTGCTCGTTTGCAAGAGGGGCAGGCGCTGGCTTTGATTTCAGATGCCGGCACGCCTTTGGTGTCCGACCCCGGCTATAAATTGGTCGAGGCGGTTTTGGCGGAAGGATTCACCGTCGTTCCCGTGCCTGGCCCTTCCGCTGTGCTGGCCGCGCTTGTTGCCGCTGGTCTGCCGACGGATCGTTTTTTCTTCGAAGGCTTCTTACCGCCGAAATCAACCGCGCGGCGTGAGCGGCTTTCAGAACTCTCTTCAATTCCGGCAACGCTCGTCTTTTTCGAATCGCCGCATCGGCTCGTTGAAATGCTTCACGATGCGCATGAGATTCTCGGCGATCGGTCAGCGGCGGTCGCACGCGAATTGACTAAGCTTTATGAGACGGTCCGGCGCGGAACGCTTTCGGCGCTTTTTTCCGAATTCGAATCAGCAACCCGGCCTAAGGGCGAAATTGTTGTTTTGATCGGCGCCCCTATCGATTCAGTTAGCGATGAACAGAAGGGTGCTGATCTTGATGATCGGCTCAAATTGCATTTATCGCATCTCTCTGTGAAAGACGCGGCAGCTGTGGCGGTTGAGGAAACGGGATTGCCGCGCCGACAAGTCTATGCCCGCGCGGTGGCCCTAGCCAAAGGCGACGCCGATTGATGGAGAGGGCCGAGAAACGCAAAAAGGCCTATCGTTGGGGCCATTATGCGGAATTCATCGCGGCCTTATGGCTCATGGCTAAAGGATATCGGATAGTGACGCGCCGATATGGCGTGCGCGGCGGCGAAATCGACCTGATTATCCGCAAAGGGGCAACCATCGCTTTTGTTGAAGTGAAGGCGCGGCGTGATTTCGATCAGGCCCTCGAAGCGATTGACGGCACAAAGACGCGACGTCTCGGCAAGGCTGCTGAAGAGTGGTTGTGGCGAAATGATCTGCCTCTTGGGTATAGTTTTCGGGGCGATGCCGTGATCGTCGTGCCTTGGCGTCTGCCGCGCCATATCGAGGATGCATTTGAATTGCCTTTGGATTAATAAGGCTCGTCGTAGCTACGAGGAAAACACGCGTGAAAAAATTGTCTGTAGCGGTCCAGATGGACCCGATCGAAAAAATCAATATCGCAGGCGATTCAACCTTCGCCCTGATGCTTGAGGCGCAGGCGCGTGGTCACGAGGTATTCTACTATACGCCCGATACATTGGCGTTACGTGATGGCGCTTTATCGGCATTGATTGCGAAAGTCGATGTCAGGGATGTGAAGGGCGATCACGTCACACTTCATGAGTTTCAACGTCGCTCCCTTTCGGGAATGAATGTTGTTCTGCTTCGGCAGGATCCGCCCTTTGATATGGCTTACATCACGACGACGCATTTGCTTGAGCAAGTCGGACCGCAAACTCTTGTAGTGAATGATCCGGCATCGGTGCGCAATGCTCCTGAAAAAATCATGGTGATGCAATTCGCCGATTTGATGCCGCCAACTTTAGTGACACGCGATAAAGCAGAAATCGAAGCGTTCCGTAAAGTGCATGGCGAGGTCGTGATGAAGCCGCTTTACGGGAATGGTGGTGCAGCTGTTTTTAAACTGTCGGCACGCGATCCCAATTTTGGCTCGCTGTATGATCTTTTCGCCGCAACATTTCGTGAGCCTTGGGTTATTCAAAAATTTTTACCTAAAGTGGTTGAAGGCGATAAAAGAATTATTCTCGTTGATGGTGTTGCCCGTGGTGCCATCAATCGTGTTCCAAGTGGTGACGATATCCGCTCCAACATGGTGCGTGGCGGTGCAGCTGAATCCACCGAACTCACCAAGCGCGAGCAGGAAATCTGTGAACGCATCGGACCTACACTGAAGAAAATGGGTCTTCTCTTTGTGGGTATCGACGTCATCGATGGTCATCTTACAGAAATCAATGTGACTTCACCCACAGGTCTACGCGCGATTAAGCGCGTCGGTGGCCCCGACCTCGCCGCTGCCATCTGGGATGCTATCGAGGCGAAAGTAACAGCCTAATGGCCGCAACTGCCCAATCATCGCGCGAAAAGCTCAAAGAGGCTGCGACCGGTCCGGGCGATCCCCTTGCACGGCGAAAATCAGTTGTTGCGATTCTTCAAGAAGCGCATCAAGCCGCGCGCGTCGAGGCCGAATGGATTTTAAATAATACAAAAGATGGCTTCGCTTGCGTCAATTTTCTGTCGCAAAGCATGGATTTCATCGTCTCATCTTTGCATGAATTGGCGACGACAATTTTCCATCCCCTAAACAATCCTTCGACAGGCGAGAAAATTTGTGTTGCTGCTGTCGGAGGCTATGGTCGTGGAACCTTAGCGCCGGGATCAGATATCGATCTCCTTTTTATACTCCCCTACAAAGCCACACCGTGGTCGGAGAGTGTTGTCGAGACAATCCTTTATGCGCTGTGGGATTTGAAACTCAAAGTCGGCCATTCCGTTCGCACCGTCGATGAATGTATCCGTGAAGCGAAATCGGATATGACCATCCGCACGGCACTGCTCGAAGCGCGCTATCTCGCGGGTGACCACGATCTCTTTGATCGCTTTTTCGAACGTTTTGATCAGGATATTGTTTCGGGATCGGCCGCTGAATTTGTAGCGGCTAAATTGGCTGAGCGCGAAACGCGCGTGTCACGTGCAGGCTCATCTCGTTATCTTGTTGAACCCAATGTGAAAGACGGTAAAGGCGGACTGCGTGATCTCAACACATTGTTCTGGATCGCGAAATATGTTTACCGCATAAAAGATAGTAAAGACCTTATAGAAGCGGGTCTTTTTAGCCACGAAGAATATCAATTGTTCCGTCGCTGCGAAGATTTTTTGTGGCGCGTGCGTTGTCATTTACATTTTGCGGCTGGTCGAGCCGAAGAGCGTCTCTCATTCGACATTCAACGCGTTCTAGCGGAGCGCCTCGGTTATGTCTCGCACGGCGCATTGTCTGGCGTTGAGCGCTTCATGAAGCGCTATTTTCTCATTGCCAAAGATGTTGGTGATTTAACAGCCATCGTATGCGCGTCATTGGAGGCGCGTCACCAAAAGCCGGCAACGGGCTTAAATCGCTTTGTTGATAAACTCCGCCGTCGTGATAAGACGGTGAAGGATCTCACTGATTTCGTCGTTGAAAATGAACGTCTGACGGTTGTGGATGATGACGTGTTCCGGCGCGATCCGGTTAATCTTCTTCGGCTATTCCATTTCGCGGATAAACAAAATCGCGCCATCCATCCCCACGCTGCGAGACTTGTTACGCAATCTCTGCATCTCGTTGATCAGAATTTGCGCGCGTCAAAAATTGCGAATGATGTTTTCATTGAGATTTTAACCTCGCGCAATTCAACAGAAATTACACTTCGACGCATGAATGAGGCAGGGCTTCTCGGTAAATTTGTCCCCGAGTTTGGCCGCGTCGTGGCGATGATGCAATTCAACATGTATCATCACTACACGGTTGATGAGCATCTTTTACGATCAATCGGCGTTCTCGCTCAAATTGAATCAGGTCAACACGCTGCAGAATTGCCGGTCGCGCATGAAGTCATGCCGATGATCCGCAATCGGAAGATTCTTTATGTTGCTTTGTTTTTGCATGATATCGCGAAGGGTCGACCCGAAGATCATTCAATTGCCGGCGCAAAAGTTGCCCGCAAACTTTGTCCGCGCTTCGGATTAAATGAAGCTGAAACCGAAGCCGTGGCTTGGCTGATCGAGCATCATCTCGATATGTCAAATATGGCGCAAAGCCGCGATCTGTCTGATCCGGCAACGATCGATTCTTTCGTGAATATGGTCCAGACGCTTGAGCGGTTGCGGATGCTTCTTGTGCTGACCGTGTGTGATATTCGCGCGGTGGGTCCCGGTGTCTGGAATGGCTGGAAAGGCCAGCTACTGCGCACGTTATTCTGGGAAACAGAAATCATTCTTGCCGGCGGCCATTCGCTGATTAATCGCGAGCATCGCGTGCGTGCCTCACAAGATGAATTGCGCCGCTCTCTCACCAATTGGACTGACGATGAGCTTGATACATATGTTGCACGCCACAACGCGGCCTATTGGTTGAAGGTGGATCTCGCGCGGCGCATCAAGCACGCGCAATTTCTTTATGGTGCCGCGCGTGAAATGCGCTCGCTTGCCACGGAGGTTGCAACAGACAAGTTTCGTGGTGTTACAGAACTCACTGTTTCAGCACCCGATCATCCGCGCCTTCTGGCGATCTTGACCGGTGCTTGCGCGGCTGCTGGCGCGAATATTGTCGACGCCCAAATTTTTACGACCACCGATGGCATGGCACTCGATACAATTTTTATCTCGCGCGCCTTTGATGAAGATGACGATGAATTACGCCGTGCTGCGCGCGTGGCCCGAGGTATCGAACAAGCGCTGAAAGGTGAGATCAAAATTGCCGAGGCGGTGGCCGCGCGCGCGCCGCAGCGCGGTTCAGCCGCAAAGACCTTTTCGGTTGTTCCGGAAGTGGTGGTCGATAATAGCCTCTCCAACCGATTCACGGTGATCGAGATTTCGGGTCTGGACCGTCCCGGCCTTCTCTACGAATTGACGACTGCCATCGGCAAGCTCAACCTCAACATCGCCTCGGCTCACATCGTGACTTTTGGCGAGAAGGCGGTCGACGTTTTCTATGTGACGGATTTGACCGGTGGCAAAGTCAGTCATCTCACGCGGCAGGCCACCATCCGCAAAACGCTTCTCGACCTCTTTGGCGCCCGCGACGCCGCATAATTACTTAATCTTTCGGGGCTTAAGGAATGCAGGAAACTTGATTTTCCACCCCGGAAGACCGATATCCGCCCCACATCATTTTCCTTTCAGATTGATTGAGAGCCATGAGCGACCAGGAACAAGCCGTACCCCCCGAAGATCAAAACGATGCCGCATCGAACCCGTCTGAATCCGCCGCGGGCAAAGAAGCCGATGTCTTCGCAATCATTGATGCTCTGAACGCTGAAAATGCGCAGCTTAAGGATCGCGCCCTTCGCACCATGGCCGATATGGAAAATCTTCGTCGGCGCACGGAAAAGGAAATCGCTGACGCGCGCACTTATGCGGTGTCATCCTTCGCGCGCGATATGTTGACGGTGGCCGATAATATGCGGCGCGGTATTGAAAGCATTCCGCTTGATCAGCGCATGAATGCCGATGGCGCTTTGAAGATTCTTCTCGAAGGCGTTGAACTGACCGAGCGCGACTTACTCAAAAATCTCGAAAAGCACGGTATTAAGCTCATCGACCCGCAAGGACAGCGCTTTGATCCCAACCTGCATCAGGCGATGTTTGAAATTGAAGATGCAACGGTAACCTCGGGTACTGTTATTCAAGTCGTTCAAGCTGGGTTTGTGATTGGTGAGCGCGTGTTGCGCCCGGCTCTCGTCGGCGTGTCCAAAGGTGGCCCGAAGCCGGGTGTCGATACCAACGCGTAATTAGCAACACTATAGATGAGGCTTCGTCACACGGCGGAGCGTGAGATTGAAACGTCCACCTTCGTTGAGAAGCGTGGACGTTTCTTTATAGATGCGGTCAATGCCGTGAAAATCGAGTCGTGCCGGGCCTCCAAAAATCAGACCATCACCTGAATGTAATTTGATCGATTGCGTTGGCCCTGTGCGTTCACTCTTACCAATGCGAAAGAGCGCTGTATCGCCGAGAGAGAGTGAGACAACCGGCGCGTTGAAATCATCTTCATCCCGATCTTGGTGCAAACCCATTTTGGCCGTCGTCGAATAGTAATTAATGAGACAAGCCTCGGGCTCGGGGTAATTATTTGTAAGCGTGTTCCATATTTGAAGCAGCGACGGAAAAATAGGCGGCCAGCTTTGGCCCGTCACCGGATGCGTTGCCTGATATCGATAGCCAGATTTATCCGACACCCATCCCAGCGGTCCGAGATTCAGCATCTTAACCGACATCGGATTGCCCCAACGTGGCATGGTCGATTGAAAAAGTTTTGCGGAATGGATAGCCGCGTAAATTTCGTCACGAAGAGATTCTTGCGCTGCACGATCAAGAAGCTGCGGAAAATAGATAACACCGGGTTTAAGCTCAACGCGGTTTGTCATTCAAACCATTTATAGAAATAAACCGTGTCACAATACCCACCATCGGGCCAGAGTGCGAAGTTGGGAATAGTCCCCGCGCGCATATAACCCGCGCGCTCATAAAGACGTTCTGCTGTGTTAAGAGCTGTATCGAGCGTTACAAGCTTCAATCCACGACGTCTGACTTCTTGATCAACGGCATCTAGTAGGTTTTTACCAATGCCTTGATTGCGATGGGAGCTGAGAACGAGCATTTTTGCGAGATCAGCGCGATGAAGCTGATTAGGCTTTCTCGCAGGAACAAGCTGGCATGTTCCGATCGTACGCTCATTTTCGATCGCAGCGAAAAGTACGATGCCATCACGCTCAACGGCGTCGGCGACCTCGGCATAAAAGCCGATGGCTTCTGCCATGCTGAAGGGATTCATGAAATTAACAGACGCACCATTCTTCACACAATCGAAAAGAATAAGCGCGAGTTCAGGTATCCGTTCACGCGCTTCATCAGCATCAAGAATGCGAATGGTACTCAAGCCGATAAGACCTTCTTTGAGTCAACCGTTGAATCCGCTTTTAAGCGATAAACAAGCGGTACGCCGGTATCGAGTTCCATCGATGGAATTGTATCAGGCGTTAAACGATCAAGCACCATAACAAGCGCGCGTAGCGAATTACCATGCGCGGCAACGATGACCCGTTCGCCATTCAAGACGCGCGGAAGAATTTCCTGGCAATAATAAGGGAGCACACGAGCAACTGTATCTTTGAGACTCTCACCGTTCGGTGGCGGCACATCATAAGACCGACGCCAGACATGGACCTGATCTTCACCCCATTTGGCGCGCGCATCATCTTTGTTGAGGCCTGACAGATCGCCATAATCGCGCTCATTTAAGGCCTGCTCGCGTATCGTCTTAAGATCACTCTGACCAAGCTCGTTCAAAATCAAACGGCATGTATGCTGCGCGCGTGTGAGATCCGACGTGAAGGCAATATCAAAATTGAGACCGAGCGCTTTTAGCCTTTGACCCGCAGCTTTTGCTTCCGCTTGACCTTTATCGGTGAGGTCGGGATCTTTCCATCCGGTAAAAAGATTTTTGAGATTCCAATCACTTTGCCCATGGCGAACCAGAACGAGTAACCGTTCCATAAGCTATCTCCTCTTGATTGATTACTTAGTTAAATGGCGAGTTACTCACACAGCACTCAAACCGAGAACATCCATCATTGAATATAGACCCGGCTTTTTACCATGGCCCCACAACGCCGCGCGCATTGCACCGCGTGCAAAAATGCCGCGATCTTCCGCATGATGCGAAAGCGTAATGCGTTCGGAGGGACCAGCGAAAATCACACTATGGTCGCCGACAACCGATCCGCCGCGCAATGTGGCAAAACCAATCTTGCCTTCCTCGCGTTGTCCCGTATGGCCGTCGCGCACACGCGTTGTGTGTCTGTCATCGAGAGGAATTTTACGACCCTCGGCGGCTGCTTCGCCTAAAAGCAATGCTGTACCCGAAGGCGCATCAACTTTCATGCGATGATGCATCTCAAGAATTTCAATATCAAAATCTTCATCCAAAGTGGCGGCAACGCGTTTCACGAGTGCAGCAAGAAGATTGACGCCGAGGCTCATATTGCCCGAGCGGATAATCACCGCATGACGCGCAGCGGCTTCCAGTTTTTTGAGATCCTCATCCTGCATACCGGTTGTGCCGACGACATGTACAATACGCGCTTGCGCCGCGAGTGCGGCGAATTGAATGGTCGAAGCGGGCGTCGTGAAATCGATGACAGCATCCGCTTTGGCAAAGAGCGGCAGCGGATCATCACTGATCGTCACGCCATTCGCGCCAATCCCGGCGAGAAGGCCCGAATCTTGTCCGAGGCTTGGGGCTCCGGCGCGCTCAATGGCGCCGACAAGATTCATACCTTCGGTAGCGGCAACTGTTTGAATGAGCATCCGGCCCATTCGACCGGCAGCCCCCACAATAATGACTCTGAGATCGGACATGAATGCGGTTCCGGACCCGTGTTTTGATTTCTTGGCTTACCGCACAAAACGCGATTGCGCCGATGCGGTCAACCGAGGGCTAAGGCAATTTCGTCTTGAATTGCGATGGCTGCCGCCACCGGATCGGACGCCGCCGTCACGGGGCGGCCGATGACCAAATGATCAGCGCCCGCTTTGAGGGCCTCTGCGGGTGTCATGACCCGCTTTTGATCACCCTTGGCAGCAAGAGCGGGGCGAATTCCCGGCGTTACGAGGGCGAGGGCATTACCGACCTGCGCGCGGATCGCGCCCACTTCTTCCGGCGACAGGATCAGGCCATCGATGCCGATCTCTTTGGCCTGCATTGCCCGTCGGGTCACAAGTTCACCAACGGTGCAGACATAACCCGCTTCGCGCAGGTCATTATTGTCATAGGAGGTCATCACAGTGACGGCGAGAATCTTCATGCCGCTTTGTGCCTTGCCTGCTTTCGCCGCTTTCATCGTTTGCGGAAAGGCATGGACGGTCAGGAATGTCGCGCCCAAATCAGCAAGCCGCGCTGTGGCCCGTTCAACCGTGTTGGGAATGTCGTGAAGCTTGAGATCCAGAAAGACCTTTTTCCCGGATTTTGAGAGCGAGCGGACAAGATTGAGCCCGCCTGCATAAACTAGCTCCATCCCGATCTTGTAGAACGTGACATGATCGCCCAGGCGTTCGACAAGCGCTTCGGCATCGCCGACATGAGGGACGTCGAGCGCAACGATCAGACGGTCTTTATTCGGAATTCCGGCCATCGCCCGCCCCTCTAACTACAAAATTTGTCTTAAGGGTGTGCGTTCCAGATTCGGGCGCTCAAATCAACCGGAATACTCTGAGGCTTTATAAACCCAGATCCGCGCGGGTGGTATATTCTTCCAAATTGTTTCAGCCGCAATCAGCGTCGCGGCAATTTGATGCTCTTCAACGGGCGGCGAAAGGCCATAGCTAAATTGAATCAAAGGCGCTCCGGGGCGCAACAACCGAAGTGCTGATTCAATAAAGGCACGCTTTCGCTTTAAGCTTTGCGTACGAAGTGGAAGGCCTGACATAATCGCAGCGGCTTTCGGAAAAAAGTTCCGCTTTGCAAGCGTCTCGATGTCATAGGCATCATCGCAAAAACATCGAGCGTCAGGGAAGCGCTTTTGAAGATCGTCGTAAAATGATTGATGGCTCTCAATTAAAATCAATCGATTTTGATCAATGCCGTGTTTAATCAAAGCATCCGTGATAGCCCCCGTGCCGCTGCCAAGTTCAATCACGGGACCTGGTTCACGCAGATCAACTTGCGCGGCCATTGCCGTCACAAGATCATGGCCTGACGGCATTACCGCTCCCATTTTCAAGGGATGGCGTGTTGCTGTGGCAAAAAAGCGTAAAGAGTCGGAGAGTGTTGTAAGTGAGATCATCGGAGCACAAAGCCCCGAATGATATCTTCCGGCAATTCGTAGAGTTACGCCTCCTCGCCGCCGGTAAAGAATTCTTTCATCTTCGAGAAAAAGCCCATACTTTCGGGATGAGTTTCACGCGAACTCTCTGATTCAAATTCTTTGAGCAATTCCCGTTGACGGGGCGTGAGCTTCTGCGGCGTCTCAACTGAGACTTGAATATAAAGATCACCATGATCGCGTGACCGTAACACCGGCATACCTTTACCGCGTATCCGAATTTGCCGTCCTGATTGTGTGCCTTCAGGAATAGCAACAGAACGTGCTTCGCCGTCAATCATGGGCACACGAATATCGCCACCAAGAGACGCCGTCACCATTGAAATTGGAATCTGGCAATAGAGATCCGCGCCATCGCGTTGGAAGTAACGGTGCGCCTTGATTGAGAGAAAAATATAAAGATCACCGGAAGGACCACCGCGTAAACCGCTCTCCCCTTCACCTGCCAAACGAATCCGTGTGCCTTCTTCCACACCAGCGGGAATATTTACCGATAATGTCTTCTCTTTCGTCACACGGCCTTCGCCATTGCATGACCGGCAGGGGTTTTCGATAATTTGTCCACGCCCCTGACATTTCGGGCAGGTGCGTTCAATCGCAAAAAATCCTTGGCTCGCACGCACGCGACCATAACCATTGCAAGTGGGGCAGGGCTTTGGCTTTGATCCCGCTGTCGCGCCCGAACCATTGCACGGCTCACATGCGATTGCCGTCGGCAATGTGATCGTGGCGGTCTTTCCTGAAAACGCTTCTTCGAGCGAAATCTGTAGATTGAAGCGAATATCACCGCCTCTTTCGCGACCATCGGGTTGCCGTCTTTGTCCGCGACCGCCACCACCAAGCCCACCGAAAAGATCTTCGAAAATATCGGCCATCGATGCACCGAAATCGCCTTGGAATCCGAAGCCGCCGGGGCCACCCCCATTTTGTTCAAAAGCACCATGACCAAAGCGATCATAAGCGGCGCGCTTTTGTTGATCTGAGAGGACCTGATAGGCCTCGTTCAATTCTTTGAATTTGATTTCTGCCTCGGCATCTCCGGGATTACGATCCGGATGATGCTGCATGGCCAGTTTACGAAAGGCCGATTTTAATTCGGCTTCGCTTGCTGTTTTAGAGACACCGAGCGTTTCGTAATAATCACGTTTGCTCATGTCGTTTTCCAGCCCGAGAGTTCTTGAATGAAAGAGTCGTTTCTTTTGCAATAAAACCCGACGCGGGTGAGCGCGCCGGGTTATTTCATTTAAGCGATGGTCAAATTACGCACGCTTCTTCTTGTCGTCGTCATTCACTTCGCGGAAATCAGCATCAATCACATCGTCTTCCGCGCCATCGGCCTTCGCGTCTTCTGCTGCACCTGCTTCATTTTGCTGAGCGGCATACATCGCTTCGCCGAGTTTCATGGACGCTTGCATTAGATCGGTCGTCCGCGCCTTGATCGTTTCCGCATCTTCACCCGCAAGTGCTGTCTTCAATGCTTCAATTGCACTTTCCACAGCGGATTTGTCAGAAGCCGAAACCTTGTCACCATGTTCAGCGAGAGACTTTTCAGTCGAGTGCATAAGGCTCTCGGCTTGATTCTTAGCTTCAACCATTTCGCGACGGGTTTTGTCTTCAGCCGCATGCGCTTCTGCATCCTTGACCATCTTCTCGATGTCGGCATCAGAGAGACCGCCAGACGCTTGAATACGGATCTGCTGTTCTTTGTTTGTCGCTTTGTCTTTCGCCGACACATTCACGATACCATTCGCGTCAATGTCGAAGGTAACTTCAACTTGCGGAACGCCACGCGGTGCAGGTGGAAGTCCCACGAGATCGAACTGACCAAGCGCTTTATTGTCAGCCGCCATCTCGCGCTCGCCTTGGAAGACACGAATTGTGACTGCGGTTTGATTATCCTCTGCCGTTGAGAAGACTTGGCTCTTTTTGGTCGGGATCGTCGTGTTACGATCGATCAAGCGTGTGAACACACCGCCGAGCGTTTCAATGCCGAGTGAGAGCGGTGTCACATCGAGAAGCAACACATCTTTCACATCGCCCTGCAACACGCCGGCTTGCACCGCCGCACCGATGGCCACGACTTCGTCCGGGTTCACGCCTTTATGCGGTTCTTTGCCGAAGAAGTTTTTTACAACATCTTGCACTTTCGGCATGCGAGTCATGCCGCCGACAAGAATGACTTCATCCACTTCACCGGGCTTCATGCCGGCGTCGGCCAGAGCCTTTCTGCAAGGCTCAATCGTGCGCTGCACGAGATCGTCAACGAGCGATTCAAATTTCGAACGCGTGAGCTTCATCGTCAGATGCTTCGGACCCGATGCATCGGCAGTGATATAGGGCAGGTTGATTTCTGTCTGCGCGGCTGAAGACAATTCGATCTTCGCTTTTTCAGCCGATTCTTTCAGACGCTGCAGAGCGAGCTTGTCTTTCTTGAGATCAATGCCTTGCTCTTTTTTGAATTCATCCGCCAAATACTCGACGAGACGCATATCGAAATCTTCACCGCCGAGGAATGTGTCACCATTCGTCGACTTCACTTCAAAAACGCCGTCGCCAATTTCAAGAATCGATACGTCGAATGTACCGCCGCCAAGATCGTAAACGGCAATCGTGCCGGCCTTCTTTTTGTCGAGACCATAGGCAAGAGCGGCAGCGGTCGGCTCGTTGATGATGCGGAGCACTTCAAGACCGGCAATCTTGCCGGCGTCCTTTGTGGCCTGACGCTGCGCGTCATTGAAATAGGCAGGAACCGTGATTACAGCCTGCGTAACACCGGTGCCGAGATAGGCTTCGGCAGTTTCCTTCATCTTCTGCAGAATGAAGGCTGAAATCTGTGAGGGCGAATAAGTCGTGCCACGCGCCTTTACCCACGCGTCGCCGTTTCCGCCTTTCACGATATCATAGGGAACCAGGCCCTTGTCCTTCTGCGTCATCGGATCGGCGAAGGTACGGCCAATCAAACGCTTGATCGCAAAAAATGTTGCCTCCGGATTGGTAACGGCCTGACGCTTGGCGGGCTGGCCGACGAGGCGCTCGTCCGAGTCGGTGAAGGCGACGACTGACGGCGTTGTACGCGCGCCTTCCGCATTTTCGATGACCTTGGGCGCGCTGCCGTCCATGACGGCGATGCAGGAATTGGTTGTGCCGAGGTCGATGCCGATAACTTTTGCCATAATAGAGTCCCTTTCCTTGAGCGAGATCATCGGGTCCCGAAGCGATCCCGACAGCGGCGTTCCGTCCGATTTTTGAATACGGGCGGGAAAGCCGATCTCCCGAATAAAGGGGCCGCCAAGGCCCCGTTTCGGGGGCTATATAGGGGGGTGGGGGAGGGGCTTCAAGAATAGGAGCCCTCGAAAGGCAAAGAAATTACGTCGGCGGGCCGTTATTTATTTTATGTGCCAACAAGTTGGCAGGCTTCCCAGCCCAAAATGGCTTGTTTTCGGCTTAGCCCCCAATGGTAGCCCGTCAGAGTCCCGCTTTTGCCAATCACGCGATGGCAGGGCACGACGAAAGAAATCGGATTGCGGCCCACGGCCGCGCCCACGGCTCTGGCCGCTTTGGGTTGGCCAATCGTTTGAGCCAAATCGCCATAGGTTGTCAGTCGGCCGAAAGGGATCGACAAGAGTGCCCGCCAGACGCGGATCTCGAAATCGCTGCCGATCATGACGATTTTCAGCGGCTGGCCTTTGCGCCAGAGATCCGGTGTGAAAGCGCGTTCCACCGCCGGTCCGGTGAGGCCCGCATTTTCTACGAAAGTCGCTTTCGGCCAGCGCCGTGTCATATCGGCAAGCGCGGCCGCGCGGTCACCCTCATCAACGAAGCCTATGCCGGCGAGCCCATGTTCGGTCACAACAGCCAGGGCTTCTCCAAAGGGGGACGGGTGGAAACCATAGGAGAGTGTCAGGCCCGCGCCCCCGGTCTTCCATTCGCCTGGTGACATTGCTTCATGGGTTACGAACAGATCATGCAGCCGCCCGGGTCCGGACAGGCCCAATTCTAATGACGCATCGAGAAGCGGCGCATCGCTTTTCAAAAGCCGCCTCGCATGGTCGAGCGTAACGGCCTGTAAAAAGGATTTTGGCGACAATCCGGACCAGCGGCGAAATACAGCATGGAGATGTGACGCCGAAATTCCGACCGCGCCCGCTATTTCATCAAGGCTCGGCTGCCGGCGCCATTCCCGACTGATAAACGCAATCGCCGTTCTGACCCGATCATAATCGGCAGAGTGAGGCTCATGGTCGCGATCCATTGAAGTGATGTCTTGAAGCATGGGCCTTTTCCCTCCGTAATCTGCAGAGTTGCCCTAACTTAAGCGCCGAAGACGCGACCCGACACCCGTTTCCGATGATTTTTATAGATTCAATTCTCGAAACCTATTCGCCCGAGGCGAAGACAGGACCTGATTTCGCTTGGCTTAATGCGGATGACAGCGCGGAATAAAGTTTCTGCTTATCATCAGGACCTAGATCCTGCCCGATCAGTAAAGAGGTTCCGCGCGAGAACAGTGTGATTTTTGAAATGCCGAATTCCTCATGGCGATCCGCGTGTAATTTTGTCCAAATCGGATTGAAGCGCCATTCCTCTGTTGGACCCTGCGGGCGTTTCCGTCGGACATGCAGCTCAACGGGCGTCAGTGCTAATTCTTCCGTTATCTCGGACGCTTTAAAACTGGCGCGAAAAGCGAAGGCCAAAAGCGCGACATCAAGCCCATAAAATCCCGCTACAGGCCAGAAACCCAAAATGACGAAGGGAAGAGCAGCAACAAGGCTGGCAATCCCCACACAGATCACAACCAGCCATAAACCGCGCGGCGTTAAAGACCGGTGCGGCCTTAACGTGACAAAAAGCAGGGATTGATCCGGACCGAGGCTCATAGGTCACAACTGTGTGCTTGTGAGAAACAGGAAGAGCAAACTATATTTATCCCCGCATGACAAGAAAGCCGCTCCCCAAAAAACCATCTCCTCCACGGGACGCAAAAACGTCCCCCGCAAAGAAAGCCGTGACCAAGAAGACCGTGGCCAAAAAGCCATTGGCTAAAAAACCGCGGGACCGGATCAAAGCGCTTGGCGCTTCAGATGTTGAAGAGGTGTTCCGTCGTTTTCATAATATCGAACCAGAGCCCAAAGGCGAGCTTGAGCATGTCAATGCCTATACATTGCTCGTTGCTGTTGTGCTGTCGGCCCAAGCGACGGATGCGGGTGTCAATAAAGCCACGCGTGCTTTGTTTAAGCGGGTTGATAACCCGAAAAAAATGGTCGCGCTCGGCGAAGAAAAACTGCGCGACTATATCAAGACCATCGGTCTTTTTCGCACCAAAGCAAAAAATGTCATTGCGCTTTCTGAAGCGCTTTTGCGTGATCATAAAGGCGAGGTGCCTGATGATCGCGATGCGTTGCAAAAACTACCTGGCGTGGGACGCAAGACCGCTAATGTTGTTTTGAACATGGCCTTTGGCCATCCGACCATGGCTGTCGACACGCATGTGTTTCGCGTCTCTAATCGCCTTCCTTTAGCGCTTGGCAAAACACCTGAGGCGGTTGAAGCGGGTTTAGAAAAAATCATCCCCGCACAATACGGTCTTCACGCGCATCATTGGTTGATTTTGCATGGCCGCTATTTGTGCAAAGCGCGCAAGCCTGAATGTTGGCGGTGTCCCGTTGCTGATCTCTGTCGTTTTGAACCGAAGTCGCAACCGAATGGTTGAGGAGGGTCAACCGAAAACGAGAAGCCCCGCAAGACCAGCAGCACCGATGATAATTCGCCACCAGGCAAAGACCGCGAAGCCGTGCCGCGAGACATAACGCAACAAGCTTGTCACAACGATTAAACCCGAAATAAATGCGGCCACAAATCCGATGGCAATCAAGCTCGTTCCTGTGAGGGTTAGATCCTTATAGCTTTTCATCAGATCATAAGCGAAGGCACCGACCATCGTCGGGATTGCAAGAAAGAATGAAAATTCGGCGGCTGCTCTTTTATCGGCACCGAGTGCCATAGCGCCCACAATGGTTGCGCCTGAACGTGACACGCCCGGTATCATCGCGATACATTGAATGATACCAATTTTGAAGGCCATGCTCAGCGGAAAGCGTGTGGCATCATGATGTTTGCGCTCGAGCGGCAATTCATCAACGAGAAGAAGGATAAATCCGCCGGCAATTAAGGCGATGCACACAATCAAAGGATTGAACAACACACCTTTGATAAATCCGTGAAGCACGGCTCCTACAACAGCCGCAGGTAAAAATGCGAGCAAGATTCCGAAAATGAAATTCCGCGCTTGTTTGTCGCGCGTGGAGGCGAGCAGAATCTGCAACAGCCGCTTCACATAAACAAGGACGAGCGCCAAAATTGAACCAAGCTGAACCAGCACAGTGAATGTCTTATCAAGCGTGGCATCTTCGAAATTCAGTCCAAGAAAATGTTCGGCGAGAAGGAGATGGCCTGTTGATGATACGGGGAGATATTCGGTGAGCCCCTCGATGATTCCGAGGATGACGGCTTTGAAGGTCATAGCGTCCATGGCAGGCCCGAATCATATTGTTTCGCGTCGATCACGGTTCTATACGGGTCCGAGTTGCGCCGCCAACCCGAATCGACCGTCGCGTCGAATTTAGGGGCGGCATGGGTTAACTCCGATGCTTGGCCATTGGATGCATGTGGATTTCGTAAGTTTCATGACCACGCTTTATCACGCCGCCTTTTGTCCCCAGTCTCGCTTCGTGCGGTTGGTTTTGGGCGAATTGGGAATTACCCCGACATTGATTGAAGAACGCGTTTGGGAACGCCGCCGCGAATTTATGGCACTCAACCCGGCCGGCACGACGCCCGTCTTTGTGGAGCAAGAGGATTTGCCGTTACCGGGCGCAGGCGTCATTGCCGAATATCTCGACGAAACCCGGGGTCTCGGCATGGGCGACCGCCGTCTTTTACCGGACCAACCCGCGGAGCGGGCGGAAGTGCGTCGGTTGCTCGATTGGTTTAATGGCAAGCTGTTCGATGAAGTTACCGGCTATCTCCAGCATGAAAAGATCACCAAGCGCTTCATGTCGGCCGAGCAGGGCGGCGGGGGTCCGGATATGACGCCCATTCGCGCCGCGCGAAACAATATCCGCTATCACCTCGCTTATATTGACTACCTCATGGCGGAGCGGAATTGGCTCGCCGGACCGAAAATGACTTATGCCGATCTCGCCGCCGCGGCGCAGATTTCGGTGGCCGATTATCTTGGTGATGTGCCTTGGTCCACTCATGAGCCGGCAAAACTCTGGTATCAAAAAGTCAAATCGCGCCCCGCCTTCCGGCCGCTTCTCGCAGATCGCGTGCCCGGCATGGATCCGTCGGCGCATTATGCGGATCTCGATTTCTGAGCCCCGCCGATTTCAAAACGGCACTCGCAGCCGAAGCTGAAGCCGAAGGCTTTGATGCCTTTGGCGTGACAACACCCGATGCGATTCCCGATGCCGACGCGCAGTTGCGCGCGTGGCTCGAAGCCGGCTTTCACGGATCTATGACATGGATGGACGAGCGTGTGGATGAACGCGCGCATCCCGCAAGTCTCTGGCCCGATGTTAAATCCATCGTGATGCTGGGTTTGAGTTACGCGCCCAATGAGGATGTCCTTGATGATCTTCGGCATAAAGACCGCGGCACGATATCCGCCTATGCACGGTCGCGTGATTATCATGATGTCATCAAATCGAAATTGAAGCGGCTCGCACGTTTCATGATCGATACGAAAACAAAGGTCGAAAAAATTTCAGGCGAGCATAAAGCGGCTGAAGTCAAAGTCTTTGTTGATACCGCGCCGGTGATGGAGAAAGCGCTGGCTCACGCCGCAGGCCTTGGATGGCAAGGCAAACACACAGTACTTGTTTCGCGTGAACAAGGGTCTTGGACCTTTCTTGGCGCGATTTACACGAATTTTGAATTGCCCGCCGATTCAAAAAGCGCCGATCATTGCGGCACCTGCACGCGGTGTCTTTCGATTTGCCCGACCGATGCGTTTCCCGCACCCTATCAACTCAATTCAAATAAATGCATCGCCTATCTCACCATCGAACATAAGGGCCCGATTGATCGCGCGTTACGCTCAAAAATCGGAAATCGCATTTTCGGCTGTGATGATTGCCTCGCGGTGTGTCCTTGGAATCGCTTCGCGCAGATGTCATCCGCACTGCGTCCCTATCTGCGGTCTGACTTGAAAGATTTGTCACTTGTAACTCTCTCGCGGCTTGATGATGCCGCATTCCGGACGCTTTTTGCAGGCACGCCGATTAAGCGCACAGGGCGCGATCGCTTTTTGCGCAATGTGCTCATCGCCATGGGCAATTCAGGTCAACCCGAAATGAGCCCCGAAATCGAACGCTGTCTTGAAGATCCTTCCGCTTTGGTGCGGGGGGCGGCAATCTGGGCTTTGGCGCAGCTCGTATCACCTGCGCACTTTAACGCGAAGCGGGAGGCATATTTGCCGCGAGAGACCGATCATCAGACGCGCGCTGAATGGCTTGCCGGAAGGGATGCCGCATGAACCTCGTTGTGTTCGGCCTGGGATTTTCGGCAAAAGCCTTTGTTGATTTTGCCGCGTCACGATTTTCAACCATCACGGCGACAGTAACGTCCCACGAAAAAGCCGCGCGGCTCTCAAAAGACACCTGTCATGTTGTCGTCTTTAATGATGACTATGTGGACGCAAAAATTGAAAGCGCATTAGCGCAAGCCGATGCGGTATTGATTTCAATCGGGCCAGATGAAAAAGGCGATCCGGTGTTGCGTCGCTTCGCGCGTCACATAGAACAATCAAAAACCATTCGCTGGATCGGTTATCTCTCAACCATTGGTGTCTATGGCGATGCGCAAGGCGGATGGGTTGATGAAGCAACATTGCCGAGGCCGAGCCATGCGCGCACGATTATGCGTGTAAAGGTTGAACAGGAATGGCTCGCTTTAGGCGAACGCGCGGCAAAGTCTGTGCAGATTTTCAGGCTCGCGGGTATTTATGGGCCTGGCCGCAATCCGATACTCAATCTCGTGCAACGTGCGCAACGCATCATCAAACCGGGGCAGGTGTTTAACCGCATTCATGTTGATGATATTGCGCAGACAGTTCTCGCGTCGCTCGCAAAGCCGCGCGCCGGTGCGGTTTATAATGTTACCGATAATGAACCCGCGCCGCCGCAAGATGTTTTGACTTATGCGGCCGAACTGATGGGTGTCGAGCCACCACCAGAAATTTCCTTCGAGAAGGCCGTGATGAGCGAGATGGCGCGTAGTTTTTATGCGGACAATAAACGCGTGTCCAATCGTCTTATTCGTGACGAGTTGAGCGTTACTCTTCTCTATCCCACCTATCGTGAAGGAATAAAAGCGCTTGCGGCATCAGGTGAAGGTCGCGCGCTTTTGAAAAAATAAACGCAGACACAAAATCTTCGCTATGACTTTCGCTCTTGGCAAATTTCATGTGTTGGCTTTATCGTGAAGACACAGACTATCGGGGTCGCCATGGCAAAATTTCGCATCGCTCTCATCGCGCATGATCAAATGAAAGACCGTATGGTCGAATGGGCCGAGAAACATCGCGCGCAATTGGCGCAATGCGATATTGTGTCAACGGGCACAACGGGCAGCCGGATCATTGAGCGCTGCCCCGAGCTTGAAATCAAACGCATGAAAAGCGGCCCGCTCGGAGGCGATCAACAAATCGGCGCACTCATCGCCGAAGGGCGTATCGATGGTCTCGTGTTTTTTGTCGATCCGCTTTCGCCTCATCCGCATGATGTTGATGTGAAAGCGCTCACGCGTTTGGCCTTGGTCTATGACATTCCGATGGCGTGCAATCCGTCAACGGCCGAACTCGTTGTCGCGGGCTATATGGCCACGCATTGAGTTAGGCGCTTAGGGCTTAGGTTTACCGTCATTGCGAGCGAACGCGAAGCAATCCAGCTAGTGTTTGCCGATTAATGCGAACGGTTCCATTGTACTTTTAATTTCACCATCAACTGGATTGCTTCGCTAGCGCTCGCAATGACGATCTATAAATTTGCGTTCGCAGTAAAAACGAACGAACGCTCGTCGAACTCGTTAAGCTCCAAACCTTTTCTCAATATACTCCGCCACCATCGTCTTGAATTCGGCGGCGATGGTTGGGCCGCGCAAGGTTGCGGCTTTTTGGCCATCGATAAAGACAGGCGCGGTCGGGGCTTCGCCGGTGCCGGGGAGCGAGATGCCGATATCGGCGTGTTTTGATTCACCCGGTCCGTTTACAATGCAGCCCATCACGGCGACGTTCAAATTCTCAACGCCGACATAACGCGATTTCCACTCGGGCATCGAGGTGGAAATCCATGTCTGAATATCGCGCGCGAGTTCTTGAAACACAGTTGATGTCGTGCGGCCACAGCCGGGGCAGGCAGCAACGAGCGGCACGAAAGTGCGAAAGCCCATGGTTTGCAAAATCTCTTGCGCGACTTTTACTTCGAGCGTGCGATCGCCACCCGGCTCCGGTGTGAGCGATACGCGGATCGTATCGCCAATACCTTCTTGCAACAAAATGCCCATCGCGGCGGAAGACGCGACAATGCCTTTCGAGCCCATACCGGCTTCGGTCAAACCAAGATGGAGCGCATAATCCGAGCGTTGCGCCAACATGCGATAGACAGAAATCAAATCCTGCACGCCTGAGACTTTGGCCGAAAGAATGATTTTATTTTTAGGGAGACCAATCTCTTCAGCACGTTCGGCAGACATCAAAGCCGATTGCACAAGCGCTTCACGCGTCACTGCGCGCGCATCAAGTGGATTGGCGCTGCGCGCATTTATATCCATATAATGGGTGAGAAGCTCTTGATCGAGAGAGCCCCAATTCGCGCCAATGCGCACGGCTTTATTATGTTTGAACGCCATTTCAACAATCGCTGAAAATTGCCGATCCTTTTTATCTTTAAAGCCGACATTGCCGGGATTGATGCGATATTTATCGAGCGCTTCCGCACATGCGGGATGTTCCGCCAAAAGCTTATGGCCGATATAATGGAAATCGCCGACAAGCGGCACTGTCACACCGCGCTTTAACAATTGCTCTTTGATATGCGGCACGGCTTTGGCAGCTTCATCGCGATCAACCGTGATGCGTACGATTTCTGAACCTTGCCGTGCGAGTGCCGCAACTTGCGCGACCGTGCCGTCAATATCGGCGGTGTCTGTATTCGTCATGGATTGCACGACAATCGGCGCGTTGCCGCCAACAGTTACAGAACCGAGTTTCACCGCAACAGTTTTATGGCGGCGTAAGGGCGCGGCTTCAACGGGCGTAGGCAGACACGGCATATCATTCATGAGGGATCATCGCTCTTGGTGCGGCAATGGGCGCAGAGGCCCTGAATTTCGATCACTTGAGCGCGCGGGCTAAAGCCTTGCGCTTGTACGAGACCTGTCAAAGCGCGCGTCAGCGGTTCCGATGTTGTTTCATCAACACCGCCGCAGCGTTCGCAAATTAAAAACATCACGGGCTCATTCATGCCGTGATGAAAAGGGCAGGCGATATAGGCGTTGCGGCTTTCAAGCTTATGCGCAAGGCCGGCAGCGAGCAGAAAATCAAACGCGCGATAAATAGTCACCGGCGCTTCGCGCTTTCCGGTTGTGGCGGCAAGCGCATCGATCGTTTCGTAAGCGCTCATCGGCCGATGTGTCGAGTAAAGCGCTTCGAGCACCGCCCGGCGGATGGGCGTCAGTTTCAACCCCTCGGCGCTGCAATGCGCTTCGGCGGCGGCAAGGGCTTCCGGCGCGCGCGCGGCATGGGCGGCTTCATGCGCACAGCCTCCATGCGTGTGATCGTGATCATGCCGGTGATCGTGATTATCCATGCCGCTCTTTTAGCATGGGCGATCTTGAAAATCAGCCGGGCAGAAGCCGGAAAACCTTCGTCCTTTTGATTTCCGTATCCTCGATTTCACGGGTGGTCGGCACGCGATATTCGGCCAATTCTTCGAGCCCCGCTTTTGGCAAAAAGGCCCGTCCGGGATCGCCGATGAGAACCGTCGCGCCGCGCCGGACTAGCGTATGTAGCCAGGCAAAGACGCGCGCCGTCATATCGCGCTCATAGGCAATATCGCCCGCAAGAACGACATCCCACTTGTCATCTGTGCCGATGAGATCGCCACCGCGCAGCTTCACCGTGGCATTGTTGTCTTCGGCATTCAGCGCGATGGCCGCGAGTGCAAAGTCATCAATTTCATTGGCCTCAACGCGGGATGCCCCGACTTTTGCGGCAGCAATGGCCACAAGTCCGGAGCCTGAGGCAAAATCCAATACCGTTTTGCCACGCACCAGATCGGGATGGTCGAGAACATAGCGCGCCAGACTTTGGCCGCCGGCCCAAGCAAAGGCCCAAAAGGGCGGCGGAAGGCCGATTTTTTCAAGATCATCCTCGGTTTTCTTCCAAATCTCGGTGATTTCATCTGCAAGATATAGGCTGATCTCTGGCGCATGCGGCACGGCGAGCCACGCCGTATGGGCGCGGATGAACGCGGTTTTGTCTTCGATCATCGGAGTGGCCTCTTTCGGTCCTTAGCGGGCGCGGGGATGGGCCTCGTCAAAAGCTTTCAAGAGCATCGCCCCATCGACCTCCGTATAGATTTGCGTGGTCGAAAGCGAGGCATGGCCGAGCAATTCCTGAATCGCGCGCAAATCGCCGCCGCGCGTCAAAAGATGAGTCGCGAAAGAATGGCGCAGCGCATGAGGCGTCGCCGTATCCGGCAGGCCGAGCCCGCCGCGCAAGCGCGCCATTGCGAGTTGGATGATGCGGGGTGACAGTGCCCCGCCCCGCGCGCCGCGAAAGAGCGGTTCATTCTGCGCCAACCGATAGGGGCAGAGCGCGCGATAGGCGGTGATGGCCTCAATCACCGGGCCGATGACGGGCACAATCCGCGTCCGACCGCCTTTTCCGGTTATACGTAAGGTGTCGAACCCCGCCTCAGGGCAATCGCGCGCCAAAAGCCCCAAAGCTTCCGAGATGCGCAAACCGCACCCATAAAGAAGCGTCATCACGGCGGCATCGCGCGCCAATATCCAGGGATCACGCGTCTCGTCCGCCCTCTCTTCAGGATCAACAATCCGCAAAGCCGTCTTGGCGGATACGGGTTTTGGCAAAAGGCGGGGCAATTTGGGCCCGCGGATTGCGGAGAGCGCCGAGGCGTCGGCAAGCCCCTCCCGCTCGAGAAATCTCAGATAAGAGCGAATGCCCGCGAGTTGACGCATCAAACTGCGGCTTCCCACCCCGTCCTCGCGCCTTTTGGCCATAAAAGAACGGATATCGCCCGCTTCCAGAGCTTTTAGGCGCGGATCAAGCCCCGTTCCCGGCGTAACGCCGAGAAAACTCAAGAATTGCGCCACATCACGCAGATACGCCTCGCAGGTTTTTGGCGAGAGCCGCCGCTCATCGGCAAGCCGGGCCTGCCAGCGGGCGAGAGGGTTCGAGGGTGAGGGCTCATCGCGGGACATGAAGCCTTTTCGCATATTCGGAATTAACAGGCTGTAAGCGGCGGGTCGTCCGCGGTCCGATAATGATGCTATTCGTTGTCCATGCCTTCCGATTCCCCGCCTCTCGATTCTCTCTTTTCCGAGTCTGATGCCCCCGCAGCGGTGATTGCCGATGTGCTGATCCCGCTCGCGCTCGATATTGCCTATTCCTACAAAGTGCCGCCGGGCCTTGTCGTGGAGCCGGGTGACGTTGTGCATGTGCCTTTGGCTGCGCGTGAGACAATCGGTGTGGTCTGGGAAACGCGCAAAGGGGCTTCGGCCTCCAATCTCAAAGCGGTGATTTCAAAAGCGGATGCGACCCCGCTTTCATCCCCCTTGCGTGAATTTGTCGATTGGGTTGCGCGCTACACCCTCGCGCCGCGCGGCCTCGTATTGCGCATGGCTTTGCGTGCGCCCGAGATCGAACGAAATGAACGCATCGCCATGGGCGTTCGTCTTGTAGGCGCGCCGCCCGCGCGTCTTACCCCCGCGCGTCAGCGTGTGCTTGAGATTTTAAGCGATGGATTATTGCGCGCGAAACGTGATCTCTGTGATGAAGCGGGTGTGAGCGCCGCGGTCATTGATGGCTTGATTGATGAAGGCACGCTTCTCCCCGAGCCTATGCCGCAAGCTCCCGTTGCGCCTTTGCCTGATCCCGATTTTACAACAATGATTTTTTCGGAAGCACAAAGCAAAGCTGTCGGTGAATTATTAAATTCAATTCGACAAGAACAATCCTCAACAACGCTTCTTGAAGGCGTAACAGGATCAGGCAAAACGGAAGTTTATTTCGAAGCCGTTGCCGAGACCTTGCGTAACGGGCGGCAGTCTTTAATTCTCATGCCTGAAATTGCATTGACGGGACAATTTTTAGACCGATTTGAAAAACGTTTCGGTGTGCGTCCTGCCGAATGGCACTCCGGTGTTTCGGGTCGTCGGCGCGAGAAAATATTTTCTGCGCTTGCATCAGGTGAAGCAAAAGTGATTGCGGGCGCGCGCTCTGCGTTGTTTTTGCCTTATGCCGATCTCGGTTTGATCATTGTCGATGAAGAGCACGAAACGGCTTATAAACAAGAAGACGGCGTTCATTATCACGCACGCGATATGGCTGTTGTGCGCGGGCGACTTGAAAATGCGCCGGTGATATTAGCATCTGCAACGCCGTCAATCGAAAGTCGTGTGAATGCAAAAGCGGGACGTTACACGCATGTCAAATTGCCAGAGCGTCATGGTGGCCGTGCCATGCCTGATATCGCAACAATTGATTTGCGTTTTGATCCGCCCGGCAAAGGGCGATTTTTATCACCGCGGTTGATCAACGAGATACGCGAGACGATTGCGCGCGGTGAGCAGACTTTGCTTTATCTCAATCGTCGAGGTTATGCGCCTTTGACGCTTTGTCGGCATTGCGGTCATCGTTTTCAATGTCCGAATTGTACAACATGGCTTGTTGAACATCGCTTTCGTCGCGCTTTGATGTGTCATCATTGCGGGCATGTCGAACGGCGGCCCGAGACATGTCCGTCCTGTTCAGCAGAGGATAGTTTGGCGGCATGCGGACCCGGTGTTGAGCGACTGCAAGAAGAAGTGGCCGAACAATTTCCCGATGCGCGCGCGCTTGTTTTATCGTCCGATATGCCGGGCGGCATTGAACGCTTGCGCCGCGAGATTGAAGCGGTGGCGGCAGGAGAATTTAATATAGTGATCGGCACGCAGCTCGTCGCGAAAGGTCATCACTTTCCCTATTTATCACTTGTCGGCGTGGTCGATGCCGATCTCGGTCTGACCTCGGGCGATCCGCGTGCCGCCGAGCGCACATTCCAAATGCTTGGTCAGGTTACGGGGCGGGCGGGTCGCGGACACACGGCCGGTCGGGCGCTTTTACAGAGCTATGATCCGGATCATCCCGTCATCCGCGCTTTGGTGTCGGGTGATGCCGAGCGATTCTACCGTGAGGAGACCGTCCAGCGTGAAGCGGCCTCAATGCCGCCTTTCGGTCGTCTCGCGGCACTCATTATCTCCGCCAATGACCGTCAACCTGCCGAATCTTATGCCCGCGCCCTTGCAAGGGCTGCCGAACCGCCCCCGGGTGTCATGGTTTTGGGGCCGGCTGAGGCCCCAATCGCGGTGATAAGGGGGCGGCATCGGTTCCGGATCCTCGTCAAAACCGACCGGGCGGTGCCAATTCAGACCTATCTTCGGGAGTGGCTTGCCCGTGCGCCTAAGGCCAAAGGCAATGTCCGGGTGGGGATCGATATCGATCCGCAGAGTTTTTATTGAGCGCCAAAGTAGAATTTATCCACTTTTAAGCCTCAACGAGCTCCATTCTTCGCTCAATCCGGTCCAAACGCAGCTCAATTCGGTCAAGCCGTGTCGATAATGAGGCACCCTGTTGCTCGAGAATGCCAAGGCGCGATTTGATTTCCCGGTTATCTTCCCGGATCGCTTCCATCTGATCCGATAAGCGGCGGAGATACACGAGTAAGATGCTGTCAGGCTCGACCATGACCGACCTCATTGTAAAAAGGCTCAGGGATGATATCGCAAGACTGGGCCTGATGCGAGAGGTTAAGACCGCATCGGGGCGGAAACGATGATTTACTACATTCGCCGGCAGGCTTGCCGCCACTCTGGAACCAAAGTTGAGGAGGGCAAATCCACCCCTGCCGCATTGCACTTGCGAAGGGCCTATGCTAACCACCCGCCGGTGTCTCGGCGTGGGCTCTACGCGGTGGCATGTTCCTGACTTTTTCTATCTTGTGCCGCAGCGCTTCGGGCTTTGCGGAAGGGGTGGGGAGCGTCATTCGACCCGAGAACCGAGAGATCTAAGCCGGTGGCCGCCGAAAAATCAATTTCCTCAGGTTTTGCAGCACGTTACGCGACCGCTCTGTTTGAGCTCGCGAAAGAAACCAATGCGGTTTCCACGGTTCTTGCCGACCTTGGCCGGTTTGATGATCTCGTGGCAGCGAACCCCGATATGACGCGTTTCGTTATGAGCCCGATTTTCAGCGCCGATGAACAATTGCGCGCGCTTGAGCCCATCCTCGCGAAAATCGAGGTGGCCGGCTTGGCCCAGAAATTTCTTCTTCTTGTCGCGTCAAAGCGCCGCCTGTTTGCCGTTCGGCAGATGGTCAAGGCGTTCCGCGCTTTGGTCGACAAAGATCGCGGCGTGACACGCGCCACCGTCACGCTGGCCGAGACACCTTCAACAAAGGCTCTCGAGACCATCAAAGCGGCGCTTCGGGATGTGGCCGGTGCAGCAGCCGAGATCGACCTCAAGGTCGATCCGGAAATCATCGGCGGACTCGTCGTGCAGATCGGATCGAAAATGGTCGATTCGTCTCTGCGCACTAAACTCAACGGCATTCGAACTGCGATGAAAGAGGTCGGCTGATGGATATCCGCGCCGCAGAAATTTCTGCAATCCTTAAAGATCAGATCAAGAATTTCGGCTCCGAGGCTCACGTCACGGAAGTCGGGCAAGTGCTTTCCGTCGGTGATGGTATCGCGCGCGTTTACGGCCTCGACAATGTTCAGGCCGGTGAAATGGTCGAGTTCGAAAACGGCATTCGCGGCATGGCCCTCAATCTCGAATCCGACAATGTCGGCGTCGTGATTTTCGGTTCCGACCGTGACATCAAAGAAGGCCAGACGGTGAAGCGCACAGGCGCGATCGTGGACGCGCCTGTCGGCAAGGGTCTTTTGGGCCGCGTTGTTGACGCGCTTGGTAATCCGATCGATGGCAAAGGTCCGATCAAGGCTGAAAAGCGCATGCAGGTTGACGTTAAGGCGCCGGGCATTATTCCGCGCCAGTCCGTGCATGAGCCCATGGCAACGGGGCTTAAGGCTGTTGACGCGTTGATCCCGATTGGCCGTGGCCAACGCGAATTGATCATCGGCGACCGTCAGACGGGTAAAACCGCTGTCGCGCTCGACACGATCCTCAATCAGAAGTCGATCAACCAAGGCACTGACGAAAGCCAGAAGCTTTATTGCGTCTATGTCGCGATTGGTCAGAAGCGTTCAACTGTTGCGCAATTTGTGAAGGTTCTCGAAGAGCAAGGCGCGCTTGATTATTCGATCGTTGTGGCGGCAACCGCATCTGATCCGGCGCCGATGCAGTTCCTTGCCCCCTTCACTGGCTGCACCATGGGCGAATATTTCCGCGACAACGGCATGCATGCCGTGATCGTGTATGATGATTTGTCCAAGCAAGCTGTTGCCTATCGCCAGATGTCACTGTTGCTTCGTCGTCCGCCAGGTCGTGAAGCCTATCCGGGCGACGTATTCTATCTCCATTCGCGTTTGCTTGAGCGCGCAGCGAAACTCGGTAAGCCTTCAGGCTCGGGCTCGCTCACCGCATTGCCTGTGATTGAAACACAGGCGAACGACGTGTCGGCCTATATTCCGACAAACGTGATTTCGATCACCGACGGTCAGATCTTCTTGGAAACGGATTTGTTCTATCAGGGCATTCGTCCTGCGGTGAACGTCGGTCTCTCAGTGTCGCGCGTGGGCTCATCCGCGCAGACCAAGGCGATGAAAAAAGTCGCTGGCAAGATCAAGGGCGAGCTCGCGCAGTATCGTGAAATGGCGGCCTTCGCGCAGTTCGGTGGTGACTTGGATGCGACGACGCAGCGTTTGCTCAATCGCGGTGCCCGTCTGACTGAGCTTCTGAAGCAGGCGCAGTTCTCGCCGATGCAGATGGAAGAGCAGGTTTGCGTGTTGTACGCCGGCGTGAACGGTTATCTCGACACATTGCCAGTCAATCGCGTGAAGGCGTTCCAGGACGGTCTTCTCAATTGGCTCAAGTCGCAGAACGCGGATCTTCTCTCGACGATCCGGACCTCGAAAGATCTTTCGGACGATTCAACCAAGACGCTCAAAGCGGCGGTTGATTCATTCGCAAAATCATTCTCGTGATCGCGCCTTAAAAGGGACGTACCATGCCTTCATTGAAGGACCTGAGGACCCGGATCTCATCGGTCAAGGCGACTCAGAAAATCACCAAGGCGATGCAGATGGTGGCTGCGGCGAAATTGCGCCGCGCTCAGGCTGCTGCGGAAGCGGCGCGTCCTTATGCGTCGCGGATGAATTCCGTTCTCGTCAATCTCGCTGAAAGCGTTGTGGGCAGCCCTGCTGCACCGCGTTTGCTCTCGGGAACCGGCAATGACAAGACGCATTTGCTTGTTGTCTGCACGGCAGAGCGTGGTCTTTGCGGCGCATTCAACTCGTCGATCGCGCGTCTTGCACGCGAGAAGGCACTTGCGCTGATGTCTGAAGGCAAGGTGGTGAAAATCATCTGCGTCGGCAAAAAGGGCAATGACCTTTTGAAGCGTCAATTTGCAAAAGAGATTATCGAATTCGTTGATCTGCGTTCGGTACGCTATATCGGCTTTGAAAATGCTGATCAGATTGGGCGCAATATCATTGCGCGGTTTGAAAATGGCGAATTCGATGTGGCTACGCTCTTCTTTGCGCGTTTCAAATCGGTGATTCAGCAATTCCCGACGGCATTACAAATTGTTCCTGCCGTCATTCCGCCGAAAGATCCGAAAGCGCCCGTCTCACTTGCAGCTTATGACTATGAGCCCGATGAAACGGCGATTTTGGCTTCGCTTTTGCCGCGCAACATTTCGATGCAGGTCTTTTCTGCATTGCTGGAAAATGCCGCGTCTGAACAAGGCGCACGCATGAGCGCGATGGATAGTGCTACGCGTAATGCTGGCGACATGATCAAGAAGCAGACGATTAAGTATAATCGTCAGCGCCAAGCGAACATCACTAAAGAACTCATTGAAATCATCTCGGGCGCGGAAGCGCTCTGATCGATCGCACGAAGGGATAGAGAACCATGGCCAATAAACCAACGGGCAAAATCACTCAGGTCATCGGCGCCGTCGTTGACGTGCAGTTTGATGGACATCTCCCAGAAATCCTGAACGCGCTCGAAACAACCAATCGCGGCAACCGCCTCGTGCTCGAAGTGGCGCAGCATCTTGGTGAAAACTCTGTGCGCACCATCGCTATGGACACGACCGAAGGTCTCGTGCGTGGTCACGCGGTGCTCGACACAGGCGCACCGATTGCCGTGCCGGTTGGTGCCGGTACATTGGGCCGCATCATCAACGTGATTGGCGAGCCGGTTGATGAAGCCGGTCCTGTTCCTGCAGAAGCGATGCGCCCGATCCATCAGGCCGCACCGAGCTACGCTGAACAGTCAACCGAAGGTCAGATTCTCGAAACCGGCATTAAGGTTGTCGATCTTCTCGCGCCTTACGCGAAGGGCGGTAAAATTGGTCTCTTCGGCGGTGCAGGTGTCGGCAAGACCGTGTTGATCATGGAACTCATCAACAACGTCGCGAAAGCCCACGGTGGTTACTCCGTGTTCGCCGGTGTTGGCGAGCGTACGCGTGAAGGCAATGACCTTTATCACGAAATGATTGAATCACGCGTCAATGTCGATCCCAAAGAACATGGTGGCTCGACCGCCGGTTCAAAATGCGCGCTTGTTTATGGTCAGATGAATGAACCGCCAGGTGCCCGTGCACGTGTTGCTTTGACAGGTCTTACCGTCGCTGAACATTTCCGCGATCAAGGTCAGGACGTGTTGTTCTTCGTTGATAACATCTTCCGCTTCACGCAGGCGGGTTCGGAAGTGTCAGCGCTTCTCGGCCGTATTCCTTCGGCCGTGGGTTATCAGCCAACACTCGCCACCGATATGGGCGCGCTGCAAGAGCGCATCACAACAACAACCAAGGGTTCGATCACATCGGTGCAGGCGATTTACGTGCCGGCCGACGATTTGACCGACCCGGCGCCTGCCGCCTCCTTCGCGCATTTGGACGCAACGACCGTGTTGTCGCGTTCGATCGCTGAAAAGGGCATTTATCCCGCAGTGGATCCGCTCGATTCAACCTCGCGCATGTTGTCGCCTTTGATCGTTGGTGAAGAGCATTACGCGGTGGCTCGTGCGGTGCAGTCGACACTTCAGCGTTACAAGTCGCTGCAAGACATCATCGCCATTCTCGGCATGGATGAATTGTCAGAAGAAGATAAGTTGACGGTTGCCCGCGCGCGTAAGATCGAGCGTTTCTTGTCGCAGCCGTTCCACGTGGCTGAAGTGTTCACCGGTTCACCCGGTAAGCTCGTTTCACTCGCGGACACGATCAAGAGCTTCAAGGGTCTCGTTGAAGGTCAGTATGACCACCTTCCAGAAGCAGCGTTCTATATGGTTGGCTCGATCGAAGAAGCGATTGAGAAGGCCGAACGTCTCGCTAAGGAAGCGGCGTAATCAACGCGACAGACTGAACGGAGATCGCCATGACCGGATTTACATTCGAACTCGTCTCACCCGAGAAATTGTTGTTCTCGGGTGATGTCGAAGAAGTTGTGATTCCGGGAACAGAAGGTGATTTCGCTGTTCTCAAAGATCATGCGCCGGTGATTTCTGCGCTGCGTCCGGGGATCCTTTCGTTCAAGGATTCCAAAGGAGAAAAGCAGACTTTGTTCGTTCGCGGCGGTTTTGCTGATGTGTCGGCAAACACGCTGATTATTCTTGCTGAGCAGGCTGTTCCCTTGTCCGATATGGATGATCAGCGTTTCGAGCATGAAGTGAAGCTCGCCTCTGAAGAGCTTTCTGCCGCACAATCAGAAGATGCGCGGCGCCTGGCATCTGAACGTCTTGCGCAGATCGAAAC
Organism: Alphaproteobacteria bacterium; assembly: GCA_037131735.1. Taxonomy (GTDB): domain Bacteria; phylum Pseudomonadota; class Alphaproteobacteria; order Rhizobiales; family Beijerinckiaceae; genus CAIUPE01. The sequence goes on from JBAXQM010000001.1 coordinate 309,701, forward strand.
TTTGCGTGGCGTTGTTCGTCACTAATCATCGCTCTATACGGTGTCCCGCGTGACATCGCTTCACTCATCGATCCGTTGGCCTTTTATCGACGTAATGCGTGGCCTTGCCATCATTGCGATGATTGGATTCCATTTCACATGGGATCTCGGGTTCTTTCAGATCATTTCTTATGACATTGCCTTCACGCCGGAAGGACGTGTGCTCTCGCATTTAATTGCTGGGACATTTCTTTTTCTTGTTGGTGTTTCATTATCACTCGCGCATCGCAGCGGATTTGATGCGCGCGGATTTTTGATACGCTTTGCGAAAATTGCTGGTGCTGCCGCTTTGGTTTCGCTCGGAACGTTTTTCGCGATGCCGGAGGATTGGATTTTCTTTGGCGTGCTTCATTGCATCGCTTTATCGAGTCTCTTAGCTTTGCCGCTTCTGCGCGCGCCGCTTATTCTCATCGGCATATTCGCGCTTCTTGCTGTGAGTGCCCCGAGCCTTATCAACCATCCCTTTTTCGACCAACCTGCATTGTTCTGGCTTGGATTGAATAAGGTTCTCCCGCGCACAAACGATTATGTACCCTTCTTCCCTTGGGTTGGCGTTGTCCTTTCCGGACTACTCGCAGGGCGACTGATGCTTATCATGCCGAATCTCGCGTCATGGGCGACACGGTCTGTAAACGGCACTGTATCTCGCTCTTTGGCACGCCTTGGGCGCTATGCTCTGCCAATTTATCTCCTACATCAGCCGGTCTTGATGGCTTTGCTTTGGGCGTTTGTGAGCGTTGCGGGACCGTCGCTCACAACACCCGCGATCGAGCCCGCCTTTTTTGAAAACTGCACACAAAGCTGTGCGGCAAGCGGTCGCAGTCATGAGATGTGCGATAAAGCATGCTCATGCCTTGGCCACGCCCTCTCGGGCATGAAAGCGCAAGGCGAAGACGCAATTCAAAGCGCTCTTGCGATTTGTCGTAAGGAAGGCCTGTTTTAAGACCATTTTTATCATTCATGACGCCAATCGACAGATCGATGACGGGTCGTCATGGACAATGCGCGATAGGGTAGGCTAATCGCTCTATTGTCCGAATTGATTGGCAGGATCACCGCATTTTTCGGATAATCCCGCCGTTATCGAAATGTCCGACTCGCATTCCGGGTCTTTTGGTTAGGGAGAGCCACTCTTGCGCTTCTCGTTTCTTAATCTCGCCAAACAGGCGCTAAGCGCCCATCGCCATTGGCCGGAGCAATGGCGTTTTCCGGAGCCCAAACCCTCCTATGATGCCATCATCGTCGGCGCCGGCGGGCATGGCTTGGGCACCGCCTATTACCTCGCCAAAGAACATGGCATGCTTAACATTGCCGTGCTCGAAAAAGGCTGGCTCGGCGGCGGCAATACGGGCCGCAACACCACGATCATTCGTTCGAATTATCTCTGGGAAGAAAGCCAAGGGCTTTATGAGCATTCCGTAAAACTCTGGGAGACGCTCTCCGAAGAACTTAATTACAATGTGATGTATTCGCCGCGCGGCGTGATGATGCTCGCGCATACGGTGCATGACATTCAAGTCTTCAAACGCCATGTGCATGCGAACCGATTGCAAGGCATCGACAATGAATGGCTGACACCTCAAGAGGCGAAGGAGTTCTGTCCGATCCTTAATATCGAAGACAATATGCGGTACCCGATTCTGGGTGCGGCCTTGCAACGCCGCGGCGGCACGGCGCGTCACGATGCGGTAGCGTGGGGCTATGCGCGCGCGGCGAGCGCGATGGGTGTCGACATTATCCAGAATTGCGAAGTGAAGGGCATTCGTCGCGATTCAAGTGGTGCTGTGACGGGCGTAGAAACGACTAAGGGGTTCATCGGCACGAAAAAAATCGGCGTTGTTGCCGCGGGTCATACAAGTGTGATCATGAGCATGGCCGATGTGCGCATGCCGCTTGAATCCTATCCGCTGCAAGCGCTTGTGTCGGAACCGATCAAGCCGATCATGCCGTGTGTTGTGATGTCGAACACGATCCACGCTTACATGTCGCAATCCGACAAAGGCGAATTGGTAATCGGCGCGGGCACTGATGCCTATACGTCCTATAGCCAGACCGGCGGCTTGCACATCACCACACATACGCTTGATGCGATTTGCGAACTCTTCCCCGTCGTGCGCCGTATGCGCATGCTTCGTAACTGGGGCGGTATTGTCGATGTGACTCCCGATCGTTCACCGATCTTGGCGAAGACTCCGGTGAAGGGTCTTTATGTGAATTGTGGTTGGGGCACAGGCGGTTTCAAAGCGACACCCGGTTCCGCGCATGTTTTCGCGCATACTATTGCGAAAGATGAACCGCATCCGATCAATGCCGGTTTCACAATCGAGCGTTTTAAAACAGGCCGCTTGATTGATGAGGCGGCCGCAGCCGCCGTCGCGCATTAAGGGAGTATGTAAAATGTTATTGATCCCTTGCCCTCATTGCGGCGAACGTCCTGAACTTGAATTTCGCTATGCCGGTGAAGCGCATGTCGCGCGCCCTGCCGATCCGATGACAACAAGTGATGAAGAATGGGCGGAGTATCTTTATTTCCGCTCCAATCCCAAAGGGCTTCACATTGAACGGTGGCGTCACATTTCCGGCTGCGCGCGTTTCTTCAATTGCGTGCGCGATACGGTGAGCGACAAGATTTTGAAAACCTATCCGGCAGGTCAACCGAAAGTGGATCTCGCACAATTCAAGAAGGAGGCTGCACGATGAGCCTTCATTTACGCACCACGCGCCCGGGGCGCGTTGACCGCACCAAGCCTTTGACATTCACCTTTGACGGCAAAAGTTACAAAGGCTTCGAAGGCGATACTCTCGCCTCCGCTTTGCTCGCCAATGGCGTGCATTTGATGGGCCGTTCGTTCAAATATCATCGTCCACGCGGTGTTGTTACCGCGGGTTCGGATGAACCCAATGCGCTTGTGAGCGTTGGCGTCGGCGCGAAGCACACGCCGAATTTGCGGGCACCGCAAGTCGAACTGTATGACGGCCTTGTCTCGAAGAGCCAGAATGCTTGGCCGTCTTTGTCTTTCGACATCGGCGCGATCAACAGTGTCTTGTCGCCGCTTTTTGTTGCGGGATTTTACTACAAGACTTTCATGTGGCCGAACATTGCGTGGAAGAAGCTCTATGAGCCGATCATTCGCCGCGCTGCGGGTTTAGGTACCGCACCAACGTCAGCCGATCCCGATCATTACGCGTCGCGCTATGCGCATTGTGATGTGCTTGTTATCGGCGCGGGCGCTACAGGCCTTTCAGCAGCATTGGCGGCAGCCGAAACCGGTGCGCGTGTAATACTCTGTGATGAGCAGGCCGAGCTAGGCGGCTCCCTGCTCTCAGATCTTCATGCAACGATTAATGGCAAGTCTGCGACGGACTGGGTTGCTGAAACTGTTCAAACATTGAAAGCCAAATCTGGCACGGTAACATTGCTTCCGCGCACGCAGGCCTTTGGTTACTTCGCACAAAATTTCGTTGGTCTTGTTGAACGCGTTACTGATCATCTCGCAAGCCCTGACAAAAAATTGCCGCGTGATCGCTTGTGGCAAGTGCGTGCAAAGGAAGTCGTGATCGCCACCGGTGCGCATGAGCGCCCGCTGGTGTTTCCGGACAATGATCGTCCGGGTATTATGCTTGCCGATGCGGCGCGGATTTTTGCCAATCGCTATGGCGTGCGTCCGGGTGGCCGCGCTGTTGTTGCCACCGCACATGACAGTGCCTATCAAGCCGCACTTGATTTGAAAGCGGCTGGTGTCACCATTGAGCGTATTGTCGATCTACGTCATGAGGCCAACGGCCCCTTGCCGACGGCGGCACGCGCAGCGGGCATTCGCGTTGAAACGGGTACTGCAATTACTGGTTCCACTGGAACGCTCCATGTGAAGAGCGCACGCGTGTCGAAAATTGGCACGGATGGCGAAGAGGATATTCGTTGCGATTTGATTTTGATGTGCGGCGGCTGGACGCCCTCCGTTCATCTCTTCTCGCAATCGCGCGGCAAACTGGAATTTGATGCTGAGCGCAACATCTTCATTCCGGGTACGTCTGTTCAAGCCGAGCGTTCGGCGGGGGCCTGCAAGGGATCGGAAACCTTAGCGTCTGCTTTTGCTGACGGGTTTGCAGCGGGTGCAGATGCGGCGACAAAAGCAGGCTTCAAAGCGCAGGCGCATCAGGTGACTGTTTCGGGTGTGCTTGACGCTCACGGTGGTTTTCTCGGTGCGGTGCCGCATCCGCATGATGCCGGTCGTGTTAAAGCCTTTGTCGATTTCCAGAATGACGTCACCGCAAAGGACATCAAGCTCGCGACGCGCGAAGGCATGCGGTCCATTGAACATGTGAAACGTTACACCACGACCGGTATGGCAACCGATCAGGGCAAGCTCTCCAACATGAATGCGCTGGCGATTGCTTCTGAAGCGCTTGGCAAAACAATTCCGGAAGTGGGTCTTACAACCTTCCGCCAGCCCTACACGCCAATCAGCTTTGGCGCGATGGCGAACCATTCACGCGGACAGCTTTTCGATCCCGTGCGCAAAACACCGACGCATGCATGGGCGGAAGCGCATGGTGCGAAGTTTGAAGATGTGGGCTTGTGGAAGCGCGCATGGTATTTTGCCAAAGCAGGCGAAGACATGCACAAAGCCGTGTTGCGCGAATGCAAAACCGTGCGTGAGACGGCCGGTCTCTTTGACGCATCAACACTCGGCAAAATCGAAGTGGTCGGCCCCGATGCGGCCGAATTCATGAATCTTCTCTACACCAATCCATGGTCGAAGCTTGAAGTGGGGCGCTTGCGCTATGGCGTCATGCTCAATGAAGCGGGCTTTGTGATGGATGACGGTGTTGTGGGTCGCATTGCGGATGATAGGTTCCATGTAACGACGACAACAGGCGGCGCGCCGCGTGTGATGAACCATATGGAAGATTATCTGCAGACCGAGTTCCCGCATCTCAAAGTCAACATCACCTCGACGACCGAACAATGGGCGGTGATTGCGGTGCAAGGCCCGAAAGCGCGTGACATCATCGCGCCACTCGTTGAAGGCATTGATCTTTCCAATGCATCAATGCCGTATATGAGTGTCAAGCAAGGTAAGATTTGCGGTGTTCCCACACGCCTCTTCCGCATGAGCTTCACGGGCGAATTGGGTTTCGAAGTGAATGTGCCTGCCGATTATGGTCAGGCGGTATGGGAAGCGATTTGGGCCGAAGCACAAAAACATAACGTATGTGCTTACGGCACAGAGACGATGCATGTGTTGCGTGCCGAAAAGGGCTTCATCATTGTCGGTCAGGAAACCGATGGCACGATGACGCCCGATGATGTCGGTCTCGCTTGGGCGATTGGCAAAACAAAGCCTGATTTTGTCGGCAAGCGTTCGCTTACACGGCCTGATCTTGTGAAAGCGGATCGCAAACAATTGGTCGGACTTCTTCCGGTTGATCCAAAAGTGTTGCTCGAAGAGGGCGCGCAGATTGTTGGTCATGCCAATGTACCAACAGGGACGCCGGCGCTTGGCCATGTCACATCGTCTTATGAAAGCGCTGTGTTGGGCCGCACATTTGCATTGGCTGTGGTCTCTGCCGGTCGCGCGCGCATCGGCGAAACACTCTATGTGCCTATGCCCGGCGGTGACATCGCGGTGAACGTCACTGATCCTGTCTTCTATGACAAAGAAGGAGCGCGCCTTAATGGTTGAGATGAATGTGACCCGCCGCTCGGCCTTCGAAGGACTTCATGCGATTGGCGTCGAAGGCAAACTTTCGATCACGCCTTCCGCTTATGCGACGCGCTTTTCCTTCCGCGGTGATGCGCAAGCGGCATCACTCGCATCAAAGGCGTTTGGCGTCACGCTGCCAAGCGCATTGCTGAAAGCGGAAACCAAGGACACGCGCACCGCAATTTCGTTGGGCCCTGATGAGTGGTTGTTGATTGCGGAAGACGGTGTTGCTGAATCGCTTGCGCATGAGATGAGGCAAACGCTAGGTGCGCAGTTCCATTCACTTGTCGATATCAGCCACCGCAATGCAGGATTCGATGTCTCAGGTGCAGCGGCCGAGACCGTGCTCGCAAGCGGTAATCCGCTTGATTTGCATCTCTCGACATTTCCCGTTGGCATGGCCACGCGCACGATTTTCTCGAAAGCGGAAATCGTGTTGTGGCGCAAGAGCAGCGATACATTCCATATCGAACTCTGGCGCTCTTTCGTACCGTTTGTATGGGGTTTGTTGGAAGAAGCGGCAAGCGAGCTTTAAACCGTCATTGCGAGCGCCAGCGAAGCAATCCAGTTGATGGTAACGAAAAAAGCGCCACGGAAACATGGCGCTTTTATAATTCAGTTTAGCTGGATTGCTTTACGTTCGCTCGCAATGATGGATAGGTTTACTTCTTCTCCAACCGCGCGAGCAAGCTCGACGTATCCCACCGTCCGCCGCCCATGGCTTGCACTTCGCCATAGAATTGATCAACCAAAGCGGTGACCGGAAGATGTGCGCCGTTGCGGCGGCTTTCGGCGATGCAGATGCCCAAATCCTTGCGCATCCAATCAGCAGCGAAACCGAAGTCGTACCGTTGTTCGATCATCGTCTTGTAACGATTTTCCATTTGCCAGCTTTGGGCCGCCCCTTTTGAAATGGTTTCGATAACGGCCGCGATATCAAGCCCTGCTTTACGCGCAAAACCCACGCCTTCGGCCAAGCCCTGCACAAGTCCGGCAATACAAATCTGGTTGACCATTTTGGTGAGTTGGCCTGAGCCTGAGGGACCCAATAATTTGCACATGCGTGCGAATGACATGATCACCGGTTCAACGCGCGCATAGATATCAGCATCACCACCGCACATCACGGTGAGCACGCCATTCTCTGCGCCGCCTTGGCCGCCGGAGACTGGTGCATCGATAAAGCCAAGTCCCAACCCATTCGCTTTTGTATAAAGCTCGCGTGCGACTTCGGCCGATGCGGTGGTGTGATCAACAAAGATTGCGCCCTTGCTCATCGCTTGAAACGCGCCATCAGGGCCGATGGTTACGGCGCGCAAATCGTCATCATTGCCGACACAGGCAAAGACGATGTCTTGCCCTTCTGCCGCCGCGCGAGGTGTTGCCGCCAAGCGGCCACCATGGGCTTTCACCCAAGTCTCCGCCTTAGCAGTCGTGCGATTATAGACGGTTACGTCATGGCCTTTGGCCGCGAGATGTCGTGCCATGGGAAAGCCCATCACGCCCAAGCCCAAAAATGCTACTTTCGCCATGTCGAACACTCCGATGATTTTTCCGTTTACGCGTGGTGCGACGATATGGACCGCGCGCGTCGCGCGGGCAAGTCGCTTGTCATCTAAGCCTGTGATTGACCCCACGGGACGGCGCGCTCATAAAGCGGTCTCATAGTGGACGGAGACGAAATCGTGGCGAGTGAACAAGACATCCGCAATGTGTTGTCGGTCCTTAAAGGACCAGACGGAAAAACGCCTTTCCTGCGGTCAGGCCTTTTTGGCGGTGTCTCGATACAGGGCGACAAGGCCTATGTCTCGCTGATCGCCGATCCCGCGCAAATGAAAGCGCTCGAGGCGTTACGCGCCGAGGTCGAACGCGCGGTGATTTCCGTCAACGGCATCGACAAAGCGCTTGTGACCTTCACAGCCGAGCGGCCACCGCAACAAGGCGGCGCTGCGCCCGGACCGCGTGCACAAGCCGCAAATGCGCGCGCGTTCATTCCCGGTGTCAAACACATCGTCGCCGTGGCGTCCGGCAAAGGCGGTGTCGGCAAATCGACGGTCTCGTCCAATCTCGCATTGGCGCTTTCGCGCATCGGACTCAAAGTCGGCATTCTTGATGCGGATATCTATGGCCCCTCGCTGCCGAAATTATTCGGCCTCACGGGCAAGCCGCAGATCGACGACAACAAGATCATGCAACCGCTTGAGGCCTATGGCGTCAAAGTGATGTCGATCGGTTTCATGGTTGAAGAAGAAACGCCGATGATCTGGCGTGGGCCGATGGTGATGTCTGCTCTTCAGCAAATGATGCGCGAAGTGAATTGGGGCACGCTTGACGTGTTGATCGTCGATATGCCGCCCGGCACGGGCGATGCGCAGCTCACTATGGCGCAATCCGTTTCGCTTGCGGGTGCGGTGATTGTTTCAACACCGCAAGATCTGGCGTTAATTGATGCGCGGCGTGGCATTGCGATGTTCAAACGCGTTGAAGTGCCGATCCTCGGTCTAGTCGAAAATATGAGTTATTTCTTGTGCCCCGAATGCGGCACACGGTCGGATATTTTCGGCCATGGTGGCGCGCGGCATGAAGCGGAACGGTTGGATGTTCCGTTCTTGGGCGAAGTGCCGTTGCATATGGATATCCGTGCACTGTCCGATGCCGGTACCCCTATTGTTGCAAAAGCACCCGATGGTCCGCATGCGGCGCTGTTCATCAAAATGGCCGAGACACTACGCGCGCGTCTCGAAGGCGGCACGGTGCGTCAGGGTCCGAAAATTATCATCGAGTGAACGAGTTTGTGATGTCTTTTGAAGCCACGCCTTCTTCTGCCGATATTGTGATTGTCGGCGGCGCTGTGATGGGATCATCTGTCGCATATCACATTGCTAAAGACCCAGCCTTTAAGGGTCGTGTGATCGTCATTGAAAAAGATTCGACCTATCAATTCTCTGCGTCGGCTTTGTCGGCTGCATCCATTCGTCAGCAATTTTCAAGCGCGGTGAATATCGAGATTTCGCTCTACGGCATTTCGTTTTTGAGGAACATCGGTGCACATCTGTCGATTGAAGGTGAGCCCCTTTCGATTGATTTGCATGAAGGCGGTTATCTCTATCTTGAAACCACGCCCGGCGCGCCGGTGCTTACTGAAACGCATAGGCTCCAAACACAACTCGGCGCCGATATTGTTCTGTTTGATCAGGCGCAAGTGAAGGCACAATTTCCCTGGCTCGAAGTGAGCGATGTTGTTGCCGCCTCATGGGGGCGCACGGGCGAGGGCTGGTTTGATGGTTGGGGTTTGATGCAGGCCTTTCGCAAAAAAGCGCGGCATCTTGGTGTGACTTACATTGATGGCGAAGTCATAAGTGTCGAGCGTGAGGGTGGCCATATTCAAGCCGTGCGCTTGAAAGACGGAACGCGCATTGCGTGCGGTGCGCTCGTGAATACATCCGGCGCATCGGGTGGTCGCGCGCTTGCGGGAATGGCGGGTGTCGATATTCCTGTTTACGGAAAAAAGCGTTGCGTGTTTTCGTTTCAATGCAAAGGCGATGTGACGAATGCACCTTTGTTGATTGATACGACCGGTACATGGTGCCGCCCTGAAGGCAAACGCACAGCGGATGGTCAACAATTTATCTGTGGCGGATCACCGGGCCAACACGATCCTGAATCAAATGAATTCGAAGTCGATTGGTCTTTGTTCGAAGAGATCTATTGGCCCGCGCTTGCGGCGCGTGTTCCGGCTTTCGAACAGATCAAACCCGGCCGTGCCTGGGCGGGCCATTACGACATGTGCGACCTTGATCACAACGCGATCATCGGCCGTGCGGTCGGATATAAAAACTTTTATCTCGCGAATGGCTTTTCAGGCCACGGGTTGCAACAGAGCCCGGCAGTGGGGCGCGGTCTTGCCGAGCTTCTCGTCCACGGGCGTTACACAACGCTCGATCTTTCCGCATTGGGTCACGCGCGTGTGATTGAACATCGCCCGCTGCTGGAAGCCAATGTGATTTGAGCGGTCTACCGTTCGAGATCTTTCAAGCGCGGCGGGTTGGAACCTTTTTGCTTGCATGTAAAGGCAGCAGCGCGCACAGCGAAGGATAACCATTTGCCAATCGCGCTTTGCGTCCATGCAACAGGTGAAGCGCCGAGCGCACCATCGCGTTCCATCGCAAAGAGCAAAGACGACATCAGACTGTCACCGGCACCAACGGTGTCACCGACTGTGATTGCGGGTGCGGGCACAATCAGATGATTGCTTACGGTGAAGGCTTCGGCACCTTTGCCGCCGCGCGTCAACACAACGAGACGCGGCCCGTGCGTGAGCCAATTGAGAATGGCCTCATGCGGCGCATGTTCGGGATAAAGCCATTCGAGATCTTCTTCACTTGCTTTCACAATATCGGCGCGTGCGACACGTGCTTCAACATCCGCGCGAGTTTTGTCGCGATCCGGTGTGATCATGGGGCGGATATTGGGATCGTAACTTATTGTGCGTTTGCCGCGCGCAGCATCAAACGCATCGAGAACACTCTGCGCCATCGGGCCGAGAATGGCCGCAATCGATCCGGCATGAATATGCGAAAGTGCCTCAGACCATGGCAGCGGCAAAGGTGCCGGCTCGTCAAACGCTGTACCGTTTAATGTGAAGATATAACGTGGGCCGCTTTCTTTTGTGCCTTCCTCAACAAGTGCGGTGGGACTTGGCTTGTTGACGATGGCCACGCAGGATAAATCGACACCGTCGGCCTCAAGCGCTGCTTTGAAGCGTTGTCCGTCCGCATCTGTCGAGAGCGATGTGGCAAGTCCGACGCGAGCACCCAAACGCCCTAAACCAATCGCAACATTATAGGGCGAGCCACCAAGCACCGCCTCGCGCCCGTTTGGTCCGGGCACGAGGTCGATGAGTGTTTCACCGATGACAAGAAGCTTCATCACGGTCGATTAGCCTGCGAAAGTGTAAGCCGTCTTGACGGTAGTGTAGAATTCTTTTGCGTAAGAGCCCTGTTCGCGCGCGCCGTAGCTTGAACCTTTGCGGCCACCGAAGGGCACATGGTAATCAACACCTGCCGTTGGCAGATTGACCATCACCATGCCCGCTTCCGAATTGCGCTTGAAATGCGTCGAATACTTCAGGCTCGATGTGCAGATGCCGGCCGATAGACCGAATTCCGTATCGTTGGAAATTGCCAAAGCGTCTTCGTAATTTTTAGCGCGAATGACAACACCCACCGGCCCGAAGATTTCTTCACGGGCGACACGCATGGTGTTCGCAACATTGGTGAAGAGCGCCGGCTGCATATAGAAGCCCGGTGTTTCGCGATTCAGCAATTCGCCGCCCCAATGAAGCGTTGCGCCTTCATTCTTGCCGATATCGACATAAGAAAGATCCTGATCGAGCTGGCTTTGATCCACAACCGGACCAATATGCGTGCCCGCTTTCAAGGCGTTATCAACAACGAGACCTTGCATGCGTTCCGTGAGCGCTTTGACGAAGGCATCGTGAATGCCTTCAGTGACAATCAAGCGCGACGAGGCGGTGCAGCGTTGGCCGGTTGAGAAGAATGCGCCATTCACCGCGCATTCCACCGCTGTTTTCAAATCGGCATCATCAAGCACAACAAGCGGATTCTTGCCGCCCATTTCGAGCTGGATTTTTTTCATGGGTGTTGAAGCAACAGCCGCACTTGCAACCTTGCGGCCTGTGCCGACCGAACCGGTAAAAGTGATCGCGCTTACATCCTTGTGATCAAGAATTGTCTGGCCCACTTCCGAGCCGCGACCCATCACAAGATTCAAAACGCCTTTCGGCAATCCGGCGCGATGAAGAATATCGACAAGCGCCCAGGCCGAACCCGGCACGAGATCAGCAGGTTTGAAGACAACCGTATTGCCATGCGTGAGCGCGGGCGCGATTTTCCAAGCCGGGATCGCGATCGGGAAATTCCACGGCGTGATCATGCCGACCACACCCACCGCTTCACGCGTGACATCGACGCCAACACCTGGACGCACGCTCGGCACAATTTCACCCGTCAAGCGCAAGGCTTCACCGGCGAAGAATGCGAAAATCTGTCCTGCGCGCGTTGCTTCGCCAATCCCTTCGGGAAGCGTCTTGCCTTCTTCACGCGAGAGCAATTTGCCGAGCTCATCCTTGCGCGCCAGAATTTCGTCCGATGCTTTTTTCAAAATCTCGTAACGCTCTTGCGGCGTCGTGCGCGACCATGCGGGGAAGGCGGCCTTTGCCGCAGCGATCGCGTCTTCGGCCTGCGCCTTTGACGCGCGGGCATAGTCGCCCACAACATCATTCGTGTCAGATGGATTGATATTTTTTGAAACAGTAGCGCCCGCGACCCATTCGCCCGCGATGAGATTTTTGAAGTGTTCGGTCATGACACAGAGGTCCTTTGGCCAGAGGAAAAAGAAGTTGGCGGTTCGATAGCAGATTTCACACGACTGAACAGCTAGATCAGCCCGCGTTTTGCGAGATTGTGCATCAAATGCGAGGCACCGAAGGTCCAGGGTTCGCAATCCGCTGTCGAGCGCATGCGATTCACAATCGAGCCCAGTTTCGGAGACGACACGGTGACAATATCGCCGGTCTTGTGTGTAAAGCCCTTGCCCGGTGCGTCACGATCTTTGATTGGGGCATACATGGTGCCGGTATAGAGCACTGCGCCATCCGGATATTGATGATGTTTGTTGAGCATCTGGCCCGCTAGATCGGCAAGATCGCGGCTGATCTTTGTGAGCGATGATGAGCCTTCGAGCGAAAATCCTTCCGGTCCGTCTACGCGCACGGTGACTACGGCTTGGCGCAAATCATCTAGCGAGAAGCTTTGATCAAAGAAGCGAATAAAGGGACCTGTGACGGCGGAGGCGTTGTTGTCCTTCGCTTTGCCCAAAAGCAGCGCCGAGCGGCCTTCGACATCGCGTAGATTGACATCGTTACCGAGCATCCCGCCGATGATTTTTCCGGTTGAGGCCACAACAATCACCACTTCGGGTTCCGGATTCGACCAATTCGAAATCGGATGAACACCGGCATCCGCCCCCGTGCCGACCGCTGCCATCGACGGGGCCTTGGTGAAAATTTCAGCATCGGGGCCAATGCCCACCTCGAGATATTGGCTCCAGGCTCCTTGAGCGACGAGTACCTCTTTCAATTTCATCGCCTCGGGCGATCCCGCGCGCAATTTTGAAAGATCATCGCCGATCAGCGCGGTGATTTCTGTCCGAAGCTTTGCTGCGGCCTGATAATCACCGCGCGCTTTTTCCTCGATGACGCGCTCGAGCATGGATACGGCAAAGGTCACGCCGGCCGCTTTGATGGCCTGCAGATCATTGGGGGCGATCAGCCAAGGCTTTGAGGTATCGCGGCGATCGGGGGGTGTATTGGCCAAAAGCGTCTCGAGCGGGCCCAGCTGTTCGCCATGGGCGGCACGCAGAGCGGCAGCGGGGTCGGGGGCTTCGCAGAGATCGCGCATGGTCGGATAATGCGCGGAGATATCGATGACGCCCTCCGGACGGATGGCAACGACTGACGGACCTTCCATATTCGGCCGCCAAACGCGCCCTGCAAGCGCACCGGCATAACCATCGTCTGGCAAGGTCGTGGCGGCTGAAAGTGTGATGGCGGTCATGGCTGAAAGCTCCCCAAGCGGCTTGTTCTTTTGAGACGAACCATTGCGGTGTTTCGGCCTTGATGCAAGCGGGGAGCATCGGCTTTCACGCACAGGGTCTATGCAAGGGCATGGGTCACAGCCTCCTTGCGAAATGCGCGTCATTCGATCACGATGCCGTTCGGCCCTTGTTAAACAAGATCAAACCGGCCGCAGTCTTTCGGAGAAAACCATGAACGCCCCTGTTGCCCAACCACCCCGTTCCGTACGTTTGAACGCCGCCGACAATGTCGCTGTCGCGGTTGATCCGATTGAGCCGGGTTCAGTCATTCATGGCGCGACCGCGAAAGTGCGTATTCCGCGCGGACACAAAATGGCGCTCGCCGCTCTTGCGGATGGTCAACCGATTATGAAATTCGGCCAGATCATCGGTTTTGCGCAAGGGGCTATTCAGCCGGGCGATTGGGTGCATGAGCACAATGTCGTGATGCATGCGTTTGAACGCGATTACCGCTTTGCTGAGGATGCAAAAAAGGAAGAAATTCTTCCCCCCAATTTGCAGGCGACCTTTGAAGGCTTTCGTCGCGCCAATGGTCAAGTGGGCACACGCAATTACATTGCGATTCTCACATCGGTGAATTGCTCGGCCTCTGTGGCGCGTTTCATTGCGGAAGATCTCAATCGTTCGGGATTGCTTGATCAATATCCGAACATCGATGGCATCATTCCGCTTGTGCAAGGCGGCGGATGCGCGATCGATGTGAAGGGCGAAGGCTATGATGTGTTAAAGCGCACGCAATGGGGTTATGCAACCAATCCCAATGTAGCGGGTGTGTTGATGGTTGGCCTCGGTTGCGAAGGCTTCCAAATCGGGCGTTGGAAAGAAGCCTACAATATTGTTGAAAGTGACACATTCCGCACGATGACGATTCAAGAAACGGGCGGAACGAAGAAAACCGTTGCGGCCGGTGTTGATGCGGTGAAAACCATGTTGCCAATTGCTAACAAAGTACGGCGTGAGACGGTGCCTGCTTCCGAATTGATGCTGGCTCTGCAATGCGGCGGATCAGACGGCTATTCAGGAATCACTGCAAACCCTGCACTTGGTGCAGCGGTCGATGAACTTGTGCGTCATGGCGGCACGGCGATTCTTTCAGAGACGCCGGAAATTTATGGCGCAGAACATTTGCTCACACGACGCGCATCAAATCGTGCAGTGGGCGAGAAGCTCGTTGAGCGTATCAAATGGTGGGAAGACTATACATCGCGCAATAAGATGGAGATGAACAACAATCCATCTCCAGGCAACAAGCTTGGCGGATTGACGACCATTCTTGAAAAGTCATTGGGTGCAGCAGCGAAGGGCGGCACAACAACCATGACCGGTGTTTATGAATATGCCGAAAAGGTTGATACCAAAGGCTTTGTGTTCATGGATACGCCCGGCTATGATCCGGTTTCGGCAACGGGCCAAGTTGCGGGTGGCGCAAACATCTTGTGCTTCACGACCGGTCGTGGATCAGCATATGGCTGTAAGCCCACGCCTTCAATCAAGCTTGCGACAAACAGTGAAATCTATCGCAAGATGACCGATGATATGGACATCAATTGCGGTGATATTCTTGATGGTGTGTCGATTGAAGACAAGGGCAAAGAGATCTTTGCGAAAGTGCTCGAAGTTGCTTCCGGCACGCGTTCGAAATCGGAAGAGCTCGGTTATGGCGATGCCGAATTCGTACCTTGGACCATCGGTGCAACGATGTGAGAAGTTATATATCTCAAAGCATTATGTTTCGATGAAACGGTGTCCACTTCATCGCAAAATGCTTTAACCTATCAATCCGGCAGTCGTATTGATCATCAATGCAAGGATGGCGGAATTGAAAGCGAAGGCCGTCACGCAATGAACGAGCGTGACGCGCCGCATCGCAGGAGAGAGTGTCGAGACATCTGCTGTCTGTGCTGCGCACGCAATGACGAACGCGTAATAGAGAAAATCGCGATAGTCAGGTTCACGGTCGCCCGGAAATAAAAGTCCGCCATGCTCGCCTTTGGCATTGGTGCGATAAAAAAGATTCGCATAGTGCAGCGCGAAAATCATATGGGTGAAGACCCACGAGAGCGCGACTGTTGTTGCGGTAAAAATGAATGTCGGCAAGAAAGTCTGACCAGCCGCTTTGCTCGCGCCAAGCTCGGAAATGATCGCAAAAAAACTGGCGATGGCACCAATCATTGTCACCATCAAAATAATCCAATCGCCTTCATCGTAAAGAGCAGCGCGATGACGACAATAAGACACATCGGAGCGGATCATTAAATATCCGGTTGTAACGACATAGGATAAAGTGAGCGTATCCCAACCGAGAACCATGCGTGTGAGAAGGCGCAAGGACTCCGGCAAGAGTGCGATGATGATTAATCCAAAGCCGATGCTAATAAATAGACGCGCATGTCCAACAATTAATCGCGGGAAAGCTGATTGGTGACTACTCATTGCCTTAATGTCCCCGGCTTACAATGAAACGCGCCGTCGTACGCAAAATATCGGCCTCTGCCCCAAAGGACGAAAGCGCTTCAAGTGCCGTGCGTGCGAGACGATCGCGTTCCGCTTTCGCTGCATCAAGCCCCAAACGTTGAACAAGGGTGCCCTTGCCGCGCTCGGCATCTTTGCCTGCTTCTTTGCCGAGTGTTGCGGTATCGGCTTCAACGTCAAGAATATCATCGGCAATTTGAAAGGCCGCACCGACGGCTCGTCCATAGGCCGCAAGCGCTGTGCGTTTCGCTTGGTCGGCTTGGCCAAGAATTCCACCCGCTTCGACGGCGTAGAGAAGCAGAGCGCCCGTCTTCATCGCTTGCAATTGACGAATGTCAGTTTCGGAGAGCGTGAGCGGTTTGCGATCTGTTTCATAACGCCCCTCGGCTTCGAGATCGAGCGCTTGCCCGCCCGCCATGCCACCCAAGCCGGACGCCCGCGCAAGGCCGATGACGAGTTCGAGCCGGACTGTCGGATCGGTATGAATTTCCGGTCGGCTCATGACATCGAAGGCGAGGGTTAAAAGCGAGTCCCCGGCCAAGATCGCCATCGCATCATCATAGACTTTGTGAACGGTCGGCCGCCCACGGCGTAAATCATCGTCATCCATAGCGGGCAGATCATCATGGACGAGCGAGTAGCAATGAACGAGTTCGAGCGCCGCTCCGGCGAGAAGGGCGGCCTCCGGTGAGGCGCCGCAAAGCCGCGCGCTCTCTACGAGAAGAAAGGGGCGTAACCGCTTACCGCCACCCAGCGCGCCATGCCGCATGGCCGCCAAGAGGCGGGCAGGACGCGTTGTTTCGCCCTTCAGTGCGGTCGTGTCGAGAAGGCGGTCGAGCAGCGCCTCTATCGCTTCTCCCGTCTCTTGAAGCCCTTTTTGAAAAAGATCGGCCGCACCCACCATTGGATTTTACCTCAATTTTCCTTGTTCTTTCCTTTTCGGCTTGCCTGATGGGGGGTTCAGGGTCAAGCAGGAGTAAGTTCGGGCAGAATTTTTCGAAATGAAAGCACCCTTCAGTCTAGCCAGGTCGTGAGCTTCTCTGTATAAGCCCGGCTTCCGAATTCATTCCGGCATGGTCTGACCGTGCCCTTCAGCCGATCCGACACGGAGTTTCCGATGGCCGTTCCTAAACGAAAAACTTCCCCCTCGAAGCGTGGCATGCGCCGCTCCGCTGATGCGCTTGCTGCTCCGACCTATGTCGAAGACAAGGACTCGGGCGAATTGCGTCGTCCTCATCATGTCGATCTCAAGACCGGCATGTATAAGGGTCGTCAGATTTTGAAGGCGAAGAAAGAAGCCTGAAATCAGGCTGCGTGATTGATCGAGTCCGCCCGGAATGACGTGCGGACCGCAAGATCCGACTCCATCACTGAAGAATAAGCGGCGGCGCCTTGATCGGGCGCCGTTTTGTTTTTGTGGTCAACACCGCGCACGCCTGAGCCAGCGATCAACTGCACGAGAAAGCGCGCGTCAGGCTTTGCCGCGAGAAGCGCGGCATGCTTGATACGTTTCTGCTCATTTGGCGACCGAGGGACGCTCATAGCACATTCCAGAAATGAAACGGGTGACGAAAAACAATTAGTGCGATCAAGGCTACTAAGCTCACCACGGACAATGCAAATAAGGCCCACGCGCCCGTTTGAGACGGGGGCTGATAGCACAGCAGTCCTTAATTGTTAATAGTAAATTAATCTAATAATTAGATGACCTAACGTAATATTACGTTAGGTCAATCACCGCCCATCCGGTCCAGCTTCTTTTGCATATCGGCGATTTGTTGCTTTAATGCCGTAAGGTCATCTGATCGGGGGACGCCGGCTGCAGAAGCGGCTTTTTCTGTATCGGAAGCCGTTGAAGGCGTGGTCATTTTCGAAAAGGGAGAGAACATCGAAAAGGCCTCCCGGAACATTTCCATGTTCTTTTGGCCAAGCTCTTCCATGATACCAAAGGCATCTTTGCCGAACGTGCTTGCAAATTGATCGCGAAATTTGGACTGATTTTCGGTCAACATCTTGATTGAATTTTCAAGATAGGTCGGCACAAAAGCCTGCATACTGTCGCCGTAATAAGAAATGAGCTGACGCAGGAAGTTGATAGGCAGAAGATTTTGCCCTTCCTTACCTTCTTGATCAAAAATAATTTGCGCTAAGACTGATCTTGTAATGTCTTCGCCGGACTTGGCATCAAAGACAGCAAAATTGTCGCCCCGTTTGACCATGGTGGCCAAATCTTCAAGCGTTACATAGGTGCTGGTGCCCGTGTGATAGAGGCGGCGATTAGCATATTTCTTGATGACGATGGGCTTATCGGTTGTCGTCATGGGGTCTGACTGTCCTTGCTCACTACTCATTCGGCGCCAAAGCCCGAAAATTCGGAATTTCAATCAGTTGGACAGGAAAAACGCGTCAAAAGCAAGCATCCCTGCCGGACCTACGACTAAAGCCGTCTACCCGAGATCCCGTATTGGTCTTGACGGACGCTGTGGGGCCCGCGATGAAGATTTGAACTCTTCAAAGCCCGTCACTTAAAGGGTGGGGCTCCCTCCCGGTCTCGTCCGGGCTTATTCGCACCAAGGAGGATATAATGGCATCCGAAGATATCGTGATTGTAGGTGCTGCCCGCACTCCGGTTGGATCGTTCAATGGGGCATTATCGTCAATTCCTGCGCATGAGTTGGGCGCAATCGCCATCAAGGCCGCTCTGACCCGCGCTAAGGTCGAAGCCGCTGAAGTTGAAGAAGTCATTCTTGGTCAAATTCTAACGGCAGGTCAGGGTCAAAACCCCGCTCGTCAGGCCGCCATGAAGGCTGGCATCCCGCAAGAAGCCACGGCCTGGGGCCTAAATCAATTATGCGGATCGGGACTTCGCGCTGTCGCTGTCGGCTTGCAGCAGATCGCTAATGGTGACGCCAAGATCATCGTCGCGGGTGGCCAGGAATCTATGTCGCAGTCCCAGCATGTCGCGCATTTGCGTAACGGCACCAAGATGGGCGATATGAAGTTCCTTGATTCCATGTTGCGCGATGGATTGCTTGATGCGTTCCAAGGCTATCACATGGGCACCACGGCCGAGAACATCGCCACCAAATGGCAGATTAGCCGTGACGAGCAGGATAACTTTGCTGTCGCATCTCAGAACAAAGCCGAAGCCGCGCAGAAAGCTGGTAAATTTCGCGATGAGATTGTCGCTGTGACTGTCAGCTCGAAGAAGGGCGATGTCGTTGTCAGCGATGACGAATATATTCGTTCGGGAACAACCTACGATAGCCTCGCGAAGTTAAAGCCGGCTTTTTCGAAAGAGGGCACGGTAACGGCTGGTAATGCTTCGGGCATCAATGATGGTGCAGCGGCTCTTGTTTTGATGACCGCTAAAGAAGCCTCAAAGCGCGGCCTTACACCCCTTGCGCGTATCGCGTCATGGGCAACGGCCGGTGTCGATCCGGCCATCATGGGCTCAGGTCCTATCCCCGCTTCGCGTAAGGCGCTTGAGAAGGCCGGTTGGAAAATCGGAGATATCGATCTCATCGAAGCAAATGAGGCTTTCGCCGCGCAAGCGATTGCCGTGAACAAAGATCTCGGTTGGGATACGGATAAAGTGAATGTGAATGGCGGGGCGATTGCTATCGGTCATCCGATCGGCGCTTCGGGTGCACGCGTTTTCGTGACACTGCTTCATGAAATGCAGAAGCGTAATGCGAAGAAGGGTCTTGCGACCCTGTGCATCGGCGGCGGTATGGGCATCGCCTTAACTGTCGAGCGCTGATTACAATCAAAAAACGGGAAGAGATAAAAACGTCTCTTCCCGCTTCGAATAAAAACGGGAGGGTCGATCATGGCACGTGTTGCATTGGTGACGGGGGGGTCGCGCGGTATCGGCGCAGCCATTTCCATTGGCTTGAAAAAGGCGGGTTACACAGTAGCCGCTAACTATGCCGGCAATGATGAAGCGGCGGCATCATTTACAAAAGAAACAGGTATCCCCACCTATAAATGGGACGTTTCAAATTATGATGCATGTGTTGCTGGCATTGCCAAAGTTGAAGCCGCGCATGGCCCGGTTGAAATTCTTGTCAATAATGCCGGCATCACGCGCGATGCCATGTTCCACAAAATGACCAAAGACATGTGGGATGCGGTCATCAACACCAATCTTACTTCGCTCTTCAATATGACCCGTCCCGTGTGGGAAGGTATGCGCGCGCGTAAATTCGGCCGCGTGATTTGTATTTCTTCGGTCAATGGCCAGAAGGGTCAAATGGGACAAGTGAATTATTCGGCTTCGAAAGCGGGCGATCTTGGCTTCGTTAAAGCCTTGGCACAAGAAGGCGCGCGCGTCGGCATTACAGTGAATGCCATTTGTCCCGGTTACATCGCGACCGACATGGTGAAGGCGATTGATCCGGCAATTGTCGAGAAGAACATTCTTCCGCATATCCCAACAGGCCGCCTTGGCGAGCCTGATGAAATTGCCCGAGCGGTAACGTTCCTTGCGGCTGATGATGCGGGATTCATTACCGGCTCGACGATTTCGGCAAATGGCGGCCAATATATGATTTGAGGCCGCTCTTACTGTCTCAGCGCATTATCGCGAATTTGGCGGACCGGACGGAGCAAGGATTCAAGCACCGTCCGGCGGCCGATCAAAATATCCACTTCTGCTAACATGCCGGGTGATACCGGTTTTCCTGGGCCAAAATCTTTGGCTTCTGCTTCAAGCCTTACGCGGAAATAAGGCGCGCCGCGTTCGTCTTGCAGTGCGTCGGCAGAGATATCGACGACCTTACCCGCAAGTCCGCCATAGACTGAGAAGTCATAGGCCGAAACTTTTACGACGGCCTTTTGACCGGGCCAGATATCCCCGCGGTCACTCGGGGCAATTCGCGCCTCAACCGCCACCGCCGCATCGGCAGGAACAATTTCGACAAGCGGCTCGCCCGATTTAACCACACCACCAACCGTTGTGACGTGAAGCTTGTTTACGAAGCCGTCGATAGGGGCGACAACCTCAGATCGCAAGCTACGATCTTTGAGTGCCGATATGGTTTCTTCTAGCTTTGCTATCTGGAGTTCAGTCTCGGACCGCTCTTTATCTGCATCAGATCTGAAGCGAGACCGCGCTTCACCCATTCGTCGATTGATCTCGCTCATCGCTGCCTCATCGCGCGGAATTTCATGAACAAGGTCTGACAATTTTTGTTCAATTTGTTGGAGTGATCTCTCGTTATCGATCAGATCATTTGCTGAGAACGCTCCTGCTGCTGCGAGCCGGCGCAGATTTGTTACCCGTCGATTGACGAGATCGCGTTCCGTAATCGTATTTGCCCATCGCGACTTTGCTTCCGCCAGATCAAGCGATTTTTGCTTAAACTGATCTTCAAGAATACCGATTTGCTCGGTGAGCGTCTGGCGCCGTCCCGCAAAAACTTCACGCTCACGATCGACGATTTTTGGTATCTCAGTTTCGAGGTCCGTCGGGAATTCAACCGTTTCCGCGCCGCCAACCTCTGCCGTTAGTCTTATCATCTTCGCGCGGCGCGCTTTGATTTCGAGTTCGGCCTGCGCCAGTTCTGAGCGCGAAAAACTATTATCGATGCGCAAAAGGGGTTCGCCGCGCGTAACTTTGTCGCCCTCACGGACAAGAATTTCCGTAAGGATACCTCCTTCAAAGTGCTGCACAATCTGGTTCTGGAGCTGTGGCACGATACGACCCTGCCCGCGCGTAACGCGGTCAATTTCAGTCGTTGCGGCCCAACCAACGAGGACAACCACACTAATGGCTAAAATAATCACAAAACTATAGGTCGCGCGTCCAGAGATCCGCGTGGTTTGACGTGGATAGGGCAGCGATAATGCAGCCTTGCGAGGTGCCGTTTCAGATTTTGGGCGGGGAATTTCAACCATAGATTTTAATACAACCTAATATTCAACCCTAGATACATGGATTGCATGAATTTCGAAGTTTAAACTTAAACAGAAAGAGACAAATTGAATCTTTCAAAGTGTCTCTATCTTCACTTTTGGCGTATATTACCTTGCGTAAATACGGTGGAAATGTGAAGAATTATGAAATGCGGAGCGTTTGGAGCTGCCGATGTCGATGATCCCGGCTAAAGAGACCGAACGCCCGGGTGAAGATATGCGTCCGTCTGCCGAAATTGTCGCGATGTCTCGGCCGACACGTGGATTTGCGCGGATACAATCGCTTGACTCCTCGACCTTGACAGAAGACGTGGGCGAGGATGATGCCGTAAAGCTCGATTTCCAAACTGACCCGATTACCGTAGCGGCAACTGGCGGGCCTCCTCCGCCTCCGCCGCCCGAGGCGACGGTCCCACGAGATGAATTCTTAGATCGAACAAAAGTTCCGCTGTCCCGCGCTCTTGAATGGGTTGCTGAAGCTTGGTTCAACTATCAACTAAAAGAGCGGCAGCTGCATCCGGGCGCTTTGGCTCCTGAGACGGCCGAGATTATCGCGCATGGTCTTGGCATATCTCTCAAGGCTGAAAATCGAAATCTAACGCGGTTACGTAAAGATCACTTCCCCTGTCTTGCTTTGGATCGCGAAGGCTACGCCTATCTTCTACTGGCGAATGCCGGTCGTGACGGCTTTATTTGCCGCACAGATGAGGGTGATAAAACCGTAGAGATCAATCGACTCAAAAAGACATTTTCAGGCACCATCTTTTTTCTTCGTCCCTTAGCGGCGTCGGAGCATGGCGATGAGGCATCCGGGTCAAATGCTGATGCGCCGGTCGACTCGATTGTAAAATTTCTATCAATTGAAATGCTCAAGCGAAGACCGTGGACACTTGGTCAGCTCGCTTTGGCGGCACTTGTTAGCAATTCACTGCTTGTGCTTCTGCCGATTTTTACAATGGCGGTTTATGATCGCGTGATCCCTCATCTGGCCTTTGATACGCTATGGGCTTTATCCATCGGCATGGGACTAGCGCTCGCGGCCGACCTCGCGCTGCGCCACGTCAAGCTTCGCCTCATTGACTCTCTCGCTGCCGAAATTAGCCACGTCGCGCAAATTCGCTTTTTCCGCCATCTTGTTTTCGGCTCCATGGTTGGCTTGCCACGCACCAGCGCGGCAGTTACGCCCGCAATCCGTGATCTTGAGGGCTATTGTCAGCTTATCCCGCTTTCATTTGTGTCTTTGGCAATTGATCTGCCCTTTGTAATTGTTACAACAATTCTTCTCGCAAGTATTGCCGGATCGGTCGCGATTGTTCCCATCGCCGGAACGATTTTTATAGGTTTGATTTTCTTTATTGCTCACATGGCCGGACGTTCGCATTTGCAGCCCTATCTCGGACAAATGCGTGCGCAATCAAATATGGTCACGGAGACGATTGAAGGTCTTGAGACGGTAAAAACGTCAACTGCAGAAACCGTAGTCCTTAATCGCTGGGAACGTTTGGCCGATTCAAGCGCCTTTGCGAGTCATGCGGCACGTTTAGCGAATGGGATGGCGCAACATTGGGCCAGCACAATCAGCCAATTGATGACAATCGGCGCGCTCATTTTCGGTGTCTATGAAATCAGCATCAACGCGATGACCGTGGGGGCGCTCTCAGCCGCGACGATGCTTATTGGCCGCCTGATTGGGCCGATCATGCAGATGACAGTTCAAATTCAGCGCCTGTTGCAGGCGCGAAAAACGCTTGAACCGATTCGGATGGTTTTCAATTCAGATCTTGAGCGTGCAGGGGATGGCGACGCGGCGCTCTCCGTTGCAATTGATGGACATTTCGACTTCGTCGATGTTGGGCATAAATACCAAGACTCACAATTACCGAGCCTTTCCAATATCACGCTTAACATTCGACCTGGCGAACGTGTCGGAATCATCGGACGCATCGGTTGTGGTAAAAGCACGCTCTTGCGCTTGATGGTGCGGCTACTTGAACCGTCGAGCGGTGCCATTCGTCTTGATGGGCGCGATCTGCGTCAAGCTTCTCCGCGCGAGTTGAGACGGCGCTTCAGCTATGTCAGCCAAGACGCCACTCTGTTCGATGACACGCTGACGGCGAACCTTCTTCTCGGCCATGAAAAGTCCGATCCTAAAGTGATTGAAGAAGCCGTTACGATTTCGGGCGTTGCGGGTTTCGCGGGTCGTAGTCCCGAGGGCTATGGCATGCGTGTTGGACCGCGCGGTGAACGCCTCTCTGGGGGCGAGCGTCAAGCCGTTGGATTAGCGCGGGCGTTGATTGGAAATCCGGCCATGCTCATTCTCGATGAGCCCACGGCTGCGATGGACAATACGACCGAACGCCATGTGATCAACGGTCTTTCCAAATGGCTTGGCAATCGGACGCTGATTGTCGCTACGCATCGCGCGGCGATGCTGGATCTCGTTGATCGCGTCATCTTGATGCATGAGGGCAAGATCATTGCAGATGGCCCCAAAGATCAAGTTCTGAAGAAACTTCAAGCGAGTTGATAAATATGATGAATACCAGACGACGGCATTTGAGGGCTGTCTGTGAAATGAGGAATTTTGAAATCTAATGGCTCAAAGTTCTGACGACGCTGATACAAATTATTGGCCGGGCTTCGTCGATGCCCTTTCGACGATGACGATGATGCTCATCTTTTTGATGATGATCTTAAGTCTTGTTCTGGTGAGCGTGTCGCAGAATATAACTAAGTCACAAGTGATTGCGATTGCGCGGGCAGCAAAAATTGATGTGCAGGGTTCACCCGCATCTATTGAAGGGTTAACAGCCCAAATTATCGCCGCTCTTTCACGCACCACGGACGCTGAAAAGCCGAAGCCGCCTTATCCTCTGAAGACTGATCAATCTCAAGCAGCACCTCCCGTAGAGCAAAGCGCGCAAACTGCCTATTCTGAACGTGCGAATTTGTCAGCCGATCAAGGCAATCGCGTTGTGGCGAAAGGCGAAGCTGAATCGTTACAAGTTCAGGCAGCGAAATCAGATCTGATCAATGGATCCATGCCGAAGCTCGATCTGCCGCTTAAAGCCACCGCAGATTCGGCGATCGCCAACAGAGAAAAGCTCCAGATCGATCCGGGCGAAAATGTTTTCAGAAAAGGAGAGTCGGCTGACTTAAAGCTCGAGGTTGCTAAATCGCCGACAAATGCCGAACCACGCCCCTCCGCACAGATCCCCGTTGATACGACAAGTGGCGCCGCAATTTCACAGCAGCCTAATCTCGCTGTTGAACAAGGTAATCGCATTTTCAGCAAAGGCGAATCTGACTCGGTTCAATATAATCGATCGGCATCACCAAATTCAGACCGCAAAGATAATCCAGCTTCAGTTCCCGCTGATCCTGAAGCAAAGGGCTTTGTCGCGGAACGTCCGAAACTCGGTGTGAATCAAGGCGAAAAGACGGTAAGCGAGGGATTGCCTGATTCAAGTGTCACCAACGGCAAATCGAGTGTCCCGTCGGTCGCCGAACGCATTGACCCGTCGCCCACCCCGGCAACGAATCCTCCGAAGAGTTCGCAATTGGCGTTGCTCGAGCCTTTGTCAGGCCCTGCAACATTTTCGGCGACGAAACCTAGTCCAGACGAAACACGCATTGTCTCTACGCATCAGGCTGATCTCGATCCGTTCGGCGGAGGCGTTGATGTTCAAGTCGACAAACCTATGTTGACGATGGTTTATGAACCTCGCGCCATCAGACTTGATGGTAACGCAACCCTAAAACTTCAAGATTTTTTTGACCGCAACAAAGCGGATTTAGCTGATCGACGTATTCGTATTCGCGCGCTTGCCAATGTGCGTGATGGCGCCGTGACCGATGCACGGCGCTTTGGCTATTATCGCGCGATGTCAATGAGGCAATTACTGATTGATCAGGGATTTCCTGCCAACAAAATTGTCGTGGCTATAGATGATGTGAGTGATTCAGAAAGCCGCGACATCGTGGAAATTTTTGCTATTCGCAAGGAAGATTGAGGTTACGAAATGTCATCAAAACGCGCAGTAGAAGCACACACAGCTCTCAATTCCGTTCGAATTGAGTTAGCTAAATCGATCATTGTTGTTCTTCTCATAATCGGCTTAACGACGTGGCAATTTCATTTCGTCTACGATTCTATACTTAAGCATCCGCAGCTCAATCTCTTGATTGTTTTCACATTCATTGGCGGCGTGATAGCAGCTTTCGTATCAGGCTATCGCCTACTTAATGAGATAAGCGTTCTCCAGGCCATGAAAGAAACACACCATGATTTTTCAGAAATGGAAAAGCTTGGTGATGACGGCGGCGTTACACGACTTGTTCGCGCAGCAGAGCCCGGGATTTTGATAAAGAGACCGCGTCTTCTCGGCGAAGTTTATCGCCAAATTATGGGCGAGTTACTCTCAACACGCACTTTGCGTATATCTCTTGCTCAACGAACGGCTTTGTTTGACTCGCTCAAAGAAGAGATCGTGGGCGAGCGATCATTTACGACTTATCTCACGGGCATCCTCATTATGATGGGCCTTATCGGAACATTTATTGGTCTGATGGAAATGGTCGCGTCGGTTGGGGGTATCGTCGGTGGTTTGGCCAAAGCAGGGACAGGTTCTGACGAGGCAATCAAAAGCGTTATCCGCGATCTTGAAGCGCCCCTTGTCGGCATGGCGACGGGCTTTTCAGCGTCTTTGTTTGGTCTCTTTGGATCTTTGGCGCTTGGACTTATCGCGCGTTTCATCAATTCCGCCATGTTGGCATTGCGACAAGATTTTGAAGGCTGGCTAATCCGGATTGGCACCCTCGAGGGTCAGGGTGTGTCATCAGTCGCTGGCGTTGCATCAAGTGACGCGAGCGTTGTGACGTTAGCGAGCACATTGCTTGGCGCCTTCAGAACCACTCAAGGACTCATCACGCGCAGCGCCGAGGTGATGAAAAAGCTCGGCGATCGACAAGAGACACAAACATCGGCGTTATCGATGCTCGTCGAACAAGTTGAATCGCTCTCTCTGCGTCAGGCTAATATTTTTCAACAAATGAAAAAGCTTGATGTCATTAGTGATTCTGTTGAACGGCTGCGCGAGGAAGAAATTTTGCGGGACCGGGCGACGGCCAATCGTTATGCGGATGGTGTCGGCCGCTTGTCGCAGACGATTGAGGAAGCTCGCGGGACAATAGTTGAAACCGTTGGTCAAGTTGCGGAACAACACCGTACCACCGAGCGTCTTGTGCGTGCTCTTGAATTGCAGACGACCCGGGGTTTTGAAAGCTTTGGTGTTGAGGTGAATGCCCTCAAGAGTTCGGGCGAAGAGCGGGGTCGTGTTGCGATCGAATCTAATGCGGCTCTTGAAAAATTGTTGCGTGAATCAACTCGTCCGCTGGATGTAAAGACAATTGGAGATCATCTCTCAGCATCGGTCGATGAAAGATTGGCGGCAGGTTTTGGGGCCGTTGCATCCTCCTTTGATGATTCACTCTCGCGTCTCCTTGTTGGTATCGAAAAACTTGGCTCCACACAGGCGGATCTTGCCGATCGCCTTGCCGCGCTTGATCGCGGCACTGATCCTGTTGCTGAAATGCGCGCTTTTGGTGAGCATATTGAACAAGGTTTGTCACAAGGGCTCGGTGAAATTGCGCGCGTGCTTGACAGTATCTTGATAGCGCAAGCCACTTCGCCAAAGCCGGCAATGCCTGATGGAATCGATATGCCTACGCCTGTCGACACACCTGATTTGTCGGCGGTCAGTCAGGCGGTGAATGAGGCCATTCTCGCGCGCTTTCGTCGTCGCAATGGTCAGTCAGACGCTTGATCATTTTCTCGAACACAAAGGAATTATGTGATCATGTTGGATCGTACCGAAAAACCCGAAGCGCCAAAGCCGCAACCGCCGATGCAGCTTGATCGTCGACCTTGTTGTATTGTTGCCGAGCTCTTGTTTGATGAAGAGGATCTCGTGCTCGATGGTATCGTGCGCTGGCTCTTGCCGGATCGCGCTTTATTTCGCGAAGCGTCGCGTTACATTCTCGATCGCCGCGATGATCGCGTACGCTTGCGCATTCTTGGCGAAGATCATCCAGCCAAGATTATAGGAGCAAGCCGCGATGGTTATGAGATTTCTTTTGAAACTGTCATTCCGGCCGAGACCGTTACCGAATGGGTCGACCGCTATCTGACTGAAGAATAGAATCTTGAGAAATGGTCGGAGCGAAAGGATTTGAACCTTCGACCCCCTCGTCCCGAACGAGGTGCGCTACCAGGCTGCGCTACGCTCCGACTTGTTCCGCTGGCGGGAAGGCGGCGTTATAGCGGCGCGGCCCTGGCCTCGCAAGCGGCTTCCGGTTGAGCCGATCTGTCACAGGGCTTTTGAAGACCGGATTTTTTCACTTCGGGTTGCGTCCATCATGCTGTCGCTTTATGCATCCTTCGCGAGTCGCATTGGGGCGTCGCCAAGCGGTAAGGCAGTGGATTTTGATTCCACCATGCGGAGGTTCGAATCCTCCCGCCCCAGCCATCCTTCTCTCTGAACAATAATTCGATCTTCAGGTCCCGCGTGGTTTGGCCCGTGCGGTCGGCTGCGCCTTGGCCGGATCGTCCGGCCAGACATGTTTCGGATAGCGCCCTTTCATTTCGCTTTTGACCGCTGCCCAAGAGCCGCGCCAAAAGCCGGGGAGATCGCGCGTGATCTGGATCGGCCGATGGGCCGGCGACAAGAGATGAAGAACAAGCGGAATCCGGCCCTGGGCGACGCTCGGATGGGTTTCAAGCCCGAAGAGTTCCTGAACGCGGATGGCAAGCACCGGCCCTTCCTGCGCCTCATAATCAATCGCGTGGCGGTTTCCGGTTGGCGCGGCGAAAAAGGCTGGTGCCTCGACCTCAACCCGCTGTTGAAGGGTCCAATCGAGAAGTGACATCAATGCATCGCGGAAAAGGTCGTCATTGAGATCGGCAAGACCTGTCTTGCCCGTGAGGTAGGGCGCGAGCCAGACTTCGGTGCTCCTCTCCAGAGCTTCATCTGAGAGATCGGGCCAATCCGGGTCCGTCCGGCGCAAAAACAGAATCCGGTCCCGCCATTGTCGCGTGGCTTTGGAGAGGGGCCACCGTTCAGCACCAAGATTAGCCAATCCCCGCGCCAAGATCGCGGCAGCCTCGTCAGTTGAGGGCACAGGCAGTCGTTGCTCGGCCAGAACAAGTGCGCCTAAGCGGCGAACGCGGGTGGCGCGGAGTGCTGCCGCCTCGCGGTCGAATGTGATTGCGGTTTCGGTGACAATGTCCGCTCCATAGTCCCCTTCGATCTCGGGGAGCGTAAGGGGCGCAGCCAAAAGAATACGCGCATTGGCAGCACTGCCCGCAATTTCGCCGATGGCCAAATAGGTCTCACGCGCGAGCGGATCATGAGGTTCCAATCCGGCAGCGCGGCCATTCGCCATTAAAAACATGCCCGGCGCGCCGCGTGCTTTGGCGATGCGATCAGGAAACGCTAACGCAAGTAAAGCGCCTGCCGAGAGTTCTGCTTTGGTGCCCTTCATGGAAACAGTTGCCGCCCATGATTTAGCAAGGCGTCTCACATCTTCAGCACGACGAGAGCGGTCGCGACGAAACGTATCACGGCGAAGCGTGAGATCGGCAGCTGTGCCGCCTAACCCTCTTTCAACAATCAAAGCGGCAAGCTCGGCAGCCTCACGCGCGGCACCTCTTTCTGCAGCGGCAACAATCATGCGCGCTAAACGCGGGGGCAGAGGCAGCGCGCGTATCGCACGACCCGTGTCGGTGAT
Source organism: Alphaproteobacteria bacterium (assembly GCA_037131735.1). Lineage (GTDB taxonomy): Bacteria > Pseudomonadota > Alphaproteobacteria > Rhizobiales > Beijerinckiaceae > CAIUPE01. The sequence goes on from JBAXQM010000001.1 coordinate 339,304, forward strand.
GTGTCCTTCATGATCAAGCGCATCAAGCGCACGAAGCGTGGCGCGTGCTTCTGTGAGCGCAGGCTTCGGCGGTGGATCAAGAAAAGCGAGGCGCGCGGGATCGGTCACACCCCAATCAGCACAATCAAGCATGAGACCAGAAAGATCAGCCGCAAGAATTTCAGGAGATGAGAAGGGTTCCAGCGCGCCCGTCGCCGCCTCTTCCCATAGACGATAACAAATGCCGGGTTCAGTGCGTCCCGCGCGACCACGTCGTTGATCAGCAGACGCCCGCGACACACGCCGTGTTTCCAGTCGTGTCAAACCAAGATCCGGTTCGTAAAGCGGAACGCGTTGCAGACCCGAATCGATAACAATACGCACACCTTCAATGGTAAGCGATGTCTCGGTAATCGAGGTCGCCAAAACAATTTTTCGTTTACCGGCGGGCGCGGGTGAAATGGCTTTGTCTTGTTCTGCGGGGTCCATCGCGCCATAGAGCGGTGCAATCTCTATTGAAGATGAGTTTATCTTCTCGTGCAGCAAATAAGCTGTACGTTTGATTTCGTTTTGGCCCGGCAAGAAGACGAGTACTGATCCCTGATCATCAGCAAGCGCCACGCGAACGGTCTCGACAATCACCTCTTCCAAACGACGTGAGGGATCGCGCGGGCGATAGCGTGTCTCAATAGGGAAGGCACGCCCTTCACTCTCGATCACGGGGCATTGGCCGAGGAGTTCCGCAACGCGCGCGCCATCTATTGTTGCCGACATTGCAAGAATACGAAGATCAGGACGTAAGGCTTGCTGCGCATCAAGCGCGAAAGCCAAACCGAGATCGGCGTCGAGTGATCTTTCGTGAAATTCGTCAAAGAGAACGGCAGCCACAGAAGAGAGCGCAGGATCATCGAGAATCATGCGTGTAAATATGCCTTCGGTGATCACTTCGATTTTTGTGCGCGCGCTGACTTTCGAACCAAGCCTAACGCGATAACCCACAGTATCGCCCACCGCCTCGCCAAGTGTTGCTGCCATACGCGCGGCCGCGCTACGTGCCGCGAGACGTCTCGGTTCGAGAACAAGAATTTTTTTGTCGTCACGCCAGGACGCATCGAGAAGCGCTAAAGGTACGCGCGTTGTTTTACCGGCGCCCGGAGGCGCAACAAGAACGAGAGATGAATGTTTTGTCAGAGCCTCAAGACATACCGGAAGCACATCATCAATCGGAAGCCTTGTTGAAAAAGACGGCATATCTAAAAGTATCGACGTCCTTCAATGTAGTCCGGGGTCAGCCAACACGCGCGGTTGGGGACCACCCGTCGCCCAGTCGAGCAATTCTACTGTATGAATGACAACGATATCAGAGTTGCGATCTTTAAGACCTTTACCGATTTGCGTCATGCAACCAAGATTACCTGTGGCCACAATATCAGGTTTCGTCCGTTCGATATTTTTTACTTTGCGCTCGCGTAAAGCGCCGGAGAGTTCAGGCTGCATCATATTGTAAGTGCCCGCAGAACCACAGCAGATATGGCCTTCGGGAACATCTTTCACGATGAAGCCTGCGGCCTTCAGCAGATTTTTAGGCTCGTCGCGTAGTTGTTGACCATGCTGCATCGAGCAGGCTGAATGATAGGCGATGGTCTGCCCTGTTGCATTAATCGACGGAGGAAGTCCAAACTGTGAAACGATTTCGGTGATATCTTTCGCGAGCGCTGACACGCGCGCGGCCTTCTCGGCCCAGAGCGGATCATCACGAAACATAAAACCGTAATCTTTGATCGTTGTTCCGCAGCCTGACGTCGTGATGGCGATAGCGTCCAATCCTTCGCCATCAATTTCCTTCATCCACGCCTCAATATTGGCTTTCGCGAAATCATGGCTCTCCGCGTCGCGGCCCATGTGATGAACAAGCGCGCCACAGCAACCTTCACCTTTTGCGCGGACAACATCAAACCCCATCCTTGTCAGCAAACGAATAGTGGCGTCATTGATACCGGGATCAAGCACGGTTTGCGCGCATCCACCCAGCAACGCGATACGACCCCGTTTTGTCGTTTGCGTCGGAATGATACCAGCCGTTTCATAACGCGATCGCGCAGGCAAAGTGAGCGGTGCGAGATCAAGCATCGCTCCCAGTTTTTTACCAACAGCGGGTAAAGCGCGGATCGCGGGTGCCAATAATTTTCCAAAACGCGCGCCAAACAGGGCAAAGCGGAAGCGCGTGGGGTAAGGCAATACAAACGCCAAGACAGACCGTATCAACCGATCACTCAAGGGTCGTGTGTAAGTCGCTTCAATATGCGCGCGTGCGTGATCGATGAGATGCATATAATGCACGCCCGAAGGACAGGTTGTCATGCAAGAGAGGCATGAAAGACAGCGATCAATATGGGTAACGACATCTTTTGTGGCGGGCTTGCCGCGCTCAAGCATGTCCTTGATCATATAGATGCGGCCGCGCGGTGAATCGAGCTCATCGCCAAGAAGCAAATAAGTCGGACATGTCGCTGTACAAAATCCGCAATGAACGCAGGTGCGGAGAATTTTTTCGGAAGCCTGCATTGCAGGCTCTTGAAGCGCTTCGGGTCTGAAGGATGTTTGCATCGTATAATCGCTTAAGAGCGGACCATCAGGCCCGGATTGAAAATCCGTTTGGGATCATGGGCGAGCCGAATACGCTCGGAAAGCGCGGCAAGAGGCGGTGCTAACGGCTCGAACACATCAAGCGATGCGCGCATGTCTTCAGGCGCGCGAAATAATGTGGCATGGCCGCCTGTGTCTTTAAGTGCGTGGCGAATGCTCGCAGCGCCCGCATCGCTCACACTTTCTGTTTGTAACCAAATCAACCCGCCACCCCAATCAAGCAGTAAACGGAAAGGCAAACCTGCTTCACGAATGGCCTTCAAGACTATGGGAGCCTTCGACGGTGCAATTGAAATTTTCCAAACGGCGTCATGGGCCGGTTCGACAAAATCACTCACATCACGAATGCGCGCCCAAAGCCGGTAAGATGCCTCTTGATCAAGCCGTTCAACGCGTCCGAATGAGGCGAGATCTTGCGATAATTTTTCAGCGCGATAGGCAATTGAATCCGGAAAGCCTTCAAGTCTGATCACAGTCGTGGCCACGCGCTCGAGACCAGCAGGAAGATGCGCCGCTCCCGTCACATCAAAAGGCGACCCCAAGGCTTTTGCCATCGCAGCGACCGCGCGTGTCTCATCAAGACCATGCAGCATTAGTGTGAGCGTGCTTTGTGGCTTCGGCAAAACCTTGAAAATCGCCTCGGTAATCAAACCGAGCGTGCCCCAAGAACCGGCAAAGAGTTTGACAAGATCAAGACCCGTGACATTCTTCATCACGCGGCCACCGGATTTGATCAATTCACCTTCGCCATTGATGAATCGTATACCGATCAAACTATCACGACAGGCACCCGCTTGAATGCGACGTGGGCCAGAAAGATTTGTTGCTGCGAGCCCGCCGATCGTCGGGTCACCCGATGAGCCCATCAGCGCGCGCAAATCCGGGGGCTCAAAAGGCAGCATCTGATTTTTTTCATCCAGCCGATCCATCACATCTTTGAGCGGCGTTCCGGCGCGGGCACCAATCACCATTTCGGATGGTTCATAGAGTGTGATGCCCTGTAATTGCTTCGTCGAGACGGTTGCCAATGCTATGATCGGTTGACCTATTGCGGTTTTTGTACCGCCACCAACGAGCCGTAAGGTCGTGCCATTACGCGAGGCATTACGAATACGCGTAACAAAATCATCTTCCGCAAAAAGCGAATGCGCTTCACTCATCGTTAGATCCGCCCTTCAAGCGGGAAGACCTTCGCCGGATTAAGAAGCCACCCAGAGTCAAATGCGGCACGCACACGCATCTGCTGATGAAGGTCAGCGGCGTTAAATTGTTTGGTCATAAGATCGCGTTTTTCGATCCCCACGCCATGTTCGCCGGTGAGACAACCGCCCACTTCAACGCAGAGCCTTAAAATATCATTACCTGCTTCTTCAGCTTTGGCAGCTTCTACAGGATCATTGCAGTTGTAGAGAATCAAAGGATGCAAATTACCATCACCCGCATGAAACACATTGGCGACGCGCAAGCCGTATGATTTTACGATTTCATCGATCCGGCGCAGCACATAGGGCAATTGCCCGGTCGGAATAGTGCCATCCATGCAGATATAATCTGCAACACGACCGGTCGCTCCAAAAGCGGATTTACGTCCCTTCCAGATCGCTGCCGTTTCCATAGCCGATTTCGATTCTCGGATTGTTTTGACGTGATGCTGTTCCGCAATCGCAATGATGCGTTTGAGGATTGCATCCATCTCGGCATCGGATCCTTCGACTTCAATGATGAGCAGCGCTTCGACATCAAGCGGATAACCGGCATGAGCAAAGGCTTCGCAGATTTCAATCGCGGGCTTGTCCATAAATTCCATGGCGACCGGAATAATGCCGGCGCCAATAATCGCAGCAACACATTCGCCCGCCGCTTCGCTCGATTCAAAGCCAAACAGCACGGGCCTAGCGCCTTCAGCCTGTCGCAGAATACGCACGGTCGCTTCGGTCACGATACCGAGCTGACCTTCCGAGCCGATGATGACGCCTAAAAGATCAAGCCCGGGTGCATCAAGCGCATCAGACCCGATGTCGACAATGGTGCCGTCGATCATCACCATCCTCACGCCAAGAATGTTATTTGTCGTTACGCCATATTTGAGGCAATGCGCGCCGCCAGAATTCATGCCGATATTGCCGGCAATTGTGCAGGCAAGTTGTGATGACGGATCGGGCGCATAGAAAAATCCATCCTGCGCTACCGCGTTCGAAATACCGAGATTGGTAATCCCCGCCTGAACGCGCATTGTGCGATCGGCAAAATTGACATCAAGAATCTTCGCCATTTTTCCGATGCCAATGATGATGGCATCTTCTTGCGGAATGGCACCGCCTGCGAGCGATGTCCCGGCGCCGCGCGGAACAATCTTGACCCCATTCTGATGGCAATAGCGCATTACGGCCGCGACCTCTTCTGTCGTTGTGGGCAGAACGACGGCGAGCGGCATTTTGCGATAGGCGGTCAGCGCATCTGTTTCAAAGGCGCGCCGTTCGTCCTCGGACACAATCAGGGATGAAGGTGGCACAAGTGCAGCCAAGCCTTCGATAATGGCATCGCGGCGGGCCAGAATGGCTTCATCGGGGAGGGGAAAGGCAATGCCCATGGGCGGATCCTTTGAAAAAGTCTCGCCCCATGTTTTGAAAGTTTTTTTCAGATTTGCAAGTGCGTTTCAGCGCCGCGCAGGCATGCGCGTCGTTTTGCGCCTAAGACGTCAAAACCCGGGTCGGCGGGAAGGTGATCTCGACGAGCGTTCCGGCATTCCGGGCACTTTTGATCGAAAAGGCTGCCCGATTGGCTTCCACCAGCGCCTTGGTCAGAGGCAGGCCGAGGCCGGTGCCGCCGGATTGGCGGGTGGTCGAGAGCTGCCGGAAGGGCTCAAGCGCGGTGATCAATTCCTGATCGGTCATCCCGATGCCGGTATCTTTCACGCGAATGATCACGTCACCTTCGGCCGCATGGGTCGTCGAGACGATAACCTGTCCCCCTTCAGGGGTGAATTTGATCGCGTTCGACATCAGATTGAGAATGATCTGATGGAGCGCGCGCTTATCGGCCATGAGGCTCGGAAGATGGGACTCGAGGCTCATGCGCAAAATCACACGCGCGCGGCGCGCCTCTTCTTGCAGCAAGGACGACGCATCTACCAGCACGCCATTTACATCGACTTCTTGAAAATCGAGTTCGGCGCGCCCGGCTTCGATCTTTGAGAGATCAAGAAGATCATTGACGAGATCAATGACAAAGGCACCCGATGTCAGAATATCTTTGAGATAATCTTTGTATCTCTTGTTACCCAACGGACCGAAGCGCTCTTCCTGCATGATTTCGGCAAAGCCGATGATGGCCGAAAGAGGCGTCCGAATCTCATGGCTAATACGGGCAAGAAAATCTGATTTACGCGCGCTTGCGATTTCAGCAGCGCGACGCGCTTCGGTGAGATCACGCTCTGCGCGTTTCACATTCGTCATATCGCGCATGAATACGCAATATTTTGATTGTGCGGCCTCACCTAATTGGCCGATTGTTACAAAGAGCGGAATCTTACCGCCCTGTCGCGTTTCGGCAATGATTTCACGCCCGTCATTCAACAGGCTTTGCACGCCAGGGCCGCCGAGCGTTTCAATATAAGAGACTATGCGATCGCGGCTTTCTTCATTCAGCAATGCAACGAAACGCTCGCCTTCAACATCATCCGTATCATAACCGAACAAAGCTTCAGCGGAACGGTTAAGCATCAAAATACGACCATCATGATCAAGAACGGCAACGCCATCGCTTGCCGTTTCTAAGATCGCTGACAAATCATCAGATGAGACGCGCTCAGATGTATCTTCAGCTGTCTCAGTTTCAAAAAGTTCTTCGTCGCGGTCGCGTGGCCGCTCGAACAACATGAGGCTTGCCGGTAAATCGCCCCACGCAATTGTTTGAAGATGAACGGCGAGCGCAATCGTATCGCCATCACGACGACGAATGAGCATAGCGCTATCATCATGCGGTGACCGACGAGCCGGATGACGACCGCCAAACATGCTCTCGATTCCACCGCTGTCGTGGAACGTATCGACTGAGTCATAGTCGAGCCAGTTCAGCAGTGTTTCATTCATCAGAATTGGAACCGCGCCACGGCTTAACAAGACACCGACAGGAAGGCGGTCGAACAATGTGGCGAGCAGGGGCTCGGCCGCTGACGGCGACTCTGTAACGACCGGCGAAGGGACGGGTGCGGTAGCGGCACGCGTCTCGATCACCGGAATGTCTCGGTTCTCGGCGTGAGGGGAGCGGCTCGGTCGTTCGCCCAAAGCGCGGGCAATATCGCGGAAGGCCTGGCGCTCGATCTCGCTAAGGCCGGGCGCCGCCTCGGCGTCAGCCGGACGGGATCTCACTTTTGGTGCCGGTTCGCTTTTCGGCTTGGCTGCGGGGAGGGCGATCGTGCCGAAGCCCCGGAAGCCTTCGAAACTGCCTTGAGCACCTTTAACGGGTGTCCCGGATATTGTGACGGTTAGCGGACCATCTGCCGCTTCAAGCGCGAGAGGTTCGTTGACGAAGGTGGCATGCGCATCGAAAGCGAACCGCGCTTTGCTGGTTGCGGGCCATGCCCCGCGCTCAAGATTGGCCTTCAACGCCTCGAGGCGCTGATCTTCCGTGAGTAACCGGATTGCGCCAGACTGATCGCTCGTCCAGACAAAGCGGAGACGGGTAGTTAGGCTATCGCCTGTCGGTCTCGACACTTTTGATCCTGATCCGTTGGTTTTCGTCATTCGAACAGACGGTCCTGAGGGGCTCAATAAGGATAAATGCCCGCAATTCCTAAAGTTTCCGTCAAATTCCTACCGAATGGGGCGCAGGGCGTCCAAATCTTTCTCCCCCTAAGGTCGAAGAGATCGAAAACACAGTTAACCAGCCCTTCAGTTGACGATTGTGCAATGCAGCATTATATTGCACTGCGAAATAACTGATTGTTCTCGACGCGTTTTGTTCAAATTTTTACCCCCTAATTTTTGAGGATTTATCATGTCAAAATCGACCCCTTCGTACGAAATTCCTACTGAAATGCGCGATTTCGCTGAAAAGAGCGTTGACCAGGCCCGCAAAGCTTTCGACGGTTTTCTTGGTGCAGCGCAAAAAGCTGTCTCGGCTGCTGACTCGCAGACGATCCACGCTCAAGCGAATTCGCGCGACCTCGCCGAGAAGGCCATTGGCTATGCCGAGAAGAACATCGCGGCGGCTTTCGATCTTGCTGAGCGCCTCGTTCATGCCAAAGACGTTCAAGATGTCGTCCATATCCAGACCGAATTCGTGAAGTCGCAATTCGCGACTTTGCAATCACAGATGACCGAATTTGGCTCGGCCATGCAGACGACAGCCCGCAAGGCCTCGGAAAACGCACAGACGACAATCGAGTCGGCTGCTGCCGAAATGCGCAAGGCGGCGACTGATGCCGCTCAGCGTAAACATTCCTGATCCCCTGCGGACCGACCTGAGGAGGTCACTATGACATCCGATCCGAATGGTAATCCCGAAGTGACAACGCCATCCGCTGCCGATCTGTCGACGGTAGAGGCTAAGAAGCGCCCCGCAACACCGGTCGTTCCGGCCGAGCGGGTCAAGCGTAAGCCGGTCGCACAGACCAAGGCGAAAGCAGAGCCCTCAGAAAGGGCAGCGAAACCGTTGCCCACACATGAGGCAGCGACCGAAGCCGTGCGCAGCGTGGCCGAACAGTCGCTCGATCAGGTGCGTTCAGCTTTTTCCCGCTCGCAAGAGGCCTCGATGTCTTTCGCACGCGGCTTTGAAGCGAGTGGTCATGTCGTTCAGTCGGGCCTCAAGGAAATGCAGGTTCGTGTGGCTGATGCGCTTGAGGCGGAAGCCCAAGCGGCTTTCGGCTATTTCCGCGCGATGACGCAGATCCGGACCCTGTCCGATATGATCGACCTTCAATCGAGCCAGATGCGTAAGCAATTCGAGCGCAGCTTTGACGAGGCGCGAGAATTATCATCTCTCGCCACTGCGGTTGCGACAAAGGCGTCGGAGCCCGTGCGGAAGGCCATGACCCATGCTTTGGATGCGCAACGCCCCTCTCATTGAGAGGGAGTCGCCATCCGGCACTTGAAAAGAGACACAAGCGGGCTTAGGACGTCTCCCTGAAGAGGGACGTTTGGGCCCGCTTCTTTGTCTTCGGGCAGCTATAGCTCAGTTGGTTAGAGCGCTAGATTGTGGATCTAGAGGTCCCCCGTTCGAGCCGGGGTAGCTGTACCACTTCTTTCTCATTCATCTTGATGATGATCACCGTTTCAATCGGCCTTCAATCAAATTGATGTAAATCAAGGTTGACGTCAGTGTGTTTGTCACATTGGGCGCATGAACACACACGCACCCGTAAAAGACTCCTGGCTTTCCCAGCTCGATGCCCGCGTCCCGCGTTATACGAGCTATCCGACTGCGCCGCATTTTCATATGGGCGTCACTGCGGCAACTGTAACTTCTTGGCTTGAACGGACCGATATGTCCGAGCCGCTTTCGCTTTATCTTCACATTCCCTTTTGCTCGAAGCTTTGTTGGTATTGCGGGTGCAATACGACGATCACAAAAACCTATGCGCCCGTGCGGCCCTATCTCGAAACGTTGCTTGCTGAGCTCTCCCTTATTGTTGAACGTCTTCCTGGACGCGGACGTCTATCTCATCTGCATTTTGGTGGTGGCACACCTAGTCTCCTATCGCCTGAAGATTTTAGTCGTGTGATGGACGCGATCGGAAAGCATTTCGATTTTGTTGACCGCGCCGAGATTTCAATTGAAATCGACCCGCGTGGATTCACAGTTTCACGCGCGAAAGCCTATGGCGAAGCGGGTGTTACACGCGCGTCAATCGGCGTGCAGGATTTCGATGCCGAGGTACAAAAGGCCATTCACCGCATTCAGCCTTATGAGATGGTTGCAAAGACTGTTGATGCGCTCCGCAAGAATGGCGTGATGCCTGTAAATTTCGATCTGATTTACGGGCTTCCCCATCAGACTGAAAAATCGATTACGGAAAGTGTTGACGCAACGGTGAAGATTGGTGCCAATCGCATTGCTTTATTTGGCTATGCACATGTGCCCTGGATGAAAAAATATCAAAAGGCGCTGGAGCGTCACGGTCTTCCCGATATGCGTGCGCGTCTAAAATTGGCTCGCGCCGCGCGTGAGGCGCTTGAAGATCATTATGTTCCGATTGGCTTGGATCATTTCGCCCTCGCCGATGATCCCATGACTCTCGCGTTGAATGATCGGCAGCTTAGAAGAAATTTCCAAGGCTATACAACGGATAGCGCCAGCACTTTGATTGCTATTGGTCCCAGTGCCATCAGCGCTACCGGATGGGGCTATGCACAGAATGAAAGCGATCTTGATTTATGGGCGCAGTCCATTGCTGAAGAACGGTTACCGGTTCATCGGGGCCTTGTCCTAAGCGCTGATGATCTCTTGCGCCGCGAAGTCATCGAAAAACTAATGTGCAATATGCAAGTCGATCTTGAAACGGTCGCCACGCATCATGGCGTCGATCCGGCAGTCTTCTTTGATGATCTCGATCGTTTGAAGACTTTAGAGCGCGAAGGTTTGGCTATTGTTAAAGAGTGGGTTGTGACCATTCCTGTAGAAGCACGCCTTGCCATGCGTTCAGTTGCGTCGGTGTTTGATGCCTGGCTGAGTTCGGGACAAGGCCGTCACGCCGCTGCGGTGTAACAGGATCAGATTAAATCCACGCCATAACAACCGCGACCACCGCCAGCATCGTACCCGTGATACGATTGATTATGGTGCGCGCATGCGTGCTTGTGAATAAAAGCCGCGCACGGCTAGCCGCACCGGCATAGACCAACAGGCTTAATGAAATGATCACGGCAATCGTCACGGTGAGAATGGCGTAATCAAGCAGCGTCAGTGTCGATAGATCGAGCAGTGCAGGAAGGAGCGCCACAAAAAACAAAATCGGCTTCGGATTACTGACTGTCAGCGAATAGGTCGATAGAAAAAGGGCAAGCGGCGATTCAGACTGGGTATTGGATGCCGCCTCAAGATGTGCATCCACCGGTGTTGTCCAGAGTTTGAACGCAAGATAGAGGAGATAGGCTGCCCCACCCCAACGAACCGCCGTCAAGATAGGTGCATAGGCTTCTGCCACAACAGCGAGACCTGCCGCTGCAATGATAAAGAGCGTGAGATCGCCCGCTATAAATCCGGCAAGAAAAGCAGGCATGCCGTGAAGTCCGCGCCCCAACGCCCGCGCGATGATCGCTGCAAGACCGGGGCCCGGTGTGATCACCGCAATAAAATAAGTAAGCGTGAAAATAAGATAGCGGGAGAGCGTCATGGAAGTCGATCAACCTTTCCGGATGAGACGGCATAGCGTCGCGTTGCCTCCGGCATCAAGGAAAAACTGGCGATATCAGCACCCGTCATAAAGATCTGCGATCCGAGTTGCGCAAGAGTATCAAACAGCGCCTCCCGTCTTTTTGGATCAAGATGGGCGGCAATCTCGTCGAGAAGAATGATGGGAGCAATACCGCTCACATCGGCGACAAGCCGTGCATGTGCGAGTACCAAACCGATTAACAATGCTTTTTGTTCGCCAGTTGAGGCGCGTTCTGCAGCAACTGATTTTGGTCCATGAATAACAATCAGATCGGCGGCTTGCGGGCCGATCAAAGCGCGGCCGGCTGCCCGATCGCGCATACGCTGTGATTTCAACAGCGCGCGAAACTCATCTTCAACATCAACAGCGGCACGATCAATGAGCGCTTTTTCAACCCAACCTTCGAGTTTGATTTCAGCCCAAGGAAAAGGCGACGCGTCATCACGCATTGCGTGTATCAATCCTGAGAGACGGCCAATCGCCTCTTGACGCGCGGCCGCCACTGCAATGCCGGTCTCTGCAACTTCGCGTTCAATTGCATCGAGCCATAATGAATCAGGCGAAGGCTCCTCAAGCAATTTGTTTCGGTTCCGCAACGCGCGTTCAAGTCCTGAGACACGACTCGCATGAGCCGGATCAAGTGCTAGAACCAATCGATCAAGAAAGCGCCGGCGATCTCCTGCGGCCCCCGTAAACAAACCATCAAGTGCCGGCGTCAGCCAAACGATGCGAATATGATCGGTAAAATACTGTGCCGATCCGACAGGCGTACCATTGATGCGGTAACGCCTTTGACGCGCGCCATCCTCGTCTTGAATTTCAAGCCCTGTGCCAAGCTGCCAGAGATCTTCTTGATCATCAATGGTTATTGAAACAGCAAAGCTTCCCGGCCCGTGCTCCCGCGTCATCTCTTCGAGATAAGCGCGACGAAGGCCGCGTCCCGGCGTGAAGAGCGAGAGAGCTTCAAGAAGATTTGTTTTGCCAGCGCCGTTCTCGCCGACAAAAACAATCATCGACCCGTCAAGGGTGAGATCGAGCATCGGATAAGATCTAAAGTCCTGCAGAACAAGGCGCGTGATGCGCGGTGTTCGAAGGACTGAAGATGCGCGCGGAAGATGTGTGTCTATCACACGCGCATCGGCATCAGGACATAAAGGGCGCTCGCGCCTTCGCGATCCTGAATGAGGGTGGGGGAGCCGGAGTCTGCCAATTTGATTAATGCCGTATCGCCATCAAGTTCAGAAGCAATATCGAGGAGATACCGCGCGTTGAACCCAATCTCGAGGGCCGCTTGATCGTAGTCAACTTCGATCTCTTCGACCGCCGAACCGGATTCCGGATTTGTAACGGACAAAGTGAGCTTGCCATCATTCACGGCCATTTTCACGGCGCGGGTGCGCTCTGATGAAATCGTTGACACACGATCAACGGCGGCCATGAAGTCGCCCTTCTCAACGGTGAGCAGCTTATCATTCGCCGTCGGGATAACGCGTTGATAATCAGGGAAGGTGCCGTCGATCAATTTCGTCGTCAAAACCACTTCGCCCAAAGTCAGACGAATTTTGGCTGCCGAGACTTCGATCATGACGTCATCGCCGCCGGCTTCAACGAGTTTTAAAATCTCATTCACGGCTTTGCGCGGCACGATAATGCCCGGCATACCCGCAGACCCTTGCGGTGCATCTGCCTCGACTCGTGCGAGACGATGACCATCGGTTGCGACAGCGCGCAACATCGTGTGACCCATCACATCGATCGTGTGGAAATAAATACCATTGAGATAATAGCGCGTCTCTTCTGTCGAGATCGCAAATTGCGTTTTCTCGATAAGGCGACGGAGTTCTGCAGCCGGAAGACTGAATTTGTGATCGAGCGTTCCCGCTGCGAGATCTGGGAAATCGCTGTCTGGCAAAGTTTGCAAGGTAAAGCGCGAGCGCCCCGCGCGGATTACCATCTGCGTCGCGTCGCCCGAGTTATCGAGCGAAACTTGCGCGCCGTCGGGCAATTTGCGGACGATTTCATAGAACATATAGGCCGGTACAGTCGTCGCACCCGGCGTTTCAATTTCAGCCGGAAAACGCTCGGTCACTTCGAGGTCGAGATCGGTCGCTTTCAGGTGGAGACCGCCCTCGGCGGCCTTCAGCAGAATATTCGACAGGATCGGAATCGTGTTCCGCCGTTCGACCACGCGGTGAACATGGCCCAAAGACTTGAGGAGCGCTGCTTTTTCGACAGTGACTTTCATCGCCGACCTTGCCGATTTCTAGGAAATCAATACCGGCGGATTTACCGGGTCGTTTAAAATGCCAGATGGGGGTTCGCTTAGGCAAGGTGAACCAGCGCCCACGGGCACTTTTTGGCCCTATGGTCCACAGAATTCCCCGTAACTTACGGGGAAAGTGCGCCTCAGTCCTGCAGCATCCGCTTCAGGAGCTCGACATCGTCACGCAAGCCCGTGTCGGCCGACACCGCGCCCTCGATCTTGCGGACCGCATGAAGGACGGTCGTGTGATCGCGTCCACCAAAGCGGCGGCCGATCTCAGGGAGCGAGCGTAAGGTCAAAACCTTGGCGAGATACATCGCGATCTGACGCGGCTTTACCACACCGGCTGACCGGCGTGAGGAGAGAATATCCGCACGGCTGACATTGAAATGGGTCGCAACCAATTTCTGAATGTCTTCGATCTTCACTTTGCGGGGCTCACGCGCGCGGACCAAATCGCGGATGGCGGCTTCTGCCGCTTCCACCGTCAAAGCGCCACCGGTCAAAGTTGAATGGGCGAGCAAGCGATTGACGGCGCCGTCAAGGTCACGGCCATTCGAAACGATTGATTTCGCAACATAGGCGATTACATTCGCATTCACGTCGAAATTCGGCTGATGCTGACGCGCGCTCGCGATGCGCGCTTCAATGATCCGCACACGCAGATTTTCATCGAGCGGACCCATCTCAACAACCAAACCACCGGCAAGTCGTGACTTCACGCGTTCATCGAGACTTTCGAGATCTGATGGCGGACGATCGGCGGCAATCACAATCTGGCGACCTGAATCAATCAGCGCATTGAGCGTGTGGCAGAATTCCTGCTGAATGGATTTACCCTGCAGGAATTGCACATCATCGATCACGAGAAGATCGATGCCTCTCAAGCGCTCTTTAAAATTGAGTGCGGTCTGTGCTTTCAGCGCGGCGACAAAACCATACATGAACCGATCAGCCGTGAGATAAATCACGCGGCGACCCTGAGCGATGGTTTCATGCGCGATCGCATGGAGAAGATGGGTCTTGCCCAGGCCGACACCCGCATGAACATAGAGCGGGTTATAGAGCGGCGTCTCGCCAATGCCATTTCCGGCGACGCGCTCGGCGGCGGCGTGCGCCAGCTGATTTGATTTACCGACCAAGAAATTTGTAAAGTTTAAGCGACGATCAAGCGGCGCGCCGCCAAGTGAATCCGTCTCGCTCGTTACGACGCGGTCCCGCTGGGTCGAGATTTCATTCTGAGTGCGATCTGTGGGCATACGATCGCGGGCCGTTGTCTCAGAGGCCTGATGACCAGGAGCCTTTTGTACAGGCTTTGATGTCGCGCTGCGAACGGTGATCGCGATTTCGGAAAGACCGATGAATTCTTCAAACACCAAGGCGCGTAAACGGTCGATATAGTGCGACTGGATCCAGCTTTTCAAAAAGCGCGTCGGCACCGACAGATGTGCCGTTTCGCCAGAAAGACCGGAAAGCTCCAACCGTCCAAACCAGCTCGAAAAAACGTCGTCGCCAAGCTCGGCGCGCAGACGGCGCCGGACGCGATCCCATGCTGAATCATCATCAACGGTTTTTGTAACCGGAGATTCAGCGGACAAAAGGGTAGAGGAATTCGACATTAAAAAACCTGAATGATGCAGATGCGAGGTCAGCGTAATCTTGGCGTTTATTGCGTATCAACAAATTGAGCCATTCGGACTTGATGTCTTGCTTTGAGCGCCTGCGTTTACGTTACAGGTTCGATTTCCAACAAAGACACCAATCATCTCACGCTTCCTTCTTTCGTATCCCCATCATCCGTGACGCGATCGAATTCGATCTTATCGTCTCGTATGACACTCCCCGAGATGCGACCAGAGATACTCACTCTTCACGCACCTCACTCCAGAAGACAAAGCGAGAGCGTACCCCAAAACAGGGGTTGATCACCTCAACCATCCGGAGAGACTGTTTGCTGAAACCCAGCGAACGAGATGGACGTTACACAGGCACTTCCGTCCACGCAATGTTATAAACTCAACCGGAAGTCGAAATTTTGACGATTAGCCGCGAGAGAGGCTGGATTTTCAGAGCGCTTTTGCCGCAACGCCTTGGTGTTATTAAGCTTTCTTTAATGACCGTGCGCGCGCAATTTTTTTTTATTTTTTTTTTTGCTTCAAGGCTTGCGCGCTTCTTCGCGAAGATTTGCGTCGCGATTGCTGCGCTTTATCAGCTAACGCATTGATTTACAGTTATATTTTTTGAGCGTTTTTCGTCATCAATTTGTCGCCTGAAACGAAATCTAAGCGTCACAGTGTCAAGCATAAAATTGTTCGGCGCGTGAAATAAATCGCTTGCGTCGATTCTTTGTGACGGCACTTAGAAGCGCAAATAAAAAAGCTCCGCGTGAGCAGAGCTTTTTTCAAACTTAAGTTGTAACAAGAAATCACTGCGCCGCAGGCACTTCTTGCAGTCGCTTACTTAGCAACAGCGCTCACGGCTTTCACCAGACGCGAAATTTTGCGCGAGGCGGTCTTCTTGTGCATCACGCCTTTTTGCGCAGCGCGCATCAATTCAGGCTCTGCATGCTTCATCGCTTCAGAAGCAGCGCCCTTGTCGCCGGCCTTCAAAGCTTCTTCAACCTTCTTCACGTAAGTGCGCACGCGTGAACGACGGCTGCGATTGACGGCCGTGCGGGCTTCAATTTTACGGGTGGCCTTTTTGGCCGATTTCGTATTCGCCATTTTAGGTCCTCAAGACAAAGTCGATGCGTTCAACCCAGCGACGATCGCATTTGTCTATGGTTTGAAATCCAAAAGGATCGCGCCTCACAATCCAGAAGCCGTCCCTTGCGTGGCGGGTCTCTTAGCGGCTTGGGCCGAGGCCGTCAATGACCATCATCCCGGAAAGGACAAAAACGCGAAGAGCCAATGGAGGGGATTGGTCGGATCAGCCAGCATTTTGATCGATAAAGCGCAGCAGGTGATCACGATCAGTGGCCGGATGAGCCGCGCGCCTTGGCGAACCGCCAGATGCGACCCGATCTGGGCGCCCGTCATAGAGGCCGCGCCCATCGCGAGGCCCAGCGGCCAATGGACCGCCCCGGCGAGAGAATAGACAATGAGCGAGCCCAAATTGGATCCGCCATTAAGCAGTTTGGCCATGGCGGTCATCCGGGTGATCCCGAGCCCGAGGAGGCCGATCAGAACCGCCGCATAGAACGACCCCGCCCCGGGGCCGAGAAAGCCGTCATAGAGTGCTAGCGGTGGAATAATGAGGGTCAGGAACAGAGGGCGGGACAGCCGCGCTTTACGGTCGGCTTCGCCGACGCCCCGCATCAGGCCGAAATAGAACGCCACTGAGATCAACAAGACCGGAATGAGTGCCGCGATGACCGTTTTCGAGAAAAATTGGATCAAAAGCGCGCCAAAACCACCAAAAACGAGCGTAATCAGCAGCATCGGGAGGCCCGGCCGCCATTCGATGAGCCCTTTCCGCCCGTAGGTCACGAGCGCCGAGACAATCGACAAGGTGCCTTGGACCTTATTCGTGGCAACCGCCGTGACGGGGTCGATCCCGGCGATCAGAAGGGCAGGAACGGTCAAGAGACCGCCGCCGCCCGCGATTGAGTCAATAAATCCGGCGAGGAAGGCGGTTCCGGTGAGAAGCGCAATCGTGTCCCATTCAAGGCCTGACATCTGGATTTTCGTCCGGCGTCAGGTTTTGCTGAAAAGCGGCGGCCGCTTCTCAACAAAAGCCGCCATACCTTCCTTCTGGTCCTCGGTCGCGAAGAGGGATTGAAACAACCGGCGTTCGACGAGCAGTCCTTCCGAGAGGCTTGTCTCAAAGGCGCGGTTGATCGCTTCTTTTGCCATCAGCACGCTGGTCCGGCCGAGACCGGCAATCTGATTGGCCGTCTTGAGCGCGTCTGCGATCAAATCGGCTGCGGGCACAATCCGCGCGACAAGTCCTGCACGTTCGGCTTCATTCGCGTCCATCATACGTCCGGTGAGGCAGAGCTCCATTGCCTTCGATTTGCCGATGGAGCGGGTCAGTCTTTGTGATCCGCCAACGCCCGGAATGATGCCGAGTTTGATTTCAGGCTGGCCGAATTTCGCAGTATCGGCAGCCAAAATGAAATCGCACATCATGGCCAATTCGCAGCCGCCGCCTAACGCAAATCCGGCAACCGCCGCAATGATGGGTTTGCGTTTTCGCGCGACGCGATCCCATGATGTCACAAAATCATCGAGATAGGTTGAAGGAAAAGCGAGATCCTTCATCTCCTTAATATCCGCACCCGCAGCGAAGGCTTTCTCCGATCCGGTGATGACAGTTGCGCCGATGTGAGGATCACGTTCAAACGCATCGAGCGCTTGATCAAGCTCGGCGATCAGCGTGCTGTTGAGCGCGTTGAGCGCGTCAGGACGATGAAGCGTGATCAATCCCGCTTTGTCGCGCGTTTCGACCTTGAGGGTCTGAAATGACATGGTCCGCACTCCTTATATATGTAGGATCGATCTTTTAAACGTCATGCGAGTGCTAACCGCTCACTTCAATTTGTTCAAGCCTGCCAGCGATTCTCGTTATTTCTGGCATTTCGGACAAAAGAAAGTTGATCGACCCGATTGAACAATACGTTTAATCGTTCCCGTGCAGGCTTTGGTGAGACAAGACTCACCCTCGCGATCATAAACGCGGAAGCGATGCTGGAAGTAACCAAGCGATCCGTCCGTTTGTGCGAAATCGCGCAAAGACGACCCACCCGCTTCAACCGCTTCAATCAGCACATCACGAATATTATCCGCGAGTTTATCGGCCTTATCTCGCACCGCGCCCCGCTTTGAAGACAGCGTGCCCGCGCGCCGTTTGGGTGAAAGGCCTGAACGATAAAGCGCCTCGCACACATAGATATTGCCGAGGCCGGCAATCAAACTCTGATCAAGCAAGGCGGCTTTCAACGGTGCTTTTTTTCCTTCAAACACGGCGCGAATATGATCGCCATCAAGCGCATTGCCGAGAGGCTCAATTCCCATGGATTTGAAATGGCGGCAAGTCTCTAGAGTGTTGCGCGGCACGATATCCATAAAGCCAAACCGACGTGGATCGTTGTAAATAATGCGCGCACCATTTTCGAGATGAAACACGATATGATCGTGAAGGCTTGAGTCCCCGGTTTCATGATGAAATGCGCCGGGCTTTTGCTTTTGTATCGGATCGATAATCGTAAAGCGGCCGCTCATGCCGAGATGCATGATGAGAATCTCTTCCGATCCGAGATCGACGAGGAGATATTTGGCACGCCGCCCCAGGCTGAGGATGCGCTGCCCTTCAAGGCGCTCCCGAAAGCGAGGCGGAAAGGGAAAGCGCAGATCGGGCCGACGCTGCTCGACCCGCGCGATGCGTTGTCCGGTCATCACGGGCTCTAGCCCGCGGCGGACGGTTTCAACTTCGGGTAATTCCGGCATGGCGGGTCCTTCCCGCACCGGCATAGCGTCTTGACGCGCCCTGCGCTATGGTCTTGATCGCGGGCGGATCACGAGTGGATGATGATGGATATGCAGGAAAATCGGGCAGCAACGGGTGACCGCGATGAGGCGGCCGAGACCCATTTCGGCTTTTCCTCGGTCCGCTTGGGTCAAAAACAGGCGCTTGTCGATGATGTGTTTCACAAAGTCGCGCGCCGTTACGACCTTATGAATGATCTCATGTCCTTTGGGCTTCATCGCGCCTGGAAGGCCGCGCTCGTCTCGAGCTTGCGCCCCGCGCGCACGCGTCCGTTCCGCCTTCTCGATGTTGCAGGCGGCACTGGTGACATTTCTTTCAGGGTGTTGGAAGCCGCCGGCGCGCAAGCTACGGCGACCGTACTCGATATCAATGGCGACATGCTTGAAGTGGGGCGTGACCGCACAACGAAAGCGTTGAAGGACCGGATCAATTTTGTTCAGGGCAATGCGGAAGAACTTCCCTTACCCGATAAAAGTTTCGATGCCTACACAATCGCTTTTGGCATCCGCAATGTGCCGCGCATTGATCGCGCGCTTTCCGAAGCCTATCGCGTGTTGAAGCGCGGCGGGCGTTTTATGTGCCTCGAATTTTCTAATGTCGATGTGCCGGGTCTAGATAAAATCTATGACACCTTTTCCTTCAAAGTCATTCCGCCGATGGGACGTCTCGTGACGGGCGATGCGGAGCCCTATCAATATCTCGTCGAGTCGATCCGTAAATTTCCGACGCCCGCGCGGTTTACCGCGATGATCGAGACCGCCGGTTTTGGCCGCGTCACATCGCGCCCCATGTCTGGTGGAATAGTGCAGCTCCATTCGGCGTGGAAGATTTAAGGTCAGGCCCGTGCGTTTTGCCCCCATCCATCTCTTGCGGTTGATGCGTGTTGGTTTCGTGCTCGCACGCGAGGGTGCCTTTGCGCTTGTCGATCCGCGTGAAGCGCCTCCCGGTGTCGGCGCGCTAGTGCAGCTTGCGCGGTTGTTCGAAAAGCGGGGTGCATCATCGAGTGCTGAAGGACTCGTGGCCGCGCTCACGCGTTTGGGTCCCTCATATATAAAGCTTGGTCAATTCATGGCGACGCGCCCCGATGTCGTGGGTGTGCGTGTCGCGCGCGACTTGGAAAAATTGCAAGACCGCATTCCGCCTTTTGGACGCGTTGCAGCAGTCAAGGAAATTGAAGCATCTTTCGGTAAGCCGATTGACTCTCTTTATTCCGAATTCAGCGAACCGATTGCGGCAGCCTCCATCGCGCAGGTGCATCGCGCCCGCACACAAAGCGGCGAAACGGTTGCCGTGAAGGTTTTGCGGCCCGGTGTGCGCACGCGCTTCCGTCGTGATCTTGCCGCGATGGCCTATGCCGCCAGCGTGATGGAAGAGTTTTCTGCTGAAGCGCGGCGGTTGAAATTCGTTGATGTCGTTGAGACCTTGAAACGCTCCGTTACGATGGAAATGGATCTCCGGCTGGAAGCGGCCGCGTTGTCGGAAATGGCCGAGAATGCGCGCGATGATTCCGAGTTTCATGTGCCCTCCGTCAATTGGGATTTGACCGCGCGCGATGTCGTGACGATGGAATGGATCGACGGCATTCCGTTGCATGACATTGATCAAATTGCGGCGCAGGGGCATGATCGCATCGCTTTGGGCCGTATCGTTATTCAGTCCTTTTTGCGTCATGCACTGCGTGACGGATTTTTCCACGCCGATATGCATCCGGGTAATTTATTCGTTGATGCCTCAGGGCGTCTTTGCGCGGTTGATTTTGGAATCATGGGCCGTTTGGGTCCACGCGAGAGACGTTTCCTCGCCGAAATTCTTTTGGGCTTTATAACGCGCAATTATCGCCGCGTGGCAGAAGTACATTTTGAAGCCGGCTATGTGCCGATGCACCACTCGGTTGATGATTTTGCGCAAGCGATCCGCGCGATTGGTGAACCCATTCACCAACGCTCCGCCGATCAAATCTCGATGGCGAAATTATTGACGCTGCTCTTTGAAGTGACGGGCCTTTTCGATATGCGCACGCGCACCGAACTCGTGATGCTGCAAAAGACAATGGTCGTTGTTGAAGGTGTCGCGCGTTCGCTTGATCCGCATTTGAATATGTGGACGACCGCCGAGCCGGTGGTGCGTGATTGGATTGAGCGCAATCTCGGTCCCCTTGGACGCATTGAAGAAGTCGGGCGCGGCGCGTTGTCGCTTGCCACCATGATTGGCCATTTACCAACGCTCGCCAATCGCGCTGAAACACTCGCGCAGCAGTTATCTGAAGCGAGCGCGAAGGGCTTTCCGCTTGATGCGCGGTCAATTGTTGAGATCGGCCGTGCCGAAGCCCGCCGCAACCGGTGGGGCAATCTCGCGCTGTGGGTGATCGCAGCTGTTTTGGTGGCACTCGCTCTGCGAGTGCTTTGAGTTTAACTTGATCGCGTGTTGATCATTCTTTTGAGATCTGCGGATTTGAAGGGCTAGGTCGAGATCAATGTCTTTATCGGGAAAATCCGTTCTCCTCGTCATTGGCGGCGGGATCGCGGCGTATAAATCGCTCGAACTCATCCGCGAAATCAAAAAGCGCGGCGGGGCGGTGCGCGCCATTCTCACCAAAGCGGGCGCGGAATTCGTCACGCCGCTTTCGGTTTCAAGTCTTGCGGGCGAGAAGGTGTTTTCCGATCTCTTTTCGCTGACGGACGAGGCCGAGATGGGCCATATCGAATTATCGCGCTCGGCGGATCTTGTTGTTGTCGCCCCGGCCACGGCGGATCTCTTGGCAAAGATGGCGCAGGGTTTGGCGAATGATCTCGCCTCGACCGCGTTGCTGGCTACCGATAAGCGCGTGCTCGTGGCACCTGCCATGAATGTGCGCATGTGGACCCAGGCCGCGACACAGCGCAATCTCGCCCAACTCAAGAAAGACGGCGTTTTGTTTGTAGGTCCCGATGAGGGCGAGATGGCTTGTGGCGAATTCGGCCCCGGCCGCATGGCCGAGCCCTTTGCGATTGCGGATGCGATTGAAAAGGCGTTGGGCGGCAAGCCTTCGGGCAAAGGCCCACTCGCCGGAAAACATGTGGTCGTGACGTCGGGCCCGACCCATGAGCCGATTGATCCGGTGCGCTATATCGCCAATCGCTCCTCGGGCAAGCAGGGCCATGCCTTGGCGGCAGCCGCTGCGGCGGCGGGTGCGAAAGTCACGTTGATCTCGGGTCCTGTTTCAATTCCTGACCCCGCGGGCGTGACAACCATCCATGTCGAAACGGCCAGCGCCATGTTGGCTGCGGTTCAAAAAGCCTTGCCTGCTGATCTCGCTATTTTTTGCGCGGCCGTTGCCGATTGGCGTGTGACGAGTGAGGCCAAGGACAAGATCAAGAAACAAAAGGGCGCGCCCCCGCCGACTCTGACGTTGGAGCCCAATCCCGATATTCTGGCCACTATTGCCGGATTGAAAAAAGGTCGGCCCTCTGTGGTTGTTGGTTTTGCGGCGGAAACCCATGACGTTTTGACCTATGCGAAGGGCAAACTTGCCTCAAAAACCTGCGATGTGATCGTCGCCAATGATGTCGGGGCGGGAAAAGACGTGATGGGTGGGGATAATAATTCCGTCCATCTCGTCTCGAAACAGGATGTGGAGACCTGGCCGACCTTGCCGAAAACCGAGGTCGCCGCCCGTCTGATCGCACATTTTTCGACGATTTTGCCCAAAAAGAGCACGAAATGATCCCTGTTATCGGTGTTTTGCGCCTTCCCCACGCGGAAGGTCTGCCTCTGCCGCGCTATGAAACCGCAGGGGCAGCGGGCATGGATTTGCTTGCGGCCATCCCCGAAACTCCTGTATTCACAATTTCTGCTGGGAAACGTAGATTAATCCAAACTGGATTGTGTATTGAGATTCCGGCGGGTTTTGAGGCGCAGGTCAGACCCCGGTCGGGGCTCGCTTTGAAGCATGGTGTGACGGTGTTGAATTCACCCGGCACGATTGACGCGGATTATCGCGGCGAAGTGTCGGTGCTCCTCATCAATCATGGTGAGGACCCTTTCACCGTGACGCGCGGAATGCGGATTGCCCAGCTTGTTGTCGCGCCCGTGGCACAAGCGGTTCTTGAAGAGCGCACAGGTCTCGCGGAGACAGGGCGCGGCGCGGGTGGTTACGGCTCGACAGGCGTTTGATTAACGTCTCTCTCGAGCCCGAGGCTTGAGGGAAGGACGTGTAACATGAATTTGCTCTCCCGCCGCAGCATGTTGGCCATTGCCGCTGTTGTCGACGTTGCGCTTCACGCGCGACCTGATCCCGTTCCCGCGAAAGCTCTGGCTGATCGGCATCGCTTGCCGCCGCGCCATCTTGAAACGCTGCTGCAGGCCTTGGTGCGCGCCGGTATTCTCAAAGGCGTGCGCGGTCCGCGTGGCGGCTATGAACTCGCCAGCGAACGCCGCCGTCTGACTGCCGGGCAGATCGTGCGCGCCGCGATGATCTCCGCCGAGGATGATCAATCGGTGCCGGAGCCGCATTCGAAACTGGTCGATATTGTGATCGAACCGGAAGTGAAAATCGCGAGTAACGCGTTTCTGGCCCATCTTGACGGGATCACTGTTGAGCAGCTTTGCGACGCCGCCAACAAATCAGGCCTGACGTCGGGGGCCGAGTCTGCCGATTTCTCAATTTAAATCTGTAGATTAAATTAATTATCGACAATCCATGTAGATTAGATTAGCCTCCGCTCATCATTCGCGTTGAGGAGGCTTGTCACATGTCTGCATCCACACATAAGCCCGGCCGTGGCCGTATTTATCAATCGATCACCGATACGATTGGCGACACGCCGATTGTACGACTCGACCGGATTGCGAAAGACAAAGGCGTCCACGCGCATCTCCTCGCCAAGCTCGAATTTTTCAATCCGATTGCGAGCGTGAAAGATCGTATCGGCGTCAATATGATTGATGCGCTCGAGCAATCAGGCGCGATCAAGCCGGGCGCGACTTTGATTGAACCAACCTCGGGTAACACGGGCATCGCGCTTGCTTTCGTTGCGGCAGCACGCGGTTATCGTCTCATTCTTGTGATGCCGGAATCAATGTCGATTGAGCGTCGCAAAATGCTGGCGCTGCTCGGTGCTGAACTTGAATTGACTCCTGCGCCGCTCGGCATGAAAGGTGCAATCGCAAAAGCCGAAGAATTGAAGGCGTCGATACCGGGTTCAGTCATTCCGCAACAATTTAAAAATGCTGCCAATCCAGACATTCATCGGCGCACAACGGCTGAAGAAATCTGGAATGATACCGAAGGCAAAGTCGATATCTTCATTTCAGGTGTTGGCACTGGCGGCACGATCACAGGTGTCGGACAAGTGTTGAAGGCGCGTAATCCCAATGTGAAAGTGGTTGCGGTTGAGCCGGAAGATTCACCCGTGCTCTCGGGCGGCAATCCGGGTCCGCATAAAATTCAAGGCATCGGTGCGGGTTTTGTTCCTGACATTCTTGATCGCACCATCATTGATGAGGTTTTGCGCATCGGCAATCAAACCGCGTTTGATACCGCTCGTTTGCTCGCCCGCATTGAAGGGATTCCGACAGGTATTTCATCAGGCGCTTCTGTTGCCGCGGCATTGGAAATTGCAGCCCGCCCTGAGTCCAAGGGTAAGAATATCGTGATCATCATTCCGAGCTTTGCGGAACGTTATCTTTCGACGGCATTGTTTGAAGGGCTGTGAGAGCGGTCTTAGGTAGTAGGCAATCGGCAATAGGAAAAAATAATCTGTTGCCTAAGCCCTAAGCCCCAACAACTCACACCAAAGACGCGATCACACGATCGGGTGGGCGATGACCATCCATGAAGGTGCGAATATTGATGATCACCTTCTCGCCCATTTCGATGCGGCCTTCGACGGTGGCTGAGCCCATGTGGGGCAACACGACGATCTTATGTTGTTTGGCGAGTTTCAACATGCGCGGCGAAATCGCCGGTTCATGTTCGAACACATCGAGGCCTGCGCCAGCAAGCTCGCCGCCTTCAAGCATTTTGATCAAGGCTGTTTCATCGATGATTTCACCGCGTGCCGTGTTCACAAGAATGGCATCGCGTTTCAATAATTTGAGACGACGACCCGATAAGAGATGATAGGTTGCGGGTGTATGCGGGCAATTCACAGACACAATATCCATTCGTGCGAGCATCTGGTCGAGTGAATCCCAGTAAGTCGCCTCAAGCTCTTGTTCGATAGCGGGTGCTACCGGTTTGCGATTGTGATAATGCACTTGCAGACCAAAGGCTTTCGCGCGGCGTGCGAGCGCTTGGCCAATGCGCCCCATACCAACAATGCCTAAACGTTTGCCAGTGATGCGATGGCCGAGCATCCATGTCGGCGACCAGCCTTGGAAATTGCCTTCAGGAATCACGCGTGCGCCTTCTGCAATGCGGCGCGACACGGCGAGAATAAGCGCCATTGTCATATCGGCTGTGTCATCCGTTAAAACGCCAGGCGTGTTTGTGACGGTGATGCCGCGTTCGCGTGCCGCATTGAGATCGATGTGATCAACGCCATTGCCGAAATTGGCGATGAGTTTCAGTTGCGGTCCTGCAGCGCCGATAATGTCCGCATCAATCTCGTCGGTGACTGTTGGTACCAAAACATCTGCCGTTTTGACGGCTTCGATGAGTTCATCCCGGCTCATCGCGTGATCATTGATATTGAGCGCAGCTTTAAACAATTCGCGCATGCGTGTTTCGATTGTATCGGGAAGACGACGCGTGACGACGACAAGCGGTTTGTTATGGGGCATGAACGAGTTCCCTCTTCGCTTGCGCCTTGATCTTGCGCGTGGTCGAATTCTTTACCAAGTCTTAACCCGCCGCGCCTCACACACAAAAAGGGTGAAACGTTGGCGCGTATGACTGCGGTCTTATGCTTTCTCTAGCGATGCCACCCACGAAAAACAACGGGCGATAAAGGGCCAGTCTGTGACAGGACTTATGATCAGGGCGAGGTCGATGATCGCAATGGTGCTGATCCTAGTTGGGTTCGGCTTAGTCGCGCCTGTATTCGCTGCGGAGACGGCGCTCGGGACGGCAACGAATTTGCCATTGCCCCGTTTTGCGAGCCTCAAATCGGATCGCGTCAATCTCCGCGAAGGGCCGAGCAAAGAGCACCGGACCAAATGGATTTACGAAAAAGCGGGTCTTCCCGTTGAAATCATTGCCGAATTTGAGACTTGGCGGCGCGTCCGTGACTCCGAAGGGGCGGAGGGTTGGGTGCTCCACAGCCTGCTTTCAGGTCGCCGCACTGCGCTCGTCGCGCCCTGGGGGAAGGACAAGCCGGTTGCTTTGCGGTCAAAACCCGATGATGCGGCGCCGATGACGGCCGCCCTGATGCCAAATGTTTTGGGCGTGGTCCGGTCTTGTGATCTCAAATGGTGCCGGATTGTCGGCGAAGGGGCTGAGGGCCTGAAATTCGACGGTTACGTGCCTCAAGGCCAGCTTTGGGGTGTATATCCGGACGACAAATTCGACTGATCAGTCGGCTTAGGCCTTGCGGCGGAGGCGGACGACCACATCAACCCGGGCGATTTCCATACCTTCGGGGATGTCGGGCAGAGCCTCAACCGCAATATCGCTGCCCTCAATATCGATAAGCCTGTTTTCGCCCTCAATATAGAAATGGTGGTGGTTGGTGGCCTTCGTATCGAAATGGGTTTTGGCCCCTTCGACCGCTATTTCGCGAATGAGCCCTGCTTCCGTGAACTGGTGAAGCGTGTTGTAGACGGTCGCGAGCGATACGGGCACTTGCGCCTTCAAAGCCTCTTCATAAAGGCCTTCGGCCGTCAAATGCCGGTCACCTTTCGCGAAAAGCAGCCAGCCAAGACCCATCCTCTGGCGTGTGGGGCGCAATCCGGCGCCCTGCAAGCGTGATTTAACTTCACTATAGACACAGCCGCGTCCGGCCTTTGCGGCGGGCGCAGTCGAAGGTCCAAGAACGGGTGAGGCGGTACGGATCGTCATAGTCCTAAAGATAGGCGTTGGAAGCCGCCTGTGCAACCCGTTTGCGGCCTTTCAGCAGGGGTTTGCCTGTGTTACGGAGATCAAACGGGTAGGGAAGCGACCGTCATGAGACGGCGCGTGAGACTGGTAAACAGTACGGATCGGCTATGACGCAACGTTCGAGTTATGAATATGAAGATCTTTTGGCCTGTGGACGGGGTGAGCTCTTCGGTCCCGGAAATGCCCAGTTGCCGCTCCCTCCGATGCTAATGTTCGACCGAATTGCCGAAGTGTCCGAAACAGGCGGCGAATTTGGCAAAGGCCATATTCGTGCGGAATTCGCGATCAAGCCTGATCTCTGGTTCTTTCCGTGCCATTTCCAAGGTGATCCCGTCATGCCGGGCTGCCTTGGTCTCGACGCGCTTTGGCAGCTGTGCGGCTTCTATCTCGGTTGGCTCGGTGCAGAAGGGCGTGGACGCGCTTTGGGCGTTGGTGAAGTGAAGTTTATCGATCAAGTGCTGCCGAACGTGAAGCAAGTGGTCTATTCGGTGAATTTGAAACGTGTGTTCCGGTCAAAGCTTGTTCTCGGTATTGCCGATGGTTATCTCGAAGCTGACGGACGCCGGATTTATGAGGCGCATGATCTGCGCGTCGGATTGTTCAAAACAGCGTAAAGACGCACAAATCCTATGAGTAAGCGAGGGCCGGATTGATCCTGCTTATCCGGTCGTCATGAAGGAGATGAGTATGAGACGCGTTGTCGTCACGGGTATGGGGATCGTGTCCTCAATCGGCAATAACACGCAAGAAGTCATGGCTTCGCTTTACGAAGCCCGGTCAGGCATTGTGCGTGCCGATAGCTATAGCGAACTCGGTTTCCGCTGCCAGGTTCATGGCGCGCCGACACTTGATCCGGCTGAAATCGTTGATCGCCGCGCGATGCGTTTTCACGCGACCGGTACCGCATGGAATCATGTCGCGATGGACCAGGCGATCCTTGATGCAGGCTTGGACGACAAAGATATCTCAAACGAGCGTACGGGCATCATTATGGGTTCAGGTGGCCCGTCGACAAAAGCGATTGTCGAAGCCGCCGACATCACTCGAAAATCAGGCGGACCAAAGCGCATTGGACCCTTCGCTGTGCCGAAGGCTATGTGCTCAACAGCATCAGCAACGCTCGCGACATGGTTTAAAATCAAGGGCGTGAATTATTCGATCTCGTCGGCTTGCGCCACCTCGAACCATTGCATCGGCAATGCTTATGAGATGATTCAATATGGCAAACAGGATGTAATGTTCGCCGGCGGTTGTGAAGAACTTGATTGGACGTTGTCAGAACTCTTTGATGCGATGGGCGCGATGTCATCGAAATATAATGACACGCCAAGCACAGCCTCACGTGCCTATGACAAAAACCGCGATGGTTTTGTGATTGCCGGTGGTGCAGGCGTTCTCGTTCTCGAAGAACTCGAGCATGCGAAAGCACGCGGTGCGCGGATTTATGCTGAACTGGTTGGCTATGGTGCGACATCGGATGGTTACGACATGGTTGCCCCTTCAGGCGAAGGCGCCATACGTTGCATGCGCCAAGCGCTGTCGACCGTAAATGTTCCGATTGATTACATTAACCCACATGCCACATCGACACCGGTGGGTGATGCGAAAGAGATTGAAGCGATCCGCGAAGTTTTCGGTTCAAAATGCCCACCGATATCAGCAACGAAGTCGTTGACGGGTCACTCACTCGGCGCAACCGGTGTGCAGGAAGCCATCTATTCGCTTCTGATGATGAATAATGGATTCATTTGCGAGAGCGCGAATATCAATGAGATTGATCCCGATTTCGCCGATATGCCGATTGTTCGCAAACGGATCGACAATGCCAAGATCAATGCGGTTCTCTCCAATTCATTCGGATTTGGTGGAACCAATGCCACGATCATCATGAAGCGGCTTGAGGCCTAAGCGGTCGCGATCGCTACGAAAGGGAGAGCAGATTCATGAGCGGATTGATGCAGGGCAAACGCGGTCTTGTGATGGGCGTTGCCAATGATCACTCGATCGCGTGGGGCATTGCCAAGACCTTGGCTGACCATGGCGCTGAATTGGCCTTTACCTATCAAGGCGATTCGTTGAAAAAACGCGTCGAACCGCTCGCTGCCGAAGCCAACTCAACATTTCTCTTGCCATGTGACGTTGAAGATCTTGCCTCGGTCGATAGAGTGTTCGACGAGATCAAGGCAAAATGGGGCACATTTGATTTCTTAGTTCATGCGATTGCCTTTTCTGACAAGTCTGAATTGAAGGGCCGTTTTGCTGATACCACCCGCGAAAATTTTTCACGTACGATGTTGATCTCCTGTTTCTCTTTCGTTGAAATTGCAAAACGTGCGGCACCGCTGATGACGGCTGGTGGTTCAATGGTTACCCTCACTTATGGCGGTGCGACACGTGTGATGCCCAATTACAATGTTATGGGCGTTGCGAAAGCGGCGCTTGAAGCGTCTGTGCGTTATCTCGCGGGTGATTTTGGCCCCGAAAATATTCGCGTTAATGCGATATCTGCTGGTCCCGTTCGTACACTTGCTGGTGCGGGCATTGCGGATGCGCGTTTGATGTTCAACTATCAAAAGCGCCATGCACCCTTGCGTCGCACCGTCTCAATAGAAGAAATCGGTGGCTCGGCGCTTTATCTTTTGTCGGATCTTTCAACCGGCGTGACGGGCGAAGTTCACTTTGTTGATTCCGGATATAACATCATCTCGATGCCGCACCCTGAAGCGTTGAAGACTGTCGATGATGCCGAGACTGCCGCTGAAGCGCGCTTGGCCGGTCGCGCGGCGGAGTAATGTGATGAGCGTGTTGCCAGTTGAAGGCATTCTTCCTTCGCAAGATATTCGCGCGCTGCATGCGAGCGGAGCAATTACCGCTGATCGCCCCTTAGCGGATGGGCAAATTCAACCGGCGAGTCTTGATCTTCGTTTGGGCCGTCGCGTGTGGCGTTTGCGGGCGAGCTTTTTGCCCGGCCAATCACATAAAGTTCGCGAAAGACTCGATCGCGTCGCACTGCATGAAATCGATTTGACGAATGGTGCCGTGCTTGAAACAGGCGCCGTCTATATCGCCGAATGTTTAGAAAGCCTCGCTTTACCGCAAGGCCTGCCCGCATCAGCCAATCCGAAGAGCTCGACGGGTCGCCTTGATGTCTTCACGCGATTGATTGCGGATCATGCACGGGAGTTTGATCAGATCGAAGCCGGTTATCACGGCCCGCTTTATCTTGAAATTTCGCCGCGCACATTCCCGGTGCTTGTGCGCACCGGCTCGCGTCTGTCGCAAATTCGTTTTCGCCGCGGGTCACCACGTCTTGATGATGACGCGCTTCGTCAGTTGCATAAACGCGATCCGCTTGTGACGTCGTCAGAGCCATCAATTCAAAATGGTATTGCGGTCAGTGTTGACCTCTCTGGCTTTGGCGCAAACAAGCTCGTCGGCTATCGTGCACGTCGTCATACGGCACTTGTCGATGTTGATCGAGTGGGCGCCTGTGCTGTCGATGATTATTGGGATCCGCTTTACGCCTCTGCAGCGCGCGATCTCATTCTCGATCCGGGACAGTTTTATATTCTCGCGTCGAAAGAGGCGGTACAGGTTCCGCCCGATCATGCAGCGGAGATGACACCCTTTGATCCGCTTGTGGGCGAATTCCGTGTTCATTATGCCGGCTTCTTTGATCCCGGTTTTGGTCACGCCGAAAGTGGTGGTTCGGGAAGCCGCGCGGTCCTTGAGGTTCGTTCGCGCGATGTGCCTTTCATTATCGAAGATGGACAAACCGTCGGTCGTCTCGTTTATGAGAGAATGTCTGCATTGCCCGATATTCTTTATGGCAAGGGCGTTGGCTCGAACTATCAAGCGCAGAGCTTGAAGCTGTCCAAACATTTTAAACCTGCTTAAACGGCTTGGTTTAAGGTTAGCCTTTTAACAGCTCTTTGAGGCGCGCAATATATTCTAAAAGATGAGCACGGCCATGCTCCGTCATCGTAATGACTTTGGCGCGCCTGTCGCCGTCGCCATCCAAACGGTTGATCAGGTTCAATTTCTCAAGCGCACGTAAGTGCTGACGCACTGACACTTCGGTCGCTTGGGTATTTTCGTAAATGGCTGAAAGAGGGACCGAGAAGTTGTTTTCAGCGAGATATGTCAGGATTTCGATGGTTGAGCTTGTGCGGCTCTTGAAAAGATCAAGTTCAATATCAATCAAATGCCGTCGACGGCGAGCAATTTCATGAATTTTGACGCCGCTGCTCATTTGGACTGTAACCGTTTTAAATTCACCTCGGTATCGTAGCTTAGGCGTAGCGGTAAAAGGGGTTCGAAAAATCAAAAAAAAGTTTCGGAGTTTCAGGGCTCTAGGCCGATGCCCGATAAATTACGCCGTATTTTCATTGATTTGAGGCCCATTCCCCAGTATCCCGCCCTTAACGTCAAACAATCGAACCACAGAATAAGGCTTCCGGAGCCGGTCCGGGCCGGGAACATCAATGACATTGAAAACCGAGGCCGAGCGGCGGCGTACTTTCGCGATCATCTCCCATCCGGACGCCGGTAAGACCACATTGACCGAAAAGCTCCTGCTTATGGGTGGGGCGATCCAGCTTGCCGGCGAGGTAAAAGCGCGGCGGGGCGGCGCGCAGACGCGTTCGGACTGGATGGGGATCGAGCGCGCGCGCGGTATCTCCGTTGTCACATCGGTGATGACATTTGAGTATGAAGGCTGCGTCTTTAATCTACTCGACACGCCGGGCCATGAGGACTTCTCGGAAGATACATATCGCACGCTGACAGCGGTTGATTCTGCGGTGATGGTGATCGATGCCGCGAAAGGCATCGAAGCGCGCACGCGCAAATTATTCGAAGTCTGCCGTTTACGCGATATTCCGATTGTCACCTTCATTAATAAAATGGATCGCGAAACGCGCGATCCTTTCGATCTCCTCGATGAAATTGAAAAGACGCTTGCGCTTGATACGGCGCCCGCGACATGGCCCGTGGGTCGCGGTAAAAATTTCGCCGGAACTTATGATTTTACGCGCCGCACATTCCGTAAATTTGATTCAGATGATGCGCCTTTGCCTGTAAGCGGCCCTGACGATCCGCGTCTCGCTGATCTCATTCCTGAACATGAGCGTGATGCGTTTCGTGAAGAAATTGCGCTCGCCGCTGAAGCCTGTCGTCCCTTCGATCTTGAAGCATTCCGTGAAGGCCATTTGACGCCCGTATTTTTTGGGTCTGCTTTGCGCGATTTTGGTGTGCGCGATTTGATTGATGCGATGGCCGCGATTGCACCGCCCCCGCGCGCACAGGCTGCGGCCGGTCGCATGGTCAATGCGGATGAAGGTAAAATGACAGGTTTCGTGTTCAAGATCCAAGCAAATATGGATCCTAATCATCGCGACCGCATCGCGTTTATTCGTGTGTGTTCGGGTCGACTTGAGCGCGGCATGAAAGCGAAACTTGTTCGCACAGGCAAAGCGCTTCCCGTGAATGCGCCGCAATTCTTTTTTGCGCGCGATCGCGTGCTGGCGGAAGAAGCCTATGCGGGCGATGTCGTGGGTCTTCCTAATCATGGTACCTTGCGCATAGGCGATACGCTCACCGAAGGCGAAGATTTGATTTTTCGTGGCGTGCCAAGTTTCGCACCGGAAATTCTGCGACGCGTGCGTTTGAAAGACGCGATGAAAGCCAAGAAACTCAAAGAAGCGCTGCAACAATTGGGTGAAGAGGGTGTTGTGCAGCTCTTCAATCCCCTTGATGGATCAGGCGCCATTGTTGGCGTTGTGGGGGCATTGCAGCTCGATGTTCTTGTTGAGCGGTTGAATGCTGAATATGGATTGCCAATTGAATTAGAGCCAACACGGTTCACGGTGTGTCGTTGGATCTCGTCCAATGACAAAGTTGAGCTGGATAAATTTATTGACTCGCATGGTTCGTCGATTGCTCATGATCTCGATGGTGCGCCGGTTTTCCTCGCGCCTTCAGCTTTTACGTTAAATTATGAGCATGAGCGCTGGCCGGCAATCTCAATTGCTGATGTCAAAGATTATCAGATGCGTGACGACGCGGCTTAAGGGGCTCTTCAGATCATGGCTAGTGGTGAAAAGAAAATTTACGCCGATAATCTCAAATCTGTCGCGCGCCATATTTTTTCTTCCGCTGGCTCTTCGCCGCGCGAATGCGATCTTCTCGCTGATCATTTAATCGAAGCGAATTTAAAGGGCCATGACTCACATGGCATCGGCATGATCCCCGCTTACATTGCTGCTTTGAAAGCGAATGAACTCAAGCTTAATGCAGCGCCGCGTATTGTGTCCGAATTCGGATCAACACTTGTGCTTGATGGTGGTTTGGGCCTTGGACAAACCATCGCGCATGATGCGATGGCGATGGGAATTGACCGTGCGAAAGCACAGGGGTCTTCAATCGTTGCCTTGCACAATAGTCATCACATTGGCCGTATCGGTCATTGGGCTGAACAATGCGCAGCAGCGGGTCTTGTCTCGATTCATTTTGTCAATGTGATTTCCGAACCCGTTGTTGCGCCGTTCGGTGGAACCGTTGCGCGTGTTGTGACGAATCCGATTTCCATCGGTATTCCGCGTGAGGGTCATGCAGCCGTTATCGTTGATTTTGCGACGAGTCGTTTGGCTCATGGCAAAATTCGTGTGGCCTACAATAAAGGCGTTACCGTTCCTGACGGCACATTAATCGACGCCGCTGGGCATCCGACAAATGATCCCGCGACTTTGTTTAACGACCCGCGCGGCGCGATTTTGCCTTTCGGCGAACATAAGGGCTGGACACTTGCTTTCGCTTGCGAGGCGCTTGCTGGCGCTTTAACGGGCGGTGAGGCGATCAAGGGCATTGTGACGCAAAAGGCTATCGTTAATAATATGCTCTCAATCCTAATCGCACCTAACCGGATTGGCACCGCGCCGCGTTATTTCCGCGAGCTTGAAGAGATGATCGCTTGGGTTCAAAGCCCGGCACCGGACGCTGATCCGTCCGTCCTATTGCCCGGCGATCCCGAGCGGAAGACTCGCGCGGAGCGCCTTCGCGGCGGTATTCCCGTTGATCCGGCAACTTGGGCACAGATTGTTGCGGCGGCGGGTGAAATAGGCGTTTCCGCTGCGACGCTGGAAAAGGCTGCGGGGGTCTAGTCCCTCACTGCCTTGCTTTCGCCCTGTCGAGCGGCCATAGAACGGAACCCGCTTGGATCAGGTTGTTATTACGAAGTTTTCATGACGGAACGCGCGCCCTCGTCAAAACACTCGCCCTTATCGCCGTCGATTGAGCGGCAAGGCATGTCTCTTCTCGGAGGCTTGGCCAGCGTTCTTCTTTTTGCTGCCGCGCTCTATGTTCTTTATCGCATCGCCGGTGAAGTGAAGCCCGCCGACGTCGTCGAGGCGTTTCGTAAAGCAGGTAATGAACAAATCGGACTCGCCGTCATCTTCACTGTGGCGAGTTATTTATTCCTTACCGGTTATGATGCTTTGGCGATGCGCCAACTGGCGATCAAGGCGCATCCCGCGCGTGTCGCTTTCGCATCTTTTACAAGTTACGCCGTCTCTTTCACACTTGGCTTTCCGTGGCTCACCGCCGGTACTGTGCGGTATTGGATTTATTCAAGCGCCGGGATTTCATCTTCGAAAGTCGCGAGTCTGACATTAATTGCCGGAATGACATTTATTCTGGGAATGGCTGTTGTGTTTGGCATTGGACTGATCTGGCAGTCTGAAGCGATATCGCTCATCAATCAAGCGAATGCATCGGTCAATCAGCTGATCGGTATGGCGGTTATTTCAGGCATTCTCGTCTATCTCGTTTGGACCGCTGCAAAAAGACGCCACATGCGCATCAAGCGGTTTCTTATTGAATTGCCAACGCTTCGTGTGTCACTCGGACAACTCGCTTTGGGTGCCGCTGATGTCTGCGCAGCGGCGGCTGTTCTGTATGTGCTGCTGCCCGAAGGGCATGGCATCACTTTTGAAACCTTCGCCGCGATTTATGCCTTTGCCTGTATTCTTGGTGTCGTGAGTAACGCACCAGGGGGTCTTGGTGTTTTCGAAGCAACGATATTATTGGCTTTTCACAATTTACCGCGTGAAGGCGTCATCGGTGCACTGCTTCTTTTTCGGCTTTGTTATTATCTTGGCCCCTTTGTCATTGCTGTGGCATCTCTCGCGCTTTATGAAATTGTCATAAGATTTTTAAGATTCCGTGCGCGTGTAAACGGTCCTGAAACAGATGATTGAGTGAGGCGAACGCATAGATATGACAGCGCTCCCGCCCATACTTTCCGAAAGTCTTGATGCTTTGGCAGATCCCGTCATTATTGTTGATGGGCGCAAGACTATTCTCTTTTTTAACATAGCAGCCAGCACGGCATGGCCGAGTTTGGTTAATGGCATGCCGCTTTCTTTTACCTTGCGCGCGCCCGATCTCGTCGATGCTCTTGATTCTGTTATCGCTGAGCGTAGTCAGGAACATGACGGTACATTTTCAGAACGCCATCCTGTTGAACGTGATTTTTCATTTCGTATACGAGGCTTGCAGGAAACAGAATCTTCTTCCGCTCGTACGACGCCCGCGGCGCTTGTCATTCTACGGGATTTAACCGAAGCGCGTCGCCTTGAATCTATGCGTGTAGATTTCGTTGCGAATGCTAGTCATGAATTACGCACGCCGCTTGCGTCTTTGATTGGCTTTATTGAAACGCTACAAGGCCCTGCGCGCTCTGATCCGAATGCACAAACGCGATTTTTAACGATCATGCGCGAACAGGGTCGGCGTATGGCGCGTTTGATCGATGACCTGCTGTCGCTTTCACGCGTTGAGATGAGCGAACATCGACGTCCTGTTGACCTTGTTGATATGACATCGGTCATTCAGCAATCAGTTGATATATTGCGCCCCACAGCATCAGCGCGGGGTGTCACGCTTGACGTCATTGCCGCGAACGAGCCCTGTCTCCTGCCGGGCGATCGCGACGAATTGTTACGTGTTGTGGAAAATCTCGTCGAAAACGGAATCAAATATGGCCAATCAGGTGGCCGGGTTGAAATTGATCTGCAGTCGATGGGTCATGAAGCCTCCGATGACATTGCTTTGTCGGTGCGTGATTTTGGGACGGGCATTTCGCCGGAACATTTGCCGCGTTTGACAGAGCGCTTTTATCGCGTGGATGCCTCGGCAAGTCGCGAAAGTGGCGGCACGGGCCTTGGCCTCGCCATCGTCAAACATATCGTCAACCGGCATCGCGGACGGTTGGTGATTGAAAGCGAAAAGGGGCAGGGCTCGGTATTTAGGGTTCTTCTGCCGCGCGCCGCCCTCTAGGCCGAGCTGCCCCTATAGGGGTTTTCCCCAGGCTCTCCCGCCTGTCGTTTAGCTGTCATAAATGTGTCATCGCTGCCGCCTAGGACGGCACCATCGGAACGGCTTTCGTTCCGTGGTCCGGTGTTCTCCCTTGTTGGGCGCGGCCGCTGGGATCGACCTTAGAAATCCCCGTGTTGGAGATTATCCCATGAATTTGAAGACAGTTTTGGCTGCCGGTCTTGTGGCA
>JBAXQM010000002.1:0-280547 GCA_037131735.1 Alphaproteobacteria bacterium
GCGCCGATGGTACTATGTCTCAAGACCTGGGAGAGTAGGTCGCTGCCAGGCCTGCCAAAGACAGGAATTCCCTCTTTCGATTTCAAACTGACCCGGATTTGACGCGGGGTGGAGCAGCCGAATGGCCGCGCTTCGCGAGGCCCGTCCGTTCAAACTAATGACCGGGCTGCCATTTCAGGTCTTCAGGTTTTATCGCGGGGTGGAGCAGCCCGGTAGCTCGTCAGGCTCATAACCTGAAGGTCGTCAGTTCAAATCTGGCCCCCGCAACCAAATTCTACGCAACAAGCCCTCCTCTCGGAGGGCTTTTGTGTTTCCTGGGTTCGTATTGTTTCTTGGACCTGCAGCCCGTTCGCGCCGCGAACGATTCACAAGATCGTCTGAATCGGGCGCTCTTCCCCTCGGCGAAGCCTCGGAGTTTTCGCCTCTCAAAATGCTCCAGCGCATTGCAAAAACCCGAAGGCGGTAAGGGCCCTTCTAGCTGATATCTCACGTAATTGATCAGCATAAGAGCGAGGAGTATGTGCGTCTCCGCAAAGCGCCCTCCGCGCGGAAGAAAGAATTAGTGTGATCCTAAAGCTCGCTACACTAACCGCTGAGGCGCGCCTGCTTGAAAAGCGATAAATATAATTATCGAATAAAACACAGTCTGTTGCGCCAACGAATAAGTCTCATCACGTTATTTTTGTATGCGTATTCTAAGTCATAGATTGAGAGTGCCTCAAAGTGTTTCAGCCAGATGGAATCCTTAGATGCCGATGCCTTTACTCCCCTTTCTAGGTGGTATGAAATTTAGCTGCCATTCATGATCAACTGAGATCGTGTTGACATCCCCAATCCTCTTCGATTCACTTAATTCTCTCATTTAAGTACGAGACGAGGCTGTGAAAAAATACGATAATAGGGCGGCTGTGTTGATGATCCCATCGCTAGTCATTATGGGCGTGGTCGGGATTGTGCCCTTGCTTGCAGCGTTCAATTATTCATTCTTCGATCTTTTCACAATCCGCGAAGCCTATTGGGTTGGCGATCAATGGTATCGCCAAATCATAACCTCAAGCCGATTTTATGAGAGCTTCGGACGAAGTGTACTCTTCTCAATTTTAGCATTGACCGTCCAAGTGTCTCTCGGCGTTGCCCTAGCACGCATGGTTGCGCGTATGGGACCTGCGCGCATTTTTGTTCTGATGTTGGTTGCTCTGCCTTTGGTCGTTCCGTGGAATATGATCGCGATGATGTGGCAGAGCCTAATCGAATCGAAATCCGGAATTCTTGGAAAATTATTTACATTTTCGGGAATGGCGATCGATTACAAATTTAATCCCATTCATACGTGGATTCTTCTCATCGTGATTGATACCTGGCACTGGCTTGGTCTCGTAACTATTCTTGCTTATGCAGGATTTACAGGAATTCCTGAAGCCTATTATCGAGCGGCAGCGATTGATGGCGCTTCCGATTTTGCCGTGTTTCGCTACATTGAATTTCCAAAAATCATCAATGCGCTTTCAATCGCCATTCTTCTTCGTTTTGTTGATAGTTTTATGATCAATACCGAGGCTTTCGCAATTAATGCAGGTGGGCCTCAGAATGCGACAACATTTTTATCTCTTGATCTAAGTGAAGACATCAAGGGTTTCAACTACGGCCCTGCGGCGGCACGCTCAATGTTATCATTCTTGATTGTTATTACGGTTGCCTGGCTCTTTCGAATTTGGGTTGATCGCCGGTCCGATGGAGATGGCGATATATTTACGGGTACGGAGAAAACCAAATGACCCGTATTTCATTGTCAAAAATATTAATGAGGACCGGGCTTCTGTGTCTTCTGGCTGCTTTTATTCTTTTACCGCTTGTACAGACAATTTTCTTAAGTTTTATAGCAACAAAAGCGCATCCAGAGGCGACTGTTGGGTCGATTGGGTTGGTCAATTATCTAAACATATTTAAATCGCCCGTACTTGTTGCCTCTCTCTCTAATTCATTGACCTATGTTATATTAAATGTTGTTCTGTGTTTACTTGCCGGCTTGCCAGCAGCTTACGCGTTTTCGCGATATCGCTTCATTGGTGATCGACATATTTTGTTATTGCTACTTACTTTTCGTGTAACCCCACCTGTTTCATTATCACTCCCTATTTTTCTTCTCTTTGCGGAATTTGATTTGGTCAATTCACCAATTGGCATTGGGCTTGTCCATTGCCTGTTCAATATCCCTATAGCCATTTGGATATTGGAAAGCTTCATTTCTGAAATTCCTCGTGAGTTTGATGAGACTGCCTTTATTGACGGTTATTCATTGCCCCGTTTCTTTCTTACTCTTCTTATCCCAGCGCTTGCACCAGGCATCGTCGTGGCGGCATTTTTTTGTTTTATTTTTTCTTGGGTAGAGGTTGTCTTTGCGCGTATCTTGACCGTGACAGCAGGTAAGCCGATTACGATGGCCATTAATGCTTTATTTTCGTTTCAAACCGATATTGGTCTTGTGATGGCCATGACGGTTTTTTCGCTCATTCCCGGAATAGCGATGATCTATTTCGTTCGTAACTATATTTCAAAAGGATTTGTTGTCCGTCTTTGAAACGGGGATAGCCATATTTTAATAAGCGCTCTGAAGTGACTTTTGCTTTCAATAAATCACTTGCGGTGCGACAGGGTACGACCAACAGCATCGCGCCAACCGGCAATCTTGATCGTGCGTTCAGCGGCTTGCATCTGCGGTGAAAAGCGTTTCTCAAGACGCCATGATTTCATGAAGTCTTTTGGTTGCGGATAAAGGCCAATGGCAAGGCCTGCGAGATAAGCAGCACCGACCGCAGTCGTTTCTGTAATCACAGGTCGATCAACATCAGCATCAATAAGATCAGCCAAACATTGCATGGTCCAATCGGACGCTGTCATACCGCCATCAACGCGGAGGATAGTGCGCGATGGTGTGACCGAGGCCCAATCGGCACGCATAGCCTCCATGAGATCAAGCGTTTGATAGCAAACGGACTCAAGCGCGGCTTTCGCAAATTCGCGTGGCCCCGTATTGCGCGTGAGACCAAATAGAGCGCCGCGTGCCTCAGCATCCCAATGCGGTGCACCTAGGCCAACAAAAGCTGGAACAAGATAGACCGATTGCGCAGGGTCAGCTTCAT
This sequence comes from Alphaproteobacteria bacterium, assembly GCA_037131735.1. Classification (GTDB taxonomy): domain Bacteria; phylum Pseudomonadota; class Alphaproteobacteria; order Rhizobiales; family Beijerinckiaceae; genus CAIUPE01. The sequence goes on from JBAXQM010000002.1 coordinate 3,141, forward strand.
TTGCCAAGGGGCCTGTGTCTGAAGCCTGCGTGATGATCTTCAATCCATCACGCAACCATTGCACGGCGGCGCCCGCAATAAAGATCGATCCTTCGAGTGCATAGGTTCTCTTGCCATCGAGCTGATAAGCGATGGTCGTCAAAAGGCGATTGGATGAGATAATCGCTTTATCGCCTGTGTTGAGAAGCGCGAAGCAACCGGTGCCATAAGTTGATTTCATCATGCCCGGTTCAAAGCAGGCTTGCCCGATTGTGGCCGCCTGTTGATCGCCCGCAACGCCACGCAGTGGTATTGCCGCGCCAAAAATTTCAGGAAGCGTCGTTCCGAAATCAGCCGATGAATCACGAATATCCGGCATCATGGATTTAGGGATATTGAATAATGCTAGAAGCTCATCATCCCATTGACCCGTATGAATGTTGCACAGCATCGTCCGCGATGCGTTTGTCGCGTCGGTCGCATGCGTTGTTCCGCCCGTGAGTCGCCAGAGCAAAAAACTATCGATTGTACCGAAAGCCAATTCACCACGCTCCGCGCGCGCCCGTGCGCCCGGTACGGCATCCAAAATGAACCCAATTTTTGTGGCAGAAAAATAGGGATCGAGCAGCAGGCCTGTACGTGCGGCAATCAGGGGTTCGTGGCCCGCGGCCTTTAGCGTTTGGCATGTCTCAGCCGTACGCCGATCCTGCCATACGATCGCTTTGTGAATCGCTTCACCGGTTGCGCGATCCCATACAACGGTTGTTTCGCGTTGATTGGTTATGCCAATGGCGGCGATATCCCGGGGTTGAAGATGGGCCTTCGCAATTGCTTGTTGTGAAACATCAAGAACACCCGCCCAAATCTCTTCAAGATCATGCTCAACCCAACCGGCAGCTGGATAATGTTGCGTGAATTCCTTCTGAGCGCTCGCCATGGGTTTGAGATCGGACGAGAATATAATCGCGCGCGATGATGTGGTGCCTTGGTCTATAGCGAGAATATGGCTCATCTCGAGGTCCTCCGCAGGCGGTTTCGCCGCCATGTTCATTTTTTGTCTGTTCTAGGTTAAACAGGCAGAGATAAAGAATAAAGCAGGAACTTTGGGATGGATGAGTCAACCGAACGACAGCGGGAAATCATCGAGATAGCACGCAAAAGCGGCCGCGTTCTGGTCGATGATCTTGCGTCCCGGTTTGACGTTACCCCCCAGACTATCCGGCGGGATTTGAATGATCTTTGTGATCGGCGGCTTTTGTCACGGATACACGGTGGAGCCATTATTGCGTCAGGTGTCATTAATGCATCATACGAGGCGCGCCGCTTCATCTCGCATAGTGAAAAGCAGATAATTGGAGCCGCCGCCGCAGCGCTGATCCCGAATGGGGCCTCGCTCTTTATAAATATTGGCACCACGACAGAAGAAGTCGCGCGCGCTTTGAGGGACCATAAGGATTTATTGATTATTACCAATAACTTAAATGTAGCAATGATGACTTATTCTAACCCAAATATCGAAGTTATTATCGCTGGCGGACCAGTGCGACGGTCGGATGGTGCGATCATTGGCGAGGCGGCCGCTCAATTTATCTCACAGTTCAAGGTTGATTACGCGATTATCGGCGCTTCAGCATTGGATCAGGATGGGGCGTTGCTCGATTTCGACTATCGGGAAGTCAGCGTCGCTAAAACCATCATCGATAATGCGAGAACAGTTATTCTAGTCGCTGACCGCTTGAAGTTTGAACGAACGGCCCCCGTTCGAATCGCACATATTTCGGACATCGATGTTTTTGTTACCGATCAGCTTCCGGGGGGCGAATTCAATTCGATTTGTCGTGAAAACGGGGTTAAAACGATTGAAACTCAAAATAATTCCGATGAAACGGCTTAGAATTAAGTTATTTTCAAGAAAATTAACACTCTATTAGTAATTTAAAATTTTCGATTGCATTTCGTTTTAATTCGAACGAACATATAACGAAGATAAAAAGTGATCGGGAGGGTTCCATGCAGGTGGACATCGCCATTATCGGCGGTGGTATTAATGGTTGCGGCATCGCGCGGGATGCCGCGGGCCGTGGCCTGTCCATCTATCTGTGCGAGCAAAATGATCTGGCTAGTGGTACCTCGAGTTGGTCAACAAAGCTCATCCACGGCGGATTACGCTATCTCGAACACTATGAATTCAGACTTGTTCGAGAAGCGCTAATCGAGCGCGAACGTTTGTGGCGCTTGGCTCCGCATATTATTTGGCCACTGCGGTTTGTTTTGCCGGCTCATCGAGGCCTCCGCCCGGCTTGGCTTTTGCGGCTTGGGCTTTTTCTTTATGACCATTTGGGCGGGCGGAAGTTATTGCCGGCGACAAGAACGCTTAATCTCTTGAGTGATGAAGCGGGTCAGCCTCTCAAGCCTGATGCCAATACCGGATTTGAATATTCGGATTGCTGGGTTGATGACGCGCGCCTTGTTGTATTGAATGCGATGGATGCGCGCGCGCATGGTGCTGTAATCGAAACGCGTCAGAAATTGATTGCTGCTGAGCGCATCAATTCGCTCTGGCGTCTGACGATTGAAGATCAAAACACCAAGGTAACAAAATGTGTTGAGGCCCGAGCGCTTGTAAATGCGGCGGGCCCTTGGGTTGCTGACATACTAGAGCACAAAGTGCTCACGGATATGGAAGCGCGCGTGCGTCTTGTTCAAGGGTCGCATATCGTTCTGCGTCGGCTCTATGATCATGATCGCGCCTATATTTTTCAGAATGCGGATGGCCGCATTATCTTCGCGATCCCTTATCAAAAATATTTCACACTCATTGGAACCACTGATCGCGACTATAAGGGTGACCCCGCAGACGTCCGTGCTACTGAAGACGAGATCGCTTATCTCATTGAGGCAGCGAGCGAGTATTTCAAAGCACCGCTCAAACGCGATGATGTCGTTTGGTCTTTTTCGGGCGTTCGCCCACTTTATGATGATGGCGCCTCAAAAGCGCAAGAAGCGACACGTGACTATGTGTTGAAGCTTGATGCACCCGAAGGAAAGGCGCCGTTGCTCTCTGTGTTCGGCGGTAAGATCACCACCTATCGCCGTCTCGCTGAGGCGGTCCTTGATCGCTTTAAGCCCTATTTTGCTGCGCTTTCTTCCCGTATAGGCTGGACGGCTGATGACGTTTTACCGGGTGGAGATTTTCCGGAAACAGGCTTTGCCGCGCTTGTTGATGGTCTCTCTGCCGACTACCCGAATTTTGAATACAGCTATCTCGAGCGCCTTTGTCGTTTATATGGCACCTGCGCGCGCGACATTCTTGGATCGGCACAATCCATGTCTGATCTCGGCCAGCATTTCGGCGGCACATTGACGGAACGTGAAATAGATTATCTGATCCGCGCCGAATGGGCGCAGACGGCCGAGGATATTCTCTGGCGCAGAACTAAATTGGGCCTTATCCTAACGGAAACCGAGCAAACGAGTGTAGCAACCGTAATGTTGAACAAAAGGCAGGTAATGGTCACGCATGGATCTTCTCCAGAAGGAGAACGAGCCGCATGACCTTGTCCCTTCATTCCGTTACCAGCCAGATTGGCAACGATCTGCATCTCAATAATGTGACGCTAACCTTAGAGCGCGGAACTTTGAATGTATTGTTGGGCCCAACTTTGTCCGGCAAGACAACATTGATGCGCGTAATGGCAGGGCTTGATGCTCCGGATCACGGTCATATCACAGTTGATGGACGTAATGTGACAGGCACTTCGGTGGGCAAGCGTAATGTCGCGATGGTCTATCAGCAATTTATCAATTATCCAACTTTATCAGTTTACGAAAATATCGCATCGCCCTTGCGTGTTGCGGGTGTCGCGCGCGATGAAATTGATCGGCGCGTGAATGATGCTGCTAAATTGTTGCGTCTGACGTCTATGCTTGATCGCACACCTTTACAATTGTCCGGCGGTCAACAGCAACGAACGGCAATAGCGCGGGCGCTGGTCAAGCGAGCCGACCTTGTTTTAATGGATGAGCCCCTCGCTAATCTGGATTACAAATTGCGCGAGGAATTGCGCGAGGAATTGCCTCGCATTTTTCAGTCATCTGGTGCGATTTTTGTCTACGCCACGACGGAACCGTCGGAAGCTCTTTTGCTGGGCGGCAATACGGCGTCGCTTTGGCAAGGCCGTGTCACGCAATTTGGTCCGACACCTGCGGTCTATCGTCAACCCAAGGATTTGATTACTGCGCAGGTTTTTTCCGATCCGCCGTTGAATCTTCTTGCGGGACTAAAGCAAGGTAATCGCTTCACGCTGTCTCATGGAGCAGAACTTCCGCTCTATGATGATTTGGCGCGCCTTCCCGACGGACCTATGACGTTGGCTTTCCGTGCTCATCACATGTCATTGAAAGCCCCCGTTTCCACCTCAATGTCAATGCAGGTCGTTGTCGGAGGTTCTGAAATTTCGGGCTCAGAAAGTTTCGTGCATGTCGCGCTGGGGTCAACGAAATTTGTTTTGCTAGAACAGGGCGTGCATCGCCTTGATGAAGGCACACAACTCGATGTTCATGTTGCGGCGGATTATCTCTTTGCCTTTGACTCTGCCGGGCATCTTCTAAGAGCGCCTGTTAATGCGGGTCAGGGAGGTGTGTTGTGACAACACTTCGACTTGAAAAGCTCGCGCATTCCTACAAGGCAAATCCTGCGGGACCGCAGGATTATGCACTGAAAGAAATTAATCAAATTTGGCAAACGGGCGGTGCTTATGCGCTTCTCGGCCCATCCGGATGTGGCAAAACAACATTGCTCAACATTCTCTCTGGCCTTGTCACGCCTTCTCAGGGGCGCGTGTATTTTGATGATCGCGATGTCACGGAATTGCCGACCGAAAAGCGCAATATCGCGCAAGTGTTTCAGTTCCCTGTTATATATGACACGATGACGGTTCGTGAAAATCTTGCATTCCCGCTCAAAAATCGGGGCATGGATGCAACCTTCATAAAGACACGCGTCGATGAGATTGCCTCTCTTCTCGATCTCACCCGTGATCTTGATCGCCGCGCCAAAGGGTTAACGGCTGATGCGAAGCAGAAAATTTCATTGGGCCGTGGCCTTGTACGCCCCGATGTAGCGGCGGTTTTGTTTGATGAACCGCTCACGGTTATTGATCCGCAATTGAAATGGGAACTGCGCTCCAAGCTTAAAGAGATTCATCGCAAGCTTGCCGTGACGATGATCTATGTCACGCATGATCAAACAGAAGCGCTCACTTTTGCCGATAAAGTCGTAGTTATGTCCGAGGGTGAGGTTGTTCAAATAGGCACGCCGGAAGAATTATTTGAAAAGCCGGCCCATCGCTTCGTAGGCCATTTCATCGGCTCGCCCGGAATGAATTTCTTGCCCTGTGTGATTGAAGGGACCAAGGCGCAGATTGGACAATTCGCTGTTGAACTAAGTGCGGCCTACGCAACAACTGTGCAGGCGAATATTGAATTGGGTATCCGTCCTGACTTCGTGACTCTGTCTGCGCCCGGTAAGGGATTTCCTATTCAGATTGATCGTATCGATGATTTGGGTCGCAATCGTATTGCTCATGTTCGACTCGCAGGTCATAAGCTAGCCGTTACGGTCCCACCCAGTCTTGATACCAGCCGCTCTGAAATGACGATCGCCTTTGAGTCATCGCGCATTGGAATTTTCGCTGACGGCAAGCGTCTTGAGCCCCAATCCCGGGGAGGCGCTTAACATGAAGCCTTATAATAATCGCGCATGGTTCCTCGTTCTCCCGGTCTTTCTGATTGTTGCCTTTAGTGCGATTTTACCGCTGATGACTGTTGTCAATTATTCGGTTCAAGACACATTTGGGAATAACGAATTTTTCTGGAATGGCATTGGCTGGTTTAAGGAGTTGCTTGATCCGAAAAGTGAATTAGGCGGCCGTTTCATTGACGCGATGGGCCGTAACTTCATCTTCTCCTTTCTCATTCTTGCGATTGAAATCCCGCTCGGCATTGCCGTTGCGTTGGCTATGCCGCGCCAAGGTATTGGGGTGTCGATTTCACTCGTCCTCCTTGCTTTGCCGCTACTTATTCCTTGGAATGTTGTGGGTACCATTTGGCAGGTCTTCGGCCGCGCGGATATTGGGCTCATGGGCTGGGCGCTCACCGGTATGGGCATCGATTATAATTATGTCTCCGGTGTTCTCGCTGCTTGGATCACGATTATCATGATGGATGTGTGGCATTGGACGTCACTTGTTGTTTTGCTTTGCTATGCTGGCTTGCGGGCAATTCCTGATGCCTATTATCAAGCTGCACGCATTGATGGGGCATCACGCTGGGCGATATTTCGCGCGATACAATTACCAAAAATGAATCGTGTACTTGTAATCGCCGTACTTCTGCGGTTCATGGATAGTTTTATGATTTACACGGAGCCCTTCGTTGTTACAGGCGGCGGCCCCGGGAATGCAACGACCTTTATCTCAATTGATCTTGTCAAAATAGCGCTTGGTCAATTTGATTTGGGCAAGGCTGCAGCACTATCACTTGTTTATAATCTGATTATTCTCACGGTGTGCTGGGTCTTCTACACAATCATGACCCATTTTGAGAATGCGGAGCGGAGGATGCAGTCATGAAATCCTCACGTATTGTTTTAGGTCTTTATACACTCTTTTTGATGCTACCAATTTATTGGCTTGTGAATATGAGCCTAAAAACGAACGCCGAGATAACTGGACCTTTAACCCTCTTACCCCAACAACTAACTCTTCAAAATTACGTGAAAATATTCACGGACTCGAGCTGGTATATGGGGTATGTCAACGCTGTACTCTACGTGTTGATCAATACAATTATTTCGATTGTTCTGGCCTTGCCTGCCGCATATGCGTTTTCCCGTTATCGGTTTGTCGGTGACAAACATTTGTTTTTCTGGCTGCTGTCAAACCGCATGGCGCCAGCTGCAGTGTTTGCGTTGCCTTTTTTCAACCTTTATCAAGCGGTCGGATTATTCGATACGGTATGGGCCGTTGCATTAGCTCATTGTCTTTTCAATGTACCGCTTGCGGTTTGGATTCTTGAAGGCTTCATTTCCGGTGTTCCGCGCGAAATTGACGAGACAGCTTCGATTGATGGCTATTCCTTTCCACGCTTTTTTGGAAAAATTTTCATTCCGCTGATTGCCAATGGAATCGGTGTCGCAGCATTCTTCTGCTTCATGTTCTCTTGGGTAGAATTGCTGCTTGCGCGAACGCTTACGGCAACGAATGCAAAGCCGATTTCAGCCATTATGACCCGAACAGTGTCAGCCGCCGGTATGGACTGGGGACTTCTTGCAGCAGCTGGTGTGCTCACTATTATTCCGGGCGCTGTCGTGATCTGGTTTGTCCGAAATTACATCGCCAAGGGCTTTGCCCTTGGACGCGTTTAACGAGGTGATCAATGTTCAGCTGGTTGAGCGCTTTTGATATCGCCTGGATGGCATGGACGTTACCCGTGGCGATCTTTTTTGGATCGATTGCCGTAGCGCTCTTAATTCTAACATACTTGGCTGTTCGTTACCCTGAAACACCGCGGCGTGGCATTTTAAGAATCTCAACGACGCGCGGCGATCGTTTCTTCATCACACTTCTCGGAAGCGCATTCATCAATTTGTTTTGGATCGCGTTTTCTGTTGCCCTTGGTTTTACCGAGATTGGACTTTGGGGCGCGTTGGGTTTGAGTGCTGTCTATGGAATAGCTGTGTTCCGCTATGTCTAGATAATGCTTTGGCCCCAAAAAGAGCTGGATCAACCAGCTGATGAAACTGGAAATATTCAACGGAGGACATAATGCTTAAGAAAAAGGGAATAATAGGAGCGCTTACAGCCGCTACGGCTGTTGGCCTTTTATTTGTTGCTGCCCCAGCATTCGCTGGTGTGGATGAAGCAAAAAAATGGGTTGAGTCTGAATTCCAACCTTCGACGCTCTCTAAAGACGAGCAGATGAAGGAAATGGAATGGCTTGTAAACGCAGCAAAGCCATTTGCAGGTATGGAGATCAATGTCGTCTCCGAAACGATTACGACTCACGAATATGAGTCGAAGGTCCTCGCAAAGGCTTTCAGTGAAATCACTGGTATCAAGCTGAAACACGATCTCATCCAAGAAGGTGACGTCGTTGAAAAGATCCAGACGCAAATGCAGTCTGGTAAGAACATCTATGATGGCTGGATCAACGACTCTGACTTGATCGGGACCCATTTCCGTTACAAGCAAGCTGTGAACCTCACGGACTGGATGGCGGGCGAAGGTAAAGATGTCACCTTCCCGGGTCTTGATGTTGATGACTTCATTGGTAAGTCATTTACAACAGCGCCGGATGGAAAGCTCTATCAGCTTCCCGTTCAGCAATTCGCGAATCTTTATTGGTTCCGGTATGATTGGTTCCAGCGCCCTGACTTTAAGCAAAAGTTCAAAGCCAAATATGGCTATGAACTTGGCGTTCCGGTGAACTGGTCTGCTTACGAGGACATCGCTGAATTCTTCACCAATGACGTGAAAGAAGTCGACGGTGTGAAGGTCTTTGGCAACATGGACTACGGCAAAAAGGATCCGTCACTGGGTTGGCGTTTCACGGACGCTTGGTTGTCAATGGCCGGTAACGGCGACAAAGGTATTCCAAACGGATTGCCTGTCGACGAATGGGGCATCCGTATGGAAGGCTGCCGTCCGGTCGGCTCGTCGATTGAGCGCGGTGGTGACACGAACGGCCCTGCGGCTGTTTACGCCATTACCAAATATCTTGAATGGCTGAAGAAATATTCGCCTCCGCAAGCTCAGGGTATGACCTTCGGTGAAGCGGGCCCCGTTCCGGCTCAAGGCAATATCGCTCAGCAGATGTTCTGGTACACCGCCTTCACCGCCGACATGGTGAAGCCTGGTCTGCCGGTTATGAATGCGGATGGTACGCCAAAATGGCGTATGGCTCCGTCGCCACACGGCTCCTATTGGAAGGACGGCATGAAGCTTGGTTATCAGGACGCAGGTTCTGCAACGCTTTTGAAGTCAACGCCAACAGATCGTCGTAAAGCGGCGTGGCTTTATCTCCAGTTCATCACCTCAAAGACGGTGAGCTTGAAGAAGAGCCATGTGGGTCTCACCTTCATTCGTGAAAGTGATATCTGGGATAAGAGCTTCACGGAGCGCGCTCCGCAGCTTGGTGGTTTGATCGAGTTCTATCGTTCGCCTGCACGCGTTCAATGGACCCCAACCGGTAACAATGTGCCTGATTATCCAAAGCTTGCTCAGCTTTGGTGGCAGAACATTGGCGATGCGTCGTCCGGTGCAAAATCGCCACAAGAAGCAATGGATGCTCTTGCGGCCGCTCAAGACTCGGTTCTTGAGCGTCTCGAAAAGGCCAATGTTCAGGGTGACTGCGGTCCAAAGCTGAACCCGAAGACCTCGGCTGAAGAGTGGTTTAAAAAGGCCGAAGCCGCAGGTACGCTTGCGCCACAACGTAAGCTTGCCAACGAAAAGCCAAAGGGCGAAACGATCGATTACGATACGCTCATTAAGAGCTGGCCAGCGTCACCGCCTAAGAAAGGCTAAGTCAAACAGATTGATCCGTTTAGGATGAATCTGCAGACAAGAGACAGGCCGGGTAATTCCGGCCTGTTTTTTTGTTATGGTTCTAAATGAGATTTGAGGAAAGTGGTGAAGCCTTCTTATGCAAACATGCAAAGAGGGAGTATGATCAGCAGAAACATTGCCGGACCCAGCATGTGAGCTTAAGCACGATTCACTCTTGTTCGGCCTTTCATATTCTCGGTTGTCACTCGAGCACATGCATTTTTTGGTATTTTTAGAGCGCGGCTCTCATCCTCTTATCCCTAATGGATCGACTTAATGCCCGAGTCATCAATTGACCGATGAATATCCAACTCGTTACGAATGATTGGTGCGCATGCGGTGGAGTGCTTTATGCTCGAGCTATATTCGACGATCGCCCGTAAAGCCGAAACGTGATATGGTTCGGGCAGTTATCGCTAAGGTATAGGCTATAAGTTCTCTTTCTGTTTGAATTGGTAATCTATCGGGTAACGTCGTTAAGGAGTGAAGCTTGTGGTAGCGATCGAGGGTGAGTTGGACGGCATATTTGTTGCCGATATTGAATTGTGAACGATAAAGATCGTCAATTTTTAATTGGACTTTTCAATGCGGCGGTTGTTGCCGCTGATCCCGAGCGCACGCTTGCCGAGCATCAGCCAAAGCCGCCGAAGGGCCGCACCATTGTCATTGGTGCGGGTAAGGGTTCGGCGCAGCTCGCAGCCGCTTTCGAGAAACTCTGGAAAGGTCCGCTCGAAGGTATTGTTGTCACGCGTTACGGGTTCGGTTGTCCAACGAAACACATCAAAGTGATGGAAGCTTCGCATCCTGTGCCTGATGAAGCGGGCCTTGCAGGGAGCCGCGCGCTATTTGATGCCGTTAAAGATCTCACGGAAGATGATCTTGTTGTGGCGCTGATCTCCGGTGGCGGTTCGGCATTGTTGCCGATGCCTGCGGAGACACTATCGCTTGCAGATGAGATTGATCTCAATAAAGCACTGCTCGCATCGGGTGCGCCGATATCCGTCATGAACGCGATCCGCAAACAAATTTCTGAAATCAAAGGCGGGCGCTTGGCGCTCGCCTGTCATCCCGCCCGCGTTGTGTCATTGATTGTCTCCGATATTCCGGGTGATGATCCGGCTCAAGTTGCTTCCGGCCCAACCGTGCCACATGAAGCAAGCCGTGCGGATGCACGTGCGCTTGTTGAGGCATGGCGGGTTCAATTACCGCCTCGTATTGCCAGCTTCATGAAGAGTGATGCGAGTCTGCCACCTTCACCTGATGATCCTCGTTTCAAAGAAGACGAAGTCAAAATCATCGCATCGGCACGACAATCGCTCGAAGCGGCCGCGCGTCATGCTGAAGCGCAAGGTATTAAAGCTGTCATCTTGTCTGACTCAATTGAGGGCGAGTCGCGCGATGTCGGCGCGGTTCATGCGGCACTTCTTCGTGAAGTCGCAAGCCGCAACAAGCCCTTCACAAAACCTGTCGTCATTCTCTCGGGCGGCGAAACCACCGTCACCATCAAGGGCAAAGGCCGAGGCGGCCGCAATAGCGAGTTCTTATTATCACTTGCCATGGCCGCCGAAGGTTATGAATTTGCAGCCCTTGCCGCCGATACCGACGGCGTTGATGGCTCGGAAGATAATGCTGGCGTATTCGCAACGGGCGAAACGGCGGCCCGCTTGCGTATAGCGGGTCTCAACCCGCGCAGCCTTCTTGCTGCGAATGATTCCTATTCAGCCTTCGAAAAGCTTGGTGACCTCTTTGTGCCCGGACCAACCGGCACCAATGTTAATGATTTTAGGGCGATTTTACTGCGCTAATGGCGCGTCGCTATCGATTTATTGCCAGGAAGCGCCATAATCGCATCAAAAAGCTATATCCGGCTGAGAATGGCGTTTTTATGCCGAATTGCCCTCTTAGGCTTGGGACTCGGGGTCTTGGTCCCCCAAACGCCCCATCGGCGCGCCATGTCCCCTTGGGACCGGTTCAGCCCCCTGCCGGTCGCCAGGCCAAAAATTTCCGCTTGTTTTGTTTAGTAAACTGGGTTTCACTAAACATACCCGTCAATGCCGCCTACAATAAAAATGCATTGAAATGGGGGTAGGAAACGAATTTCTGCATGGATTTTTGCCCAATCTGACGATTTCAGGGCCTTTTTTGGGTTCTGGGCGGGGGAGAATCGGGGGGAGCCGTGTGGAACTAAACCGGGAGACACTCCTCATGAAGAAATTGATTGCAGGCGCAACCGCGCTCGCGGCATCGGCCATGGTGGCCATGACGCCAGTGTCGGCCAATGCCAAGACCATTACGCTTTGCTGGGCCGCTTGGGACCCTGCAAATGCGCTCGTCGAATTGTCGAAAGACTATACGGCGAAGTCAGGCGTCGACATGAAGTTCGAATTCGTGCCGTGGCCGAATTTCGCTGACCGCATGCTCAACGAATTGAATTCGAAGGGTAAGCTTTGCGACCTTCTCATCGGTGACTCACAGTGGATCGGCGGCTCGGCTGAAAACGGCCACTATGTGAAGCTCAACGACTTCTTCGCCAAAGAAGGCATCAAGATGGATGACTTCATGCCGGCAACCGTTACCGGTTATTCGGAATGGCCGAAGGGCACACCGAATTACTGGGCGCTGCCTGCCATGGGCGATGCACTCGGTTGGACCTATCGTAAGGATTGGTTCGCAAAGCCAGAGCTGCGCGATGCGTTCAAGAAGCAATATAATCGCGATCTCGAGCCACCGAAGACTCTCGATGAACTCGTCGACATCGCCAAATTCTTCCAAGGCCGTGAAGTTGACGGCAAGAAGGTCTATGGCGCTGCGATCTTCACCGAGCGTGGTTCGGAAGGCATCACGATGGGTGTCTCGAACTTCCTCTATCCAAACGGCTTCAAATACCAAGATCCTAAGAAGCCTTATGCAATGGAAGGTTTCGTGAACTCGGCGGGCGCTGTGAAGGGCCTCGAAGCTTACAAAGCACTCTACAAGTGCTGCACACCTCCAGGCTATACGGATGCCTATATGGGTGAAGGCCTCGACGCGTTTAAGTCAGGTCAGGTTGCGCTTCAGATGAACTGGTTCGCGTTCTTCCCAGGCCTCTACAAGGATGAGAAGGTCGGCGGCGACAAGATCGGCTTCTTCGTGAATCCGAAGGGTGCTGCTGGCTCGGGTTCGCAGCTCGGCGGACAAGGTCTGTCGGTAGTGGCTTACTCACCAAACCAGGCTGAAGCACTTGCTTACATCAAGTGGTTCGCAAATCCTGAAGTTCAGAAGAAGTGGTGGTCAATGGGTGGCTATTCGGCACACAAGGCTGTGTTGAACGACCCAGGCTTTGCCAAGACCGCACCATTCGCAGCCGACTTCCTGGTTGCCATGGGTCAAGTCATGGATTTCTGGGCTGACCCGTCCTACGCGCAGCTTCTCCTCGCTGAGCAGAAGCGCATTCATGACTATGTCGTTGCTGACAAGGGCACTGCCAAAGAAGCACTCGACGGCATGATCAAGGACTGGACGAAAGTCTTCAAGGACGACGGCAAGCTCTAAGCTTTCCTGAAATGCCTCTTCGCCGGGACGGTGAAAATCGTCCCGGCACATCCTCAACAACGATCCGCATCAAGGATCGAATGAGTCACGGGATCGGTTCATGACGAGTCAAACAACACCTGACAAACTTGCAGAGCGTGCCGCGCAAGCCACGCCGCAAGCAATTGCTAAGCGGGTGCGGGGACTTTCTGATCGCGCCATCGCATGGATCTTCATTACGCCGACCATGCTGTTGCTACTCGCGATCAATATTTTTCCATTGATCTGGACGATCCAACTTTCATTTACGAATTTCCGCGCGAACCGCACAAATGCCGCTGTTAAAAATGTCGGTATCGATAATTACACGTCGATTTTGAGTGACCCCGATATTTGGGCGGCAATGCAATCGACGGCACATTTTGTGTTCTGGACAATCGTTCTGCAAACACTCATCGGCTTTACGCTCGCGTGGTTGCTTGATCGGAAATTCCGCGGTCACGGATTTTGGACGACCATCATTCTCATTCCGATGATGTTGTCGCCGGCCGTTGTCGGCAATTTCTGGCGTTTTCTCTATCAACCGCAAATTGGTCTTTTCAATTACATCATCGCTTTCTTCACAGGCGTGGAGCCGTCTTCTTTTGAAATGATTGGATCTGTCCAACTTGCCCCTTGGTCGATCATTATCGTCGATACATGGATGTGGACGCCCTATGTGATGCTCATTTGCCTCGCCGGATTGCGCTCTATTCCCGATTACATCTACGAAGCCGCAGAAGTGGATCGCGCATCGCATTGGCGTCAATTCTGGTCGATCACGATCCCGATGGCGTTGCCCTTCATCATGCTTGCTGTGCTTTTCCGCGGCATTGAAAATTTCAAAATGTTCGACATGGTCAATCTCTTGACCTCGGGCGGACCGGGTTCGACCACTGAAGTGGCGTCGATCACGTTGAAACGCGAAGCCTTTGAAAAATGGCGCACCGGATTTTCATCCGCATTTGCCATCATTCTCTTCGTAACAGTGTTTGGTCTTGCCAACATTTATGTGAAGGCACTCAACCAGGTGAAAAGCCGATGAGCGCGTCAAGTTCCTCTGCCCATTCTGTCGTCGAGCCGAGCGCGCTCACGAAACGCATCGCGCTGGGTGCGGTGATCCTTTATGCGTTGATCACGATGATCCCGCTTTTCTGGATCGTGATCACCAGCATGAAATCGCCGCCGGATTCGATTTCCTATCCGCCAAAGATCTTTTTTCAGCCGTCAATCGAAGGGTACTGCAATCTCTTCACGAACCAGACGCGCCAAACACCAGAATATCTCGAAACGCTTCCGCCGCCGCAGAACCGCTGCGAAGAGGTTACGCGTCAACGCAATATGGTGATTGTCGGCCCGTCAAACTTCCTGAAGCGCTTTGCCAATTCTTTGATCATCGCCTTCGGTTCGACAGCGCTCTCTGTTCTGCTCGGCACGATCGCCGCTTACGGATTCTCACGATTCAAAGTTCCGTTGAAGGATGATCTTCTCTTCTTCATCCTCTCGACCCGCATGATGCCGCCGATTGCGGTCGCGATTCCAATCTATCTCATGTATCGCGAGCTTGGTTTGAGCGATACGAAACTCGGGATGATCCTTCTCTATACGGCGGTGAACGTCTCACTTGCTGTATGGCTCTTGAAAGGCTTCATCGACGAAATTCCGCGCGAATATGAAGAAGCTGCGATGATCGACGGCTACACGCGGCTGCAAGCGTTCCGCAAGGTCGTGTTGCCGCAAGCGACAACCGGCATCGTCGCTACCGCGATCTTCTGCATGATTTTTGCCTGGAACGAATATGCGTTCGCTGTGCTGTTGACGTCAGGCGACGCGCAACCGGCGCCGCCTTTCATTCCAACGATTATCGGTGAAGGCGGAATGGATTGGCCGGCCGTTGGCGCAGGAACGACGCTGTTCTTGATTCCTATTCTCATTTTCACGGTTCTTCTCAGGAAGCATCTTTTGCGGGGCATTACATTCGGAGCGGTGCGCAAATGAGCAATCAGTCCGAACGTAGCTTCTTGTCGCGCATCTTCCGTCGTGGTCCTTGGGAGACCGCAGCCACTCTCTTTATCGCCGCAGGCGTGTTGATGCTGCTGCAACCTTTCGCGATGATCCTTTATACAATGTCGTTCATCACCACTTTGATTGGCGTTGTCATGTTTATCGTTGTTACAAAGTTTCCGGAGTGAGAGATGGCTGAAATTAAGGTCAACAATCTCCAGAAAAATTTCGGTGACTTCGTCGCCGTGAAAGATTCGTCTTTCACTGTGAAGGACGGTGATTTTTTCTGCCTTCTTGGTCCATCGGGCTGCGGCAAGACAACGACCTTGCGCATGATCGCCGGACTGGAACTGCCCACCGCGGGTGAAATCATGCTTGGCGGTAACAATGTCACATTTAACCGCGCGTCTGAGCGGGACATTGCCTTCGTGTTCCAGCTTTTCGCGCTTTATCCGCATATGAATGTACGCGAAAATATTGGCTTCCCCTTGAAATGCGATGGTGTCGCGCGGGATGAAATTCGGCGTCGTGTCGAAGAGACCGCGCAAATTTTGCGGATCACAGAATTGCTCAATAAGCCGGTTTCATCCTTGTCGGGCGGCGATCGTCAACGCGTAGCGCTGGGACGCGCGATCGTCAGAAAGCCTTTGGCTTTTTTGATGGATGAGCCCCTCGGCGCGCTTGATTCTGAATTCCGCCATGTCATGTGCGGTGAATTACGCGCGCTCCATAATCGCCTTAAGGCTACAACCGTTTATGTCACGCATGATCAGCTCGAAGCCATGTCGATGGCTGATACGATTGCCGTGATGAATCAGGGCGTGATCGAGCAATTGGCGAGCCCCCGTGAAATCTATGAGCGGCCGGCGTCTCTCTTTGTCGCCGACTTTATCGGTTCGCCTGCGATGAATTTTCTTGATACGCGGGCCAGCCTTTCGCTGGGCTCGGATAGCTTAATGTTCGACGGTGTGAATGTGAAAATTCCATCTGCCCGCGAAGCCATCATTGAGTCCGATCTCGTACTCGGCGTTCGCCCTGAACATGTAAAGCTTGATGAGTCCTCGGCAATCCGCGGCGAAGTGTTTGGTGTCGAATATCTCGGTACAACACAGGTGATCACGATTACCACTAAACACGGCATGGTGCGCGCGCGTGTGGACGCAAATCGTAAAGCCGCCATTGGCGATCATGTGGGGTTGAGCTTCAATTCAGAAAAGCTCTCGGTATTCGATAAGGCCTCAGGCCGTGCGCTCCGTAGCGCGCTTCATGAAGGAGCAATCCATGGCTGAGGTTGTTCTTTCAGGACTATCCAAATCTTTTGGCGCAACGCGCGCCGTTGATGACGTCTCCATTTCAATTGGTGATGGTGAATTCATTGTGTTGCTGGGGCCTACAGGCGCAGGCAAGACAACTTTATTGCGCCTCGTCGCAGGGCTTGAGCAGCCTGATCAAGGTGCGATTACCATTCACGGGCTCGATGCGACTAAGGCTGCCCCGGCCGAGCGCGATGTCGCTTTTGTCTTCCAACAATATTCGCTTTATCCGCATCTGACGGTTTATGAAAATCTCGCTTTTCCTTTGCGCTCGCCTATTCGCGGCCTTTCGGAAGCTGAGATTGACAGCAAAGTGCGCGAGATCGCGAAGCTCGTGCGCATTGATGACAAACTTCAAAATCAATCGACACGACTATCGGGCGGCCAGATGCAACGAGTCGCTATCGCACGCGCGCTTGTGCGCTCCCCGTCGATCTATTTGATGGACGAACCCTTGTCGTCGCTTGATGCGAAATTGCGTGGTGATTTGCGTATTGAGTTGAAGCGCATTCAACGTGATCTCGGTGCTACAATTCTTTATGTGACACATGATCAAATTGAAGCGATGACGCTCGCGACTCGAATTGGTGTTATGGATCGCGGACGCCTCGTTCAAATGGGTACGCCGCGCGACATCTATACCGATCCTGTGAATATGTATGTTGCTTCGCGGTTGGGCATGCCGGCGATCAATTTTGTGCCGCTCAATCGCTTTCCGTCGATGGCTGCTCCACGCGGCGCTAGCGTTATGGGCCTTCGTACCGAACATCTTTCGATTGAAAAATCCAATGGTGCGGATGGCAATGGCCTCGTGACATGGGTTGAGCATCTTGGTGATCAAAATCATCTCCATATCGACATGGGTGGACAAGATGTTGTGGTGCTGAGCCCTCCTGATTCAGGTCTTGAGAAAGGCGATAAAGTTCATTTGACCCCTTTGGCGCCGCTCTTTTTCGATGTCGATGGCCAGAGAGTTCGTGGGTGAGGAATTGGTCATGGACAGCGCATTGAAAAAAGCTCTCATCGAAGACTGTGCCAAAATGATCATCGCGCATGCGGATGAGTTGACCTCACTTGATCAGGCGATTGGTGACGGCGATCACGGCGTCAATATGAAGCGCGGCTTTGAATCCATTCTGGCGGACGCCGACGCGCTCGCGGCGCGCCCTTTGCCTGATATGTTAAAAACAATCGGTACGCAGCTCGTTATGAAAGTCGGCGGCGCATCGGGTCCGCTTTACGGCACGTTGTTTTTGACACTCGCTAAAGAAATATCTGATCAACCGACATCAGAAAATGTGAAGACGGCGTTTGCTGCCGCATTTGAAGCGGTGAAAGCACGCGGGAAATCGGAAGTCGGCCAAAAGACGATGCTCGATGTCTTCGCGCCGGTTCTTGCGGCGTGGGATAATCGTTCAGATCTAGCATCGCATCTTTCTGAAACCGCACGGCTTGCTGCTGAAGCAACTGTTTCGATGAAGGCCATTCGTGGACGCGCCTCATTTCTCGGAGATCGATCTATTGGCCACATGGATCCAGGGGCGCGGTCTTCGTCACTCTTGATTGCAACCATCGCCAAGCACTTCGGTGCATGAGGAGTTAGAACTGACATGGCGAATGTTGGAATAGTCATCGTCTCCCATTCAGAAAAAGTCGCTGAAGGTGCGGCCGATATGGTGCGCCAGATGGTAGGTGATGCCGTACCTCTCGCGTTCACAGGCGGCAACAGCGATGGCGGTCTGGGTACGGATGTCGGCCAGATCATGGAAGCGATTGATCGCGCCTGGTCAGAAGCGGGTGTCGCCGTTCTTGTTGATCTCGGTGGTGCTGAAACCAATACGGAAATGGCGATCGAGATGATCGATGAATCACGGCAAAGCCGCATTGCCATTTGCAACGCGCCGATTGTTGAAGGCGCTGTCATCGCCGCAACCGAAGCATCAGGCGGTTCACCTCTCGATATTGTCAAACAAACCGCCGAGGAGCTTTCACCCCAATGAATGCACCTCAAATGTCTTCACAAGCCCCTGTAACAGGCTCGGCGCTGCTGACGAATGCCGTTGGTCTTCACGCGCGTCCTTCGGTGAAGCTCACGCAATTGGCAAAGTCATTTTCATCGACGATCTCGGTTTCAACTGATGCGGCCGGCCCATGGGTTGATGCGAAAAGCCCTGTGAAAATCATGCGGGTAAAAGCACCCAAAGGCACAACGCTTTATTTCGAAGCGTCTGGCGATGATGCGCAAGACGCGATTACTGCGCTTCTCGATTTGGTAGAGCGTCGCTTCGATGAAGTCGAAGGGGACGATCATGGCTGAGCTTCGGCTCGCCGGACGACCCGCATCGCCAGGCTTTGCCGAGGGCGCTGTTGTGCGCCTTGTTGAACAAAAATCAACGCGCATTTCGACAGGCGATTCACAATGTGAAGCGCATGATCTAAAGCAAGCGATCAAAGACGCGTTAGCATCAATCTCATCTTTAGCTGATCGGGCCGAAGGTGAAGCGGCCGAGATGCTGGGCTTTCAAGTTGCAATGCTTGAAGATGACGCTTTGGCCGAGGCTGCGTTCGAGTCGATCACGCAAGGCAACTCTGCTGATCACGCATGGCGCAAGGCGCTTGATGCCGAGATCGAAACCTATCGCGCAGCGGATGACGAATATTTCCGCGCCCGCTCTGCTGATCTCGAAGATATCCGTGATACGGTTCTTGATCATTTATCGGGATCGCATGCGGCTTTTTCGGTACCCCCCGGTGCAATCATCGCCGCGCGTGATCTCGCACCATCTCGTTTTCTTTCCGTTGATTGGTCAAAAGGCGGCGCCATTCTTTTGTCAGAAGGAAGTCCCACGAGCCATGTCGCGATGTTGGCGCGTGCCCGTCGCGTACCGATGATTGTCGGCTTGGGTGAAATTCCAGAATGCGCATCGTCAGTCATTATTGTTGATGGCGCATTAGGGCAGGCGGTTGTTTCGCCGCGCGAAGATACGCGCGCGTCATTTCTTGCACGCCAATCTGCGGATCAAGAACTGGCCGTTAAGGCCGCCGCTGTTGAAACCCAGCCTGCGGTCACGAAAGATGGCACATCTATCGCGGTCATGATCAATATTGCCGGCGTCGATGATCTCGCGCGGCTTGATCCAAAAATATGCGACGGCATTGGTTTGGTTCGCACAGAATTTCTCTTCGGCGAAGGACCGCATCTTCCTGACGAAGAGACGCAATATAGAGCCTATCGGCGCATGCTCGAATGGGCCGAGGCGCGGCCTGTTACGATTCGTACCCTTGATGCCGGCGGCGATAAGCCGATTGCAGGATTGACTCTCGATGGCGAGAGCAATCCGTTTCTTGGTGTGCGCGGTGTGCGATTATCCTTGCAACGGCTTGATGTGTTTCGCGTGCAAATCCGCGCGCTTTTGCGTGCGGCGGCGCATGGCACATTGAAAGTGATGGTGCCGATGATTACGGCACCTTTCGAGCTTGATACTGTGCGTGCGCTTTTTGTTGAAGAATATGAAGCGCTGAAGGCAAAGTACATCTCGGCCAAAATGCCACTTCTTGGTATGATGGTGGAAGTGCCAGCGGCGGCGCTCGCGGTGTCGACATTCAATGCCGATTTTTTCTCGATTGGTTCGAATGATCTTGTTCAATATACAACGGCTGCCGGACGCGATATCGGCGCGGTCGCTTCACTTGCTGATCTTCGCCATCCCGCCGTATTAAAGCTCATCGAACTTGTGGCGTCTCACGGTCGGTCATCAGGACGTGATGTGAGCCTCTGCGGTGATGCGGGGGGAGATTCAGATCTCATTCCTTTTCTTCTGAGAGCAGGAGTACGAAGTGTTTCAGCCGCGCCGTCTCTCGTTGGACGGGCGAAACTGGCCATTGCCAATTTCAGCTTTGAAAAAGCGGGGCGCGCGTGATGTCCGAATCGGCGTCCTTGCGCGGTGATCCAACGGCGCTCGCCGATTATAAAAAATTATTCAAGCAGGTGCTCGATCTACGTCCTTCAGGAACGCGGCAACGCCTTGCGACCGCTCTCGGCAAGAACCGATCTTTCATCTCACAAATTGCCAATCCCGCCTATCCGATGCCGATCCCTGCAACTCATCTCGATGTGTTGTTCGATATTTGCCATTTTTCTGATGCTGAAAAACGGAAATTTCTCGATCTTTATCAGCGCGCGCATCCAGGACGTTTGCGCCTTGTCAGTTCACGCGCGCCGACGAGACAGATCAGCATTGATGTCCCCGATTTCGGTGATGCTGATCGCAATCAAATGCTTGAAACACTTTTTGAAACCATGGCCCGCAATTTGATCCGGATTATTGATGATCCGGATTCGAAACGGTGAGAAAGAGGAAGAGACATCATGAAGAAACTTATTAACGGCACCGATACAATTTTGACCGAAGCTCTTGATGGCTTCGTTGCTACCCATAGTGATATCTTGTCTTTGGGCGAGGATTATAAGTTTGTTCGTCGGAAAACTTTGAAGCAGGGCAAGGTGGCCCTCGTATCGGGTGGCGGTTCGGGACATGAGCCTCTGCAGTCGGGCTTTGTTGGTCACGGCATGTTGGATGCGTCGTGCCCCGGTCAAGTCTTCACATCACCAACGCCGGATCAGATGTTGGCCGCTGCTGAAAATGTAAACACAGGCGCCGGTGTTCTCTACATCGTTCTCAATTACGAAGGCGATGTAATGAATTTCGAAATGGCCGCTGAAATGACATCGGGGAAAGTTCTCTCTGTCATCACCGACGATGATGTCGCGGTTGAGAAGTCGACTTATTCAACGGGTCGTCGCGGGGTAGCCGGTACAATGATTGTTGAAAAAATCATTGGTGCGGCGGCCGAAGAAGGTCGTGATCTCGAAGCGCTTCATGCGCTCGGTAAAGATGTAAACTCCCGTACGCGTTCAATGGGTGTTGCACTGACGTCCTGCACAGTGCCTGCGGCGGGTAAGCCAACATTCACATTGGGCGATGATGAAATGGAAATGGGCGTTGGCATTCATGGTGAGCCCGGTCGCCGTCGTGTTAAGCTGGCAAGCGCTGATGAAATCGCCGCTGAAATGACTGATGCGATTTTGGGTGACATGTCGTTGAAATCCGGCGCGCCGGTTCTCTTGCTTGTGAACGGCTTCGGCGGCACGCCCGGGATGGAACTTTATTTGATGGCCAATTCCGTGCGGAAGATTTTAGGTGGCCGCGGTATTCAGGTCGCGCGTAGTCTCGTTGGTAATTATGTGACGTCGCTCGAAATGGCAGGCTGCTCCATCACTCTTACCGCTTTGAATGATGAATCGCTTCGTCTCTGGGATGCACCGGTGAAGACACCCGCGCTTTACTGGTAAGCTAACGCTTTATGACGGCGGCAAGTCGCGCGGTTTTAAGTCATTAGAAAGTGAACATGATGAAACCGCATCTTCTGGTCGCCGGCAACATTCATGAAGCGGGACTTCGGCTTTTAGAGACCCAAACAGACGTCACATATGACTATGTGCCGGACCTTATTTATAACTCTTACGCGCCTTTGATGCCGAAAGCCGACGGGCTCGTTGTGCGCACCCAGCCCGTACGCGCTGAGACAATTGCAAGCGCACCCCACTTGAAAATCGTCTCGCGCCACGGTGTTGGGTATGACGCCGTTGATGTTGACGCGCTGAACAAACGAAAAATTCCATTGGCCATAGTTGGCGACGTGAATTCTCGCGCGGTTGCTGAACATGCGATGATGATGCTGCTCTCCCTTTCAAAGAAAATCCGCGTCTATGATCAGGCCGTCCGGAAGCGTCAATGGAATTTGCGCAATCAATTCGACTCGCTCGAGCTTTTTGAAAAGACATTGCTGATTGTTGGCCTTGGCCGGATCGGCCGTCATCTTCTCGGCATGGCGCGCGGCTTCGGCATGACCATTCTCGCTTATGATCCCGGGCTCTCTTCAGAGATGATCAAACAGATTGGCGTTGAGCCGGTTACCTCATTACAGGATGGATTAAGGCGTGCGGATCTTGTCAGCCTTCATGCGCCCAAAACAGGCGATCATCCGCTTATCGGCAAAGCGGAATTGGCGGCAATGAAACCAACCGCGCTTTTAGTGAATACAGCGCGTGGCGGATTGATTGACGAGGAGGCGCTTGTTGACGCGCTCGAAAATAAAAAACTTCGGGGAGCGGGCTTGGATGTTTTTTCTGACGAACCGCCTGCCGCATCAAGCGCGCTGCTTCATCGCGATGATGTAATTTTTACACCGCATACGGCATCGCTAACCGATGAGTCCGCCATGCGCATGGCTGTCACGTCGATTCAGAACGCATTGGATTGCTTTGCCGGAAAGCTTAATCCCGCGCTTGTCGTTAATCGTGAGGCCATTGGCTTTGGCAAATAAAACGAAAAGGCCCTTTAGCATTTCGCGATCCATTGTGGCGGCTTGACGGATTGGCCACTGGCCGCTGCTTCATAGGCTGCCTCAACCAGCGCATAGGTTTTGAGATTATCTTCACCTGATGTGTCTGCCGCGTCGCCCGCACGAAAGCGGTTTAACATATGGCGGTTGGTATGAAGCACGGCTTCTTGTGAATTATGCCAGGGGCGGCTTGTCCATGACAGTAGAGGGCTACCAATATTTTCTTCAAAGAAGATACCCTGTGTTGTGACCTGCATTTTATCGCCACGCCCCACCACGATCGATCCTTCAGTGCCTTCTATTTCTAAAAGTGTTTCAGGAAACGCATCAGGAATTTTGCGGGCGGCATAAGTTGATTCAACAATCGATACGGCGCCCGTTTCATGCTTCATCATAACTGTGGCAGTATCTTCACCTTTAACATGCGGAAGCCGCCTTTGTGTCTCGCAGGTGAGGTGTTTGACTTCACCTAAGAAATAGCGCGCGAGATCGAGCACATGTATGCCGACATCAAGAATAACTAGGCGCTTTTCCTCGGCGAGGTAGGGCTGGCCTTTGAACACATCATAGCCCGTGCGAAATCCGAGTCGCGCCCAATTGGGTTGACCGATAGCGCCTGAGTCGATGACCGCGCGAACGCGACGCATACCGGTAGCAAAGCGGAAATTTTCATGCACAGCGAGCCATGTGCCACAGCGCTTCGCGGTTTCGACAATGTCGATGCATTCGGCCCATGTGGGCGCGAAGGGCTTTTGAACGATCGCGCCGACTTTATGTTCTGCCGCGAGTGCGGCAAGCGCTTTGTGGCTGCTCATCTGCGTTGTGATATCGACAAGATCGATTTGTTCTGTGGCGAACATTGCGCGCGCGTCGCTATAGGCTTTGGCACCAAATTGTTTGGCCGCCGCTTCGGCCTTTCCCGCATCAAGATCGCATACAGCGACGAGATCGGCGCCCTCGGCTTCGAGATCCGACCACGCATGAAGATGGTTTTGGGCGTAGAAGCCACACCCAATCAAACCAATTCGCGTCCGTTTCGTCACTGGCATTTTCTATCCTCGCACCCTGTCTAGTTTTAAAGGCAAGAGTCACTGATGCGCGCGTTTTTGTCGAGATATTTGATTGTTTTGAGACCTTCGCTGGCAGCTAACAGTCAAGATGTCGCAAATTGCCTCATATTCAGAGGGCATGCGTTAATCCATGACTCTTCTTCATGTTTCCTCTTTTTGCCGAGGGAGCTCGATTTTTGGGCTTTAGGGCTGGCCGGGTGTTTTATGAGTGCGGAGCCGGAAAATCTTACAGTGAGCCCTCTCCCGCGGTCATTTTTCGGACGAAACAAGGACGATCTTTGTCGGTCCCGCGTGATTGGGCTCTTGCGTCTCCGCTAAGCTTTCCGTCAAATCAAGGAAACGGGTTGATGGGGAGAGGGTTGATGAAATCTCATGCACGGGTAGTGGTTGTCGGTGGCGGCGTGATGGGGGTCGGTCTTCTCTATCATCTCGCGCTTGAAGGCTGGAGCGATGTTGTCCTCGTCGAGAAGGGCGAGTTGACCTCGGGCTCAACCTGGCATGCGGCGGGCCAATGTCCACATTTCAACTCCTCGCTGAACATGACCAAGGTCCATATGTATGGCACCGAGCTTTACCCGAAGCTCGAAGAACTCACGGGTCATGCTGTGAGCTGGCATGGCTGCGGCGGTCTTCGCCTCGCCTGCACTGATGAAGAAGTGCATTGGCTCAATCAGGTTTATGGTGTTTCAAAACTTGCGGGCTATGAGGCCCATATCATTGGGCCGGAAGAAATCCGCAAAGTTCATCCGTTCTTGAATCTCGATGGTGTTAAGGCAGCTTTTCTCACAGTAACAGACGGCCATGTTGCACCTGCCGATATCACCAATGCGATGGCGGCCGGCGCGCGTAAATTGGGTGCCGAAATTTATCGCCGTACCATGGTGACCGATATTCAGCTTCTTCCCTCGGGCGAATGGAAAGTCGTTACCGACAAGGGCGACATCATCTGCGAACATGTTGTGAATTCCGCAGGCTCTTATTGCGATGTGGTGGGTTCTTGGACCGGACACAATGTCCCGATTTCCAACATGCTGCATCATTATCTCATCACCGAGCCGCTGCAGGCTTTGATTGATCACAAGCCTGAATTGCCTGTTGTGCGTGATCCGTGGTCGCATGCTTATCTGCGTGAAGAAACCAATGGTGTGTTGATCGGGCCTTACGAAACCGGTACTGCGCATGTCTGTTGGGATGGACAGCCGCCCGCATGGGATTTCGAGAGTGAACTCGTTGCCCCCGAACTCGAACGCCTGATGCCTTATCTCGAGCGTTGCATCGAACGTTTCCCGCTCTTTGGTGAAGCGGGTGTGAAGAGCGTCATCTCGGGTGCGATCACGCATACGCCTGATGGTGTTTATCTTTCAGGCCCCGCTCCGGGACCAAAGAACTACTGGATGCATTGCGGTGCGTCGATTGGCATTTGCCAAGGGGGCGGTGCGGGCAAATATCTCGCGCAGTGGATGGTGCATGGTCAGGCCGAAATCAATATGCGCGAATTTGATCCGCGCCGTTTCGGCAATTGGGCAGACAAAGACTATACGGAAGAAGTCTCTATCGCCGATTATCATCACATGTACTATTGCTATAAGCCCGGTGAACAACACACGGTGGGACGCGGGCTTCGCAAATCTTCTCTCTATGACACGCTCAAAAATGAAGGCGCGCAATTTAGCCAGATTTTTGGATGGGAACGTCCGCGCTGGTATGACAAGAGCGGTAAGGGTGAAGTCTTCTCCTTCAAGCGTTCGAATTGGTGGGATGCAGTGAAGGCGGAATGCGATACGGTGCGCAATCATGTTGGTTTGATGGATCTCTCCACATTCTCCAAATATGACGTGAAGGGCGCGGATGCCTATGCATTCCTCTCACGCATTTGCGCCAACAAAATTCCAACGAAGGATGGTGGTGTAATTCTCGGCCATCTCTTGAATGCGAATGGTTTTATTGAATCTGAAATCACGGTCACGCGCCTAGCATCCGATCATTTTTACGTGCTCTCGGCAGCGGTTGCTCAATTACATGATTTTGATCAATTGAATTGGCGTGTCGAGAAGGGTGAACAGGTTACGATCACCGATATTACCGATGACTACGGTGTGCTCGTTCTGGCTGGCCCCAAAGCGCGTGATGTGCTCGCGCAGGCAACCGACATTGATTTAACGAATGCGAGCTTCCGCTGGCTTACCGGTAAAGAAGCAACGGTTGCGGGTGTTAAGGGTGTGCGTCTTGTGCGCGTCAATTATGTCGGTGAATTGGGCTGGGAATTGCACTGCCCGATGAAGGAGATGCCTAAAGTCTATCAGGCTTTGATGGTCGCTGGTAAAGCCCATGGCATCGGCCTCTTCGGGACTTATGCGATGAATTCACTGCGCATGGAAAAAGCCTATCGCGGGTGGGGCTCTGAACTCACCAATGAAGTCACGATGATCGAAGGCGCGATGGATCGCTTTGTCGATTTCAACAAGGACTTTATCGGCAAGCCCGGCACGTTGAAATCGCAACAGCAAGGCGCGCGCATTCAGCTTGTCTATTGTGAAGTCGAAGCGCTCGATAATGATTCTTATGGCAATGAGCCTGTCTATAAAGACGGCGCGTTGGTGGGGATCACAACTGGTGGCGCTTATGGCCATGCGGTTGGTAAATCGCTGGCCTTTGCCTATGTCGATCCGAAATTCGCGGCACCCGGCACGGAGTTCGAAACGCTCATGATGGGCAACACATGCAAAATGCGGGTGTTGGCCGATTGCGCATGGGATCCGAAAAACGAACGCCTGCGCGCTTAAGATCATAAGACTCTCGCTTTCGTGCATGACTGCGGGGTCTTCTAGTCACGCTGAAAATCATGCTATCCTGCCCTTCTCAAGAGGGCAGGATGGCTTTTATGGATTTTACAATCGCGTCAGATATTGAAGCCTATCGCCAACGCATTGCCGCTTTTGTCGATACATATCTCTTGCCGCTCGAAAGCGATCCCGCGTCCTATGACGGGCACGGTAACATTGCATTACCTTTACTTGAACGCATGAGATCAAAAGCGCGCGCCGAAGGTCTCTGGTGTTTACAATTGAAGCCCGAGAGTGGCGGCAAAGGCCTCACTAAAACCGGAATGGCGGTGTGTTACGAGGCGATGAATCGGTCGCTTTTCGGGCCGGTTGTATTCAACTCAGCGGCACCCGATGACGGCAATATGATGGTGCTTGAAGCACTCGGCACAGAGGCGCAAAAATCCCGCTGGTTGAAGCCGATTGTCGATGGCGCAGTGCGTTCCGCTTTTGCGATGACGGAGCCTCATCCGGGCGGTGGGTCCGATCCCGGCATGATTCAAACGCGCGCCGAGAAGCGCGGCTCGGATTACGTCATCACCGGGCACAAATGGTTTATCACCGGTGCTGAAGACGCCGCGCATTTCATTTTGGTTGCGCGCACATCGGATGATCCGCGTAACGGCCTGACCGCATTTCTCTTTCATAAAGATCAACCGGGTTGGAAGATTGTGCGCCGCATCGGCATCATGGGGCCGGAAGAACATGGCGGCCATTGCGAGTTGAAGTTCGATGATCTCATTGTCGGTGAAGACCAGATTTTGGGTGGTGTTGGTCGCGGGCTGAAAGTCACGCAAACGCGTTTGGGCCCTGCACGACTTACGCATTGCATGCGCTGGCTTGGCCTTTCAAAACGTGCCGTCGAGATCGCGCGCGATTATGCTGCCACGCGCGAAGGATTTGGTATTAAACTCGCCGATCGTGAAAGCGTGCAATTAATGCTCGGCGATATCGCGATGCGCATCGAGATTGGTCGTCTGCTTGTGATGAAGGCGGCATGGGCCTTGGATCAAGGTTCTTTCGCGCGCAAGGAAATCTCTATGGCGAAAATGCATGTTGCCAAAGTGCTGCATGATGCCGCCGATGTAGCGATCCAGATCAATGGTGCGCGCGGCTATTCAACCGATACGGTGCTTGAATGGATTTACCGTTACGCACGGCAAGCACGTCTTGTTGATGGTGCAGACGAAGTTCATAAAATGGTGCTCAATCGCTTTCTCAATGAAGAAGGCGACGCCTTCTGGTCTTGGCCTGTCGGGCACGCCTAAACCATGTCGGAAGCCCTTCCGCACGCCGCGCTTGAAGCCTATATGCGCCAGCAGTTTGGCGCGGCGCTTGACACGATTGAACCTATCGGTGGCGGGCAATCCAATCCGACATTTTTCATCACTGTTGGCACACAACGCCTCGTTCTACGCAAGCAACCGCATGGACCGATCTTGAAAGGCGCGCACGCGGTGGATCGCGAATATCGCGTTTTGCAAGCGCTTTCCAGAACCGATGTTCCTGTACCTGCGCCCCTTCTGTACTGCGCTGATCCTGAAATCCTCGGCACGCCCTTTTATGTGATGGAGCGGATCGAGGGCCGCGTGTTCCACGATGCGGCGTTGCCAGAAATAACGCGTGACGAGCGTTCGGCACTTTATCGCTCTATGGCTGAAACGCTTGCAAAGCTTCATGCACTTGATCCGAATGAGATCGGGCTTTCCGACTTTGGAAGGCCAGGAAATTACTTCGATCGCCAACTCGCCCGCTGGTCAAAGCAATGGCAAGAGTCGAGCGTCACTTCGATTCCGGCGCTTGATCAACTGATCGAAGCGCTTGCGCGCGCATTGCCCTCTGATGACGGGATCGTTTCGATTGTTCATGGCGATTATCGCATGGGCAATTTGATGGTTCATCCAACCGAACCGCGCGTGATTGGAGTTCTTGATTGGGAATTATCAACCTTGGGTCACCCTTTGGCCGATCTCGGCTTTGCAGCAATGGCGTGGCACATGACACCGAAAGACTATGGCGGCATTGCCGGACTTGATTTTGAAAATCTTGGCATTCCAACAAAGGAAGCATTTGTTAGCGCCTATATGAATCACGCCAAAGACAAATCGCCCCTCATGCCGTTCCATATTGCTTTTGCGCTGTTTCGCTTTGCTGTGATTTTTGTAGGGATTGCCGAGCGCGCGCGTCTTGGCAATGCCGCGGGAAAGAATGCGGCAGAGATCGCGCCGCTCGCGCAGCGCTTCGCCGAGATTGGCTTATCGATTATGAGAAACGGCTAAGCCCTTAATCGACGATAACCGCTTCGGCCGCCTGTTTGGCGGAAGAGCGCAAGGGCTTTTCTTCCATAAAGAGCAACGCCACAAATGAAATGCCGAAGCCAATAGCAGTGGCAAGAAACATCACAAAAAACCGATCGCCCGCTTCAGCCGCGGTGCTCGGCGCGCTCTGCCCTGCATTCAACAAAATTGCACCAAACACCGCGACTAAGAGCGCGCTGCCCAATTGGCGGAAGAAATTCATCACGCCTGTCGCTGTGCCTAATTGATGCGGCTGAACGGCATTTTGAATTGCAACCGTTGTTGTTGGTAATACGGTACCAAGGCCAATTGCAATCACAGTGAAGAGCGCTTCAAGCTCCACAATCGACATGCGGTTTTGATAAAAGGCGATGGCAAGTGCTGCGACCGCGGCAATCAAGGTGCCTGCAAGCGGTAAGCGCTTGTAATGTGTGATGCGCCCCATGGTTTGCCCTGCAAGCGTTGCGCCCACCACGGTACCGACCATGAAGGGTATGAGTGCGAGCCCGGAATCGGAAGCGTTCATGCCGCGCGCTGATTCAAAATACACCGGCATAAAAATTGTCGTCGCTACATAGGTGCCCATGCTGAAGAGCGCCGCCGTTGTGGCGCTTGCGACAACCGGATTGATTAGAACTTCAGTCGGGATGAGTGGTTCAGCTGCTGCTCGAATACGAAGGATAAACAAAATCCAAAGTATAAATGATCCGACCAAGGTGCTGATGATGATCGGTGATGACCAAGGCAAGCGCACGCCACCTTCATCCAAAGCAAGCATCAGCGTAATCGTGGCTAATACGATCAAAACTGCACCCGGGATATCAAGCCGATGCGGACGATGATGGATGGGCAAGAGCTTCAATGTATTCGTCGTCATCACCCAAGCAACAAGGCCAATTGGTAGATTGATCCAGAAAATGAAAGACCAATGCAGATGCTCGGTTAAAAACCCGCCGAGCATCGGACCCATCAAACTGGCAAGCAGATAAACGCTTGCAAAAAAGATCTGATATTTGCCGCGCTCTTTCGGCGCAACGATATCGGCAATGATGGTTTGGGAAAGTGAAATCAATCCACCACCGCCCAAGCCCTGAACACCCCGCGCAATAATGAGCGCCAACATCGTGGGCGCCAACGCACAAGCGATAGAGCCGACAGTAAAGATAGCAATCGCTGCCAGCATTGTTACGCGGCGACCATGAATATCGCTGATCTTGCCATAGAGCGGTGTTACGGCGGTCGTCGCGAGGAGATAGATACTCGCAACCCATGAAATCGAGTTGAAGTCACCCAACTCACGGCCGATCGTCGGCAACGCCGCCGCAATGATTGTTTGATCAAGCGCACCCAAAAACATGGCGATCATCGTGCCAGTCAAAATCGTCCAGATGGTCTTTGAGGGCAAAGGCGCGTGCGACATGAAACTCTCAATCAGCAGAAGGGTGGAACGCAATCAAAAAAGCGAACTCTCGTAACTTAAGCCGTGGGGCTCCAGGGCAGCACTTCGCAATTTTGCAACCATTGTCCGGTTAACGCATGAAAGAATGTGGCGTGTCCAACCACGGCAATGCTCTGCCCGGCATGCGTCTTCAACCACTCATGAAAATGCGCCACGCGTTTTTGAAAGAGCTCATAGGGTTCAATAGCAAAAAGACCGCGCGCCTCCGGATCATGATGCCACCAGGGATCATCAAGATGATCAAAGTCGAGATGGGGAAAATCCTGCTTCAATTCGCGGGGTGACCGCCCCACATCGCCGGAGCTTTCGACCCGCTCGCGATGGCGGCACGTGATGTGAAACGGAACATCCCGATGGCCGAAGATGTTCAGCCCGGTTTGAATGGCGCGGCTCAACGGGGAGGTGATGACGAGATCGACCTGTTCACCCTCAAGCCTCTTTCCGGCGTCCTTGGCCTGGCGATGGCCCAGTTCAGTCAAACGCGCGTCAAAATGGCCGGGATCTTGGCCTGTGGCCTCATAATGAGCGTTAAAAGTCGATTGGCCATGCCGGACGAGCAGAATCTTGGTCACGTCGGATCATTTCTGTAAGGGATTTGAATGAAGTTGATCTTTAGTAGAAGCATACCCGCTTCGCCAAGCGTTCAATTGCCGCGTCTGCCTTGCGTGGCTTGCAAGGCATGAGGGAGACGTGAGAGGTTTGGGCCTTATGAATGTGTCACTTGTAGGGAATTGATATGACCAAAGCGGACTTGATTAATCACACGGCGGTTACGCTTCATGGCCTTTTAAAACAAGGCGAGATCACACCGCTTGATTGTCTTGATGCACTTGAGTCGCGCATCGCGCTTGTTGATCCCCATGTGAATGCTTTGCCGACATTGTGCTTTGATCGGGCGCGTGATCATGCGCGGCGTTTGATGGCCAAGCCCTTTTCTGAACGTGGCGTGTTAGGCGGTATTCCGGTCGCGATCAAGGATCTCACCAATGTTGCGGGTGTACGCTCCACGCAAGGTTCACCAATCTTCGCAAATCTTATTCCTGAAACATCGGATTTGATGGTTGAGCATATAGAGGCTGAAGGGGGTGTTATTTACGCAAAATCAAACACGCCAGAATTCGGCGCGGGTGCGAATACATTCAATCCGGTGTTTGGCGCGACGCGCAATCCCTACAACACGGCGCTTTCAGCGGCAGGATCTTCAGGTGGTTCAGCAGTCGCGCTTGCCACCGGTATGGCCTGGCTTGCCCAAGGGTCTGATCTCGGCGGGAGCCTCCGCAATCCCGCGAGCTTTAACAACATTGTCGGGTTGCGTCCAACACCGGGGCGCGTCGCCTTCACACGCGGCGGGCGGTTTGATTCAAGTCTTTCCGTTGAAGGGCCCATGGCGCGCACTGTTGAAGATCTCGCTTTCTTCCTCGATGTGATGAGCGGCGATGATCCGCGTGACCCACTATCGAAGCCACGACCTGCAACATCATTTCTCGATGCAACACATCGCGGCAAAAAGCCTGTGCGCGTTGCGTTTTCTGAAGATCTCGGCATTACACCTGTTGATCGTGAGGTGCGGGCAATCACGCGTCATGCTGCCGAGCACTTTCAAAAAGCTGGTATACATGTCGAGGATGCTCATCCTGATGTTTCCGATGCGTATGCAATCTTCCAAACGCTACGCGCCCAAAGCTATGCCATCGGTATGCGTGACCTGATGCGCGATCATCGCGACGCGTTAAAGCCTGAAGTGATTTGGAATACCGAGAAAGGCCTGGCCCTTTCGATGGTCGACGTGGCAAATGCCGAACTCGCGCGCACTGCGTTGATGCAGCGCGTCGCCACATTTTTTGAAACTTACGATGTGCTCTTATGCCCCGCTACGATCGTACCGCCGTTCCCGGTTGAAGAGCGCGCGGTGATGTCATGCGACGGTGTTGCTTTTGAAACCTATGTCGATTGGCTCTTGATTGTTGCGGTGGCGACACTCGCCGGATGTCCCGCATTGTCTTTGCCGTGCGGCTTTACAAAATCAGGTCTTCCTGTCGGATTGCAAATGATTGGCCCCGCTAATGGCGAGGCGAAGCTTTTGGCCGCTGCGCGTCAACTCGAAACGATATTGGGGCTTGATACAGGTAAGCCGATCATACCGCGTGTTAACGTCCTTTGATCACGACGACGGCAGACACACAAATGCGGTGATGGGTTGTTTGTCAGGGCCTTGGACCGCGAGGGTGCTTCTCGTCACAGCGCCTGTGCAGAGCGTCGGTGCCGTCTGACGATCGCCAGAAAATAAAAATAACACACCTTTGGCCCGCACATCGTCAATCGCAATCCATGGCGAGTGATCCAATGTGTCGCCGATGATCATGCTATTTCGTAACGGCGTTTCAACAACTGCCAATCCGGCAATCCAAGGTGTGCCGCCGATAATCGCGAGCGGCGCCGATGTTGAAGTCTTCCAAGCGGATTGCGCTTCTGATGCAATCGCTCGCATCGGCCAATTGGTGCGGGGCGTCGCACCACCAAAGATGAGATGTGAATGGAGGGCGAAGCCGATGCCCACAAGCACAATGAGGCTACATGATGTAAGTGCGGCCCGTCGTACCATATCTATCGACCATTCACGGCCCAGTTCCATGACAATCAGGAGACCAAGCGGCGTAAACATCGCCATCCCCCACATATCTTTGATACGGCTATTTGTTATGACGGCGAAAAGAAGAGTCAAAAATACAGGCGCGAATGTCACAAGCCAAATAAACAGTCGATCTTGTTTATCTGCTGATGACGCTTGTGCGCCTTTAAGCGACGAAAAGCCAACGAAGAGTAGCGGCACGATAATGGGAAGATGATCAGCGAGTTGAGCGCCCAAAAACCACAGGGGTGCCGACGCTGTTGGCGAATCCGCACGATCAGCAAGATAAAAGAAGGGCTCGAAATCATGTGTAACGAGCCAAATCAAATGCGGAGAAAATAACATCAGCGTGATCATCATCGCACTATAGGGGCCGCGTGAAGCCCATACAGATCGCATTGATGATTCAATAAGACTCGCGATTAAAAGGACGCCAATCAAGAGTACAAAAGAATATTTCGCGTAGAGCCCAATGCCACAAATAAGTCCAAGAAGAATCCAATTCATGAACAATGACGGTTCACGGCGAATTCTTGCGTAAACAAATATCGTACCAGCCCAAAGCGGTAACTGAATGACATTGTGATTGAATTCAATCGTGGGCACGGTGAAATAATAACTTGCCGCGATAAGCGCCGTTCCCGCTGCTGCGCGCATCGGGTCCATCATCAAGCGCCCCAAGCGATAGAGAAAGAAATAGGTAAGGGCGACGGCGAGCTGCGCGGCGAGATAGGGACCGAAAATCACATCGCGTGTTAGCGTTACAAAAATTTCGATGACCCACGCCGGGAGTGGAGGATGTTTATACGTGCCGATGAGCCAATGCGGTGCCCAGATCAAGCCCTCGACAACATCGATGGGCGGCGCACTCGAAGAAAAATAGGGAAAGCCAACAAGGCTTAGAATTTGAATGCCGGCGAGAATTATAATCAGGCGACCGGGCGATAAGGATTTCAAAAACGGCATTATAAAAGCCTGGGTCCCATTCCAAGACGCATACACACGATGCGCCTCTTAGCCGATTTGAGCCGAGGCGGGAAGCGCAACCGGAGTCGCGCTTCCCCAATTCGGCGTTAGGCCTTTTTGACGTCGTGCCAGGCGCGGCTTTTTGCCGAAGCAAGAACCGCATCGGTGACATAGTCTGTCGCCAAGCCCGTGCGGAAAGTCGGGGAGGCGGGCTTGCCCGTTTCGAGGCCTTCGATGAAGTCCGCGGCTTGATGGATGAAGCTGTGCTCATAGCCGATCTGCAAGCCCGGCACCCACCAATGTTTCATATAGGGGTGATCGCCATCGGTGATGTGCACCGAACGCCAACCACGCGTGCGGCCTTCATCACGATGGTCGAAAAATTCGAGGCGATGAAGATCATGCAGATCCCAGAAGATCGATCCATGTTCACCATTGATTTCGAGCGTGTAGAGCGCTTTGTGACCGCGCGCATAACGCGTGGCTTCAAAAGTCGCGAGAGAGCCATTGTCAAAGCGCGCCAAGAACGCACTCGCATCATCAATCGACACCGTTTCAACTTTGCCGGTGAGCGTGTGCTGACGTTCCTTGATGAATGTCTCCGTCATTGCCGTCACTGATGAGATGGAGCCATTGAGCCACATTGCGGTATCAATGCAATGGGCAAGCAAATCGCCGGTTACACCGCTGCCCGCGACTGCGGCATCAAGACGCCAGAGCCCTGCACCACCTTGTGGCAAATCCTTTGAGATCGTCCAGTCCTGCAAAAATTTTGCACGGTAATGGAAAATCTTGCCGAGCTTGCCTTCATCAATCAATTGCTTAGCAAGAGTGACTGCCGGAACACGACGATAATTATACCACACCATATTGGCGACCTTGGCGGATTCAACTGCAGCCACCATCGCTTCGGCTTCCGCAGGGTTGCGGCCCAGGGGCTTTTCGCACATCACCATTTTGCCCGCTTTCGCGGCAGCAATGGCGATCTCGGCATGCGTGTCATTGGGCGTTGCAATATCGATAAGATCGATATCTTTACGCTCGATCAGTTTACGCCAATCGGTCTCGTATGACTCATAGCCCCACTGATCAGCAAATGCTTTGGCATTGGCTTCGTTACGGCCACATACCGCTTTCATCACAGGTTTATGTTCGAGATTAAAAAATTGGCTGACTTGCTTGAACGCGTTGGAGTGCGTGCGGCCCATAAATCCGTAGCCGACAACAGCAACATTGAGTGGTTTCTTGCTCATTTTTATTTCTTCCCGAATTAAGCTTGCCAACCATGCGCATCGCGCACTTTGATCATCGCGCCCAGAATATCATTCCAGGTCTGTTGCTTCATCATCACCGCATTGGGGAACATGCAACCATCCCAGCAGATATGATTGAACGCTTTGGTGAGTTGACCCTTATCATCACGCAGCCAGAACCCAGCATGATGTGTCACGTCGAGCTTACCATTCGGATCAGCGACTTGGCAGTGACGTCCCGTTTTGTCATGTGAGCCCGAGCCGAACACTGACCCATCATTTTGCGCGACATGGAAATCAAAGGTCCATGGACGTAACGCATCGGTGAGTTTCTTCAACGCGGCATCGAGAAGGCTCTTGTCTTTCCAATCATAATTTTCAGGCAGCAGACGCGCTTCGGGCGCGTTATAGCCCATTGTGTAAAGAAGCGTATGGGCCATATCCGCTTGGAATCCGACCGTCTTTGGGCGATTGGTTTCTTCAAGCGTATTCAACATGGCTTTCCAGCTATGCATGCCGCCCCAGCAAATTTCACCTTCGCAGGCGAGGCGTTCGCCATAGGATTCAGCAACATCAGCGGCTTCACGGAACGTTTGCGCAATGAGCTTGGTATTGCCAACAGGATCTTTCGCCCAATCTTCCACGCCCGTGGCGGAGTCGATACGAATGAGACCATATTTGCGCACGCCATGGTGCTTGAGTTGTTGGCCAATTGCGCAGGACTTGCGGACCATCTCTACAAATTGTTTGCGCTCAGACGCTGAGCCCATCGCCGAGCCGCCACCAACAGGAGGCCAAACCGGCGCCACCATTGAGCCGACAGCCAAGCCCTTGCTAGCAATCTTGTCGCCGAGTCGCTTGATGTCATCAGCAGAGGAATCAATGCTTGTGTGGGGGTCGGCCAAGAAGAGATCGACGCCATCAAATTTGACGCCGTTGACTTCAGCCTTCGCCGTCATATCGAGCATGGTGTCGAGATCAATCGGCGGCTCGCTATCGCCGCCCTTGCCGACAAGGCCGGGCCACATTGCATTGTGAAGTTTTGGAAAATTATTCGCCATAATACTCTATTCCTCTCTATGGTGGTCTTTATTCGTTGACGTTTTTTATTATCTCAAAGTTCAGCTTTTCAATTTTGTCCATTTGCCATTTTTTTGCGCTGACGCAACCGCGGCTTCGATAAAGGCCAAGCCCTTCACACCATCATCAACGGTCGGGAACATAACGGCCTTGTCAGCCTTTTTGCCTTTGCGTGCAGCTTGAATGGCATGTGCGACTTCGGTGTAGATATTCGCAAAGCCTTCGAGATAACCTTCAGGATGGCCGGGCGGTATGCGCGACACACGTCCTGCTTCGGGCCCTGAGCCCGCACCTGATCGCGTGATTGTGTAGGTCGGCTTTCCTATTGGCGATACCTGAAGGTAATTCGGATTTTCCTGACTCCAGGCAATGCCGCCCTTCGTGCCATAAACACGAATACGCAGATTGTTTTCATTACCGATAGCCACTTGGCTTGCCCATAGAGAGCCACGCGCACCATTTGCATAGCGCAATAGAATTTGTGTGTTGTCGTCGAGCTTGCGGCCCTTCACGAAGGTAGTGAGTTCTGCTGACAGTTCATTGACAGAAAGGCCGGTGATGAAATCAGCCAGATTATAGGCGTGCGTTCCGATATCGCCGATACATCCGCCTGCGCCCGAGCGTTTCGGATCAGTACGCCAATCCGCCTGTTTCTGTCCGGTCTTTTCAAGCGGCTCCGCCAACCAGTCTTGCGGATATTCCACTTGCACAACGCGAATTTCGCCAAGCTCGCCTGCCTTCACCATCGCACGCGCTTGGCGCACCATGGGGTAGCCTGTGTAATTATGGGTTACCGCAAAAATCAGTCCTGATTTTTTCGCTGCTGCTTGCAGTGCTTTGGCTTCTTTGAACGTGGTTGTGAGCGGCTTGTCGCAAATTACATGAATACCGGCTTTAAGAAACGCGAGCGCAGGGCCTGCATGCATGTGATTGGGGGTGACAATCGAAACCGCCTCAATCCCGTCGGGACGTTTGGCTTCTTCGCGCGCCATCGATTCATAATCAGAATAGGTCCGTGCAGGATCAAGACCAAGCGCTGCACCTGAGCGTTTTGCTTTATCAGCCGTTGAGCTCAACGCACCCGCGACAAAAGTGTAGTGATCATCGATGCGTGACGCGATACGATGAACCGCACCAATGAAAGCGCCTTCGCCGCCGCCCACCATGCCGAGGCGGATACGCCCGCCACTCTTGCCGTCATCTTTTCCGGTAATTGCCATGTGTGATGTCTCTCGCTCTTATCGGATGCCGAGCATGCGATTGATTTGGGCCTTGTCGGTTTCGCCACCGGCAAAATCGTCAAAGGCTTTTTCAGTTACGCGGATGATATGATTCTTGATGAACGGCGCGCCTTCTCTTGCACCATCTTCCGGATGTTTGAGGCAACATTCCCATTCAAGCACAGCCCAGCTTGAATAATTATACTGTGCCAATTTCGAGAAGATGCTGGCGAAATCAACCTGACCATCGCCGAGCGAGCGGAAGCGACCCGCGCGTTCAACCCAATTGGCATAACCTGAATACACGCCTTGGCGACCGGTCGGATTAAACTCGGCATCCTTCACATGGAACGCTTTGATGCGCTCATGATAGATATCGATGAAGTCGATGTAATCGAGTTGTTGCAACACAAAATGCGAGGGATCGTAATTGATGCAAGCGCGCTTATGGCCCTTCACCGCATCAACAAACCGTTCAAATGTTGCGCCATCGAACAAATCTTCGCCGGGATGAATCTCATAGCAGACATCGCACCCGACATCGTCATAGGCATTCAGAATCGGCTTCCAGCGTTTTGCAAGTTCCGTGAAGGCCGCTTCGATCATGCCATTAGGCCGTTGCGGCCAAGGATAAACAAAGGGCCAAGCCAACGCGCCCGAGAAGGTTACACTGGCGTGAAGGCCCAAATTCTTCGAGGCCTTTGCCGCGAGCATCATCTGGTCAACAGCCCATTCTTGCCGTGCCTTCGGCTTGCCATGCACTTCTTTCGGCGCAAAAGCATCAAAGGCTTCATCGAAGGCCGGGTTCACTGCCACGAGCTGACCTTGCAGATGGGTGGAGAGTTCGGTGATTTCGAGGCCGTGCTTTTTCGCGATGCCCTTGATTTCATCGCAATAGGTTTTGGACGTCGCGGCTTTCTTCAAGTCAAAGAGACGACCATCCCATGTCGGAATTTGTACGCCCTTATAGCCAAGCCCTGCCGCCCATTTGCAAATCGAGTCAAATGAATTGAACGGCTTTTTGTCGCCAGCAAATTGCGCCAGAAAAAGCGCAGGCCCTTTAATGTTACTTGCCATGGTGTTCCTCCCCTATTTCACTCAATTTTGGCGCGCCGGTTTCCGACTGCGATCCGTAATGGCGCCATTGAGCCATTGCTTTCAAAAAGGATCAAGCCCGAATAGTAGGCCGCCCCCGTTAAGACGCGGAATTTTCACGAATTATTCGCTTTTTAAACTTAGAAACCGGCAGGGCGTGCAGCAGGTTGATGAACCTATGCAGACCCACCTTACCGGAGTTTCCGTGTGGTGCAGATTGAGCATGATAGGCTGATAAATGCTGCATCGCACAATGAATGCGATTGTTGCGGGCGTATGCCTTGGACACGTCGCTCCGTCTTGAAGTTTGGCGCGACCGCTTTGGTGCTAGGCTCTCCCTTGCCCGTTGTCGCACATGAGCATGGTGGTTTGCTGGAGCCCTCACTCAAATTGTCACTTGCGTCTGAGCAGGATCGCGTTGTTGCGCTTACGCTTGATGCCTGTTCTGGCGGGTGTGATTACAAAATACTCGGAGCTCTAATTGCCTCCTCTGTGCCCGCGACTTTATTTTTGACCGCGCGCTGGATCAAATCAAACCCTGAGGGGCTTCGCCTCATTCTTGATCACCCGAACCTGTTCGCCATCGGCAATCATGGTGCGCAGCATATCGCCGCGGTTTTGGGAGCGTCTTCAATCTTTGGCGTTCGAACGGCTGGTGATAACGATGCAATCAAGGCTGAGGTGCTCGACGGCGCGGAGGCCATCCATCATGCAGCAGGCGTTGAGCCGAAATGGTATCGCGGCGCGACGGCGCTCTATAGTCCGTCCGCCGTGCCGCTCATTCAGTCGCTCGGGTTTTCGATTGCCGGATTTTCGCTCAATGCCGATGAGGGCGCGTCACTCCCGGCGTCATCGGTGAGTGAGCGAATGAAGCATGCGCGGCATGGCGATGTGATCATCGCCCATATGAATCAACCGCATCGTCCCAGCGGCGCCGGTGTCATTGCCGGCGTCCGCGCTTTGTTGGATCAAGGCGTTACATTCGCCAAGCTTGAAAATACAACGCCGGTGCTCGCGTCGCTCGACCGGCGGTATCTCTAAAGGATCAGGCGCGTTTCGGAGGGATCACGCCCTTCTTGAAGATAAAGCAGCCATAGAAACGCGTTTCACCGGTTTGAATCACGCAGTAGGACTTTTTTGCGCGCTCATAAAAGGCCATGCGTTCAATCGTGCCCATCGGCATGGATTTCTTTTCGGCGCGGTCGATTTCCTTTTGCACTTCCTGCTGGACCTTCGGAATTTCATGCGGCGATCCGACAATTTCCATGCGATGCACAGCGTGATCAACGAAAGTATCAAGCGGCATCACGGACAGAATCGCGCGCACGGCTTCGGCGGCGGTTGTGTTATCAATCCGCAAAAGTTTGCCGAGCTTTGTTTCGCGTGCCACTGAATCGGATGGAAAATTCGTATCCGCAATGATCAGATCATCGCCATGACCCATCGCGCGCAGCGAGTAAAGTACATCGGCATTCAGCAATGGATTGATATTTTTAAGCATAAGTTCTCTCCCCTTCTTTTCTTAAAATCCCTTCGGCCTTATTCGCCGTAAGGTATCCAGATATTTTTTACCTGCACCGCATGATCAAGCCAGAGCGGCCCTTCTGCAAGCGAGGCATTCATCCAATCCGTTTCGAATCCATAATCCACAAATGTGCGTTTCAAATTGCCCACGGAAGATTTTTCAACAAATGTGGACAGATCTTTTGATCCGAACGCCCAGAGCGCATCGACGTCATCATGTTCGGCTAAGGTTTTGGCGAGTGTTATGGACGACCCCGTGACGATATTGATCACACCCGCCGGAACATCCGATGTTTCAATGATCTGGTAGAAATCTGTAACCGCAAGCGGCCCGCGTTCGCTGGGCACAACCACAACACGGTTGCCCATGGCAATCAGAGGTGCCACCGCACTGATAAAGGCCAAGAGCGGCGCCTCGTCGGGGCA
Organism: Alphaproteobacteria bacterium; assembly: GCA_037131735.1. Lineage (GTDB taxonomy): Bacteria > Pseudomonadota > Alphaproteobacteria > Rhizobiales > Beijerinckiaceae > CAIUPE01. The sequence goes on from JBAXQM010000002.1 coordinate 43,837, forward strand.
AACCACGCCGACCACACCAATTGCTTCCTTCATCGCGAGGGCCACGCCTCGTAATGGCGGTTGATGCACGCTGCCTTCAAATTTATCCGCATAGGCACCATAGGTAAACAGACGTTCAATCGATTGCGACACTTCCTTTTTGGCAAGTGAAGGCGTAACGCCCGTCATAGCGGCAATGCGATTTGCAAATTCTGTCTCACGCGCAGAGAGATTTTCGGCAAGATAATAAAGAATTTGCGCGCGGTTATGGGACGAGGCTTTCGACCACCCCTCCGCCGCACGTGCGGCAGCCACCGCATTGCGGATATCTTTACGATTGCCTTCGCCCACTTCGCCGATCTTCTTGCCCTTCGGTGACAAGATCACGCGTGAATAATTGCCATCAGGGCGCGCCTGTTTGCCGCCGACAAAGAGTTTTGCCGTGCGGTCAATACCCGGCTCATCAAAGCCGCCTTTTATTTCAATAGGCTCAGCCAGCTTCGCAGAGGCTTTACGCAATTTGCGCTTGGATAGAGCCTTCGGTTTCAAATAAGCAAGCGCGCCTTCGCGTCCACCCTCGCGCCCGAAGCCTGATTCACGATAGCCGCCAAAGCCGACGCTCGCATCAAAGAGATTTGTCGCATTCACCCAGACGACACCGCATTTCAATTGCGGCGCGATATCGAGTGCGAGTGCAAGCGTTTCGCTCCATACACTCGCAGCGAGTCCGTAGCGGGTATTATTGGCAAGCGCCACCGCTTCATCCGGTGTACGGAAGGTCATCGTCACCAAGACCGGTCCAAAAATTTCTTCATTCGCGACGCTTGAAGCGGGAAACACATTGGTGAGCAAGGTTGGTGGATAGAAACAACCGCTTTTCGGCAAAGCACAGTCCGGCTGAAACAAGGTCGCGCCTTCTTTGATACCTTTTTTGACGAGCGCATCAATGCGGGTGCGTTGTGTGGGGTCGATGATCGCGCCCATATCAACGCTTTTGTCGAGCGGATCACCCACGCGCAAATGGGTCATGCGGATTTTGAGTTTTTCAATAAAGCGCGCGGCAATGCCTTCTTGCACCAACAAACGCGAACCCGCGCAGCATACCTGTCCCTGATTGAAATAAATGGCATCAATCACGCCTTCTACTGCACCATCAAGATCGGCATCATCAAAAACGATGAAGGGTGATTTGCCGCCAAGTTCCAATGTGAGTGCTTTGCCTGTGCCCGCTGTCCGCGCGCGCAAAATACGACCAACTTCGGTTGAGCCTGTAAAAGCAATTTTATCAACCGGCGCGTCGACCAACGCCGCACCCGTTTCACCATCGCCGGTTACGATGTTGAGAACGCCTTTAGGCAGTCCGGCCTCATGAGCGAGTTCAGCAAACAGGAGCGCGGTGAGGGGTGTATACTCTGCCGGCTTCAACACAACGGTATTGCCGAATGCCAAAGCGGGCGCGACTTTCCAGGCGAGCATCAGAAGCGGGAAATTCCACGGAATAATCTGGCCGGCAACGCCAAGCGCCTCATGATCTGGAAATTCACGATCCATCATCTGCGCCCAACCGGCATGGTGATAGAAATGCCGCGCGACCAAAGGAATATCGATATCGCGCGTTTCACGAATGGGCTTGCCATTGTCGAGTGACTCGAGCACGGCAAACAAGCGCGCATGGCGTTGCACCATGCGTGCAAGAGCATAGAGATGTCGTGCGCGGCCCTTGCCGCCAAGCTTGGCCCATTTGGGTTGCGCGGCACGTGCAGCTTTCACCGCCGCAGCAATATCAGCCTTCGTGCCTTGTGCGATTAAAGCTAAAAGCTTTCCGGTCGCAGGCTCGCGCGTCTCAAAATTTTTCTTGGCAGATGAGGCCACAAAGCGGCTATCGATAAAATGGCCAAAGCCTTTCGCATATTTTTTTAACCACGTGCGGGCTTCCGCATCTGCTTCGGGTGCAGTGCCATAATCCATCGTTTTAAAATAATGCGCGACGCTCATGCGATTAACCAACAGGGTGACGATTGAAGGCCGAATAACGGCCTGTGAGGTGATGTTCGAGTTGCCGCTCGATATCGGCTAGAAGACTGGACGCACCGACGCGAAAGAGATCGGGTTCAAGCCAGTCGCGACCCAATTCCTCTTTCATCATGATTTGATAATTGAGCACATCTTTTGCGGCTGAAATGCCGCCCGCCGGCTTGAATCCAACTTTGATATCTGTGTGCTGATGAAATTCACGGATCATGCGCAACATCACCAAGGACACGGGCAGTGTTGCATTGCTTGTTTCTTTGCCTGTCGATGTTTTGATAAAATCCGCTCCCGCCATCATGCAGACCATAGAGGCCTTGGCGATGTTCTTGAGTGTCTTGATATCGCCCGTCGCGAGAATCGCTTTGACATGCGCGTCGCCACATGCTTCGCGGAAATCGCGCATCTCGCTATAAAGGGCTTGCCAATTTCCGGTGAGCACATGTTCGCGCGTGATTACGATATCAATTTCTTGCGCGCCATCTTTTACTGAGGCTTCGATCTCGCGCAATTTCACATCATGCGGCACAAGCCCTGCCGGAAAGCCCGTTGACACCGCAGCCACGGGAATGCCCGAGCCTTGCAATGCTTCAACGGCGGTTGCGACAAAGCGATGATACACACAAATGGCGCCCGTTGTGATGTGATGATCCGCCATGCCGAGCGCATCAAGCAATTCCGCACGCACGGGCTGCATTGCCTTCGCGCAAAGCCGTTTCAAGCGGCCAGCAGTGTCGTCGCCATTCAAAGTCGTGAGGTCGATGCAGGTGATGGCTTTTAAAAGCCACGCGGCTTGAGCGTCTTTTTTAACACTGCGGCGGCCGGGCAGGCTGGCGGTGCGTCGCTCGACAGCGGAAAGGTTAACCCGGATCCCGTCAATCCAATCCGCATCAAAGGGTCTTGGCGCGTTGCGCGCCCCCGTCTTGGGCGGCGAATGAAGTGTATGCAGAGAGGCAGAGTGTGACATGATGCGGGCAACGTTAAGGGCCGTCCGCACCCCTTGTCAATTTACACGTGTTTTCCGTCTTACTTAGACGGTCAGGCGATCATCTACCGCCATAACGCCCGGCACGCTCCACGCGGCCTTCTCGACAATTTCGCGCTCGCGCCAATCATTGACCTTGCCTTCAAGTCTGACTCCCGAATCCGTAACGGTAATTCGGATGGCGTTCGCCTCGACTTCGGCCGAACGTTTCAATGCGTCTTGTATTTTTTGCTTCACATCATTGGGTTGAACACGGGCTTTAATTGTAATCAGATTGGTGATGCCGTTGACGCCGGAAATCTTGCGCACACCCGACTCAGCCGCCACGCGTTGAAAATGCCATGGCACTTCACCCGAGAGCGTCACCCAACCGCGCTCCACCTTCACGGTTACTTTGCCGTCAGGCAGGGTCGTATCCCAAGTGATAATATTCACGCAACGGCGGGCGATCTCATCATCATTGATTTTTTTATCTGTCGCATAGCGAATTTCTATTTCTTGCGCGATAGCATGTACACCCTTTACGCGGCGCGCGGCACGTTCTGCAGCCATTTTTTCAGCATAACTTGTGACATGGCCCGAGAGGGTGACGATGCCATCTTTCGCGGCGACACCAATATTGGAGGCATCAAGCGAAGGCTCGAATTCAAGTTCATCGATGATCAATTGACGAAGATCGCTATCACTCATGGCGCATGCTCCTCATGGGTTAAGTTTAGAGATGTAAACTTGATAATCGCGCAATGGGTTCTGTGTCGTTGATAAAAATCAACATTCATCCATGAACATAGGTTCCGGGCGCGGCTTCAAGTGCGGGATAACCAAGTTCTGCATTATCTTGAGGCGGCGGCATGCCCTGATCAGATGCAAGAGAATCGAGCCACGAAAACCACGCGGGCCACCATGAACCCTCAACAGGCTGATGCGTTTCGAGCCATGTTTCAGGATCGCTATAGGATGCGTTTTTCTGTTGTGTCCCTATACGATAATGACGCCCGCTTTGACCCGGCGCGCTGACAATCCCCGCATTATGTCCACCTTTGGCCAAAACAAAAGTAACATCGCTTTCGGCTGCGAGATTAAGTTTGTAAACAGAATGCCAGGGGGCGACATGGTCCCATTCGGTACCAACGAGAAATATAGGTACCGTGATGTCCCGCAGCGCAACGGGTTGGTCGCCCACAATCAATTGACCTTCAGCGAGTCGATTTTCGAGGTAAAGCCAACGCAGATATTCGCTATGCATACGATAGGGCATACGCGTCGCATCTTCTGACCATTGCATCAGATCAGCCGGCTTTTCCCGATCGCCCATGGCATAGTTTGAAATCATCCTTGACCAGATGAGATCGTTCGATCTTAAAATATGAAATGTCCCGGCCATCTCATCGGCTTGAAGATAGCCGCGCATCCACATCATATCTTCGATAAGCGCGAGTTGGCTTTCATTGATGAATAGGCGTAATTCACCGGCTTCATGGAAATCAGTTTGCGACGCGAAGAGACTGAGGCTTTTCAAGCGATGATCGTTATCTCGGCCCATGGCAGCACTCGCAATGGCTGCCAGTGTACCGCCAAGACAATAGCCGGTGAGGTGAATCTGAGCGGCGCCCGTAATTGCACATGCGGCATTGATTGCCGTCATAACACCTTGAACGCGATAATCATCGAGCCCGACATTACGATCTTCCGCACCTGGATTTTTCCATGAAACAACAAATACCGAAAAGCCAGACTCAAGCAGGTTACGAATGAGCGAGTTCGAAGGCGATAGATCAAGAATGTAATATTTCATAATCCATGCCGGAACGATCACGACAGGCGTCGTATGAACAGAGGCGGTGCGGGGTTTGTAGTGGATGATTTCGGCGATAGGCGTGCGTGCAACAACAACGCCTTCGGTTGTTGCAACATCAATACCAACGCGAAGTCGTCCATCTTCTGGTTTGGAACGCCCAAAGGCCTGCGTGGTCATGTCATCAATCGCGTTCAACCAGCCATTAAAGAGGTTAAGCCCATGGCTTTCGATGCTACGTTTGAGGATATCGGGATTGGTTAGAAAGTGATTGCTCGGCGCTATCATGTCGAGTGATTGGCGTGCCAGAAAAGCAATGAGGGCTTGATGCCTTTCGCTTACGCCATGAACTTTGACGGCCTCATCCCAAAATCGCTGCGCTGCAATGAATTGCCGCGCCAAAGCAGAATAGGGAAGATTTCGCCACGCATCGCTTGCGAAGCGCCGATCATGCGTAAGCGGGAGTGCGCTAGCACCTTGTGAGCGCACCTCATTTATTGTGAGGTCAAAGCCCCGTAAGCTTTCAAGCGTGGCATATCGCGTTAGCTCAACCATCCGACCGGGTGATGTGAGGAGATGCGCCATCCAATCGAGAAGCGCAAGTGAAAGTCCAATCGGCGAGGTGCCGCCTGTTACACGTCCGACAGCGGCATGGAGAATGCGATCAATGACCGCACTCTCATTGCCTTCATGCCCAAATGTTTGGGGCACAATTATTTAGCCCAAGACATTCTGGTGCGCCAATCAGGGGTGATTTCGTCAAGCGTCTTTTTTTGCTTTTCATCAAGCTGATTGTAAAAGGTTTCAATGGGACCACGAACAGTTTGAATGGCTGCGATCATGGCATTCATATTGGCTTCGGCGACGGTCAAGCGTTCGAGAGGCGACCAGCGTCCGGTATGAGGCTTTTCGCAAAGCGGTTGTAACTGTGCGAGTGCCGTGTGGAAAGCCATCCTCACTGACTCAAGACTTGGCTTCTGTGTTTCACTGATTTTTGCCATGCGCTCGACAAGTGTTGAGAAACGGTCAATGTTGCGGGCGCCGGCATCACCACAATATCGATCGGCAGCGCCCCAACCGAACCAATTTCGTACTGGACCACCCCACATCATTTCATGGCCGGGACCCCACCCTTCTTCAGCTGCATTTGCTTGCGTTACGGGGGCTGCGGGAAGCAATAAGATTGCGACAACGAGGACCTTGCGCAGGGTCAAGGAAGGTGACATCGAAAATCTCCTGATCGTGAGAGCGTTCTAATGAACAGAGGCTTGATCATGGCCGGATATGGAAATTCTCGCGTTGATCTCGATCAGTGACTCCCTAAGGACTATTACGAAGGATGCATGAGTTCGCGGCTGCCATTGCTGAGCGAAAGAAATCCAAGTCCCTGCCCCCTCTCGACAGTGTTGTGCGAGATATGCGACACGCATTGGATCCGTAACGATCCTTAAGTTGTTTTCCGATGTCGTCTTCGCATGAATCTCACGCTGCAGAATCCTTTCCATTCCATGCTGTAACGGCGGGTCTGCTTGCCGCCTTTGTCGGTTGCGCGAGCTCTTTTGCGGTCGTTGTACATGGATTGAAAGTGGTCGGCGCCAGCGAGGCGGAAGCCACATCTGGCCTAATGGCACTTTCAATCGCGATGGGGCTGGGTGGTATCATTTTGAGTTTAAAAACCCGCATGCCGGTAAGCGTGGCGTGGTCCACTCCGGGTGCGGCGCTTCTCGCGACAACCGGTGCCTTACCTGGTGGATTCTCAACGGCAGTTGGCGCCTTTCTTGTGTCATCCATTCTATTGGTGATCGCGGGTCTGTGGAAACCATTGGGGCGCGCGGTGCGTGCGATCCCATCCGCATTGGCGAATGCGATGCTCGCGGGCATTCTTCTTCATCTTTGTATCGCACCTGTGACGGCGGTGGCGCAGATGCCTCTAGCTGGTCTAGCGATTGTTGCCGTGTGGGCGCTTGTTGCGCGGATTAAACGTGTTCTCGCTGTTCCCGCTGCCGTTCTTGTTCTGATTGGGATTTTGTTTTTCTCCGGCACGGCGCCTGTTTTTGAACTCTCCGCGCTAATACCGCAGCCAATTTTGGTTGAACCTCAATTTTCGTTGTCGGCAATCATCAGCATCGCCATTCCGCTTTTCATTGTCACGATGGCATCGCAAAATATTCCCGGCATTGCCGTTCTCGCAGTGCACAATTATCGGCCCGAACCAGGACCGCTTTTTACGGTCACCGGAATTCTTTCGCTGCTGTCGGCCCCTTTTGGCGGTCACGCGGTTAATCTTGCCGCCATAACGGCGGCCATTTGCGCGGGGCCTGATTGTCATCCCGACCCCGCCAAACGCTATGTAGCGGGCGTGACGGCCGGAATTGTTTATGTGTTTTTCGGATTTTTAGCAGACGGAGCAACGGCTCTAATTGCTGTTTCGCCCCCTGTTTTGATCGAGGCGGTCGCGGGTCTTGCGCTTATTGGCGCATTTGGTGCCGCAATCATGGCGGCTGTGGAAGATCCTCATGAGCGCGAGGCAGCGGTCGCTACATTTCTTGTCGCGGCTTCGGGTTTGACGCTTTTTGGTATTGGTGGCGCCTTTTGGGGCCTCATCGCAGGCGGATTGCTCCGGGCCCTGCGTCGGTTTGGCACGGCAACCTGACCCTTCCCTTAAAGCGTGGTAGTTTTCTTTAGCCGCGCGACAAGCTATCGTGCCACACTTTTTTCCTTACCGGAGCCGATGATGACCGCCAATCCGAATTCACTCGCCGCACGCGATATCGAATTTTATTTCCATCCTGTCACGAATGCGCGTCGCCACGAGCAGGTCGGCCCGATGATCATCACGCATGGCAAAGGCATCCACGTCTATGATGATGCGGGTAAAGAATATATCGAAGCAATGGCCGGTCTCTGGAGTGTCGCAGTAGGATTTGGTGAAGAACGTCTTGCGAAGGCAGCAGCCAAACAAATGAGCGAGCTGCCATTTTATCATTCCTTCTCGCACAAATCGCATCCGCAAGCGATCGCGCTTGCCGAGCGTATGGTGAAAATGGCGCCCGGAAAAATGGGTAAGGCGCATTTTACCAATTCGGGCTCTGAAGCCAATGACACCGTTGTCAAGATGATTTGGTTTTATAATAATGCACTCGGCCGCCCTGAGAAAAAGAAAATCATCTCGCGGCTCAAAGGCTATCACGGCATTACACTTGTTTCAGCGAGCCTCACGGGATTGCCAAATAATCATCGTGATTTCGATGTGCCGTTTCCACAATTCAAACATGTGACCTGCCCGCATCATTGGCGCTTTGCCGAGCCCGGTGAAAGCGAAGAGGAGTTCGCAACACGGCTTGCGAAGGAGCTCGAAGACAAGATTCTTGCCGAAGGTCCAGAGACCGTGGCTGCATTTTTCGGCGAGCCTGTGATGGGCGCGGGCGGTGTGTTCATTCCCCCGCGGACCTATTGGCAGAAGATTCAAGCCGTCTGCCGTAAATATGATGTGTTGATTGTTGCCGATGAGGTTATCAATGGTTTTGGTCGCACAGGCAATGTGTGGGGCTGCGATACTTATGGCATCACGCCCGATATCATGGTGTGCTCGAAACAGATCACATCCTCTTATGTGCCGCTTGCAGCGATCACATTCACCAATGAGTTTTACAATGTGATTGCCGACAATACGGCCAAGATCGGCACCTTCGGTCATGGCTTTACGACAGCGGGACATCCGTTGGCGATGGCGGTTGCGATGGAAAATCTCGATATCATTGAAGAGCGAGGTTTGATGCAGCGCGTGCCACAATTGAGCCCTCGTTTTCTTGAACGAGTTCATTCCTTCAAAGACCATCCGCTTGTTGGTGAAACGCGCGGCGTCGGCATGATTGGCGCGATTGAACTCGTCTCCGATAAAAAGACGAAAGCGGGCTTTGAAAAGCCAGGCGCAACCGGCTTGAAGCTTGCAGAGCTTTGTCATGAAGAAGGGCTGATCATTCGCGCAATTGGCGATATCATCGCCTTCTGTCCGCCGCTGATCATTACCGAAAAGCAGATTGATGATGTTTTCGATCGCTTCGGCCGCGCTCTGACGCGATTGACGGCATAAAGATCTCACGGCATTTTTTAGACGGGATGATATGATGAGCGGGCATGGCAAAATTGCGATGATCACCGGTGCGGGTTCGGGCATCGGGCGGTCAGTGGCTTTGGCAATGATGAAAGAAGGCTATAGCGTTGTCTTGGCGGGCCGTCGTCAAGACGCGCTTGATGAAACGGTTAAACTTGGATCGGCTCACGGCGCGCCCGCGCTTGCCGTATCGACGGATCTTGGTGATCCGAAGGCCGTTGCTCACCTCTTTGCGAAAACAAAAGAACGCTTTGGCCGTCTTGATGTTTTGTTCAATAATGCGGGCTCTAATGCTCCGCCCATCAATCTTGAAGATCTTACATTTGACCAATGGCAGACAGTGCTCAATGCCAATCTGACATCGGCTTTTTTGTGCACGCAAGAAGCTTTTCGGATTATGAAGGATCAAAATCCGCGTGGCGGACGTATCATCAATAATGGATCGATTTCTTCACAAACACCGCGCCCGAATTCTGCGCCCTATACCGCCACCAAACATGCGATCACGGGTCTGACGAAATCCACGGCACTTGATGGTCGTAAATATGATATTGCTTGCGGACAGATTGATATTGGCAATGCAGCAACGGACATGACATCGAAAATGAATTCAGGTGTCTTGCAAGCCGATCTGCAAATTCGTGCCGAGCCAACCATGAATGTCGACTATGTTGCTCAATCGGTCATCTATATGGCGAGCCTTCCGCTTGATGCGAATGTTCTGACCTTGACCGTAATGGCAACGAAAATGCCTCTCGTCGGACGCGGCTAAGTTTTTAGCGATATTTTTCGAAAACCTGGAAGGCTTTCGACCGTCACGCCGCCACGATGACTACGCCAGCCGGGCCGTGCCGTGTGAACCAAAATCGCCTGGGCAATCGCTGTACGCGTGATAAGTCCGATCATGCGTTCAGCATTATTGGCTATAATGAGCGCAGATACGTGGCTTTTCTCAAAATGCGTGAGAGCCATTTCTAAATTATCATCTTCTGAAAGCGTGTGATCAATCGGGTGCATGATTGCTGAGATAGGCGTCGTATCTGCATTATCGGCGAGGGCTGCAAGAATATCCATTCGTGTGATGATGCCGAAGGCGCGGCCTGTTTCATCAATCACGGGAAAAATTTCATCACTCGACCGGATCAGTCTTTCCATACTGGCGCGGATCGTATCAGTGGGATGCAGAGATGAGAATTCGGTCATCATCGCTTCGCCAACAGTGAGATCGCGCGCGCTATCATGAAGGGCTGCGGCATCGGCCTCAGCCCCCGCAGCGATAAAGATAAAGGCGGCAATGATGAGTAGAAAGGGATTACCAAAGAGTCCCAGAAATCCGAGTCCGAATGCAAAGACTTGTCCGATGCTTGCAGCAATTTTCGTTGCTCGTGAGCGGCTCCATTTAAGCGCGAGCAGCGCACGCAAGACGCGACCACCATCCATCGGAAAAGCGGGCAGCAGATTGAAAGTCATTAAAATGAGATTCGCAGCAGCAATGCGTAAGGTAAGGCTCGCTTGTGAATTACCAATATTGTTGAAGTCCTCTTCAGTCAAAGAACTGCCAAGCCAAAGCATTAGCCCAAGTGCGATGACGAGATTGACGAAGGGCCCGGCGAGTGAAACCAAAATTTCTTGGCTCGGCTTTTCGGGCACGCGTTCCATATTCGCGACGCCGCCGATGGGAAACAAAGTCACGTCTCGAGTCTTGGCGCCAAAGCGACGGGCCATCAAGACATGGCCGAATTCATGCGCGAGAACGCAAACGAAAATCAGGACAATGAAGGCGAGTGTATCCCAAGCCGCCTCAGGCCCGTTCGCGCGATAGGTCAGAATGCCAATAAAGGCCAGAAAGAGCAGAAAGGTCACATGAACCCGAATCGCGGTTCCCGCGATGCTTCCGAGATCGATCGACCACCGCATAGTCTACGCTCCTACCTGATCAGCCTCATGGGCTTGGCTCAGGCTAGTCCTCCCGGCACCCGCCCGATAGCGCGCAAAAACCCGTAGCCCGTCACAACCGCTGGTTAGTTGACGAATGAATGTTCATTCACTAATTGCGTGCTCCCATGTCTCTTGCCCGTGCGCCACGCTATTTGGATCGTCGCCCGCAAATCCTCGATGCGGCGGAGAGCTGCTTTACGCGTTCCGGCTTTCACCGGACGACGATGCAGGACGTAGCGGGTGAGGCCGGCATGGTTCCGGGCAATCTCTACCGCTATTTTTCGTCGAAAGACGCATTGATCCTCGCTCTTATTGAACGCGACCGCGCTGAAATTGCCGCCGATTTTGCGGCACTTGGCGGCACCGGCGATCTGATGGGCGCATTCCGGACCCTTGGACATCGTCATTTTATTGAAAAGCCGAGAGAAAAAGCCGTTCTTACCCTGGAGATCTGGAGTGAGGCGGCGCGCAATCCGGCGATTGCCGAGGTGATGGGCGGCGTTCAAGCGGAAGTCCGGCGGGGCATCATCGCCGTATGCGAGAAAGCACGGCTTAAGGGCGATATTCCCGACCAAGTGGACCTTGATGCCGTGGCACGCCTGATTCTAACTCTCTCCGACGGGCTCATCCGCCGCAAAGCGCTTGATCCCGATTTCGAAAGTGAAACCGAAGTCGCGACCCTCCTCAATCTTATTGGCGCTGTCTTGTGTGGGTCCATCTCTCTCACCCCTTGCGTCGCCCGAATTGTAAGCCTTTAGACTTTTGCTGACAGGAACCTGACCATGCTTTGGAGCCGTATCACTGCCATCCTTCTCGTTGTTGTCGCCGTTGGTTGGATTGCCTCGGGCGCAATGACCAAAAAGGACGCGCCGCCCGCGACGACGAAAACTGTCGAGGCCAAACCCTTTCAGGTATCCATCCTTCCCGCCGTTGTTGAACCTCGATCGCGTAAGCTCACGTTATCCGGACGCACTGAAGCTGATATCCGGACCATGGCTATTGCACGCACGAGCGGTGTCGTTACTGAATTGCCAGTACGTCGCGGTTCGGTTGTGAAGCAGGGCGATGTGATCGCGGTTCTCTCTGACGAAGCGCGCGAATCCAATGTGCAGCAGGCGCAAGCGCGTCTTGAGCAGCGCCAAAAAGAATTTGAAGCGAAGCGCGTCCTTGTTGAAAGTGGTAACCTCGCGAAATTGGGCCTCGCGCAATTTGAAGCTGATTTAAAAGGCGCGCAGGCGCAATTGGCGCAAGCGCAGGCTGAACGAGATCGCGGCACCGTACTCGCACCCGTTTCCGGAATCATCAATGAAGTCCCTGCAACATTAGGCCAAAGCTTGCAGCCCGGCGCACCCGTTGCTGAAGTCATGTCACTTGATCCCATGTTGGCGGTTGTAGAAATTTCCGAGCGGCGTTTGTCGGGGGTTAAAGTTGGCGATCGTGCCGATGTGCGCTTGATCGGCGGTGCAGAAGCTGAAGGCACTGTGCGCTTCATTTCCAATCGTGCGAGCCCGCAAACGCGTACTTATCGAATAGATGTGAGCCTTGCGAATCCGGATCGTAAAATTGCCGATGGCGTAACGGCGGAAGTGACGCTCTATCTTGCACCGGTTGATGCGACAAAGGTTGCGCGTTCTGCCTTGACCTTCTCTGCAGAGGGCAAACTAGGCGTGCGCGTAGTGGAGCAAGGAAATAAAGTTGTCTTTGTTCCCGTGGCGCTCGTCGAAGATCAAACAGACTATCTATATGTTTCGGGCATTGCGCCTGGCGCACAGATCATCGTTCAGGGTCAGGATTTCGTGAAAGAGGGACAGGCTGTCGAGCCGGTTCCGATGAAGCAGGGTTGAGAGAAAGCATCAGGGCGAACCGATCATGAAAAATCCTATTGATTTTGCTATTTCTCACGCGCGTTTGACGCTGGCCTTCCTCGCCTTCTTGTTGCTTGCGGGCTTTATTGCCTACACGACCATTCCTAAAGAAGCGGAACCCGATGTGAAGGTTCCGATCGTTTATGTGCAATTGTCACAACGCGGCATTAGCCCGGAAGATGCAGAGCGGCTTTTGTTGCGCCCGATGGAGACACAACTCAAATCGGTTGCGAGTGTCAAAGAAATGCGCTCCACTGCTTTTGAAGGCGGCGGCTTTGTTCTTCTTGAATTTGAGGCGGGCTTTGATTCAACCAAAGCGGTACAAGACGTGCGCGCAAAGGTTGACGATGCCAAGCGCGATTTACCGAAAGATGCCGATCAACCATCAGTGCGAGAAGTTAATCTCTCGCTCTTCCCCGTATTGGTTGTTGCGCTCACCGGCGACGTTCCTGAGCGGACTTTGTTGCGCATTGCCCGCGGTGCAAAAAATGCCATCGAATCGATACCCGGCGTTCTCTCCGCTGATCTGAAGGGCGCGCGCGATGAGGTTGTAGAAATCATCGCCGAACCGATGCTGATGAAAAGCTATGGCATCAGCCTTGATGGTCTCATTGGCGGTGTCGCGCAATCCAATAGCCTCGTTGCGGCAGGCGCCTTGGAAGGCGGCACAGGTCGCTTCGCGGTAAAAGTGCCGGCACTCATCGAACGGCCTGAAGATATCTTGAAATTGCCCGTAACGGCATCGGCTGGTGCGAGTGTGATGCTCGGCGATGTTGCGGAAGTGCGCCCGACCTTTAAGGACGCGACGTCTATTACGCGCGTGAATGGAAAGCCGGCTATTGCGATTGAAGTGTCAAAGCGCACGGGCTCCAATTTGATTGAGACGGTTGATCTCGTAAAATATGTCGTTGGTGAATTGCAGAAATCCTGGCCCGCAACTGTTTCTGTCACCTTCAGTCAGGATAAATCGAAAACCATTCGTGACATGCTTCACGAATTGCAGAACAGCGTTGTTACCGCTGTGTTGCTCGTGCTTGTCATTATGATGTTTGTACTCGGTGGCCGTCCATCGCTCTTCATCGGCATCGCTATTCCGGGTTCATTCCTCGCGGGTATTCTTGCGCTGCAATTAGCGGGGCTCACCGTAAACATCGTTGTGCTCTTCTCGCTTATCCTCGCGGTTGGCATGTTGGTGGATGATGCGATCATTGTTTCGGAATATGCTGAGCGGCGATTGGCGGAAGGTATGGATCCGAAACTTGCTTTCTCCATGGCGGCTAAGCGTATGGCGGGCCCGGTGATTGCTTCGACGCTAACGCGTATTGCTGCTTTCTCGCCCCTTTTGTTTTGGCCCGGCATTGTAGGCCAATTCATGAAATATATGCCGCTTACTTTAATTGCGACACTTTCTGCTTCGCTTGTCGTTGCATTGTTCTTTACGCCGACACTTGGCGCATTGCTCGGTAAAGCAGCGGAAAATCCGCATGATGATCGCGCGAAGGAAAAAGGCCTTTATATGCGCGTTGTTCGCTTTTGTATCGGCCATCCCGGTTTGACATTGGCCGCCACATTGTTCCTCTTGGTTGCTGTTATCAAATCCTATGGTGTGTTTGGTAAGGGTGTTGAGTTTTTCCCGAATGTTGAGCCTGATTACGGCATTGTTCAGGTCCATGCGCGCGGTAATCTTTCGATCACAGAGAAAGATGAATTGGTAAAACGTGTTGAAGAACGCGTTTTACCAATGAAAGAATTGAAGACCGTCTATGCACGCTCCGGCGAGAGCCAAAAAGGTTCAAGCGAAGTCAGTGAAGATACGGTCGGTTCCATTCAATTTGAATTTATCGATTGGCAACATCGTCGACCTGCCCATTTGATTATGGAAGAAATCCGTACCAATACGGCTGATATTGCGGGTGTATCGATTGAAGTGACGGCACCGAAGGGCGGCCCCCCGACAGGGAAAGCCATTCAAGTGCAGCTTTCGGCGATTGATCCCGCCTATCTCATTCCTGCGGCCAAAAAAGTTGCGACAGCACTTGAGGCAGTTCCCGATGTTCGCGACCTCGATAATGGTCTTGCTCTGCCCGGTATCGACTGGACGATCAATGTTGATAAAGCGGAGGCGGCAAAATATGGTGCAAGTGCCACCAGCGTTGGCGCTGCATTGCAGCTTGTCACCAATGGCGTGAAAATTTCAGAATATCGGCCGAATGATACGGATAAATCCGTCGATCTCATTCTACGTTTTCCGGAAGACAAGCGCACCTTGGATGACATCGAAGAATTGCGCATCAATACGCAAGCAGGCTCTGTGCCGATTGGCAATTTCGTCACCCGCACGCCAAGCCCGCGCGTTGGTCAACTCAATCGCGTTGCCGGGAGCCGCGTAATTACGGTATCGGCCAACGTTACCGAAGGCGTTCAATCGGCCATCGTGCAGCAAAACGTAATTAATACATTGTCGAAACTTGATCTCGGACCGGGTGTAACCTTCAAGCTCAAGGGTGAAGATGAAGAACGTGCGAAAGCCGGAGCCTTCTTGTCGAAGGCCTTCGGCACAGCGATGTTCCTGATTTTCGCGATTTTGCTGGCGCAGTTCAACAAATTCACGAGCGTGTTGCTCGTCTTGTCGGCGGTGGTTCTTTCCACCATTGGTGTGTTGTTGGGCCTCATGATCATGGGCCAATCATTCGGCGTCGTGATGACCGGTATCGGTATCATCGCGAATGCGGGCGTCATCGTGAACAATAACATTGTTCTCATTGATACCTATGATCGATTGCGACATGAGGGGATGAATGCCTATGACGCGATTATCGAGACATGCCGTGAACGCGCACGACCCGTTGTCTTGACGGCGGTCACGGCCATTCTCGGTGTGTTGGCAATTGCTTTCGGCATCAATCTCGATTTCGTCAATCGTGATATCGCGATCGGCGCGCCATCAACACAATGGTGGACGCATCTGTCGGCCGCGATTGTGTTTGGTCTAGGCTTCGCAACCGTTCTGACATTGGTCGTTACGCCAGCCGCTTTGATGATGATCGCTAATCTGTCTGACGGCCGTCAGCGTCGCCGTGAAGCGCGTGCAGCGAAGCGCGAAGCAAAACGTCTTGCGAAAGTGGGCGCATCTTCACTCGCACCAACACCGGCTGAATAAGGATAGTGCGATGCCGCGCGATGTCGGACTTCTTGCGATTTTAAAGTCGGTTCCGGTTATTCCGGTGCTTACCGTTCATGGTCCTGATGACGCGGTGCCGCTTGCGCGGGCCTTGGTTGAAGGTGGACTTTCGGTTCTTGAAGTGACGTTACGCACCGAAGGTGCTTTGAAAGCGATTGAGGCGATCAAACATTCCGTACCCGATGCAATACTCGGTGCAGGCACGGTGTTGTCCCCCAGTCAGGTTGAAGAAGCGCGGTCTGCGGGATCGAGCTTTCTCGTGAGCCCCGGTTCAACCGTCAAACTCGCTGAAGCGGCTGCTCATCATGGCATTCCGCTTTTGCCCGGCGTGGCGACAGCCAGTGAAGCGATGGCGATGGCTGAAATGGGTCATCATGTCTTGAAATTTTTTCCGGCTGAACCTGCAGGCGGTGTCGCTTACCTCAAATCGCTGAGCGCACCTTTGCCACAACTGATGTTCTGCCCGACGGGCGGCATTGATGCGGCGAAAGCGAAATCCTATCTCGCCCTTCCCAATGTTATTTGCGTTGGTGGCTCATGGGTTACACCAGCGGATGCTTTGAAAGCGGGCGATTGGGCGAGCATCACCGCACTTGCAAAAGACTGCGCATTGCTCAGGTAATTAGAGCCGTCATTGCGAGGTTGAGGCACGGTTTACGCAGTAAACGAAAAGGTCCAACGGACCTTCTCGAGTGGCGAAGGCGAAGGGTCGACGTGGCAATCCAGACTCTTTCGGAATCATCAACTGGATTGCTTCGCTTTCGCTCGCAATGACGGGTTAGTTATTTCTGCGCGTGTTCGTTCAAAAACTTCTCGATCCGCTCGAGTGCCCGCAGAATATTCTCGGTTGAGTTGGCATAAGAGAGGCGAATAAAGCCTTCTCCATAAACGCCGAAATCCGGGCCGCCGATTGTGGCTACGCCTGCTTCTTCCAAAAGCGCTGAGGCCAAAGGCTTTGCACGCCAGCCGGTTTTTGAGATATTCGGAAACGCATAAAACGCGCCCTTCGGCGTTGCAGCAGAAACATTTGGCAATTTGTTCAAGCCTTCGACCACCACTTTGCGACGGCGGTCAAATTCGGCAACCATTTTATGCACGTCATCTTGCGGGCCGGTGAGCGCTTCAAGCCCGGCATATTGCGCGGAGGCATTCACACAAGAAAATGAATTCACAGCGAGCTTGCGCGCGGCGTCATAAAGCGGCTTCGGCCACACGGAATAACCCATGCGCCATCCTGTCATCGCATAGGTTTTTGACCAGCCATCAAGCAGAATAAGGCGATCACGGATTTCCGGATAAGCAAGCAAGGTTTGATGCTTTTCGCCATCATAAGTCATCTGCGCGTAAATCTCGTCCGACATGATTGCGACATCGGGAAAGCGCGCGAGACCCTTCACGAGTTTGTCGATCTCGGATTTCGGCGTCACGCCCCCGGTCGGGTTCGCCGGTGAATTGATGATGAGCAATCGCGTCTTCGGTGTAATGAGGGCGAGCGTCTCATCGGCCGAGAAGGCAAAGCCATTCTCCTCACGAATCGGCACAGGTACAGCCTTCGCGCCTGTAAACTCGATCATCGAGCGATAAATCGGAAAGCCCGGATCGGGATAGAGAATTTCGGCGCCCGGCTCGCCAAACATCAGGATGGCCATGAACATCGTCACTTTGCCGCCGGGCACGATCATCACGAGTTCAGGTGACACTTCGACATTGAAGCGCTTATGGAGGTCGGCCACCACAGCTTCGCGTAAGGGGAGAATACCTGTGGCGGGCGTATAGCCGTGATGCCCGTCCTTTAGCGCCTTAATCGCCGCTTCAACAATATTCTCGGGTGTCCGGAAATCGGGCTGGCCGATGCCGAGATTGATGATGTCCTTGCCCTGGCGCTGCAATTCGGTGGCACGAGCAAGCACGGCAAAGGCGTTTTCTTCGCCAATTCGAGAGAAGGCTTCGACGATGTGTAGCATGGGCATTGCTCCTGCGCCGAAGTCGCGGCGTCTCGCTTATTGATTTCGCAACCTATTTAGGGCGATGCTATGAAGGAAATCAACGCAGGGCCACCCCATTCGGGGAAGGCCCCTTAAGATCGACGGGGAGAGCGATATGGCGGCTTCGAAAAAGAGCGGTGCGGGTAAGGCGAGTAAATCAACAGGCAGCAAAAGGCGCGAATTGCGGTCGAAGCTCTGGTTCGACAACCCTGAAAATCCGGGCATGACCGCGCTCTATCTCGAGCGCTATCTCAATTTCGGCCTGACGCGCGAAGAGCTGCAATCGGGCAAGCCGATCATCGGCATTGCGCAGACGGGCTCTGATCTCTCGCCCTGCAACCGCCATCATCTCGAATTGGCCAAGCGCGTGCGCGAAGGCATCACGGCCATGGGCGGTGTCGCTTTTGAATTTCCGGTTCATCCGATTCAGGAAACCGGCAAACGGCCGACCGCCTCGCTTGATCGTAATCTCGCTTATCTCGGTCTTGTTGAAGTGCTCTATGGCTACCCGCTCGATGGCGTGGTGCTGACAACTGGTTGCGATAAAACAACGCCGGCCTGCATCATGGCCGCAGCGACGGTGAACATCCCGGCGATCGTGCTCTCGGGCGGGCCGATGCTGAATGGCTGGTATCATGGCGAACGCACGGGTTCGGGCACGGTTGTGTGGAAGAGCCGTGAGCGTTTGGCCTCCGGTGAAATCGATTATGACGAGTTCATGGATATTGTTGCTTCGTCCGCGCCATCGGTTGGCCATTGCAACACGATGGGTACCGCTTCAACAATGAACTCGCTTGCTGAAGCGCTCGGCATGACTCTCCCGGGTGGTGCGGCGATTCCGGCACCTTATCGCGAGCGCGGCCAGAATGCGTATGAAACGGGAAAACGTATTGTCGAGATGGTGTGGGAAGATTTGAAACCTTCCGACATTCTGACACGCGAAGCGTTTGAAAACGCCATCGTCATCAATTCGGCGATTGGTGGTTCAACCAATGCCCCCATTCATATCAACGCGATTGCGCGCCATATTGGCGTGACGTTGAAAGTTGAAGATTGGCAAAAGCATGGACACAAGGTTCCGCTGCTTGTTAATTTGCAGCCAGCCGGCAAATATCTTGGTGAGGAATATCACCGTGCTGGCGGCGTGCCCGCTGTTGTCAATGAGCTCATGAAGAAAAAACTCGTGCGCGAAAAAGCCTTGACAGTGAACGGCAAAACCATTGGCGAGAATTGCAAGAAGACCAAGGTGATCGATTATGATGTGATTTATCCGATTGATAAACCACTCAAGAAAGATGCGGGCTTCCTTGTGCTTAAGGGCAATCTTTTTGATAGCGCGGTGATGAAGACCAGCGTTATTTCAGAAGAATTCCGCAAACGCTATCTTTCTAATCCGAAAGACCCTGATGCCTTTGAGGGCCGCGCCATCGTTTTCGAAGGACCGGAAGATTATCATCACCGTATTGATGATCCGAAGTTGAAGATTGATGAAAACTGCATGCTCTTTATTCGCGGCACGGGCCCCATCGGTTATCCCGGTGCGGCGGAAGTTGTGAATATGCAGCCCCCTGCGGCGCTGATCAAAAAGGGCATTACGGCCTTGCCATGCATCGGCGACGGTCGCCAGTCCGGCACATCGGGATCGCCTTCTATTTTGAACGCGTCGCCTGAGGCAGCCGCGAATGGTGGCCTTGCTTTGCTCAAGACGAATGATCGGGTGCGCATCGATTTGAAAAAGGGCACGGCCGATATTCTGATTTCGAAAGAAGATCTCGCCAAGCGTCGTGCCGATTTGATGAAACATGGCGGCTTCCAATATCCGGCAAGCCAAACGCCATGGCAGGAAATCCAGCGCGGTATGGTGGATCAATTGTCGGATGGCATGGTGTTGAAGCCCGCTGTGAAATATCAACGCGTCGCGCAAAAATTTGGCGTCGCCAGAGACAACCACTAAAGGTGAATTGCGAATACCACTCATCCTCATCCTGAGGAGCGCTGAAGGCGCGTCTCGAAGGATCCTTCGACACGCCGTGTTGCGGGTGCTCAGGATGAGGTTTGTGGGTTCAGAATTCGGATAGCAACCGTGGCTTCAAGATTCTTTCATCGAATATCATAAATAAAAATGACATCTTTCACACCTGCATCCGTTCCTGATCCTTCCACCGGTCTGCCGATTGGCGTTGAAACAGAGACATATGCGGCGGCGCGGCCGGAACGCATCACAATTGACGGTCGCTATGTGCGCCTCGAGCCCCTTGATCCGTTGAAACATACGGATGATCTTTATGCCGCCTCGCATGGCGATGATAAACATGTGATCTGGCAATATTTGTTTGAACCCCCCTTCGCTGATCATGCCGCGTTCAAAGCGCATATCGAACGTAAGGCCGCGTCTGACGATCCGCTCTTTTACGCGATTATCGACAAAGCATCCGACAAAGCGGTCGGCTATGAGACCTTGATGCGGATCGATCCGACTCATCGCGTGATTGAAGTTGGTAACATCATGTATGGCACGCCGCTGCAGAAAACGCCGGCTGCATCCGAAGCGCAATATCTCTTGATGCGCTATGTGTTCGAAACACTCGGCTATCGCCGTTATGAGTGGAAATGTAATTCACTGAACGCACCTTCGCGTCGCGCGGCGGATCGGTTCGGTTTCACTTTCGAAGGAATTTTCCGCCAGCATATGATGGTGCGCGGACGGAACCGTGATACCGCATGGTATTCCATTCTTGATACTGAATGGCCCAAGCAGAAGCGTGCCTTTGAAGCCTGGCTTGATCCAAACAATTTCAATTCACAAGGCCGCCAGATTAAACGGCTCGATGATTTCAGATAACACAGGGAGAGTAGCGAGATGAGCGATCGTTTGAAGGGAAAGACAGCCGTGATCACGGCGGCGGGGCAAGGTATCGGCCGTGCGATTGCGGAATTTTTTGTCCGCGAAGGCGCGACAGTTCATGCAACCGATCGTGATCTCACAAAGCTCGAGGGATTGAAGGGTGCCCATCTTGCAGCGCTTGATGTCATGTCGAGCGAGGCGGTAAACGCGTTCGCCGCAAAGACAGGTGCCATTGATGTACTCGTCAATGCTGCAGGATTTGTACATCACGGCAGTGTGCTTGAATGCGACGATGATGCATGGGATTTCTCGATGGATTTGAATGTTAAATCCATGCATCGCACGATCAAAGCGTTCGTACCGGGCATGCTCGCCAAGGGCAAAGGCTCGATTGTGAATATCGCGTCGGGCGCAGGCTCCGTGCGCGGCATCCCGAACCGCTATGTATATGGCGCATCGAAAGCGGCGGTGATTGGCCTTACAAAGGCGGTGGCTGCTGACTTCATCAAGAAGGGCATTCGCGCTAACGCCATTTGCCCCGGCACGATTCAATCGCCATCACTTGATGAACGCATTGCGACGCTCGCAAAGTCACAAGGCATCAGTGAGAAGGACGCGCGGCAGATGTTTATTGATCGTCAGCCCATGGGCCGTTTGGGCAACGCCGAAGAGATGGCGTGGCTCGCTGTATATCTGGCATCAGATGAATCAAGCTACACAACAGGCCAAATTCACTTGGCCGATGGCGGCTTTGCGCTTTAATTAGAAGGATTAATTCAAATGCATATTCTCATTATCGGCGCCGCTGGCATGGTCGGCCGTAAATTGGCGGAACGTCTTGCAAAAGACGGTCATCTCGGCGGGCGTGAAATTACAAAAGCCACTTTGCATGATGTGGTTGAGCCTTCAGCACCAGCAGGTGCAAAATTCGCATCGACGACATTGGCGTCTGATTTCTCTTTGCCCGGTGAAACCGCAAAACTCGTTGCCGGTCGGCCTGATGTAATTTTCCATTTGGCAGCGATTGTGTCGGGTGAAGCGGAGCAGGATTTCGATAAAGGCTACCGCATCAATCTCGATGGCACGATGCAACTTTTCGCGGCCATCCGCGCGATTGGTGGCGGCTATAAGCCCCGTATTGTATTTACATCGTCAATCGCCGTCTTCGGCGCGCCGTTCCCCGAGGCGATTGGTGATGAGTTCTTCACCACGCCGCTTACGTCTTACGGCACACAGAAGGCTATCGGCGAATT
Organism: Alphaproteobacteria bacterium; assembly: GCA_037131735.1. GTDB lineage: Bacteria > Pseudomonadota > Alphaproteobacteria > Rhizobiales > Beijerinckiaceae > CAIUPE01. The sequence continues at coordinate 65,805 of JBAXQM010000002.1, forward strand.
GCTCTTGTCCGATTATTCGCGCAAAGGCTTTTTTGATGGCATCGGCATTCGTCTGCCAACGATTTGTGTGCGTCCGGGCACACCGAACAAAGCCGCGTCGGGCTTTTTCTCGAACATTATTCGTGAGCCGCTTGCGGGCCATGAAGCTGTTTTGCCTGTGGCGGAAACAGTTCGTCATTGGCATGCCAGCCCGCGCTCGGCTGTGGGCTTCTTGCTTCATGCTGCCACCATGGACACAACGCTTTTGGGCTGGCGTCGCAATCTCTCGATGCCCGGCCTTTCAGTGACGGTGGGCGAGCAAATTGAAGCGCTCCGTAAAGTGGCTGGTGATAAGGTTGTCGCGCGCATCAAGCATGTGCCTGATCAAACGATCATCAAAATCGTTGAAGGCTGGCCGATGAATTTCGACACGAAACGCGCGCGGTCTTTAGGCTTCACATCTGAAGCGACCTTTGAAGAGATTATCCGCGTTCATATCGAGGATGAACTTCACGGCAAAATCGCTTAAACCGCGATTGCATTTAGATGAGATCAAGGCCGGCGCGTTATCCACGCGCCGGTTTTTTTATCACCAGCTTTTGAAGGGCGTTTCAGCAACTGGTGTGAGGGGATGTTTATCTGAAAGATAAGCGACCACATTATCCACAACCAGTTGCCCCATAAGATTGCGCGTGTGGATCGATGCTGATCCTACATGCGGTAGAAGCACCGCATTATCGCATGCGATCAGATCAGCAGGCACATGCGGTTCATTTTCAAATACGTCGAGTCCCGCGGCGAATATTGTTTTGTTCTGGAGCGCTTTGGCGAGAGCCGCTTCATCAACCACACTGCCGCGGCCGATATTGATCAGAACGCCTTGCGGACCAAGCGCCTGCAACACGTCAGCATTGATGATATGTCTTGTTGATGCGCCACCGGGTGCGACGCTCATTAGAATATCAACATCCTTCGCCATCTCGATAAGTGACGCATAATAGCGATAGGGCACATCGTCTTGCTTGCTACGTCCATGATAGACAATGGATAGGCCGAAGGCCTCACAACGTGCCGCAATCGCTTTGCCGATACGGCCGAGTGCCAGAATACCGATGGTCTTTCCGCGCATCGTATTGGCGGTGAGAGGATAGGGGCCTTTATTGACCCAGTGCCCCGCACGAAGCCAACGTTCTGATTGCGGCAATTCGCGCATGGTCATGAGAAGAAGGCCCAAGGCCGTGTCAGCGACTTCTTCGGTCAACACATCCGGTGTGTTGGTGACGATGATTCCGTTTTGTCCGGCCCATTTCGCATCGACCGTGTCATAGCCCACACCAAAATTTGCAACGAGCTTCAAATTCGGGAATCGCGACATATAGGCGCCATCCACCGCAATATGGGCGCCGGTGGCGATGGCGCCAATCTCGTTGGCATGTCCGGCCAGAAACGCCTCGGGGTCGCTTTGCTCCCAAAGGCAATGCAATTTGCCCGTTGCGCGCAGTCCGTCGATAATCATGGGCATCATGCGGGTGGGGGCCAGAATGCCGGTCGCTTTCATATTGGGCGTACTCCCGAGGGGCTGCGGTTCGAATGAGTGTCCGAATCCGTTTGTTCTTTGTCCTCTGCATATGACCAATTCTTGATTTTCGTGCAATGCGGTTGGAAAGTGGTTCCCGGGGAGGCTGCCGTACCGGCGGTCACGAACAGGACAAAAATAATGGAAAAGATCGGCTTTATCGGCCTTGGCTATATGGGCCATGGCATGGCGAAAAATATCGTGGAAAAGGGGTATGAGCTGACGGTTGTCGGCCATCGTAACCGCGCGCCGATTGAGGACGTAGTGAAACGCGGCGCTAAAGAAGCGAAATCAATCCCTGAACTCGCCCGCGCTTCAACGATTGTTTTTCTTTGTGTGACGGGTTCGAAAGAAGTTGAAGCCGTTATTCTTGGCGAGAATGGATTGGTCCAGCATTTGGCGGCGGGTTCCATCATTGTCGACACATCAACATCTGATCCTGTCTCGACCATGAAGCTTTATGCGGAATGCGCCGCGCGCGGTATCACGCTTGTGGACGCGCCTTTGAGCCGCACACCGAAAGAAGCGTGGGAAGGTACGCTCGACACAATGGTTGGCGCGACGGATGAGATATTTGCGCGCGTGAAACCTGTCATGGAAAAATGGGCCGGACGTGTCATTCATGTTGGCGGACCGGGCGATGGGCACCGCATGAAACTCGTCAATAACTTCTTGTCATTGGGTTACGCGGCGCTTTATTCAGAAGCATTGGTTGTTGCACGCAAAGTGGGTATCTCGCCGGATCGTTTTGATAGTGTCATTCGTGGTGGTCGTATGGATTGCGGATTCTATCAAACCTTTATGAAATATACTTTGGAACGCGATATCAACGCGCATAAATTTACGCTCGCGAATGCCTATAAAGACACACGCTATCTTGAATCCATGGCGGATGATGCGGGTGTTTCAAACCCGCTCGGCAATGCGATTAAAAACATTTATACGATGGCGGTTAATCAGGGTCGTGGTGATGATTTCGTGCCGATGCTTGGTGATTATGTTGCCGAGCTGAATGGCACGAAGCTTGGCGAAAAACCGAAGTGAATTCGCTTTAAATCTCGTTTTAAAGAGCCTGTTTTGAAAATCCGCGGCTTTCCTGAAAAATCAGATAAAGCCCGGATAAAATGATAATGACGCCGCCTGCGATTGTGAATGAGTCAGGCACGTCGCCGAAGACGAGATAACCTGAAAGCGTCATCCAGCCGAGTTGCGTATACATGAAGGGCGACAGCACATAGGCTGGCGCATAGCGATAGGCTTTAATCAAAAAGAAATGACCTACAGCACCAAACAGGCCGGTGCAAAGCATGAGGCCCCAGGTTAAAAGATCAGGCGGCGTTTCCCAAAAAAAGGGTAAGCCGAATGACAGAACAAGTGCGCCCACTAGACCTGAATAAACGAGTGTTGTTTCAGTTTGATCATAGCCCGCGAGATGACGCGTCATGAGCGCATAAGCGGCATAACAACACATTCCCAGAATTGAGAGAATGGCAATCGGGTGGATGCCGCCAAAGCCCGGCCGCGTAACCGCAATGACTCCGAGAAAGCCAATGCCGATCGCGATGAAACGATCGCGCGGTACACGCTCCCCTAAAACGGGACCACTCAATGCCGATACGAGCAACGGTGTCGCGAGGGCAATCGTTGTTGTTTGCGCGAGCTGGAGATAATTTAACGCCACAAAATTTGCGAGCGTTGACCCTAAAAGAAGAAGAGAACGAATAATCTGCACGTGCGGCTTTTTCGTCACGAGCACGCCCGGCCGCGTCCAAGGATTGATGACGGTCAAGACAATGAAGACGCTGAATGTATAGCGCGCCCAAACCACTTGAATGGTGGGAATCGAATGGTTCAACCATTTGGCAGTCGTATCAAGGCCTGTGAAACAGATAAAAGTCAGGCATATCAGACCAATACCAATCAGGCGGTCGATTTTTTGATCACGCGGTGGGAGCTCGGCAGGAGACATTTACAATTTCAACTGAGGATCACGCCGACGGTGATAGCGAGTGATGCCCCTTTTGAGCACCCCTGTTTACACAACGCCCCGTTGCAGCTTTGTCACAACTTCGCGATAGTTCGGGCTCTATGGGGTAGGTATGGGGTTAAGGGGTGTTGAGAGGATGACGAGGAACCAAAGCCCAGGCGTCACCGCAGAGACAGGCGCGCTTGCGAAGACATGGTTCAAGATTGGGTGTCTGTCCTTTGGCGGCGCGGCGGCACAAATCGCATTGCTTCATCGTGAATTTGTCGAAAAGCGGCGGTTGATTGACGAGCGCTCATTTCTCCATGCGCTCAATCTTTGCATGCTTTTGCCGGGCCCCGAAGCACAGCAACTCGCGACCTATATCGGATGGCGTTTGTCTGGCGTGCGCGGCGGTATTCTCGCTGGGAGTCTTTTTGTTTTACCCGGCGCGCTTGTGATGCTCGGGCTCTCTATTGTCTATGCGTATTTCGGCGCGCATCCATCAATCACAACGCTCTTTCTTGGTTTGAAATGCGCAGTGCTCTCGTTAATCATTCATGCAGCTATTCGTCTTTCGCGTCGCGCGTTCAAGACGTTTGCGTCTTTTGTGTTAGCGCTTATCGCCTTTTTTGTGATGGCGCTGACAACACTTCCCTTTCCCTTGATCATTCTTGCCGCAGCTTTAATGGCGTTTGTTCTCAATCCATTTTGGCCTACGTTATTTGGTTCGCATGATATGCAAGGTCAAATTCCTCTAGCGCCCATCAACTGGAATGAAATTTTTAAATCAACTACGCTGTGGTTGATTATTTGGTTTGTTCCACTCGCTATACTGGCTCTCGCTCTGGGCATTGATCATCGCTTGGTCGATATCGGATTGTATTTTGCAAAGCTTGCGAGCCTTAGTTTTGGTGGCGCCTATGCGCTTCTCGCCTGGCTGGCGCAGACAGCTGTAGAAACAAAATCATGGCTTTCGTCTTTTGAGATGGCTGACGGATTGGGTCTTGCAGAAACAACACCAGGGCCGACAATTCTTGTTACTGAATTTGTAGGCTTCCTCGCAGCGTTCCGCACACCTGATCCGCTTCATCCGTTAATCGCGGGATGTCTTGGGGCGGCACTGACGGTTTGGATGACATTTGCGCCCAGCTTTCTTTTTATCTTTGCAGGCGCGCCTTTATTCGAGCATATGCGATCCTATCCGCGCCTGAGTGCTGCATTTAAGGCGATCACATCTGTGATTGTGGGCGTCATTGCATGGGTCGGCGTTTGGTTTGCGCTTCATCTCTTCTTCGCGTCCGTTACCCTTTCTGAAAACGGGTTGCTCCGGCTTCCGCTGGTGTCCTGGGACTCTTTTCAGCCTGAGGCAGCAGGGCTTTCCGCGCTCGCGGCCGTGATGTTTTTCATCCTGCGATTGCCTCTTGGTGTGGTTCTTGTGCTAACCATTCTGGCAGGATTTGGCGTTCAAACCTTGGGCCTTTCTTGAAGGAGAAGGGCTCGGTTAAGAGTTAAGGGAGATGACGATGATCAACGAAACCTATCCGCGCGATATGAAGGGCTATGGCGCCCATACACCGGACCCGCAATGGCCGAAGGGTGCGAATATCTGCGTTCAATTCGTCGTCAATTATGAAGAAGGTGGCGAGAATAATATTCTTCACGGTGATGCCGCCTCTGAAGCCTTCCTCTCTGAAATTGTTGGCGCGGCGCAATGGCCCGGTCAGCGTCACTGGAATATGGAATCGATTTATGAATATGGCGCGCGTGCGGGCTTTTGGCGGCTCTACCGCATGTTCACCAAGCGCAACATGCCGGTCACCTCCTATGGTGTGACGACCGCGTCGATGCGCTCCCCTGAACAATTGAAAGCGATGATGGACGCCGATTGGGAAATCGCGTCGCATGGCCTCAAATGGGTCGAGCATAAAGACATGCCGATCGACGAAGAGCGCAAGCAAATTGCTGAATCAATCAAGCTGCATACAGAGCTCACCGGCGAACGTCCGCTCGGCTGGTACACAGGCCGCTGCTCGATGAACACGCAGGCGCTCATTATGGAGGAGGGCGGTTTTCTGTATTCATCGGACACCTATGCGGATGATCTCCCTTATTGGGTCAAAGGCCCGAAGGGCCCGCATCTCATCATCCCCTATACGCTTGATGCGAATGACATGCGCTTTGGCACGCCGCAGGGCTTTAATACGGGCGAGCATTTCTTCTCCTATCTCAAAGACAATTTCGACATGCTCTACCGCGAAGGGGCGGAAGGCGCACCGAAGATGATGAATATCGGGCTGCACTGCCGCTTGGTCGGCCGCCCCGGCCGCGCGCTCGCACTCGAGAAATTCCTCGATTATGTGCAGAGTCACGACAAAGTGTGGGTCTCGCGCCGCATCGATATCGCTCGCCATTGGCGCAAAGTGCATCCGGCGGGGTGAGGGCGCTATTTTAGTGCTTTGAATTAACTTTGTTTTTTCTGTCTCGACTGTCATAAAAATTATGACGAAAAAAACGCTTGCAATGGGGGTCTAATGCCCCTAATTGCGCCCTTGCCCAATTTCGCACGTGCCTGTGGTCGTGTGTCGGTTGGTGGGCATCCGGACAAGAGGCCGGACAGCCGCCCGGGTCCATCAGTCTTCTCGATGGATCCGATAATCAATCGGCAGCCGGAGGCGAAACCGGCGTACCTCGTTCTCCCCGAGGGACGCGACTTAAAGCAACGACGGAGCGGGCTTTTTTGGTCTCTCTTTGCCCTCCAAAGGCAGAGAACCCGAAGAGGCTTGTCCATCCTTGCCAGGCGTGCGGAAGGAACTCCTTCCAATCCACGGCAGCAACTGCGGCTTTGATATTGAACCTCGCGTTTCCAACGCGTCGGGGTTTTTCATCATCAGTCGGGGCTATCTGGAACCAGAAGCGCTTGTCGCTTCGCACAGGGGGAGTTCGTGCCATGACTGCACGTATTCGTGAATTTTTGCGCACCCGACGTGAGGATGGTCCTTGCGTTGTTGTCGATCTCGACGTCGTCCGCGACAATTACAACGCGTTCGCGCGTTCGCTGCCTGATACGCGCGTATTTTATGCCGTGAAGGCCAATCCTGATCCGGCAATTCTTCGTTTGCTGGCCTCGCTCGGCTCCTGCTTCGATACGGCCTCAGTCGCCGAAGTCGAAATGGCGCTCGCTGCCGGTGCAACGGCTGATCGCATCTCCTTCGGCAATACGATCAAGAAAGAACGCGATATCGAAACCGCGTTCATGCTCGGTGTTCGTCTCTTCGCTGTCGACTGCAAAGCTGAAGTTGAAAAGATCGCTCGTGTTGCGCCCGAGTCGCGCGTGTTTTGCCGCATTCTTTGCGATGGTGCCGGTGCTGAATGGCCGCTCTCGCGTAAATTTGGCTGCGTGCCTGAAATGGCAACTGATGTGCTTGAACATGCGCATCGCTTAGGTCTCGAAGCCTATGGCGTGTCATTCCATGTGGGTTCGCAACAGGGCAATGTCGACGCGTGGGATCAAGCGCTTTCATCAGCTTCGTCAATTTTCAGAGAATGTGCCGAGCGCGGCATGCATCTCTCGATGGTTAATCTCGGCGGGGGTTTTCCAACGCGTTATCTCAAGCCCGTTCCCGGCGTTGAGAGTTATGGAGACGCGATCTATCGCGGCCTCGTAAAACATTTCGGCAATCAGATGCCGGAAACAATCATTGAGCCCGGTCGGGGCATGGTTGGTAATGCGGGGATCATCGAAGCGGAAGTCGTTCTGATTTCGAAGAAGTCAGAAGAAGACGATGTGCGTTGGGTCTATCTCGACATCGGTAAATTCGGCGGTCTCGCCGAGACGATGGATGAAGCAATTCGTTACCCTATTCGTACACGTCATGATGGCGCGGAAACAGCGCCATGCGTTTTGGCGGGCCCAACCTGCGACTCGGCCGATGTGTTGTATGAAAAGCTGCCTTATCTTCTGCCCGTCTCACTCGAGATTGGTGACAAAGTCTTGATTGAAGGTACAGGCGCTTACACGACAACCTATTCGGCTGTCGCTTTTAACGGCTTCCCGCCGTTGCGCTCCTACACCATCTAATCGCGTCTTCGCGTATTTTAATCCTTGAGGCCCGGTAAGCCGGTCCTCTGTTTCTCACGTCACTTATCGACCTTTGAAACGCTTCTGTGTCGCGATGATGCAGAAGGAAGGAGTTCACTTATGATCACTGTCCGCTCTGAGCACGCGCGCGATGTGAAGGCGCGTGAAATCTTGCTTGATGAAGCCTTTGGCCTCGAGCGTTATGAAAAAACATGCGAACGTCTCCGTGAAGGACGCGTTCCCGCACGTGGTCTTTCGCTTGTTGCGGAATCTGAAGGCCGTATCATCGGCACAGTGCGCCTTTGGCATGTGGCAATCGGATCGCTGAATGCATTGCTGCTTGGGCCTTTAGCTGTAACGGATAATTGCCGCGCGCAGGGGATTGGCGCACGTCTCATTCGTACGGCGCTCAATCGTGCGGCGATGCAAGGACATCAAGCCATCATTTTGGTTGGTGATGCGCCTTACTATGCACGTTTTGGTTTTTCAGCCGATGTGACGACGAATATTGATCTGCCAGGCCCGGTCGATCGCAAGCGATTTCTTGGGTTAGAGCTCAAAGACGATGCGTTTGCGAGAGCGCAGGGTGTAGTTGTTGCGACAGGCGAAGCGATCCCAACCCCCTCGTTTACGGCTCGAAAGGCACGTCCACGCGTGATTGCACAGGCGGCATAATATCAGGCTCTTGACGTCTTGCGCTAAACCGGATTTTTGGCGCTTGAGTAAGCGCGTATCAGTGTTTTGTTGGAGGGAACCCCAATCGTGACAGCATCAACTATTCTTGCGCGGGTTGAAGGGCCTATCGTGATCGTCGGCTTCGGCTCAATCGGCCGCGGTGTCTTGCCGCTTATCGAGCGTCACATCGGTCATGATAAATCACGCCTAGTGGTCATTGACCCCTCTGATGCCGATCGCAAATTGCTCGATGAGCGTGGTATTCAATTCATTCAACAGGCGGTCACGCGCGATAATTATAAGACATTGCTACAGCCGCTTTTGACAGCTGGTGGCGGCCAAGGCTTCTGCGTCAATCTCTCGGTTGATACGTCATCGCTCGACATCATGGAGTTCTGCCGCTCGATTGGCGCGCTCTATATCGATACGGTTGTTGAGCCATGGATCGGATTTTATTTTGATCAATCAAAAGGTCCGGCAGCACGTTCGAATTATGCTTTGCGTGAAACAATTCTCGATCTGCGTCGACGCTCTCCCGGCGGCACAACGGCAATTTCATGCTGCGGTGCTAATCCTGGCCTGGTGTCATGGTTCGTCAAACAAGCGCTTTTGAATTTGAAGCATGATCTTGGTCTCGAGGGCGTTGAGCCAACAAGCAAAGCTGAATGGGCTACCTTGGCGCATAAGCTTGGCGTTAAAGGCATTCACATTGCCGAGCGCGATACGCAGCGCGCAAAAAATCCAAAGCCCCGTGGCATGTTTGTGAATACATGGTCGGTTGAAGGTTTTGTGTCGGAAGGCTTGCAGCCTGCCGAACTGGGGTGGGGCACGCATGAAGCGTGGATGCCAGAGAATGGCCGCACCCATGATGCGGGTTGCGGTGCCGCGATTTATTTGTTGCAACCTGGCGCGAACACCCGTGTGCGCTCATGGACACCAACGGCGCAGAACCAATATGGTTTTCTCGTTACCCATAATGAATCGATTTCAATCGCCGATTATCTGACCGTGCGTGATGAAAAAGGCGCGGCGATTTATCGACCCACCTGTCACTATGCCTATCACCCTTGCGATGATGCTGTTCTCTCTTTGCATGAAATGTTTGGTCGTGAAGGCGAGCGCCAGAAGGACTGGAAAATTCTTGACGAAAATGAAATCGTCGATGGCGTGGACGAGCTTGGCGTCCTTCTCTACGGACACAAGAAGAATGCCTATTGGTATGGATCGCGCCTCTCAATTGAAGAAACGCGGAAGCTCGCGCCCTATCAAAACGCGACCGGCATGCAGGTGACGTCAGCTGTACTTGCCGGCATGGTGTGGGCGATTGAAAATCCAAATGCCGGAATCGTCGAAGCGGATGATCTTGATTTCCGCCGCTGCCTTGAAGTGCAGATGCCATATCTCGGACCGGTCGAAGGCCACTATACGGAGTGGACACCGCTTGCTGGTCGCCCAGGTCTTTTTCCGGAAGACATCGACACGAAGGATCCGTGGCAGTTCCGCAATATTCTCGTGCGATAAAGATTACGGCAGGGTCAAAACCCCTGCCGACCCATTCTCTGATCCGAAGATCATCCGCGCGCCGGTTTTGTCCCAGGCCATGGATGTAATTTTTCCATCATCCTTATGAGCGGCGCGTACGAGAAGCTCCGCGGCATCCGTGAGGCGGCACAGAAGAATACATCCATCTTCATAGCCAATCGCCACGACGAGTGCGCGCGGATGAAAGGCAACGCTTGAAACTTTCGCGTGGCGCACACCGCATTCGCGCGGCGCTTTTCCCATCGGCCCATCTTTATCTTTAAAGGGCCAAATGACAGCGGCATCCGCGCCCGACGTTGCAAGCCAATAGCCATCATGTGACCAGGACAGGCTGCGCGTTTTTGACGGATATCCCGACATGCGCATGTCTTTGCCATCGGCAAGACGCCAGCCATGCAGCGTGTTTTCCTGCATGGATGTGACAACAAAGCGTCCATCGAGTGAAAAAGTAATATCGAGATGCGAGCCCTTCCATTCACGGAATTCAGGTTTGCCTTCCGTATTTGGAAACCAGAAACTCGCGCCATTATAATGCGCAATTCCTAGACGATAGCCTTTTGGTGTGAAGGCAAGACCTTGCGCTGTTGAAGGCGCGGTCCATTCTTTAGTTTGGCCTTTGCCATCACGCGCAATAACTTTTTTACCTGTTGACCACGCCACACTTTGCGAAGGACCAAGAGCGACAGCGTCAATCCAACGGCCCTTTTCATCGCCGATTTGAACACTTGCATCTGAAGCTGTGATCGAAAAAATCTTGCCGTCATCACCGCCCGTTACAAGGCGCGTGGAATCGGACGTGGCAACGAGAATGGCATTCTCACCATGCGGTGTGAGCGTTTGCTCGCCGATGAGAATACGACCATCTGCCAAAGCGAGCAGAGGCGCGTCATTCAAAAATCCAGCATGGATTACATGCGCGCCCGCTTTCAGAGACTCCACGCGAGTCGTTAGAGATTGTGACGCATCATTCATGCGCGGCAGGCCTCGACAGCCTTCTCGATTGCCGAACGATCAAGCTTGTGGCCAATAAAAACCATCTTCGATTGCCGCACTTCGTCCGGCTTCCATTCACGCTGCAAATCGCCATCAAGGATCATATGCACGCCCTGAAAGACAAAGCGCTTTGGCTCATTCTTGAAGGAGAGAATGCCTTTGCAGCGCAGAATATTGGGACCTTCCTTCTGCGTGAATTCGGAAATCCATGGCATGAATTTATCAGGATCGATATCGCCCGGAATATTGAGCGCAATCGATTTTATGTTTGTGTCATGATGGACATGCACATCTTCCAAAAACTCCGGTGCAATATCAAGAATGCGATCAAGGTCGAACGCATTCTTGCCGAGAACCGCATCAAGAGGAACGGATGATTTCACGGTTTTATGGATCGTCGCATAGGCATTGATCGCGCGGACTTTGCGCTCAACGTCAGCTAATTCCTCCGGCTTAACAAGATCGGTCTTGTTGATGATGATCACATCAGCAAAAGCAATCTGGTTTTTGGCCTCCGGCGCATCATGCAATTGCTCTTTAAGCCAACGCGCATCAACAACTGTCACGACGGCATCAAGCCGCGCTTTCGATGACACGTCGTCATCTACGAAGAAAGTCTGCGCCACAGGGGCGGGGTCGGCGAGGCCTGTCGTCTCGACAATGATCGCATCAAATTTCCCTTTGCGCTTCATCAGCCCTTCGATGATGCGAATGAGATCGCCGCGCACCGTGCAGCAGATGCAGCCATTATTCATCTCAAAAACTTCTTCATCCGCACCGACAACAAGATCATTGTCGATTCCGATCTCACCGAATTCATTGACGATGACGGCGAATTTTTTGCCATGCGGCTCGGTCAAAATCCGGTTGAGCAAGGTCGTCTTGCCGGCGCCGAGATAGCCGGTGAGCACGGTAACAGGGATCTTCTCGGACATAGGATGCTCCACAAGGGCGGAAAGAAGGGGCGGCTCTTAAGGGGCGAGCGCGTCAGTCAGAGACCTTATATTGGTTTCCATCATCGTGATGTAAGTCCCCGCCGGACCATTTTTTGCGGATAGCGTGTCCGAATAAAGCGTTCCGCCGATTTTTGCCCCCGATTCGGCGGCGAGTTGCTGGGCGAGGCGAGGATCGATCATGGTTTCGAGGAAGATTGCCGGAATGGCCTCCGCGCGGATCTGCCGGATGATGCGGGCCAAGTCTTTAGCTGAGGGTTGCGCTTCCGGCGCTACCCCAAGCGGGGCGATCATTTTGATGCCATAGGCGCGTTCAAAATAGCCAAACGCGTCATGTGTGGTCACAAGTTTGCGACGGGCTGGAGGAATGGTGGCAATCGCCGTCCGAATGTCCTGATCAAGTTTCATAAGCGCTGCATCATAGCGGGCGAGATGTTCATCATAGAGCGCGCGTTGATCCGGTTTCCGAGCGCTCAAAGCGGTGGCAATGTTGCGTGCATAAAGCCTGACATTGCTGACATCTTGCCACGCATGGGGATCGAAAATCTCGTGATCTGACGCACTGTGATCTGCATGATCCTGTTGATCAAAAGCGAGGGGCACGATTCCCTCTGAGGCTATGACCCTTAAAGGCGTTTTACCGGATGAAGGTTTGAACCGTTCAAGCCAAGGCTCAAATCCCAATCCATTCATGACGATGATATCGGCATCAGAGATGCGCTTGATATCTACCGGACCCGGTTCGAACATATGAGCGTCAGCACCTGCTTCGATCAGACTCTCAACATTAACCGTTTCGCCGCCGATGGCTTTCGTGATGTCGGCAAGGATTGAAAAACTCGCTACGACTTTGAGTCTTTCACCGGCGCTTGCGGGAATAGTTCCGATAAACATGAGGAGGATCACGCTCATGATGTGAAGGCCATGACGCATGGATTTTATTCTCTACTCACCGCGCAAAATGGGGACGGCGCATGATTTTTAAAATCATGCCGCTTTGCTGACCGAAGAGAAGTGAGGCCAGATAGAGCGCGCCACTTGCAAGAATGATGGTCGGTCCCGTTGGTGTATTGAGATGATATGAAGCGATGATGCCCATGATGCTTGAGAGAAAACCAAAGCCCACGGCTACGATTATAAGGCCAGATAATCTTTCAGTCCAAAATCTTGCGGCGAAAGCGGGGAGCATCATCAAGCCGACAGAAAGCAATGTGCCCAAGGCATGAAATCCGGCGACAAGATTGATAACGACGAGAGAGAGAAACAGAATATTGGTGAAGGAACCACCGGCATTCATCAGCCGTGCAAAGGTCGGATCAACGCTTTCAAGGACAAGCGCGCGGAACATCAAGGAAAGCGCGAGAAAACTGATGCTTGTTGCTGCGGTCAATAAAATCAATGTGGCATCATCAAGCGCGAGAATTGATCCGAACAAGACATGTAACAAATCGACATTTGATCCTTTGAGCGATACAATCACAACGCCTGCCGCCAATGAAATAAGGTAAAACGAAGCGAGCGACGCATCCTCTTTCAACACTGTGAAGCGTGAAACAAGACCCGCAGCAATGGCGATGATCATGCCTGCGGCTAAGCCGCCCGCCGTCATGAACCCAAGCGATAGACCTGCAAAGAGATATCCAATCGCTGCGCCCGGCAAAATGGCATGCGCCATCGCATCGCCTAAAAGGCTCATCCGCCGCAGCATCAGAAAAACACCGACGGGACCGGCGCCGATTGAAAGCGCGAACGCGCCAATCAGTGCGCGCCGCATAAACGAGAATTCGACAAAGGGCGCAACAAGCCCATCATAAAGAAAAGTTGTGGTGATCATGCGGCATGCTCACAGAGTGGTGCATGCGGATCGGGCGCTTCGATTTTTTGACGAGCGGCAGTGAGATTGTTTTCAGTCAAAACATTCGCCGTCTTACCCCAAGCGATCACATCGCGTGCCAAAAGGAGGCACTCTGGAAAATAGGCTCTGACAAGAGCCATATCGTGTAACACGGTAATGATCGTGCGTCCTTCGCGATGCCAGCGCATAATCAACTGCATCAAATCATCAACCGTTGCGCTATCAATCGCGGAGAAGGGTTCATCAATGAGAATGATCGACGCATCCTGCAACATCAAACGCGCAAAGAGCGCACGTTGAAATTGTCCGCCTGACAATGTGCCAACGAGATGATCTTGGAAGCCGATAAGGCCGACTGTCGCAAGCGCATCGGTAATCCGATGCGGACCCAAAGCTGGTAGCGCGCTCAAGGCGCCGATTTTCGACCATAGACCCATCGCAACAAAGTCACCCACGCTAATCGGAAATGATCGATCAATTTCGGCAAGTTGCGGAAGATAAGCGCGCCGTAATGAAGGGTCGATTGCGCATGCACCGCCAAGAGGATCGAGCACGCCCGCAAGCGCTTTGATCAATGTGGATTTACCAGCACCATTCGGCCCGACAAGCGCCGTAAGACTGCCTTCTGCAAATTGGCCGCTCACATGATGGACGACCGGATGCCGATCATAGCCCAGCGTCAAATCAGAGAGCGTAATTGGAGACTTCGGCGCGCTCATGACCCGATCACCCAAAGCACGCTAACCCAGAGCGGGATCAGGAGGCAAAGGGCTCCGGCACACCGCGTGAGGGCTGAGAGCCGCAGCAGGCTGACGTCGCGCGCCGTAACAGCTGATCCCGTATCATGATCATGCGCATGATGATGATCGTGCGAAATATGGGGGTGATGGGAATGAGCAGTCATGGGTGGGCCCGCTTTCGATGCCATTCTAGCATCGACCCCCACCGGGTTCTAGAAAAATGTAATGTTATAACATTACAAAATCAGCCGCGGAGCGGCTCAACCGCGATAGCCCGCTGCATGAAGACGACAAGGGCGTAGAGGCCCAGAGCGCCAAAAGCGGTCATCAGGACGGTTTCAAGCGTCTGGCTCAGGCCAAAAAGGCCCGCAAGCGCCCATCCGGCGGCTACAGCAACGCCCAAAAACTCAACACCGACAAGAATGGCGACGCTCACAAGTGTCAGAAGGTTCCGGAAGTTGATGCCGCGCTTGGCCATGGGGCTGTTCCTCGAATTTGGTCTCTTTCGGCTAGCGCGAAGCGGGCGGACGCGCAATCCTTGTCTTTGTCCTTACGTGCGATTTTGCCCCCGATATGACCCTTGGGTGCCGATTTTAAGCTTCTCCCGCAATCCGGGACGCTTTAAGGATCGTAATCTTACCATTGGTTCTTTCGAAGAGGCTTGCTGATGACCGCGATGTTCCGCCCCGCCGCCCGCCGTGCGGACATCCGCCTGCCGTCCGACCACCCTCGCGTGAATGCCGGTAAGATCGGTGTCCTGCTGCTTAATCTCGGTACGCCGGACGCAACGGATTATTGGTCGATGCGGCGTTACCTCAAAGAGTTCCTCTCCGACCGCCGCGTTATCGAAGTGCCGCGTTTGTTGTGGTGGCCGATTCTCAATCTGATCATTTTGACTGTCCGCCCCGGCAGCAAGGGTAAGGACTATGATTCGATTTGGAATAAAGAGCTGAATGAAAGCCCGCTCAAAACCATCAGCCGGTCTCAAGCGCATAAGCTTGCCGAGAGATTGGCCGCAATGGATGATCGCCTCATCGTCGATTGGGGCATGCGTTACGGCAATCCCTCGACACAAGAACGCTTGAAGGCGTTGCAAGCCGCAGGGTGCGACCGCATTTTGCTTGTGCCCCTTTATCCGCAATCTTGCGCAGCAACATCAGCAACAGCTTGCGACAAAGCGTTTGAATCCTTGATGGAGATGCGGTGGCAACCGGCTATTCGCGTTGCTCCGCCATGGCATGATGACCCTGTTTATATCGATGCGCTTGCGAAAACGATTCAGGCCAAAAAAGCTGAGATCGATTTTGAACCCGATATGATCGTGACCTCATTCCACGGCGTGCCAGAATCCTATCTGCTAAAGGGTGACCCCTATCATTGCCAATGCATGAAGACCGGCCGTTTGCTGCGTGAAGCGCTGCAGTTGCCAAAAGAAAAATTCATGGTTTGCTTTCAATCACGCTTCGGCAATGAAGAATGGTTGAAGCCTTATCTGATCGATACGATGGGTGAATTGCCGGAAAAAGGCATTAAGAAGGTGCTGGTGATTGCGCCAGGCTTTGCCGCGGATTGCCTTGAAACGCTTGAGGAAATCGAAGGCGAAAATCGCGAACATTTCATGCATCATGGCGGCGAAAAATTCGCTTATGTGCCCTGCTTGAATGATTCAGAACTCGGTTTGGATGTCATCCAATCCGTCGTCTTGCGTGAATTGCAAGGCTGGGTCTGATTTTTTTGATTTACGCGGCGCCGATCCGCAACAAATCCAGCAGATGAATTAAGCCAACCGGACGCTGGTTCTCAACAATCACCAGCGAGCTGATTTTGCGGCTTTCCATAATTTCTAATGCTTCGGCTACAAGCGTTTCCGGCGGAACCGTTTTCGGATTACGCGTCATCACCGTTTCGACGGACAGACTTAAAAGCTCTGGCGACATATGACGACGCAAGTCACCGTCAGTCACGAGTCCTGCAAGATGACCTTGTGCATCAATCACGAGCACGCAGCCAAACCCTTTGGAGCTGATGGTCACAACCGCATCGGCCATACTGTCTGTTGGCTTAGCCAGTGGCAAGCGATCACCCGAATGCATGATGGCGCGCACTTGGCGCAATTGTGCCCCTAATTTTCCACCCGGATGATAGCGACGGAAATCGCTCGGTGTAAAACCACGGCTTTCGAGAAGCGCAATGGCAATGGCATCTCCCATTGCAAGCTGCATCGTTGTTGATGTTGTGGGCGCTAATCCGTTCGGGCAGGCTTCTTTGGCTTTCGGCAAGGTCAGGCAGATATGAGCGCCTTTGCCGAGCGCGCTTTCAGCATTTGATGTGAGCGCAATCAACGTAACATTGAAGCGGTTCGCATAAGAAACAATGTCCGCAAGCTCGGCGGACTCACCGGACCATGACATTGCGATAATGACATCATCATCTTGAATCATGCCAAGATCGCCATGGCTGGCTTCACTTGGATGAACGAAATGTGCCGGCGTTCCCGTTGATGCCAATGTCGCCGCAATCTTGCGACCGACATGACCGGATTTACCCATGCCGGATACAATCACGCGGCCCGGTGCATTGATGATTTTATCTATAGCTTGGGTGAACGCATTACCTAAAGAGCCACGTAAGGCTTCGGCGAGTTGGGCTAGTCCTTCGCCTTCCGTGTCAATGGTTCGAATAGCCGAAGCGAGCGCGGGATGATCAGCGTTTGGAAGTGTCATGACTTACAATAAATCTTTCAGGATGAGCCGCAACTCCTGCGCGAGATCAGGGCGTTTCAGCGCATAAGCAATATTGGCTGTAAGAAAACCGAGTTGGTGCCCGGTATCATAAACATGGCCGCGAAACAGATGCGCATGAAACGGTTCGTCACGCATCAAACTGACCATCGCATCGGTCAATTGAATTTCACCACCCGCGCCACGCGGTTGAGATTCAAGAATATCAAAAATTTTTGGTGAGAGAAGATATCGACCGGAGATCGCAAAATTTGACGGCGCTTGTCCTTTTTGCGGCTTCTCAATCATCGCGTGGATTTGCGGTGCGCCTTCTGTCTTGCCCTGAAGATCAAGAATACCATAACGGTGTGTTTCTGATTCAGGCACTTCATAGGCAGCAATCACCTGACCACCATGGTGATCGCGCTCACGGATCATATCCGCGAGGCAAGGCGTAGCGCCCTCATGCAACATATCAGGCAAGAGCACGGCGAAGGGTTCATCGCCCACAAGATCGCGCGCGCACCATACCGCATGACCTAAGCCCAGCGGTTCTTGTTGGCGCGTGAAACTCGTACGACCCGGAAGCGGTGTGTCCTGTTTCAAGCGATCAAGATCGGCTTTGCGGCCACGTTGATCGAGCGTCGCATTAAGTTCGAAGGCGACATCGAAATGATCTTCGATCGCGCCTTTGCCGCGTCCGGTGACGAAAATGAAATGTTCGATCCCGGCGGCACGCGCTTCCTCGACGACATGCTGTATGACCGGCTTATCGACGACGGGGAGCATTTCCTTCGGAATGGTCTTGGTGGCGGGCAGAAACCGCGTGCCGAGACCGGCGACGGGGAAGATGGCTTTGCGGATCGGTTTCATGCCTGACTTATTCCGGTTCTGGCGCGGGGGCGCCTAGCGGTGTTCATATCTCCTCCTAGCAAAAAACGGACAGAAGTCCAAAATCGGGGCCGTCCTAACTGATGGGGGCGGCGGCGCGGTTAAACAAATTTAACCAAATAGGGTCAGTTTGGTTTCCGAACTTTTTTGAGATCGGAAATCGATGCGCCGGGTCCTCTTTCTCTCCGCACTTCTCGCAAGTCTTGCCCTCATAAGCCCCGAGGTTATGGCTGCTCCAGCGAAGCCGGTGAAAACGAAAGCCGAAGCGGACAATCGCTTCGCGGGCTATGTCGAGAGGATCTGGCCTCTCGCCCGGGCACGCGGTGTTTCGCGCGCGACGTTTGATTTGGCCTTTAAAGGTATGACGCCGGACGCCGAGGTCATCGCACTCACGAAAAAGCAGTCCGAATTTGTGAAACCGATTTGGGATTATCTCGCTTCGGCAACATCAGCAGCGCGGATCGAACGAGGTAGCCGCATACTCTCCGAGAATGAATCGACCCTTGCCGCTGTTGAAGCGCGCTACGGTGTTGATCGCTCAGTCATCCTCGGTGTCTGGGGCATGGAGACAAATTTCGGAAGCTACACAGGTGGCAAAGATGTAATCCGTTCGCTCGCGACTTTGGCGTCGATTGGCTATCGCGGCACCTATTTTCGTGATGAGTTAATCAACGCGTTACGCATTCTTGAAGACCAGCATGTGTCGCGTGCAGATTTCAAAGGCTCATGGGCCGGTGCGATGGGGCAGACGCAATTCATGCCATCATCCTTCTGGCGCTTTGCTGTCGATTTCGATGGGGATGGGCACAAAGATGTTTGGAAATCCGTTCCCGACGCGCTCGCGTCTACAGCGAATTATCTGAAGGAAAATGGGTGGCGCGCAGGGCAGCCTTGGGGCTTTGAAGTCACTTTGCCGAAAGGCTTTGATTATCGCCTTCATGACGCTTCATTTAGTGAATGGTCTTCATATGGTGTGAGCCGTGCCGATGGTCGTGCGCTGCCGCAAGAGGGGCAGGCAAGCCTATTTTATCCCGCAGGCGCTGACGGTCCGATCTTTCTCGTTACGTCGAATTTTGGCGTGATCAAACGCTACAATGCATCAGATGCTTATGCTTTGGGTGTCGCAAGTCTTGGTGATCTATTGAATGGCGGCGCACGCATTCGCGCCTCATGGCCAACTGAAGATCCGCTTCTTGCTTTAGCGCAGCGTATCGAATTGCAACGCGCGTTGACGCGGCTTGGTTATGATGTGGGTGATCCGGATGGCCGCATCGGATCACGCACGCGCGCGGCTATTCGCGATTTTCAGCAACGCGCCGGATTGAGGCCTGATGGTTATCCAAACCGGCGCGTGCTTGAAGCTCTACAGACGCGCTAGAGCCGCTAGAGAGCGTATCTTAGCGCGGCAGTGTTGTCGTACCCATCAAATGCTTATCGACGCTATGGGCCGCCTGACGACCTTCGCGAATGGCCCATACAACAAGTGATTGACCGCGCCGCATATCACCGCAGGCGAAAACCTTATCGACACTTGTTTTATAAGCCACCGTATCGGCCGCGACATTACCGCGGGGATCAAGCTTGGTCCCGAGATCCTTCACCATGCCCTCTTGAATCGGTGCGACAAAGCCCATCGCCAAGAACACAAGATCAGCGCGCAGTTTGAATTCACTGCCAGGAATTGGCTGGAATTTACTATCAACGCGTACGCATGTCAGCGCTGTCACTTTGCCGTCTTCGCCATCGAATGACACGGTGTTGACCGCGAAGTCACGATCCGCGCCTTCTTCATGGCTCGACGAGGTCCTGAGCTTCATCGGCCAATTCGGCCATGTGAGAAGCTTGTCTTCTTTCTCAGGGGGCTTTGTCATGATTTCAATTTGCGTGACTGACAATGCGCCTTGGCGCACCGATGTGCCGATGCAGTCAGAACCCGTATCGCCACCACCAATCACAACAACATGTTTGCCATTGGCGAGAATGGGTGTGTTTGATTTCAAAGGTTCATGGCCAACGCGGCGATTTTGCTGCGGTAGAAAATCCATCGCGAAGTGAATGCCGGAGAGTTCACGTCCCGGCACCGGAAGATCGCGTGGCTTTTCCGAGCCACCCGCAAGAATAACCGCATCATAAGAAGCTGTGAGATCAGCAACAGGCTTATCGATACCGATATTCACATTGCAATGGAACACAACGCCTTCGGCTTCCATCTGCTTCACGCGACGATCGATCAGCTGCTTTTCCATTTTGAAATCAGGAATACCATAACGCAGCAAGCCGCCGGGCTTTCCGTTTTTCTCGAACACATGAACTTCATGGCCCGCGCGCGCGAGTTGTTGTGCGGCAGCAAGACCGGCAGGGCCTGAGCCGACAATCGCTACACGCTTATCGGTCAAACGCGGTGCGGGTTCCGGATTGATCCAGCCTTCCGCAAAAGCGCGATCAACAATCGCGCATTCAATCGTTTTAATTGTAACCGCTTGATCATTCAGATTGAGTGTGCAGCTTGCTTCGCATGGGGCAGGGCATACACGACCGGTGAATTCAGGAAAGTTGTTGGTCGAGTGCAGATTGCGCGAGGCCTCCTGCCAATCGCCCTGATAAACAAGATCATTCCAATCCGGAATCTGGTTATTTACCGGACAGCCATTATGGCAATAAGGAATGCCGCAATTCATGCAGCGCGCAGCTTGATCCTTCGTCGCTTCTTCAGAAAGCGGAATCACAAATTCCTTGTAATTGCGGATACGGTCAGCCGCTGGTCCGTATTTACGGTCGCGGCGATCGATTTCGATAAATCCAGTGACCTTGCCCATATTACTCTCCCGCAACCGCCATCGGGCGGTTCTCGTTCTCGGCCATCAATTCACGCAATGCGCGGCGATATTCTATCGGCATGACTTTTTTGAATTTGCCGCGATAGGTTGACCACTTTTCAAGGATCATACGCGCGCGCGCTGAACCCGTATGGCGTGCATGGTTTTCGATAAGGGTCTTCAACCGCTCCGCATCATACCGCGTCATATGTGAGAGCACGTCGAACGGCTCTGCCAATGCGGCTTCTTCGGGTTGAACCGGTTCGAGTTCCACCATCGCTTTGTTGCAGCGCTTGTCGAATGTGCCGTCTTCATCCAGTACATAAGCCACACCGCCTGACATACCGGCTGCGAAGTTGCGCCCTGTTTTGCCGAGCACAACAACAATACCGCCTGTCATATATTCGCAACCATGATCGCCTGTGCCTTCTACAACGGCAATCGCGCCGGAGTTACGCACGGCGAAGCGTTCGCCCGCAACACCACGGAAATAGCATTCACCCGCGATCGCGCCGTAAAGCACCGTGTTGCCGACAATAATCGACTCTTCCGGCACAATTTTTTTCGCATGTTTCGACGGGTAAACGATGAGACGGCCGCCGGACAAGCCCTTGCCGACATAGTCATTCGCTTCGCCTTCGAGTTCGAGCGTCACGCCGCGTGCGACCCATGCACCGAAGCTCTGGCCTGCAGTGCCGTTGAGCTTCACATGGATCGTGTCGTCGGGAAGGCCCTTAAAGCCATAGCGTTTGGCAACCTCGCCCGAAAGCATCGCGCCTGTCGTCCGATTGAGGCTCTTAATCGAGGCTTCGATCGACACCTTCTTCTTAGAGTCGAGCGCGTCTTTCGCTTTCTCAATCAGCGTTCGATCAAGAACCGATTCAAGATGATGATCTTGGGTTGCCGAATGACGGATGTCCTCAAGCTTTGCAGCATGCGGCTTGGCGAAGAGCTTCGAGAAATCAAGGCCATTCGCCTTCCAATGATCGATTGCGCGATCACGATCCAGCATCTGTATCTGGCCGACCATTTCATCAAATTTACGATAGCCAAGCTCTGCCATGATTTCACGCACTTCTTCAGCAACGAAGAAGAAGAAATTGATGACATGTTCAGGCTGTCCCACAAACCGCTTACGCAAAACAGGATCTTGCGTCGCAACACCCACAGGGCAGGTGTTCAAATGGCACTTGCGCATCATGATGCAACCTGCGGCGATCAAAGGCGCGGTTGCAAAACCAAATTCATCAGCACCAAGAAGCGCACCGATGATCACGTCGCGTCCTGTGCGGATACCACCATCAACCTGCACCGCAATACGCGAGCGTAAATTGTTGAGCACTAGCGTTTGATGTGTTTCGGCAAGACCGATTTCCCAAGGGCTACCGGCATGTTTGATGGAGGTCAGCGGTGAGGCCCCCGTGCCGCCTTCAAATCCTGAAATCGTCACGTGATCGGCACGTGCCTTTGAAACACCGGCAGCAACCGTGCCCACGCCAATTTCAGACACGAGCTTTACCGAGACTTGCGCGGTTGGATTGACATTTTTCAGATCGTAAATGAGCTGCGCCAAATCTTCGATCGAATAAATATCGTGATGCGGCGGTGGTGAAATCAAACCCACGCCCGGTGTCGAGTGACGCACTTTCGCAATCGTCGAGTCGACCTTATGGCCCGGTAACTGGCCGCCTTCACCAGGCTTCGCCCCTTGCGCCATCTTAATTTGAATCATGTCGGAATTGACGAGATATTCTGTCGTCACGCCAAACCGACCCGATGCGACCTGCTTGATCGCCGAGCGCATGGAGTCGCCATTGGCGAGCGGCTTGAAACGATCTGCTTCTTCACCGCCTTCACCTGTATTTGATTTGCCGCCGATACGGTTCATCGCAATCGCGAGCGTCGTATGCGCTTCACGCGAGATTGAGCCGAAAGACATCGCGCCTGTTGCAAAGCGCTTGACGATATCCTTTGCGGATTCGACTTCATTAATATTCACAGGCTTGCGGCCATCTTCTTCCGCCGACTTGATGCGGAAAAGACCACGGATCGTGAGAAGATGTTCGCTTTGGTCGTTCAAGAGCTTCGCATAGTCGCGGTATTTATCCTGCGCATTACCGCGAACGGCATGCTGCAAAAGCGCAACGGATTGCGGTGACCAGGCATGCGCTTCACCACGCAGGCGATAGGCATATTCACCACCCACATCGAGTGCGTTGCGCAAGACGGGATTATTGCCGAAGGCATCACTATGACGCGTGACCGTTTCGCGTGCGATTTCGCTCAAGCCCACGCCGCCAATCCGCGAATGCGTGCCGGCAAAATATTTCGCGATGAAGGCATCAGACAAGCCAATTGCGTCGAAGATCTGCGCGCCGCAATAGGATTGATAGGTCGAAATGCCCATCTTGGACATCACCTTCAAAATGCCTTTGCCAATCGACTTGATATAATGTTTTTCGATTTCATAGGGCGAGAGCTTGAGGCCCATATCCTTTGCGAGCGCGTGAAGCGTTTCGAAAGCGAGATAGGGATTGATTGCTTCAGCGCCGTAACCGGCAAGGCAAGCGAAGTGATGGATTTCGCGCGCTTCACCTGTTTCAACAACGAGACCCACGGATGTGCGCAGGCCCTTACGGATCAAATGATGATGCACCGCTGCTGTTGCGAGAAGTGCGGGCAATGGAATCCGATCCGGTCCGATCATACGATCTGACAGGACGATGATGTTGTAACGGCCTTTCACCGCGGCTTCAGCGCGTTCGCATAAGCGATCAAGTGCCTCATTCATACCGGCTTCGCCCTGCTCAACCGGATAAGTGATGTCGAGTGTCTTCGTGTCGAATGAATCTTCGAAATGGCCGATGCAGCGAATTTTTTCGAGATCGCCATTGGTCAAGATCGGTTGACGCACCTCAAGACGCTTGCGGCGTGAATTGCCTTCGCGATCAAAAATATTTGGCCGCGGTCCGATAAAGGACACGAGCGACATCACAAGTTCTTCACGGATCGGATCGATCGGCGGGTTCGTAACCTGTGCGAAATTCTGCTTGAAATATGTGTAAAGCAACTTCGACTTGTCGGACATCGCTGAGATCGGCGTATCCGTACCCATCGAACCTGTCGCTTCTTCACCCTTCGCGCCCATCGGCTCGAGAAGAATTTTCAAATCTTCTTGCGTGTAGCCAAAAGCCTGCTGACGATCGAGCAGTGAGACATCGGTGCGTGCCGCGCGCGGTTCAACGGGGCGCAAATCTTCGAGCACGATCTGTGTCGCTTCAACCCACTCCGTATAAGGATGCGCTTTAGCGAGCGACTCTTTGATTTCCTCATCTGAAACGATGCGGCCTTCCTCAAGATCGACAAGCAACATCTTGCCCGGTTGCAGGCGCCATTTCGTCACGATCTTTTCTTCTGGAACGGGCAAAACACCCATTTCCGACGCCATGACAACAAGCCCGTCATCGGTCACGTAATAACGCGCGGGGCGCAGACCGTTACGATCAAGAGTTGCGCCAATTTGACGACCATCGGTAAACGCAATTGCTGCGGGACCGTCCCATGGTTCCATCAAGGCCGCATGATATTCATAGAACGCGCGCCGTTGTTCATCCATCAAAGGATTGCCCGCCCATGCTTCAGGAATAAGCATCATCACGGCATGAGCGAGTGAATACCCGCCTTGCACAAGAAATTCGAGGGCATTGTCGAAGCACGCCGTGTCCGATTGTCCTTCATAAGAAATCGGCCAGAGCTTTGAAATTTCTTCGCCAAACAGCGGTGAGGCAACAGACGCTTGCCGCGCTGCCATCCAATTCACATTGCCGCGTAGCGTGTTGATCTCACCATTATGCGCCACCATGCGATAGGGATGCGCGAGTGACCATGTCGGGAATGTGTTTGTAGAAAAGCGTTGATGAACAAGCGCAACAGCCGACTCAAGACGCTTGTCTTTGAGATCAGGGAAATAATCTCCCAGCTGGGTGGCGAGCAACATGCCCTTATACACAAGCGTGCGCGCAGAAAGTGACACGGGGTAAAAGCCCGCTGTTGCTGGATTGTTGAGATTATAAATTGTATTCGAGATCACTTTGCGCAGAAGGAACAAGCGACGCTCGAATGTATCGACATCGGCAATGTTCTTGTTGCGCGCGATGAAGATCTGACGATGCACAGGCTCGGTCGGCTTCACGCTTTCCCCGAGGCATGCGGTGTGAACCGGAACATCGCGCCAGCCGAGGAAGGTCTGGCCTTCTTCAGCGACCACCTTTTCAATGATGGTTTCACAGAGTTTGCGCCCTTCCGGGTCGCGCGGCAAAAACACATGGCCGGCGGCATAATGGCCGGGCTCAGGAAGCGTAAAGCCGAGCTTCTGGCATTCTTCGCTCAAAAACTTGTGCGGGATCTGCACCAACATGCCGCAGCCGTCGCCGGCCTTCGGATCGGCGCCAACGGCACCGCGGTGGTCAAGATTGAGCAGAATCTGAAGGCCCATTTCGACGACGTCATGGGACTTGCCGCGCTTCATATCCGCGACAAAGCCAACGCCGCAGGAGTCCTTCTCCAGGGAGGGGTCATAAAGCCCTTGCTTGGCGGGGAGGCCGGGGTCGCGCACGACGAGCGTTTTGGCTTCGAGCGATCCAGGAAGGATGTCGGTCCGGTCTTGTTCCACGCGTGCCATCGGCGTCTCCTGAGCCAAAATTACCGAAAAACGGACCTCCGAGGGGCCGTTTTGACTTTTTCGGGGCTTTCTAGCGTGTATCAGGAGGAGGGTTGCGCCCCGATTTGCACCCGTTCCTTATCGGGCGCCTCGGGACTATGCCGTCGATCGCCCTAGGCCCGCTTTTGGCGGGCGGCCGTTTTCTTCTTGCCAAAACCGGAAAGTGTCTTGGTAACTGACAGACGGGAAAGTCTATTTACCTGCATGACCATTCCGGACCCGGCCTTAGAAGAACACAAAAGAAATATCGCGGACAAAAAGGACAGCATCACTGTCCTAATTGCTCGGACAATTGCATTTTTTTATCCCGTGCACAAGAGGTGGGGTGCTCTATTTTTCGTATGCGACGGCGCGGTCCAAAGCGTTTATCCGCAGGGTCCTGAAAGCGCAGTTTTTGGAGGCTGAAATGATCAATCTGGCAAGCGACAATGTGGTGGGTGCGTCGCGTGAGATTTTGGATGCGATTGCGGCCGCCAATAGCGCGCCGGAAGCCTCTTATGGGGCGGATCGCTTTTCGCGTGAGGCTGAAGCGCGACTCGGACAGATTTTCGAGCGCGATGTGAAAATGTTTCTCGTCGCTACCGGCACGGCGGCCAATTCGCTTGCGTTGGCGGCTTTCACCCCGCCCTGGGGCGCGGTGTTCTGCCATGAGGAAAGTCACATTGCGGATGATGAATGCGGTGCGCCGGAAATGTTTACGGCTGGCGCAAAACTGGTCGGTATTCGTGGCGTCGCCGGAAAAATGTCCGCGCATGATGTTGAGCACGCGATCAAGAGATTTCCGCGCGGTGTTGTTAAAGCGGTCCAGCCCTCGATTATTTCTCTGTCACAAGTGACGGAATGCGGCACGCTCTATACGCTTGAAGAGATCAAAGCGATTTCGGCAATCGCTCGTCGTTATGAGATTGGCATGCATTTGGATGGCGCGCGTTTTGCCAATGCGCTTATTTCGCTCGGTTGCACGCCTGCTGAACTCACATGGAAGTCCGGCATTGATGTTGTGTCTTTCGGTGCAACAAAAAATGGTGCGCTTGCTTGTGAAGCAGTGATCTTTTTTGATCCCGCTAAAGCCGCTGATTTTGAGTTTCGTCGTAAGCGCTCAGGCCACACGCTGTCAAAGGGCCGTTTGTTTGGTGCGCAAATGCTCGCTTACCTTGAGCAAGATCATTGGCTCAAAAATGCGCGTCACGCGAATGATATGGCGAAAACGCTCTCCACTGGATTTGCTAAAATGACGGGCGTTCGTCTGCCTTGGAAGACGGAAGCGAATGAAGTCTTTGCGATTGTGCCGCAACGTATTGCCGATGCGCTTTCAAATGCAAAAATCTTCGCGGCTCCTTGGTATACGCAGAGCGTAAGTCTACCGCATGATGAGCAGATTAAAGACGACGAGCGCTTTCTACGCTTTGTCACAAGCTATGCGACAAAGGCAGACGAGATCGAAACAGTTTTGAAAACAGTACGGGCAGCGTGACGCTGCCCGCACTTTATTGAGCTTCAATTTTAAGCCGCAGTGGCTTCAAGCGTCTTGGCCGATGAGTTGGCCGCGATAGGAACAAGGCGTGGCTTTTTCGCTTCCGGCACTTCGCGGATGAGATCGATATGGAGCAATCCATTTTCGAGCGCAGCGCCATTCACATGCACATAATCGGCAAGCTGGAAGCGGCGCACAAAGGCACGCGCAGCAATGCCTTGATGCAAGACTTCACGGCGAGAGGGTTCCGCAGCGGCTTTCTTCTCACCGGTAATGGTGAGAGCACTTTCCTTGACCTCAATGGTCAGATCTGCTTCCGCAAAACCAGCAACGGCGAGCGTGATGCGATAGGCATTTTCGTCGGTGCGCTCGATATTATAGGGCGGGTAGCTTGTGGCTTCAGGCGCAGCGGCCTGATCAAGAAGCTGGAAAATGCGATCAAACCCAATGGTTGACCGATAAAGAGGAGAAAGATCAAAGTGACGCATCGCATATCCTCCAATAGAAGCGACATGAACAAAATGGTTCGCCTTAAGGGCCGAACCGGGTTTTAGGCGACCGGAAAGGTCCGCCCAGAGAAGAGTTGGGAAGTCGAGTCTCTGGCTTCAAGAGGGTGTCGCTGATGTTTCAAAAGCCGCGTTTGCCGCAGGAGGCCCGGGCCGATCTGGTTTCTGCCGGACCTTTTCCTCTGCCGCCGGGCGCGGAGGTGCGGGTGGTTCACACGGAGGACGGCGTGGCCCTTCGCTGTGCCGGCTGGCGGGCAGACGTGCCCCGCCGCGATGTGCTCGTTATCGTGATGCAAGGACGCACCGAATACATCGAACGTTATGGCGAAACGATTGCGCTCTTGTTAGCGCGCGGCTTTGACGTTTTGGCCTTTGACTGGCGCGGGCAGGGGGGCTCGGCGCGGCTGCTGCCTGATTTCAAAAAGGGACATGTTGAAGCCTTTGACCATTACACGCTCGATCTCAAAGCGATCATGTCCGTTGCTCATGAAGGATCTTCATCAAAGCGGTGCTATGCGCTCGCGCATTCCATGGGTGGCGCAATTCTTTTAAATGCTTTGAGCCAATCAGCGATCACGATTGAACGTGGAGTTCTCTCCGCGCCGATGATTGGTCTTTCGATGGTGCGTTTTCCGCGCGTCGCACATCTAATGGCAAGCGTCTTTAACGCTCTCGGATTTTCGAAAGCCTATGTGCCGGGTGGAACGGATAAACCTTTAATGCCCTATAAAGACAATCCGCTCACGCCTGATCATTTGCGTTTCGGCATTTCCGAAAAACTGTTTTCTCAAGCGCCGGATCTCGCAATAGCGAGTCCGACAATTGGATGGGTCAAAACAAGTTTTGATGCGATGAAAAGATTGCAAGACCTTGAAACAGCAAATGCGATTTCGGTGCCGTTGCTTTTTGTGGCGGGTTCCAATGATCGCATTACGGATACACAAGCGACGAAGCACTTTGTATCATATCTACAAAATGGACGATTGATTGAGCTTAATGGTGCCGAGCACGAAATTCTGCTAGAACGCGATGCGTTAAGACACGCGTTCTGGAAGGCTTTTGACGATTTTATGGCGTGAGGTTTTTAGCGGTTTAAAAGCTCAAGCGCTTCGGCATGAACGCGTTTGTCACCCGCCGCGATGATTTTCCCACCTTGTGTGGCGGGCTTTCCATCCCAAGTCGTCATGACGCCGCCTGCACCCTCAATAATCGGAATTAAAGCGACAACGTCATAGGGCTTGAGATTGGCTTCAATCACGACATCCATAAATCCTGCGGCAACCATGCAATAGGCGTAGCAGTCATAACCAAACCGTGTGAGGCGTGCTGCCGCTTCAACGCGTTCAAAGGCTTCACGTTCTGACGCATCAAACATCGTGATAGATGTGCAAGAGAGCGTGGCTTCTTTTAAAGACGCGCACGCGCGGGTTTTGAGCGTGCGCTCCCCTTGAGGTGATTTCAACGTGGCTTTGCCACCATCACCAAAAAATCGTTCTTTGGTGAAAGGTTGATTCATCATGCCGTAAGCAGCAGAACCATTGCGCGTTAGTCCAATCAATGTGCCCCACAGCGGCAGTCCTGAGATGAACGCTTTGGTTCCATCAATCGGATCAAGCACCCATACAAATTCCGCGTCGGCATTTTCTGAGCCGAATTCTTCACCCACAATACCGTGATGCGGAAACACTTCGCGAATGCGCTGGCGCATAACCACTTCGCTCGCGCGATCTGCTTCTGTCACCGGATCAAAGAGCCCGCCTTCGTTTTTATCGATGGCTGAAAGGGATGAGCGGAAAAAAGGAAGAATGGCCGCGCCGGATAATGTGGCGAGCTCGTCAACAAAGGCCGAAAAATCGACGGCGGTCATGATCGGTCTCCTCAGCGAGCGATGGCCCTATTTACGCGGGGAAGTCCGACTCTGGCAAATTGTGAAGCTTATTCGTCGGTAGGGGCGCTCCATGTGCGAAAAGACTGCCGAGGAATGCAGCTATCTGTTTTTTGCATATCTGATCTAAGTTTATGATTTAATTAACTAATTTTATCAGCTTTGGTTGATTTGTCTGATAAATTATCTAAACTTGCTCACATCGCCCTTGCGTTTTGTGCAGTGCACATTCATATTGTTGCGGTGCGATATCGCTGAAACAGCGGTCTCGCCTGCCCTTCTTGGGCGTTTCCTCCCTAGACTTAGGCCGCCATCATGGCGGCCTCTTTTTTATCTGGATATTTTGGGCCGCCATCATGGCGGCCTCTTTTTTATCTGGATATTTTGGGCCGTCATCAGGGCGGTCTCTTTTTTATCTGGATATTCTGGTGCGGCCGCTAGGGGCTTCGCCTATTCGGCCGCTAGGCGTTCGGGCCTGATTAAATCGGCCACCAAATCCGCCAGATCATGCGCCATGCCCGCGAGATCCTTTTTTAGCCGCTCAAAATTCGGCAGCCGCTCAATGCGCCGCTCATCCATATAGAGGGCGCGATTGACCTCAATCTGCAACGCATGAATGCCGGTTGCGGGGGCGCCGTGATGTTCGGTGATGAAGCCACCGGCATAAGGCCGGTTGCGTGCAACTTGATAGCCGCAGTTACGCAAATAGGCTTCGATCCTGTCAGGAATATCGGGATCAGCACTCGTGCCAAAACGGTCGCCAATAACAATATCGCAGCGATAGCTTTCCGAGCGCGTTACAGCAGCCGATGGCATCGAATGGCAATCAACCAATAACGCAAATCCGTGGCGCCGATGCGCCGTCGTCAATTGGCGAGAAAGCGCGCGGTGATAGGGTTTATAGAGACATTCGATACGATCAAAGGCTTCAGCAATCGGGAGTGATCCCCGGTAGATGTCTTGACCATCACCAACAGTGCGCGGAATTGTACCGAGCCCGCTCGCCACCCGCAAAGATGTGGAATTTACATAAGACGGTAATCGCTCCGCAAACATTTTCGGATCAAGCTCATAGGGCTCGCGATTAACGTCACAATAAGCGCGCGGGAATTCCACAGTCATAAAAGACGCGCCCGCCGCAACGACATCAGCGAACAGATGATCAACATCCATATCCTCGGACCGTCGCAAGGCCAGCGGGTCGAGACGCGAGGCCGTCAGAAACACCTCGGGGTAAATCCGGCCCGAATGGGGTGAATTGAACAGCAGCGGGGCAGGGCCCGTCTCCGGATGCCGGATCCGGAAGGGGGGATCGAATAATTGCTCGAGACTGGTGGTCATAATGGTTTCGAAAATCCCTTGCGCCTGGGCGCGTACCCGTTTGGCTAAAATCAAATCTGCGCTTAACCTTTGGCTCTGTCCATAAGGGCTAAACGTCGCGCTCGCAAAAGACCTTCACGGGTTATTTACCGGTTATGGGTTTGATACGAGCGAGATTACGGGGGCAGATGATGATCGACCACGCGCTCACACGGCGCATCCTCTTAGCCGAGGACGACAATGACATGCGCCGGTTCCTTGTTCGCGCGCTCGAACAGGCTGGTTTTCAGGTGGCGTCCTATGATAATGGGCTTTCCGCCTATAATCGGCTGCGAGAAGAGCCTTTCGAACTGCTTTTGACCGATATTGTGATGCCCGAGATGGACGGGATTGAGCTGGCTCGCCGGGCAACCGAACTAGACCCCGATATCAAAGTGATGTTCATCACGGGATTCGCGGCTGTGGCGCTTAATCCGGACTCAGAAGCCCCGAAAGACGCCAAAATCCTCTCAAAACCGTTTCATCTCAAAGATCTTGTCCATGAGGTCGAAAAGCTGCTCGAGGCG
Source organism: Alphaproteobacteria bacterium (assembly GCA_037131735.1). GTDB lineage: Bacteria > Pseudomonadota > Alphaproteobacteria > Rhizobiales > Beijerinckiaceae > CAIUPE01. Next base: position 97,060 of record JBAXQM010000002.1, read on the forward strand.
GCTTGATCGGCTGAATAAGGTATTTTTTGGCCCCCGCCCGCTTGCATCGGCAGGGCGCAGTCGGTATAGGCACCCGACACCTTCGTGGGGTTTCCCTGTGACGGGCGCGTAGCTCAGCGGTAGAGCACTACCTTGACATGGTAGGGGTCACAGGTTCGATCCCTGTCGCGCCCACCATGTGGTGATGGTTTTTCGAGGATCGCGTGTCGGCAACGACCCGGTTCACGTGGTAATGGATGAACGCGCGGGCAACCGCATGGAATTTGGATAGGATACGGTCATGAAGATCCGCAACAGCCTAAAGAGCCTCCGCGAGCGTCACCGCGACAACCAGCTGGTTCGCCGCAAGGGCCGCGTCTACATCATCAACAAAACCCAGAAGCGCTATAAGGCGCGTCAGGGCTGAGTGACGCATCCGACGCTCGATTGAGCGTCGCATAGATCTCAAGAGTTATAAGATTGCTTCAAGCCCCGTTCACGCGGGGCTTTTTGCGTTGGGGCCGATGCAAGATAAATCCAATGGACCCTCTCTTCCGTAACTCGCCCAGTATTTTTTGAGTGTCCCAGTGTAGCTGTCGGAGTAAAAGTTTTGTCGCGTTTTAAATTTGTCGCTTTGGGCTTTGCGTCCCTCATTGCTCTTTCTCCTGTTACTGCCTTTGCGCTTGATGATGGGCGGTATCATGCGGTGGACGTTCAGCCCGCTTGCGGTAAGCTGGCCGCGGCTGTGCTTTATGTTGAAGCGGATAAAGTAATTTCAGCAAGTGTCACTTCCGAAACCTATAACGCCGTAAACGCTAAGAAAATAACAAATGCCAAAATGAAAATGGCTTATGATAACAACGGGAAAATAATAGAGGCCGAGCTCTCAAAGGCAAAGAATAATGTAATTGATGTTAGAATTATCAGCGCTCCTAATTGCGCAGGTTCGCAAATTAAATTTTCGAAATAAAATTATTTATTGGTCAGTCCAATCTCTTATATTTAAGAAACATCAATTATTTAATTCAAAAACGAGATCTGTTCCGCCGCACCGGCCGTTCGATGAATTTTGCATGATGCTCATGGTGAACGCTGTATTTGATTTTGCTTTCAAAATGGCTTGACGTAGTTCGCCCGTATCTTCCCGGAGATCAAACTGCTTCTCTTTTTTGTCTAATTTTTCGGGGTCCAAAAAGGTCAACTTGACATGGACATATTTCATGATGAGCGGTCGTCCCATTTCAATAGCAATTGAAACGCCCCGCGTGACCATCTCAGAGCAGGTACCAATCGAGCTTGTGGCCTTATACCACCCATCCTCTAAAGCCATGGCGGGAGCCGTGAAGGCAATCAAGGCTGCAATAATGGAGAGAATCGATAATTGAATACGAAAATCATCCAAGGTTCCGCGGAAAAGAGTTTCACGCATAACTCTATTGGTCCTATCTGCAACACTGGCTTTACGGGCTTTTCTGGTTGTCGGATTTGTTGATGGTATCAAAATTCCTGGAGTCAAAACTTAATAATGTCATATCAGTCGCCAACAAGGAGCACTTCATGACGATCGTCCCTGCATATTCTATTTTGTTTGCGTGCCTATTTCTTGTCCTCTCCAATAGGACAATCCGGGCTCGACGCTCAGCGCGAGTTGCCATTGGAACAGGTGGCGATAAGAGTCTAGAACGTCTCTCACGGGTCCATGCGAATTTTGCCGAATATGTTCCCTTTACACTTCTCTTGATTGCCTTTGCCGAGATGCGAGGCATTCATTACATCGTTATTCATATTCTATGTATTGCTCTTTTGGTTGGTCGCACTGTTCACGCCTGGGGTGTTTCAAAGAGCGCTGAGAATTTTCGCTTTCGGGTTATCGGTATGATGCTCACCATCTACACGATTGGTGCCGCCGCTTTAGCGAATGCTGTAAGCTATTTTCTATGATTTCAAGTTGATGATATAAAACACCATGAAAGTTGGTGTTTTGATGAGCGGCGCAAATTTGATTAAATCATCATTCGTGTCTTATGAAAGTATTTCGTCTTCAGCCGTTACAAATGTGATTTTTAGGGCTTGATCACGATAGGCCTTCATCAGCATCATCCCCTTTTCTGTCAGGGAATAAAGCTTCTGCCGCCGATCAGCTGCACTCTCGCTTACATTAATGACCGCCTCGTCAATCAAGGTATTAATATAAGTCCGCATCGTAATGCGATCGAGCTTGAATTGACTGAGAAGCGTTTTGCGGTCGGTTGGTGTTTTGTTGAGTAACAAGATCAACAAGACCCGAAGGCGGATATCGGTCTCGGCGCCCATCATGCTTGATTCGACTAATGCAAGCCGTAGCCGCCACTGAGCGAATAAAGTGAGATCCATGATCTTTTTGGCGACCTTGCTTGCAGACCCTGCGACTTAGAAAGGGCCGGCCACCTATTAAAAGGATATTTTGTAGCTCTTCTTCAATGAGTGTGATTACGAGATCGTACCTCTCTGTAGTGCTATTTCCCGATCCTTGAGGGCTTGAAGGACGGGCAAGGTTTGAAGTGAATGGCTTCTAAAATAGGTGCAGAAATCTCTAAGATATGAATAATCTGCATAGTCTCATGAAATCATTGAATCAGACTCAGTGAGTTAAAACACGGTAGGCGTGCTCCTCTATCGCCAAAAGATAAGGTTTGTAGCGACGCAATTTAAGGGATAAGTATTATCCCTACACGCTATCAAAGTCGCTAAAAATATCACCAATTTGGCAGTTCCTCTTGCTGCGCAGGGGCTTTGGCCAAGATAAAGGGTTCGCAAATGGGCTCCGATCGGAGCGATGGCGGCGATAATGTTGTGTCGATCTTTGATCGTGGGTCTCAACACGAGTCTCGATATCGGGGCATATTAGAGAGCCGCGATCCCGAATTCCAGAATTTGCTCGAGCACTATTTGAGCAAGGTCGGAAGCCAGAACCGCGAGAGCGCGCAATCGAAGGCTGAAATCGGAATGGAGATTATGAAATATGAGACGAAGGATCAGATGGATCTTCTGATCAAATTCGCCATATTGGAAATCGCCTTGGGCTATGGATCATCTTCAACGAATAATCATGATGTCCATGAAAATCTTATGTGCATCTATTTCAAAAAATCCATGATCAATTTCATGGAGAATTGTCTGAACGCTGCCGAGTGATCGTATTGGCGTCCGAGGCCGGCAAAATGCCGCTATCCCCTTATGGGGCGGGGTTATCTATCTGCCGCAGCCGACCTATGCTAGACCTCGACCAAGGTTCAACAGCTCATTAGTCTTCTCGATTGGTTCGGGATCTGTATTTTTTCCGTAACAGGCGCTTTGGTCGCCTCGCGCAAAGAGATGGATATTGTCGGCTTTGCGAGCCACGCTTTGGGGGCGGCCAATTTGCCGGAGGGCTATGTGTCCGCAAGCGATTCTGCTTTGCCGCTGGGGATGGAAATTGCCCTTGTATCGGACGATGTACAGGCGGCCTTTGTCCGGGCCGTTGAGGCGGGCGCAACAACGCTCAAAGAGTCCATGGAAAAGCCATGGGGCCAAATTGTTGCCTATGTCCGCTGCCCTGATGGTTTGCTGGTCGAACTATGTTCGCCTATAGGAGCCTGATGCTCACATATAGAGTCGTTTCAATTGGATCCGTGTTAATCGTAACGATCCGATGATCGCCTCTCTTCGAATGGGTCGCGGCGTAAAAATTCATCACTCTGGGAACGCGCCTAAAACCGCTACTTCTTTTCTGTTGCCAGCTAAACTTATCTCTAATGATGACAAAATTGAGTGATCAATCGTTGAGTCAAATTTCCGAGCAAATAAATTGTTACTGTTGACCAAGCGGGCGAAGTCTCCGATTGTGAAAATCTTAGGCCGGAACCTTCGGTCGCCCGGATCGATCCAATCAATCATTCGTAAATCTGAGTTGAATAGCTTATGCTGAAATTTTGAATTCATCAGCACTGTTTGAAAAAAACCCTCATCCGCAATAAAAGTATTCGCATAAAAATTTTTGTAACTTTGCACCGATCTATCATTGCAAACATAGTCACAAAAGGACCGCGTAACAATTTTCCACTGATTCCCGATATAGGGCTTCACATTGGTGATGAATTTGCGTTTTATAAAAGTTTCAAAAATCTGGTGCTTAAACTCCCAAACATATTTCCTTATCCGGTGCATGGTCTCCGGTCGGATTTGGGCTTGATCGACAGCCTTAATAAATTCACGCCCGTCATTCTTTGAAAGAAATTGAGCAATCTCTTCTTGCGAGCGTAGAGGAAAATCTTGCCCGCTGAGATTGATGTAATAAGTCCAGTCTTTGCTTAATTGAAGGAGTTTTTTCATGCCCCGAAGTTCGGCGTCGACAAGACTGTAACCACCCCACAATAAGCCTTTACTTTCGAGAAAATGGATATTCGGATAGTCAATGGTGCAGGTCTCAATATAGCGCTTTACGTCTGGTCCGGAATTTCGATCAACATGGATCAAATAGATGTTTTTCTTATTGTAGATTGCTTTTAGCATTCGTTCAAATTGTTCCGGATAGCGATGGAGAAGAAGAAAATATGCGATCATTGGCAATATCCTTTCAAAGAAAAAATGCCCCTAAGGTGTCAGAAATGAATAACGAACCCCCATCGCGCGGAGGCGATGGGCGAAAAAGCGATTATGTCAGAATTTTACAAATGAGAACGACTTGCACGAAACACGCCGTGCTATTGCCTGAAAAACAATCTATTTCTTTGGCGAAATGATGATAGGCGCTTTTGAATGAGTTTGCGCTTGTTTATATGCGGATGTTCCGGCCTTCGATTGGTTTTTATCTGATTTAGGTTTTTTTGCTTCCTTGCCTCTTTTAACCTGGCCTTTTGCCATGAGATCTATCCCTCTGTGTTTGAGTTTTGATATTGGAGAATAAAACTCTAGCACAGTTTATTGATGTCTCCCGATTTGTTTTGAGAATATGTTTTCAAGCCGTCCTGGCGGAACAGCGAGCATATCAAAGCCCGTAACTGAGCGTGCTGTTCCTCTTAGTGTACAAACTGATCCAATCTGCCATCTGTTGCGTAGAACTCAAGCCTCGTTGCAAAACAACTGAAATTGAGCGCGTCACCTATGCCTTATGTGTCGATTACGGGATTGCGGGTCAAAGCTCTTTGGCGCTGGCCGCAATTCTCTTGGCATGCGGTCCGTTCGATGACGCAAGCGAAGCGTGCTGAAGGCTGTATTCATGCGGAAGCTCGTCGAATCGATGGTGTGCAACACACATTAAGCGTTTGGGTCAACCGCCAGTCTATGCTTCAGTTTATGATGCGGGCCTTTCGATTGATCGCTGTGGGTTCAACCCATGGATATGAAACGGATCACGTTCCAGACTGGGTCGAAGCGCAAAGACTATGGCGCGATAACGGCAAAGTCTATTGATATCCCATCAATCAAATGACTGATCGTTGACGATCAATACTATGAATAGACGATGTCAGAATGGTCTCCTTGTATCTATTTACAAAAAGCTAATGAATATGCCCGGGGGATGGTCATTAGGTGTGTTACTAATCTTACCTTCGTCTTCACAACAATGATGTGAGTAAACTAGACTTAAAATCATGGTCATAATAGAGGGTAATCAGTTCGTCATTTTAAGTGCGCGGAACAGCATTGATCATGGTTCAAAAGCTCATTAATCTTCTCGATTGGTTCGGGATCTGTATTTTCTCTGTAACAGGCGCTTTGGTCGCCTCGCGCAAAGAGATGGATATTGTCGGCTTTGCGTTGCTCGGTAGCGTGACCGGCATTGGTGGTGGCACTATTCGCGATGTTTTGCTTGGGGTGCAGCCGATCTTTTGGGTCGCACAACCGGCCTATCTTGTTGCGTGCGTTATTGTGGCTTTGGCGACCTTTTTCTTCGCCCATATTTTGCATCATCGCTATCGCTCCCTGCTGTGGCTTGATGCGGTCGGGTTGGCGCTTTTTGCCGTTACAGGCGCAGGTAATGCGCTTGCCCATGGCGCGCACCCCATAATCGCCGTGGCCATGGGTGTTGCAAGCGCGACCTTCGGGGGCATTATTCGCGATATTCTTGGCGGTGAAAGCCCGATTATTCTGCGTCAAGAAATCTACATCACGGCCGCTTTGGTCGGCGCTCTTGTCTATGTTCTTTTGACGGGCGTCGGCGTAAGCGCGGATGGCGCCGTTTTCGCCGGCTTTATTGCCGCTTTCGGTCTACGGGCCATGGCTCTCTATTGGCGGCTCAGTTTGCCTCGATATCGCGCTCGTGGAGGTGCCGACGAACCGTATTGAAGGCAATTCTCCTTTTCTTCACGGCGGGACGTCGTTTGAGTTGGTGATAATGAGGATCCGCGTGATCCGCCGTCCTGCTCGCGCGTAAACAGAACTCACCCTTACAAACCCATAAGCGAGAGATGACATGACGGCGACGCTTTTGTCATCCCTACCCTTTACGCCCTCGCGTGCCGCCGCTTTGCAAAGACTTTCGGATTTTGTTCCGCTTGCGGGCGCGCATTATGCGGCAGGGCGGAATACGGATTATGGACCGGATCACCCCGCTTCTGTCTCTCGTCTTTCACCCTATCTTCGCTATCGCTTGATTACTGAAGAAGAGACCGTGCGCGCGGTGCTTCAACATCATTCTTATGAGGCAGCCGAGAAATTCATTCAGGAAGTTCTCTGGCGGACCTACTGGAAGGGCTGGCTCGCGATGCGCCCTGAGGTGTGGCATCGCTATCAGCGCGAATGTGATGTTTTGAAAGAGCAGTATCGGGACGATCCCGCGTTGAAGGCCGCCGAGCAGGGTGAAACGGGCATTGAAGGCTTTGATCAATGGGCCAAGGAGCTTGTACAAACGGGCTATCTTCATAATCACGCGCGCATGTGGTTTGCCTCAATATGGATCTTTACCTTGAATCTTCCCTGGGCTTTGGGGGCCGCGTTCTTTCTGCGCCATCTTCTCGATGCCGATGCCGCAAGCAACACCTTGTCATGGCGATGGGTTGCTGGTTTGCAAACGCCTGGTAAAACCTATCTCGCCACGACAGAAAATATTGCACGCTTTACGAATGGGCGTTTTTTTCCAAAGGGTCTTGCCCTAAGCGCTGATGCGCGGGTTGAACCGCCTCTTGCTGCGCCCAAACCACTCTCGGCCTTGAAGCCTCTTGAATCCACCGCGCCAACGATCCTCTTGCTTCACGCTGATGATCTTCATCCCGAATTATATCGGTTAAAGAAAGAGAATGTAAGAGTAGTTTTCTTTGTGAATGATCGTCGTCTTTTCTGGGGAGAAAAAGCACATGACTTCATTGCTGCATCTCATGATGATCTTAAAAAACGCATCGCACAACAATATGATCTACCGCTGATTTACCTTTCCACGGATAGTACAAATCAGCTCATGGATTATGCGAAGAGCAACGCGATAAAGCAGATTGTTACGCCCTATGCGCCTGAGGGCTTGGTTTCCGTTTGGCTTCGCTCTTTTGAATTGGATTTGAGTACGGCAGGTCTATCACTGTTTCATTATCGGCGGATGTGGGACGAGACATTTTGGCCTCACGCCACAAAAGGATTTTTTTCGTTCAAAGAAAAAATCCCGACGATTTTGAGGGAGCTTGGACGATTATGACGAATGTTAATTTTGATATGACCCAAGCCGCCATCAAGCGAACGAAAATCCTGACACTGAGCGGTGCCTTACCCTTTCTCGGCTCACTTGTGCTGGTATTTTTTCCTGTAGCGCCTTTTGACGCCGCGCATATCGCTTCGACATATGCGGCTTTGATCATTGCTTTTTTGGGCGGCACGCAATGGGGCCTCTTCCTCGTCTTTAGTCAAAGATCGCCCATCAACCTGATGGTTCAGAGTAATCTCGTTACGCTCATTGCCTGGGCGGGGCTGCTCGTCCTTCCGTCCACTGGTGCCATTGCAGTTCATGCGCTCTGTTTTCTCTATCTTCTCTTTCTGGATTACAGACTCTTTAAATCGGGAATTATACCGCCCTGGTATTTCTCACTTCGTCGACTTGTTACACTCATCGTTATCAGTTTCTTGCTGGCGATGATTGCAGCTCTCTTCTATTATACCCTCTCGCCTTGAGTTAATTTGAAATCGGCTTTGTCCCTTGTTTGATTGGATAGTATCGTTATGAAAACGCAAATTGTTGTTGTTGGCGGGGGCGCAGGCGGCCTTCATCTCGTTCGCCTCTTAGGAGCGCGGCTCGGGCGCGATGACTATGATGTCATTCTTGTTGAGCGAAATCATACTCATATTTGGAAGCCCCTTTTGCATGAAGTGGCGACTGGTTCGCTTGATGCCAATCTCGACGAGGTAGGCTATCGCAGTCATGGTCATCGTTGGAATTATCGGTTCTTTTATGGATCGCTCGAAAATATTGACCGTGAAGCGCGCGAAGTCATCATTGCACCGATACAAGATGAAGACGGTTCTGAGCTCATTTCTCGCCATCGCATCCGTTATGATTATCTTGTTCTGGCCTTTGGCGGTATGTCGAATGATTTCGGGATTCAAGGCGTGAAAGATCATTGTCTGTTCCTTGATAATCGCGAACAGGCTGACCGTTTTCGTCAAAAACTCTTGAATAATTGCTTACGTGTTTCGCGGAGTCTGGAAGCAGATCCGCAAGCGGATTCCTTCGTTAAAGTTGCTATCGTTGGCGGCGGGGCGACAGGCGTCGAGCTCGCGGCTGAGCTATTCAATGCAGCTGCTGGACTACGACATTATGGTCTCGAAGTCTTTGATGAAGAGCGCTTGCAAGTGACATTGGTTGAAGCTGGTCCGCGTATCTTGCCAGCTTTGCCTGAAGCGATTGCATCGTCTGCACGTCGTGAGCTTGAAGCACTCGGTGTTAGTGTGTTGGCCTCGACTCAAATCGCACGCGTTACTGAAGGAGGACTCGTCACTAAGGACGGGAATGTCATAGAGGCCGATTTGAAATTATGGGCAGCCGGTGTGAAAGGCACGGATGTGGTCGATCATTTACAGGGCTTTGAGACTACACCAGCGCGGCAGATTAAAGTACGTCCCACGCTTCAAACGACATTTGATGATCATATTTTTGCGATTGGAGATTGCGCGTTTTTCAAACCGGAGGATGCGGAGCGTCCGATCCCGCCACGCGCACAATCTGCTGCCCAAATGGCCATCACCGCTTATCAAAACATCATCGCGATGATCACCAAGAAGCCGTTGAGACCCTTTATCTATCGTGACTATGGCTCACTCGTCTCTTTAAGCCGCTTTTCGACGGTAGGAAGTTTGATGGGCAATCTCGTTGGGGGCCGCATGGCGGTCGAAGGACGCATTGCGCGCTTCGTTTATCTTAGCCTCTACCGGAAGCATTTGATTGGTATTCATGGTTTTATCAAAGGTGTGGCGCTCATTCTTGTAGGCCATGTCAATCAGGTTGTACGGCCACGCCTAAAACTACATTGAGTTTGATCATTTGATTGTGATTGGCGCATGGTTTTGCTCAGAACTCCAAAATGAAAGCCATCTTCGTGAAATGGGCTTAAGGCGAAGGTAAAAGCAAATATACTTTTGGGAAAATCCGGTGCGGAGTTTTGCTTATTCGGGGCACGCCTCTTGATCCGTAACGGGCGAGGCGAGAAGATTGGGCCATGGCCAAGGTCGGAATATTTCAACATCATCCGCTTTGCTCGCGTCAATGCGCAACGGCGGTGGCGTCAGTCTTAGCACGTGACCATGATATCAGCCTCATTGGGCTATCCGATATCACACCAGCCGGTCTTGAGGGATTTGATCTTCTGGTCATGCCGGGCGGCGAAGGTGACGCGCAACGCTTCCATTCCCTTTTTGCATTGCGTCGTGATTTCATATCTTCCTTTGTTCAAAAAGGGGGCGCCTATCTCGGTATCTGCATGGGCGCCTATTGGGGGGGGCGCAATTATTTTGGCCTGCTGCCTCAGACGGAATGCGTGCAATACATCACCCGTCCACGCGCAGAAATCAGACGCTCTTTTAAAACAACTTTGCGAGTCGAATGGGAGGGCGCGTCTGATTCAATGTTCTTTTATGATGGCTGCACCTTTTTAAGCGAAGGTGATTCATTTGACGTTATCGCGCGTTATAGCAATGGCGATCCGATGGCCATTATCAGCAATCGCGTGGGCTTGATTGGGTGTCATCCTGAAAGCGCGCAGGACTGGTATGATACGCCGTCATTGATGCCGCAGTGGCATCAGGGGCGCCATCACGATCTTTTACGCGAATTTGTTGCGCGTCTCATTGATCGCCCACATGAGTCTAAATCCACTGTGATTGATCGACTTAATGCGGCAGATGTGCCGCAAGACCATCTTCTTCAAGAAGCGGCTGAGGAGATCCGTGCGCTGCGGTCAACGCTCGAGGCTATTAGGGCCGCAACTGATCCTTTTGCACATGGCACATTGCGTCAGGTTAATCATCTCGCGCGCGAGGGGCTGAGTGGTCAACCGAATTCGAAGATTCTTGATCGTTCGGCCGTTACGGTCAATGTTAAAGCACGATCAGATTAATCACACCTCTTGTTTCGCGAGATCGATCCATTCGGCGTTCACCAAAGTAGCAAGCCGATGAGGTGCAATTTTAACCGCAGCGTTGGTCGCGCCCGCAGCGGGAATGACAATATCAAATCGCTTTAGGCTTTCATCGGCATAAATCTTAAGGGGCTCAGCAAGGCCAAAGGGACAAACCCCACCGACCGGATGGCTCGTGCGCGCTGTAATTTCCGCTGCATCAACCATCCGGGGCTTTTCACTAAAGCGGTCTTTGAATTTACGATTATCAAGCCGCGCTGTTCCACTCATCACAATGAGAACAATTTCATTTTTGAGCCATACACCGAGTGTTTTGGCGATCTGTTCAGGAAGTGCGTTATGGGCAGCTGCCGCTTCGCTTACGGTGGCCGAACTTGCTTCCGTGACGATGATGTCGATATCAGGCGCATAGTGCGAGAAGAAAGCGCGAACAGAGTCGAGGCTCATCGTCAGATACTCCGCACGAGAAGGGCGCGCTTATCGCACATTGAGCGCCATTTTTTTTCGCATATAGGCTTCGATTTTTTCATAGTCATCGCGGGGGCCTTCATATTTTGGATCATAAATATGTCCGACACGAAGCCCCTTGGGTTCTTCCCACATGGCGATTGCAAGAATGTCGTTCGTCGTGGCGTTCATCAGGATCACTTGACGGTGGCGCTTCTCTGTTTCGCTCGGTTCTGCTGATTGCAATAGTTGCGAGACTTCAATTTGCACCAAACACGTATCCTTATCGAGATTATAATTGCTCATGGATTGGACGGTGTTGTTTTCTAGCTTGCGTGTATTCGCAATCTTTTCCGCTAAGCGGCTACATTGCTGACGCGCCTTTTTCAAAGCGTCAGGATTTTGCGCTATGCTTGTTCCTTGATGTGCAAACAAGAAGCAGCTCAAGATCAACGCAAAGCGTGCGACGCCTTTTATGCTCAAAGATAGGTGCTTAGTGCCAAAGCGAGAGAGCAGGATCATCATACGCAACAGGTCCCGATGTGATTAAGGGTAAAGCACCATTCAAATGATTTAAAAAAAGCCCCGCAATGTGCGGGGCTTTTATCATTTTAAGCCCGATTGAGGTCGAGCATAAATCCAACAAATTACTTCGCGTGGCCGATAGCAGCACCGCCGAGGCCGCCCACACCTGCGCCGATGAGCGCGGCGTTCTGGATGCTTTGCGCAACAGTCGATGCGCCAGCAACGGTTGTATAAACTGAGCCGACGACAGCGCCGAGTGCCGCGCCGAACACAACGCCACCAACAACGCGTTCGGTCATTGTGCAACGGGCGGGAACAACGAGAAGGCCGCAGACGAGGAAGCCATCGGTCGCTTCGTTAGCTACAGGAGCCGGAGCAGCCTTTGCCGGGGCCTTTGACTTCGCTTCGGCAGGAACGGCAGCGAGCGCGAGGAGAGCAGCGGCTGTGATCAAAATCTTTTTCATGATGGGCCTCTTTTTCTAAGGGTTGGGACAAGTGAATTCTAATCCGCGAACGGATCTATGGCCGGGGCTTTACCAAACTTGGCTGGCCGCGTCCAACGTGTTTTGCCAAGTATATTTAACGGCTCGCCCTTCCGATTTTGTAGGGGCGCATCGTAGGTCAGGGCTGGAACGACGAGATTAAAGACGGTCTACGAGATTTTTCCGCATATGGATGACGGTACGGTCGGTCAGAGTTTCGTGCCGTGTGATGACAAAGTCGTGACGAAGATACCAATCAATCCGTTCAGGGAGACGGCTATTCGTTACCAATGTGACCGCTTTTCGCCCGAGGGTGCGGGCCCGTTCCTCAACAAATTGTAAGAGGCGGTTGCCCAAGCCACGTCCGCGTTGTTCGGGGGATGTCGCGATGCTCCACAGAAAGAGCGCGTCGCCCGGCGGTTCATGGGTCGGATCAAGAATGACTAAGCCCTCGGGCGCCTCTCTCGGCCCTTCGAGCCAGAATTCCATATAGGCAAAAAGGCTCGTGTAATCGACACTCAAGGGTAAGGGTTCAACGCCTTTGATGGCGCGGTTTTCGTTATAAGCCAGCTCTTGAAATGCCAAAATTGGCTCAATATCGGCAATGGTCGCGCGGATCGGCATAATCACCATCCTCCGAAAAAATGACGCCCCACCAAAACGGTGCCAACACCGACAGCAATGGCGCCGAGTGCGGGAAGGCGCCGTGCCGCAATAATGGTCGCAACCGAAGCGATCAGCTCAGCTGGGCCACTGACGATTGTTGGCGCGACGACGGCGGTGAGAACCGCCGCAGGGACAGCATCAAGCGCCTGACGAAGACGGCCTTCTTGAGGGAGATAGGGGCCAATGATGAATCCCGAAAGACGCGTCGCATAGGTGGCGAGAGCCATAGCGAGAATGGCGAGGAAGGTTGCGGGATCGATGGTCATGGCGTGTTTTTCTTTTCAGGCGGAAGGAGTGCCGCCGCGCTAATTCCCGCTAGGCCACCCGCAACGATAAAGCCCATTCCGCCGTAAAAAGATTTAAAGAGAAGCGATGCGAAGAGGCTTGCGAGAATGATCGGGATGGCCCGCCATGTTTTCGCAAAGCCAGTAACAAGGCTGATGAAAAGAGCGGCAAAAACAAAATCAAACCCAATAGTTTCAGGGGCGGGCAGGGCTTCACCCATAAATGTTCCCGCAACAGTTGCCGCGAGCCAGATCAGGTAGAACCCAACCGCCGTTCCAAAATAAAAGCCCGGTGTGAGGGGATGATCGGCCGCTCGTTTCTCGCTCAAAGCCCAGATTTCGTCAGCAAGAAGAAAAGCCACAAGCGCCTTTTGAGATGATCGGAAGGCCTTAAGCTTGGGCGAAAGCGATGCCGACATCAGGACATGACGCAGATTGATCAGGAATGCCGCCAGCGCAAAAGCGGCCCAAGGTGCGGGGTTGGTCCAAATGCTCACGGTCAAAAATTGTGCTGAGCCCGCAAACACAATCATACTCATTAACCCGATCTCTGCGGGCGTGAGGCCCTTGCGGATGGCCTCGCTCCCCAAAAGCAGCCCGAACGGAACGACCGCCAGAGCAATCGGCAACATATTGATGAATCCGGAACGGACGTCGCGGGCGACGGAAGAGATCGACATCCAAGCCTCGAGGTTAACCTAGGAACGCCGACCTAGAGGGCGGTGATCAAGCTTGTCAATCGGATCAGGCTGACTTGCGGCGGGGTGTGCGGGGCGCCTTTTTGCCCATTGAAAGAGCAAAATCCGTCTCTTCATTCGTCAGGCGAACAGGTTGGGGGGTATTATTTTGCCGCGCGCGGGCCTGATCGCTTTGCCGAAGGCGGGCGGCCTCGGCGGCATAATCAGCGACAAGCTGCCGGAGGCGGGTGATTTCACCCTCCAACTTTTCGATCCGTGCTGCGTCGTCGTCGGCCATGGCCTCTAGACCCCGTTTCCGATGTGGTCATCAGGGATTTACCAGTCGAACCGTTACAGAATGATTGCTGATTTTGGCAATAATTTGAAAAGCCTAAGGCAGCTTGCCACGAAATTGACAAAATTCAGACTGCCCGCGATAGTGCCGCCGCGTTTTTTGGTGGAGTAGAGTAATGCGTAGCGGCCCGATGCTTTTTCTTGAGCGGATGTTCACGGATGTTACATTCCCGTGGTACCGCCATTTTCAGAACTTCATTGCGTTTTTCATCTTCACGTCATGTATCGGGATTGCGGTTGAAACGCTCTCCGATGTTGCTGAACATCACCAGCAAATCATGAAGACGGTCGAGAATATAACGCTTGGTGTGTTTATTCTCGAATATGTTGGTAACGTATACTTCGCAAAAAGGAAATTGAAATTCATTTTCAGTTTCTGGGGCCTCGTCGATCTTCTGTCGATCTTGCCATCATTGCTCTTGCTTCTCGATACGCAGGCCTTGCGCGGAACGCGTGTTCTCCGGGTGATGCGCGTGTTGCGAGTGATGCGAGTTTTGAAACTCGCGCGGCAAGCTTTGGAAATGTTGGGCACGCAGATTTCTAAAAATCGCAATCCTCTACTGATTAATCTCAATATCTATCTCATCACGCTCTTTGCGGTGATGATGATGTCTTCGAGCTTGATGTATTATGCGGAAGGTGAGCTCTATGCCCCGCATTCCTTGATTGCAGGACAAGCCGCGCTTGATGCGACATTGGCGGCGGGCGCTGAGCCTCAAACCTTCATGCCTCATGATCCGATTAGCGGAAATCCGATCCCTGAAGACAAGCGTTTCTTCACATCGATTCCTACGGCGATGTGGTGGTGCGTTGTGACGCTGACGACAACCGGCTATGGCGACATGTATCCTGTAACAGTGTTAGGGCGCATTGTTGCTGCCTTCACAATGTTTGCCGGATTGATCTTGTTCTCGATTTTGATGAACATTGTTGGAAAGACAATCATGATCTTGTTGTTTGGCGAAACGCTCGACAATCAGGAAAGTCAGGACGCGTCTGTTGATCAGAAATTGGGAGCGCAAGCGCGTGATAATCCGCGCGCAACCGCGATCGTTCTTTTAGAAAAGGATCAGGTTCTTACAGCCGCGGAAGCTGCGGCCGTTGCGCGCCGATCAGCGCGTGAAATTCGTGAAGCGCTCCTGCCGCTAACACGATAAATCCAATATCGCATTAAAGACTAAGTCCCTTCCGGCACTTGTTGTCGGAGGGGATTTTTAATTTAGGGTCAGTAATCTTTGGATATAGATCCGCTTTAGGCCGTCACCGGCCTGATGAGGATGACATTGGCTTCGCGCCGCCTAAGCGCCACGCTCATATCATCCACGCGCACGGCAATCGGATCTTTCCCGATAAATCCTTCATGCAGGATTTCGACTTCTGCGCCCTCAACAAAGCCGATCTCTAGAAGGCGACGCTCGAGCTCTGCGTCAAAAACATCGTCAGCTTGCGTGTCCGATTGGTCGATGCGCCCAACCGCTGCGACAATCCCTTTTAGCCCTTTATGGCCGCTGCCCAGCGGGATGATCTGCGGATCTTTTCGAGCGTCGGACATAGGGACCTAAGACAAAAACGGCGAATGGCTAATTTGAAATTGACCTATCGACCTTAGCGCTGGCCTGTCAACGAACACGTATTGAATTTGGAATGTTTCAAACCTTTGACTGCCCTCGAAGCGCAGGACGCTCTTTCTAAGCCAATTCCTAAGTGCCAGGCCATTCCGTGCGCGGTTGCCGACTTCGTCAAATTTAGTCATTTCATCAAGGAATCATCACCAAATAGGCGGTATTTTGGCCGTTTTCGAGAGAAATATCGAAAATCGAGCTGATGTCTTAGCTGGCACCAGAATTGCTAATTCAAGTCCGGATATCCATGTCCGGCGACGGCCGGGCGAATTCGTGAAGGCTGGCAATGGTTACGTCTGTTTCGAGTATGTCGAGCAGCATCTCGGTTAAAAAAAGCACGACGTCGACGTCATCGACGGCGGCTAAGAGTGCGTCATCACCCGTAGTCAATGTATCGGCCCTGGCTAAATTGTTTCAAGCGCAGATTCCGACAAAAACGCTTGAAGAGGCCTTGAAGATCGACGTAACAAATAAAGCGTCACTCAAAGTGCCTTTCACTTTGAATCTAAATCAATCGATCACGTCTTTAAACGCGGCTTCTGTCGAAAAACTCAATAAACTTATTGATGTTGGTGTCATTGCCTCGGTCAAGCCCGCAGTTGACCCGAATGTCATTAAAGTCAGTTTTACGCAAATGCAGGCGCTAACAAAGCTTCTGCCTAAACTGGCTTCCCCCTCGACATTCACACTAACAGCGGACCGTATTTCGGGCGCGCAAGCCGTTTCGCTGACAACCGATTTGATGAAAAAGCTTGCCTATCCCGTAACCGTCGCGGACGATCCTCTCAATTTGTCTCAAGGTGATGTTTGGACAAAATTGGGGCAGATGGCCAATTCCGGAGCGTTGAAGGCTTTGCAGCTAACGGGAACATCCTCAAGTGAATTACAATTGACGTATTCACAATTCAAAGCGGGCGCCAATGTGTTGTCAAAAATTGGCGCAAGCTATCAGGTTTCTGTTCGTGATGTGACGGCGGCTAATGCAAATTCTGTTGCGGCCCTCGCTAATGTACGCCGCGTCAATATTCGCGACAGCATCGATTCAATTATGTTCTTGGGTTCGAACATTCAGAAAATTTCGAGTGAACAGAAACTCGGCACCATCACGTCGACATCGGCACCGATTGATGTTGCGCAACCGCTCTCCTATTTCAAATCGCATCTGGGTGTTATTGGCTCTCTTGCTGATGCCGATAAGCTGAACAGCCTCCGCTTGACGGACCTTCCAAGTGGTACATTAGCCCTGTCATCGGTCGAAATTGCCCGTAATGCGAAGGCTCTAGGTATTTTGTTGAATAATCCCGGTCCCTTTGTTCTTGATAACTCAGGTACGGTTTCCGCGCAGCAGGCGAAGGATATTACCACCCTTCTGCAAGGCCATTCGAATGTTAGCTTGCTCCGCCCGCTTCAAATTTCCGATACAGCGGCGGCAATTCTTTCAGCGAGCGATTCTCTCTTTGGAATGGACGCGCCTTCGATTAGCTCGATCAAGATTGTTGGCGATGTTAAAACAACACAAGCTGTTCAATTTGAGGATTTGGGAACTGCCTTCTCGAAGTTTGAGGCGTTTCGTATCGTTGATACAGCTGAACAGGCTTTGGCTTTGGATTTGAGCCCTCCCGACCATACGGCACTTAATTCAAAGATTAGTGGTATTCGTGTTACGTCGGCACTTGATGTCGGACAATTGTCAACAATCTATCCGACGAGCAATAATCAGGGCCCTGTGATTGAACCCGGTAAAGGCAATGTTCTCGCAAAACTCCTCGCGGGCCTTGAAATATCGGGGACACCAAGTGCCATGTCCGATCAGATTACGCGCCTGGCAAAATTGGCGTCGGATGGTAAATTGCGGTCAATTAACGCAACAGTACCTGCTGATTTCTCTATCGCCAGTGTGACGGACTTCCAAAAATCGCTACGAGATAACAATCTGTCAGACTATCCACTTTCTTTGTCGATTGCTGATTCAATTGGTTCATTGATATCGTCTGACGCCACAGAACAGCTCGCAATTTCGACCCATCTAAAGACACTTGATTCGACAGGATTGTTGAAATCAATCTACGCGGCCGATCAGGGTGCCGTTGCAGAATTGACGATCTCTCAAGCATCAAGTCTTGCTGCCACTCTGGATTCTATTGGCCTTGGCAATAAGCTATTACCAATGAAAGTTGTTGCAACGGGTGCAGACTTTGGCACAGCAACGGAACCGCCTGTGACCAAACAGCGGCCGTACTTCTTCCCGAATCTTGGCAATCTTTCGGCTCTTGCGGGTATGGGCCGTTTGATTATGCCGCCGACGATTGATTTATCCGATTTAGATAGTGATCCTACAAATCAAACGGATCTTCGGACCCAATTGGTCAATTTGGGCCTAATGTTGCCTTAACAGATCTAAAAAACTACTTCGTACACGGCCAGGCTTCGTGAAGGGCTGCTGTTGCGCGCATATCAAAACGTTCCTTGAATCGTTCGGGATTACGATCAAGAATTTGAACGACAGCGCGCGCGATATCATGGTATTGCACATTATCCGGAACGCATGAGGCCAAAAATTTTGGCTGAATACGCCCATTGGCAACGATGATTTTAAGAGCGTCGCGACATGTAAATGCTTTGGTCCACTCGTCATCGCGCACAGGAGCGGGTTTCAAGGCTTGATAGCGACAGCCTTCCACCATCAATTCGACGGTTCGACGATCCTCAAAGGCGTAGGCGTTCAATGCTGCCAATGTGGACGCGAAAAGAAATAAAACAAAAATCACGCGGTTCATTGCCTGATTACTCCACAACACTCATTTACTCATACATTCAAATTGAAAAACACGAGAACACTTTTACGCGTCGCCAAGTTTAAAATCAAATTATTACGGTCCGATTAAACGATGTACCCACTAACAAGACATACCGTTCGGATAAATCGTTACGAATTCAAACCATCATGATCTCGCTCCGCGCTCAAGCTATATCGGGGCAAGGCGGTTCTCCCTGGGGAAGGCCGCCCTGATATCAGGCTAATCATTTCTAACCTCACCTGACAGTTCGACCTTGACCTGAATCAATTTCGGGATCGGGAGCGGCTGTCGCAACAACGGAGATTTTCGATGTCCCGGACTATTATTTCCCGTTCTAAATTTGCTTTGGCTGGCGCTGTTGCGGCGCTTGCACTTGGTGTGACTGCCGCTTCGGCCAATGGTCTTAATATCAGCACAAGCTATGGTGATGGCAATTCAAGCAATAACACAAAGGCGTGGAGCCATGGTTCCGGCAGCGCGTCTGGCGCCACAGCTGGAAGCATGGGCGGCGGTCTTGGCTATTCGCAGTCAGGTTATGCAGCGGGCATCTCGGGCGGCGGCGGTATGGTGAATACATCCGCTGGTAGCTCATCAGGAGGCAAAGCGGGCGCTAAAGCCTCTGCAGGTGGCGAAGGTACGGCTGGCGGCAGCAATATCACATCGTCAACAGCGAATGCGTCCGACACCGCAGCTGGGGGCAATACAACAGCTGAATCCAAAACGAAGGGCAATGGCGCGGCTGATGCCGGTGGTGCAGGCGCCGGTGTCGCCGGTGCGTCTTCGGGCGGTTATGGCACGGTGACCTTTGCGGGCGGCGGCGGAGTGTCCGGTTCATCGGCGAGCTCGGCTGATGGTGGAAAGGCTTCGGGTTCGAGCAGCGCGAGCGGTGGCGGTCAAGCTGCGGCTGGCAAGCTCTGAGCATCCGGTTGAAAGGCTCCTGCATCGATCTCGTATCGGTGCGGGAGTTCTCTTCATCGCATCCGATTTTTTTGAGTTTCGGATGAGTCTTTTGTCTCTTCATTATGGAGCCGACGCCATGACTTTTAATCCGCTTCAGCTTGTGATGCGCCAAGCGTCTTCTGAGCGCGCTTCAACACCACATTTGCGATTAAGTTTTTCATCTTCGATCGTTGCCATCGCATTGGCGGCAACGACAAATCTTTGTCTTGCGGCTTCGCCACAGCCGAATTTTGCGGGGTCGACAGGTTATGGAACAGCTACTGGCGTTTCCTCAACGGGAACGACAGGTACAATGTCCGCGGGCGCTTCCGGTTCATATGCCATTGCGGGGTCTACGGATACGGCTTCAGCTTCTGCGGCAGGCGGTTCGGGCGTTGGTCTTTCCGGTTCCGCAAGTTTCAGCAACCCAACAAATACGCCTCTTGGTCGTGGCTCATCGACAGCATCGGGAAAGTCGGGTGGGCAAACAATGACCACAGGTGATGGACAATCAACATCACTTGCAGGTGCCAATGCCGATGCTCACACGAAAATCGATGCCGCATCATCGAACTCGCAATCATCTGCGCTGACGGGTTCAAAGACAACGGCTTCAACACCCGGTCAAAGCGCACAAGGAACCGGAGTAGGCGGCGCAACGGCAAGCGCAACCGCAACGCCTTGATGCGTTGATGATTGACGTCTGCCGGTCCTGAAACGACCGGCAGCTCCCCTTTTTTCAGGCAATTCGGTCAGGTGCACGCGATGTCGCGTGCGCCATCGGAAGAGCTTTGCCGATCGATCGCTTTGCCTTTCTCGCGGAAGGCTTTGCGATGTTTTACGCTTCTCTTAGATATCCGGTAATCGCCATTGCGATCATCCTATTGAATCTTTTGTTTTCTCCTGTTGACGCATATTCAAAGACGCCCCTCAACATTCTTCCGTGTGAAGCCGCGACTCTACCGTCACAGAATCTAACTCACCAAACGCAAAATGAATGTAGGGACAAAAAATCACGACGCGTTAGCGCACCGTTAGACCAAGAAAATAAAAATGGATCGACCAATGAGAGCACGCCATCTGGGGGCGGTTCGTCAAATGGTGGTTCATCAAATGGTGGTTCATCAAATGGGGGCTCATCAAATGGTGGCTCATCAAATGGTGGCTCATCAGGTGGTGGCTCATCAAATGGTGGCTCATCAGGTGGTGGAGGAGTCGAACCGCCACTGCCCCCCGAGGTGCCAGGTCGATTGATTGTCGAACAAACTATATCTGTAACCTATCAGATGAGCATGGTGGGCTATTCCTTCGGAAATTCCCACACGCATGAAGCAAAGAGCCGTCACGGAGCTGGCAATACGCTTTCTGCGGCAGACATTACTTATGGGATCGGTGTTGGTGTCGCTACGAATGGTCAATCAACACTGCTCGCAATCGGTGGTGCTTTTGCAGGCACAGTTGCGACAACAAATATGACGCAAGCCAGCGCAACATCATCAGGGCAAGGTTTAGGTAAAATTTATTCTTTTTCATCACCTTTACCCACACCGACCGCCGGTGAAGTGATCAGAATCAGTCAAATGATTTCTGTTGTGGTGAACAATACAATGCCTGTTTCGTCGCCAAATCCGTTGAATAGCGCGCAACATCAAAAATCAGACAAGCCCGTTCAACAGGCTAACGCAGATACGACGAACACATCTTCCGCTGCAACAGTTGTGGCTGTGGATCAAGCGATTTTGAAGGCGGGTGCAACTTTATCGCAGAATGCTTCTGACGCCCTTGTGAGCGTGGTCGTTTTGACGGGATCAACAACGATCATAACCGGGACAGCGGCAACACCCGTTACTGCTCATGCCGTGGGTGTCGCGGGTGGGGCGGCTCTCACGACGTCGCCGACGCCTGTTTCAAATACCTCAACGCCGATTTCGTCGTCTTCGTCGAAAGCGCCTATTGAAATTATTCAAACACTTTCTGTTTCAGCGGAAACAGTGATAGCGGGTCCGGCAACGACCCCGCAGCAGCAAGTTACAACGCCGTCGACGGCTGCATTACCTTCACAAACGGTTGATATGACGGCAACAGTTTCCCAAATACCCTCGCCTTCAAAGGTTGATACAAAATCCACTACGTCCAACGCACCGGTTGTCGCTAACACAAATGCGGATGGCTCGAGTACCACGGTAACTCAAGCGTCCTCTGCACCGTCATCGTCCTCAAATCAAACTGCGATCAATGAGGGCGTAACGCCGTCTCCCAAGCAAGAGCACCTCGCGGTATCCGAAAATAAAGATGAAAAGAAAAAGTCATCTGAGTCTAATCAGGCGCAGCAACAAACTGCAAATGCTCACTCAAAAGAGCAAAAGCAAGATATGAAAAAAGATCAATCCAACCCAGCTTCAGCTGATGCCAATCAAAAGACATCTCCCAAAACACCGGACACATCGACTCCCAAGGCTCCGGAAATAGCGGCGGCAAAGACGCCGGATGTCACGGCACCAACAGCGACGAGTGTAAAGGCCCCCACTGCAGCGCCGTCTGCGCCAGCAACGCCGTCGACTGCCCAAGCCGTGGCAACGGGAGCGGGGTCAGCGACGATCGACTCCGGGGCTTTATCGGTAGGGGCGGGCGCACAGGCTCAGTCCGGTGCCCAATCGACGGGGCCGTCACAATCATCCCCCGCGCAAGCTGCGGCATCGGGAGCATCTGTTGCGGGAGCGGGCGGATCATCGACGACGCCGACTCAAACAGTTGCGGCAAATGGTGTCAGCCTTGCCAGTACGGGGGCCACGCTTCAAAAATCGCCCTGAGCCGTTAACCGCTTATTCTTCGATACGGATATAAAAGCGCTTAGGCCCGTTTGTCCTCCGGCGCGCGGGCCTTTGCCCTTCCGCTTGGGAGTGGCACTGTTTATGCTGAGAGTTGATTGACGTTTAGTTGGTGGGTTGCGTGGCGTAATGCTGAGACAGGTTTTGGCTTTTGTTATTGCGGCAGGTCTTGGCCTCTCGTCGGTGGCCGTGCGCGCCTCTGATGATCCCGTCGCGCAGCTTGATACGCTCATTCTCGCCAAAGATTTCGATAATGCGGTGAAACTAGCGCGTGAGGCGGCCGAGGCTGGCAATGTTGAAGTCCAGTTCCGCCTCGGGCTTTTCTTCTGGCATGGCGTCGGATTGACGCAGAATTATCTTGAAGCGCTCCGGTGGACGACTCTCGCGGCTTTGGCTGGTCATGAGAAGGCTTTTGCGGCGCGCAAACTGATGCTGCCCTCGGTCGACGCGCCCAATTGGCCCAAAGTTCTCGATTGGTGTCGGCAACGCCTGCAGAAAAATGCCGAAACGGGCTTTAATCCGGCTCTTTTCGCCATGGCGAAGAGCTATTCGCCCGACTTCGGGTTTGAAAATTCGGTTGAAGAGTATTATTGGGCTAGTCTTGCGGTTGCAATTGGTGACACAGCGGCGCGCAAGCGGCGGGATGAGTTGACCAAGAAGCTTGCCGTAACCGATGCCGCAAAAGCCCAAGATCGGGCTGCTGCGTGGATCGAAAAGTTTAGATCTGGGAAGCCGCCCGGCTAGGGCATATTCGGAACAAAAGCATGGCGGCCGTCAACACTCCTCCGCAATATGTTTTTGAGCTGACTGCCGTGCAGGCAGTCCGCAAATTCTTGTCCATTGATGCGCCGGCTGAAGACATCGCCGCGATCTACGCCAATGCGCTCGCGCCGCTCTATGATACGGAAAATCTCGCCGACGACATTATCCGTTACATCGAAAACACGCTTAAATTCATCGCATCGGTCGAGATATCTGACGTCGATCTGTTGCTTGAATCCTATCAATTTTATCTCTGCAATTACGAAAATCTGCAGACGAAACGGAATAAAAAGCCGATGTTTAGAAGTATCCTGAAGGGTCAGGACTACGACAAACTTCGGGTTTACAAGTCTTCGAAAGCCTTGATGGTCTATGTCTATGGGATGCGGGCAAATACTTCGCCTTTAAAGCCAGAGACTTGGACGGCGGCAGAAGAGGAAGAGTTTAAGCCCGTTTTCGAGCTGATTTTGCCAAAAGAGACCCACCCCACCTCCTGATTGGGCCAAAATGGCGGCTTGATGGGGCGTGATTTCGCTGCCAAGTGCTGGACTTATCACAATAATGGCATATTTCTTGTAGAGGTTGCGCTGGAGTAGTGCGCGTGGCCTATGGTTGTGCGTCGGTATCTGTCGGCAGGATAAGCCTGTCGGCCTTGGTCGCCGAGTGAAGTGGGGCTCTTTATGTTTAGTATCATCGGCCTTGTGGTTGTTTTTGGGTGCGTGTTCGGCGTGTTCGTGGTCCACGGCGGCAATCTTGAGCCGATCATTCACGCGGCTCCGTCAGAGCTTGCCACCATCGGGGGCGCGGCCGTTGGCGCTATGTTGGTTGGCAATGGCATCGACACAATTAAGGGTGTTGCGGGCGGCTTCGGCAAAGTTTTCAAAGGCCCCCAATATAAAAAGCAGGACTATCTCGACACGATCTTTCTTGTGTCGAAGCTTTTGAAGATCCTTCGTGTAGATGGACCTGTCGCTCTTGAATCGCATGTTGAAAGCCCGGAAGGCAGCCCGATCTTCGGCGAATATCCGAAGCTTATGAAAGACCACACACTCATTCATATGATCACGGATACGATCCGTTTGATGGTTATTTCTTCGGGCAATCTCAATCCTTATGCGGTGGAAGAAGTGCTCGATACCGCGCTCAAAGCGCATCACCATCATGAAATGAAACCCGTCGAAGCGCTGGCAGCAACCGCAGGTGCTTGTCCGGCACTCGGGATCGTTGCGTGCGTGTTGGGCGTTGTGAAAACCATGGGCGCGATTGATCAGCCACCAGCCGTTCTCGGCGCGCTCATTGGTTCAGCGCTCGTCGGTACGTTCATGGGCGTGTTGTTGGCCTATGGCATGATCGAACCGCTGGGTAATCGTTTGAAGCAAGTGATCGACGAAGACAGCGAAATCTATCTTGTTGTGAAGCAGTTGATTGTAGCGACGCTTCATGGTCATCCGCAGCCGCTCGTCATTGAAGCGGCACGTGCGGGTATCTCGAGCCATGCCAATAAGCCTGATTTCGGTGAAGTCTTCGACGGCTTGCGCGGCAAGTAATCAAAGGCGCATGAGCAATGGCCGCCAAGAAGGAAGCCGAAAAGGATAAGGAATCGGCCGGCGAAGTTGAAAAGCCGGCGCCGATTATTATCAAAAAACATATCGGCGGACATGGTGGTGGTCACGGCGGCGCGTGGAAGATCGCGCTTGCCGACATGATGACCGCCATGATGGCGTTCTTTCTTCTCATGTGGCTTTTGGGTTCAACCAATACCGACGCGCGCAAATCGATTGCCGATTATTTTAAGCAGACTCCCCTTCTCAAAATGGGAAATAATGCGGGCTCGAATGGTGTTTTGGGTGGTCGCTCGATGATCAGTCCGGAAGGCCTTCCAGACTCTATCAGTCAGACAAGCGTCGCCAATGTCATGCCGCCGACTCAAGAGACAGGCGGCAATGATCGCGATGAAGGACCTTCAGGTCCACAATCGCCAGATGGTAAAAGCAAAGAAGGCGAAGGTCGTTCAGGCATGGCTAAAGGGCCTGCCGAAGGCGGTGTGGTTGATGATAATGAATTAGGATCGCAAGGGTCGGACGCGACAGTTCAAGAAGGTCAACCCAAACGCGGTGAAAGTACTTCAACGAAAAACGCTGGGGGCGTTTCCGACGAAGCGGCGAAAAAGGCTGCGGCCGAAGTTGATCAGAAAAACTTTGAAGCGTTGCAGAAGCAAGTGACAGAGGCCATTTCGAAGGACTCAAGTCTTTCCAAAATTGCCGATCAGGTTCAATTTGTAAAAGTAAAAGACGGTTTAAGAATCGAGATTGTTGATAAAGCAGATTTCTCGATGTTCTCTGTCGGCACGACACGAGTTTTGCCGCGCGCTTCGGCGCTAATCGGAGAATTGGCCAAAGCGATATCCGACTTGCCCAATCAGGTTGTTATTCGCGGGCATACCGACAGCCTCGCTTATGCCCTTGATGGTGAGATGAATAACTGGATTCTCTCCGCTGAACGCGCAGAGAGTACACGGCAATTATTACAAAAGGCGGGTGTACCCGACGGGCAGATTGCTCGTGTTGAAGGCGTTGCCGATACTGAGCCTTACAATACGCAAGACGCTCTTGATGTTCGCAACCGCCGCATCAGCATGACGCTTCTGTTTCGCGATGGTGAAAAAACAGTTCCGAAACTTCCAGGAGCGACGCCGTGAGCGATAAACCCGAAGGCGAACCGAAACCGGAGATCATCATCAAGAAGATCGCCGGTGGACATGGCGGCGGTCACGGCGGTGCTTGGAAGATCGCGCTTGCGGATATGATGACCGCGATGATGGCGTTCTTTTTGTTGATGTGGTTGTTGGGCTCAACCAATGCCGAACGTCGCAAAGGTATTGGTGAATATTTTCGTCAGAAAACAAGCCTTCTGCAATTAAGCGATCAAACGGGAACGAGCGGATTTCTTGCCGGTCACGTGCCGAATGAGCGCGATGGCTTTCCAGAAGCCGCCGTTGCCAACAGTACGATGCAAACGGTTGTTCCCGTCGCATCAACTGAATCGGTTGATCGCAATAAGGCACCGGAAGGTGTAGAAACGCGCACCGATCAGAATGATGAAAATGTCGGTAAATCAGGTCCGACCGACGGTAAAAAAGCGGGCGGCTCAACGCCGGATGAAGGATCCGGTGTAAAAACCGCCGAGAATCAAAACAAAGGCGCACTCGCAAAAACAGGTGACGCTGAAGGCGAGGGTAAAGCCGACAAGCCGTCTGAAGGAAAAGACACAAAAGCCGGTGACGGCAAAGAGATGAGCGAAGAGCAAAAGAAAGCTGCTGCTGCGCAAGCGGATGCTCAGAATCTCGACAAGATTGAAAAAGATGTGAAGGCTGCCTTCGAGCAAAATCCTGACTTGAAGAAGATTGCTGCACAGATGAAATTCGTGCGCGATAAAGAGGGCTTACGTATCGAGATCATCGATCAGGCCGATTTTGCTATGTTTGCTATTGGCACCACAAACTTCTTGCCGAAGGCGCAAGAGGTGATGGCCGGTGTTGCGGCGTCAATTAAAGATTTGCCGAATAAAGTTGCCATTCGTGGGCACACCGATGGGTTTGGTTATAGCCAAAATGATAAAATGAATAATTGGCGCCTGTCAGCCCAGCGCGCTGATTCGACACGCCGCTTCCTCACCGAACAGGGCATCGATGAAAAGCGGTTTGTCAAAATCGAAGGCGTCGCTGATCGCGAAGCCTATTATCCTGACAATCCGCTTGATCCGCGCAACCGCCGCATCAGCGTCACGGTTCTTGCGCAATAGCTTGTTGCGCTTAAACGCCTTCAACCACGCGCATATCGCGATTGACCGCATCGGGACCTAGAGCGCGGATGGCCTCTTGATAAGCGGGACTGTCATAAACAGCCATCGCCTTTTCAAGCGATTCAAATTCGATGATGACGGTGCGATCTTTAACGCCATGTTCCATGGCTTTTGCAGCTGTACCCCTTGCCAAGAAGGTGCCGCCGGCAGCCATGATCGCAGGCCCCGCGAGCTTTGCATAAGCCTGAAGACGGTCGGGATCTTTGATCTCGCGATAGCAAGATATCATATAGGCTTTTGGCATGGTGTCCTCCCGATCAGATTTTTATTGGTCACCTATAAAACGCGGCTGCATACAAAAAAGCAACCGGTTCCGCGGGGAGGGGGAGATAAAGTGAGGGGGGCGGGATTAGGCGGCCGAGCTGTCGGCCAGCTGGTTCATCTCGAGATACGCCATTGCGGTGTTACGATGATATGTCATTAAAACAACGCGGTTTCCGAGATAGACCACGTAGTAAATGCGACCGCTACGGCGACGTTTTTCTACAACTGAATACATGGGCAGTTTAGAAACCGACAGAAAAGACTCAACATTCTCTGTGCACTTTATGCAGCAAATCCTGCCGCTTTGTTAAGAGCCCAAGAGGGGTTGAAAACAAATTTTTTTGGCCCGAGGTGTGGCTTCGTGCGAGGCAGGGCTTGATACGATAGGGCTCGTCGATAAGGGCTCTTAGCCCGTGGTGCCGTCGGCGCTTTGCGAGGACGGCGTAAGCTTGCCCGAGAGGTCGAGAACCGTGTCGGCAACTTCCGTAATCCGCGGCGCACCTTCCGAACGGATGAGCTCGCGTTGGAGAGAGCTGCGCTCTTTGCGTGCCGCCTCGAGCGCACCTTCGGCAACGGCGCGGGCCATACGTTCTGTCTCAAGCGCTGCCGTCAATTCATCGATACGCGCTTGATAGGTTGCGCGGTTTGACTCCGCCTGATTTTCGAGCTGGTCGATACGGCCCATGAGAACCGGAATACGGTCGTCAAGCTTTGCCAACGCGGTGTCGCGCGCTTTCAAATTCTTCGTAAGCGAATTTGCGCGCTCAATCAATGTGACGCGCGATTGCTCAAGCTCACGCACTTGACGCTCAAGCCCATCGATCGTCGATTTCTGCTTGGCAAGACGCTGCTCAAAGCTTGACACTGCAACGTTATGTTCAACGATCCGGCGTTCAGCGGTGCGCAATTCATCCGTCTTGGCGATAAGCGTGTTGCGTGCTTCGGATAGAAGACGTTCACCCAATGTCGCGCGCGATTGCAACGCATCGATTTTCATATTGAGCGAGATTTTTTCAGCCTGCGTTTGCGCAGTGATTTCATCGATCTGGTCGGCGAGTGCCTTGCGCTCGTTCTTTGTCTCATTGAGCAATTGACGCGTATGATTGAGGCGGTTCTTCGTCGAGTCCAATTCGCTCTCAACTTCCGCAAGGCGGCGAGAAGTCCGGTTGAAATCATCAACACGCGAGGCAAGTGATTGGCTGAGATTGATATTCTCGCCCTCGAGCATCGCAATAGATTCATTTAAGCGTGTAATATCGGCATTGAATTGCGCGATCTGCGTGTCTTTCGTGACAATCATATCACGAGCGACTTGCTGGTCAGATTCAAGCGAACGCTGATATTCTTCGGCATGCAGCATTTGGCGCTCGAATTCGAGCAACCGGCTGCGTGCTTCCGTTATTTCGTCTTCCTGTTCGGCGCGGACAGTCTCAAGGCCCGAGATTGTCTCGCGCGCCAGACGAATGTCTTGCCCCAGCGATAGGCGCTCATTCTGCAATTCATCAACGCGGCGTTCGAATGACGCGATTTCATTGCGGAGAAGGGTAATCGTACCGCGCGCTTCGACGAGGCCCGAGCGGAAGCCGGCATTCTCGACCTTCAACGCTTCGTGGGTCAGCAAGCTCCGGCTGAGCGGCTCGCCAATGGCGTAAAAACTGGATTTTAGCTTCTCCAGTTCGTCAACTTTGCGCTGCGCCTCGATGAAAAGGAGGCGGAGTGATTCGTTTTCCTGGCCAAGTTTCTGGACGGAATCGAGACCACTCATCTGGTCGGGAGCTTGGGGCTCAGCCGTATCGAGGAGGGCAAAAGCAGCTTCTGCCGCCTGACCCGCCATCAAATTGGGCGTTTCAGCCTCGCGTTTCCACAGAATATCGATGATTTTCCGCATAAACGGGACCTTTTTAATCCGGAGGAGTATGGACGCCAGCTCTGCCGAAATCGCCTGATTTCAACAACTTTAAGCATAGGCAATTTAATGGGACACGTCAAAGCTGCGTTTAGATTTGGTTAACACACGTTTTAGTTGTGTTCGGGAAGTACATGTTTCGACCTCGCCTTAATGATTGACTTTTGGGGGTGTCTGGACACTTTTCTGGAAATACGCCTTAAAACAACCGAAACTCAATAAATTTCATATTTTTTTCAATTACTTGCCCCAATTCCGGACGCTTGTGCCCGACTTCAACAAATCGATATTGTTTTAAGCATTCTATAGGTTTTAGCCCCTAAAGTGCGATCGTCAGCCAAAGCCAAAAAGGCAATCGAAAGTCTTTTTCGCCTGCAAATCATCTGGTCGAATAACTGAGGGGAAGGGTGGTCGTTGTTCAGCATCTTGATCCGCAAATGGTGCCAAATGTTAAACCGAGGGCTGGTTCGGTCACACACCTAACGTTTTCATTCGGCGATACAGCGTTGTTTCAGAGTTTTTGTATTTTGTATGAGGGTGTCTATGGCTGCGGATAGAATCTTTATTGCGGGCCATCGCGGTATGGTGGGGTCGGCGATATATAGGGCTTTGAGTTCGCAAGCTTCATGCACGCTCATTACAAGAACACGTGCTGAACTTGATTTGACCGACCAAGCTGCCGTTCGAAAACTCTTTCGAGAAGAGCGTCCGACGCAGGTGTATCTTGCAGCTGCCAAAGTTGGCGGAATTCATGCCAACAACAGTTTACCCGCCGAATTCATCTATTCAAATTTAATGATCGAGACAAATGTCATTCATGAGGCATGGGCATCAGGGGTAAAGCGCCTTTTGTTTTTAGGATCAAGCTGCATTTATCCAAAGTTCGCTGATCAGCCTATGAAGGAAGAAGCGCTTTTGAGCGGTCAGTTGGAACCGACAAATGAGCCTTATGCCCTGGCCAAGATTGCGGGCATAAAGTTATGCGAAAGTTACAATCGGCAATATGGCCAAGATGGTATTGATTACCGCTCTATCATGCCGACTAATCTTTATGGCCGCGGCGACAATTATCATCCCGAATATTCACATGTAGTACCCGCTTTGATTCGACGCATTCATGAGGCGAAGATGAACGGCCTATCAGATGTAATCATCTGGGGCACAGGCAAGCCGCGGCGAGAATTCTTGAATGTCGATGATATGGCGGAGGCATCGATTTTTGTGATGAATATGCCCAAGTTACAGTATGATAGTTTCACCGCGCCGATGCGCAGTCATTTGAATGCCGGCTTTGGCTCTGACGTGTCCATTCGCGACCTTGCCGAACTCATTAAAACGATTGTTGGCTTTGCGGGCGATCTAACATTTGATTCCTCAAAGCCAGACGGCGCGCCGCGTAAGCTCTTGGACAGCTCAAGACTGAGATCCGCGGGCTGGAGTCCCAAAGTCCAGATCGAAGAAGGGCTTAGTTTGGCCTATCAGGATTTCCTGTTGAGAGAAGGCGTTTAAGTATCAATCTTGGTTCGTATCAGTTTTTGTGAGTTTCAGTTCAAATGTCAAAACAAAAAATAGCCCTTATTACCGGGATCACAGGTCAAGATGGGTCCTATCTCGCCGAGTTCCTTCTTGAAAAGGGTTATATCGTTCATGGGATCAAGCGCCGCTCAAGCTCGTTTAACACTGAGCGCGTTGATCACATCTACCAAGATCCCCATGTCAATGAACAGCGCTTTGTTCTTCATTATGGCGATCTGACTGACGCAACCAATCTCATCCGGATTATCCAAGAAACACAGCCCGATGAAATTTATAATCTTGGCGCGCAAAGCCATGTCGCGGTTAGTTTTGAAAGCCCTGAATACACGGCCAATGTCGATGCCTTAGGCGCGCTGCGCATCCTTGAGGCAATCCGCATATTGGGTCTTGAAAAGAAAACCCGCTTTTATCAAGCCAGCACCAGTGAGCTTTATGGTCTCGTTCAAGAGGTTCCTCAGAAGGAAACCACTCCCTTCTACCCAAGAAGCCCCTACGCCGTTGCTAAACTCTACGCTTATTGGATTACAATCAACTACCGCGAGGCGTATGGCATCTATGCCTGCAACGGAATCCTGTTCAATCACGAGAGTCCTCGTCGTGGCGAAACCTTTGTGACTCGTAAAATCACACGCGGTCTGGCCAACATTGCGCAAGGGCTAGAGGCGTGCCTTTATCTTGGAAATCTCGATGCCTTGCGTGATTGGGGCCACACAAAAGATTATGTTCGCATGCAATGGCTAATGTTACAGCAAGGAACACCAAAAGATTATGTCATCGCAACGGGTGTTCAATATACGGTTAGAGATTTCATTCGCTGGACGACTGAGGCCCTCGGCATTGGCGTCGACTTTAGGGAGTCCGGCGTCAATGAATATGCAGTTGTGACCAGCCTCAAAGGATATGACACACCCGGCCTTAAAATCGGGGACGTGATTATTCGAGTGGATCCCCGGTATTTCCGGCCGACGGAAGTTGAAACGCTTCTCGGAGATGCTTCACGAGCAAAAGCCGAACTTGGCTGGGAGCCAAAAATTTCTACAAAAGATATGTGCCGCGAGATGATCGTAAATGATCTTCAAATTGCCAAGAAAAAGGCATTGTTAAAAATGCATGGGTACGACATCTCAGTCGAGAAGGAATGAGTAAAGAAAACTCTAAAATCGATTATTTGCTTAGATATGAGCGAACCTGAGTGATGTATCGATGACTGTTTAAGTTTGACCAGACATGGTCCATATTAGTTTTCTCAAGATAACGACTTTTCCATTCTCTTAGAATGTTTACATCCTTCAATATCTCCCAATCGGTAACATAAATCACCGCGAGGTCATCAAATAATGGACTGATCGGCGTCTCCTCAGTGATGACGATTGCTCCCAAATACAACGCTTCATAGGTGCGATGACAATCGAGTCCATTTCCCCTCGGTGACAATACAAAGTCAAACTCAGAATAAAGCCTCCATAAATCAAATGGGCTAACGCGCTGCTTAATAAAAGTTATGAAAGGATTCTCTTTTATTGAATCAAAGATTTCCTTTCTGCGTCCATGTGAATAATTCAATTGGAAGTCAGAAAAAATCGTTGGGCTAAGGGAATGATCACGCTCGCTTCTAGAAAATCTAATCGCCTTCAAAAGATGCTCAATCTCAGACGGCCTAATATGACTACCCAACGTGTGTAGGTCCAAACCAATCGGGAAGGGCATAATTTTCTGATTATCAGAGCCGCTATAGTTTTGCGTAAACCACGCCTTAAGGTATTGATTGTTCAGAATCTTACTTACAGTATCGCTCTTGAGTTCGCTCGGAACAGCCGTATCGCCATCTGTTGTTATGAGAACAAAATCACTATCTATTTGCTGCAAAACTCCATTGGCAAATAAATCAAGATCACATTCCATTTGCTTTTTCGGCCGCGTGCTTAATCTGAGCCACACCAAGTTCCTGCAGCCCTTATAAGATTCAACCAATAAATCTTTATCCGAAAATGTTTCGGTGTGTGCAAACACATAGTTGAGACCGCCATTATAATCGCAAAAGGATCCAATTCCCTTGGACCAAAGCACACCAGTCTCTGAAGGCTTTAAATTATTCATTCTATTGCACCCTGAAACGAACCGCTTAAATTTCTATTCTGTGAACAAAGATTCTAAGTTCATGAATTAATACAAACAAAGAAATGAACAATTCTCTGGAATGGATATCTGGAAAATTCTGGATAGCGTGTGATAAGAAAAAGGCAATGTCATTAGACGCCGTTATTATTATTGACGACAAAATTCGGGTTAACAAAAAAACGCGTATCCGATTGCCGCTTAATTGCATTATGAAATCCAACATGCTCACATTCCAGAACATCATGGCCAACGGCGGAATAGCGAGCCGACTTTATGATATCGGTGCAGTATATTCCCATGCCTCCAAATGCAGACTCGACTTCCAACCATCCTTTTAGATCTTGGAACCTCACCTTTTGAAGCGGCTCGGATGTGAGCATTTTAGCATTTCGTTCACCCCAGACATATTCAATCTGATTTAGCTTTCCGATCGGATCCGTCGGCGCAATTTCCGCGCTTCGAAATGCATAGAGGTCATAATAGAAATTGCTATTGATGGGGAAGCATGCGCCCCAACAGCCCATAAATCTAAAATTTGATATGAATGACTCAATTGTTAAATCGTCGGACACAACACCATCCATGTCAGCTACGATCAAAAAATCGTAATCTGAAGGCGTGATATGATCCAACAATTGATTACGACAATAGCTAATTCGTTGGATTCGGTTTTCAATATTCGGCTTAAGTGCACCAAGACTGAAAAAATCGATCCGAGAATTTCTGACTTTTAATGCTTCAAGAACAGTCAGCGTATTATCGTCCGAGTCGCTTTCGACGAGGGTTATTCGATAATCCTTGAACAAGGCGCCCAATTTCTCAAATGCAAATATTGTTGCCTCTAAGGCGCCCGCGCAATTTCTTACACAGCCGGTAAACTGTGCACGTTTCGCTCTAAGGGATTTAAATATCTGAACATCAGTGAGTGATTGAAAGAATACATAACTCAAATCATCGAAATTTAGGCTAAAACCATGACAAACAATTTTGAACTGAAAGAAATTATTTGGCTTTTTAAACTTCAGAAAAATTTCCTTTTCCGAATGTACTCGCGAATAATCCAGTTTTTCCCACTTATTTGCCGTCCTCTGATGTGATCCAAAAAGATCGATATCAAAAATCTGATCACTTTTCTTCAAAAGAAAGCCGATGACAAATCGAACATCCATATTGAGGGTAATAATCTGGCTCGTCGAATAGTTCATAACTGACTCTTCCGAATTATAAGTGACGTTCGATTCGGGTTTTGTGATAGCGATCTCAATTAAGCGCGTTAATCTGGGCAGTAGAAAGAGAATCAAGTTGATCGCCGGTAAGAGCTGCAACTTGAGCAGTCGTCAGGGCTGCAAGCTGACTCGTTGATAGAGCGCTTAGCGCATTTGAAGACAGTGAGGCAACGGCATCAGTCGATAGGGCGACGAGTTGTGATGTTGTCAGAATTACAGATTGGATCTCGGTCAGGTAGGAGGCCTGATCGGCAGAAAGGGCCGCGATGGCCTGTGTAGACAATTTAACAAGATCGGCCGTTTCAAAGGCAGCGATCTGACTGCCTGTTAGTGCCGCCACTTGGGCAGATGTCAGGGCCTGCGCTTGTGTAGAGCTTAAGGCCACAATTTGATCCGTCGAAAAAGCTGCCAGTGATGATGTCGAAATGGATATGATCTGGGCTGTTGAAAGGATCGCAAGTTGCGACGTGGACAATGCTTCAATCTGCGAACTTGTCAGTGCTGCCACGGTAGATGTCGAAAACTTCCGGATTTGACTCGTTGATAATTGGCCGATCTGATCGGCCGAGAGTGTTGCAACTTGGGCAGTTGAAAGGACCACGATTTGGATTGTTGTCAGAGCTGCTATTTGGGCTGTCGTCATTGCGGCGATCTGATCTGTTGAGAGCGCGGCAATTGCCAGATTACTGAGCGCAGCGATATCCTCGGTTTCTAGAGCGCTGAATTGTTCCGTTGTCATTACGGATATTTGTGCCGTGGAGAGCGCAGCCGCTTGTTGTGTTGTCAAGGCGATGAGCTGATCACTCGAAAGCGCATAAACCGATGCGGTAGTCAGTGCCGCAATCTGGATCGTGTAAAGATTTTCAATTTGCGCGGTAGTCAATGCCGCAACTGATGCTGATGACAAAACGCCGATTTGAGTCGGCTTGAGGGACTTGATCTGATCCGCGCTCATCGCTGAGATTTGATCGCTCGAGAGGATCTCGATGACGCTCGTACTCAACGCAGCGAGATCTGCGGTTTCGAGCGCAAGGATTTGATCAGTATTTAAAGTAGAGATCTGCCTCGTCGTAAGGGCCGCGACTTGGGTTGAAGTCAGCGATGCTATTTGATCGGTCGACAAAATTCCGATCGCTTCGCTTGAAATCGAAATGATCGAAGCGGTTGATAGTGATGAGATGGCAGATGTCGAGAGAGCTGCTATCTGGTCTGTACTTAAGACGCTTATTTGACTGGTCGACAGCGCTCTCACCTGAGACGATGAGAGTGTTGCAACTTGATCTGTTGACAGAATGGCAATCTGGCTCGTCGTCAAGGCGGCCATTTGGATTGTTTTAAACGCAGCGATCTGAAGGGTGGTTAGCGCTACGAGTTGGTTTGTACCGAGAATGGCAATAGCGCTCGTTGAAAGGGCGGCAATATCATTAGTTTCAAGCGCCGCGATCTGGTCCGTCGTAAGCGCCGAAAGCTGTGAGGTCGTTAACGCATGGATTTGAGCGGTAGTCAGAGCCGCGATCTGGTCAACGGATAGACCCGATAAACTTGCCGACGGAATAGCGGCTATTTGATTGGAACCCAGAACGAATAATTGATCGGTCGTAAGAACCGCAAGTTGGACGTCGTTGAGGCCACTCGCCCCGGATATTGAAAGGGCGGCAAAGTCGGCTGTTTCGATTGCAGCTATTTGATCAGTGTTCAAAGCAGCTATCTGAGCCGAAGTGAGCACAGCCGCCTGTGTCGTCGTCAATGCTACGATCTGAGCGGTTGAGAGTGCTGCAAGCGCGGATGTATCAAGGGCTCGAATCTGTCTCGTAATAAGAGACGAAATCTGAGCACTGTTAAGTGCTCCCACCTGGTCCGTCGTCAGGGCGGCGATGATCGACGTTCCAAGCGCGACGATATCGGTCGTTTCAATTGCGCTCATCTGATCCGTTGAAAGGATACTAGCCTGTGCCAAGGACAGATTTGCAAATTGAGACGAGGTCATTGCGGCTATGTGGGCAGTTGTGAGTGCAGCGAATTGAACGGTCGAGAGAGTGGCGACTTGCGCCGTTCGCATCAGGGCAATCTGCTCCGTCAAGAGCGCCGCAAGTTGGTCGGTGCTCAATATAGAGATGTTATCCGTGGTCAGCGCCGCGACATTCGCCGTACCAAAATTCGACAATTGTGTCGTCGAAAGCGCCATAACTTGGCTGGTTGTGAGTTTCGATGCCTGAGCTGTTGAAAGCGCAAACATCTGATCGGTCGATAGGGTGGCTATCACATCCGTTGAGAGGACACGGATCTGTGTCGTTGTGAGCCCATTGATTTGCGCGGTAGACAGAGCTGCACTTTGATCCGTGAGGAGCACTGAAATTGCGTCGGTTGTGACGGCCGCCAAATCAGCGGTCTCCAATGCGCCAATCTGCGCGCTCGTCAGATTAGCAAATTGCGAGGTCGCGAGGGATGCAACCTGTGCTGTTGTGAGGGCGACGATTTGATCTGTCGTCAAGCTTGTCAGAGCGCGCGTCGAGAAGCTCGAA
Organism: Alphaproteobacteria bacterium; assembly: GCA_037131735.1. GTDB lineage: Bacteria > Pseudomonadota > Alphaproteobacteria > Rhizobiales > Beijerinckiaceae > CAIUPE01. The sequence goes on from JBAXQM010000002.1 coordinate 133,430, forward strand.
ATCTGCCGCGTTGTGAGCGCGGCTATTTGTGCTGTTGTCAGTGCTGCCGCCTGATCAGTGGTGATTATTGCGAAAATCGTATTTCTAAGGGCAGCAACATCAGCGGTCTCAAGAGCAGCGATCTGATCTGTCGTAAAATTTGACACCTGTAATGTTGTGAGAGCGCGGGCTTGATCGGTCGTAAGTGCAGCTATCTTATCGGTTGTCAGCGCGCTGATTGTATCAATTGACAGGGCAGCGATCTGCCTCGTTTTAAAGACCAAGAGGCTTGATGTTGAGAGCGCTGTCAATTGATTTGAGGTCATTCCTGCAATGGCAGAGGATGAGACTTCTGCGAGATCGGCGGTTTCGAATGCGGAAATTTGTGTTGTCGTGAGTGATGAGAACTGGGTGGAGGTCAGCGCAGCTGCTTGCAAGGTGGTCAATGCAACAATTTTGGATGAATCGAGCGCTCCAATCTGATCGGTCGACAATATGGCAATGCCGGATGTCTTAAGAGCGGCAAAATCTGCTGTTTCAAACGCGTTAATCTGATCTGTGGTCAGAGCATTGAGGTGCGACGTGCTCAAGGTTGCCGCTTGCGCTGTCGTCAGGCTGACAATCTGATCCGTCGTCAGAGCGCCCATTGCATCCGATGTGACGGCACCAATCTGTGTTGTTGTAAGAGCCTGGATCTGGCTGGTCAAAAGCGCCGCGGCCTGGTTTGACGTTAGTGCCGAGAAGGACGCCGAGGTTATCAACCTAATATCATTCGTTTCGATTGCGGCAATCTGCTCGGTAGTAAGGCCTTTGAACTGGGTTGCGGAAATTACAGAGGCTTGTGTCGTTGTCAGCGCGGCAATTTGATCCGTGTTCAATGACGCGAATTGGTTTGCAGATAGAGCGCGGATTTGGTTTGTAGACATTATGCTGAATTGTGACGTCGTAATGCCGGCGATCTGATCGGATGTCAGAGCTGAAATCGATCTCGTCAATAATGCCGCCAAATCGCGCGTTTCAAGGGCAGCAATCTGCTCACTCGTCAACGCGTTGATTTGCCGTGTGGTGAGCGCGGCAGCCTGTGACGTTGTCAGGGCAACGATTTGATCTGTTGACAATGATTCAAAGACATCAGTCGAGAGGGCTGCGACTTGCAAGGCGGTAAGAGAGGCAAATTGCGCCGTTGAAAGGGCATTTACCTGATCTGTTCCCAGAGCAGCAATGCTCGCCGTTCGCAAGGTGGCGAGATCTCCGGTCTCCATCACCGCAATTTGATCAGTGGTCAAACTGGCTGCTTGGGATGTTGTCAGAGCAAAGCTTTGAGTCGAAGTCAGTGCAATGATCCGGTCAGTCGAGAGACTTGCGATTGCATCCGTCGTCAGGGCCGCTATCTGTGATGTAAGCAGCGCGGCGATCTGAAGCGTTGTGAATGCGGCAACCTGTTCGGTGTTTAAAACGGCTATATTTGCGACTTTGAGAGCGATCAAATCAGCTGTTTCGAGTGCTGCAATTTGATCAGTTGTGAGAACAGAAATTTGTGCCGTCGTGATCGAGGTGGCTTGAGCGGTCGTTAGGGCTGCGATTTGTGTTGTAGCGAGAGCGTTAATGTTATCTGTTGTGAGCGCAACGATCTGCTTCGTTGTAAGGGCAGCAATCTGAGCAGTCAGAAGCGCTGCGGCTTGCTCGCTCGTTAGAACTGAAATGCCTGTTGCGCTGATTGAAGCAATGTCAGCTGTTTCGAAGGCGCTTATCTGGTCCGTGTTTAGCGCTGCGATATGACCCGTCGTGAGCGCGGCCGCCTGTCTTGTTGTTAAAGCAACAACTTGATTGGTCGTGAGGCCCGTCAAAGCGTCAGTTGTGAGTGAGACGAGTTGCTGCGTTGTAAGTACAGCCAATTGACTGGTTAAGAGAGCATTCACTTGATCGCTTGTGAACGCAGCCATTTGCGACGAACTGAGTGTTATCGTCTGGCTCGTTTTGAGTGCTTGGATTTGATCGGTCGAGAAAGATTGAACCGATGTCGTCGTCAGCGCCGCGATTTGACTGGTGCTCAGCGCATCAATTTGTGCCGTGGTGAGTGCTGCAACCTGACTGGTGGACAAAATCGCTATAGCGCTTGATTTAAGAGATGCGATGTCAACGGCGTCGAGTGCTGCGACTTGATCGCTGGATAAGGCGCTGACTTGCGCAGAGCTTAATATTGAACTTTGTGCGGTTGTAAGCGCGGGAAGCTGCGATGTTGTCAGCGCCGCGATTTGATCAGTGGTAAGCCCTGCTACCGCCTTTGTCGTAAGTGCTGCGATCTGGTCGGTAGATAGTGTAGCGATAACGTCGGTTGCCAACGCCGCCAATTGACCGGATTGAAGCGCGGCCATTTGAGCGGTTGTCAGGGCGGCTGCTTGAGTCGTTGTGAGGGCGTTGAAATTCGCTGTGATAACCACTGCGATATCTGATGTTTCTAGTGCACGGATCTGATCGGTCGAAAGACTCCCGATTTGATCCTTTGTTAAGATAGAAGATTGGCTGACGCTCAATCCGGCGATCTGCGCGGTGTTTAAGGATGCGATCTGAGTGGTTGTAAGGGCTGCGACGGCGCTTGTGCTCAGTACGGTAAAATCGCGTGTTTCTAATGAAGCTATTTGACTGGTTGATAGCGCCGCGGCTTGCAGAGCCGTTAGAGTGCGTGCCTGTGCAGTTGACAGGGCTACAATCTGATCGGTCGACAAAGCTGCGATGCTTTTCGTTCGGAGCGCAGCGATCTGCGTCGTGGTCATGGCCGCGATCTGCGAAGTCGTGAATGCGGCGATCTGACTTGTTGATAGGGCAATCAGTTGCGTTGATCGAAACTTGGCAACATCGTTTGTTTCAAGCGCCGCAATTTGTTCGGTTGTAAGCGCCGCTACTTGCAGGGCGGTGAGCGATTGGATTTGACCTGTTGTAAGCGATGTAATCTGATCGGTCGAGAGTGCCGCAATAAGCGCTGTTCCGAGCGATGAGATCTGAACCGATGTCAGCACCGCAACTTGTGCTGTTGAAAGCCCCGCGATTTGATCGGTCGTCAGACCCTGAAGTGCTGCTGTCTGCAATGCGGAAAGATCGGCCGTTTCCATGGCCGAAACCTGACTGCTTGTAAGCGCATTGAATTGCGTCTTTGTCAGTACCGAAGCTTGGGCCGTTGTGAGTGCTACAATTTGGTCGGTGGTTAGCGCCGCCATTGCATCGACTGAAATATAGGCAAATTGGATTTTACTCAGCGCAGCAATGCTCTTCGTTGCCATAATGCTGATTTGCGCGGTTGTGAGTCCGCTTATCGCCTTTGTGCTGAGCGATGCAAGATCCGCAGTCTCCATGGCGGAAATTTGGTCGGTCGTCAGGCTATTGATCTGGGTCGATGTAAGAGCTGCAGCCTGCTTTGTCGTCAGAGCAACGATTTGTTCGGTATTGAGGGCCGATACCTGACTTGTTAATAATGCTGCTGTGCTACTTACCGAGACAGTCGAGATTTTTGTACCAAGTGCCGTGAGTTGATCAGTTGAGAGCGATTTGACCTGTGTAACCGTCAGCGCAAATGTCTGGCTGCTGATGAGGGACGCTATCTGGCTGGTGGTCAGCACCGCAACCTGAGCGGTTTTGAGAGCTATGATTTGATTGGATTTCAGATTGTCGATTTGATCCGTCGAAAGGCTTGAAAGATCTTCCGTTGTTAGCGCAGCAATCTGCGTCGTCGTGAGTGCAGCGATCTGTGCGGTAGAGAGGGCAGCAATCTGATCGGTCGAAAGCGCAGCAATGGCGCTCGTCTTAAGATAAATGAGATCCGCAGTTTGGATCGCCAAGATTTGGCTCGTGGAGAGCGCGGCAACCTGACCGGTCGTAATGGCAGCTGCATGGCGGGGAAGAAGCGCAGCAATGCTTGCCGTCGTGAGTGCGGCGATCTGATCCGTCGAGAGCACAGCAAATTCGCTCGCCGTCAGGCTTGCCACCTGCGTCGTTGTCAGAGCAGCGATCTGCCCCGTGGTTAAGGCCGCGACTTGCGTCGTGGACAGCTGTGCCAAGTTGGTAAGACTTGTGGAAAATGTTACGGCTACCATGAGCGGCGCCTAGCAAAAATCTGACCACTTTCGGAAGACGACGCCGCGCAGCACAAAAAATTACTTAAGTATATGATTTATATAGATATATTTTTTATAAAAAACAGCCACTTGACCCTGCGCTGGGTTTTTCAGGCGTCGAAATCAAAAATTGGGGTAATTCGCCCTAACAATCGGCTTAAAACCATCAATTTTTACGAAAATTAGAGAAAAACGACTAAAAAAGCAGATTACAGAGCCGATCCGTGACGTGATCCCAGGTAAAATGGCTTTTCATATGGGCCACACCACGCTCGGACGCTTGGTCGCGCCATGACGAGTCCTCGACGGCTTTCAGCATCAACGTGACGAGATGGTCGAGATCTGGCTCCAAATATTCTTGCTGCCGGGTCTCGGCATTGAAGATGCGGGGGGACGATTGGATGCGCAGGGTAAAGGCTTCATCCATGAAATCATCCGTAGACCCGCCATCGGTGCAAATAACAGGCGTTCCGCAAGCTGCTGCTTCAAGCGGGGGCAAGTTAAAACCCTCGGCCCGATAGGGTGAAACATAGGCATCTGCGGCGCGATACATATTCGCCATGTCTGCCATTGATAAGATGGAGCCCAGATAGGAAATGCGAGAGGCGACAAAATTCCGCGTCGAATCTGGCAGGTTCTTTAAGCTGTCCTCGAGCATCTGCTTTGAGGGGTAGAGATTGTCCGATCCTTTGAGAAGCAAGCGACAATCGTCATGTTTTTCGCATACAATTGCGAAGGCTTTCAGCAAAAGATCGAGTCCCTTATTATAGGTCATCGCTGAGAAATTCGCGAAAACAAAGCCATTAAGGCCGAGATTGCGGCGTGTATTTTCTCGATCGCTTAACGACGGATAAAAAAGATCCGGTGAAAATCCATGAGGCAAGACATGGACCTGAGAGACTCGAAATCCGTGTCTTAAAAAGCCCTCTCGTGACCAAAATGATGGGGTTATCACGTGCAAGTCGTCAATGCGGCAGAGTTCATTTATGTCGCTGCCGGAAGGAAAGAGATTGGGAGAAAGGGATTTCGTCTCACTCGTGCCAAACACAAATGTCGGCTGTCCCGCTTTCACATTATAGTTATAGGGAACGGCAATGCGCAGAAGCGCATCGAAGTGCGTCTCCGACGGCGCGTTCTCAAGATCATTTAATTTCTGTTCGTCGGAAGCGGAAAATAATCCATTCGTTCTTGACCAATGGGGTAAATAAAATTCAACATCTCGATGAAAGAGTTTTACATCCGCGCGCTTCATCAGCGATAACAATTGCCATTGATTAACGATTGAATATGAATGGTTGAGAAAACGCCAACCCTCTACACATAATGATTTCATAACTAGGAGCCTTACTCATACTTGTAATAATTTGATAAACTGAGAGATGCGAATATTTGATTGATTATTAGAAAGTCGACTCAATAGAAATTAGAATTCGCGAATGAAGGTCAAATCAAGATGATCTTTAGATTATAAGAAATTTTCGTTGGGTCCTCATACACAAGAAGAAGAAAATTTATCGCCAATACTTGAAAGAATATATAAACAATTTGTTTATTTGACCCTTTAAGCCGCTTGTCGAAAGAGTGCTCTTAAAACTTTTAATCGAGCGTTAAATAAATTTATTTGATAGAATTTAATAAGTTTTTAAGACTCGTTAATTTTTAGTTAAAATTTTTCTTAGAAGCGAGTGTGTTAAAATTAACAAGGTTTACTTCTATAGCAAATCTCGAACGGACCGTGTTGCAGGGCCGGTAAACTATCAGCACTTTCCGCTTATGATTTTTCCAAGGCTTTAAAGCCGATGCTGATTACCCAAAAAGCGTTGTAAATTATATCCTGAGAAGCAGGTTTGATCTTTATAACTATAGGGATTCGTAAACCTCTCACTATTAGTCTGCAGGAAATTCAGATGGTCGCGTAGCGTTAAAGCGTGAATTTGTAAGCGGGTCAGTTCAATGAGTAATCAAAAAGGCCAAGTGCAGCCAGGTGCTATTGAGGCTGCGATCGCGTTGCAAAGCTCTGGCTCAATCAAGGCGGCCGAAGATGCTTTCAGGGCTATTCTTCAAACCGATCCGACAAATAAAATTTGCATCTACTCGCTTGGTGTCATTCTCATCGGCAGAGAGGCGATTGAAGAAGCGAATGAGCTTTTTCGGCATGGGTGCATAACGACGCCAGATTTTGCCCCCAATTGGTTTGGATATGCAATTACCTGTCAAAAACTAGGGCGTTGGGATCAAGCGCTTTTATGCTATGATGAAGCTATCAAGGCAGATGAAAAATACGTCGAAGCGATTGTCGATAAAGGTGTGTTGCTGCGCAATATGTTGCGTCACCATGAATCGATAAAATGTTTTGAGCGTGTTCTAGAAATCAACCCGCAGCATCAAACGGCGCTCGGCAATTACGCGATTTTGTTGTCAGAATTCAAACAAGTCGAAAAATCCATCGAATTATTTGAGCGCATTCACACTCTTTATCCTAGTCACGATTATATAGCAGGATTATTGATCTACGAACGTATGCATGTTGCTGACTGGAAAGAGTTCGCTTCACTACGCGAAGAGATTGTAAAAGGTGTGCGTGAAGGGAGGAAGGTTTGTAAAACATTGCCATTCATGGCCTTGTCCGATTCTGCACAAGATCAATTTCGATGTGGGAAGATTTTTGCTGAACATTATTCTCCCAAACCAAAAAAGCCTCTGTGGAATGGTGAAATCTATAACCATGATCGGCTTCGTATCGCCTATGTTTCTCCTGATTTGCGCGAACACCCTGTCGGCCATTTGATGGCGGGTATGTTCGAAAACCATGATCGCACGCGTGTTGAAACCATTGCCATTTCACTTGGTATTGATGATCGTAGCCCTTTACGCGAGCGTATAAAGTCAAGCTTTGACCACTATATTGATGCGCGCGGGATGGCTTCGAATAAAATTGCCGAGAAGATGCGCGAGATGGAAGTTGATTGCGCGGTTGATCTCGCCGGATACACAGCCGATTCTCGTACCGAGATCTTCGCGTGGCGTCCGGCACCCGTTCATGTGAACTTCTTGGGCTATGCTGGTACTCTTGGCGTCGACTACATGGATTTTCTTATTGCGGACCAGCATGTGATTCCGCCGGAGCATCAGGAATTTTTCAGCGAAAAAATTCTTTATATGCCTGACACTTATTTGCCGACCGATCGGGACCTTAAGATTTCCGATGAGACGCCCTCGCGCGCCGCATGTGGCCTTCCCGAAGAGGGCATCGTCTTTTGCTCCTTCTCGCATGACTACAAAGTCTCACCACCGCTTTGGCGTGTCTGGATGTCATTGTTGGCCAAGGTTCCTGGCTCGGTCCTCTGGCTCGTTGCCCGTAATGAAACGACACAGGCGAATTTCCGCAATGCCGCAGAAATGTTTGGCATAGAGGGGCATCGTTTGGTCTTTGCAGGCCGCGTTCCCAAGGTTGAAGATCATTTGGCCCGTTACAGGTTAGCGGACCTGTTCCTCGATACCTGGCCTTACAATGCCCATACCACTGCCGCGGATGCGCTGGGCTCAGGCCTTCCTGTCCTGACTTATATGGGGGGAGCGTTCCCGGCCCGGGTTGCGGCAAGTCTTCTCCATGCCATCGGCTTGCCGGAGATGATTACCCATTCCTGGGAGGATTATGAGGCGATGGCCTTGGATCTCGTTCGGGATCCGCAGCGTTTAACCGCAATTAAAGCCAAGCTCGCAGCAAATAAGGCGACACATCCTCTCTTTGATACGGCTAAATTTTCCCGGGCCTTTGAAGATCTGTTGATTTCGGTTTGTGCAAAACGTGCCTCATAGGTGGATTGAACGCGGATTTCAGAGAGAGGGCATTTTCACCGCTATTTTACCAAATAAAACCAAATAAAACCAAATAAAGCCAATAATTTGGCTCATCTTTTTAATCAAAACCCTTTAACGTGTTGATATTAAACAATTAAATTTTTAAAAAACTAAAACGAATCATAAAACGATCAATTCGTTAAAATTAATTTTGTTCAAGCCGTCATTCCACGCTGAGGGGCGACATAGCCTCGTTATCGCGTCGGGATTTTGCTATGGACATTTCATCATCGTCAATTTCAAAATTAACCGCGACGCAGTTCGCATCGCTAAGTACTGCGCAGCTTGCGACGCTCTCGACGTCTCAGATCGGTAACATCACGACCGAGCAGCTGGCGGCGATGACGACCAGCCAGGTGGTTGTGCTCAACGCAACCCAAGTTGCCTCGATTTCAACTGACATCATTTCCTCGCTGGAAACAGATGACGTTGCAGTCCTCCTGACAAGCCAGGTCGTCGCTTTGACGACCGGGCAGGTTTCCGCGTTAAGCGACGACCAGATTTCCGCCCTGACCGCAACCCAGACCCTCAAACTTAAAGTTGTTCAGCTTACAAGCCTTTCAACTTCGCAAATTGCGGCACTCACAACGGCGGCCTTTGCGGGCGTCTCAGTAACCGGCATTAAGGGTCTAAAGACCGATCAGGTTGCGGCACTGACCACAGACCAGGTTGGCGCATTGACCACCGCTCAAGCCGCAGTGATCAAGTCATCCCAAATCGCAGCGATGACCACTGATCAAATTGCCGCGATCGAGACGGCTGATTTGGCTGCTTTGACGACATCGGCGCTTGCTGGCCTCACCACCGATCAGGTTAGCGTCTTGTCGACCGATCAAATTGTTGCATTAACCACGGCGCAGGCCGCAGCGATCAGATCATCGCAAATAACAGCGATGACAACTGACCAGATTGCTGCGTTCGAGACGGCTGATTTGGCTTCTCTGACTGTTGCAAGTTTGGCAGCCATTACAACAGACCAGATTGTCGCTCTGACGACCACTCAGGCAGCAAGTTTGACGGCTACACGGATTACAAGTCTTACAACAGATCAAATTTCCGCGCTTGAAACCGATGACTTAGCGTCCTTGACGACTTCGGCGCTTGCAGCTCTGACAACCGCTCAAATCGCGGCCTTGACGACGGATCAAATCGTTGCGTTGAGCACAACACAGGTTGCCGCGCTTAAGTCTTCCCAAGTTGCAGCATTTACAACCGCTCAGATTACGGCGCTGGAAACAACTGATCTTGCCGTATTAACAACCAAGGCCCTTGCGGGACTTACAACTGAGTTGGTTGCCGCTTTGACTACCGATCAAGTGGTGGCTCTCTCCACCGCTCAGGCTGCCGCTCTTAAATCTTCGCAAATTGCTGCGATGACAACGGATCAGATCACGGCGCTTGCTACAGAAGATTTGATATCGCTCACAACCAGAGCGATTGCTGCTTTGACGACGGATCAAATTGCGTCTCTGACCACCGATCAGATCGTTGCTCTGACGACGCTGCAAGCCGCAGCCATTAAGTCCTCGCAGATCACAGCGATGACAACCGACCAGATCGCAGCGCTCGAGACCGCGGATCTTGCTTCGCTGACAACAAATGCTCTGGCAACGCTTACGACTGATCAAATCGCTGCATTTACGACCGATCAAGCGTCAAGCCTCACGGCCGCACGAGTTATTTATCTTACTACCGATCAGATCGCTGCCCTTGAAACTGATGATTTAGATGCATTGACTACAGCGGCCCTCGCTGGATTTACAACCGCACAGATTTCCTCTTTGACAACGGATCAGATCGTTGCGTTGACAACAGAGCAAGCTTCGTCGCTCAAATCGACATTAGTGTCTGCTCTGACCACGAGCCAAGTTGCGGCACTTGAAACAGATGATTTGGCTGTTTTAACAACAAAAGCTGTCGCCGCGCTCACTACAGCGCAGGTAAATTCTCTGACGACCGATCAGATCGCAGCTATTACCACGGCCCAGGCCGCTGCAATCAAGTCGTCGCAGATTCAGGCAATGTCTACGGATCAGGTGGCAGCGCTTGAAACTGCTGATTTTGCCTCTTTGACGACCACAGCCCTTTCCAGCTTAACGACGGATCAGGTCGGTGTTTTGACCACCGATCAAATTGTTGCACTGACAACGATTCAGGCGGCGGCAATCAAGTCTTCGCAGATTACGGCGATGACGACGGACCAAATTGCGTCGCTCGAGACGGATGATCTCGCGTCCCTCACAACTACAGTTCTTGCCGCTATTACGACCGATCAGATTGTCGCGTTGACGACATCGCAAGTGGCAAGTCTGACGGCTGCCCGGATTACCAAGCTCACCACTGATCAGATTGCGTCTCTCGAAACCGATGACGTGGCTTCTTTGACCACAACCGCTTTGGCGGGACTGACAACGAACCAGATTGCCTCTCTTACGGCTGATCAAATTGTTGCCTTGACCACGGCACAGGCTGCCGCTGTCAAATCAAGTCAGGCCGCGGCTTTGACGACTGCACAACTTGCGGCGCTCGAAACTGATGATTTGACGGCCCTGACAACGGCTGCTCTCGCCGGTCTGTCGACGTCACAGATCACAGCCCTCACGACAGATCAGGTCGTAGCGCTAACGACGGTACAAATTGCTTCCCTGAAATCAACATTGATTGCGGCACTGACCACTGATCAGCTTGCGGCATTGACCACGGACCAGATTGTTGCACTGACGACCGCTCAGGCGGCCGCGATTAAGTCGTCGCAAGTTACAGCGCTGACGACTGATCAAATTGCTGCGCTTGAAACGGTCGATTTAGCTGCTTTGACCACAACCGTGCTCTCCAAGCTCACGACCGATCAGATTGTTGCACTGACGACTGTTCAGGCAGCAAATGTGACGTCAACGCGTATCGTCTTCCTCACGACTGATCAAATTGCAGCTCTTGAGACAGATGATCTGGCTGCTTTGACAACTACGGCAGCGGCGGGCTTGACCACCGCTCAAATTGCAGCGCTGACCACTGACCAGGTTGTTGCCTTAACAACAGCGCAAGCTGCGGCCTTCAGTGCAACGAAGGTTGTGGCCTTCACAACCGATCAAATTGCTGCACTTGAAACCGACGATTTGACGGCATTGACAACCGCAGCTTTGGCCGGATTCACCACGGCCCAGATCGCGGCGTTGACCACGGATCAGATCGTTGCAATGACCACCGCGCAAACAGCATCGCTCAAAACAACGCTGATTGCGGCCTTGACCACTGATCAGATCGCTGTCTTGACAACCGATCAGGTAGTCGCACTGACATCAGCACAGGCGGCAGCAATCAAGTCATCGCAGATCACCGCGATGACCACGGATCAAATCGCGGCCCTTGAAACGGCAGATCTGGCTTCGTTGACGACAAGTGTCTTGGCGGCCCTTACAACGGATCAGATTGCGGCGTTGACAACCGATCAAGCCGCAAGCTTGAAGGCTGCTCGCATCGTCTTCCTCACGACCGATCAGATTGCTGCTCTCGAGACAACCGATCTCGCCTCACTGACAACAACAGCATTGGTCGGCATGACCACAGCTCAGATTGCGGCTCTGACGACGGATCAAATTGTTGCTCTGACCACAGCACAAGCTGCTGCGCTTCAGTCGACGAAGTTGGCGGCCTTCACAACGGATCAAATCGTAGCCCTTGAAACCGATGACCTAACGGCGCTTACAACAACAGCATTGGCAGGCTTGACCACGGACCAAGTTGCCGCGCTGACTACAGATCAGATCGTTGCGTTGACCACGGCTCAGACAGCATCGCTTAAAACAGCATTGATTGCTGCGCTGACAACAGATCAGATTGCAGCCCTGACAACAGATCAGATCGAAGCGTTGACCACGGCTCAGGCCGCAGCGATTAAATCATCGCAGATTACGGCGATGACAACCGATCAAATTGCGGTTCTTCAGACGGCTGATCTCGCCGCCTTGACGACAACCGTTCTGTCCACGCTCACGACTGATCAAATTGTTGCGCTGACCACTGACCAAGCGGCGAGCTTGACAGCTGCCCGCATTGTCTTCCTCACGACCGAACAGATTGCGGCTCTTGAGACGGATGATTTGGCTGCTTTGATCACAGCGGTAACGGCTGGATTGACCACGGACCAGATTGCGGCTCTGACAACGGATCAAATTGTCTCGTTGACCACGGCGCAAGCGGTTGCCCTTAAATCGACCCAGATTGCAGCGCTGACAACAGATCAGATCGCAGCTCTGACCACTGATCAGATTGTTGATCTGACCTCAACACAGGCGGCAGCGATCACATCATCGCAGATCACGGCGATGACCACGGATCAGATTGCTGTGCTCCAAACAGCTGATCTTGCTGCCCTGACAACATCGACCTTGGCAGCTCTGACGACAGATCAGATCGTAGCCATGACAACCGAGCAGGCTGCAAGTCTGACATCAACGCGCATCCTCTTCTTGACGACCGAGCAGATTGCGGCGCTTGAGACCGATGATTTGGCAGTCTTGACGACGACAGCGTTGGCCGGTTTGAGCACATCTCAGATTGGGGTTCTGTCAACCGATCAAATTGTTGCTTTGACCACCGCACAGGCGGCAGCACTGACATCGGCACAAATTGGAGCAATGACGACGGATCAGATCGCGGCGCTCGAAACACAAGACCTTGTGAAGGTGTCGACTAAGGCTCTTGTCGGGTTGACCACTGAACAGGCCGCTGCATTGACGACCGACCAGATTGTCGCCCTGACAACGGCGCAGGCCGCATCGCTCAAATCAAGCCAGGTTGCAGCGATGACGACCGATCAAGTTCAGGCGCTTGAAACCGCCGACTTGGCGGCCATCACCACCTCTGCCTTGGCAGCGATGACAACCGATCAGGTTGTCGCCTTGACCACAGAGCAAGCGGCAAGTCTGACGGCCGCAAGAGCAGCGAAGCTAACAACAGCTCAGATTGCTGCGCTTGAGACAGACGATCTTGCCTCGTTGACGACATCGGTAATCGCTGGCTTGACGACCGCTCAGATTGCCGCGTTGACCACCGATCAAATCGTCGCGTTGACGACCGCGCAGGCGGCGGCTCTGAAATCGTCACAAGTGACAGCACTCACAACAAGTCAGATTGTTGCGCTTGAAACCGCCGACTTCGCGTCATTGACAACGGCGGCTCTTATCAGCCTGACAACGAGCCAGGTCATTAAATTGACTACGGATCAAATTGCGGCGATGACGACGACACAATCGGCAGCCTTCAAGTCTTGGCAGATTGCAGCTTTGACAACTGATCAGATTGCGGGCTTCACGACGGATCAAATCGCAGCTCTGACAACGACCCAAGTAGCAAGCTTGACGGCAACTCGTCTTGCGATGTTTACGACCGACCAGATCGCAGCTCTTGAGACAACCGATCTGGCAGTCTTGACAACCTCGGCTCTCGGCGGCTTGACCACCAATCAGATTGCGGCTTTGACGACTGATCAGGTTGTTGCCATCACAACGGCACAAGCGGCAGCGCTGAGCTCAACCCAGATTGCGGCTCTGACAACGGATCAGATTGCTTCACTTGAAACGCGTGACGTCGCCGCTCTGAAGACAACGGCTCTCGCCGGATTGACGACTGATCAAGTGGCGGCGTTGACAACCGATCAAGTTGTGGCCCTCACGACGTCTCAGATAGCGATACTTTCAACGAATGCGATCGCTAACCTGACGACAGACCAGATGACAGCATTGCTCACAACTCAGATTGCAGCTCTGACTTCGACGCAATTTGATGCGCTCTCGACTGATCAAGTTGGTGCGCTGAGCACGGCACAAATCGCGGCTCTCTAACATAGAGCCATAATCGCGAGCCATTGAATGACATCGGGCGAGCGCCAATGAACCTCTCAGAAGGATTATTGGTGCTCGCCTCAATTTCAAATAGCGGCGTGTAAAACTTCAAAGATGGCGCATCTAAGGGTGGATTTCCAAGATCGCGCCAGTGATTAAGAGGATAACATCCTAACTACCGGCTCCCTCTGTTTTTCGATAGCAATTTCACTTTCAATAAATCTGATCAGGTCGGCGCAACTCGATTTTGGATCACTTTCAAATAAACGGGAAATAAGCTGTTCTTGTTTGTCGATTTTTGAATGATCTTGCAGAGATGCTTTCAACGTATCTTCAAAATCATCTTCTCCAAAAAAATAGATGCCGCTTAAATCCGGTATAAGCGAGTAATCGGGCTCGTTCATGTAACGCTCTTGATCGGGTATCGTGAGCGCAAGAGTTGGCTTTCTGGTGAGCAAAAAATCGAACATTATGGATGAATAATCGGATATCATAGCTGAAAATCTGTTAAGCCATGGATAGATATCGATTTCTGCGCTGATATTAAAGATTCTATTATATTTTTTGAATTCCTTCTCAAACTTATTCAACTGGTTGATAATTATGTAAGGCGTCCAAGGATGGGGCTTAACAAAGAAATCAACATCATGTTGCTCGCCAAATGACTCAAGTTTCTCAAGAAATTCGGGGCTATATAGCCAATTAAACTTGTTTTTCTGCCAAGTTGGGGCAACCAAAATCTTTTTGCTCGGTCGCCGAAAAACATCTAAAATCTTATCATCAAAAACAGCATGTATAAGTTCGAACCGATCAGGCTTGCGGAATATCACCTCATTACGAGTCATCCCGACGCGCAAAATTTCTTTTTTACCAAAAACATCTAACCAGTATTGGTCAAACTGACGAGCCGTTGAGGCAACGAAATCACCGACACAGGCTGAAACAGGAAATGTTCTCTTCTCAGAATCAACTAAATCAACATTTTCTATATTAGATAAATGTAATTGCTTTAATGAAATTCCATGCCACAGTTGAATTTTTTTTGCACCTGCTAACGCGCTTAATAGGTACATATTCCCCCTAACTTCGGTAAAGGGGTTCTGGCAGAAAACTGCAAATGATGCTCTTAGCAATAACTTGATATGTTTGAGATGGTCTTTAGTTAATAGTATTGTGGGAAGACCGCGCTCAACCAAGCTCTCATGCAGCTTATCGTTCCAGCAGCACCAAATATATTCAAAATTTGGATTAGATCTTTGGCAAGAGAGGAAAAGATATTTGGTATTGTCAGAAAAATTGTCACGACCGAAAAACAATACAATTGGCTTTTTCTTGCAATTTATCGAGAGTGTTTCAAGATCTTTAATAAATGTGGAATCGGATAACAGTTCTTTCATGACGCTTTACAGCTTACAATTTTCAATTGATATGAATTGATTTTTTGAAAGAATGAATGGAGTCTTTAATCATTGTTGTTGATATACCTTCGGTGCGGGGCATGTATACAACCTGACAGATCGACTTCAGGCCATCAAATTTACCCTGCCAATCATCTCCGATAGCGAAGATATCAACATTATATTTTATAACGTCAGATACTTTTTGTTCCCAGGATTGCTCAGGGATAACGTGGTCAACGAATTTAATTGAAGACAGTATTTCAAATCGATCAGCAAAAGGGACAACACTATATTTGCCCTTTCTCTCATTAAATTCATCCGTTGATACGGCAACAATCAGTTTATCACCGAGCCCGTGTAGGCGGCGCAGCAGGTTGAGATGACCAATATGGAAGAGATCAAAAGTGCCGTAAGTTATAACAGTCGTCATTTTTGTATCCGTCAAAATCGCAGATAAATCAAAATCCTATTAGTTCAGAAACAATTCCAAATTTTTATCCAAAAGTGACGCTTCCTGATTAAGTCTCTCTTGTATCAATTCATTTAATGCAGGGTCAATTCTACAGGCCGATCCATTAAATCGGTTAATTACATCAAAGGCTCTGATGAAGCGCATTTTATCTTTTTTATGAATGCTCTTAATCATCATGATACGGGCGAGCATCATATGGAGAGCGTCGCCGGCTCCAATAATGGTCGGGCATTCGAGGCAAGGATTGAAATATTTATCGGGGATATTCCATGTCTTACCATAATGCTCGCTAAGCCAGGCCACGGGATCGCTCGGAATACCCACTTGGCTCCCAAAGAAATCAGCCTGCGCAATTTCAAATTTCGTATGGGCAAATCTTTGTAAAAAGCCCCATGAATGATCGATACCGTGATAGAATTTTTCCTCATCCTTACGGAACAAGAAGATGTCCATGACGGTTTTGGTCGGTTTATGGCCCACGGGTATAGTGTGAGCACTCTCACCTGACACATAGTCCCAGTGAATTGTGAATTCATTCGTTCTGTTTAGGCGGTCAACAAATGTATATTGGTCCTGCCAACCGAAAATGCCGATATCGACGTCTTTATCATGGAGCAGGAGATTTTTGTCTCTAACGAAGCCCAGCAATGTGCCCGACATGATGAAGGAGTCGATTTTATCCATAGACAAAATTTCAGTCAGTCGTTTGATCGCGGTAATGGCGCCTTCATAGTTAAAGTCTTTTTCGTCTACGATATTTGTAGTTTGCAGCTTCTTTTCAAATGATAAATCACCATCATTTTCGAGATATGTTCTCAAATAATTATCAAAGGTACGATTTGCATTTTCAAAATCGTTGATTTTACAGTAAGTCTTTGCCTCGGATAGAAGGGCCGGCAAGGAATAGCCATTTGATTGGAGCTTTTTGGAATAATGAATAGCGCGATCGAACAAACCCGCCGAACGGGCAAAACTTGCAAATGAAAGAGATAGAATATTCCGTAAATCATCGTCAATATCGGGATCGATGAAGTTTATGAGGTCTTCGAGTGGCTCTACGATATGGTGAAGGTTGGTAATTTTTTCGATGTTATCATAGCGATCAATGAAGCATCGAATAATTGTAAGCGCTTCTGCGGATGTAATGCCCGACTTTAATAGCGCTCGTATGATATTTCTTGTGAGTTCAAAGCAGTGAAAATCAAGTGAAAGCTCGATAGCGATTTGAGTCCGGAAGTCGATTTTTTCGATAAAATCGATGTCCTTATTGGTCTCGCCGAGTATCGATTTAACCGTAATCGTTAAAATGTTTTCGTTCGTGTCGAGAAATGAGATTTCTTCATTGAAATCGCGCTTTAGAATCGATTGGTAGCAGAGATTTATAATCTCATTATATGATTTATTGATGTTATTTTCTGAGCAAAAATTACTCAGAAAAATAGCCGATCTGAATAGCGATGATTTGCGACAAAAATTGAGGAATTCGATATTGGTCACCTTTGAAAACTCGTTACCGAGAACGATGTTTTCAATAACATCATAATTTTCAACTTCAATCGCGCCTTCAAGCTTGAACGCGATTTGCTTGTAAAGAGTATCGATTTTCATCTTTGCCTCTGTCAAAAACTATGATGATTTAATTTTTGTCTTCGGAAATGGTTATTGCTTCAGAAGCTGGAGCACGGTGTTCGGTGCTTGGTTGGCCTGAGCGAGCATAGCCGTTGCTGCCTGCTGAATAACCTGGCGCTTAGCCAATTCTGCAGTTGCTTCACCGTAGTTCGTATCTTCAATGCGGCTTCTGGACTCAGACATATGCGTGGAGTTATTCGACATATTGTCGGCGGCATATGTTAGGCGGTTGATCATCGCGCCCATACCAGCGCGGGCGGCGCTGATTGTATTGATTGCGGAATCAATTTTCGCAAGCGAATCAGACGCTGAATCGGCGGTTGTGAGGTTGATGTCGGCTGTGCTGACAAGACCTGACCCGAGACCGGTTTCTGATGCCGCACCAAGATATACCGACGCGCCGAATGTCACTTCATCATCAGGCGTTGGTCCAAGTTGGAAACGAAGCGACGTCACGCCGCCATTCAAAATGGCCATATTGTTCCATTTTGTGTTCGCAGCGATCAATCCGATTTGGGCAATCAACTGTTTGCTTTCGATTTCAAGATTTGAGCGATCACCGGAGCCATATGTTTCGTTGGCGCTTTGAACGGCGAGTTCTCGCATTCGTTGGAGCATATTAGTGATCGCATTTGTTGCACCTTCAAAGGTTTGCACCATGGAGATGCCATCATTCGCATTGCGGACCGCTTGGTTTAGACTTCTGATTTGTCCGGTGAGGCGAGATACAATTGCCAAACCTGCGGCGTCGTCCGCTGCGGAGTTGATGCGCTTACCAGTGGACAATTGTTCCATGGCGCGTTGCAGGCTTTTCGAATTCTGGGTCAAAGCGCTCTGAGCAATGAGCGACGACGCATTCGTATTAATGACAGTCATAGTAGAACCCCCGTTTTGGGTCGTTGCGATAATCCGACCAACAGCAGCAAGTTCTATGCCAGCAGATTTTCTTACGGGGCGGCTGTTTCCAAGTTGACCTTTTGAATGGGACTTTTCCGAATATCGGCCTATGCATTATGTATAGAGGGCTGCCGATGCCGCAGGAGATTTGAATTTTTCCCTTTTTAACATATTGAAATAATTACATTTTTTTAAAAACAGGCAGATTTTTATGCCTTTATTTCACGATCAAGCTTCCACGAATTAAAAATATATTGTGGCGCGCCGTTAATACCAGTGTTCGCATTCGGGCGAACATTAAAGTGTTTCAACGGTCCCCCACAGGCCTGTTGATCGATCAAAATTTTTGGAGATTAACATGACTTCGATAAACACGAATATTTCGTCCCTACATGCGCAAGCCGCGCTGACAGCCAACTCGCGTGGCCTCCAGACGGCTATGGAAAGCCTTTCAACAGGTAAGCGGATCAACTCTGCTTCTGATGACGCGGCCGGGTTAACCATTTCAGTTAACTTTACAGGTCAGATCAAAAGCCTTCGTCAAGCCGTTCGCAATGCGAATGATGGCATCTCGATGGTGCAGACTTTCGAAGGCGCAACCAATGCCATCACCAATATGTTGCAGAGAATGCGCGAATTGGCGATCCAGGCTTCGAACAGCACCTACGCATCCTCAGATCGAAGCAATCTGGACGCAGAAAGCAAACAGTTGATTGCGCAGATTGCTACAATCGCCACCAATACGAAGTGGAACGGTCAGGCCCTCTTGGCCGGCAGCGTCTCCACTGTAACCTTCCAGTTGGGTGCCGCATCTTCAGACTCAGTTGAATTTGCGTCGTCAGTGTTTCTTGGCGATGCATCGTCAACCGGTTTGGGTTCAGGTCTTATCGGTTCAGCCGACGTTGATTTGTCTACGTCAACCGGAGCAATTTCCGCACTCGATACGATTGATACGGCCATTTCGAATGTGAGCAGTGCACGTGCCGGCATGGGTGCGATGATCAACCGCTTATCCTATGCGGCTGATAATCTCACAAATACCGCAACTCATTTGGCCGAATCCCGTAGCCGAATTGAGGATACGGACTATTCCGAAGCAACTGCAGAGCTGTCGAAGCGACAGGTTATCCAGCAGGCTGCAACGGCAATGCTTGCCCAAGCAAATCAACAACCGCAGATGGTTCTGCAGCTGTTGAAGTAAGCGCAGCATATACTTAGCGATAGCCCCCACCGTCGCTAAGCATATTTTGACGATGATTGCGAACAAGGATCTCGTAGGACAAACTTTCTAAACACAGGAGTGGGGTATGGTCACTATCAACACAAATATAAGTTCACTTAAAGCGCAGGCTTCGCTTGCCACCAATGAAGTGAATTTACGGAATGCCATGGAAAGTTTGTCCACGGGAAAGCGAATAAATAGTGCTGCAGATGATGCAGCAGGCTTGACAATTGCTGTTAATTTTACGGGCCAAATCAGAAGTCTGAGGCAGTCGGTTCGAAATGCAAATGACGGCATTTCAATGGTTCAGACTTTTGAAGGCGCAACAAATGCAATTACAAGCATGTTGCAGAGAATGCGGGAGTTGGCGATTCAGGCTGCAAACAGCACCTACTCGTCGACAGATCGTACGAACCTAAATACGGAAAGTAGCCAGTTGATCCAGCAGATTTCTTTGATCGCGACAAACACAAAATGGAACGATCAAGCACTTCTGACGGGTAGCGTATCATCGATAACGTTCCAGCTGGGCACATCATCATCGGACGCGATTGATTTTGCATCCTCAGTCTTCCTTGGTGACGCGTCCTCTGGTTTGGGTTCAGGCCTTATTGCATCAGGAGATGTTGACTTAACAACCGCGACCGGTGCTGCCTCAGCCCTCGATACAATTGATACTGCTATCTCAAATGTCAGCAGCGCGCGCGCAGGCATGGGGGCGATTGTTAACCGTCTCACCTATGCGGCGGACAACCTAACGAATAATGCGACCCACTTGTCGGAGTCGCGGAGTAGAATTGAGGATACCGATTACGCGCAAGCGACCACTGAATTGTCAAAGAGCCAGGTGATCCAACAGGCTTCGACGGCAATGCTTGCGCAAGCCAATCAGCAGCCGCAAC
Organism: Alphaproteobacteria bacterium; assembly: GCA_037131735.1. Taxonomy (GTDB): domain Bacteria; phylum Pseudomonadota; class Alphaproteobacteria; order Rhizobiales; family Beijerinckiaceae; genus CAIUPE01. Next base: position 153,744 of record JBAXQM010000002.1, read on the forward strand.
TTGTTCTAGCGTTGCTGAAATAGCCGTGGGGGCATGACGGACGACATTTTTCCTAAAAATGTCGTCCGTCATTGCAATTTCAAGCGGGAATTCGATATTCTGGCCTAACTTTTGCTTATGTTTCTATAGTTAAGGAGCTAAAGCAATGGTAACGAGTTCAACCAGCTCAAACAGTTTAGCGAGTATCGGCAGTAGCATCGTCAACAATTTGACGGGCGGGAGCGTTGATATTCAATCGCTGGCCCAGCAACTGACCGACGCCTCGAAAGCACCGCGTCAAGCGCTTATCGATGCGGAAAGCAAGGCGACTGACGCCAAAATCTCCTCGCTCGGAAAGATTACGTCTGTTGCGAATGACTTCCAAAAATCCCTGACGGATCTCGGTGATCCGCGCGCGTTAGGCTACAGCCCGCAAAGTTCAAATCCGGCCGCGGCCGATTTCTCATTTTCGTCTTTTGCCGATCCGAAGCCCGTTAACTTCTCATTCGTCGTGAAGCAGTTGGCTACGATGAATACGGTTACATTTCCGCCGGTTAACTCGTCTGATTATCTGGTTGGTGACGCCGGGGCCGATAGCGGAACACTTACGATTAAGAAAGCCGATGGAACCGTTATCGACTATATCGACTTCTCATCAACCGATAAACTTACTGATCTTGCTGAAAAGATAAATGATTCAGGTAAGACGAACAGTAACGGTTTGGTTGCAACGATATTGACGAATGCCGAGGACTCGAGTGGAAACAAGTATCAGAGCCTTCAGATATCGAGGGGTACCGGTTCGGATAAAAACTTTTCGATCGAGTTAACGTTCAATAAAGATGGAAGTGAATTCACAGACGAGACGGCTTTAACGGTCAACACGAATGACGATCTGAATTCAAGCAGTGGAACGAATGCGATAATTCTGTCGGGGAGCTATATCGACAAAACAACGAATGAATTGAAATTCCAAAATACATTCGAATCCAGCTCAAATACATTCACAGATCTAATTTCAGGCGTGAATATCAGTGTAAAATCAACAACAGCGAATAACGCGCCCGTAAATATATCATCGACCGCTAATCTCGATAAGCTTCTCAATTCTTTGCAGGTCATTATTGATGGGTACAATAACATCCTCAATACCGTAAAGGCCGAAACAAAATATGATTCGTCGGCGGACAAGCGTGGTGGCTTGTCGAATATCACCGTAGCAAAGACCTTTATTCAGAAACTTCAGAAACTTACAACGACGCAATTCCCAGATGGGAATGGAAAAACCTACACATTGGCCGATATCGGCGTGAAGACGAAAGTCTCAGACGGGACACTTTATATTGATGTCGATAGTGCGAGTAAAAAAATTCAGACTAATCCAGAAATTTTCTTGGCGGTGATCGCATCGAAGAACACAAGCACAACGTCCACCGATCCAACCGGCGCCATTGATCAAATGAAACTTTTAAACAATATCATTGTTGGCGAAGGATCAGATTTCTCTGTATTGCTCAGTAAAGCTGAAAATCAGGAAAAAGATAAAATTTCAGAAGAGCAGTCAAAGCTTGATCAAGAAATGGATTCAATGAAGACAAGGTATATGAACCAATTTATCTCTATGCAGAGTATTCTTAGCGCGTCTAAATCCGATCAGAGCAGCTTGACAAGTATGATGGCTTCTTGGAATGCAAGCTTGAAGAACTAAAAGAATTATTGATCAAAATATTTGATTTGGGTAAATTTGGCCTAGCACTATAGGGATTGCCCATTTGTCTTCTCAGAACCAATCTCTTAATACGGAAAATATTTCTGAAGCGGACCGGATTGATGGTCTGAGCCGTCTCATTAAAGAATATGATAATTTAAAAACGCAGAAGGCGGACGGCTCTAACCTTAAGCGGCGTCAAATGCTGCTTTCGCTTTGGGGTGCTCTCGTCCTGGCGCGTAAGGACCCATCGCAACCGATTGACGCCCAGCCTGTTTCTCCTGAAGGGGAATCAGGGATTGAGCCGCAAGCGTCCGACGTTGATCCTCCTCCAAGCATTGATTTGCATGACAAAGCAGATGACTTATTAGCCTCTGGCTCTGTTGAGAGTTCTGACGAGATCAATCGCGAGAGCGAGACACAAGCCGCGGACGAACATCCCTCCGATCAGTCAGTCGTGGCTGCCTCTGATCATCCACTTGTTGAAGCCACCTCGGATTCTGCGGGTGGTATCGAGATTTCCCAGGTTGAAGCGGCTGAGGACGATCAAGACTTGTCTCATGAGCCACAACAGGGCCATGACTCCCACCCACCTATTCTGACCGTGCTTGAGCAGTCAGATGAGGTTACGCCCAACACGCTTATGCCTTCATTGAGTGAGGAACAGAGTAAGTCAACTCAGACTACTCACGAGATCAGAGTTATTGATAAGCAAGTAGAGACAACAATTACCATACAAGATTATACTGAGGGAAATTCGTCGTCGAGTACTGAGATAGGCGTCACACAATTGCCATCGCCGATAGAAACATCTCTCGCAAGGATATTCGACGTCGATGAGTCCAAAGAACAATCCCATTTAGAAATTAAAAGCGTACCCGCTACGCCGCCTTTGGCTGATAGTTCGGTGATTAATAATTCTGAAAAGTTGGTTTTGGTTGAAAAAGATCGCTCTCATCTTGTTCGCTTAAAGCTATTGAAGACTGGCGTACTCCACGATCTGGTTTTGCCACAAGGCACAATTGTGTCCACACTTGCTGCGGATGCGGAAGAACTGATCGCAAGTGGTACGGCTGAAAAATTACTTATACAAATCGACCCCGAAGACGAATAAGTAAGTTCTTGGCGATTACGATTGACGTAATCCCTCGGTCGCTGCGCGTGTGACGACACCTTTCTTCGACTGTTGATCCAATGCACCCGCATCGGGACTCCATTGGCTCGCGCGATCAAGAAATTTTGCAAGTGAATCAACACTAACGGGTCCGTTATCGTCAACGGAGAAGCGGGCCGTTTGACCACTCGATTGTGGTTGAGTCATCGGCGCAGATTGTGCGGGAAGTCTGATTTCGCGGCGCGGTGTGAGCGTGAGAAGATCATCGTCAGCTTCGGCGGCGTCAGGTTGCGCTTCAAGCTTTTGATCGCGTTGAGGTGCTTGCTTGAAGAGAAGTGATTTGATTTTCGGCATCTCCGCTTTCAAACCGGAAAGCGGCTTTTGACCGGATGTTTCAAGTAGCGCCTCAACTAAAGTAGATTGCGGCTTTTGACGCGCGGCCACGAGCGTTGATTTTGCGAGCGTGAGCGCGGCCGGTGTCGCCGCCGTGCCATCATTGAATTTACGATCGAAGCGTTCATAAATCGTCGCAAGTGTTACGGGCGCGCCATTCGAAAAGAAAATTGATTTGTTGGCTTGCGCCGCCGCAGGCAACAGTGATGCGGCTGGTGCATTCGGGTTGTCGCGCATGCCATTCAGGAATTTTGCGGCACCGCCGGATCCCAAGAAATGCGCAAGATAGAGCTCTGTCGGTCCCTTTACCTGAACGCCTTGCGCTTGTAGGGCGCGAGCATTGTCGAGAGCAAAATGCGCGGCCATGCGCGCTGATATCTCGGGATTATTTCTAAGGTCGAGGATTTTTTGGCGATCATCAGGGGTCGTTATACCGCTGCGCAGAGCGGACGCCTCTCGCGTGAGGCCGGCCTCTTCGCCATGCTGCTCTATGACTTTCAGCCAAGTGTCCTTGGTAAACTGATACAAGCCGCGCGCTGAACTCGTAGGGGCCTGTGCGGTCGCATTGAAGCCGCTTTCTACCGCAGCTTGCTTATAGAGATAGTTGAAATTTACACCGGTCGCGTCAGCGGCCGTTCTGATCAGGTCAGAAAATGGATTGGCAGCTTGTCCTGCCGGCGTAGCGTCATTAACGATCATGATCGGAAGAGAACCCCTAAATGATTTCCAATATTTTAAGGCAATTTTTATACCAATGGCGGCAGAAACCGTTCTATAGTGTAACGCTAAGGCGCCCCATTAGATTGGGTCGTGTATAGTTAATCAGGTTCGGGTTGCGTTCAGCCTTTCGGAGTGGCGTTTCTCATGGATAGTATCTTTTCAATTGGCGCGTTTATTCTTCTTATTGGACTTATTGTCCTCGTGATCATTGTTCAGCAATTCCAACAAAATCGCCAATATGCTGAAATTCAGGCCCGGTTACGTGAGATCCGTGATGCTGAATTGCGGGAGCAAAAGGCCAACGCCCTCCGTGCGGAGCGTACGGCCGTTATGGATCCGGTCACCATGCTTGAGGCGACGGTTCAGTCGCGTAAAGATAAATCCTTGACCGATGAAGAGCTCTATCAAGTTGAGTCCGCGCGAACCCGGGTGAAGGCCATAACCGATGAACTGATGCATAATCAGCAATGGTTGGGTACGCCTTATGATCTCGAATGGCATGAATTACTGGAGCGCATCCCGCTTGTGCGCGGTGCTTTTTTAGCCGCGAATTTTGCTCCACCTCAGGCCGAATTGCCGACTCCCGAATCACAGGCGGCGGCATCGTCACCGCCAACTCCTCAGTCTTAGGACCTTATTTCATAAAATTGAACAAGGTGAGTTGGCTAATCTTGGCAAAAACACTTTGCGCGGCTTGTAGCGTCAAAGATTTCTGCTGCAAGTCGCTCGCAAGTTGGGTCAAATCCGCATCTTGAATGATTGATAATGTGGATTTGGTATTGAGCATTTGCGATTGCCGCGTCGTCTCCGCCGTTTCAACTTTTTGAAGCCGTGCACCACAGATGGCCTGATAGGTTGATAAATGGCTCGTGGCCTCTTTCAAAGCAGGTAGAACATCGGACGACAGTTGGCCTTCCCTGAGAGAGCTTACAGCACTCTTGACGATATCGAAAATAGACGTCGACTCCGAACCCTGACGACTTACATTCATGAACAGCTCGAGGCCGTTGCTCGAGGTTGGTGTCGATACACCTTGCGCAATCTCAACTTCTTTGCGGCCTGTATCACCTTGATAAGAAACCCCATCAACGGTTGACACAAAAGGTGGCTTACCACTTTTGTATCCAGCGAAAAGATAATCACCATTGGCATCGACCGAGTTGCCCAGCGCGACTAATTGCTGGGACAATTGATCCATTTCTTCCGCAATAGCACCGCGCGCGATCGAGTCATTGGTGCCGTTGGCGCCTTGAATACCAAGCTCATTCAATCGCGTCACAATCGACGACACGGATGACAGGACCGCGTCTTCTTGTGCGAGGCGCGATTTAGCCATGCCGATATTGCGGCCATATTGGTTCATGGCCGAGATCGACTGGTCCAATCTGTTGGCAACCGTATAGGCTCCCGGATCATCCGAAGGCGCAAGGAGCTTCTTGCCCGATGAAACTTCCTCCTGAATACGGCCAATCTTTGTTTGAAGATCTGCCATACTCGTGATCTGCGATTGGTAGAATTGTTTCGTTCCGATTTGCATGTGTCAGCCTCAGAAAGCTCTTAGAATCATGTCGAACATATCGCGTGCGGTAGATACGATCTGTGCGCATGCCGAATAGGCTTGTTGTAATTTGATAAGCTCTGCAGCTTCAGCGTCGAGATTGACGCCGGTTGCTGAGTCATAGGCTGCCGCAACATTGTCGGCCACTGTCTTGGCCGCAGAGGCCGATGTTTTAGCGGCTTGCGCTGACGAACCAATTTTGCTTACGGCGGCAGCATAAATATCTGCAAATGTGCCTGATCCATTATTTAAAAGATCACTGCGACCGATATCGATCAGCGACAAAGCGTTGCGATTATCGCCGGTCCGCAAGGAATCGGTGGTGATACGGAACCGATCCCCAACGACAGCGTTGCCTTCGATGACGAATTGCGCACCCATATAATCAACAGGAATGCCCGATTGATAAGCGCGCTTGGCGATCAGATCGCCTCTGATGTAATCGCCATTTTCGTCGCGGAGAAGGGCACCAGACGAGTCCAGTTTCAGGGCATAGAGGGAGACAATACCCTCATCAGTGACGTCGACCTCAAGATCAGGAATTGTTGGATTGATCCGATCCATCGCTTTGTCATAGGTCGCGGCTAAACTGCGCGTACCGGTCTGATCAGTTTGTTGGAGCGATATGAGAAGGTCCTCAGGTATTGTCCCGCCTATTTGCGTCGATTCGATCGTCAATTTATGTCCGACACGCGATACGGTTTCGCTTGTATCCGTGAGATTAGGCGTCGAGCTATCGGAGACAACCTTGGATGAAAGCGACAACGTACTTTCCGAGAGAGACAATGTGAGATCGCTTCCCGAAAAGCCGATTGTGGTCATATCATTACGATCACTCTCACTCGACGTGGACAGATTGGTAAGGCTGAGCGATGTGAGTGAACCGGAAAGCGATTTTGTGATCAATACACGATCATCATCGGTTAGCGAAACAGAACTACTCGCCAAACCAAATTGCGCATTCAATGTAGTTTGAATTGAAGCAAGATCTGATGACGTAGTTTTTGAGGCAATGATCTGCTCGCTTATGCCATTGGCAACCAGTCCGAACTTTGAAACATCATCGCCTGAAATTGAAATCACGGGCGGAGTCGTTGAAAGTGACTTTGGGAGAGCGATGATCAGCTTTTGTGCGCCTTCAGGGTCACTTGAATCTGCGGGAACAAGAGACACCGAAAGGCGAGTATCTCCTGAGACGGAAAATGTGCCGCCCCATAACGCGTTACCCGTAAAATCATTTCGGCTGCGTGTGAAGGTGACTGTTGATTGAACGCCATTAATTCCAATTGTGAATGAACTGGTCGCTAAATCATCGGGAAGGGTTACGGCTGATCCGACAAGCGAGCGCTGGGGCGCGAGTTGCGTCAAACGGTCAGCCATCAAGGACGCAATTTCCGTCGATGTCTTACCCATGATGCTTTGACCCGCAAGACGAATGGGGCTCGAAAGGCCGTCAATGGCGAGGGAATATACCGCCCCGGGCGCAAGCATTGGCGACGAGCCCTGCGTTAATGACGGGCTGTCACTCTGGGGGCTAACATCGAATTTGATCGCGCTTGTTCTCACGCCATCGGTGAGTGATTGTTGATTGGCAATCGGGCTCTTGGAATCGGTAATTTGTAGGGAACGATAAGAGCGGGATAAAATAGTTCCTGAAGAATCAGCTACAAGCGTCGGTGCTTCCGGTTGAACCGCGCCGACCATAAAGCCGTTCGCCGCTTTTACGTAATCAGCAGGAACCGCATTGGCACCAGCAAGTTGTATCCCTTCGCGCGTTACGAGATCAATCTCTGCCGCAGCGGATTTTTGGGTAATTGCCGCTGATGCTGATGAAAGGACAGAGCTTCCTGTAATCGTCGCGGCCGAAATTTCATTCGTGCCCAGCGCGTTCAGCGTTACATAGCCATTTGCCGCGCTGGCAAATAGTTGATTGCCGAGGTCAACATTCGTTCCATCATGTTCGGCAAGGACTCGATTGATTTCATCCGCCAAAGCTTGTGCAGGGTCGGCAAGGCTCGCCGGATCCGTGATACCATTTGGAAAAAGACTTGAAGGGAAGAGAGTCAAGTCGGGCGTTGTGGTCCCATTGACTGTCAATCGGAGTTGAGCAGTGCCGATATTCGATAGTGTCGCAATGTTCGATGTCGATGTCGAGGCTTTAGGGTCAATTCTGAATGTCGCAGCCGAGATCTCGCCGAAAGAATAAAGCGAAACGGAGCCGCTTCCGGCAGGTATCGTTGATACGATGCCATCTTTTTTGAAGCCAATCGCATTATTCGGAATCGTCGATTGATTGAATAAGGCGGAGAGAGAGGGAGCCGGAGGAGGATCGATCATTCCCCCCGTATTGGTGATTTCAATCAAAGCGCTGCTGAGATTGCCTGTGACCGCTTCGGCAAGCTGAGGAAGCGACGCCGCCAGCTGGCGCGGATCGTCAATAAGCATACGCAAGGCCGAAGCCGCATTCGAAAGGGGGGAGAATGTATATGTATCGCCATCAGACGGTTTGCCGGTGAAGCGAATGGTCATGCCGTCAATTGATACGCGGTCGGTGCCCGCGGCCTTTACGCCACTTGCGGTATTGACGATGGTCCATTTGTTATCAGTTTTACTGAAGGTCGCGCGATAGTCGCCAGACTCTAAGGCGCCCACCTGGCCCATATCGATTGTTGCCGATGAAACGCCTTTATTGGACTTCGATGGCGTAGCGGAGAGCGTCGTTGTCGAGAAGAATGTTACACCTTTTTTGCCGTCGAGATCGGCGCCCTTTGTATGTTGATCATTAACGCGTTTGGCAAAGCCAATAGCCATGCGATCAAGTTGGCCTTCCATCGACGTAATTTGATCATCAAAAGATTGGATACCCCCGACGGTTCCGCCTTGGATTTTAGAGAGCGGAATACTTGCGCCATAGGGATCAAGCGTAATCTGGAGATGGCCGTTTACGCGGCTCGCGGTCAATGATTTGGCGCCATTCGGGCCAACAAGTTGCGGTCCCGCTGTGCCATCATTCAGATAAAGATCGACTGCACCGCTTGGGCGGCTTTCTACCGTGACACTGACAATCTTTACAATCCCATCAACGAGCTTGTCCCGTTGATCAAGAAGGTCATTGCCTTTGCCTCGATCATTCCCGACAGACTCAATCTGTTTGTTAAGATCAGCCAATTGTTTTGTGAGCGCTTCAAGATCGTCAAGTTGCGACTGTGCATCCGAAACGATGGCATTGGCCTCGGCATTGAGTCGATTAGCCTGAATGTTGAAGCCGTCTGCTAGGTCATTGGCTGATTGGATAACGGTCGTGCGAACCGCTATTGAAGAGGGCGTTGTGGCAAAATCTTGTAAACGCGAAAAGAGTGTTTGCGATAATTTACCCAAATCACCATCGCCCGAGAACATGGCCTTCTCGAGACGATCGAGCCGGTCAGACAATGCGGTGGCCGCTGACGATGCCGATTGTGTTACACGTTTTTCAGCTTGAACAAACACATCGGTTGCACGCCGAATTACATCGACAGCAACGCCTGAGCCTGTTCCGGTTCGCAGAGTTGTAGGGGACGAAGCAGCGTCGCCAATGCCCTGCAGCTGCACATCACGCCGCGCATAGCCTTCCGTATTCGCGTTGACGATATTGTTGCCCGTAACTTCAAGGGAGCGCCGATAGGCTGAAAGGCCCGACGAGCCAATTGATAAAATATCAGCCATGGGTCACCGCCCTGACGGGAGGGAGAACATTCATCATGGTGTTTTCTCGTAACCCGATGCATCGACGGATTTCTGAAATGTTCGTTTGATTGAATCAGCGATACCGAAGCGATTTTGCTTCGTCGCGAGATCGGCATAGGCTTGATCAAGCATGGACTGAAAAGGCTTTTCACCTTCGCCATCAAATAAGCCATCCTCAAGCTTTGCATTATGCATTTCTTTGAGCATGGTTTGCACAAACAAGGCTTCAAAGCCTTTGGCAGCCTGATCGAGCGTCGCCTTCGAACCGACCTTCTTCGCATCATCAAGCGAGAGCGCCGCTTTAGCGAGCGTCTTGTTAGAGCCTGCAGCACTTTTGGCTGAGATCAATGTTGTCGAATCGATTTTGAGCGCGTCCATAATCGTCAAGCTCCTCGTCAGATCACAATCAATTCGGCGTGAAGGGCGCCGGCTTGTTTCAAGGCTTCAAGAATGGCGACAAGATCGCTTGGCGAAGCGCCCACTGAATTGACCGCGTCAACAATTTTAGAAAGCTGTACGCCGGGCGCGAACATGAACATTTTCACTTTCGCCTGGTTCACGTCGACTTGGCTTTGTTGTGTCGTTGTATTCTGCCCGCCCTGCGCGACAGCTCCTTGACCCGTCGCGATGCCACCTTGGCCCGTAGCGACATTCTGGCTTTCTGTAATGCGAACCGTGAGGCTACCATGCGAGACGGCGGCGGGCGTGAGGAACACGCCATCGCCAATGACAATTGTTCCTGTCCGCGAATTTACGATGACGCGGGCAGGTGGTGCCGATTGATCAACACGGATATCTTGCACAGCAGCCATGAAGGACACGCGCTGATTCACATCACGTGGTGCATTCACTTTGACAGTTGCCGCGTCAAGAGCGGTCGCCGTGCCGGCGCCCATTGATTTGTCGATCGCAGCAACAAGGCGCTGCGCTGTCGAGAAGTCCGGCGTGTTGAGATTGAGCATCATCGCCGGCATGGATTCAAACGGGGTCGCGACTGTACGCTCAACCGTTGCACCACCAGGAACACGACCAACGGTCGGTACGTTCACAGTAACGGTTGATCCGTTTGCGCCTGATACGCCGAGGCCGCCGACGGCAAGATTGCCTTGCGCCATAGCGTAAGTTTCATTGTCCGCACCGACCAGCGGCGTCATGAGCAAGTTACCACCCACAAGGCTTGCGGCCTTACCGATGGCGGAAACGGTAATATCGATTTTTTGCCCGGGCTTCGCGAAAGCAGGCAAATCAGCTGTGACCATCACAGCTGCAGCATTTTTGGCGCTGAGTGATCCCGCATCAATATTCAAGCCGAAGCGTGAAACCATGCTCTGCATGCTTTGTAATGTCGCAGCCACGTTACCATCACCCGTGCCGTTAAGGCCGACAACGATGCCATAACCAACAAGCTGGTTTGAACGAACGCCCGCAACACTAGCGATGTCTTTCACGCGCTCAGAAGGAACCGAAGGCGTTGTTTGCATGTCAGCAGCGGGAAGTGCTGCTTGTTGTTGCGGCGCTGCTTGCGCAGGCTGCGCGGCCTGTTGCTGCGCGATCGCCTCCGTCGCGAGAATCGCGATCATGAGAGCGGCGAGGGAGGCGATCACTTTCAGCATAGGTTCAATCCTTGTCAGGCCAAAGGGCAAGACGTTGCATCAGATAATGTTAGATTAGATCGGTGCAGCCCAGCCGAAGAATCGGCCGAACCAGTTTTGACGTGAAGCATCCGCGAGATCGCCTGATCCCGTGTAGCTAATCTTCGCTTGCGCAACGCGGCTTGAATCAACCACATTGCCGGCCTTGATGTCTTCTGGACGCACAACACCGCTCACGCGGATATATTCTTCGCCATTATTGAGGGTAAGATTTTTCTCGCCTTCAACCCACATATTGCCATTTGGAAATACGCGCGTGACCATCACCGTGATTGTGCCGGACAAGCTGTTTGATTGGTCGGCTGTGCCTGAGCCTTTATAGGTTTGATCAGCACCTGAGCTCCAGTTCCCCGAAGTTGCAATTGACGGATTGGTCAGACCCAACATGCCCGTTGCACCAAAAATTGAACCGGGAAGTGTGGTCGATGTTGTACCCGAGCGAGAGAGATCGCTTGTCGCCGATTTGGAAGCTTGCGTTGTTTCTGACAATGTAACCGTGATCACATCACCAACTGTGCGCGCGCGACGATCGCCGACAAAAAAGCCCGGTTGTGCTGCGGAGAAGATCGCACCATCATCGGCTTTCGGATGAACTGAAACGACCTTGTCATAATCTTCTTGAAGATTAGCAGAGATTTTCTGTTCACGCTGTGCCGAACAGCCAGTCAAAAAGACAAGCGAGGCAAACATAATGAGATAAAATGCTTTCATGATCAGTCCCCGTTAGATATTCTGCGTCAAGAATTTGGACATCGAGTCGACAGCACTGATGGCCTTCGAATTGACTTCATAGGCGCGCTGCGTCTCGATCATATTCACGAGCTCTTCAACAACATTCACATTCGATGCTTCGAGTGCGCCTTGAAGAATTTTGCCTTGGCCGTTTGCGCCTGGGGCGCCAACAATCGGCGCGCCCGAAGCACCCGTCGCGGCCATCATGTTTTCGCCCATTGGCTTGAGGCCGCCATTATTTGGGAATGAGGCAATTTCGATATTACCTACAACCTGCGGCGCTGTTTGTCCGGGAATGCCGACCGATACGATACCATCACGCGAAATCGATACAGACGACGCGTTTTCAGGGATCGTGATGGCTGGTTCAAGCGGATAGCCATTTGATGAAACAACTTGACCTGTTGAGCTCTTCGTAAAATTGCCGGCGCGTGTGTAAGCGATCTGGCCGTCGGGCATCAGCACCTGGAAGAACCCTCCGCCGTCGATTGTCATATCGAGCGAGTTATCCGTGTTGATAATGCTGCCTTGGCTGTATAGTTTTTCTGATGAAACGATACGCACGCCGGTACCGATCGCAAGACCCGTCGGTAATTGCGTATTCTGTGATGTCTGCGCGCCCACTTCTCGCAAATCTTGATAAAGCAGCGTTTCAAAATTGGCACGGTCGCGTTTAAAGCCGACAGTATTGACGTTGGCGAGGTTGTTCGAAATCACGCTCATGCGTTCTTGCTGGGCGTTCAATCCCGTTTTCGCAACATTTAATGCATCAGGCATGGCTCACTCCACTTTAGATAAACTGCCGTCATCACGTTGATGACCGCATGAGTTTGGATGTTTGATCGTCAAGATCTTTCGCTGTGCCGATCAATTTGATCTGCATTTCATAGGCACGTTGCGTTTGAATAATTTCGACCATCGATTCGACAGCATTCACATTGCTCGTCTCGAGCGAATTGTTTGTTACTTTGATCTTTGCATCATTAGCCGGGAATTGGCCGTTCTTTGGACGGAGATAGCCATCAAGGCCGCGTGCAACATTACTCGCGGGAATCGAGACGAGATCGATACGACCTGCAGGCACCATCGTGTTGCCTTCGGCGCCGAGTGGTTTGTATGTAATGGTTCCGTCTTGAGCGACTTCAATTTTTTCAAAAGGTGGAACGGTGATGTCAGCGCCCCCACCTTGGACGGTAGAGCCGTCACCCATCTTCAATTTACCTTCCGCAGTCACGCTCATATCGCCGCGGCGGGTCAAAACCTTTTGCCCACTGGGATTGGTGACAACAAAAAAGCCGTCACCGTTGATAGCGATGTCAAGCGGTCGGTCGGTGCTGATTAGATTAGAAACGGACGTATCAACGCCGGTATCTCCGCGGCTCGCGAATACACGGTCTTCATAGGCCTTCGGATCCTGTAAATAGGCCGAGCCAACGCTTGTATTCACGTCCTTGCGGAAGCCGATTGTGTTGAGGTTTGCAAGATTCGCAGCGGTAATCTTCTGATTATCAGCCAGAAGCCGCATCGTATTAAGCGAAACCTGTGAAATCCTGTCCATGGCCCGTCCTGTCACCTAACTCGGTAATCGGATGGGATGCCAAAAGCCTGACACCCCCTCACCATTTAGCAAGAGGTGTGCCATTAACCATGGAGGGGTAAAAAATTGGTCGGGCCGCCGCTCGCGCAGCGGCCCGAAGACCGAGATCCGCCCACTCTTTTGAAGGAGCAGACGGCTTGTCGGCCGTGGGGCTCTGAGCCGGGGGCCTTAATCAGGCCGCCCGGCGATGCCTTACCTCATTACCCGCGGATCTGAATGATCGTCTGGGTGAGGGTTGTTTCGGTTTCGATCGCCTTCGAGTTCGCTTGGAAGTTACGTTGCGCCGTAATCAGGTTCACGAGTTCTTCCGTAATGTCGACGTTCGAGCGTTCGAGCGAACCGGACTGGATCGACCCGAAGCCGTCGCCACCGGCCTGGCCGAGGGCAGCGTCGCCGGACACCGAGGTCGCGACATAGTTCGAGTTACCGACCTGTTTCAGACCGTTCGGGTTGGCGAAGTTCGCCAACATGATCTTGCCGAGCGCTTGCGTCTGGCCGTTCGTGTAGTTGGCGCGCACCGTACCGGTCGCGTCAATGTTCAGACCATCGAGCTTACCCGACGTGTAACCGTCCTGCTGGAGCGACAACACCGAGAAGGGCTGCGAGTACTGGGTCGAGAACTTACCGTAGTCGACGTTCAGATTGATCAGGTTTGAACCGTTGCCCGGATCGAATGGCGAGTACACCACACCTTCCTTTGGTGAGGAGAGTTTACCCACCGTATCGAAGGTCAGCTGACCCTGATTGAGGTAGAGCGGAACCCAATTCGGCGCATCGCCTTGGCTCTGCGTCGTGATGTTGCCATTGGCATCTATGTAAAGCTTGTTACCGTTTTCGTCCTGCGCCTGTTGGGGCACAGTGATGATCGGCACGCTGCCTTGCGTTGTGGTCACATTGCTCAAACCAAGGTTCGGGCTGCCGACGACATTGATCTGCGAAGTTGAACCGGTTGTCCCTGAGGTAAAGACGAAATTGTTGTTGTCTGGGTCAAACCGTACTTTGACACCTGAAACAGTTTTGCCCGTCTTTGAATCCTGGATGAGATTGACACGCTCTTCAATGGCGGCAGCAAAAGTGTCACCCGTATAAGCGCGGCCCGCAGGAAGAATGACGTTACCGACGACACCGTCGACGGTGAATGTCATTCTGTTTTCACCAAGCTGTTCATTGGGGTAGAATGTTTGCTTGAGTGAATAAATCGCGCGGCTACCGACGGCCATAGCGGCGGCGGCTTCAAGGCCCGTTCCGTTGGTTGTTGTCTGCTGCAGGAATACTGTCGAGCCAATACCCAAGAGCTTATTGTCTGATCCTTCATAGGGTCCGTTTAAATCAGAGTTCAAGCTTGTCAGATCAACGCTGCCTGTTGTGGCGCCCTTCACAAGCTTACTTGCGTCCTCGGTTTTCACAGTATCATTGATGCGGACCGTTGGAACAAATTTGTCACCGCTGGTATCGCCCGAGATGATGAGATAGCCATCTGAATCCGCTTCAACGCTGAATACGGAATCGCCAATGTCGCCCCCAGTTTGAGTTATCCAATCGGCGGCGATTTCAGACGCTATGTCTTCAGCATTGATTGCGCTTGTTGCGGTGAAAACATAGTCTTTACCATTGATCTGGATGCTTACGGTATCGCCTGACGCAAGGTCATTCGTGAACGCATAGCCATGCTGTTCTTGGACGGCCGTTTCGTGCAATGCGGCGCGACCAACCTTGATATTGCTCGTCTCACCTGAAGCACTCGATGTGAAGGTGAACTGACGCGTATCCTTGTTATACTTGATTTGGATACCAAAACGCTGATCCGCAGGATCAAGAACCGAATCGCCATTCGGAACCAATTCATTATTGGTCACAACACTACCGGCGCGAATAAGCGTCTTTGTTGCGCTCTGCTGATCGGGGATGCCGAGGTCCGAACCGTTTGTAACGGGTGAATAGACCTGGATGCTATCAAACTGTGAGCGGGGATCTGGTGAATTCGGGCCAATCAAATTGCGGTTTGGCGTGAAGGTCAAAGCGCGCTTCGACACATCATAGCCAACAACGATTGGCGGATTCGTCTCATCAACCCATGTATCGCTGTCTTTACCGAGTTCACTATAATTCGCATTCATCTGTTCATTGAGGCGGGTCTGAACGAGACTGATAAGCTCCTGCCGTGTCAATTTCAGATCGGGAGTTTTGCCTTCAATCCCGCCTGCCGTACCGGTGAGGCCTGCGTTACCCAATAGATCCAGCGTAATGGGTGAATCGAGAGGCACGGGATTGCCCGTGATCGCATCGATTTTATTGAGGTTCAACTGGATGATATCATTGCCGGGAACGGTTGCCGTGCCAGCAAGATAAGTGTCCTTGATGTTGATATATTTGTCATCGCCGAAAGCTTCATTGGCAGCGCGTGTCATTTCAGCGGCCAATTCTGTACCCGTATAATCCCCTGCTTTAATGCTCACCGAAACGGGCTGCGAATTGCCGTCCGAAATCGTGAACATATCTTTGCCCCAGAAGGGAATGCTTGGATCTGTGCTGTTGGGAAGAGCTTCATGTGTGCTGCCGTATTCGGTTGGGTCCGTTACGATCGAAACTTTCAAACTATCCGTATCGCCGAAATCAAAGCCGTTGGTGCGGATATTGACGCCCGTTACGCTTGCAGCGGTTGACGCTGCCCGATTGGTCTGGTCGTCGAATTTCCACAAGGGATGCGGAGCTCCCGATACGAATGTTGAATCCTTCGATTGCGGATCTGATGTGACCTCGCCAAACTTATTCATATAGAGGGTCTTACCCTGCTCGTCTTTTGCCGTAATGAGGGCGGGGTCGAGTTCGTTGTCGCCCACGAACACGTGTGTTTGCCATTTGTTGGACGGTGAAATATCCGTCGCGTTCGATGTCTTCACGTAATAAATGGTCGCGATCGTCGGATTGCCGAGCGAGTCATAAATCGTGATCGAGGTTGACTGGTTGAAGGTCGAAGAGTCATTGCGGTTGAACTTGTAAGGGTTCGCATCCGTATATTTTGGATCTTTCGGAATGATTGTCGCGTCGGCCGGCAAATTCAGACCGAGCTGAATCTTCGTTGTTGCCGCTGGCAGACCAGAGTTCACAGGGAGCTGCAAGTTCTGCGCGCTGGAGATCGAGGTCGATGTCACCGAACCGTCGGCGTTGACCGGGAACACTTGCAGATACTGACCTTTTGAGTCGACTACGTACCGGTCGTTGTTAACGCTGAACGAGCCGTTACGTGTGTAAACGGTTTGGCTCGAGGTGAGGCTGGGCTTCAGGGCGAAGAAGCCCTGACCGGAAATTGCCAAATCGAGCGCGTTCAAGGATGACTGAATGTTACCCTGTGTGAACTGCTGCTTGATCGATTTCAAAATCGTACCCGAACCGATCGCGCTCGAGGCGTTCTGCAATGGTGACGTTGCGAAGATGTCGCCGAACTCAGCGCGGGCGCGTTTGAAGCCTGTCGTACCAACGTTGGCGATGTTGTTCGAGATCGTCGAAATATCTGCCTGGGCGCCGTTGAGGCCGGTAAGTGAGGTATAGAATGACATGGGGTGACGTGCCTTTCTCGGGTAAAACTTTTATTGTGATGTTTCGACTTAGAATTTGATGCTCTTGATGTCGGTGAGATTGATTTTGCCAATCCCTCCAACAGTGAAGCTTTGTGCTTCGTTTCCGCTTGGAATTGATGCTTCCGTGATCGGGCCATAGACATCCGTGGCTGCGGCGCTTTGCTTCGAGCCTGACGTCATGATGGCCTTCACGGTGTAATTGTTATCGCCGATGACATTGCCGCCGGCGTCTTTGCCATCCCAGCTGAAGCCCACAAGGCCTGAAGGATTAGCGCCGAGATCAATCGTCTTCACAAGTTCGCCCGTTGAACGAGAAATCTGAACGGTGAGTCCTGATGCGGATGCTGGAAGATCAACCGCACCGCTGATGCCGCCTGTCGAGTCCGCAAGAGCCGTTGAGCCGGGAACGAGAACAGTGCGGCCAACAAAACTAGCCGCTGTCGCAATGCGGTTTTGAGAGATTTCGCTCTGCACACTCGACATCGTCATATTGAGCTGTTGAATGCCCGTAACCGTTGAGAACTGGGCCATCTGCGCAATCATTTCAGTATTGGATTGCGGTTGAAACGGATCTTGGTTCGACATCTGCGCCGTCATCAATTTCAAAAAGTCATCCTGACCGAGAGTTGTTTTCGGGGCGGATGAAGCTTGAGCATCGGAAAGTTTTTTTGCGCCAATCTTTGAAAGAAGAGCGTCGAGAGACTGTTGTGCTTGGGAAGAAATATTCGAAGTAGCCATGGGGTCGCTTTCCTAAGGATTACTTTCCGACATTGAGAGTTTTGATCAGAAGTGTCTTCGCAGTTGAAAGCACTTCGATATTGTTTTGATATTGGCGCGATGTTTCCAGCATATCGACCATCTCGGCATTTTGATCGATCGGTGGCGCGTAGATGTAACCGTCTTTATCAGCCAACGGATGATTAGGCTGATACCGCTTTTCAGGCGTTGCATCGGACTGGTAAATATCGGCCACATCGACAGTGGCGATACCGGTCTTTTCCATCACATCATGATACTGTGTTTCAAACACGGGCTTGATTGGACGATAAACCGTATCGGGACTGCCAGAGACAGACGCGGCATTGGCAAGGTTTGATGCAACAGTGTTAAGGCGTACCTGTTGAGCGGCCATTGAACGGCCAGCGACATCAAAGATGGTGAGTTTATTTGTCATCATTCACCTCTTAATGCTTTGCGCATGGTGCTGATGCGACCATTCAGGAAATTCAAAGTTGCTTCGTAATGTGTTGCGTTTTCAGCGAACTGAACCTGTTCGACATGAAGCTCGACTGTGTTGCCATCAAGTGAGGGCGAGAGCGGCACACGATAGCGAACGTCGGCGGTGTCAGCTGTGCCGCCGACATCAATATGCGCGGATGATGTTTTAGTGATCTCACCGGTATTCATCGCGCTTTTATATGCGGCTTCAAAATCGATATCGCGCGCCTTGAAATGGGGCGTTGCGGCATTCGCAATATTCGAGCCGAGAATTTCCATCCGCTTTTGTCGCAAGGACAAGGCGGTTGAATCGGCTTTGAAAAGAGCGTCGAGAGCTTTCATCGATCCTGTCTCGTGGGTTCGTAAGGAACTTGTTTCGAGACAGTATCAGCAACTTCCGTGCCACTTGCCGTTTGAGGGAGGTTAGGCGTCCCTCAAATCAGATCAAAGAAAGCCGGGCGGGGGGTCTTTTTTGGCGTCTTGGCCCATAATCTGGCGAAGGGCGGAGGCAAAATTGCTGGCACCCCGGCGGCGCTTTTCTTCGCCCGTCATTTCACGACGTAATATGACGTCGCCGGCCCAATCGGGGCCTTCAAGCGTATAGCCGCCATATTCTTTAAGGAGAGCGCGAATCGCGTCGAGAAATTCTTGCTGGGTCATGCAAGCCTCACCTGTTCAGGCGAAGAGATCAAAAGCCAGTCGCCGTTCTGAGGGTGTCGCAGGCATCCGCGAGACCATCGCATAGAGGGTCGAAGCGTAATGCTGCATGAAAACAGGTTCGAGCGCGATCCGGGCTTCAAGGCGCGTGAGCGCGGGAATGGCATCAGATGGCGCGCCCCGTTGATTATAGACGAGCCGAAGCGGTTCATCAGGGCTGACGCTGGGGCGAAGAGGATCGCCGCCGCGGGAAGATGGTTTGCGTCGCGCTTCTTGAGAAAACGGAAGAATGACAGCTGCGGCATCGGTCGGTGGAAGATTATCGGGCGAGGCCGCGGTGACTTCGACCAAAGGGCGGGGAACAGGGATGCTCTCGTCAATAGCCGTCGCGCGTTGCGCGCCGGCAAGCGGCGGGAGCACGGTATTTTGCGCTGGCTGGCGCACGGAGAGCGCGTCTGAAATCGCCATGTTGACCCCGACAACAGGCGGCGCCCGTTTGGCGCAACTCTGTCGTTAGATACAACTTTTAATTGAAATCGCTTCATGGCGCTACAGAAAAGGTTAATTGTCCCCGTTACCGAACCCTGACGGGCCGGATCACAGGCTCTGAAAATCAGAGATTTCTTTTTATTTTAAGAGGTTAGAGACGTCTTAGTCCGTAAATCTATGGGGTGGGGTGGTGTCCTTGTTGGGCTTCATTTGTGAGGGGTTTAGCCGAGCTGCTCGGCAGCCGTCCGGATCATTTCACTGCCGGCCTGCAAGGCACGAGAGCTACCGTTATAAGCCTGTTGGGCCGCGATCATGCTCATGAGCTCAGAGGTGATGTCGACATTGGATTGTTCCAGATTGCCTTGCGCAAAAACGCCAAGTCCGTCGGAGCCACCGCGACCAAATTGGGGCTCACCTGAATCCTGGCTGGTTGTGTAGCGTGTATTGCCGATCGCTTTGAGGCCATTATCATTTTCAAATCGTGCGACCGCGAGATAGGCGACCTTGTTGATCGCGCCGGTCGCCGCATTCGTGACAGAAAGCAGGCCTTGCGCGTCAACCGTGATCGAGCCGAGCTTTGAAGGGTCGTTTCCGACCGCTTTAAAAAGATTGATGGCTTGTAGATTGGGGTTCTGCAACGTGCCCGAGAGTGAGGGATTGCCCATTACGGGCGCGCCGCTTTGATCGACGAGATAGCCGTCGGCGGTGACAGTCAGTGCTCCAGCACGTGAAAAGCTCATATCGCCTTCGCCTGTCGGATTGGCGGGATCGCCAAACACAAGATAGCCCGCGCCCTGAAGAGCAACATCAAGGCTTCCGCCGGTTTGCTTCATTCCCCCTTGTTCGACCGAACGCCGCATGGCGACAGACATCACGCCTTTGCCGGCCTCTGTGCCCGGGCGCATAGCCGTGCTCTCGCCCATAACATCCGCAAATTGGGCCATCGATTTTTTAAAGCCGGTGGTGCTTGCATTGGCGAGATTGTTCGAGATTGCGCTGAGCTGCTTGGAGGCAGCGGTCAATCCCGTGAGTGGCGTGCGTAACATGGCTTATCCTGACATCTTCTTTAGGGGGCGCCCGTTTTCGGACACATGACTCCATTCAAAAGACAGCAAGTCTCGTGCCATGCGGTGGGTTTAACCTTTTTGAACGCGGCAATTGCCGTCTGTCAGGGCTGCGGCTAAAGTCCCGCCGTTTTTTGTAGAGAGTTCGTAATGATCAGCCCCAAACTTCTGCAGGGCTTTAAAGCCAAGTCGCGGCAGATTGTATCTGTCCCGACGCCGATCGCCGATGTCCGCTCGGCGCTTATCGCCTTGATTGATGATTATTGGCGATTCTACTGCAACCCGAATGATTACTCATATCTTGAAACGCGATTTGATCCGCGTACCGGTGACTCATACGAAGTTCATGTGCCCGGGCGTTGGCGTCATACTCACAATATCATTGAGCGGCGTGATGGTTTGACCGTCATCTCCATTGAATGGCAGGGGCGCTTTTTACCTTTGACCCGAAAGGGTGATCAGGAAATTGTCTTGGGTGTAGCAACTCAAGAAACTGTTGAGCAAATTCTTGCTGAGATTAAACATGCGGTGAAAACGGGAAAGCTTGATCAATGGCTTTTCCGCGATTTACTGCCGCCGGCCTAATCTTCTCCCATCCAATTTCGCAATTGACCGATCGCGGCCTTTTTAATTTGAGAAACTCGTCCGATTGAGATCGATAATGATTCAGCGATTTCCTCAAGGTTCATTTCCTCGACATAATAAAGCTGCAATACCATCGCGTCGCGCTCATTAAGCTTTTTAAGGTTAGCAACAAGGCGCTCGCGTAATTCTCCCGAAAGCAGAGCATGTTCCGGTGTGGGCCGTTCATCTGCAAACCAAACCGAATGATCATCATAAATCTCGTCGAGAGATTTGTCTGACGTCTTCGCGATTTGTCCGTACCAGACTTGAAGCTCAGGAACGCCAATACCGAGTTTTTCTGCAATCAAAGATTGATTTTCAGCATCTTTGCCTTCAGCGATTAGATCGCGCTTTGCCTGCGCAATGCGATCGCGCCGCTGCACACCTGTTCGTGTCAGAGTGAGATTATTCCGAACGTGATCAACAAGGGCGCCACGCACGCGAATTGTTGCATAGGAACCAAATGTAGCTTCGCCAGTGTCTTGAAACCGTTGAGCGGCTTCTACCAGAGCCGTCATGCCGATCTGAATCAAATCATCAATGTCGAGAAGATCTCGAACACGACCATGAATCTGCCAGGCAATCTTGCGCGCAAGCGGCATATGGAGCCGCACGCGTTCATTGATATCCTGAACGCTTAGCGCTTTGGTTGTATAAGCCTTAAGACCCATCGATCAGGCCCCAACTGCTTGTCGTTCTAAAGCGACCGTTGGCCGGAAAAAGCCAATAGCCCCTTCATCGACAGAAGGTGGAGTTGTCGCATGAATTTTTTCAGCGATGCGCATAATGGCTTTTGCCGAAACCGAGTTCGGAAAGCTGCTGACAACCGGTTCACATTTTCCCACAGCACGCGCAAGGCGTTCATCTTCCGGCACAGTGCCGATATGATTGAGACTCACTTTCAAGAAACGATCAGTGATTGCGCGGAAGCGTGAGAAGATCTGCGCGCCGACAGCATCATTTGCTGCACGATTGATGATGATGTCGAATCGATCGCGACCCGTATCTTGATGAAGGACTTTGATCGATGCATAGGCATCGACAAAGGCGGTCGGCTCGCCGACGACAACGACGATGACGCGATCACAAGCCGCAACAAAGTCGATCACATTGGCCTCGACGCCTGCAGCCGTATCGACGATCAAATGATCAACAGCACCGGATAGTTCCGAAAAGCCTCTTATGATCTCTTGGCGTTTTTCGACGGAGAGGCCCATCACTTCGGCGAGGCCGCTACCACCCGCAATCATTTTTACACCGAGCGGTGATTCAACGACGGTATCTGCCATGCTGCATTGGCCCGACAGCGCATCGACAATCGTGCGGTTAGGACGACATCCAAGAACAAGGTGAGCATTGGCGAGGGCGAGATCGGCATCAAAAATGCCGACCCGCTGCCCGGCCTTATGAAGAGCGAGCGCGAGATTAACGGAGAGGTTAGTCTTGCCGACTCCGCCTTTTCCGCTCGTTATGGCCGTGGCCTGAGGACGCTTCATGATACGCTACCAACGCTACACGATAAACAAAAAGGTCAGTTCAGCTGTTCAGCTTCGCTGCCGACGAGGCTCGAATGAATGACGCTTTCGAGCATGTCCGAATCAGGCTCCATCAACCCTTTCACAAGATGAGAGGTTGACGCAAGAAAGGCAACGCCTGGTCCGCGTAAGCTCAAAAGGCTGAAGGTTGAAAGCGAAAGCGGGGCTTCATCGAGTTTCGTCAAAGCCAGCGCGTCAAGATTAGGATAGCGAGAGAGCATCCGGTCAACCGAATCGGTCGACAGATTGGCGGCAATCGCGCCCACACTATACATTTCTGGCAACTCGTCACGGTGACGCTCAAGAATATCGAGCAACACACCATTTTCATGCGGTTGGCTCGGCATGTCGATGAAGAGCGAGAGGCGCTGACCAGAATTGGTTGTCAGCTTGGCGAGTTCAGACGGATGTTCGACATCGATCACAGGCACATCAAGAATTTTGCCATAAGCGCGCAATTGCTCGGCAGCGCCAAACCGATTGGCGTCAGCATTCACAAAAGTTAGGCGCTCATCAGGTGATTCAATGCGCGCTTTCGCAGCCAATTGCGCGAGCAATGTTGTCTTGCCCGAGCCGCTTGGTCCCAAAGTCAGGACAACCCGGGGGCCGCCGGTCAGTTTCGGGGGCGATTTGTGGAGCATGCGATCAGCGAGGAATTTTGCAAAGCAGCGATCCGGATCGATCGATGCCAAAGCCCCCGATTGTGCGAGAAATACTGAAATCAAAGCGGGGGAAGCGCCTGCGGACTTCAAGCCGCTCATCATGACCTCTTGGCCAAGCATAGCACGAATTTCTTTGACCGATTGTTCAATCGCATCAAGTCGGCGATCATCGAGCGGTGCAGCAATAACGGGCTTTTCTTCGTTGACGGGCTTTGCCTCAACTTGTGGTTCCTCGACCTTTTGCGCAGCAGCTTTGCCGGCAGGGGCCGGGCGGAATTGGAAGCCAGAGGGACGAAGGAGTTCTTCAGCGCGTCCGCTTTCAAGAAGAATGTCGGCAAATTTTTGCGAAGCGCTTTTTGAGGCGCTTGGCTTTTTGAGAACATCCGTTGTGCGTTCAGCAATGACGTCGGACTGCAGTTTCTTCTGTGCTTTTTTCAAGCGTGTCAGCGTTGGCTCTTCGTCATCGATATCAAATTTTGCTGCACCTTTTTGAGGGTGACCTGCAACGATTTCAATACCGCCAGGAACTTTGCGCGTTGAAAGAATGACGGCGTCTTCCCCAAAGTCCCGCATGATACGGGCCATAGCTTCGCGACTATCTTCTGCTACGATTTTTGTACGTTGCATCATAATTTAGTCTCCTCAGGACGCGCCGCCGATTACGGCAACTACATTGATACGTTTCGTTTCGGGAAGTTCCTTGAATGACAGAACGAGACCATCGGCTGCGGCCTGTCTGACAAGGGTTGCAAGTTCGCGACGCAAAATCGGCGTCGTAACAACGACGAGTGTTTTTCCGGTTTTGGCCAAGAGATTCGATTGTTCTTCAAAAGCTTCCATCAATTTGCGGGCAAGGCCCGGTTCAATTGCATTGCCCAACGCACCATTTTGCTTTGCGTTTTGGATCATCAATTGCTCAAGACCAGTATCGAGCGTGACGATCGGCAATTCTTCTTTCGGTGATGAAATGCGTTGAATCAGAATTGGGCCGAGTGAAATACGCGCGGCCTCAATGAGATCATCCGTTTCGCGGCCTTTTGCGCTCGAAACAGCCTCAAGAATCCGCTTCATGTCAGCAACCGGAATCTGCTCTGCCACAAGCGCTTTCAACACTTGGGTGAGCTGCGGCAAGGACACGATTTTTGGAACGACACCCTGCACAAGGTTAGGCGCCGTTTTTGCAAAATGATCGATAATGTCCTGCACATCATCTTGACCGAGGAGATCTGAGCCGCGTTGCATCAAAAGTTGATGAAGATGGGTAGCAATGACAGTGCCGGCATCGACCACTGTATAATCAGCGGCAAGCGCACGAGGCTTGTCGGCCGGATCAATCCAGACAGCGTCGAGGCCGAATGTCGGATCTTTCACTTTTTGACCTGGCAGAACCACATTCGAATTCGCGCCCTGAATGGCGAGAAGCTTACCATTGATGACTTGATCTTCGGCCGCAATAACACCTGCAATCGTGATACGATAGGCCGACGGCATCAAAGAGAGATTGTCGCGTATGCGCACTTGCGGAATGATAAACCCGAGATCGCGCGAGACTTGTTTCCGAATACCTGTAATGCGTGAGACGAGCGCGCCGCGCGTCGCATCTTCTATGAGCGGGATCAGTCCATAGCCGACTTCAATGAGCAGTGGTGTAGTGTTGGCTACATCGCTGATTGTGACTTCGTTTTTGTCTTCGTCACTAGCGCTGCTTTCAAAGCCGAGAGCTGGCTGCGCAGCTTCGAGAGCAAGCGTTTCAGCTTCTTTCTTGTCACGCTTATTGGCGAAATGAGCGATTGCCGCCGCACCTGCCGCGGCTGTGAGGAAAAGAAGATTTGGCATGCCAGGCAAAATGCCGATCAAGGCTAGAATGCCGGCAACGGGATACCACGCGCGACGTGAACCAATTTGGCGCGTGAGAGTCTTTGACAAATCGGACTCACCCGATTCACGCGTCACGATCACGGCGGTGGCGATCGACAAGAGAAGCGACGGGATCTGGGCGACGAGACCGTCACCAATGGTGAGGGTTACATAAGTTGAGGCCGCTTCGCTGGCAGGCAGTCCGTGCTGAACCATGCCGATGATCAGGCCGCCAATGATATTGACCGCAAGAATCATGATGCCGGCGATCGCGTCGCCTTTCACGAATTTCGTCGCGCCGTCCATGGAACCATAGAAATCGGACTCGCGGGCGACGTCTTCGCGACGCTTGCGCGCAACATCGGGTGTGATGATGCCGGCATTGAGATCGGCATCGATCGCCATTTGTTTGCCGGGCATAGCATCAAGCGTAAAGCGGGCGGCGACTTCTGAAACGCGGCCAGTGCCCTTCACGATCACGACGAGGTTGATCACCATCAAGATTATGAAGACGAGAATGCCGACGACAAAGTTGCCGCCGATGACAAATTCACCAAAAGATTCAATGACATGGCCCGCAGCGGCGGTGCCTTCGTGACCATGAACAAGGACGACTCGGGCTGAGGCGACGTTGAGTGCCAGACGCAAGATCGTGGCGAAGAGCAGAATGGTCGGGAAGGCCGAGAAATCGAGCGGCCGATACATATTCACGCTCACCATCAAGATCGACAGCGAGATGACAATATTCA
Organism: Alphaproteobacteria bacterium; assembly: GCA_037131735.1. Lineage (GTDB taxonomy): Bacteria > Pseudomonadota > Alphaproteobacteria > Rhizobiales > Beijerinckiaceae > CAIUPE01. The sequence continues at coordinate 179,356 of JBAXQM010000002.1, forward strand.
GCGTGAAGAAGACATCGAGCAGGAACGGCGGAATCGGCACGACCATCATGACGATAAATGCAACCAGCGCGAGCGGCAGCATCAAAGACTGTGCCCAGCGGCCAATACCTGCCTGTTGGTTTATCGACAGTGCGTCGCTCACTTAACTACCCGCCTTGTGTCGGAAACCCGACGAAATGGTTCAAATCAACCGCTTTGGCCCTTTTTGCGGAGGGTTTGGCGGTGGTTCGGGTAGGTAAAAGCAAGGGGTATGCCAGCGAGAAAATTTTGTTGGTTTAACCCGCTCGGCACGGAATTTGCTGAAAGGGTTCTGACCGATTTCTCGATGCGCGGGTTGCGCCCTCTGCGTGACCCCGAGCCTGCAAAGGATATACCGCCGTGAAACTTACCCATTTTGGGCTTTTTGCCTCCCTCGCTCTTTCCGGGGCTTTCCTTTCAGGCTGCGCCACGGCGACCGACAAAACCAAGATGGCTGCGGCAGCACCGGCAGCTACAACGTCCTCGACAGCAGCTCCTGTCGATACCGGTGCGATCCGGGGGATTGGCTATGCAGCGATTTCCATCCAACCCGGCCGGACGCGGGTGCAGAAGCAATTGATGGCGATCCGGGCGTCACGGCTCATGGCCATGCGCGAACTTGCCGAAAAGATTTATGGTCTTGATGTGAATTCGTATGCTTCGCTTTCAGAAGGTATGATGCAGGCGGATACGTTGCGCGGCACAGTTGCCGGCATTGTGCGCAGTGCACGCACGGTCTCGATCGGTCCGATCAAGAGCGACATCTACGAAACTATCCTTGAAATTGATGCGTCGGACGCTGCAGCCATGACGGCGCAGGGCGCCCCGAAATATCACTAAGAGTGTGACAATGCAGTCCTTCCGTTTCATTCTAGCCGCAACACTTTTCGCGCTCTTTGGCTTTGATCAAGCGATGGCAGGCACGCGACTCGTGCATGCTGTGGGTCGCGCAGCGATTGCGAATGGTGATGTTGCCGGTGCGCGTAAATCCGCACTTGCAGAAGCGCTTTATGATGCGGCGGGACAAGTTCGTATGTCGGTACGCGGATCTACCATGGTGTCGGATGCAGGCACTTTGCGCGAAGAAAGTGGAATCGTCGTTTCTGGTCAGCTTAAGGGCTATCAAGTCCTTGATGAACGCCGTGAGGGTAGTCATTTCGTTGTCACGATTGATGCGCTCGCCGATACAGATGAAGGCGAATGTGCCTCGTCTAAAAAATCGGATGTTGCCATTGGCGCCATCGATGTGCGCGTTGCGCCAGGACTGAGCGGTAAGGTCGAACGTCAAGGCCGCGAAGGTGTTGAACGTCTCTTTACAGTACTGAATGAAGAGCCAGCCTTGCGCGCCGTTGATGATCGTCGCTTTAATCCTGTGACGCGCTCATCAAATGCTGTGAAGCAGAATCTCGCTTATCTGGCAGTTGTCGAGAATTATCGGCCAACACCTGGCGTGTTGCGCCTTGACGGAACAGTCAAGCTTGAGCGTGCGCGACTTGGCAATGATTTCATTGAAGAAACAGCCATTGAAGTCACAGCTGATTTGCAAGTTGTCGATACAATGACCGGTGCTGTTCGCGAGCGCATCGTTGAAAGCGCAATGGTTCCGCTCGATATGCATCTATGGGGAACGGATATTCCGCTTCCTGCAAATGTAACCGGCAGTTTTGATGATCTTTGGCGTCAAGTTGCGGCTCGTGTTGCTGATCATGTCGGATGTGACACCGTGAGAGCCGTAGTGACATCAATCTCTGGTAATAAGGCGACCATATCAGCTGGTGCCGCTAATGGCGTGAAGCCTGGCGATTATTTCCTTGTTGAGCTTCCGTCCGAGACAAAAAATTCATGGCAGATTATTCGGGTTGAATCCGCAGGCGCTAATCAATCCGTTGCGCGTTTGATGAAACCGAAGCCAGCAATTCATGCCAATTCCGTTGCGGTGTTATTGCAATGAATTCTCGATACATCAAAGCATCTCTTGGCGTTGTAATCGCGAGTTTGATCGCGATGCCTTCGCACGCCGATGACGCGATGTGGGGTGCCGATGATATTCGCTCCGTTGTTCAAGATTATTTCGTTGCGAGTGGACGCGCACTTCCGCCGGAAGCGCAGATTGGACCACTGGATGATCGCTTGAAGGTTGCGGCCTGTGCGACATCACCCCTCGTCCAACCACGAAGTGCTTATAGTTCAAGTCTTGTTATTACCTGTAAAGCACCAGTATCGTGGAATTTTACGGTTCGCGTTGAAGGCATTGAAGCGCCACCCGCGGTAACAGTCCCGCGTGCGGTCAGTGCCGGTGGTCCTGTTAAACAATGGAATGTCATTGTGCCGCGCGTCGCCCTCGCTGCCGGAACCATTCTTACTAGTGACATGCTTGAAGAGCGGGTAACGAATCAACCTCCAGGCGGCGCCTTAATGAAAGGCGTCTCTGAAGCTGTTGGTTTACGCCTTGTTTCGGCATTGCAGCCGGGGAACGTATTGACGACACGCAATGTTGCGCGCGCGCCCACGGTGATGAAGGGTGAGACAATTACCCTGATTGCGGAAGGCGAGGGCTTTTCAATTTCTGCGACCGCTCGCGCGGAGGAAGATGGATTTGAGGGCGACCTCGTTTCGGTTCGCAATGTGAAAAGTGGTGTGGTGTTATCGGGTCGGGTGGCGCAAAGCGGCACCGTGATCATTCGCTGAATTGGAATTTGTACCGTGGACCATATGACCGAAACCGGCTTTCTCGACGCGGTAGGGCGAACAGCAGAGATTCTCGCAGCGATTGAACGTTCAATCATGGATGAGAACCGACAGGCTATAGAGCGTTTGACGCTTGATCTTCATGCCGAGCTCTCAGGCTTTGCCGGCCGCGTTCCGGGTTCACCCGAAGACCATGCCGCCGTTCTGCGAATTCGTGAAACGACGCTAAAACTTGAGAAATTGCTTGCCGATCGCATGGCTTCCAAGGATAGTGTTCCCGTTCGGCGGAAGCCGAAGCATCGTCCGGGGCTTGTAACCTATCAATCCTGACCCGATACCCTTGGGTGCGTGTGTTGTATTTTTGGCGTGAATGATTTCCATGATGGCGTCTGACTGGTTTACGTTTGTTATTGTTGTTCTTGTGTTCGGTGCGGGCCCGACATTAGCGGCCCTTATCTTCTTTGAGCTTCGTCATCGTAAGACACAAGTTGCACTTGAGGCGCGACTGGAAAAATTATCCGATCAGATGGGCGCGCTTGACTCGAATACAGTCCGTTCGAGTATCACGCTTGAGAGCTCTTTTACGGATTCAATTCGTAAAGTTCAGGCTGAAATCAAATCGCTTGAAATCGTCTTCCGCGGCGCTGGACAAACTCCGCGTGAAAATCCCGAGTCAGTTGATGCTGCAATCCGTTTAGCGCGCGAAGGTGTGACGAGCGATCTCATCGTAGCAAAAACCGGATTACCGGTTCACGCGGTTGAGTCTATCATCTCGCTGCACGGACGACGTTGATCCGCTCGCCCCTTTAGTGCTTCAGCGTTTTTTGTTCTTATCACGATCGAGGCGCAACATCGCGCCCGTTGTCATTTCAAGTTTGGGTCCGTCATCGGGATTTGCAAGAGCAATGCGTGCGCGGGGCAGAAACCCATCTTTCACCGCTGTGTCGCGTAAAAACATCGGGCCACCCATCGCCAGCGTGATGATGCTACCGATATAGACGACGACAAAAGCGAGTGTGCTTGTTGCAAAGCCAATGCCGTACATAAAGATTGTCGCGGCCATCATTTGCCATAGCCGAAAATAGCCATAAGCGATGATTGGAAAGGGTAACCAGATTGGCGAAATCCGTTCAGGCAATAAGAGTAATGAATCTTCATGGCGTATTGCCGAATAATAGGGTGTCCACGCCTCTTTGATGTCGATCGTGATTTCGTTCGTAAGTGGATAGGGCTCAAGCTTTATCCCCGTGGCGCCGCCGATCGTCGCCATTTTGAAGGTAATTTTATCGCGCAAGACCGTGATCCATTCTTTCTGCGCGCCTATTTCCTCAAGAATACTGGGCATTTCTAAAGCTTCAAGGGGTTCACGTTGACCGATTTTCAACAATACATCGCCCGCTAACAAACCAAGTTTTTCACCTGGTGAAAGCTTTTCGACGTCGGTCACTTTAACCGCTGTGCCGGAATATGTTTCTATGCCCATGATCGATCGGCTCGAACCGAAATCTATTCTTATGGATATTTGATCACGATGTCAGGCTGCGGTGCGGCTTTGCGGTTGCGGGCCGCTTTTTGGGCTTCCATTGCAGCCGTGCGCATGGCTTCCGCCTGTTGCTTTTTCACGATCTCCTCAATCTGTTTGGCGAGGTCGACTTTTGGGTTAGACGCTTCCATCGCTTTGATCTGCTCTTTCATCGCATCAGAGACTTGAGCAACAACAAGTTTGTTTGAAGCAACCAGATCTTCAATCATCTTACGGGTTGCAGCGGGGAGGTTATTCATAGCTTCCGAATTTTCGGCGATTTTGCCCTGAATAGCTTGTTGATTAGCAATATCGCCTTGCATCAACGCTTTGATTTCTTCCTGCTGCGCCATCAAGGCAGCAAGGCGCTTTTCAGACTCGGTTGCGGCTTTTTCAACGCGCGTCGCCGCTGTCGTAAAGGCATTCACTTCCTCAGCAAATGCCATGAGAGCATCACGATTGACATTCGTCATCGAGTCAAAGCGGTTCATCGCTTTATAATAGAAGGCAACTGAGATGCCGAGGGCGATCGAGGCCATGAATAGAAATAGAACGCCGGTTGAGATGAGAAGCTTGTTGGAGCGCGACGCACCCGTAACAAGTTCGGCCACCTGCTTTTTGATCTTTGCAACATCGCTGCTGGCATCGGCTGTTGTTTCTGCAGTAGCAAGAGCAAGCTGAATAGCCTCTTCAATGGAAGGTGCCTTAGGCTTTCCAGCATCTTTGCCGCCTTTGGCCTTTTCCTTAGAGGCTTCAGCCGTCTCCGATGACGCTTCTGAGGTCCCTTCGGCTGCGTGCTCGGCAGCATGGGCGTCGGCGGGTGCCTCGCTTTTTGCTTCAGCCTTTGGGGCGGCTTTCTCGGGCTTCTTACTCATAATCGAACATCCTCAAGCGAAAATTCTTTGGCCGGCTGGTCCCCGCGCATACGGCAAGGCTCTCCCGAATTGACTAGCACATCTCGTGCCGGATGCTGGCGGGACCGCATACCAAAAGCACGGCAGCCATAGGGCCAAGCCGGTTGGTGGGTAATGAAGAAGTGCGAACACCCGTGACACGAAGCAAGTGCGCTGTTCGTTTCGTTATCAAGCAACACGGCGACGCTCCATGGCTCGTCCATTCATGTCAAATTGGAGCTCTTTCGGCACCTCGATCTCGGGCTTGTCGCCCTCGGCGCCGGCGTGGAACACAAAACTCAGAACGGTAGCGACAGCTTGATAGAGCTCGGAATGGATCTCGCCCCCAATTTCCGATGTGAAGTAAATCGCACGTGCGAGCATCGGATATTCAAGGACGGGCATCTTTTTCTCGGCGGCCTGTTCGCGGATCATTTTAGCGATCGCATCAGAGCCTTTTACGACAACTTTGGGCGCCGTGCCTTTGACAAAATCATAGCGCAGACCAATGGCAAAATGTTGCGGGTTGGTGATGATCACTTGCGCTTGATTGATATTGGCAACTGAACCGCGTTCAGCGGCCTCGCGTTGGAGTTTTCGAATGCGTGCTTTGACTTCCGGGGATCCGTCTGTTTCCTTCATTTCGTCTCTGACTTCCTGCTTTGTCATTTTGAGACTTTGGGTATGACGATACCATTGGTATAGGGCATCGATTGCAGCCAGAACGGCCGTCGCGAAAACAAGCACGAGTATGGTAGAGGCCACGAGTTCTCCCGTACTCGCTAATGCCGCTTCAAAGGGCAAGCGCGCGAGGGCCATCGCATCGGGTAAACGATGGAAGAGATATCCGGTGCCAACTACGCCAATTAGAATTGTTTTTACGACGGACTTAAATAATTCAATGAGCCCGTTAAGACCAAACATCCGCGAGATACCGCGGAATAAAGACAATTTCTCGAATTTCAGTCCAATATTTCCGATGATGAAATGAAACCCACCAAAGGCAATCTGCGCGGTTATCAAAAGGGCTACAAGCGGGACCGAAAAGAAAATCATCGGCAAGGCAATGTCGCCCATGCGCGCGGCGAACATTTCTGGAAGGGGCATGTCTCGTTGCAGGGCGTCTGAAAAATCAAGTCCATTGCGGAACGCATTTAAAAATTCAGTGAAATAATAATGGCCACCAATCGAAATCTGTAACGCGCCGCCAAGCAGGACGGCAGCCATAAGCAGTTCCCGTGAAGTGAGAATTTGACCTTCTTCAAGCGCGCGTTCGAGTTTTCGGCCTGTTGGGTCTTCTGTCCGTTCTTGACCTTCGTCGGTTTCGGCCATCAGGCACCCCCGTCGGTATTAAGAATAAGAGCACGCGCGCGATTGGCTGTTTCATCAAGTATGCCAGCCATGCTTGCGGTAAGACTTGGCAAAGCAACGAGCAATAGAGTCAAGCCTGCCAAAATAGAAATGGCAAACCCGACCGAAAAAAGATTCATTTGTGGCGCAACACGCGTCAGAATGCCAATCACAAGCGTAACAAGAAACAGAGCCACGATGATGGGCAGACATGCGAGCATCCCGGCCGAAAAGATAAGCGCGCCAGCCTTCGCTATTCCGATTAAAATATTTGCATTTAAAAACGCTGCTCCTATCGGGAGCGCTTGATAACTTGCGGCCAGCAATTTTAGTAAAAGGTGATGCCCTTCAAGAGTCAAAAATGATAGGAGCATCATGATGCTCAAAAATTGATTGATCACCGGTGATTGCGTTCCCGTTTGGGGATCGACCATTGCGGCGAACCCTAAGCCTGTCGAGGCCGCGATCTGTTCACCCGCAAGTTGTACGGCCGCAAATCCGAGTTGAAACAAAAATCCAATAGCGGCACCAAGAATTACTTCGCCGGCAAGGGCGAGTGCGCCCTCGGGAGAGATTATGTCTACTTTTGGAGTCGGGACAGCTTGAAGAAGCATCACCGCGATGGTCAATGCTGTTATGATCCGAATGGGAATTGAAACGCTTGATGCCGAAAAGAGTGGTGCCGCCAGGAGCATCGCGGAGATACGAGCGGAGACCAGCATAAACGCAACAAGCGTATCGAGTAGTGTTGCGTTGTCGAGAACGATCATCGATTTACACGCCCGATCTCTGTAAAGATCGTTTGAAAAAAGCCGCTCATCGTCGAAATCATAAAGGGTCCAGCGAGAACCAAGACTAAACCGACGATGATAAGTTTGGGCACGAATGCAAGCGTTGCTTCATTAATTGACGTGGCAGCCTGAAAAATTCCAACGATTAGACCGATAATCAAACCGGCGATTAATACAGGTGAGACTGTGAGAACTGTGCTCAGGAGCGTTTCATGACCGATCGCGATGAATTGTTCATAGGGCATGGGGTCATTATCCGCGCGTGAAGCTTTCAACCAAGGAATTCAGCGTCAACGACCATCCATCGACAATCACAAACATTAGAAGCTTGAAAGGAAGGGACACAAGCATCGGCGAGAGCATCATCATGCCGAGTGACATCAAGATACTCGACACAACAATGTCGATCACAAGAAAGGGAAGGAAAAGCAAAAAGCCAATGGTGAAGGCAGTACGTAATTCGCTGATCAGAAACGCTGGCACGGCAACAACAAAAGGCACATCGGCTGCCGATTGATAACCTTGATCTCCACGCAATTCGGCAATCATTGAAATATCGGCCTGCCGCGTCTGCTTCAGCATGAAGCCTTTCATAATTGCGGCAGTTCTGACGCCTGCTTCTTCGATTCCGATTTGTCCGTTTGAATAGGGTTGAAACGCGGCATCATTTGCTTCTTTAAATGTCGGCGTCATGATGAAGAGTGTCAGAAAAAGCGCAATGCCCACGAGCACCTGATTGGGCGGCGTTTGTTGCGTGCCCAGCGCCTGACGAAGGATAGAAAGTGTAATGATGATGCGCGTAAAGCTTGTTGTGACGAGGAGCATTGACGGTAAAATCGTCAATGCAGACATCAAAATAAGTGTTTGTAAAGAGAGTGAGAGAGATTGACCGCCTGTGGGAAGATTTTCGAGTTTTAACACTGGAAGATCGAACAGCGATGATGGCGCGGCATAGGCCGCACTTGCCCCCAACACAAGGCTTACAAGCCCGACAAGACCAAGAGACAGTTTACGGCGCGTCATAATGCTTCACCTTGATGAGAAGATGGAGGCAGAAGTGTAATCGCGCCGATCCCTTGACGGCCCATGCCGCACAAAGCTTGCTGACCGTTCACTTCAACGACAACAAGACGTGAACCATCTCCGAGATTAGCCATGCCCTTGATCGTGATTGGGCCTTTTATAAAAGCTGTATTCAACCGATCACGATACCGCCTTAGCAGCATTGCGGCGGCCACGAGGCCGCCGAGGAGTAGGATAACCGAAACAAGGGACGTGATATTCGTCACTATATGCTCCGCAGTCGCTGTTCTGGCGAGATAATTTCGGTGAACCGGATGCCGAGACTTTCCCCGATGAGGACAATCTCGCCTTTCGCAAGGAGCGTTCCGTTGACGAGAATATCGAGATGCTCGCCGGCTAAGCGATCAAGCTCAACAACGGATCCTTCATTTAATTTCAGAAGATCACGAATGATGATGCGTGTGCCGCCCACTTCGACTGTCAGCTTTACTTCGATATTTTCCAGAAGTTTTAGATTCTGGGCTGAAGCCTGCGGAATCTCACCCTGATCCGTCTTTTCATTTTCAACTGATGACATAGAGCTGATCCGTTTCTAATCTTATTCGATGATGGAGACGGCCATCTTGCCGTCTTTCTCACCAATACGACCGGTGAAGAGGGGGTGGCCTTCAATATAAATTGGAATATCGTTGAAGGCTTCAATAGCAATCACAGCGCCTGTTTGAAGGCGCAGAAGCTGCGTAAGATTGACAGTCGGTTCGGCAACGCGCGGCGCGATAATAAGCGGAATTTGCAGCACAGCACTCCGTAGACGCGTCGCCCAGTTCTCGTCACGATTTTCACCAACACGTTGCACTTTCGAGCGCAGGAGTGGCGCAATGAGTTTGAGCATCTGTAGCGGATAAACGAGCTCAATCGTTGCAGATTTTGCAAAAGGCAATTGTACGACGAAGGAGCAGATGACGATTTGCTCATTTCCTTCAATGAAGGAAAGGAAGGCCGGATTCATCTCACTCGTCATCACTTCGAAATTGGCTTCATAAACTTCTTTCCAAGCGTCAGAGAGCGTTTTGGTGGTGCCCTCCATGACGATTTGGATGATGCGCTCTTCAGTCGGTGTGAATTCACTCGTGCGTGTTACGCCCGCGTCGCCACGGCCGCCAAAGAACGAGTTTACGAGAATGCTAATTAACCGCGCGGGAATGGTAGCGAGAATAGAACCCTTGAGCTCATCCACACGCAAGGTTGTCAGGCTCAGGAACGGATCAAGTGCGGCCAGGTATTCATCGAACCGCTTTGTTTCCGGCGGCATGGTTTGCACGCGCGGAGCAAAGCGCAGCATCGGCAGAAGAATATTACGGAACTGGCGGCCAAAGCGCTCATTGATGAGGCGCAGGGTATAAAGGTCGCCGAGGAGATTCGCGTCGTCATTGCCGAGCGCGTAAGGTTGGTACTCTTTACCCGGAAGCACGCCCGTTCCAACGTCGAGCGCGCCATCCTCGAGGCCTTCGAGGAGGGCGGCGACTTCTTCGTTACTCAATTTACGCGAACTGGACATGACTCAACTTGAAAACAGAACTGACCGGTTTACTGCATAACCAGAGTGGTAAAGAAAACGTTTTCAATTCCGCCAAAACGCTCCCGTTCAGTCAAAATCATGTTGATTCCTTCACGAATTTTGTCCTGAACCTTCTTCCGGTTCTCAATTCCCACCAGATCGGCCTCGCTCTGGTCGGCAAGGATCAGGAGAACTTCCGAGCGGACGGCCAACTCGTGCTTCTTGAGATTTTCGATCACACTGGCGTCATATTGGGTGCCGATACCCAAGCCGGCCTGGATGAATTTCCGTGAATTTTTGAGGTTCGTGGTGAAGGGGGTTGGAAATTCATAATAGGACGTAACGAATTTCTCTTCCTGCGGCACCGCCTTGCCCTTCGGGTCTTCCGCGCCGTGGCCGCCCTCGGCCGGCGCGCCATGCCCGCCTTCTGCCGGTTTGGCTTCGCCACCACCATGACCACCTTCACCGCCCTTTTTGGAAGCAGCCGCTTCTTCAGCCTTTTTCTCGGCTTCGGTTACTTTATGCGGCATTTTGGGGCCGGCTTCGGCATGGGCATCAGCCGCATGTTCGCCTTCCGCCGGAGCGCCTTCGCCCTTTTTCTCGATCACGATCGCCAAGGGATTTTCATCCTTCGGCGTTGTGAGCTTGATAAAGAGGATCGCGCTACCAAAGCCGGCGCCGAGCAGCGCAATGCCGCCGACTACAAAAAGCAAGATCTTGAGGATCGGCTTTTTTTTCTTTTCGCCTTCTGGTTCGGCTTCTTTTGGTGCTGCTGCTGCGGCCATGATTGGGTCCTCGCGTCAGATTGTTATGTCGATTGAAAATTCGGAAGAGCCGGACGAAGCCGGTACCGGTGAGATGATGGTTTGATCGCTATTGTCTTTGCGATTGTCGTGTGGTCCGTCCTCGGTCACGTCAAAGCCTTCGAGGCTAAAGCCTTCCCTGTGCAAGGCATGCGTCAGAGAAGGTTGCTCGGAGGTTAACAGGTCGGTTGCCTCACGGCTCGAGGTCTTGAGCGCCACTTTAACTTTCTGGCCGTCAAGCGAGAGGTTGATCGTTACCTGACCGAGTTGGGGGGGATAAAGCGAGAGGCGGACCTCATTGCGCCCGGCTTTCAGGGCAGCGATGACTTGTGCCTCAACCGCACGATCGCGCTGGATCTGGAACAACGGATTGTCGCTCGCAGCATAGGCAGGCGCTGCCGCATTTTCCGGAGCCGCTGCACCCTGAGAAGAGGCGTATCCCGAGCGATAGTCATAAGACGGCGACGAAGGTGTATAGCCAACACTTGTCGCGACATGATGATCAACAGTGTCGCTGTAACTTGCCATAACCGTCACATCGCGGATTGAGTCGACAGCGCTTTTGTTCAGCTCAACGGCTTCGATCGCCTTGTTAATTTGATTACCGGTGGCCAATGGCAGGATATCAGCCTGCTCTGATTGTGTTGGCGAGATCGAAACAGATGGTCTCGTTGGGAGTTTAGCCTTAACCGTATCGTTAATGACTGGCGTGCCTGCCGCTACCACTTTAGCCGCGTCGAAATCTTCCTTTGATACGGACTTTAATAGGTCTTCATCATCACTTGGCATTTGAGTGATGACAGCTTCTTCGCGTGAGCGATGATGCTCAGAATCCTTTTTATCAGATGTCACCTCCTCAGAGGCAAGCGGCATCATGTGACCTGATGATGACTGCTGGTCAATCAATCCCAAGATCTCTTTCGGAGATGGCATAGAAATAGTGGCAGACTCCGATGGATCAAATTCCTCAGTCAATAATTCTGCGGGCACACTCATTGTTGCAGGTGCGGCCTCACTGTCTATTTTGGCGGTAAGGATCTGTTGCGAAGCAAATTCCTCAGCTCCATCCATCGTATAGGCATTTACTTTGGGCGATGTTTGTGGACCGATTTGATCGGCACTAGATAAATTTGAAGGCGCCGGAGATATAATTTTTTTGCTGCTTGAGCCAGTTTCTGAGCTCTCTTGATCGGCAGATTCGTGAATGTCTTGTGGATGAGCCGAAACGACAAGCGGTGAATCGATTGTATTTACGAACGAAATGTTAAGAACCGATGCTTGATCATTTAATAGGACAGGTGAAACCGGATCAAATGTTTCATCTTCTTGCTTCGTCGCTTTTGATGTTTGCTTCTCAAAAGTAATTGACGCCTTAATCTCATCTATTTTGACATTGTTTATGAAGCCTTTTTCAATGCGCAGCGCCTTCATAAAATCATGAGCAACGGGTCTATCGATATTGACTAGAAGATCGACGTCGGCCTCTGAAAGACTTTTAAAAATAGGCGTTTTCGGCGCTTCAGGAATTACAAGTTCTTCTGCCGCAATGCCTTGGGGCAAAACGGGTAGAAAAAATTCATTTTGAGATTGATCGCTGTTTGTCTTTACGTTGAAGTCTTCAACAGGAATCAAAGGAGCCGAGCTTTCAACATTTACAGGTGCCGCAACACCCCAATGATCTTGATTGATGATCAACTTGAGGTCTTGGTCTTGCGTTTCCGCATTTCGTAACAGCATCTCAGATGGTTCTGTACGCGGTTCATTTCCAAAAACAAAGGCGGTGTGCTGTGCCGCAGGGACCGGATCAGACAGAGGCGCACGTGGTGCAACCGGCATTGGCTGATTGGGAAGAATGATCAGTTTTGGCGTTTCGATTAATTCACCAATGAAAGATGGGCGGTCGTCACGCCGAGCCTCTTCAATGGCCGGGGCGTGATCAGAAGAGTCAGAGTCAACGGCAATGGAATTTGATTGAGCCTTGATCGTATCACGCGATATGACGCTTACTGTAGTTGCTTGCGCAGCGGGAACTTGTCCTTCCTTCGTAAGCGCAGAGAATACAGTTCTATACTCTATTGAAGGTGAAGGAATTTCCTGAGAGGTAGCCGTTATCGTTGAGATCCGATCTATGGAAGCGGCAGGTATAGTTGAGAACGACTCTAAGGCACTCTTCGTATTCGTAGCATTCGTGCTTGAGTCTGTTGTTGAGACGAAATCAATTTCCACGGCTTGGATTGAAACAGTCCCATGCTCGTTGGCGGGTGCAGGCACTGCCACGATGTCCGATGTAAAATCTAGCATCTCGACTGTTTCGAGATTTGCTACGGAGACTCCGCGCTCAAAATCAAACGGCTTCGGTTCGCCTGCTTCGCCTTCCGGGGAGGAGGGGAATGTAAAAATGGGTGCTAACGGATCAGCCTGTTCGGGTGCGATTGAAACCTTATCAATTCTCGGTGTTTCGAAGCCCAAACGTGCCGTCAGAATAGAAGGAAGCAGATCGGGTCGAGCTTTTTGCGGAATGAGGGACGACCGCCCCGTCTGCTCCAATGCCGCCAAGGCCGCGAGTGCCTGAGTGAGTGCGACATCACTATTTTCTAACGACGCTTCCGGAAGCGGACCCCCTGAGAATGAAAAAGCTTTTAAAGGGTTTTCATTTACCACAGGTGCAAATGAATTCCCCTCTGCTGTCGGCATCTCGACTGGGTCGAACCCGAAGGACGAGGTTTCCGCCACGGAGACTACATCGGTCGCTAGGGCAGGCGTGATGGCGATCTCATTCGCTGAATCGGGCGTAATCAGCCCGGGAGCAAGCATGGCAAGGTCGAAAATCGCGGAATTTTGTCCAGAAATAAGCAGTCGGTCCCCGGCGATGGCATCGCCGAGGCCGTTCGAACCGGTTGTGCTCACGGACAGGGCCTGAACCAATTCCACATCCTCAAATAGCTGCGCTCCCGCTAGGATTGCAGGCAAAATATGACAACTTTAGGTAGCAACATCCATGCCACGTCATTAAACGCGGCGGGCGGGCATAAGCGCTTGAAGTTTTTCGAGTTTTTCTTCCGCTTCACGGCTTTTGAGGCGCTTGGTCTCGTCCTCAAGCGTATCAACTTCCCGCTTTTTGGCCGCGAGCATGGCCATAAGTCTTTGCCGTTCCTCGGCCAGAACATCCAAACGGCTCTTATCGAGATCTTGTCGCTCATTCAGATGCATATTGATGATTCGGATGCCTATAAGCTCACGTGCGGTTAAAGCCGGCTTTGTGAGGTGATCTTGATAGATGTCTTTAAGCGCAGAGACTTGCGATATGCGGTCGTCGAGGCGCCGGATCTCTGAGATCAAGCGGCCCGTTTCCATTTGCCATTTTCGATATTCGACTTTGCGCTTGAGCGCCGCCAACCCCGTGATCCGAGCGGAACTCATGGGATAAGGGCCTGTAACCGCGCTTCACTTTCAACAAAGCCAGATCGTTCACTTGTGGACTGGCTGATGAAATTAACGATGGACGGATTGATCTGGAAGGCGAGATCCAACTCCGGGTCCTGACCTGGTTGATAGCCACCGAGCATCATGAGGTCGCGGTTCTGCTCATAGAGGCTAAGCAGTCGACGGAACTTGCGTGAGCGCGCCATATGTCCAGAGGAGACGCAATCAACCATCGTGCGACTGATCGAAGCCGAAAGATCAATCGCCGGATAAATGCCTTGCTCGGCCTGGCGGCGTGACAAAACAATATGCCCATCGAGAATCGCGCGCGCGGAATCGACGATGGGATCGGTTGTTGTGTCATCGCCATCGGCGAGAACGGTATAAATTGCTGAAACGCTGCCTTGTGTATCGCCATCAAGACCCGAACGTTCAAGCAATTGACCGATCAAGGAAACGACAGAGGGTGGATAGCCTTTGGTTGTGGGCTGCTCGCCAAGCGCAAGACCCAGTTCACGTTGTGCATGGGCGACACGCGTAAGGGAGTCGATCATCAAGAGAACATTTTTGCCTTGCGCGCGAAAATATTCGGCATAGGCAGTGGCTCTATGAACGCCACGAATACGCAGAACGGGCGATTGATCAGCCGGAACGGCAACAACGATTGTCTTTGAAAAGCTCGGCGAGGCGGAAAGCTCTTCCACCATACCTGCGACTTCGCGACCGCGTTCGCCAATCAAGCCAAGGATAACAACATCGGCTTCCGTGAAGCGCGCCATGGCTGAGAGTAATGAAGATTTACCAACACCTGAGCCGGCAATGATGCCGACACGTTGTCCGCGTCCCATTGTCAAAAGGGCATTGATTGCACGCACGCCGGTATCAAGCGGTTCGCGGACGGGGCGTCGACGAAGCGGATTTACACGTTCGCCTTTTAAGGGCCAGTGTTCGCGCAAAAGTGGTTCGGGCAAGTCATCGAGCGGCTTTCCTGCGCCGTCAAAAACGCGGCCAAGAAGAGCAGGGCCAACGGGCACAACATCAACACGACGCACTGTTTCAACGCGCGCGCCTGCGACCAATGATGCACCGCCACCCGTTAAAACGAGAACTGTATATTCATCAAGAAAGCCGATGACTTCGGCTTCGGCCCATTTGCCGTCACCGCACTCAATCCGGCATTCATTGCCGACAGCCGCTGGAAAAGCGCTGGCATGAACAATCTGACCGTCGAATCTTTTGACGCGACCGACTGCATGAATGCGACGCGTTCCGCGCAAAATTGATAATTCACGATCGAGCGAGCGGGCGAGATCAATCATTCCTCATCTCCCGCACCAATCAATTGCGGAAAATCTTCAACCTCAAGATCGCGTGATGAAATTTTGAAACCACCCAAAGGTAAAGTCGGGTCTTCATTCACTTTGATTTCTTTAAAGAGATCATCGCCCTTCAGCGCAGGAATAAGGATTTCAGCGTCTTTAGGATTTATTGCGAGGGAATAGTCCATGCCCGCGCGTGTGAATGTTTCTGCAGCCCGGTGAATACGTTGAACGATTGCATCAGGGATAGTGGCCAACATCGTGCCCGCTAGATCTTGTGCAATACGTCTCACATGACGCGCAATAATCTCAGTATTTTTTGAAATGGCTTCATCAGCAAGCGGGATGATCCGGTCTTCGAGGCGTCGCAACACATCAAGAGCGGCTTCGAACTCCTGACGACCTGCAGCTAATCCTTGTTGATAGCCGATGACGCGGCCATCTTCGCGGGCTTTGTCGATTTCGGCAATGATGTCAGCGCTTGAGTGCGCAATGTCTTGCGGGCCTGGTGGCGGAGCCATAGGCGGAATTTCGGCATGCGCCGCTGTCGCTTGCTCAGAAACAGCTTCGGACTCGTGGGTTACGCCATCCGCATGCGTGGCTGTTGCGTCTTGAGAGGCTGTTGCCGAAGCGTCTACTTCAGGCGGCTCGTTCGAATTGAGCGCGTCGTCTTTTGAAACAACTTTGAATTTGGTTTTGCCCCACGGCACGAAGCCGCCGCCAGTCTCGGGAGAAAAGCGCGTTTCTTCCGTAAAGTCGCCGCCACTCTTGACGAGCGTGGCAACATCTTTCGGGCGTAACCGACGAGAGTATGTCTCAGACATAGTCGTCGCCTCGACCTGCGAGCATGATTGTGCCGGCGTCAGAGAGTTGGCGTGCTATCGCGATGATCTGCTTCTGTGCTTCTTGTACTTCAGAGACGCGCATTGGACCTTTCGAATCCATTTCGTCCTTAAGGGACGCGGCAGCGCGCGATGACATCGCACCGAAGATTTTGTCGCGCAGTCTTTCGTCGGCGCCCTTCAGAGCAATCGCCAGCGTATTAGGCTCAACAGAACGCAGGAGCGTACCCATGCTCTTGTCGTCAACCGCAATGAGGTTTTCGAACATGAACATATTGTCGAGAATTTGCGTCATGACATTCTTGTCCGACTTGGCAAGCTTGCCCATGATCCGCTGTTCCATCGCGGTCTTTGTGAAGTTCATAATCTTCGCCGCTGCCTTGATGCCGCCGATCTTCGAGGCGCGCAATGAGGTGTTGGCTTTGAACTGCAATTGCATCACGCGTTCAAGCTGGGCGATCGCTTCCGGCTGAACGGAATCAAGCGTGGCAATACGCTGGATGACTTCGTGTTGAAGATCCTCAGGCAAAAGTACGAGAACGTCGGCTGCCACGGCATATTCAAGATGCGCAACGATGATGCCGATGATCTGCGGATGTTCTCCCGAAATCATTTCAGCGATTGAACGCGCATCCATCCATTGAAGGATTTCAATATTCTTGCCTGTCTGTGAAGGTGTGATGCGGGTAAGAACGCTACCCGCTTTGTCTTCGCCAAGAGCCTTTGTCAACACGCGGCGGATATAGGTGTCTGCACCTAAGCCAATCGAGGTCTGCGCTTTGATGATCGCGAGAAATTCGTCAAGCACCATGTTAACGGTATCTTGGTTCACATCGGCAACCGAATACATCGCGGTACCGAGCTGTTGAACTTCACGCGGCGAGAGATTTTTCAAGATCTCCGACGCTTCTTCTTCGCCGAGCAACAACATCAAGATTGCGCATTTTTGCGTGCCATTGAGAAGCTCGAAGGCTTCTCGGGCGTCGGCTGGTTGAATGTCTACTGCGGTCTCGGCCATGATAAGTCCCCACTACTCTTAGACGAGTTCTTTTTGAATCATTGACTTCAACACAGCGGTCACACGACCCGAGTCATCGCCAACAAGCATACGGATAAGGGCAATCTTGTCGTCATAGGTATTGGCTGTGTCAAGAAGATCGACAGAGATACCACCCTTCTTAGGCTTGAGGCGCGCCTTGATTTCTTCAAGAGTCTCGCCTTCGCGTACCTGCACTGTCTCACCATCACCAAGCATGGCTTCATCAGGCGAAGACACAAGGTCCGACATGGTGAGCAAGCGAGCAAGGAAGGGACGCAGCGCACCGAGGACGATGATCGCCAGGATTGCGAGGACGCCGAGCTGCTTAATGGCATCTTCAAGCCAAGGCGCATCAAACCATGAACGTTCAAGTGCTGGAAGCTCTTGTGCAAAGGAGCTCTGTACAAGGGTCACCTTGTCGCCGCGCTCTTTATTATAGCCGATCGCTTGCTCGATGACTTCAGTCATATGCTTGCGTTCGTCATCCGTCATCTGCTTTTCGACAGGTTTACCATCGGCATCCGTTGTCATCTGTGAACGGAGTACGACCGCAATCGAGAGATGCTTAATATCACCAAGCGCGGCGCGAACCGATTTTACTTCACGGCTTACTTCGAAATTGCGCGTGGACGTTGAAGACCGGTTCTTATTCACATCAGATGATGTTGCGGCATCGGCACCTTGGGTTGTCGAAACATTTGGTGCCGGCGGTGGCTGATTTGATGTGGAGCCCGGAATACCTTTGGCGCGTGCTTCAGCACTTTCCTGCAATGAATCCTGTTGTGAGCGAATGGCTTGTGCTTGCGGATCGAACATCTCACGAGTCTGTTCAATACGTGTGAAGTCGAGATCGGCATTAATTTCAGTATTGACATTGCCTTCACCAACGATCGGAACGAGCAAATTCATGACACGTTCACGCAGCATTTTCTCGACACGCATTTTGTGGTCGAGCTGCTGCGAGGTGAGGCCGATATCGGCATCATGTTTTGGACCTGAAAGAAGATTGCCGAATTGATCAACTACGGTGACGTTTTCAACGGGCATAAAGGCGACGCTGGAGCTCACCATATGGAGAATTGATTGGACTTGGCCCTGACCAAGTGCTCGGCCGGGGCTGAGTTTCAACACCACCGAAGCGGAGGGGGGTACCTGATCACGCACAAAAGCAGAGCGTTCAGGAACAGCCAAATGCACACGCGCACTTTCGATATCACGAATTTCCATGATGGAACGTGCGAGTTCAGTTTCCTGCGCTTGACGCAGTTTAGCCGCTTCAACGGAGCGGCTCGTTCCCAGAGGCATCTGGCCTAAAAGATCATAGCCGGAGCTTGAGGCTTTCGGCAGACCGGCAGAGGCCAACACCATTTTTGCACGATAGAAATCCGCACGCGGAACCGTCATCTGGCCTGTGGTGCCGTCGAGTCTAGCTTTGATCCCTTTGTCGGTCAGCGTTTGAAGAACGGTGGCTTTGTCGCTTTCTTCAAGCTGCGGAAAGAGAACCACATAGGATGGCTCGCGCAGAACAGTGATGGCTAAAAGGCCGACCGCAATGACGGCTGCCACAACAATCATCGGCATAGAGCGAACGACCGCCGGCTGGCGGAGGAAATTGCGAAATGCCGCAAAGCCCTGATTAAGGCGCGCCGCAACGGGTACGTTTTGCGTTACTGTTATAACATTCGCGTCAGTCATTGTCCGGTATCCTGTCCTGCCTTAAGTATTTTTTTATTGTGCCATCAAACCGGCATTGTGGTGATGTCTTTATATGCACTCAAAAGCTTATTGCGGACCTGTACAGTCGCTTCAAAAGCAAGTGATGATTTTTCCCGTGCAAGCATCACTTTGGTGACATCAACTTCGTCACCAGCTTCATAAGCCTTCGTTGCTTGGTCTGCTTCGTTTTGCGTTTTCGCAACTTCACCGAGCATTTTTGTCATCTGGTTAGCGAAATCATCGCTCCCAGTATTTTCAAAAGGACGAAGTTTAGGCTGAGCCTTTGTCAGAATATCGGTTGAAAGCGCTGTTGGATTAATCTGGACCATTGTCGGTTTTCCTTCTTTCGACACAGCGTTCACCGTGCGGCCACGCGACGGCGGTTTGTTTCGAAATCTTCGATTTTAGCAATGTGTTCATGCATGTCGATCATCAGGTGGTCGGCTTCGATCGGCGTTCCCCCTGAGAGAACGAGCGCGCGCTGTAGAACATTTTCAAGTTCACGCACATTGCCCGGCCAATTATAGGATTCGAGCTTGTCGATGGCTTCATCCGTCATTTCAGGAATCGTGGGGAAGCCGCCTGTGTGTTTGGCAAGCAAGGATATTGAGATCGGCAGAATGTCGCCTGGCCGCTGAGACAGAGCCATCGTTGCAAGCGGAAATACATTCAAGCGATAATAAAGATCTTCGCGGAAGCGACCGGCTTTGACTTCGTCCATCATGTATCGGTTCGAGGTTGCAATAACACGCACATCGATCGCAACAGATTTAGAGCCACCAAGCGGTGTGACTTCTTTTTCTTGCAACACACGCAAGAACTTTGCTTGCAGATGGGGCGCCATTTCTGAGACTTCGTCGAGAAGCAATGTGCCGCCATCGGCTGCGCGGAAGATACCTTTATTTGGCGTATGCGCACCAGTGAAGGCGCCTTTCTCATAACCAAACAAAAGAGCTTCGAGCATTGTATCGGGAACGGCTGCGCAATTTACCGCGATAAAAGCTTCGCGCGCGCGCTTCGACGCGCGGTGGAGGAATTTTGAAACAACTTCTTTGCCGGTGCCCGTTGGGCCGACCAACATGACTGTTACGTCGCTCGCAGCTACGCGGCGCGCTAGACGCAAGAGATTGAAAGTTTGCGGGTCGCCTGCAGCAACAGCCTGCTCATCGTCAAGAAAGCGCGCAGCCACTTCTGCGGCATAGCGCCATCCTTGCTTTGAGGGCGTGAGACGCAACACAGAGCCGTTGAACTCGCCCTTGAGTTGGAATTTTTCACCCGCCTTGTCGACGACAATGATGCGGTCAGCTTTGAGTTTGCGGCACCATCCGGGAAGGCCAAGCGCATCGGCAGCCAAAGTCTTGGCTGCATCTTGCGAAAGCAAAAGACCTGCGCGGTCCCAGCTATCGGTTTTGAGAGCGGTAAGCGATTTCACATCGCTCATCGCGGTCTCATGGCCGCGCATATGAAGATGGGTGGTCCACGCTTCGCTATCGGCTAGGTGGTCGGTCAAGCACAATACCATGCTCATAACGCTATCTCCCTCGGACAATCCCGGTCGGAGACCCATGAAAGCAACGATCTTGCCAAGTTTTTGCGTGAAGCCGGGAAGAGCGGCCGATTGCTCCCCCCGTTAATCAATTAACACTTTGTTAAAATTAGCAAATTTTTAACCTGAAAATAATTTCTAAAATGCGAGCAAATGCCTCTTTCGGCAATACTTTCGCAATCAAGCCACACTATAGGGGTTGTGTAATTCTGTGGCTTAGTCAAAAAATCGACATCCGGCGTCCGAGGAGTATTGCGTGTTAGGACAGGATTATTCGCGTTTCCTCGATCTTCCGAGTCCGCCGATGCGCGCGGTCTTGGATATGGTCGATAAGGTCGCGCCCCTCGGATCGACGATTTATATTCAAGGCCCTTCCGGAAGCGGTAAGGAAATTGTCGCGCGGGCGATCCACGCCAAATCGGATCGGGCCAATGGCCCCTTCGTTGCGGTTAACTGCGGCGCGATCCCGCGTGATCTCCTCGAAAGCGAGCTCTTCGGCCATGAGAAAGGCGCCTTCACGGGCGCGCAGAAAGACCGCGTCGGCTTGATGGAGCTGTCGGGCGGCGGCACCTTATTCCTCGACGAAATCGGCGATATGCCACTCGATATGCAGGTAAAGCTCCTCCGCATGCTCGAAGAGCGGACCTTTACCCGGATTGGCGGATCGAAGCCGATATCCGTAGACGTCCGCTTCGTTTGCGCGACCCATCGCGATCTCACGCAATTGATTGCGGAGCAGAAATTCCGTGAGGATCTCTATTACCGGATTAATGTCTTTCCGATCACTCTCCCGCCCCTGAAGGAGCGGCTGGCGGATATTCCAGATCTCGTCCGCTTTATAATAGAGCGCTTTGAGGCGCAGGGCTTCCCCAAGGCGCCGATCCTGACCGATGGCGCGCTCGAAGCGCTTAAATCTTATGATTGGCCGGGCAATGTCCGTGAGTTGCGCAATATATTAGAGCGTGCAGGAGCGCTCTTCGTAGGGCGGGCGATTGATTTTGCCACGATGGCGGGGCTCATCCGGCCGGGCCAACCGATTGATCGAGCCGAAGAAGCCGAGGCGATCTGGGACGCGTTAGCTGAATTTGCCGACGATCCTATCGCCGAGCGACGGGGATCAGTGTCTGGGGATGCACCCACCACGCCTATGGGGGCGGGGCCAGGGGACGATGACGCAATTCGCAGCACTTTGGTGGGCAGCGATGGGTTTAACCTCAAAGATTATGTGTCGGCGCTCGAAATCGGCTTTATCCGCGTGGCGCTCGAAGACGCAGACGGATCCGTATCAGCGGCCGCGCGAAGATTGGGGATCCAACGCACGACCTTAATCGAGAAAATGCGGAAATTCGGGATTGGTCGGCCGGATTAAGCTGCGTTTGTTGCAGGCTTTCCAATCATTGACCAGGCTTCTGCGATGCCAGCCATTGATTTGCGAACGGCCGTGAGGCGCTCGACAGGTTGCGACCGATTTGACTCGATTAGCTGAATGCGCGCCCATTCATAAAGCTCACCCAATGTCGTCGCCACGGGCTGGCCGCGTTCGTAATCGAGGCTTCCCGCCAGGGCCATAATAATGGAGAGCGCTTTAGTCTGTGCAACCGAGCGCGAGGCATAGTCCCCGGTCTCAATGGCTAGAATAGAGCGATCAAGGGATCCGAGCAGTTCGGCAAACAGGAGTTCGATCAAGCGGTGGCGATCTGCGCCTTCTACCGCGAAGTCGGTTTCAGCCTGCTCATAAGCCTTAAGTGCGTTCCGGTGCAGCATGGGGTCTGTCCTTGATCCGTGTGCAGATAATGAACGGGCGGCGAGCCAGAAATTTTAACCTCGATTTTGGCGGCGGGCGGCACGGTTCTGGCAAGAGGTCATGCCGGGAGGTCCCGGTCCGGCCGAGGTTGGGTCAGAAAGACTGACAAATCTCCCAGACTTTAGAGGCTGGCACGGGACTTGCTGATATCCCAACAGATCGAACTCATCTCGTGGAGGACTTCATGCTCTCGGTCACTATGGCGGCGCTCAACGCATCGCAAAAAGAAATGAATGTGACGTCGAACAACCTGGCCAATGCCAGTACGGTCGGCTTCAAACGCTCTTATGCCAATTTCGGCGACGTCTTCTCGAACGATCCTGCATCAAACCCAAAAACGGCGGTTGGTGCTGGTGTTCTCTTAACAAGCGTGGCGCGTGACACCACCGCCGGCGCGTTGAAATCAACAGGCCGCGTAACCGATATGGCCATTGATGGCCGCGGTTACTTTGTGACGCGCGATCCCGCTGCGGGCTCGAATGGCGCAAATACTTACTCACGCGCTGGCAATTTCAGCCTTGATTCCACCGGCAATCTTGTGGACGCCGGCGGCTTCGTTGTTCAGGGTTATCCTGCGGATAGTACTTCTGATCCTCTTGCTGCCGATTCAGCTGCGGACTTGGACAGCATCACCATTCCTCCTTCAATGGCGGCAGGTGATTCATGGCCAACCGGTACTGTTCTTTCAGACGGCTCCGCTGCTAGCTCTCCGACCTCCGATGTTGTTCTGCAGAGCTTGTCGATCAGCCCGAAGGGTGAAGTGCAGGCAACGTATTCGGACAACAAGACTTATACTCTGCGCTTCGTGGCGATTGCGAATTTCCCAAGCGATCAGGGTTTGAAGGCGATCGGCAATAATCGCTATTCGGAAACAGGTCTTTCAGGTGCGGCTTCGATCACGGGTGCAGGCGCACCTAAGGCAGGCAACATCATGACCGGTACGCTCGAACAGGCGAATGTCGATATCACTACCGAACTCATGGACATGATCCGTTCGCAGCAGGTTTACAACGGCAATGCCCGAATGTTGCAGACGACGATGGAAACCGTCTCGCGGATTACCGACAAGATCTAATGTGACGTGATCACATTGGTAGGCTGCGGGCGTGCGGATGTACCACGCCCGCGCCGCTTTCTTCCTCAGACTATTTTGCGCGGCCTTTTGGCCGCGTTTTTTTTGGATGGGCTTAATTGGCCATATTCGCCAACACGTTTTAACGTAGCTCTGGATAGCCTAACGCTACAGCCTCATTTTCAAGCGACACAATTACATCATAATTTGCGCGCGGAATTATTACGATATCTTTGATTTTGAGCGTTTCAAGCCAAGCGGGGCGCGGCCCTTGTCTAATAACCGATAGCAATGCGGTTTGAATAATCTCGCGTATCGCTTCGCTCTTCGTCCCGCTTGTAATGAAGGGGAGGCCCGGTGTTTTCGGCGTATACGCGATAACTCTAAATTTTTCCGCCAAACGCGGATCAAACGATATGAAATGATCAAGGGAAACGACGTCAATCGAAGCAATGGCGGCCTTGCCGTCAATAACCGCCTTCAAGCTTTGACGATGCGCGCCTGTTACAATGACTTTGGAAAAAAAGTGATCTCGTGCACCGGCTCGAGCGAGGCTGATACGGAATAAATTCATGCCGGTATTGCTGTCGTAGCCGTTTATCGCGGCACTATGATTTTTGGCATCCAATAATGCCTGAATGGGACTGTCGCGCGAAACGATGATGGCGCTTCCATAATGCGCGCCTTCGACTTCTGCGGCATCATAAACCGGTGTGGCAACCAGTGAGGCGTCACCACAATGGCCGTGGGTTAAAGGATAGCCGCAAGTCTGGCTGAACAGCAGGTTGGAATCCGACCATAGGCTTTGAAGATCAGTAACCTGTGTCAGATCATCAGGGACATCGTCTATCCCCTGGGCACGCAGTGTCTTTGCGAGCGCGTGCCAAAACTCGGAATTCGCCGCCCGCAATTCGGGCGCGTCATACATGGGCAGTGCGGCGCGTGGCTTAGCCATGAGGTGAAGCGGGTAGTGACCCATCAGCACGCGGTGCGCGATTGGTCGGATGACGTGGCTCGTGATGCGATGTGAACAGATAGCGTCGGATCACATCGACATAGCCATTGTAAACATGGCCATGATTTTCGGTGATCAGGCGATCACGGTTCATCCGGTACCATGCCGGAATATCATACCAAGCCATGGTGGGTTCAGCATGATGAGCGGCGTGTAGATTATTATAAAGAAAGAGCGGACCCAAGAATGTGGCATTTTCGACGATGGCTGTGCGCTCATGAATATCATCGGCAGCACGATGCTCGGCAAAGGATCGTATGAGCAATAAAGCCGTGCCGGGATAAACCATGCCGAAAAGATAAAGCCAGGGTGAAAGGTCGCAAATATAGGTCACCCAGATCATGACGAATGCGACAGCGATAATGTGACGAACCCAAAGACCAAGATTTTTGAAATCACCTCTCACAAGCAATTTCATTTCACTCAAGATAAAACCGATCATTGCCAGTGCCGGACCGATGAGCATGCGGCCGACAAAAGTATTTTGAAAACGGAATAGAGCTTTTACAGGTGCAGGCAGATCACTCCACTGCTCCGATGTGAAATACCACGACTCGGGATCATCAAGCGGATCGGTCAGTCGTTCATCACGATGATGGGTGAGGTGCGAGCGGCGGTACAGCTCATAGGGCAGCCAGAGCGAAAGCGGCGGTGTTGCGAGCGCGCGATTGACCGCTCGCGAGGAGGTCGGGTGGCCGTGAAGAATTTCATGCTGGAGCGACGAGTGCCAGGCCAAAAGGATTGAGCCGCCTATGATAGAAACAAAAAGCGGCAGATCATTGCCCCAATAGGTCAGGGCGAGCCATGCCCCGTAGACTCCAATAATAAGGCCCAAGGTCGGCCATTCGATCCGCCAACCGCCTTGCTGCTTCTCACTTTTGCCGGCCGCCATACCTGATCCCACCTCAGACTCGCGTGTTCCACCAATGCCTTTTTATAAAATTCTTAAAGTCGAGCGGGTGTCCGCGTCAATTCCGACAGTTTGAGTCGCATTTTGATCGACCTGATCGCTTGGCATGTGGGAGCTTTGCAGGCGGCGCGGGTGACGGTTTGGGTCGCGCCCGCTAAAAAAGGCCACCAACCGCGACCAAAGAAGAGTGACGATCCATGGTGTCCAAAGCAGAACCGTCAAAAAAGCCGAATATTCTGATCATAATGGTCGATCAGTTAAACGGGACTTGGTTTCCCGACGGTCCCGCACCTTTCTTGAAGACCCCCGTTTTGCGCGCGCTTGCTGAGAACAGCGTGCGGTTTACGAATACATATTGCCCGAGCCCGCTTTGCGCACCATCGCGCGCGTCCTTCATGACGGGGCAGTTGCCTTCACGCACAGGTGTCTATGATAACGCCGCTGAATTCGCGTCCTCAATTCCGACCTTCGCGCATCTCTTACGTCATGCAGGATATAAAACGGTCCTTTCCGGCAAGATGCATTTTGTTGGCCCCGATCAGTTACACGGATTTGAAGAGCGGTTGACGACCGATATTTATCCCGCTGATTTCGGATGGACGCCGGATTGGACAAAGCCCGATGAGCGGATTGATTGGTGGTATCACAATCTCGGTTCGGTCACGAATGCCGGCACCGGTGAGATTACCAATCAACTCGAATATGATGATGAAGTCGCCTATCACGCGAAATTGCGTCTCTATCAATTCGCGCGCAAAGACAGCGAGCGCCCGTTTTGTCTGACGGTGAGCTTCACGCATCCGCATGATCCCTATGTCGCGCGGAAAAAATATTGGGATCTTTATCCCGACGGCACGGTGCCACCATTAAATGTTGCCCATATTCCTTATGCCGCGCAGGATATCCATTCACAGCGGCTTTTCGATATGTCGGATTGGCGCAATTATAAAGTCACGCCAGAGATGGTGCGCGACAGCCGCCGCGCCTATGCCGCCAATATTTCCTATCTCGATGACAAGATCGGCGAGTTACTCGAGACATTGAAAGAGTGCCGTCTTGATGACAATACAATTGTTGTCTTCACATCCGATCATGGCGATATGCTTGGTGAACGCGGCTTGTGGTTTAAAATGAGTTTCTTTGAAGGCTCATCACGCGTACCTTTGATGATCCATGCGCCGGATCGCTTTAACGCACGCCGTATTGATGCGCCGGTCTCAACGCTTGATCTGATGCCGACGCTGGCTGATCTTGTGGGTCTCGATTACAAATCTTTAGCGTCAGACCTTGACGGTGTGAGCTTGGTGCCCGCTCTCGAACATACGATTGCTCCGGATCGCCCCGTCTATGTTGAATATGCAGCCGAAGGCTCAATTGCGCCAATGGCAATGGTGCGGCAGGGCCCTTTCAAACTGACACTTGCAGGAAAAGACCCGGTGCAGCTTTTTGATCTTTCCGCCGATCCACATGAGCTGACTAATCTTGCGGAAAACGCGGCCTATGCTGACACGCGGCGCGCGCTTGAAGCGGTGGCCGCAAAGCGTTGGAATTTTGCTGAATATGATCGTGATGTGCGCCGCTCGCAGGCGCGCCGTCTCGTTGTTTATGAGGCATTGCGGCGCGGGCATTATTATCCGTGGGATTTTCAACCTCTACAAAAAGCGTCCGAGCGTTACATGCGCAATCATATGGATCTCAACGTGGTTGAATCAGACGCGCGCTTTCCAAAGCAGGGTGAATAGAGCGCCATGACGGCGAGCGAGTTTATAACATGATGGTTTCAAATAGGCTGAAAGCCATTTTCTGGCTCATAGCCGGCGTCTTCACCTTTTCCCTGCAAGACATCGTCATCAAAACGGTGAGCGGCTCTTATCCCGTTCATCAAGTGATTGTTGTGCGATGTCTCGCTGCGTTGCCCTTCATCATGATTCTTATTCATCGTGCGGGCGGATTGAAAATGCTTAATTCGCCGCGTCGAGGGGCTTTGATTTTACGTGGCATAATGCTTCTCACAGCTTACACGAGTTATTTTTTGGCCTTCCCAGTAATGAAGCTCGCCGATGTTATTGCGCTTTATGCCACGGTGCCGCTCTTTGTTACCGCGCTCGCGGGTCCTGTGCTTGGTGAAAAAATTAGTCTTGTCAGGTGGGGCGCTATCATCATCGGATTTATCGGTGCGCTTGTTATGGTGAAGCCAGGGAGCGGCGTGTTTGATCTTGCTTCGCTTCTTCCGATTCTCTCGGCCTTGGCCTATGCGAGCGCGCAAGTGGTCGCGCGTCGCATTGGATTAAATGACTCCGCCGCCGTGATGACATTTTATCAAAATTTTCTTTATCTCTGCGCGGCCGGTGCACTTGCGGCGGTTGTGACCCTCTGGGGCGGTGAATATGAAGGCCATCGCAGTCTCGTCTTTTTACTGCGGCAATGGGAAGTGCCTGGACTACGTGACATTTTGTTGATTAGCGCGTGCGGTCCGATTGCGGCAATCGGTATGACGATGCTCGGTGAAGCCTACCGACTTGAAGAGGCCAATATTGTGACGTCGTTTGAATATACGGCGCTGATTTGGGGTACGGTGTGGGGCTATCTCATCTGGAATGAAATGCCGGGCATTGAATCAATCATTGGTGCGGGGTTGATCGTCGGGGCAGGCTTGTTGATCGCATTGTTTGCACGATCTTCCATTGATTCCGATCTGCGCGAGCCGAGTTGATTTCAATCCAAACATTAAAGGTCTTTTGGTGACGTCTTTTCACGATGACAGGCAGACAAAGCGGCTCTTTGATTTGTGGCCTGTCTTTGTGTGGATGTTTTTCTTCATGATGTCGAATGGTGTCGGCATGACAGTGATGCCGGTTCTCGCCGTCATCAAGAATATGCCCAATTCACTTTTGGGTACAATTGGGTCGATTTATTTTGCGGGTATGTTTTTGGGCTATTTTATTGGCCCGCCACTCGTTCGCAAAAAAGGATATCGTTTTTCAGGCTTTTTGCTTTTGCCCTTGATGTGTATTGGCCTGATTATTCTCCTTTTTGACAATGCATTTTTGTGGGCGGCCGGGCGAAGCCTCGCCGGATTAGGCATTGGTATTTCCTATATTATTGCGGAAAGTTGGGTTGCTGGTCGCGCGCATTCATCAATCCGTATGACGGCCTTGTCGATTTATATTGCTTCCGCGATGCTCGGAATATTGAGCGCGCAAGCTTTGTTGACTTTTGTTGACCCTGCCTCACTCTTGGCTTTGTGGCTTGGGGGCGTGATGATTGTAGTGGCGTCCCTCCTGATTGGTGTTGCGCCACTGCCTTCAACAGAGTCTCCTCAAAAGGAGAAGCAAGCCGGCCATGCATTGCGGATCATTCGTAAGGCTGCAGTCCCGCTCACGGGTATATTCACCGCCGGACTTTTGTTTTCGATTTTTGTAACTTTTTATCCTGCCTATGGCGCGGATCGCGGATTGGCAGCGGATCTTGTGCCTGTGATTGGTGTGGTGGTGATGGCGGGCGCCACAATGATGCAGCCGTTTTTGGGTCGCGTTCTCGAGCGCAAAAACCCCATAATGCTTTTGATGGCGGTTGCGTTCCTCTCCGCTCTAGCCGCTCTCGGTCTCGTCTACACCATGGGCGCGGGCTTTTGGCTTTACGCTTTCGTTGCCTTGTGGGGTGCCACCGCTTTGACGACTTACCCCCTTTATGGCGGCCTTACTTATGCAGCTCTGCCGGATGAATCGGTTTTTGACGTCGCCCGCGTGATCCTCGTGTCTTATGGCGTTGCCGAAATCATCGCGCCCCCCGTGATGGGTGTGGTGATCGATGCTGGGGGCGTGAATTGGCTCTTCGGTGTGGCGGCAGGGAGTGGTCTTTTTTTGGCGGGATTGCTTGCGGTGTGGGCTAGAACTCCCCGATTTCGACCTTAATCGGGCGCCAAAGCGCCTTGATTGGCCCGGATATACCCTTTTCCTTGCGAAGGTCTGGACAGGGGCCGCGGCTTGGCTCTATGTGCCTTGCGCTGCGCTTCCGTGCTGATAAGGAGACGGCACGCGTCCGAAAAAGGTTCTGATGCTCAAGAAAATCTTTCCAAATTCTTTTGACGATTTTTCGATCCTCAAAAGACTGATCGCAGAAAATTTCCGGATCTATGCTTGGCAATATGCGATTGCCATGGGCCTGATGTTTCTTGTTGCCGGCGCCACGGGATTTAGCGCGTGGATGATGAAAGACTTAATCAATAAAGTCTTCATCGATCGTGACCCCAATATGATGTATCTGATTTGCGGCAGTGTGGCGGTTGTCTATATTGGTAAAGGCTTTGCGTCTTACGGCCAAGAAGTGCTATTATCGCGCATTGGTAATTCAATAATTGCCGCAACGCAGAAGAAAATCTATCGCGCTATTCTCAATCGCAATATCGATTTTTTTCAAGATATGGGATCGTCCGATCTTATTACGCGCCTAACATTTAACGCGCAGGCCGCAAGTTCCGCACTGAATTTGATTGCCACCTCCCTCGGACGCGATCTCTTTACCGTTCTGAGTCTTCTCTATGTCATGCTGGCGCAAGATGTTGTTTTGACGGCGATTGCGCTTTTGGGTGTGCCGCTCCTTTTTGTTGCTGTATCGCGCCTCTTAAAACAGATGCGAAAATTATTCAGTAGCGAAGTTCAATCCATGTCGAATATTGTTGCCGGGATGCAGGACACATTTCATGGCATTCGGGTTATTCGCTCTTTTCGCCTTGAAGATATGATGCTCAAACGCATGGATGGCGCGATCAATGCCGTTGAGCGGCTTTCTAACAAAATGTCTGCGGTGCAAGCCGGCACAATGCCTTTGATCGATACGCTGGGCGGCGTTGCTGTCGCGAGTGTGATTTTTTATGGCGGTTGGCAAGTCATTTATGAGGGTGCAACACCCGGAGAGTTTTTTGCCTTTATCACTGCCCTTTTGATGCTGACCGATCCTGCGCGCCGTCTCGCGCGTTTGCATTTATCACTCGCTGGTTCCGCAGTGGGTGTGAGAATGCTTTATGATCTCATCGATCAGGCGCCCGATTCTCCCGATCAAGAGGGCGCGGTTCCGTTGATATTGAGCAAGGGAACAATCGCGCTTCGCGATGTGACTTTTGGCTATCGCCCGGAAGATCCGGTTTTACATGACGCGACGCTGTCGATTGAGGGCGGGAAGATTACCGCGCTTGTTGGTGTTTCCGGCAGCGGCAAATCAACAATCTTCAATCTCTGTTTGAGATTCTGGAATCCGCAAGCGGGTGAGATTCGCATAGACGGTCAGCCTCTTTCGGGCATCACGATGGCTTCGCTTCATGAGTCGATTGCGCTCGTTGGCCAAGATGTCTTTTTGTTCGACGGCACAATCGCTGAAAATATCCGTATGGGTCGGCCTGATGCCACGATGGACGAAATCGAGTCCGCAGCAAAGGCCGCCGCCGCGCATGATTTTATTATGTCTATGCCTCATGGCTATGACACGCGAATTGGTGAATTTGGCGGTCGTCTCTCGGGCGGTCAGCGGCAGCGCTTGTCGATCGCGCGGGCATTTTTGAAAAATGCGCCTATTCTTTTTCTTGATGAGCCGACATCGGCTTTGGATGCCGAATCCGACGCGCTCATTCAAGATGCCCTGCGGCGTCTGATGAAGGGGCGAACCACCTTAATGATTGCGCATCGCTTGGCGTCGATTGCTTATGCTGACACAATCTATGTTCTTGAAAATGGGCGTGTCATCGAAGAGGGATCTCATAACGTCCTTCTTGAACAGAATGGCAAATATGCGCGCCTCTATGAATTGCAGTTTCACGTGTGAGCGGACAAGCAAACGCTCATGACCCTTGATCCGCGTCACGATCCCAACCGAAAGCCCAATCTACTTCATTGGATTGAGTATGGGGCATTAAAGACGATAGCTTTACTTTCACGGCATATTTCACCGCGTCTAATTGATGGTTTGTCTTCGGCCCTGTGGTGTTGGATTGCACCACGCATGCGCCGCCATCCGCGCGCGGATCGTAATTTGGCAGCCGCGATGCCTGAGTTATCAGCGGGTGAGCGTCACATCATCCTCAATAAAATGTGGGATAATTTGGGGCGCACAACCACAGAGGCATTTGTCCTGACGCAGATTGCTGATGATCCGCATGCTATCACTTTCAGTTTTCCCGATGACGTGACAGCGATCATGAAAAGTGATCAGCCGGCAATTTTTGTTGGTCTTCATGCTGGAAATTGGGAGATTCCGGCAATTGCCGCGGAGCGTTTTGGTAAGCCGTTGATGGGTGTTTATCAGAAGATTGTTAATCCGCTTCTCGATGAGATGGTGCGCGGCTTGCGACAAAGGTTTTATCGTGGTGGCCTTCATGCGAAGGGAGCTGAAACGGTGACGCGTATTCGACGGGGGATATCGGATGGATATTCCGTTGCGATTATGGCCGATCTTCGTGATGCCCATGGTGAGTTTGTACCCTTTATGGGTCGCGATGCGCGTTCGACTGTTTTCCCTGCACTCTTAGCGCGATTGCATAAGGTGCCGATCATCGCCATCCGCGCGCTAAGAGTGGGCGTTCGACAATTCCGGATTGATGCTGTTCACATCCCTCTCATTCATGACAAGGATCGGAAGATCGAAATCCGTGAGAATACACTTAGGATCCAGAAGCAATTCGAAGTCTGGATCAAGCAGGATCCCGAGCAATGGATGTGGGGCCATAATCGCTGGGATACTGAGGGCTAGCGATTATTATCATCCGATGCAGAGCCCGATCAGGGCGCGCATGTTTCGCTGCGTGGCGGCAAATAGCTGACATGGCCCGGCCATATTGATGGTGCACGACCCAACAAAGAGCGCACGTCAATAGGCTCAAAGCTCTTATCGCAAAGGCGCGGGAAATACTCTTTTGCGGGCACACCTTCGTCAAGATCAATGACAATTGCGCCGTCATCATTGCAGAGAGTTTGTTTGTCGGTCGTTCCCCAAGGCCTGAATGGAATTTCGATGAAGAGCGGTTTATCGGCGAGCCAGAGAACGGGTGAGCCACCGATTTTTACTTCATTGATGATGACGCAGGCGAGCGGCTTTGCTTGGTGACGCTTCCAGAGCGCCTCAACCTGTCGCGCCAATGGTTTTGTTTGCGAGAAATAGGCTTCATGAGGGTGGTTGATCGCTTCACCCGCCAAAAGATAAAGCCAGAAAAGACCTGAAAGAACCGCCATAAACTTTGCGGTTAAGTGTTTTTTGCCCTCAAAAAAACCGGTCGTGAGCCTATGGTTAAGCATCAGAGCCAAGCCAATGGATATCGCAGGCGCAATTGGCAAGAGCCATAAAGACTTTACAAATTGTCCGGTGATCAATCCGGTGGCGACAACACTCGTGGGAGAGAGAACTAAAATGATCCAGCCGATGCGATAGATCTCATCACTTTGATGATAGAGCTTCAAACGCACTGACGGGATGGATAGTTTAAATAAGCGAAGAACCAAAAGCGGCGTCACAAGAATAGCGACGCCGCCCCAAAGCAAGCCCCAGACTCCTTCGAAGATGGATAGTGCCGTTGAAATTGGCGCCGAGTCTTTAGCATGCTGGAGGCTGCTCCAGTCATGAATATAAAGCCAATAGAGATGCGGCGCGATCATCAAAGTTGTGACGGCAATCGCGCCGTAACTCTTTCCTTTCAGAAAGGCTGAGCGATAGCGCGGAATTAAAAGTGTAAGAAACAGCAGCGGAAGAACAGCAAAGATGATTTCATATTTTGCATAGACACCCAGACCGACGGCAATACCAAGCCCGAGTGCCGCGCGTCCGCGCCGTGTTTCCAGATATTCGAGTCCGTAGCACAAGGTTGCGGCCATAAAGGGGGCCAAGACTGAATTATGATTAATTTGAACGGCGTAATAAGAGGCGAGCGTCGATGTTAAAAACAAAGCGACAGCGAGTTGTGCCGCTTCGTTCTGCCCCAATCCCCGCACTGCCCGCCATATGAAATAGGCCGTTGTGATTGTGAGGCCTTGGCTCAGAAGGAGAATAGCGCCAATCGAGAATGGGCCCGGAAAATAAGCAAGACCCAAGAGCCATGTCGTGAGCGGCGGATGCTTCCAGTAACCAAGCGCGGGCTCCTTGGCCCAATAGAGCGCTTCAAGCGTGTCAACATGGAGATTGCCGAACAAAATTCCGGGAATGAGAGCCCACAACACGATGTTGAGGAGGATCATCCCCCTGAATTGCTCAAGAAACACGCGAATTGTAAGGGCGGCGGGATTGGTCATTTTAAATGGGTACAAGTGAACAAGGCGATCTTTTATCCTGAAGCGAAGAGCAAGGCCAAGGATTTTGTCGACGGTTCTCGCGGGCTTGGATAATGTTAGAGCCGATCAAGTGGGCAACGAGTCGCGTGAAGGGTCTTAAACGGTTCAGATGATGGATGCTTCATCCCTTCGCGGCAAAGTGATTTTGCAAATCATTCCGGCTTTAAATTCCGGCGGTGCTGAGCGAACGACAGTCGATATTGCCGAGGCGCTTGTTGAGCAAGGTTCGCACGCGCTTGTGGCTTCCGATGGTGGGCGCCTTGTTGATGAGCTTGAGCGCAAGGGCGGCGAATTCATTCCCTTTCCGGCGGCAACCAAGAACCCTTTATCGATTTGGCAAAATGCTTCGGCGCTTGAAGACCTATGCCGCAAAGAATGTGTTGATTTGATCCATGCGCGCTCGCGCGCGCCGGCATGGAGCGCGTTGATTGCGGCGCGGCGCATGAATATTCCCTTTGTCACCACCGTCCACGGCAATCACAAAAGCGGAAGTTATTTGAAGCGTCTCTATAATTCGGTGATGGCGCGGGGCGATGCGGTCATCGCCAATTCGGAGCGCACGGCACAATGGATTGCTGATCATTATCCTTGGGCCTTGTCGAAGATTGTAACCATCCCGCGCGGGACGGATCTTCGCGGCTTTTCGCGTGCGGCTGTTGATCAAGCACGGTGCGATCGCTTGCGCGCGCAATGGGGCGTGCCTGAGGACGCGCGCGTCATTCTCATGGCGGCGCGGATTACGCCCCTTAAAGGTCATCTCGTTGCCCTTGAGGCTTTTGCCGCTGTGCTGAAGCAGCAAAAAGAGTCTCTCGCGCTTGTTTTTGTGGGCGATACCAAGGGGCGTGAGGCCTTTGCGGGTGAGCTTGATCGCAAAATCATAACGATGGGGCTTAAGGGTTCTGTTTATAGGGTCGGCCATTGTGCCGACATGCCCGCGGCCTATGCGCTCTCTGATCTGGTAATCATGCCCTCGATTGAGCCTGAGGGGTTTGGCCGCGCGGTTGTGGAAGCGCAGGCGATGGGATGTCTCGTGGTCGCTAGTGATCGCGGTGCTACGCCGGGGACAATTCTGCCCCTTCATGAGGTGGGGCGTGAGGCGTTCACGGGTTTGGTTGTGCCCTCGGGAGATGGTCCTGGTCTGGCTGAAGCAATGGCGGATGCCCTGTCTTTGTCCGATGAGGCGCGACGGGCTATTGCCGAGCGAGCAAGACACCATGTTGAAGCGCGGTTTTCATTGCCGGTGATGACGGGCGCGACGCTTGGTGTGTATCGGGCCCTTTTCGCGGGTCGATAGTCAGCTTTAGCCCGGGCCGGGCGCTGCTCCGATTCCACTCTTCATGCAACCTTTGCTTGTGTTGCACGCGAGCTGAGGGGCGCATTTTTCGCCGAAATCAGCCAAAATGACCCCCAAACGCCCATTTTAACAAATGAGTAAGAATTAAATTTATTTCATTATTTCAATAAGTTAATTGAATATCTCACCTGCTGAGTGGCAATTTCGCAACACCCGACCCCAAAGCACATCCAGACCACAACTTAGGGTTGTATTTACGCGCCTCTTCCCGCATTTTGTCCCTGTCGAAACGGCGGTGGATCGGGTTTTGCGTACCACCGTCCCTTTTAATTTAGAAATGGATAGCGATCATGAAGCTCTCTACACTCTTCCTCTCGTCAGCAGCTCTCGTTGTTGCTGGCTCTGCATACGCCGCTGATCTCCCTGCAAAGAAGGGTGCTCCGGCTGCTAAGCCTGCTGCAACCGGCTGCCCTGCATTCGGCGCTGGCTTCTTCCAGATTCCTGGCGGCGACAATTGCATCCAGTTTTCTGGCTATATGCGGAATACGACAACCAACACATCGGGCTCAACGACCAACAGCGCGGGAGCTCGCGTTGCATTTGACGTTCGTAGTAACTCGGATATGGGTGTTGTTCGCGGTTATCTCCGCACCAACACAACCGCTGGCGGCAACGTGACCTCGGATCGTGCATACGCTCAGATCGCCGGTTTGACGGCTGGTGCATATGGCGCGTTCTTCGATATCGCGGGCTCGAACGGCATCGGTTTCGGTTCTGGTCTCGGCGGCGATACCGGCCGTGGCATCAAGTATTCGATGGCACTGGGTTCAGCCAGTGTAACCGCGGCTTTGCAAGATCAGGCAACGGGCGACACCACAAAGGGTAACCAGGATATCCTCGGCAGCGTTGCATTGCCGGTTGGTCCTGGCACCATTCAGGTTAACGCAGCTTCTCACTCGAATGCTGTGAGCACCGGTTACGCTGTCGCAGCCGTTGCAAAGCTCCCAGCTGGCCCAGTAAACGTTAACGTTTACGGTGGTATCAGCAGCGGTGCGATTGCCTACACTGGCGTCGCTGGCACTGCATCGACGGCTGACTCGGCAAGCGGCAGTGTCAATGACGGCACTGCAGTGGGCACATCGGTCTCGATGACTGCTGGCCAGGGCACTTTCTATGTTGATATCGGTCGCGTGACTGAAAAGTTGAACAGCACAGGCGTGACAGGAACGGCTACATCTTACAGCGTTGGTTATGACTACACCGGCGTGAAGGGCATCCAGATTATTCCGGAATATTATCACACAGATGATAATACTCTGAATACATCTACCAACACGATCTATCTCCGCATTCAGCGTGATTTCTGATCTTAACTGATCGGACTTCAATAGAACCCCGGCAGGAAACTGCCGGGGTTTTTTGTTTTTTCGGACCTAATTGTCACTAAGACTTCCTGCTGCCCGGATCAGGTTGCTAAACTTCAAGCAATGCGCCGCATGACGTCGCCGATTGCAACTTCAGCCTCCATTCGCTAAGTCGGGCGTCGGGCCCTGTGAGGGGTTACTCTGGCGAGGACCGATCCATATATGCAGGCGATCAAGGCAAACTCCGAAACTGACGGCCTCGAACGCTCGTTTCGCAGTGTCGTGATTTTTTGGTCAATTCTGCTTCTGATCTATTCCGCCTATTGCGGGATCCTGTTCGACCACAAACACTATGTTGAGCAATGGCAATTGATGCTCTCGGGCGGCGACCCTTGGTCAACCGACAATACCTATGGGCCGCTTCATAATGTGGTCGGTTATCTTTTTCTCATTCACCCTTTGGCGCCAAAACTCTTCATGGTGGGTGCGCTTCTTTTTGCGAATTATTTTTTATTTGAGGCGCTTACACGTCGCCGCGGTCTGACAATAAAATTCCTGCCCTACCTCTTGGCCGTCCCTACAAATGTTTTGGTTCTCGGGATGGGCCTGGCCTTCGGTTTGAATGACGTTTTGGTCGCGGCGCTTTTAATCTTTGCCATATTTGCACGGTTCAAGGGCCTATATTCAACCACCGGTGTCTTGATCGGCCTTGCGGCCTTGATGAAGTTTTACCCAATCCTCTTGCTGCCCTTCTTCGCTCTCGAGTACGAGCAAGGTAAGCCGAGTAAGATTTCGTGGTCACTTATCATTGCCGGATCAATCGTGTTTGCTGTTGGCATTGGTGCATCCTATCTGGTTTGGGGCCCTGGATTATTCAGAGCCATTGCGAATGGTGCCGAACGTGGCGCATCGCTCATGTCGATTTTTGCGGATATTCCCCGTTTGGGGTGGGACACGCCCGTCACAAATTTCATGGCGCGCTACAATGCGTTATTTGTCTTGGCGGGCGCCGGCATTGTTTGGCTCTTGGCTTTCGTACGACGTTGGAATTGGCTCGAGAGCGCGGTTCTCGGTTATCTCGCCATATTGATGATTTATAAAGTTGGTCATCAGCAATTCTTTATGCCGTGGCTTTTCCTTGTGGCCGCCCTGCCATTGGTGGGTCAGAACTCATCTGATCGACTGTCATTTCTTATGATTCCAATGGCGATTTATCTTTCAGTCTTCCATTTTGCATTTGACCTTGGGACAAATCTCATGGGTAACCGCGCAGAATGGATCGAAACACGGGCGGGAATCATTTCATTCCCGATTTTGTTGGTCAGTCTTCTAGTGGGGATGATTAGTCTTCACGTGTCACATAATCAGAACAAATTGAGAGCTTGAGACATGCAGAGCAATGACAAGTCTTCTTACTCCCCCATTCAATTGTTTTTCTTGAAAACACTTATTGTCGCGGGTGCGTTTTTTTCTGTTTTTCTATTGATGGTTTTTTGGCTTAACGCAAATTTTCAGGCGGGCCCCGCCTTTTGGGGTAAAGTCGAAGAGCAACTTTATCGCGTTGCCGATGAGCCCGATTTGCCACCGGAGAAGAAGGAAAAACTCATCAACGCGCTAAAGAAGATTGGCGAAAAATATAAGCCTTATATTGACGCTTTATCAGCCGTCGAAAAATAAGAAATTTCAACAAAATGATGGACTTTGAGACCCTCAACCAATTCAAATCTTGAAGGCAGGTTTAATTTTCTCTTTTCTATTTTGCAAATGAGAGCTCAGATCTTTTCGAATGAAGAGCAAATCAAGTTGGAATATTATTCCATCCGCATAGTGAACGTCGCAAATTTCACAAGGTGAGAAGCCAAACCCGTCGAGTCTTTCAATATAGTCATTGATGGTCGGCGCGCCTTGATTATACTTTAAAATCGGACATTCCAACAAAATGAGACTGGTTCGCGCAATAGAGGCACGGCCGCCGTTGAGAATATCGAGCTCAGAGCCCTGCGTATCAATTTTGATAAAGTCGGGCTTTGGAAAATTTTTCTCTTGCAGGAGCGAGTCGAGTTTGCGGCACGCAACAAGTTTGGGCTTAATCGCCTCGTAATGCGTCGTCAGTTCTTTATATATTGAATCGCCGCTTGAGTTATTTGAATAAAATTCAATTTCTCCATCCGTGTCGGAAAGAATGCCGATGTGATACCCGTTGCCTGATTCTTGAATGATAGTCCGGCACGTCTCATTGGCTTCGAAGAGAAAAAATTTCGATTTTGGCAAATATCTTCTGAGTTTTCGGGTCCACTCACCATGCCGAGCGCCAATGTCATAAACAACATCAATCTTAATCCCCCTCGATGCCAGAAATCGAATGGTATTGATAAGACCATTTTTTGATGCTGACCGAAGAGCTCTATTCTGTTTCCCACTTTTTTTCGAAAACAGAAAATAAAAAAAATACTCTCTTACTTGGTCAAACTGCAGGGCGGCCCAATTTTTAAGCGCTTCAATAAAATTGGATTTTCTTTTTCGTACTAAACTCATGGGACTCTAACTGCTCTATACACGAGGGATTAAGGGAATAATTCCCGACTACCAAATCTTCTCAACTGAAAGCTTGAATACCGGAAAACCATCTGTGCTAAATAGCAAATCATCATCAAATCGATAAAAATCTCTTATTCGCATCCCCATATTCACCTGTTCAACGCTAATCACGCGTTGAAGTTCACGCTCTATTATAACAATAAACATCGACTCAGCTCTTAAAGAGCTGACGAGAAGACAGTCGAATTCCTTATATTGATCTGCAATAACCGAGGGGCAGCGCGTAAGATTGCTCACGCCGATTGACGGTAACCAAGAATAAATAGGAATTTTAAAATCAACGGCACTCTTGTGATTTGTATAGGGAATGCCTGTGGCATATTTAGCCCCGAATGAAAAAAGGGGCCAACCATAATTGGCATTCCTTTCAATAATGTTGAGTTCATCTCCACCTTTCGGGCCGTGCTCTACTTCGTAAATGGTGTTTCCGAGTTTGAAGAGCCCTTGCGGATTGCGGAGACCTTTTGCAAAGACGCGTTCTTGTAATTGCTCTGACGATAAGGAGCGAGTTAGATCGTCTGACGAAAGATAAATTATTTTCCCGTAAAGCGATGAATCATCTTGGGCTAAATTGGAAGTATTATCATAGTCGGTTGTCGGCGTACCAATCCCAAGAAGTATGCCGTTGTTCCATTCCGTATGTCCACCTCCACTGCCATTGAAGTCCAGTTCATTTGTCCAGGGAATACAGGTCCCCCGAAATATTTCGATGCCTTTACTCAAATTGATAAATGATAATTCCCGGCAATTGGTGGTTTTTTTCCTCAATACCGCGAGCACAAAGTAATCATCATTATATTTGAAGAGCCTCTTCATCTCTTCTTTAGGATCTGGTGAAGCATCGAGTATCGTATTTTCAATTCCAAAGCGGCGAAACAGATCGGATAGATCCTCCTGTTCGTAGAATTCATACTTATTGGCAGTCTTAACCACTCCGCCGGGCTTATGGAGACTTGCCCATGACGCCTTTGAAATGACGAATCTGAAATTATTTGTCTCGAATGATTTAGACTGGAACGCATTCAAGCCAAAAGATGTATCACTATTTATTTTGTTTGATGGGCTGTTGAAGAATTTAAATCCGATAAAAACTAAAAGCGGCACTGTTAAAATCAGAATAAGATGTTTTAATCTCTGTCCTTTTAACAAAGGAATTGTAATGCCGTATATTTTTGACTTTATAATAGATAAAGCACGTGATTTGAGGAGCAACTGACAACCCTTTTACGCTACAAAACAAGAACAAAGAATATCTATAGTCAGCCTTACGTCGAGAGCGAGTGAAAAAAGATGAACTACACTTTAGCTCCCCACAACTTCATAACGCTCTGCCATCCCTTAAAAATTCTCACGATTGTTTTATTCACGGCTATGTCAGGGCGGCGGATACGCGGAATACTAAAATCAAGCTTCGGCCCGCGGCTTAATCGCCAGAGAATATATTTTCTGGTCCAGCGCGAATGATAGTGATGAATGTTTTGAAAGACAGGCGTAATTCTTATGCCGTGTAATCGAAATGTTTCGGTTGCGGCAAATTGGTCGATATCAAGACTGGTAAGACCCGCCTTGTAAAGTCCATCGATCAAAGCCAATGAGTCCTCGATAATCGGCATATGTTCTGGCGTAACGGCCAGAACGCCTGAATTATACATGAGCGACCAACGTGGACCATAGCTGTAATGAATTCCGCTTGGCAGCGTCATCGAAAAGGGCCCAAACCCGCGATAGGGATCTCGGCGAATAAAGAAATTCATACCAACGCCCTGTTTCAAGGCGTTTTCGATTTCCGTAAGAAATCCAGGTTTGAAATAAGTATCCGTATCCAGGAGAACGAGAGGTTCATTACGTGATCGCAAGGCGTCAATGATAACCGAGGGCTTTATTCGATGACCATAATTTATCTCGCCTCGATAGGCGGGAATCTTTTCTGAGATGTCGATGATATCATAATTCGTTGAAGAATATCGCGATGGTGAATCGGTTGCGATTGAAATTGATTCGGCATTGACACCTTCGGCCTGAAGTGTAGCGAGGCTGTAATGGAGTTCGGACAGGATCGTTTCCTGTGACCCATATTCAATGAAATAAAATCGCGGATTTTTCATTGTATTTTAAAGTGCAGTGTATTGATCACGTTCAATCCCAGCCCATGCCGCGAAGCCAAGTCACAGGCTTTATCTTATGCGTAAGTTTGCTGCGCCAACGGCGGGTGGGCCTGCGGCCTTCTAACGCATCGCGTGGGCGCGGTGCGCCAGTGAAGACAACCATATGCGCATCAGCAGGAAGGGGCGTCTCTTTCCAAAGCCGGAGCGGCCAAAAGGGAATGAGTGTCTTTTTGAAACTGGGGCACCATTGGCTAGGCCAAAAATTGATGGGTCCGCGATGATTTTTTGTCACAAAGATTTGTTCATTGCCGAATTTATGAGACTGAGCGACAGGATCTTTTGCAAATTCATCGACAATATAGGACGCGCTTCCGGCAACAAATTTCATGATCGATGAATTGCCGATCTTGGTGAATTTTTCAGTCCAATTTCTGATGATACAAAATTCACCAGGGTGGAAATCAAAAAACACATCGATTGAACCGGTGACCACAACATCGAGATCAAGATAAAGGACTTCACCTTCGATCCCGATATCCGCCGCCCATAGAGCAAGCTTCCGCCAGCCTTGCCCCCCATACATGCCTTCTGCATTCCAGAAAGGAATTGAGGGGAGGGCGCGCGTTTCGATCCCGTCATCCATACCTTGGGGATCATCAGTGAGTGCGATGAAACGCGTGGGGCGCGCTGTATGACGCATCACATTGCGGTAGAGGACATTCACGTCCTCAACGGGCCATCCCCCCCAACGCATGCAGATGACAGTTTGCGGCGCACTCATCGGCAAATTCCACGCATGACAATGTTTAGTGGGTCAGAGAACCGGCGAAATAGGAGATTGTTTTCTTTAACCCGTCCTCAAGAGCAATCGATGGTTCCCAAACCAAAACAGATCGCGCTTTATCGATATTGGGCTGACGTTGCTTTGGATCATCTTGTGGGAGCGGCATGTGAACAAGTTTTGACTTCGAGCCCGTAAGCCGGATGACGGCCTCGGCCAATTCGATCATCGTGAATTCTTTTGGGTTACCGACATTGATCGGCCCTGTGACGTCTTCTGGTGAAGCCATGAGCCTCAACGCGCCGTCGATCAAATCATCGACATAGCAAAATGAGCGCGTT
Source organism: Alphaproteobacteria bacterium (assembly GCA_037131735.1). Lineage (GTDB taxonomy): Bacteria > Pseudomonadota > Alphaproteobacteria > Rhizobiales > Beijerinckiaceae > CAIUPE01. The sequence continues at coordinate 221,480 of JBAXQM010000002.1, forward strand.
TGCTGACCTTCGCCATAGATGGTGATGGGATCGCCTTTTAGTGCTTGAACGATGAAATTAGAAACGACGCGTCCATCATTGGCCATCATACGCGGACCATAGGTGTTGAAGATCCGCATGACTTTGATGGAGAGATTATGTTGCCGGCGATAATCGAAGAACAGCGTCTCCGCACATCTCTTGCCTTCGTCATAGCAGGCACGCGGTCCGATGGGATTAACATTACCCCAATAGTCTTCCGTCTGCGGGTGAATCGCCGGATCGCCATAAACCTCGCTCGTCGAGGCTTGAAGAATGCGGGCGTTCAAACGCTTCGCGAGGCCCAGCATGTTGATCGCGCCATTCACCGATACTTTGGTTGTGGCGACAGGGTCATGTTGGTAGTGGACCGGCGATGCGGGGCAGGCGAAATTAAAAATCGCGTCGACTTCCACATAAAGCGGGAAGGTAATGTCATGGCGCATCGCCTCGAAATAAGGATTATCGATCAGATGGGCGATATTGGACCGGCGTCCCGTGAAATAGTTATCGACGCACAAGACCTCAGCGCCGAGGTTAAGCAGCTTTTCGCACAAATGCGACCCTAGAAATCCGGCGCCACCGGTGACGAGAACGCGCTTTCCTTGATACCATTTTGACACGGTCTTGATCCTTAAAATTTCAGCCACCGCGATGAATAGGGTAGGCGCGAATGAATTTCAATTGCAGCGATATCTATGAGCCGTTAATCACTCATAATATATCGAATATCTTACGTTTAACGCTGCTTTCTCCAGTTGGGGCCGATGAATAAAAACAATCGAAAGCCTTGGTACCGTCGGCTTGGGCGTCAATTTTCACCTAAAATCTTGCTCGAGGACCTCTTTATTCGAATTGAGGATAATTTTCCTAAAATTAGTACGGCTCTGCGGTATCATAGCCATATTGACGTCTTGGGCCCGGACGATTTCGCAGAGACGATTCTTCGTCCAAACAAGTTGTTTGAAGACGCCTTTGTTCAAAGCCTAAACCATCTTTGTGGGCTCATTCCCGAATTCGATTATGAGCGATTAAACAAGATGAAAATTCCCCTTCATCTTGCTTTCGTTGAAAACGCAATCATTCATGGTCACATTAAGGTTCCGTTGCGGAGCGACAATGGCCGCGCATTCGATTTTGAATTTCGCAATGGACGATATCCGGGACGGGTCGCTTGGGGTGATGTTTACCCGCTCCCGTTTTACAAGACGACAAGGATAGTGGGAGATGTTATCTTTGTTCCGAGGCTAAAAAATGTTTTTCATCTTTTAATGGAAAATATTGTTCCGTCGGTTTGCGCTATTACGCGGCGCCCTGATTTGTTCAAAAAAAAGATAACTTTTGTAACTCAGGTTAACTATCCCGCTTTAACGCTTCTATCAGAACATCTAAACTCGATAGGGTTTCAAACGGATATAGTGGTTGTCAGTGCTATCGACCGGATCGAAGTTGAACGCCTTATTTGCGCGCGTGCCTTTGCAGCTGACTCCGATCTCAATTATGCCAATGCCGAAGAAATGTCTGTAATTCAGAGGTTCGTCGACAATAAGATTCGAGATATCCAGGTTCCAGAGATTTGTTATATTGCAAGATCACACACACCACGCCGAAACGTATTAAATCAAAAAGAATTAGTCGATCGCTTGGCGTCAATTGGCATACCAAGTTATGAATTCACGTTTAATAATTACTTGGAGCAAATCGCAATTTTTAGAAAAGCAAAACTCATCATTACGCCCCATGGAGCAGCATTATCAAATCTGATCTGGTCGAGTTCGGGGCAACATATTTTGGAGCTGTTTTCACTCAATCGAAGACATAAACTCTTCCTGCACATGGCGTCCCAACATGATTTAAAATACAATCTGCTATCGGGATCCGTAACGTCTGGGAACGATAATTTTAATGCTCCAATCGAAGATGTTATAAATTTTGTTCAAAACTATCGCAAAACCATATCAGCTTAGTTTCTACTTAAATAGTTTTTCAGCAAACGTCTGAGATTGTTCAAGGTAAATTTCTTTCTCGTATTTTTTCTATATGTAAGATAGAGAAATTCCATAAGACCTGGTTCAGCTTGATAAAGGCGCAGAACCATTTGATGGGCAACAGGGTTTCTGTCCCATTGATGTATAACGGCAGGCTTTAAAAGCTCCGATCCATAAAAGATATTTGTGTTTGTTATATACATCTCGTCAGTTGGTACATAGCCAACGGTCAATACGCGATCTCCATTTTTTCTCGTAATTATATTTGGTAGTAAGGAATTATAGAGAATATAATTATGAATACCCTGATCGCATATTGTGCGCTTCGTCTCATCGCTGAACGATAAAAGGAATTTCTGCATCAACATGAGATATTTAATCGCATCGACCCCCGTAGAAAAAATTGTTCCTGAACAGCTGATCGTTTTCTCAAAAAGTCTATTTAATTCATCATCACCAAAGCAACGCTTAATCCAAGAGGAATTGGCAACGCAGCGCCCAATACTCGGGGTGTTGTGTTCAAGAAAAAATTCAATGGCCTCAATTTTCTGGCTAAAGGGATCTGACTGAAATACAACATCCCGAATGTCGGTCAGCATGAGTTGCCCAGGTAAACGATTGTCCTTCAACCGATGCAACAACCAATCTAATATCGCAAAGTGGCGAGAGTTATGAATATTGAATTCAAGCCCATAGTCACTCGCTCTGAAGGGAACGAGAGACACATTATTTTGGGTTAAAAATGAACATGTTTCTTGCGATAAATTTTCACAAAAAATGACGATTTCACAGTCTTTATTGAACTGCCTCAGAGATAAGATAAAGGGCTTGAGTTGCCGGGTTGAAAAGCCACGCGCAAGCGCAAGAACAGCAGGCCGATGATTGGAAGAAACACGATCTTTTTCAATCTCGATTTGGATGGCCTCTGCGCTCGAAAATGGCCCGATAATTGGCAATGACGCGCTCTTTGGCATATTTTACCTGCTTGACCCAGTTTTTCTCTTGAAAATGTGTTATAGAATCGGTCCCAATTTGTAAATATATTCGTCTTTCAGAGAAAAATGCCCAAGAAGCGTCCCATATTGCAACGTGCAATTGCGTTGGTTCTTGAATATCTTGAAAGTCGCGCGCCTGTGTTTACGCGGCTTCTGCGCTATCATAGCAAAATCATCCACCCAACAAATATTGCGGGCGTTGAAATTTTCAGCCGCAACACTCGTTGGCATGAGCCAAAATATAAAGAGAGTTTTGTTAAACTGGCTTTGGCCGACGATGTCGCATTCCGAGAGGAATTTGCGCCTGAAATTATTCCGATCTCTATTCTCGCAACTAAAGATTATGAAATTCATGGTCACATTAAGGCGCCAATCATTGCCTCTAGCGGTTTGGCTTTAAGTTATATCCCCCTGGCAAGACTTTCGTTGACAGATTCATATCCACTACCTTTTTTTCGTACTCGAAACATTTCCGGTACGATTATCTTTATTCCGAACATTGAAAACTATTTTCATTTAATGGTTGATTATCTCCTGCCACCGATTTGTGCCATTATGCGGGAGCCTCATCGATACGGCCATATCACTTTTGTCATGCAACGCCATTTTCCAATGGTGGAATTGTTTGGTCAATTGTTGAATGATCTTGGAATTTCGACATCAATTCATCCTATTGGCAAATTTGATCGTTTGAAGGGTGGAGTATTACTCTTTGGGGGGTCTGAGCCACGCGATTCGGGTGCAGCTTTTGCCTATCCTGATGAAATGCGCGCAATAGGAAATCTGGCGGATAAATACTTATCTGCATCTAAACCGCCATCCCGAGTTTTTGTAACCCGGTCAAAGGCACAAAGACGCCGCATAACAAATGAAATTGAGTTGCGGGATGTTCTTGAGAGATATGGATTTAAGACTGTTGAATTAAGATTTGGTAATCCGTTAGAGCAGATCGCTTTGTTTCGAAACGCTGAAATCATTATGTCGGTACATGGCGCATCACTAACTAATCTCATCTGGGCAAAGACTGCGCGGGTTATTGAATTGTTTCCCTCCAATCTGCGGCCAAAGCATTATCTAAACATCGCTGCACAGATGGGCTTGGAGTACCAGCCGATTATTGGATCGGAAGGGGATAATCGCGAAGATTTTATTATTGATATTGAGGAAATTGAGAGAGCTTTATCTCGATGATTATATAAAACGAATGGCTGAGAGCCGTCTTTAAAGGCTCTTAAATTGAATATTTTTTGAGTGGTGATTAATCGCTGCACCACGCTCTCATCGAGCTTCCGCTTCCAAAGAGAGCGACGGCTTCCGGGTAAGGGACGGGTTGAGGGAGATCTTGCGCCGAGATGGCGGGCTTTGAGGCGCTTGGTTTTGGCGATGCGAGGGATGTCGGATTGGGAAGTCTTTGATTGGTGGCAGGGCTTGCAGAGGATTTGAAGGTTTTCGGGTTCGTTTGTACCGCCAAGTGCGAGGGGCAGAATGTGATCAATGTCCCAGGCTTTGCCGGCGTCGATCTTTATGTAACAGCTTGCGCAAGTTCCTTTTCTTTTGAGAAAGAGGTTCAGCCTAAAAGAGGTTGAGAAGAATTGCCGTCGTGTTGATCGTTTTATAGTGTCTTCTGGTGGTTCTTCGGTCACTTCGCTTTTTAAGTGTTTCCCTTTACTCATCGGCCTCGTCCTTTTGGGGGTTGGCTTGGGGCAAGTATTTAAGGAGATCGATTTTCCTTCGGGCATTGAGTTCTGCGAGGGTCAATCCTTTCCGAGGACGGATGGAAAATCGACGCCTTGTCCTATGAGGGCTCAGCGATTCCTTTGCAGTGCGGCCTGTAATCTCTTCAGATGAGTCCTCATCTTCATTTTCTAATGGTTCATCTGGTTGCTTGCCGTTATTAGTGAAGACGCCTTCTGCCACCCTGATCCGCTTCTCATGTCTTAAGAAGATCCGGCCTGCCTCTTGGAGGCCTTCCGTATCCAGTCGATCAAGCCGCTCGTTGAACTCTTCTCTGATCTCTTCGAGCGTTTCTGTGTCTTGAGCGCAAGCCAAAGCACTATCAAAGAGCTCGAGGGTATCCGATGGGTTCAGGAATGAGTCTGTCTCAGGTTCCGAAGGGTTCGCGGATTGTTGCGGATCAGCTGAGGCATAACCTTTTCCGATGAGATTGGTGTCCGCTTCTGCAGTTGAGATAAGCGCAGCGATCACCATTGGCGACGGTGGCGGCGGTGCTCGCCGGATTGATGATTGGGTTGATGTTGGTTGTGCTTGCTTATGAGCATTTGGCTCAAAAGGGTTATACGGGTGCGAGCTTTGCCCGCGATCTTCTTGCCCTGAAGCCGTTTGAGCTTTTGTAGAACCGTTGAACTTTGAATTGTTCATTCCATAGTCATTGGAGACAGCTGTTTGAGCTGCAGCATTCTCCTCCCAATCAGATTGTTTCTCTTCCCCATAACTATTCAGACTTCGGCTGCCCGTCCCCTCAAATTCTTCTCTCAAGTAAAGTCCCATAAGGACGTCTGGAAAAGCGTCTCTGAGCGCAAAAGCTCTTGCGCGCATCATAAGCATGCGATCGGGATAATCACTCCAGGGGCCTGGCTTTTGCCAAAGACCTGCACGCTTAGCGTCTTCGATCGAGAAGCTTCTAGTGATCGGCTCAGATCTTCCTGATCTTAGAACCTGACAGGTAGCGGTCTTTGCTTGTGCTTGATCACTCTCAATTCGCTCCTCGATTTTTACGAGAAGACCACTGGCTTCAACGAGAGCGAGGGCGGCATCGCCCCAGATGGTGGGACGCCCATCAATGATGGCCATGCGCTGGAGAGCAGCAATGGGGGAGAGACCAACCTCCATCCCGTAGAGGATGCCGACGAGACAGGCTTCAGGGTTCTCAAAGCCCTTGGGGATCAGTTTGGACTTGGACAGCAGCGAGGCCAGCTGTAGCGCTTCTTTCAGGGACCTTGGAAGAAGCGGCTTGGTGCCTCGATGAGAGTTCGGCTGTCTTACTAAATTGCGAGCGCCCGACAGATTGGTGCGAGTAGATCGTTTGATCTGAGCTGACGGCTCTGTACCATCTAACTGTTCCTGAAGATCTAATTCGTGTTCATGGTCTTCAGAGTTACTGATCCTGCTTTTAGGTAAAGCACTGCCGTTGAGGCCAAGCATGGTCTGGCTCCCTGTGTAAGTGATGAGAATGAATGGGGTGGTTAGATTAGACGTCTAGTTGAGTGTTTAATTTGAGTGACACACGAGAAGCGGATATTTTTTATTGCTCCTCAAGTCGCTGTGAGCTCTTCGATGAGCGTGGCCCCCGGGATGGGCTTGTTGGCAGCAAGATCAATCTCGGCAAGCTTGGTGATAGCTTCAGATATGGATTTGTCTGCCCAGAGCCTTGGATCAGCTTTGTAATGGGTCTGAAGATCTGATGGAGAGATGACCTTAAGCACCATTCTGGATCTCAAGCCAATCCGCCTCCCCATAGTTCCCGCTCTTGGCGGTTCACCATCAAGACCAAGCTCTTTTTGGCGTTTAAGTTCAGCAATCAGATAGGGCTCAATCAGCTTCTTGAGCTTAACCTTGGTCTCTGAAGCCTTTGAGATGACTGGCTTCCATTTGCCGTCAATGGAACGGCCTTGATCAAGAATAGGCTTCTTCTCGATGGTTCTTGCCTCTTCAGCCCTATTCTCAAGATTGCCAAAGCGCTCCACATAATTGGCAGCCTTATCAGCCAGTACTTGAGAACAAATCTCCGGAACCTCGGACAACCATTCGTCACAGGACTGAGCCAAAGCCTTAATCTCTTCCAAGAAACCCTCTGCCTCGCTTACGCCGTCGCTGTTGTGGCCGAGGGCTGGCGAATAAGTAGGGGCTTCAGGAGATTTAGAAACAGAAGCCCGGCCAGCCTGATCATCCGAAGATGAGGGACGTTCGAAAGAAGCTGAGGCTGAGACAGGTCTAACCTTCTTCAAATCAGGCAAGTCCTCAGGCCAAGCCTGTCCCTGTTCAGCTACAGCCACATAGGTCTCATAAGGAACTGGATACCGGCACACCCAGGTCCATATCTCGTAAGCATCACGCTCTTTACCATCAACCAGACAAACAAGCTTCCCCGAATCCGAAATTCCGGTAATCTCACTCTCGCCGGCTACCTCCCTCCAGATGGCAACCGGCAACCACGGGCCACCCCGGCCCTGTCTCATCCGGTAATACCCACACTGAGGATCATTCTCATGAACAGGACCAAATTTCCCTAAAAGGGCTTGTCGCCACCAAGGGTACGCCTCAACCATTTGATAATCTCCTAATTTAATGAGCTATTTTTATCACATAATGTGATATTAGGAGAAGCAATAGAGATGTCAATAGCATTTTTTGATGATTACAGGATCTCAAATTCGGGCAGCGCGGGGCTTGCTGGGGTGGTCTGCGGCAAAATTAGCCGAGCGGACCGGTTCAAACCGTTTTACGATCCAAAGGCTGGAACAATCGGATGGAGTGCCGCCCAGCCGAACACAAACATTGATGGATATTAAGGCTGCATTCGAGGCCGCCGGCGTCGAATTCTTAGGTACGCCAGAAAATGGGCCGGGCCTAAGAATGATAAACAAGCCAAAGAAATGAATTGATACGCAGATGACTGTTTATTTGTTAGACCCTTTCTTGATCGATTATTCAGGGCACTGCTACAATTACCTGGAATGTGTAAGACACGCATTGAGGCGTCGAAATATCGAAGCGCAGATCATCGGCAATGAATTATGCAATATTGAAATACGGCAGCATGGCGTTAGGGGAGTATTTTCAAAATCCGCTTTGAAGCCAGTCAAACACAAAATCCGCTATTCAATAACCAAATATCTAAAGTCAATTTTCAATCCCCAAAAATACGATGATGCAGAGACGTTCAAAGAAAACTTTAAGAGTTTCATGGAGTATACTAAATCAAATGAAAAAGACATTATATTTATAAATTCTTTAAGACCAGGTCAATTTCTCGGACTTGCTTTATGGTTCCAAGATCAAGATTTATCAAAATGTCCTAAAATTGTTTTAGTCTTGCATTTCACGTCTCGTTTAAAAAATTGGTCTGGATATATTTATACAAAACAATATCGCGAAGCATTTGATCTCTGCAAAGAGGCGCATAATTTAAATAGATTAATTATCCTGGCAGATACAGAAGAGCTCATCAGTGAGTATAGAAAGCTTGGCGCTCCAAGTATACATTTGGCGCCGATACCAGATTTTTGGAAAGTAAATGAAAATCCAAATTTGGAGCAAAAACAAAATGACAATGATAGTACAATTATAATATCCTTTGTTGGTCAAGCCCGCCGCGATAAGGGCTTTTATTTATTGCCGACAATAATTAAAAATTTAAATCAATATATTTCCTGTAATAAAATAAGATTTTTTATTCAAACTGGGCCCTTAAATAAATTAGATTACAGAGGGCTGGTTACCATTGAAAAATTAAAAGAACTTAATGCACAAATAATTGATGCATCGCTAAACGCTTGTGATTACTATGATTTTATAGAAAGCTCTGACATAATTTTACTACCATATGTAGGATTTCCATATCGGTCCCAATCATCTGGTGTATTTGCGGAAGCTTTATCACGTGGAAAAATTATTGTTGCCCCTTTTGATACGTGGATGGGAAAACAACTGATGAGTTTTGATTTAAAATGCAGAAAAAATAACCATTCATATTCTGATAAAAGTAGCGAAATAGTTTCTAATATTAAGGAAATTATAGAGAATTATGAAATAAATAAATATAAATTTCAAATCGTAGCAAAGAATTGGAGAAGTCTAAACAATATTGAGAATCTTATAGATAATGTCTTAGCTCCCTATAGTTAATTTTAGGGAGCTATAATATAAATCCATCTATCTAAAAGTCCGATTGTTGTCCGCTAAGGCCTGCTTAAACTCACAAACCGTATAATAGGAATTGATGCTTTGCTGAGTATATTAGCTGTTTGGATCGCAATAGATCATATAATTTTGCAAGTTCATCAAAGAGCGTCTTTTTTTAAAAATTTTTATATATAAGCTCATTAGCAGTAGTTTTTTTCAATTATAAGTGGATTTGTTATTAACAATCAAATTATAATAAATAATATGACGTCCAATTGGACTCTTTTATGTCCCGAGCTGTACATCTCGACGTTGCGAAGATGAAAAAAGCACAGCCCAAAGGCCCATGTCTTATGAGTATTGATCTATCCGATTTAAAGATCTCAAATCCATTCGTTCTTCAACTGCAAATTGGGCATATAATTGCAGATAGTTTCGTTGCGGCCGAAGAGCAGGAATGTAAACGTGATCCAGACACCTAGTCTCCTGCCTACTCTTTCGGCCATTTCCTTGCCTTCAGATGACCATTCTATTTTTATAAAAAGGATTTCTTTGAGAAGCATAATCTGCAAGCCGAAATAGGCAAGCATCTTCTCGAGAAGCCGGTTGCCGCCATTAAGTGCCTTCAGCCTCAAAAGCATTGATGCGTCCACGAAAACACATTGAAGCGCTATTTCTAAAACGAGGCCGAATCTATGCCGTGTGCATGTTAAAACTTGGCAACCGAAACGCCCCCAACTGTCTGCTCCACAATACCAATTTCATTATATCTGCTGACTTCCACGTTGCCCATTCCACCATTTGTTCACCCTGTCGATAAAGTTCCACGAGTTGACTCCACTGATCATATAGGGGGAGGGTTTCAATTAGAATTTAAATATTGAAATTATTTAAACTGTTTGATACCAATAAACTCCCTTAAGCGGTAGGCTCAAAAGCAATGTATGAAAGAATGCTAGTTTTAGGAAGCGAAGGTTTTATTGGCCAAGAATTCTGCCAATTTTTTAAATTAAATAATATTCCTTTTATTGCGACAAGTAAAAATGGCTCTGAACAAACAATAACATTTTCATTATCCCAACCAAATTTTCAAATATTAACTAGCATTAGAGATCAATATGACTGCGTTATTTTTTTAGCAGCAAAAACTAATGTTCGTTGGTGTGAAATGAATGTAAATGAAGCTAATTTGATCAATGTCACAAATGCGATAGATACATTGAAATTTTTTGTAGGACTAAATAAAAAAATTATCTATTTTTCGTCAGATTATGTATTCGATGGATATACAGGGAACTACGGTGATGACAGTCTAAAAAACGCAAAAACGGTATATGGAAAAGGAAAACAATTATTAGAGGAGTTAATACCTAAGATTACAAATAATTATCTTATTATTAGATTAGGGAAAGTTTTTGGCACTAAACCAGAAAAAAAATGTTTAATTTCAGAAATAGCAAATACCTTATATTTCAATGAAATATATAGTGCTGCCTATGATCAGGTCTTTTCAACAATATGTGTTCATGATATCCCAAAAATAATTTTATTTTTTAATAGCCAAGAATTAAATGGTCTTTTTAATATCTGTTCTAAAGCATCATTTTCCAGATATCAGATAGCACAAATCATAAGAGAAATTTTGGGAGTCAATGAAAATTTATTAAAAAAAATAAATTTAAGAGATTTGCCATTCATGTCAGATCGTCCCTTAAATACGTCAATGACTCCAACCAACAAACTCGCTGAATATAATTTTCAACTAACTGATATTCGGCAAGCAATAGAGATCGTTTCAGATAAACTCAAATCTTCTGTCAACTTGAGAGATAATTAAATGAAGTGTTCGATTTGTGGAGGTAATCTCATTTTAGTTGATCGATACCTAAATTTACCTAGGGTTTCTTCTGATTGCAAACCATTTCGCTCTGGTGGCAGTCTCGCCTATTGTGAAAGTTGTTTGACTGTTTCTAAACCGTTGACCAATAGATTGAGAGACGAAATCAAATCTATTTATGAAAATTATGAAATGTATTTGATATCTGATGGGATTGAGCAGAAAATATTTTCAGAAGAAGGTATTTCAAAAACAAGATCGGAATTGATCATAAATTACCTTATGGATAAGATAAAAATGGATTCAGTTGGACGTCTCATTGATATTGGGTGTGGTGATGGACCAACCTTGTCCTGCTTTTCTAAATATTTTCCATCTTGGGATCTTTATGGACTTGAAATTTCGAATAGAAATTTTGACAAATTGTCAAAAATTTCAAATTTTAAAAACTTATTTTTAGAATTTCCAGCAAATGGGATTAATTTCAATATAGTAACAATGATCCATACGCTCGAGCATATATCCAATCCATTTGAATTCTTAAATAATAGTGTAAATTTGCTTGATCAACATGGGTTATTATTAATACAGGTACCAAATATACTGAGATCTCCGTTTGATATAATTATAGCGGATCACTTAAATCATTTTACACCAAAGCAACTGGCTAAATTAGTGGGTGATTCGGGTTGTGAAATTTTGTACATCTCAACTGACATATGCCCAAAAGAGATTACAATCATAGCTAGGAAAAAAACTGTCGATTCATCTATCCTTAAAAATATGAATATAAATGGATCCTTTGTTGAAGAGTACGATATCGTCGCAAATATTGAATGGTTAAATAAAATAATTTCGCAGACAAAAGAAATAACAAATAGACATAATTGTGAATTAGGGATTTTCGGGACAACAATTGGTGCTGCCTGGATGGTGAATGTACTCAACAATCAAGTTAAATTTTTTATAGACGAAGATGAAAATAAAATCGGAAAAAAATTATTTGGCATCCCCATCAAGCATCCCTCAGAAATAAAGAAGGGAGAAGCAATTTATTTACCAATGAAACCGTCGACGGCAAAGGCAATCACTTCAAGATTATTTTCAAATGATAAAATAGAGTATTTTTATCCTGATGCGCTCTAGTAAGAATGAAGTAATTAAAGGAAACGCTGCAATGAAAATGCTGAAAAAAATATTCTTAATAAGACAAATAATAATTTATCATTTTTTTCAGGAAAAAAAATTTAAAACATCCTCTGCATATCTATTAAAATATGTTATTGAAACTATCTTTCGTGCGAAAAGTGATTTGCCAAAAGCAACTTTGTTTTTACAGAAACTTGCGTCAATTGATCCAAATAATAAAAAGATATTATTTTTCATTTTATTAATTGAATATTATGAGGCTGCATTATTGAAGATTCAATCAATAAATTTAGAGAATAAAAAATATACGCAAATTGATCAAAAACGAATAAAGAAAATTATTCTCCCAATGGCAGCTTGGAATCAGGATAACGTAATTAAATCGCTTTCATCGTTAAAAAGCATATTCAAAAATAATATTTCAAATTTTTCGGTAGTATATTTTACAACTCTTCAAGATTATCTTAATAATAGGGCCGCATTTGAAGATATGAAAGACAATTTGATCTTATTTATACTTCCCAATAGTCTTATATCTTTAACGCAGTCCGATACAAATCTCAAATACTTCATTTTATCTTTGTGTCAATCTATTGCGTTGGAATATGCGCGATTAACCCAACAATTTTATACTACTGCGTTTTCCGATACCTATTATAGTAAAGGTTTTTTCGATAAATTAATTATGAAGTATAATTCCGAATTTCAAGACGTAATATTTTACGGATCTATCAACTCAAATAACATAGACACTTCCAAAGACGATATCGATAAGTTTAATTATGCATTCTATCATTTGTCAAATCGAATAACGGATAATGTAAATATTTCTAATCGATTTATCAGGGCAGGCACATCTGGTATATTTAGGTTTTGTCGCGATGTTATATACTTTAATGGTATTCATTATAATATAGGATTATTAGATCTAGAAAAATTAAATATATCCCATCAAAGGTTCTATGGTCCGATTGACAGTGATTTTTATCATCTATTTAAAAATGAAATTAAATTTACAATTGTCGACTTTGATGACAATCTCTTTTGCCTAACCGAGGAAAATATTACATATAATTACGAGTTAGCTTATAAGAAAAAACATAAGGGGCTACAAGAACAATTGCCGAAAAATTTATCAAATTACCAAAGAAAAATTGCGGAGGATGTTTTTAAGAATGGATTTAAAATTTTCCCCCCAAATAATTTTTGTAATTTAAATGTATTTTTTTTAAATTTGGATTTCGATTCAAATGAAGTATTCTTCGGTGAGCGAGGGGGTGCAAAGAATGAAAGTTCCATTCTTGGATTTAAGACCAAGTAGTCATGATGAAAAGATATCGCTTCTTCGTTCGATTGAAATAGTTATTGACCATGGCAAATTTATTCTTGGTCCCGAAGTTAGAGAGTTTGAATTTGCGATATCTAATTACGTTGATAGAAAGTATGCGATAGGCGTTTCAAGCGGAACCGATGCCCTGATACTCGCAATGCGTGCGTTGAATATTGGGATCGGTGACGAAGTTATCGTGCCTTGCTTGTGTTGGGTTGCAGTAATAAATGCAGTTATAGCGGTTGGTGCAAAGCCGGTGTTTGCGGAAGTGTTGTATGATTTAAATTTATCACCAAAAAGCATTGTTCAGAAAATTTCAGATAGGACCAAAGCTGTTATTGCGGTTCATTCATCAGGCCGCATGTGCGACATTCGAGAAATCAGTGAAATTTGTAGATTAAGAAACCTTTTCTTAATTGAGGATGGATCTCAATCGTTTGGTGCAAAGAGAGATAAGGTTCAATGTGGTAGTACAGGTATAGTAAGTTGTTTTAGTATGAATCCTATGAAAATTCTAGGTGGTTTCGGCGAAGCGGGCGTGATTCTAACAAATGAGGAAAATATCTATAAAAAAATCTTAATACTTAGAAACCAGGGTATGATAGACAGAGATAGATGTGAAATTCCTAGCTCAAATATGCGCTTAGATACGATACAAGCAGCTATTTTATTAAATAAGTTGAAAAATTCTGAAAAAAAAATATTAGATCGGAGAAAATTGGCGGATTATTATAATAAAAGATTGAGAAATTATGTATTTACTCCGTCTGATCCGGACGGCGGTCGTCACGTATATTTTGTTTATACTATTCAATCAGAAAATAGGAACGAATTGGAAAAATATTTGTTCGATCAAGGAATTGAGACCAGAGTTAGAGATAAAATATTGTTGCCAAAACATAACGCATTTAAGCATTTCAGTAATGAAGAGTATGCGGCTTCAAAATTAGTTGCCGATAAGATGATATCATTACCTTTTTATGAAACGATGAGCTATAGCCAAATTGACTATGTTTGTGATAGGATAACCAATTATTTCAGCTTTACGGCAAATAAGAAATGAAACCTTCAAAAAAAGCAAATCAAATAGAGATTTTACCTAAGGTAGTATCAGATTTTGAAATTTCTGAATTAATTGAATTGTCAAAGATTGCACTTAATAAACGTTCCCGAATTTGCCTTCATAAAGATCATTCTGATATTTTCCAGCAGATGTTAATCTGTATAAGATCAAATTCGTATGTTGTTCCACATAGACAAAATGGCAAATTAAAATCCTATATAATTCTAAAAGGTTCGCTTAATCTTTATTTTTTTGATAATGATGGGAATGTTAGTAGAATAATTACATTGGATCGTAAATCTAAAATTGTCCGCTATGATGCTTCGATTTGGCATACAATTATGACTTATAATTGTAAATTATGTTTGTATATCGAAACAATAGACGGTCCATATATACGAAAGGATACTGAATGGGCAAATTGGGCGCCAACTGATGAAGACGCAATTAATGCAAAGATTTATAAGCGAAAATTGAGTCGAAGCACGATGCCTGAGTAAGTAAAAAAATTTATAATTAAATTTTTTCATTTTCTATCTTCCAAAATTTAACTATTGATCTCTCAGAATTTGTCTCATCTTACAAAATTCAAACTATCTGATTTTCACGCAATCATTGCAAAATGTGTAGAAACTAAAACGGAATTAACTCAAGGAAATCTTAATTTTTTGTTTAACTATATTGCTTCCATTTGTTTGTTGCTATAGTGATCACTATACATGTATTTTAAAAATCATTTAATAAAAATTAAAGATAAATAACTATAATGTACGGCAACTAAACTGATACTTTCTGATCTAAAGATAACTCTGAATACTTTAGTCTGTCACCGTGATTTAATATTTGTAAAAGATACATTTGGGGATAAAATGACGATGATATCGGTAATCATACCTAATTATAATCATGGAAAATTTTTAGAACAATCTACAATATCCGTCCTAAATCAGTCTAATTCTGATTTTGAAATTATAATAGTTAATGATGGATCAACTGATGATAGTTTAGATGTCATTCTGAGCTTACAACGTCAAGACAAAAGGGTTAAGTTAATTAATTTAGAAAATAATTGTGGAATGATCAATGCAATAAATATTGGAATCAAAGCGAGTATAGGTAAATACTTTTTTGGATTAGCCGCAGATGATTTTTTGATTAGTAAGAATTTTTTTTCCGATGCGGTTCAAGCTTTATCAATATCTGAATGTACCGGGTTTTTTGGCAAAACAGAGATTGTGGATCAGTCTTTCAGTAAACGGATAGGATTTTTGGGATCATCGAAGCGCGATGGTTTAATAAATAAAAAAGATGTTTTAAAGGATTTTTTATTATCAAAGATATTTATACCTGGATCTTCATCGATTTGGAAAAAGGAGGAGATATTAAAAATAGGCTTATTTGATGAAACATTAGGACCGCAAGCGGATTATTTTGTAAATCATTTTATAGCAATTCTTGGAGGTGTTGTATTTCATGATAATGTATATACTTGTATGCGTAGTTTTGAGAACAGTTATGGAAATTCAATTGATCCGATCCAATATTTAAATAACCACTCAAAAATAATTGATAGAATTTTAGCGGAAAATATTGTTGATTGTGATTATCTTGTAAAAAATTGGAAATTAAGAGTAATAGAAAATGTCTTCCCTGAAAAACGAGTGGCTAAATATTTAGGCAATGTAAAAAAGATAAATGAACGGGCGCATATTTATAAATTGCCGAAAGAATTGAGATTCATTATCAGTCAATTAAACGATTATGATGTTCAATTTAAAGAAAATCTAAACGTGGCAAAAAAAATAATGAAAATTTTCTAGATAAGTTCGAATTATATAATTTTTACATATAAGAAATTTATACACTGATTTTGGAAATTTACAATGTGTAAACTTGTCAAAAGCTTCTTGTTAATTCTTGAACTGATAGGCCAACTTTCAATTAGATCTACCGATGCTTCAGCTGATATTAACGATAGCAGATTTCCGTTTTGTCAAATAAGTAAAAGAAACAGTCACAGATTGGTGAAAAACTTCGGCTTGGTGAGCCATTCATCATTCCGCATAGCGCTTGCAATTCCGGCTTATGGTACCGTTGCCGGAAATATGTGATCCTATCGTAATTAATGATGGGCCTTGGTACTACTTAAGCTGTCGAATTTTTATTTCTAGCGTTCAATATTCCGTGGTTAAATATGATGGGATGATATTTAAATTAATTCCATATCAATTGTATCGTATGATGTTCCGTCCGCAGAATGTTTCCGACCATGTATTGATCAAGCTATTCATACAGGACTGTTTAGTTGTAAGGCTCGATGTAGGCATTCTGCTGCGGTTTGTAATGTTGGATGTGCTGGTTCTTGATATTGTGCGTCTTGGCCCACTCCAGAAGCTTTTGACAGACTTATTTCGGTCCATTGTGCCCCCTTCACTCACCGGCTTATTTTGCCATTAGGTGATCGAATTCAAGCTTCAAATGAAGCGATTTGCTGGTAATAAAGAATCAAAATTGATTTCCAGGACTTCATAATTGAAATCGTTCCGCACATTCATTAAATCTAGAATTTGTTGTCGTGATGTCCATCAGACAGGAAGTTTATTTCCATTTTTTGGGGTGCATCTGGAGCAACCAGCTCTTCGCGTTCCTCTAGCGTGATGTGTTTGGGTTGTTTAATCTGCAGAATGCCCCCTGATCCCCATTAATCCTATGGACTATTTTATGACAAAAGCCGTAAATCCTATGGACAATTTTTTAACCTAAGCCGTGCCGTTTGACGTTGCGGAGTTGAAAAATGCGCAGCCCAAAGGCTCATATCTTGCGATTATTGGTCTTTCCGATTTGAAGATGTCCAATCCATTCGTTCTCCGACTGCCATTTGGGTCTAGATTGACAGAAAGTTTTGCTGTGGCCGAAGATCAGGCATGAAACGCGACGAAGACAACTAGTCTCCTGACCGCTTCTTCAGTCATTCGCTTGCGCTAAGATGACCGTTCAATTTTTTAAAATGGACTTCTTTCAGAAGCATACTCTGCAAGCTAGAATAGACAAGCATCTGGCAAAGAAACCAGTTACCGCTATTAAGCGCGTTTAGCCTCGAATGCATAAATTCAAGCAAGCATATTGATGCGCAATTTGTAAATTAAAGCCGAATTTATGCCGTGCGCCTATTGATGCTTGGCTACCGAAATTACGCCATCCGCCTGCTCCAAAATGCCAACACTTCATTGTATCTGCTAACTCTCACCTCGCCCACCCCCTTGTTCAACCTGCCGATAAAGTTCTACCTGTTGAATCCGCCAATCAAAGAGGGCAAGGCTTTCAAGTTTATGCTGATTTTTTTCAATATTAAATATATTGGGCGAAATTCAAATATATGCTAAGCATTACAAGCATTTAAGTACCTAAAAATTTTTTCTATTGAGAACGAAATCTTGAAAAGGGTAAAAAGATGGGTTATAAAAATTGAAGGGTAAAGCTCGTGTAAAATCCCATTGGAAAGGTGAGTTAACAAAATGGCTGTTAAGACATATTATGGCGAATCGTTCGGTAAAACAGTTCTTGAAATTTATACGGAAAATAAATCTAAAAATACAAAAATTACTCATCGTCGTCTTGAGGACCAGGATGCCTATGATACGTGGCATCTTTCATATTATCTGAAGGAGATTCTAAGAACACGAAACTTTATAAATTCCGGAGTAGAATCTCTAGAAAAACTTGAGAGAAAAGATAAAAATCTAATCTCATACCTTATTCTTGCTTCAAACCCAGATCTTCTTGATGTTGTGGAGATCGGTAGTTCTCTCTTCGAGATGATTGATGGACTAAGAGCAGTAAATGAATTTTCAAAAAATAAAAATATATTTAATTTAGATTTAGAGAACTTCAATTATGTGGGGATAGAGCTTTCGAATTTATTGAGAGATGCAACCAGAAATCTATATCCCAATCATAAAATTAAACTCTACGAAACGGTGGATCAATTTCAAGAGCCAATTGGCTTTTTATGTGATAGAAGTGTTACAAATTACGCGCTTGAGACGTGTGAGGAGTTATCTGATTTAATGAATAGGGCTCAGGTTTGCTATCTCAATACGTATTTTTCGAAAAAGCAAACTTTTATAACGTCGCGTTTGGGTAAAAAAGTTACTTATTTTTCGCTTCAAGATGTTTGTAAATTATCAACGAAGCCAATCTATCATATTTACGGCGAAAAGGCACCGGGCCCCTTTTCGGGTGAAGATATTTCTCGTGGCAATAGTGTGTTAGAGGGGTTCTTTATTTGTGCAAATGAAGCGAGGGTTTTGAAATTTTTTGAATATGCAAATTTGGATCCGGAATTTAGCTCGTTTTTTTTAGAAAAGAATATTAAAATGAAATTAGCAAAAGAGTTAGTTGAATGACGACAATGTTAATTTTTGCTGCAAAAAAAGTTGGATTATCTTGTTTAAGTTTCCTTTTTGAAGCCGGTGAAAAAATTGAACTCGTAATTATTTCAAATGAGCAAGAAATTGAATTAATTGAATTTTGTTCCTCTAACAAAATTAATTATTTAATATTTTCTGATGATAGCCTTAACAAGATAATTGCGAATAAAAGAAAATATGGTTGGATATTAAATTTATGGAGTCCACATAAGTTACCAATCGAATTGTTAAGCATGGCTGGATGTAGGGTTAACTTGCATCCAAGCTTAGTTCCTCACTGTCGAGGGAATGATTGTGCCGCCTGGGCGATACGAAGTGGTGCTCCGATTGGTGTAAGTATATTAGAGATGAACAGTTTAATTGACGACGCAGGGATTTATATTCAAAAGGAATTGAAATTGAATTATATCTTAAAAGGTCGTGAATTGCATGAATTATTACAGAATGCCCTAATTGATTTGTTTTTAGAGAATTGGAATGCTATTAAGTTAGGTGCTTTGCAGCCATATGCACAATCGGTTGGCGGTTCATATTTTACGAGGCACCAAACAGAGATGGATCGATTTAAAAATTGCTCCGAGGTTTTGAGATTAGATGATACTATCCGTTGGATTCGATCGCATGATTTTTTTCCCGGTACAACGGCTGAAGTAGAAATAGATGGAATTATTTATTCGTTGCAATTGGAATTAAAGGAAATTAGAAAAATTAATATCATATAATCTTTAATAAAATGAATTAAATATCTAAAAAAGGGTATTTTTAAAAAATCATATTTATGCTTTATTTGTTTCAATAGAAAAATATAGCCTGCTGTTTAAAAATATATCAGTAGACGAAATGCTTATGTAAGCTATTTTTTTTAATTTTTATTATTCAATTTTGTGTCATCATAAAATTTCATGTTATAATAAGTTTAAATAAAGAGAAAGAACTAATGGTTAGCTAATACGGTGGTTGCGATCGAAATTTGCCTATAAATGGCTTTTATACGAAATATTGATTTGTAAGTAACCTTGGATAAATACAGTTTTTATTGCGAGAATAATGCATGCTAGCGCTATTTCTCCGAATCTAATTTAGAATTTGATTATGTGCTAGTAATCATTTGTATTGAATATAGTTTTGTCTATTACCAAAGATGCAATGGACGCCGCAAGTTAACAAAAATGGATAAAGAAAATTTTATCATTGGCGTGCATGAAGAACGGAGATTGTGGGATAATTCAATTTTTAGTTGTTACACTGTCATTGCAAAATCGTCCCGTATTGTGTTATAATTTGAGAGTGATCTTATATTGCTACCGTGAGATAAATTTATTCACTTATAGACTTTTATATTGCTAGCTGTTCTTCGGGTTATATAATTCACAGCTTGACCTGAGCCCCTGAACTTCTCCCAGATTTTGGTAGAGTCCGTCACAAAGGAGGCGGACGATGAAGCGCTCACGGTTCACTGAAGAACAGATTATCGGGATTTTGAAGGAGCAGGAGGCAGGTGCCAAGACGCCAGATGTTTGCCGCAAATACGGCATCTCCGATGCGACGTTCTACAAATACAAGGCAAAATATGGCAGCATGGATGTATCCGATGCACGCAAGCTGAAGGCACTCGAGGACGAGAACGCCAAGCTGAAGAAGCTTCTGGCTGAAGCCATGTTGGACAATGCCATTTTGAAAGATCAATCGGCCTATGAACGATTCACAGGATCGTTCACTTAACGGCCTCATAATGCAAAAAAAAAGGTGACGCCCGATGTCAAGCGGGATGCGGTGGCCCATGCCATGCAAGAGCATGGTGTGAGCCAGCGTCGGGCGTGCGAGGCATTATCTGTTGACCGGTCGAGCATGCGGTATCGCAGGGTTCGGACCGACGATGCCTCCATCCGTGAAGCGATGAAGAAGGTTGCATCCGAGCGCCGACGCTTCGGCTCCCGCCGTATCCATGTGATGCTGGAACGCCAAGGGATCACCATGAACCTCAAGAAGCTTCGGCGGCTTTATCGAGAAGCGAAGTTGACAGTGCGCAAGCGTGGCGGCCGCAAGAGGGCTTTGGGAACAAGGAGACCATTGGCTTTGCCCTCCCACCCGAACGAGCGCTGGAGCCTGGATTTTGTCAGTGACGCTTTTACTGACGGACGCCGCTTCCGGGTTCTGGCCGTCGTGGATGACTGCAACCGCGAATGCCTGTGCCTCATCGCGGACACATCGCGGTCGGGTGCCCGACTCGCCCGCGAGTTAGACGAGCTTATTACCAGACGGGCAAAGCCGAAGACGATTGTCTCCGACAACGGCACGGAGATGACCAGCATGGCCATCCTCAAATGGTGCCAGCAGACCCATGTCGAATGGCATTACATCGCTCCCGGCAAACCTATTCAGAACGGATTTGTCGAGAGCTTCAACGGCAGCTTCCGCGACGAGTGTCTCAATGAGACCTTTTTCTCGTCGCTTGCTCAAGCCCGCGCCGCTATCGCTACTTGGAAGGAGGATTACAACAGAAACCGACCCCACTCCTCGCTAGGCAACATCACGACCAACGAGTTCGCAACGAAAATGACACTGGAAAAACAGGCCGCTTAAGGCCAGATTGAAACCTAAAGACTCTCCCGAAAATTGGAGGGAAGATGGGTCTCAGGTCAAGTTATATGTTGGAAATTTTTTAACTGAACGCTTCGAAATTAAGTAAATTTGTGAATAACGTAGAAAACTAATCTATATTTATTGTGATTTATAAATACTTCTATCTATGTTTCCCTTTCGAAAAGAAAGCAGACATTTACTGATGAAAATAATATTAATATGCCGATATACTTTTCAATTTTCTATATTTCTGTTCTTTATCATTTCTTGAATTCTAAAAAAGCTAGTGCATTTAATTTTCAAAACTATATTTAATTATGCTAAAGTCGTTAGAAAGCCTATACTTTTAGGTCTAAGCATACAAGAGGTAATTTATCTATGAACAACTTGGTGATAACTTTAGCAGTTTGGGGTGAACGATATCGGAATCGTTTTTTAAATTGGACAGTTAAATCTCTTTTATCGAATAATAATATTCCTCGATCTTTTGGAGTACTTGAATGCACATTGCTCATTATCACTACATCAATAGATCGTGAAGAAATTGATCGCAATAGATCAATAAAAGAACTGAAAAAGTTTATAAAAATTCAATATGAGGAAATCAAGCCTGAAGAAAATGCATTTTCAAAATATTCGCTACTTTCAAATTGTCATGATTTCGCAATAAATTTCGCGAGAATTAGAAATTCATGGCTGATGATTACTAATCCAGATAGCTTTTATTCGGACGGTTCAATATTAGAATTGGTAACTAGAATTCAATTAAATCAAACTTGTGTAATGTCTACGGCAATCTCAGTTGATGAATTACGTTTTGAAAAATGGCTTTATGAAAATGAGTTTAAACTAGAAAAACCTTCACTTTCAATTTCCTCAAGAGATTTAATCAAAGCTATAATAAATAGTTTCCATACTCAAGAGCAAAAATCTTTCTTTGATTCAACAGATTTCACAGTTCATCCATCGCAAATCCATTGGAGAATTGACGATACAGCATTTCTATCGAGAATTGCTCATAGATGTCCAATATTGATAAAACCTTCTGGATCAAGGTTTGAATTACGGTCGACTTATGATGATAGTTATCTAGAGCAATCTGGAATTCCGCTAGATAAAATTGAATATATAACTGATAGTGATAAATTTCTTTGTGCACATATTGTTGGAGATGACTACCAGGAGACTTATTCATTAGGTAAACCAGTATCGATAATTGAGTTTGCAAAATGGTTGAAAAGAAGTTCAGATGTGTATCATCGCCATCATTTGAATAAAGAGTATATCTTTCATTGCTCCAATTTAACATCAAAAGTTGTTAAACGCATAAAATTTAAATCACACATATTCATTTTAATATCAAAAATTATATCCCTACTACCTCATAAAGCCTTAAAAATGTTGAGCAAAGTATTATAAAAATAAATGTGCAATATTATTTAGTTCAAGTGTTTGAAGCTACATTAGCAAATATAATTAAAGCATCTTTTATCATAATCTGTATTAAAATAATGCGGCTTTAACTTTCTACTTTATTGGGTCCTTTCCTGCCCCTGAAAAGTGATCCTCCCTCATGTATGGCTTTTGAGTCGATGGAGGACTGGCGAATGGGTAAGAAAATACATAACCTGGGAGAGATTGTTGCTATGTTCCGGCACGTTCAAGTTCTGACTGCGCAAGGGCGACCGGTTGCAGAAGTTTTTCGATCGATAGGTGTTACGGAAGTTGGAGATTACCGATGGAGGTCAGAGTTTGCCGGCTTGAAGGGCGATCAGGTGTAGCCGCTGAAACAGCTTGAGGCCGAGAACAATCGGCTGCGCCGCGCAGTCTCTGATTTGAGGATCGATAAATTAATCCTCAAAGAGGCCGCAAGGGAAAACTTCTTGGCTCCGCTTTCCTCCGCACGTGTGCGGAGCTTGTGTTTGCCAAGCACGATGTGTCGGAGCGGCTTGCATGCCGTGTAATGGTTCAGCATCGATTACCTCAGCACATGAAACCGACAAGACCCGCCGATGATACGCCATTGATGTTGTTCTCACATCGCTAGCTATCCAATATGACCGCTTTGGCTATCGCAGATTATGGCGATGTAGCGGCAAAGACGCTATTGGGTGAAGGCGAAGCGGGGCGCGCGGATCTGGCGTCGCGAAGGGCTTAAAGCTCCGGCCGAGCAACTGAAACGGGCCGACTGTGGCTCAACGATGGGTCCAGCATCAGATTGCGACCTGAATATCTAAAGCCATGTTTGGTCTTATGACTTCGTAGAAGACCGCACACGTGACGGAAGAAAATATTGGATGCTCAACATCGTCGATTAGTTCACCCGAGAATGCTTGGCTATCCGGATCAACAGGAAGTTGAAATCGACCGACTTGATAGACGTTCTCTACGATCTCTTCATCTTGAGCGGCATCTCGGCGCATGTTCGGTTGGAAGACGGGCCAGAGTTCATTGCGCAAGAGCTACGCAATTGGTTTGGACCTGTCAGATCAAAGACCGCGTACATGATGCCGGGTAGCCCTTGGGAAAATAAACACTGTGAAAGCCTCCACTCGAAGCTGTTCGATGAATTTCTAAACGGATAGATCATCGACGCGCTGAAGGAGGCTAAGATCGTGATTGAAGCATGGCGCAGTGACCACAATACCAAAAAAGGCCGCACGAAACGCTCCGATATCAACCATCGGCAATTTAAGCTCTGCAATGTCCGGCTTCGCAACACCAGCTACACAGGGCATTCAATAGCTGGTACCAAACGAAATCCTAAACTAACATATCAATTTGACCGCTCGATGGGGTCAGGAAATATTTCTACAACCGTATAATTACTCTGCCTGAAATCTTACCCTCTTTAATTCCCCGAATTGCGTCATTGATATCAGTCAGTTCGATCTCGTGTGTAATAATTTTTTCTAATTCAATATTTAGCACTGAAAATAGTCTATGATATTTTTGTATGTCTATTGCAGGTAGAGCTTCGCCTCCATGAGAACCAGTAATAGATTTTCCGAAGTGAAGTGGTAGTGTAAAAATAGTACTCTTCTCACCTGCTTTTGGAACTCCAACTAGAATTACGCGACCCCTTGCGCCCACCATATTGTAGCCTAATTCAATGTTGTCAGGTAAGCCCGTATTATCTATAAACACATCAAGATCGCTATTTCCTAATATATTAACAATTTCAGTTCCGGCATTTTGAGTCTTTGAATTTATCGTGTGCGTTGCACCCATTTGACGAGCGAGCGTCAACTTATCGTCAAATATGTCGACAGCAATTATAGGCCACGCTGATGTGAGATGCGCCGCCTGAATTATATTCAAACCTATCCCGCCAGCACCAAAAACGACCACTGATTCACCAATTTTCAACTGCGCATTATTGGTGACAACACCAAAACCCGTCGTGATGGCACATCCAAAAAGACATGCAATTTTTGGGTCAATACCAATAGGCGCTTTGGTAACACGATTTTCAGAGACCACTGCAAGTTCATTAAAAGTTGTTACCCAGCCCGCATTAAGCTTTCCATTTTTCCATTCATATATTGGTGTTCGCGATTCAATTCCAAGTCCCTTTCGCCAATGCAAAATCACCTTGTCATTTACACTGACGTGCATGACGCCAGGCCCGATATCTAAAACTTCACCAAAACCCTCGTGGCCCAGAAGATGAGGTAGGTATTTGTCTTCACCTTTTGCGCCATCAATCTCGCCGATCTGCGAGCCGCAAATTCCGCTATATTCAATCCTGACTAAGACCTGACCAGCATCAAGCTGGTTGGGTAATTTTATACTGTCAATTACAAGTGGGTTTCGTAACCTATTTAAGATAGCAGCTTTCGAATATTTCAATTTCATAACTATGCCTATTCAAAGAAAATAAAAGAATGGTCACCAGAGTATCCAGTTAGCTTGAACCACCAATCCCATTCTTCTGGCGTACAAAACGCTTCGCATGTTACCTGCCAATAAAGTAAATTAGCTTTTTCAATCTCGTTTCTGTATGACTCAACACAAATATACGCTTTTTTTCCGACCCTCTCAACTTCCTTTAATGCCCGTTCAAGATCATAATTATGCAAGTTATGTAGCGTCGTTAGAGAAATCACTAGATCAAATGATTTATCATCAAAAGGGAGTGCAATTGCATTTCCTAATTGCAAAAAATCTTTAATTTCGACCTTAGCATTATTTAATGCGTAAGATGATATATCAATCCCAGAAACTTGAAGTCCAGGTTCGATTTTGAGCATTTCGAATAGCAAAAAACCTTTACCACAACCGACGTCCAATATTTTGCTACCTGCTTTGAGCTCGTAATGCTTAATTAAAGCATCTGCAACTGGCGCCCACCTTCCTTCTATATATCGATAACCGCCGTAGCAAATTCTTCTGTCTCCGTCCCAATAATCAAATCCCCATTTTTTTGAAAGTTCGGCGGCTAACGGCTTTGGAAATTCAGAATCATTGACGCGAGCCAAGTAGTCACGCTTTGTTGCGTTGTGAACGGATGACATAAAATCAATATAGGCCATTAATCAGTTCCCGCAGTTTGTTAAGGTAAACATCAGCCAAAGCTATCTGTCGCACAATAATTTCTTCTTTGTCCAGACCTGGATGTGCAAAAAGTCGACGTTCTAACACCACGGGATCGATCACACCTGCTATGATGCAACACCACTTAGCTTGAAAAATCGGAAGCATAAGACGAATATTTTTGTGCAATAGCTCCGTTCCAGGAAAAATTGAGAGGCAGCGGCTTTTAAATAAGCCATGATATTTATCAGGAATGGGTACTTTAGGTTGCGAAAAAAAATCTGCACACATTCTTGCTGGATCATCCCAACCAGCATACTCAAAATCAATAAATACAATAGATCCATTTTCGCGGCGTAAAGCGTTATGAAATCCAAAATCAGAAGGGGAAATACAGCGGTTTTCAGGATCAAGATTTAGGTCAAGCGAGATAAAATGGCGTTTGGACCATATTAACGCATTCCTTTCTAACTCCAGCCATGCTTCCGATAGGTCGTAAAGAAATCTTTTAATAAACCTTATATTCATATCTCCAACTGACTGAAGATGTTTTATGCGGCCTTCAACTGAATTTAGGTGCCCAGAGATAGAATACTGAGCCTCTGACGCCTGCGGAAGATCAATTGCCGCATCTTTAAATTTATCCTGGTTCAATAAACAAAAAAATTCAGCTGCAGCTTCTATATCTGAAGCAAAAAAGTTGTTAGACGATATTGCTGTCGATCGGATAAATTCGTATGCAGCAATTTTTTGTTCAGAATCTATCGCAATTGGGTTTGGCACAAATTGAGGCGCTACCTTTGAAGCATATGTCAAAAATGCAAACTCGTTTTTTGAACGATCTCGTATATCAAACGGATGAGTAAAGTATTCCTTTAATAAAATAAAACCCTTATTAGTTGAAATTTTATAGGCTCTATTATTCCCGCTTGCCGGCAATGGATGAATGGATCGAACTGTTACTGAGAGAAACGAATTTGCAAACGCTTCGATTTTTGAAATACTGGCTTCAGAGATTGAGCGCATCGAGTAGGTCCCAAGCGATGTCCCATCGCTCCAAATGAGCTGCACACTTCAAGTTCGAGTGGTGGCGTTCTGGATCAAACAGAACTCTAGAAATGGAGGGGAAAATTTCCAAATCCTTCAATATTTCGGGGAGATCATCGATATATATATTACAGCCCAGATCCTTGATCCTAGTAATCTTGTCAGCTTTAGATACTTCAAAATAAATATTCTTTTCTGAGATTAATTGATCGTTCTCATAAAAAAGATTTTTTTCAATCCATTCCCTCGCAGCAGCATGCAAATCATATTTAAGACCAACAAACGGATATCTAGTTTTGTGGCTAATAATAAAAATTTCGTGTTGTCTTTTTTTCGCTTCGATAATAAACTCTATAAATCCTTCAAATATTGAAGCGTCTTTCATGCGGGGTCCGTAAATCAATCCTTGCAATTCAATCCAATTTTGCTCCAGTCCTTTGGACCTGAGATGATCACGAACGGATACCTTATTTCGCGGAATGTTTTCTTGAATAAACCCCTGCTCAAAGGCTACTTGATATGAAAGATCATCGTAAGATACAATCGTGTTATCAAAGTCGAGACCAATTTTCATTAAGTACCTCCTAAAAAGGTAGCGACTTTTTCAACTATTTTCTCTGCGCTTATACCAAAATATCCCCGCGCGTAATCTTGGTCACCGATCACGTGAATAAATTCATCCTTAGCGCCTATGATAATCAGCGGTAATGAATTAGCTAAAGGCGCTCGCCACTCAGCAACAGCACTTCCTAATCCGCCAATGCTACCGTGTTCCTCAACTGTTACCAGCAATTTTGTCCGTGAACAAAGTTCCGTGAGCAATTCGGTATCAAGTGGTTTAATTGTTGGATAGCTTACTACGCCAACTTTAAAGCCGCGTTCGCTAAATGTGTGTGCCGCTGCGAGAGCTTCCGGCATAATAAATCCTGAAACTAAAAATGTAAGATCTTCTCCCCGTGATAATTCGATAGCCTTGCCAATTTTAACCGATAAATCATCATTATGAATTCTAGGCTCACCCTTTTTTCCAATACGCATATAGACAGGCCCGTCATGCTGCATTGCTGCACGTAAACATGCGATCAATTCAGGGACATCGCAAGGCGTCATAATTGTTAAAGATGGAAATGCACGTAATATTGCAATGTCTTCTAGTGATTGATGTGTTGGTCCTAATTCCGCATAAGAAAGTCCTGAACCAGTTCCAACAATAATCACGGATGCATTTTGATAGCAGACGTCAACTCTTATTTGCTCAAGGCAACGCGTCGTAGTGAACGGTGTGATCGTATATACAATTGGACGCAAACCCGAAAGTGCCATTCCAGCTGCGACGCCCATCATGTTGGCTTCTGCAATGCCGCAATTTAAAAAATGATCCGCACCTACCTTCTTTAGATCTTCGAAAAGATTATTTCCTATATCCCCCGATAGGAGAATGATTCGGTCGTCTTCTGAGGCGAGTTTTGAAACTTCTCTTGCAAAGGCATTTCTCATTATGAAATTCCTAATTCAATTTGAGCTTTTTTTACTTCGGTTTCACTTGGAATTTTATAGTGCCAATTATTATCATCTTGCATGAATGACACACCGTTTCCTTTTATGGTGTGAGCAATGATAGCCGTTGGTTTGCCAATTGTTGTCGAAAATTGATTTAGACCATCTAAAATATCTTGATGATCATGGCCATTTATTTCGATAGCGTTCCACCCGAATGCTTGCCATTTCGCTGCTAATGGTTCGATAGCCATAATTTCTTGGCTTCTACCTGTGGCCTGCCATTTATTATAATCAATAATAATGCAGAGTTTGTCCAATTTTTGAGCACCAGCAAGAAGGGCTGCTTCCCAAATCGATCCTTCGTTACATTCGCCGTCACCAAGCATAACGACAATCTTATTCTTATAACCTTGCATCCTTGAAGCGAGCGCCATACCAACCCCCAGAGGCAGGCCGTGCCCTAACGAACCAGTGGCAGCCTCGATGCCGGGTAGTTGAGACGGAGTAGGTGGATGTTCAGCGAATATGCTACCGTTCTGCCCATAGTCAGCAAGTAGTTGATCGCCGTAAAATCCACGCATCGCTAGTATTTGAAATAATGCCGGCGCCGCGTGTCCTTTACTTAAAATAAACCTGTCTCGATGTGGATCTTCCGGCATACTAGGATTAAGAGATAAGAATTCAAAATATAAGGCTACTAAAAGGTCAGAACACGAAAGGCATGAGCCCAAATGGGGTGTTTTGGTACGATGCGACGTTTCAATAATTCGAAATTTTAACCGACGAGATAGAGTATTGAGATTTGTAAGATCGACCATTTCAACTTACTCTTTTAAAATAAGACCGCACAGACTCGGCTACGTAGGCTACTTCTTCATCGGTCAATTCGGGATATATCGGTAGGCTTAGAATTCTTTTGGCATCGGCTTCAGTTCTTGGGAAGGATCCTAGACCGTAACCGAGTTTAGATGCGCAAGCTTGTAAATGTATCGGAATAGGATAATGAATGCGCGTGTCAATATTTAATAATTGAAGATGTTTTATAAGCTCAGGTCTTTTATCGGTTCTGATAACAAAATTATGATACACAGAGTATTCATAATCATGATCCCGAGGCACTTCAACGTATTGATTTAACGACTCGCGATAAACTCTTGCAATTGAACGACAGCGCTCATTCCATTTCTCGAGATATCCAAGTTTTATTTCAGCAAAGGCGGCTTGCATAGGATCAAGGCGTGAATTGTAACCCCATAATTCGCATTCGTCCCGATTGATAAGGCCGTGATTTCTAATTTTCATTAAATGACTTGCTAATTCGTCGTCATCAGTAGTGATGAGCCCACCATCCCCGTAAATGCCAAGATTCTTAAGTGGATGCAAACTGAACGCTGCCGCTGTCCCTAAAGATCCTACCCGTCTACCTTTATATTTCGCACCAATTGCTTGCGCCGCGTCTTCAAGAACGAATAGATTATGTTCCTTCGCAATATCATTGATTGCATCCATATCTGCTGGTCTGCCCGTTAAATGAACTGGAATTATTCCGCGAGTTTTCACCGTTATAGCTCTTCTAATCTGCGCTGGATCAATGTTCATATCCTCAGAAACATCAGCAAACACAGGAGTTGCTCCGGTCGCTATAATCGTCCAAGCAGACGCCAAAAAAGAATTGGGCGCTGTTATAACTTCATCACCTGGTCCAATACCTAGACTTTTCATCACTAAAAAAAGAGCGTCTGCACCAGATGCGACGCCAATCGCATGTTTGGTACCAATAAATTCGGAGGCCATTCGCTCAAAAGCGGAAAGCCTTTCCCCCATGATATAAATACCGCTACGCCCAACGTCATGAAACGCCTGTGTTAACTCAGGTTCAATTGATCTAAATTGTCGGGCCAGATCCACAAAAGGAATCGAAATTTTATTTTTCATAAAATTTTCCTATTAAGTCTGAAATCTTATTTAGTTGCTCTAGTGTAATAAATTCATGGACTGGTATAGATAGTGTGTTTTTACTAATGTTTTCGGCGACCGGAAAATCTCCAATTTTGTAGCCGAGTGATCTCGCAGCTGGTTGTAGATGTAGTGGAATAGGATAGTGGATTTTTGCGTCCACTCCATGTTGTATTAGATATTTCTGTAATTCATCCCGCTGCTCACAAAGCACCATGTATAGGTGATATACCTGAAATATATTTGTCTCTCTTCGAGGAATCTTTATTTGATGTATATTTTTTAACTTTTCGTCTAACACGGAAGCATTGGATACTCGCGTTTGTGTTATGAATTCAATTTTTTGAAGCATGTGTCGGGCCACGACGGCTTGAATGGTGTCAAGCCGGGAATTATATCCAAACACTTGGCATTCATCTCTACTAATCAGACCATGATTCCGGAGAAGTCTTAGCTTATTTGCAATTTCTATTGAATTTGTTGTTATAATACCGCCATCACCCCATACGTTAAGATTTTTTAGCGGATGGAAGCTATAGCAAGCAGTTGTTCCCAGCCCGCCGATTTTTTTTCCTTTGTATGTTGCTAAAATGCCGTGGCACGCATCTGCAATGATGGCTAAATTATATTTTGAGGCGATGTTTTCAATAGCATCTAGATCGCAAGGTTTCCCTGACCAATATACAGGCATGATTGCTTTAGTGCGAGGAGTGATTGCTCTTTCGATTAAATCTGGATTAATGTTATAATCATCGCCAGCGTCTACAAAAACCGGCTTTGCGCCCGACGTAACAATCGCGCCTACCGTCGCGTAGAAGGTGAAAGGCGTGGTAATAACTTCGTCGCCTTTATCAATGTCAATGGCTTTCAGACTTAGGAAAAGTGCGTCAGTGCCGCTTCCCACCCCAATAGCATGTTGAGCGCCACATATTTCGGCATATTCTTTCTCAAGAAGATCGACCTCCTTACCCAGTGTAAAGTCACCATTTATGACAACGTTCCTGATCTTTGATAGGATTTCATCGTGATCGAAAAATTGCTGATGAAGATAATTATGATTAATTTCGAGCGCGCCGGTTTTCTGATATTGTTCCGGAAGGAAATTTTGGATCGTTGAATTCATGTGGCTCTTATTTCCTCTTTATGTCTTTTCACACCTTGTGAACGTAGTTTTGAGGCAGCTTACGAATTTCTGATAAATTGGCTCTTACCCAATTTATTGTATAGTCAATTCCTGTCTCAAAAGAAGTATTATCTGTCCAACCTAATTCGCTACGAGCGCGGCTGGATGACATCAAATAGGCTTGGTCTTTGGAGGGCCTGTCTGGAGCGATGTCAACGAAATTATCCATAGGTATGTTTAGGCGTT
The DNA here is from genome assembly GCA_037131735.1 of Alphaproteobacteria bacterium. Lineage (GTDB taxonomy): Bacteria > Pseudomonadota > Alphaproteobacteria > Rhizobiales > Beijerinckiaceae > CAIUPE01. Next base: position 253,143 of record JBAXQM010000002.1, read on the forward strand.
CTGAAATAAATTTCACGACATCAAAGATTGTGTAAAATTTATTGGGGGAGAAATGATAAATCTCACCCACAGTTCCCTTGCTAAGCGTGCACAATATTGCTTCTGCAACATCTTCGCCAAAAATAAATGCACGAATTGATTTTCCTCCGCCATGTAATTGAAGTCTTTGTTGAGTAAGTGCATAAATTATGGTGCGTGGTACAATTCGATATAGTTGTTGTGCTGGTCCGTAAAAATTTGCAAAACGTGCTATCATTGCAGGAAATCGATAATGCTGGTAAAATGCCCTTAGACTTAAATCAGTAGCGGCATGGGATACTGCATAAGGAGTGGTCGGCGCACAGGACCAGTTTTCACTGATTAGGGCGTCAGTACTTCCGTACACCTCTGGCGTAGAAACTCTTAAATAGCGATCAAGCCAATCTTTTTGAGATAGCCAATTATGTAATCGTGCCTTTGCCACTATGTTGGTGGTGTACCATTGTTCTGGCTGGTTCCAACTTTCTGCAACCATTCCTTGCCCGGCTAAATCGACGATAAAATTTGGTTTAAAATTTTCAAATTCAGTTGTTATTTTTTCAAAATTTTCGTTGATATCTGCTTTTAAAAAACAATATTGGTGTCTATTTTTTTCTTGTTTATACGGTAAAAATATTTGATGCCCTTCTGAAGAGCGATTAACTCCCAGGACACTGAAACCCTCACGCAATGATCTTGCCACTAGGCAAGCGCCAGCGAATGAGTTCGAGCCGAGTATGGCGATTTTTTTATTCATTCGACGGTATCTACGGAATGATCTAAAGCAATAAAAGAATATCGCCGCAACCATTGCATGATCATATGAAATACAATTGTCTGGCAGTCCTCAACAATTTGCATATCGGAACATTGAAAATGTATTGGTGTTTTCGTAATATTTTTTGCTTCGCCCCCCGAATATCCAAGAATGGAATAGGTTTTAATTTTGTTTTTATTTGCAAATTCGAGTGCTTTTAAAATATTTCGTGAGTTTCCACTTCCAGACAATGCAATAAATATATCACCCTCTCGCGCTAACACGCCAAGCTGGTATGAAAATACTTCTGAATAACCTTCGTCGTTACCAAGGCAAGTGATAATTGATGGATTTGCAGATAACGAGTGTATTCTGATTCCGGACCCAAATTTTTTGGAAATCGGATAGATTAGATCGTTTGCTATATGATTTGCGTTGCCTGCACTGCCTCCGTTGCCGGCTATAAATACCTGTCGGCCAGTTTTCCAACAATCTAAAAGATCGTTCGTTAATTCTTTTACGGGGGTCCAGTCAAATTCGGCTAGCAACTTAGCTAGTTCGCCTGAATAAGAATTAAAGAACTCTTCTGGGATATCGACCATTTATTTCGCTTTCTTAACTATTTAGATCCTGTGTCAAGAATGTTTTTCATCATCCATTTAAGATTATGAAAATGTTCTTCATTTTTTAAGGCGCCTTGTCGATGTAGGCCTGCGAGTTCCTTGATTGCATCTTCAACCGTCTTTTTGGGGCGGAAACCGGTTGCAAGTAAGCGATCCGAATTCACTCGATAGCTTCGGGGATCATTCGAGGGCTTAATATCAATTTCGGCATTGACATGGCGTTGTACCATTTTGGCAATGTCGAGGATCGATATATTTTCGAAACCGGCGTTGAATACGCCGGTATGCTCGGGATGGTCGAGAAGAAATATATAGAGGTCTGTAATGTCGTCGATATGAATGTTCGGACGTGTCTGATCACCGCCGAGCACCGTGATACGTCCATTTTCGAGTGCAGCCATCGTAAGGAGATTAACGGCGACGTCGAGACGCATACGGGGAGAATAGCCACATACGGTTGCTGGACGGACGATCTGAACCGTCATCCGTTCCTTATAGGACAAGACAATTCGCTCACCACACATTTTTGTTTTGTTGTATTCTGAAATCGGAAAAAGCTCGAGATCCTCAGTGACTTGTGGTGCATCAGATACACCATAGACAGAACCGGAAGAGGCGTAGATAAAACGCTTGATACCCAGGCGTGACGCGCGGTCAGCCAACTGCATTGTTGCGAGACATGAGATTTCCCATGTCAGCTGAGGGTCGAGATCCGAGCAGGGATCATTGGCCACTGACGACAAATGAATGATCGCCTCAATTCCATTGAGATCAACTTCGTCAATATTGCGGATATCGCCTTTGACAACGTGAAGATTTGGATGGGGTGCGAGAAAATTGCCAAACCATTGAATATCGAAAGCAATCACATCATGGCCGCGTTCGATCAGTTTGGGGACAAGTACAGTGCCCTTATAGCCGCACGCTCCGGTAACCAAAATTTTCACGAGTAACTACTCCAGATGTCATCGACATTTAGTTATTTCATTTAACCTAGAAGAGCTATCCGACGAAGAAGCGGGTGCGACTATTATTGTGATCTTCCAAATCAAGGCGGGCCCGTTCCAGCTGCTCAATGCTTCCTATGTCCCGTATATAGCCAGTTGTCGGTAAGCAGAAGATGTGACCGACGAGTTTGGGGATAATTTCGGTTGAAAGATCTATAACTGAGCGGTCGATTGCTTTGAGATGAGTAAAAAGGGCGGGCGCAAACTGGTAAATCGCCGCATTGGCGAGATTTCCGGGTGGATTTTCTACTTTTTCGTGAAAACCTTGGACGATCCCTGCCTTATCACATTCAAGAATGCCACAGGATCTGGGGCTGTCGGTCTCGAAGGCCAGCATCGTCATGGTGCAAATGGCTGGTCGGCTTTCATGGGCCTTTAAGAAGGCAGGAAGATCGAACAGGGCAAGATTGTCAGCATGGGCAACGAAAAAGTCTCGATTTTCAAAGTATTTCTCGTTTTTGAGTATGGTCCCGCCCGTTCCGAGTAGCGTTTCTTCATGGACAAGGTCGATTCTGTCACGCCAAGGGGAGGTGCTGACATGAGAGACAACTTGCTCGGCAAGCCAGTGCGTATTGATGAGCACACGTTCAAAGCCGCACCCAAAAAGCATCTGTAGCCAGTAATCAAGCAGAGGGCGGCCCTTAATATCGACAAGGCATTTCGGTGTGTGATCAGTCAGGGGCCGCAAGCGGGTTCCCAATCCCCCTGCTAAGAGGAGCGCGCGCATTCAAAGTCCAATCGGTTCGTTGCTGGACTGAAGTTCCATCATCAATTCGTCGGCTGTCAGCGGTGTGTTGCCAACCCTTGAGACCTGTAGAGCAGCAGCCACTGCACCAAGATAGGCACTCTGCCAGATATCAACGCCAGCGCAAATGGCCATCGCGGAGGTCGTCAAAAGACTATCTCCTGCGCCAGCCGGGTCGCGCGGCGCAGAGTTAAAGGCCGGTAAGCGATCGGCCCCCAAACGCAGGCTGTCCTTTCCCCATACCAGCAATCCTTCGGCGCCAAGTGTTATGATAACATTCTCTGCTTTTGCTTTTGCTGCGAGATTTTCGCTTAAGTAAGCCAGGCCAGAATTGAAATCATTCATAGCTAAACGCGCCTCACGTTCGGTGGGCGTAATCAATCGCATTGACGTAAATCGTGAAATATCGCTCATCTGCGATGACGCTTGACTGTCTGCCACCATCATAACGCCATGACGTTGACCAAGTTCGGTTAAGGCTACAACAAGACTTTGAGGAAGGCAGCCATAATTAAAATCGGCGAAAATAATCAGATCAGTATTTTTAATTTTTTGCTCAACCACTTTCAAAATTTGGGCCGCTATATCATTGCTAATGGCATGTTGCCGTAAGCGGTTAACACGCAGAAGCGTTTTTTGATGTGCACGAAATCTTTGTTTCCGCGATGTTGGTCGTGTTGTATCCGTTACGAAATGAGTGGTAACGCCAAATTTTTCAAGTTCTTGGTGGGCGAAATTTGCCGCGTCATCTTTACCAACGACCGTGCAATAGGATACGGATCCACCAAGGCCTCGAGCATGCGCGGCAACAATACCAGCGCCGCCAACGAAGACTTTTGTATCAATGGGGGATACAACAATTGTGGGGTCTTCCTGAGACATTCCTAACGGTTCGCAGGTGACATATTCATCGATAATGGCGTCGCCAATGACGAGAACATTTAATCCCGTCAGTTTCTTTAAATTTTTAATTGCATCGTTGACTGAAAATCCGTGGCGGTCTGAATAGGGTGTCTTTATATTGATGTTATTAAGGCTAACACGTTGAAATTCTTCATTGATCACAGCCTGATCCGAGTATGATATTTCGCCAGAGCTAAAGATTATCTTGGCATCAATTTCCCGAGCAATATTATCTTCTATATTTTTCTGGTTTTCGAATTCTTTACCTTTAACAATCCAATTTGGTGATAATTTTCTAATGATATCGACAATGTCACTCCCAACGATCACAATATGTTGAACTAGTGGTAGGGTTGAAATCGCTTCAATGCGAACGGCTAAGGGAACATTTACGCCCGGCGCGTCATCGCTATTAACGCCAATAATAACGAGGTCAGCAACCTCGCTTGCGAATTTAAACATCCGCAGATGACCAGGGTGGATTACATTGAAATTACCGGACACAAATGCAATTGAACGTCCGTTCCATTCGTTACGGCGTGTCCCAGAAATATCTGCGACCAATTTATCAGTGGGCACAGACGCCCCCATTTTTTGATGAAATTAGCATTTGATAATTAACCAAGCTCACAACTCAATTCCGGGTAAGATAATCTATTTGGATAACAATATAAGCTTTTGATTGCTTCTCACAGTTCGGGGTATTTATAAGAAGCCCTTATTAAGTAAATGAATTTTTCCCCAAAAGAAAGAGATCCTTCTCCGCAACACTTTCCGGTGTGCCAATATCGATGAATTTAGCGGAACCCAAGGAGCGGACTTCTATTTTTTTGTGCCTTTCCAACATTTCCGGAAATGTGTCCCGCTCAATACTAACAGAATCATGTTCGGGAATGGCCGCGATTGTCGCGTAGCTTAACAGATAGATACCACTGTTGATTAGACCATTCCCGGAGACTTTTTCAGCAAAGTTCTTGAGGAGATTGTCTTGTCCTACCTGAAGCGAGCCGAAGCGACTAGTGTCATCAACCATCACACCAAAAATAAAGGTATCGAAACCGCCCAAGGCTTTCGGGACGATGGCGTCCTTTATGTCCGCATCAATAAGCGAATCGCCATTGGTGACGAGTGTCCACTCACCCAAGAGATCAAGACAATTTCGAATTCCTCCCGCCGTGCCAAGAGGCTTATTTTCGCGGCGGCAGATAATTTCCACATCATCGCCGAAGGGGTTGGTTTCAACCCACTCTTCAATTTTTTCAGCGAGATGACCTGTTGAAATAACAATCCGCCGAATACCTTGCCGCATGACCCAACGGATCACCCAATAGAGAAAAGGCTGTCCATTTAACGGGATCATCGGTTTTGGAATGTCGGGGTAGAGTGAGGCGATACGTGTGCCCTTGCCGCCTGCAAGAATAAGTGCCGTGACTTCGGAAAGAGCGGGCCCACTCATTGGCTGTCACTCGCCTTCGTAGAAAAATGCGGAAGTGTCTGGTGGATGACCGTTGAGCCTGCTGTATCGATCCGGAAATCGATACAATTGTTCTTTCCGACAGCTTCAAAGAGTGTATGGCGCTTCTCGGGCGGCACGATCATAAGAAGAAAACCGCCGCTTCCGGCGCCACAAAGTTTTCCGCCTAGTGCGCCGGCGTTGAGGCAATGACTATAGAGCTCGTCAATCGCTGATCCGCTGATCGATGAAGAAAGCCCCTTTTTCATTTGCCAACTTTGATCGAGCAGTTTCGCGAGTTCGCGTATATCAGCTTCGTCGCATCCGCCCTCAAGCCTCTTCTGCGCCTCGCCAACAAGGGCGCCCATAGCTTCAAGGGTAGAATCAAGCGAGCCGGTCTTGGTCTTTGTAATTTGCTCGGTAACGACTTCCGTGGCCCGTCTTGTGATTCCGGTGTGGATCAAAATCATCCAATCCGTGAGAAGTTTCAAATCGCGTCCTGATATGCGAATGGGCTCAATCGAAAAGTCAGGCCCTTGAAAATTGAAGCGGTTTATGCCGCCGAAGGAGGCGTGAAGCTGGTCCTGAATACCTACATTTTCTTTGAGCAAGGTTTGCTCGGCATAAATGGCTTCCCGCGCCATTTCATATTTTGTTTTTTCCGCGGCAGTTAGCGCCGACAAAGCGTTGATCATACCCACCGTGAAGGCAGACGAACTGCCAAGCCCCGAGCTTGCTGGTAAATCGGCTTGCGCCGAAATATCGAGCGGGCCGTTGATGTGATAATGCTCGAGTAACGCCCGGATCATAGGGTGTTGGATTTCGGATGCGGCATTTACCGTTTCGATACGAGAATAACTCGCTCTGAATCGGTAAGACGAAAAGACCGGTAATTCGAGAAGCGAAATATAAATATATTTATCGATAGCGAAGCCGAGTACCGAGCCCGGCTTTCGTTCAAAATAACTTGGATAATCCGTGCCGCCCCCAAAAAGGCTAACTCGAAGCGGTGTTCTGCTAACAACATACATAAGGCAGTCTCTACTTCAACAAAGCCTAGGCGGACAGATCGGCTTTCGTTTCGTAAAACCAGCGCAAGGTCATCTCAAGGCCATCGCGCAGGTCGCGGGGTTGGTAGTCCGGAAATATCGATTTCAGTTTTTCAATCGCGAGACATTTCGATGTGGCGCCCACATAGCGGCTTGTATCATATTGGATTTGCGACGCGTCATAGCCAATGATCTCAGCAATCAGCCCTGCAAATGTGCGGATAGGAAATTCCTCGCCGGCACCAATATTTACGATATCATTTGTACGAATATCATTAAGGTGCAGTAAGGTCTTAACGAAATCGCCAACAAACACGATTTCTCTTTTTTGATTGCCGTCACCCCATAATATAACCGGCTCACCAAATTCTTTACCGCGAATGATTTTGCGCATCAGGTCGAAAATGAAATGCATCTGGCGGCCGTCTGTATGATAGCCGGGTCCGTAAAGCGTCGACGGCACGGCGCAGAACCACTTCAGACCAAATTGTTTTTCAAGCGCCATGGCGCCTGCAAAGAGCATCCTCTTTGTCATGGCATAGGTATAAAGGCTCTCAATAGGTTCGCCATGCATGTAGTCTGTTTCAACGAGATTTGACCCCGGCGCATAGGCGCAGCTCGTGCCTACGAAGACAAGCTTGGCTTGTGGCTGGTGTGCCTGCCACCAGCTCAGCATATTCGTGTTCATCTTTTGATTGATAATCCACTGTTCGCCCGGGTGCCGGAGACAAAAATCTCCCGCTTGAGTCCAGGCAGCAAGATGAAAAATCGTGGCGAACTTCTGGTTAGAAAATTGGCTGAGAGAACCTTCACGTGTAAGATCGCACTCTCGCGACGTCGGCGCCAAAAAACTTTGCCCGGCAGCATGAAGCTGTCGCTTCAATTCTGTTCCCAAAAAGCCGCCGCCACCGGTAATGAAAATGCTCATGCAGATAATTTCGGTTCAATGGGGAAGAAGAATTCAACGCCCTTGTCGATCAAATGCTGGTTATTCGCTAGGATTTCTTTTTTGAAATTCCACGCGAGCACATAGAAAATATCAGGCGTGTCCTTCACTTCGCCTTCGATCAGGATAGGAATATGCATTCCCGGAGAATAAAGATCACGGCGAAGCGTGTTTTTTTCCAATAGACATTCAATCAAATCGGGGCCGACGCCAAAATAATTGAGAAGCGTATTGCCCTTCACCGGCGCTCCCATGCCAAAAATGCGCTTGCCCTCAGCGCGTGCCTTTTTAAGCATTTCAAGATTGCGGGTCTTCATCGCGGCAACGCGTTCGGCGAAAGCGTGGTAGGCCTCAATGTGGTTGCAGCCCGATTGATCTTCTTCAGCGCGCATGGCCTTAAGGCGTGTCGTTTCAGCGCGAGCGCCCTGATGCCCAACATAGCCAATGATCGAACCGCCATGGATGGGCGCCAAGCGGGCGTCGAACATCGAAAGCCCATGTCGATTAAGAAGAATTTCAATGGTCTTTAGCGAATAATAGAGAAGATGCTCGTGATAAATCTGATCGAAGGCATCATTTTCAAGAATGCTCTTCATATAAAGAAACTGAACAACGAAAACGCCGTCGTCCTTCAACCCTTTTTTGATCGCTTTGGTAACCGAATGAAGCTCTTCGAGATGGAAAAATACGCCGGATGCGTTGATGACATCGAAGGTTCTCTCGATGTTTTCAATTGATTGAAGATTGAAAAACTCATTACGTGTGGGAATGCCGGCATCTTCGGCAATTTTTGCCGTTGTTTTTGATGACTCGACACCAAGAACATCATAGCCGAGCGCTTTAAAATGTTTGAGCTGCGTCCCGTCATTCGATCCGATATCAAGAACTGACTTCTTTTCACGCGCCTTAAAAAACTCCTGATCAACATCTTCAGCGACTTTTTTGAAGTGATCTGAAAGGGATTTGGTAACACCCGACAAATAAGTGTGATCACCAAACATCACTTCTTTTTTGACTGTATAGTTGAGTTGTGATGTGGCGCAGTGAGTACAGAAAAAAAGCCGAAGCGGATAAAAGGGTTCCTTGCCGATTTCGGCCTTGGTCAAAAAATGATTGCACCAAGGCTGGTTGCCGAGGTCAAGGACAGGTACAAGATCGGTTGAATCGCATACGCGACACATGAAACTCATTGGTCAGACATTCCCGTAACGTGTGTTGCGCAGGATCGTATAACCCTTAATGAGTTCTTTTATCCCGCGATCCAATGACCACTCGGGTGTAAAGCCCGTTGACGCAATGCGCGCATTTGAAACGATATAATTTCGTTTGTCAGGGTCCTCGCCGATCGGGGCTTCAAGATAGGTAAACTCGGGAATATGTTTTTTGATCGTCTCTGCGAGTTCTAATTTTGAGAGATTGGCATCATCGAGGCCGACATTATAAGCGCGGCCCTTCATGGCTTCAAAATGTTCAATGGCGTGCATGAAAACCCGCGCGACATCCTGAATGTGGATGTAATTGCGTTTGAAATGGCCTTCGAAAATGACAATCGCGCGGTCGTGCATCGCACGATAGACAAAATCATTGACGAGCAAATCCATGCGCATCCGCGACGACATGCCGAAAACGGTGGCAAGCCGAAAAGTGAGACTGTTATCTCGCTCAAGCACCGCGGCTTCAGCGGCAACTTTTGTCACGCCGTAAAGCGATATCGGGCGCAAGGGCGAGTCTTCGGTGCAGAACTGTCCTTCTTCACCAATACCATAGCCGGAATTTGTAACCGGCATCAGAATGCGTTGTGATGGACTCGCCAAACGACAAAGCATTTCAACAGCGTCTTGATTAATTGTCTTCGTGCCGAGGGGATCGATTTTGCAGATGGGTGCGCCGACAAGTGCGGCAAGCGGAATAATGATATCCGCTTTCGCAAGATGTTTTTTAATCAAACTCTCATCGCGGCAATCACCACGCACGGGCTCGAACCTCTCATAGGCGCACGCTTCAGCCAATGAATTCTGGCCGAACATAAAATTATCGATGAGTGTGACGGAGTGGCCGGCACTCAGCAATTTAGGAATGAGGACAGAGCCGATATAGCCTGCGCCGCCTGTGACCAGAATATGCACGTCATGCTCCTCGGTTTGTAGCGCAACACATAATTGAAAAAATTATGCGTTACTCATGCAAAACAGCGCGCTTCGATTTCAGCGCAAAGATAGTGATAGAGACAAAGATGGACTTGCTGAATAAGCGGCGTTGAGGTTGAGGGAACAGCAAGCAAAACATCGGAATGATCTGCGAGCGTTCCGCCGCCTTCACCTGTAAGCGCCACGACTTTCATGCCGATAACGCGCGCTGTCTTTGCCGCGTGAACAATATTTTTTGACGTGCCGCTGGTGCTTAAGGCAATCAAAACGCCCTCAGCCTTTCCATGCGCTTCGACCTGACGCGCGTACACGCTCTCAAAGTCATAATCATTTGCCCATGCTGTCAGGATGGATGTGTTTGCCGAAAGGCTAATGGCATTGATCGGGCGCCGTTCCTTCAAGAACTTTCCGACAAGTTCGCCTGTGATATGGGCGGCGTCAGAGGCCGATCCGCCATTGCCGCACACAAGGATCGGATGCCCCTTCGAGATCGCTACCAATACATAATCAATCGCCCGCTCAAGGGTGGCCGAATCGATCGCGTCCCGCGTCTTCTCGAGAAGTGTCGCCGATTGGGACATGAATGATTTGAAATCGGCGCGTTGCATGCCGCTGAATTCCGAAAGCCCTGAAATCTGAATCGATGCCGTGTCCAATAAAGGATTGATATCCATTATACAAATGCGCCTTTGGTGATGAAGGGGTATCCCCTCAAGTTGATGCATCAAAGTCGGCTGAATTCATCAAATGCGGAGGGCGGGCTTGTTATCGCGGGAGCCTGTCTTTAACGGAGTTAAAGGGCCGCTCGGTCTTATTTTTTGAAATTGTCTCATGGTCTTATTGTCTTCGTCCGCTCTCGGTGAAATCCCTCCCGAACTTATTGTGAGGGGGCGTGTCGCATTATCATGGCCCTCCGGCATGAAAGTAGGCCCGGCCCTCATCCTTGACCGCGACGGCGTCCTCGTTGAGGAAAGGCATCATCTGTCCCGCCCCGAGGATGTCGTTCTGTCTCCCGGCGCGGTGGATGTAATCCGGGTGGTTCGGGGGTTAGGACTTCCCGTATGCGTTGTCACAAACCAGTCGGGAATTGACCGAAAACTCTTCACTTGGGCAGATTTTGAGGCGGTTTCGCGCCAGATCGATAAGGAATTGGCACAGAATGGCGTCTCTATCGACGTGACCATTGCCTGTCCTTTTCACCCCGACTTCACCCCCGACTACAGTGAAGGTCACGCCTATTGGCGAAAACCAGGTCCTGGCATGCTTCACTTGTTGGCCGAACGCTTTGGCGTTGATCTCGGCAAGTCTCTCTTTGTGGGGGACAATATCAGCGATGCAGAGGCGGGCAGGGCGGCGGGTCTATCTCAAATTGTTCACGTCCTAACGGGGCATGGAATGAAATTCGAACATCAAGTCAGAGAGAAAATGAGCCAGCCCGGCTTTTCAGCGATTTTGTCGCAAGATCTAACTGCATGTTCCTCGTTCATTGAAAATTTTTTGCGATCAGGTTTGAAAGAGCGGACGACCTGAAGGGGTAAGTCGCCTCGATCTAACTGGCTTTGGCCTCCTCCAAGGTGACTTGAGCGTTAATAAAGAAATCACAAGGCTTGATTTTTAGAGGATTTTTCTTTATCTTCATAAAATGGATCAAGACAATGAAATTTTGACACAAATTGGCCTCTCCCACGGCCAAGCCCGCTGGGTATTGCGTCAGTTTGATCTGACAAGTCGTGAGTCCGACCAAAGTTTTGATGCCCTCCTCAAGTCCTTGCGTCGTGACGGGATCCCCTTCGCGGATGACGAAGTTGGTCGGGGGGCAGGCTTTAATCTCATCTATAAATTCGAGCACTTGATGGAATTGGCCCTCATCTTCGCCTTCCGGACGCAAGGGTTCTTATCCCGTGACTTTGTTCGCATGATTTCGAAGTTGAGGGGTGAATTGCGCCCCCATTTCCGGCGCGCCTATTTGGAGCGTAACAGAGGCCTCGGCGCCCGCGTAAAGGTTCATTTTGAGGATGTCGGTGTTAAATCACCGACTTCCGACGCCAATGCCTCTCCAGTTAAGCCGCTTGAGGTTGAGGGGACTTACCTTGATCTCGCGGTAAGTCACATGCCGGGCGGCGTCATTGCGGTCAGGAGGTGTGAACTTCTAGGACCCAAACAGGCTGTAAGGGCCTTTATGGCAAGGCACTCAAATATGTATCCGCAGCCGCCACTTCCGATTTCGGATATTGCGGCCGACATCGTCAGGATCGCTACAAGCGAAATTCCTAAAATCCACCGCGGGCGCCCCTAGAATCGACGAAGAGAATGGAATCTCTTCACACTTGCCAACGTGAAGTGAATCAGTTATATTCAAAAAATAGTGAGGTGTTTGGGGGCGGGCGTCAGTGAATGGCCGCGGCCAAAGATCGGCAGGGAATGACCCAGGTTAACGATGGAGTTGAATTATGAATGAGGCTGTAGTGATGAAAGGCGAAGTCTCTCAATTTATTAATGATTTCGGACGAATGCCGCTCATTTCTGATGAGACGTCTGCTGACTACGAGGCGCTTAAGGCCGAGGTTTTCAAGGAGCTCGATCCCAAAGACCTATTTGAGACGATCATCGTCCACGAAATCATTGCATATTTGTGGAGTGAGCGGCGCTACCGTCGCCTGAGGGACCACCTCGTGAAGTCGAAGCTCATCAAGGGGCTCGCCAAGCAGTTGGAGCCCTATCTTCCGCTTCAACCGCAACTTCTGAAAAAATTGAACGAATTAGGTTATTTTTATCGTGACTCTGATCGTGCGGAGAGGCTCGTCATCCTCTGGCTTACAAAGGACCCCAAATTTTTTAAGGATGTTGACGCCGTAATTAAAAGTTTGCGGGGCCTCGTTCACGACACCGTCGCCGACATTCATGGCACGCATATTTCAGAAATTTCCGCCTTCGAGGCCTTGATCCGAGACTCCATTCGGAGCCGCAATCAGGGCCTCTCGGACTTCTATAAGCGGCGTGCGGAGAAGAAGAAGACTTCGGCAACCCTTAATGCATTGGGAGCAGCTGGCAGCGATCCACCGCTTGAGGGCATCCTTCGGTGACAAGTTCCAAAAAAATATTGAGCAATCGCCAAAATGCGAAGCGGTCGACGGGACCCAAGTCGCATAATGGGAAGTTGCGCGCCTCACGAAATGCGCTGGCACACGGCCTATCCATTCCGATTTCATATTCGAGGGGCCTCTCGTCCCAGTGCAAAGATCTTGCTCAAGCCTTGAGTGACGACACGATCGCAGAGCCTCACCTTGCTCACGACTTTGCGTCGGCCCTGATTGGCCTTTCCCGTGCCCGAGAAGCAGAAGCCAAGCTTTTACGTGAAACATTTAAAGATCGATGGCTCATCAATGGTGCCGAGGACGTCCCCCACGCACTGAAAATGCTCAAGGCAATAAAGCGGTACCGCCTTGAGGCGAGGGCTCAATTGCGAAGATTTTTTAGAACCAATTTAATGGGTTGAAAAAATTAAATTTGGGTAATAATTGCACCAATATAAAGCGTCAATTGATCGAAATTAGGGGCAAATTCATCGTGAAGTCGCGTGGCATCCAGAAGCCACGATGGGCCTAATTTTGAGAAGGCCTCGGATAAAGAGGCCGCTCAACCATGATCCGCTGTTAGTAAATATCTGAGGCCGTCTTTGCATCGTTTTCAAAAATTTGAGGAGACCAACCGCTCATGCCGCAGTGGAAGAAACCTGACAAGAGTGAAGTTTATTCAAATCGTCTCATGATTGCGGAGCGCGCGCGTAAGGCCGAGTTGCGTCTTCCTTACGCCGTTGCCGACTTCCGAAAAAGCTTCGGCTTAACGCAAGAGGAATTCGCAAAACTTCTTTCTATGACGCGAAGACAAATTACTGAAATCGAAACGGGCAAGGCCAACCCCACACTGGAGACGCTTGAAAAAATTGGCTGCCTCTTCGGCTTTGTTGTGGGCTTTGTGCCAAGGGCCCCGTGATCAAATTTTATGAAGTATTTTTTGAAATATAATTTTCTTGTGCTTCCTTTGGCCACCTCCAATCCATTGCGAGTAAAATTAAATTATCTCTATATTACAATGACTTATAACAAAAAATCTTGCCGATTCTAAACATTTATTATGCGATCAACGAGAGACATCCGCATCAAGCCTTGGACTTCAAAATTTCTCCAGAACGAAGCCAAATGGAGGGTAATGATGTTTGATAAAAACTCACAAAACTTGGCCGATTGATCGTCATAAGCTAAGCGGTAGGTGACCTCGGCGATGAAATCGATCACAAGCGATCACTCTCAAGGTCAAGACTTCATATTCCAGCGGGGCATCCGTGAACATCATCTCGCTCACCACAATTCCCCCGCGGATGGACCGTATCGGTGACACTTTGGCGTCGCTTCTCGCCCAGTCCCTGAAGCCCGACCGGGTCATTCTCAACATCCCCAAGACCTATCGCCGCGAGGCCTATCGATATGACGCCCTTCCGGTGGTTCCGGCGGGGGTTGAGGTGTTGGTGTCTGATGTCGATTATGGCCCCGCCACTAAACTTCTCCCCACCTTGCGGGCCTTTGCGGGGCAGGAGGTCAATATCGTCTTTTGTGATGACGACCGGCTCTACCCCCGTGACTGGCTGAGCACTCTCGTTGAAAACGCGAAGCGCCATCCGCATGACTGCATTACCGTGTCGGGCGGTCTGATCAGTCAGATCGAAGCCTATTATCGCTACATCAATCGACCGCAGCCTTCATTTTTGGCGCCGCTCTACCGCAGGTTCTATGCGCTCAGAAAACGCCGCCCGGTGACGGGCGGGCGTGCCGACATCGTCGGCGGCTTTGGCGGGGTTTTGGTGCGTCCGTCCTTTTTTGATGACGCTATTTTCACCATACGCGAGGAGTTTATCACCCTCGATGACACCTGGATTTCGGGTCATTTGGCGCGCAGCGGGGTGGCGATCCGCATTGCGGAAGGGGCAGAAATCCCCGCGGCCCGCGATGTCGCCGATGTCTCATCGCTCAAGGATTTCAAGCGTGGCGCGATGAACCAGAACGCCATTGATGTCGCGTGCATCCAGTATTTTCGCGAGACCTATGGTATCTGGAAACCGGGTGAGACAGCCTAAGTCTATGCGCCTAAGGGGATGAAGACCGCGGGATGAACATCTACTGCATCAATCTCGACCGCTTTCAGGCGCGGTTTGACCGGATCGCGGCGCTGCTTGAGGGTTCGGGCTTAACCCTCATGCGCGTGAGCGCGCTCGACGGCAACCGTTTGCGGGAGAGGCAGGCTCCGGCGCGCCCTCGTTCGGGCGCCATGAATGCCAAAGGCACGATGCTCACGCGCTACGAGATCGGTGCGGTATTAAGCCACCGCAAAGCCTGGCGTGCCTTTTTACGAACCAATGAGTCGCATGCCGTCATCATTGAGGATGATGTCTATTTTGGTGATAATTTCGCGCGTTATATTCAAAGCACGATTTTTGAAAACACCTCTTACGATCTCATCAATATCGAGACGACTTATGCGCCGGTCGTTATCAAATCAGGCGTTAAGCTGCCGCTTGATGATCGTAAGCTTTATCGCATCAAGACCTATCATCACGGAGCGGGCGGATATATTCTGAGCCGCGCGGCCGCAAAGCGTTTGCTGGTCATGTCAGCCGGGGCCCCTGATGGAATTGATACGATTATTTTCAACATGGCACGCCAGAAAGATTCAGGGCTCGTTCCCTTGTCGCAAGCGCAGGTTTCACCGGCCTTGATTGTTCAGCATGTTTGCCATCCGAACCCGCCCGATAATCCGCTTTTGAATTCTTATATTGCTGATCGTCGCGGGCCGCGTATCACGCGCTCGCCTTTATCACTGTCGAAGATTGGCAAAGAGCTTGTGCGGCCCTTTCGTAAACTATGGTTCAAATATCATTATATACGCGTTCCCTTTTCTTGAAGGGTAAGAGGATTTTTTTAATGCGCATTTTGCTTGTCGGTAATGCCCATCATGATTTGAATGGCGCGCGCTATTATAATCCTGAAGCGAAGCTGAAAAATGGCTTCATTCGCAATGGTCATGCCGTGTATTTCTTTAGCCCGAAAGATGTTGCCCGCTCGTCGACGATTTTCCGCTCAAGCCGCATCGGTCAAAAACATTCAAACGCTGCATTTCTTGAAACTGTGCGTATTTTCAAGCCGGATATGATCGCGTTCATTCACTCGGTTCACATTACGGACGAAAGTTTTGCCGAAGCAAAACGCATAAGGCCGGGCGTAAGGCTCGTACAAATTTGTGTTGATCCGCTGTTCCGTCCGAAAAACATCGCCGTGCTTGAGAAACGGAAGACAATCGCTGATGCAACCTTTATCACAACGGCGGGCGCGGCCTTAAAGCCCTATGCGCGCAAAGGTGCTGTTGTGTCTTTCATTCCCAACTGGGTTGATCCGGCTATTGAAACCGGTCGTGCTTTTGAGCGGAGTGATCAACGCTTTGATCTCTTTTTCGCCGCTCGCGCTCATGTCGGAGAATATAACGGCGATCCGCGTTTCACCTTTCCTGTAGCGGTTCAAGCTGCGGATGATCTCCATATCGATTTGCATGGCGTCAATGGGCGTGCGGCTCTTCATGGCGCAGCCTTCTATGATCATATGAATGATGCGCGTATGGCACTTAATTTGAATGGCGATCGTCAGGGCGATGTGAAAGAGCCCGCCCCACTGGCCTTGCGTTACCTCTATAATTCAGATCGTGTCGCGCAAGTCATGGGATCGGGACTTCTTGCCATCTCAACGCGCGCCAATCATCTCTATGAACTTTTCCCCGAGGGGAAAGAGATGGTGTTTGCTGACGCGGTTGAAGAGATGCTTGAAACAGTCAGGCGTTATAAGCGCGATGACAATGCACGGCGTGTCATTGCTGAAGCCGGATGGCGGAAGTCACATGCCGAATATTCAGTCGATCTCGTAACGCGGTATATCGAAGAGGTAAGCTTCGAGCGCACGTTGAGACATAACTATCAATGGTCGACTGAACTTTATGCGGGCGAATAATTTTTGAGACACGCGTCATAAACATGACGTGTTTCAATGGCAATTTTAGGCCAAGAAAATTCCGCTTCAACGCGCGCGCGCGCGGAGTCACCCATTTCTTTGCGTCTCTTTTTATCCACGCATAATCTATCCAAAGCCTGTGCAAGGGCGATTGGATCGCGCGGCTGTACAATTAGGCCGGTTACACCATCTGCAATGATCGTGGGAATTCCGCCAACATTTGTGCCCACGAGTGGTAACCCTGATGCCATCGCTTCCAAGCCTGCAATGCTTGTGGCTTCTGCAAGCGAGGGAAGAACAGAAACATCAGAGCTTCGAAAAATATCCGGCATATCTGTATTGGAGATTCGGCCGAGAAATAGACAGCGCTCAAGGCGTCCTGCTTTATCAAATATCTCGGTCATGGCCGCGCGGTCGGGGCCGTCACCGGCAATCACGATACGAAAATTTGTGGCAGACATTTGCGCCACTGCTTCCGCAAAACCGATGACGCCGTTTTTGAAGACGAGACGGCGGGCAAGAAGAATGACGGTGTCTTCTTCGCTGACTCTCCACGCCTTGCGCTTCGTCCCTTCGCCCGGCGTAAAACGCTCAGCATCCACGCCATTCGCGATCATATGCGCGGGCCCGCTATAACCAAAGAATTGTGCAGACTCGACGAGTTCATCGCTTGGGCCAATTAACGCATCAACATACGCTAAGAGTCGCCGCGTGCGCCATTTACGAATGATCCCTGCATGATGCCGCGCAAGAAATCCCGAGGAATGATTGGTAAATACAGCGGGCAGCCCTAGGCCTTTTGTTGCCGCGAGCGGACGAACGCCATGCACATGAATGAGATCGAAGTGGTGCTCGCGTTGCAGTTTTCTCAAATAACGATGCAGAGCAAAATCATAGAAGGGTTTTGACCGAATGATCTCGGGACGAAGCACTTTGAAACTATATGATTCCGCTCCGCTTTGTGTGGTACCCGGTGCAACGGGATGAACTACAGTTACCGTTGCCCCTTGCGCGCTCAACGCCCGCGCCAGTTCAAAGACATGGCTCGCGATGCCGCCAATCACGGGAGGAAACTCGCTTGTGATCAGACAGAGTTTCATGGCGTCTTTGACCAATGATCGCGAAGGATCTCAGCAATCTGTTGACCCGCCGTGCCATCACCAAAAGGATTTCGTGCTTGCGCAATGGCTTTATATACCGACTCATCAGTGAGTAATTTTTCAACCGTCGCAATGATTTTTTCTTTGTTTGATCCGACGAGAAGATTAACGCCCGCATCAACACCTTCCGGTCGCTCTGTCACATCGCGCATCACGAGGACAGGCTTACCGAGTGCAGGCGCTTCTTCTTGAAGGCCACCAGAATCCGAGAGCACAAGCGTTGCGCTTTTCAGCGTCAAAACAAAATCCGTGTAGGGCAGCGGATCAAGCAAATGGATATTGCTCATTGCACCAAGCTTTTCGTGCGCCGTGGCTTTTACATTCGGATTGGGATGAACGGGATAGATGAAGTCGATTGTTGGATGGGATGAGGCCAATGTTGCGACCGCCCCGCAAATTTCAATAAAGGGCGCGCCAAAATTTTCTCGCCGATGCGCCGTGATCAAAACGCGCTTGCGTGGCGTCGAGAGGAGATTGGTCAACATCGTGTTTGTTGACGCTTTACCACCATCAATTTTTTTTACAGTTGCCAACAGTGCATCAATCACCGGATTGCCTGTAACAAAAATAGTCTTCGGCTCTATTCCCTCTTTCTCGAGATTGTCGCGCGACAATGTCGTGGGTGCAAAATGCCATGTTGTGGCGAGCGTCGTGACACGCCGGTTGAGTTCTTCCGGGAAGGGCGCATGGAGATTGTGGCTGCGTAAACCCGCTTCAACATGGCCGACCGCAATGCCACGATAGAAGGCTGCGAGTGCGGCAACCATCACGGTCGTCGTATCGCCTTGCACAAGCACCGCGTCCGGCTTTTCTGTCACAAGCATCGTATCAATTGACGAGAAGAGACGTGCGCTCAGGCTTGAAAGCGTTTGCCCGTCAGTCATCACATCAAGCGAGATGTCGGGCTCAATATCAAAATCAGCAAGCGCATCCGCGAGCAATTCGCGATGTTGACCCGACGAACACACGCGTACTGTGAAATGCTCCGGCATCGAACGAAGCGCAGCAATCACCGGGGCCATTTTGATGGCCTCCGGTCGCGTTCCTACGAGGACGATGATCCGTTTCATGCCCCGCTCTCTGGCATAAAGGGGCGAAAACGGGAAGTCTTTTTGCTATTCAAGCTCAGCGGGGAAGCCCGGCGCGCGCAAATCGGTATGGAGCGCGTCTTCGAGGAGCTTCACAATCTGCGAAGACCAGGCCTCGCCGCCATAGGCCTGACGGCCCTCGACGAAGATCTGCTCGGTAAGGCCCGCGAGCTTCAACGGCACGCCAAAGTCGCGGCCGAATTTTGTTGCAAAGCCCAAATCCTTGCAGGCCAAATCCATCGTGAAATTGATGTTGTAGCTACCGTTCAAAATCACTTGGCCTTCGGTCTCATGCACAAAGCTGTTGCCGGAGCTCGCTTTGATGGCGTGGAACGACTGCGCAAGATCAAGCCCGCCGCGCTTGGCGAGCATCAGCGCTTCACCGCAGGCCACGAGATGAATGAAGGCGAGCATATTGGTGATCACTTTGATCACCGACGCCGAGCCGATCGGGCCCATATGGAAAATCTCGCCGCCGAGCTTTTGCAGAGCGGGAAGATGCTTATCGAAAATCGCTTTGTCGCCGCCAACAAGAACCGTGATTGTGCCTTGTGCAGCCTTGTGCACGCCACCCGTTACAGGCGCTTCAAGTGTTTCAACACCATGCTCGGCGGCGATCTTCGCCATGGCTTCGATTTCTTCTTTGCCATTGGTCGAATTCTCGATCCATGTGCCGCCTTTTTTAAGACCCGCGAGAATGCCGTCTTTGCCAGTGAGTACCGCCATCGATACTTTCGGTGAGGGCAAGCATGTAATCACCGCATCGGAATTTTCGGCGACACCCTTTGGCGTATCGGCCCATTTAGCGCCGGCGGCAATGAGCTTCTTCGCATTGTCTTTGTTGAGATCTGTGACCGTGACCTCATAGCCCGCTTTCACGAGATTCATTGCAAGATTGGCGCCAAGATGGCCCAAGCCGATATAGCCGTATTTCATTGTTAACTTCCTTTATTATGTCTTCAATCAGGCAAATGGATTGGATCAAACACAGGCACAAGATGCAGATCCTTGCCCTTATAGGGATTGGCGCGTGCGAGTTCTTCATCAAGCTCAATGCCAAGACCCGGCTCGCGTGAGGGGATCACATAGCCGTTTTCCCATTTGATTTTATTTTTAACGAGCGCACCATAAAAGCCGCCGAATGTCTCGATGCTTTCAAGCACGAGAAAATTCGGGATCGATGCCGCAAGCTGTACATTGGCTGCGGCTTCCACCGGCCCGCAATAAAGATGCGGTGCGATTTGCGCATATTTTGTTTCCGCCATTGCGGCGATTTTTTTCGTTTCCATTAAACCGCCAACGCGGCTGATCGCCATTTGCAGAATATGCGCGGCGCGCAAATCAAGTACACGCGCGAATTCATATTTCGACGAGAGGCGTTCGCCTGTGGCAATCGGAATCGTGGTCTGCCGCGCAACAATCGCCATTTCTTCCGGCATATCAGCTGGCGTCGGCTCTTCAAACCAGAGCGGATCATAAGACTCCAACCGCCGTGCGAGACGGATCGCGCCCGAGGTTGTGAATTGTCCATGTGTGCCGAAGAGAAGATCAGCCTTCGTGCCGCAGACTTCACGCAGTGCTTTGCAGAATTGCTCTGCACGCTCCATCATCTCTAAACTCGGTTGGCGCGGATCAAAAGTTCCATAAGGAATGGGATCAAATTTTAGCGCGGTAAAGCCTTGCGCCAGATATTCTTTCGCGCGCTCTGCTGCAACATTGGCTTTGTAATAGACATCTGTCGATTGATAGGCATCGCCATCTTTCGGATAAAGATAAGTATAGGAACGCAGCTTTTCATTCACGAGGCCGCCGAGCAATTCATAGACGGGCTTGTTGAGTGCTTTGCCTTTGATATCCCAGAGTGCGATTTCGAGTCCCGCGATCACAGAAGTCAGCGTCGGGTTAGGTCTTCCGCTATAGCCGCGGCCATAGGCGTTTTTCCACATGCGCTCGATATGGAACGGATCCATGCCAAGAACATGTTGTTGGAATACATCTTCAATCGCCGCTTTCATCACCTGCGGGCCAAACGCCGCATCATAGACTTCGCCATAGCCGACAATGCCATTATCGGTTGTGAGTTTGACGAAGAGAAAATACCGACCGCCAAATGTCGGTGGCGGATTGCCGGTGATGATGACTTCGAGATCAGTGATTTTCATGGCTCAAGCCTTAATGCGTGCCGAGGTCGGATCATACATCGGCTTTAACGATACCTTTGCAGGGATCTTTGTGCCTGCGACTTCGATTTCGTATGAACCGTTCAACACTTCCTCGACCGAAATTGCGTGATCCGCGCCGACATAACCAAGGCCAACAGCGCCGCCGAGCTTATAACCATACATGGCCGAGGTGAGGCGCGAGATGCGCTTGCCGTCTTTCCAGATTGGTTCGTCATGATAGAGCATCGCATCGGGATCGCTGATCAGGAATTGCGCGAGGCGACGTGTGACGCCTTGTTCACGTTGTTTCAGCAAGGCTTCGCGGCCGATAAAGCCGCCTTTCTTGTCCCACGCAACGCAGAAGCCGAGACCCGCTTCAAGCGGTGAATCTTCCGGCGTGATGTCATGGCTCCAATGGCGATAGGCTTTTTCCATGCGGAGCGAATTCATCGCGTGATAACCCGCAAGTTTCAAACCATGCGCGCCGCCCTTATCCATAATGAGATCAAAGAGGCACGCGGCGAATTCGGTTGGGATATAGAGTTCATAACCGAGCTCACCGACGTAAGTGATACGCGTCGCGCGGATGCGCGTCGGACCGACTTCGATGATCTTGCTCGTGCCAAATGGAAACGCCTCGTTCGAAATATTATCCGGTGTCAGGGATTGCAGCAACGCACGCGAATTCGGACCCATGAGGCCAATCGTCGAGGTGCCCGATGTAATATCGACAACGGCGACGGATTCATCATCGCGGATCGCGCGTTCGAGATGGCGGAGATCATGGAGCTGCGTCGCCGCCGCCGTGACAACAAGGTATTCGTTTTCCGTTGTCCGCGTGACAGTGAGATCGGCTTCGATCCCGCCTTTGTCATTGCACCACTGCGTGTACACAACTTTGCCAGCGGCCACATCAACTTCGTTCACCGATACGCGGTTCAAGAGTTTCATCGCGTCGCGGCCTTTGACGAGGAATTTTGCAAAGGCGCTTTGATCGAAAAGACCGACGGTTTCACGCACGGCCATGCATTCATCGCGGCTGTTTTCAAACCAGTTTGGCTTGCCGAATGTATACTCATATTTTGGCTCTTGGCCTGGGCGCGCATACCAGTTCGGGCGTTCCCAACCAGCAACTTCACCGAAGCACGCGCGATGCGCAACAAGGCGATCATGCAACACGGTTTTGCGCACGCCGCGTGACGTTTCATATTGCTTAAAGGGCCAATGCATCGCGTAAAGGAGACCAAGCGCTTCCGAGACACGCGGGATCAAGAAGTGCTGCGTGTTTTGATGCGGGTAGAGGCGGTTGATATCGACATCCCACAAATCAAACGGGGGCTCGCCTTCCGTGATCCAATGCGCGAGCGCCATGCCCGCACCGCCTCCCGATTGAATACCGATGGAGTTAAAGCCCGCAGCGATAAACACATTCTTCACTTCGGGCGCAGGGCCCAAAATATATTTCTGGTCGGCTGTGAAGCTCTCAGGCCCATTGAAGAATTTGCGGATGCCGATTTTTTCCAAAGACGGAATGCGCTTCATCGCGTCTTCTAGAATGGGCGCGAAGTGATCGAAATCTTCCGGCAATTCACCGAACTCGAAATCGGCTGGAATACCATCAAGCGCCCAAGGTTTTGCTTTCGGTTCAAACGCGCCGAGCAAGAGCTTGCCCGCGTCTTCTTTATAATAAGCGCAGTGATCCATATCGCGCATCACCGGAAGATCCGGCGTCATGCCGTCCATCGGATCGGTGACGATATAAAAATGTTCGCAAGCCTGAAGTGGCACATCGACGCCGATGGTCTTGGCGAGTTCGCGCGTCCACATGCCGCCGGCGATCACAATCGTCTCGGCGTGGATTATGCCGTCTGCGGTTTCAACGCCAACCGCCTTGCCGTTTTCCATGATGATTTTGGTGACAAGCGTATCTTCGTGAAATTTCACGCCCGCCATACGCGCGCCTTTGGCCAGCGCCATCGTCGTGTCGATCGGATTGCACTTTCCATCATGCGGATACCAAATGGCGCCGATGACATCATCGATATTCATCAGCGGCCATTTGGCTTGCGCTTCTTTCGCACTGATTTCATGCGCTTCAACATTGAAGGAGCGGAGCATATCAGCGGCGCGGCGCAGTTCCTGCCAACGCTCAGGATTTGTCGCAATCGAGATCGAACCAGGCTGCACAAAGCCAGTCGCTTGGCCGGTTTCTTTTTCGAGATTGGTGTAAAGATCGACGGTATATTTCGCGAGCCGTGTCAGATTCTGCGTATAGAGCGAGGAGCGCACAAGGCCTGCTGCATGCCATGTTGTGCCGCTTGTGAGCTTCTTGCGCTCGAGCAGCACAACATCTTTCACGCCCTTCTTGCCGAGGTGATAGGCGGTCGAGCAACCGACAATGCCGCCCCCGATAATGACGACGGATGCGTGGGATGGGAGGCCGGCCATGAGCGTTTCCTTGTTTAGCGCATTTCGTATTTTTTATATTTTATAATCACCACGGGGACGTGAAGTCCATCATCCGTCAAAGAGCGAAGCGACGTAAATCGCTTCGTTCGCAAGGACGATAGTTACGCCCCTTCACCCATGTCTTTGCGATCCAGCTTGATCGGGAATTTCGCACGGATCGCGTCATCAACCTCTCGGCTGACATGTTTGGGGTGGTGACTTTTGAGAATTTCCGCTGTCTTCTTCACAGCACGATCCACATAGGTCGGACGGCCGCGTTCATTCCACTCATTCGGTGACCAGCGGTCGCCGACCGAAGGATAAACATAATCGCGTTGCATCAAATGCAGCGTTTGATCGGAGCCGAGATAATGTCCCGGCCCGCCAATACACACATTGCGGATGGTATCGATATTCAAGGCATCGTCTGACGTATCAATCCCGCGCATCGTGCGTTGTGCAGCCGCGATGATGTCATTGTCGGCAACAAGTGTTTCTTTGCAGATGCCAAGCAGCGAGGCATGCATGCCGGCTGCTTCATAAATCAGGTTCGTGCCCGCATTGCCGACGAGTGTGAGGTTATAGGCTTTCTCGTAACCGGCTTGAAAATCGATGACCTTCGAGTCGCACATGCCGGCACCCGTGCCGCCATTGAGATCATAGAAATTCGCCATCTGGCCGCATGCGGAAGAAAGCAAAGCTTGTTCGGGTGAGCCACCTGACATCGCGCCAGTGCGCAAATCGGAAACGAAAGGCCATGTGCCAAAAATATAAGGTGCGCCGGGCTTAATCGCATTCACATAGATGAGACCAACAAGACATTCGGCAACCGCTTGCACAACAGTGCCCGCGAGTGAAGCGGGAGCCGTCGCGCCCGCTTGGCCTGCGGAAAGCAAGAGCACAGGCATGCCGCCAAGCACCGCAACTTCCAAACATTTGCATGCGTCTTCTGCGAATTTCAAAGGCGGCACGACGAAGCAATTGGATTGCGAGACGAACGGACGCTCGCGCCACTTGTCTTCACCACCCGCAATCATATGCAGCATCTCGAGCACTTCTGTGACGTGATCGGGGTGCGTCATGCCGGTGCCGACATGTTTTGTTGTACCTACAACGCTTGCATAAGCGGTGTTGATGTCGAGTTCACGCGGGCTGGGCAGCTCGCGGCACACATTCGTGCGTTGGAAGAAGTGAATATTGTCGCAGTGGTCGACGATGCGCGCGCAATCATAAAGATCAATAACGGTCGACTCGCGGTAATCACCCGTCAAAGGTTCAACCACATTCACGGCCGCACCGGCGGTGCCGTAATAAACATTCTTGCCCCACGGATCCATGTCGTAACGCGGGTCTTGCGCATAAAGCGGAAAACGCCGCGCGGCTTTCGCAATCGTATCTTCAACAAGCGCGCGCGGAAATTTCATCCGGCCATCGTTCTTGTCGATATAGGCACCTGCTTTGGTCATATAGTCGATTGTTGAAGGGATCGCGTCGGCAAAACCGATCTGCTCCAACACATCGAGAATTTTGTGATGGATCTTCTGCATGTCGTCTTGCGACAGCACTTGATATTTGCCGCCCGGAAGACCGGGCCAAATCGGCCGATCCGCATCCGAGAGTTTTGAAGCGCGTGCTTGGCGGCGCGCATCGCGGCCCCCGCGGCGGCCACTGTCACGAACAGCAGAATCAGTTGCGTCGATGCTCATTATGCCCCTCCCCGGGATCCGTTTTTCCTGTTGAAAGAACAGAGCCTTGGAGGCCCTAAAGCGTCAAGAGATTGATTTTCATCATAAGATGAATTTCATTCAACATATGACGGATATCACCAGTTCCACCGCGTCGAGCCTTCGGCAGGGGCCCATGCCCTCGCTCACCGCCCTGCGCGCCTTCGAGGCAGCAGCGCGGCATGAGAGTTTCCGGCTGGCGGCCGAGGAATTGAGCATCACCCAATCGGCGGTCAGCCATCAGATCGCGCATCTCGAGGCGCATTTGGGGAAAGATCTCTTCCGCCGCACGGGGCGGCGGGTTGAGCTCACCGAGGCGGGACGGCTCTATTTTCCCTATTTGCGTGAGGCTTTCGAGCGGATTGAGACTGGAACGCGGCTCGTTTCGCGCCCGGCGCAACAGGAACTGACGGTCCAGGTCTACGTAACGGTGGCCGCCCGTTGGCTGATGCCGCGCGTGCATACGCTGCAGAAATCCTGCCCCGACCTGCATGTCCGCTTCAATACAAGCCAGATGGATTGGGAATTCGACCCCCGCAATGCCGATATCGGCATGGTCTGCACGGTCGATTCCCAGAGACCGGGTTTTACCTACACGCCGCTTTTTGAGTCTCGTCTTGTGGCGGTGTGCTCGCCAAATCTGTTGAAAAATCAGACGCCACTCGCAAACCCGCGTGATGTCGCCCGTTTCACTTTGCTCGAACTCTATACGGCCGCGGGCGATTGGGACGCCTGGCTTGGACCCGGTGGACGCTCCGGCCTCGGAGAGGCAGCAAGTATCCGGTTCGATTCTTATCTTTTAGCACTTGAGGCCGCTTGTGACGGGCAGGGCATTGCCCTTGCGCCCGATTTTCTTGCCGAGCCTGATCTTGCATCCGGTCGTCTCGTTTCACCTATTCGCCATTCTGTACCGCAACCGGCGCGTTGGTATCTCGTTGCGCGGCAAGACCGTGCTGACGAGTTGGCGATTGGGCGCTTTCGTGATTGGCTGTTGAAAGAAGTTGAACCGCTGCGGAGATCGTAAATGAGTAAGAAGCAAAAGCGCATGGGCTATCCCGTCAACACAGCGCAACAAGATCGCAGCAAAGTCGAAGTCGTGAAAGACGGCGTGCGCGTCATCGAAAATATTTTCATTCCCCTCTCCGATGGAACGAAACTCGCCGCGCGTTTGTGGTTGCCCGTTGATGCAGAACAAAATCCTGTTCCGTGCGTGCTTGAATATATTCCCTATCGCAAGACCGATGGCACACGGGGGCGCGATGAACCGATGCATGGTTATTTTGCACGCCACGGCACCGCCGCCATTCGCGTTGATCAGCGCGGCTCAGGTGAATCAGACGGCTTGATGGAAGATGAATATATCAAGCAAGAACAAGATGACGCGATTGAAGTGATTGCCTGGATTGCCGCGCAAACATGGTGCTCCGGCAATGTCGGCATGATGGGTAAAAGCTGGGGCGGCTTTAATTGTTTGCAAGTCGCGATGCGTCGTCCGCCTGCATTAAAAGCGGTGCTCTCCGTTTGCTCAACCGATGATCGTTATACTGACGATATTCATTATATGGGCGGCTGTTTGTTGAATGATAATTTCTGGTGGGGTGCAATTATGCATGCCTATCAGGCGCGTCCGCTTGATCCCGCTATTGTTGGGGCGCGCTGGCGCAAGGACTGGATTGACCGCGTCAAAGCCATGCCCAATTGGCCCGTGCTCTGGATGCAGCATCAACGTCGCGATGACTACTGGAAACATGGGTCGGTGAATGAAGATTGGGATGCGATCAATGTGCCCGTGATGATCACGGGTGGTTGGGCGGATGCTTATACAAACACGCTGCCGCGATTGCTCGCCGGATTAAATGTGCCGCGTCTGGGCATTCTCGGTCCTTGGGCGCATGTCTATGCGCATGACGGCACACCAGGTCCCGCAATAGGTTTCTTACAAGAAGCGCAACGCTGGTGGGATCATTGGTTGAAAGGCAAAGACACCGGCATCATGCAAGAGCCGATGTTGCGTGCCTATATCGAAGACGAAACCGGCGCAGGGCAATGGTCCGCACATCGCAAAGGTTATTGGACAGCTGAGGCGTCTTGGCCCTCGCCGCGTATTGAGCCAACAGCGTTTCACC
>JBAXQM010000003.1:0-159376 GCA_037131735.1 Alphaproteobacteria bacterium
GCGATCCATCGCGCCTGTGCGACTCGTAAGCCAAGGAAAATGGCCGTAGCGGAACGAGAGTTCCTCTGCGGCTTTTTCATAGGGAGCGCCTTCAACAAACTGCCGATACAGTGCTGATGCAAGGCCTGAGCGATCCGCGCCGCCTTCGCAATGAATGAGCAAGGGCTTTTGCGCGTCGCGCATGGTGGCAATCAAGAGATCGAGTTTGGCGTCATCCGGCTCTTCATTCGCCGAAAGCGGCAAATCAATATAGATCACGTCGAGCCTTTGCGTCGTCGCCCGCTCCGCATCATACCATGTCGCGTTTTGTTGTGATCCGCGCAGATTGATCACTGTTTTGATCGCATGCTCTTGAATGACGGTCTCAAATGCGGAGGCTGAGAGTTGCGCGGAGCGATAGGCTTCGTTTGTTCCGATCTGGTGGATATTGCCGCTTAGGCGCAGATAAGCAGCCCATCCGATTGCGCCGCTTGCGGGTAGGGCAACGAGCATGCCGATGACGAGTGCTGCGCGTTTGATAAAATGTTTTGCGGTTTCCGTGATGATCACGCTTTGAATACTTCTTTTGAAAGCGTAACCGTTTCGAGAAAATCCCAATCCAGCGTTACGCCAATGCCCAGGCCTTGCGGCACAGGCATTGTGCCGTTCTCGGTCTCGAGTTTTTCATGAATGATGTCGCGCGGAAAATAACGGCTCGCGCTTGACGTATCTCCGGGCTTTTTGAAATTGCGCAAGGTTGAAAGGTGAATGTTATGCGCGCGGCCAATGCCCGATTCAAGCATACCGCCACACCACACCGGAACAGAAAATGATTCCGCTAAATCATGAATACGGATCGCCTCACCATAACCACCGACGCGCCCAACTTTAACATTGATCACGCGTGTTGCATCCGTTGTCAGTGCCTTGCGTGCATGCGCTGCCGTGCGAATGCTTTCATCAAGACAAATCGGCGTTATGATTTCTTTTTGGAGCGTTGCATGATCATGCAGATCATCATGCGCCAGAGGTTGTTCGATATAATCCATCCGGAAACAATCGAGCGCGCGCATCACACTCATGTCGGAAAGTGTATAGGCGCTGTTGGCATCGACACTCAAAGGGCAATCGGGAAACCGCGCGCGGATCGCTTCAACGATTTTAACATCATGGCCGGGCATGATTTTTAATTTGATGCGCTGATAGCCTTTGTCGAGATGTTCTTGTGTTTTGGCAATCGTCTCTTCAAGCGGCATGATGCCAAGCGACACACCGACATTGACGCGATCGCCCGAACCACCGAGATAGGTTTGCAAAGGCTGATTAAGACTCTTTGCAAAAAGATCATAAAACGCCATTTCGATCGCGGCCTTGGTCATATAATGGCCGCGCCAAGGCGAGAGGATGGGCTCTAACGCGTGCGGATGCTCAAAGCGTTTGCCGACAATTTGTGGCAGATAGACTTCGCGCAACAATACCATGCCGCTTGCAATTGTTTCCTCAAGATAATCAGGCAGAGGATCAACGACGCTCTCTGCATAGGCTTCCAATCCTTCGCCGCGCAAAATGAGCAGCGGGAAAGTTTTATCATGCATCGTGCCGGTTGAAATCGTGAAGGGTTTTAACAACGGCAAACGCACGATGCGCAATTCAGCTTCGTCAATTTTAATCCCGCGCATCGATGTTGTCCTTCGTAAAACACGCACTTTCAAATGCGACGGCACAATAGCGGGGGAGGGCCTCTACATTCAATCTTTCCTTGTTCTGTCTCTTCCTGCGTCGAGGCGGGCGGGGCGGCCGAACAACCATCCGGCTTGACAGGTGGGGGCTCTCTTGGCAGAAAATTATTTTCACGGATGGGGGGTCGGGGTTTCCCGGGTCTCTTTCCGCTCTCGCTAGGGGTGCTGCGTCGAGGGCCTTCGGGTCGGTCGGGGCGGCTGAGAACAAACCCTCCGAACCTGAATGAGGTAATCCTCGCGCAGGGAAGCACAACGAATTACCGGCTCTTGCCGGTCGCTTCGGACAAGCTTTCCTGCCATCGCGATCAAAAAGGACGATCACAATGGCAGCTTCCGCCCAAAATTCTGCAATGTCTATCCCCGCACACGAGCGCGTCTTCGGCTTTCGTGACCAAATGGCGCTCTGGTTCAGCCTCGGGGTTGGCCTCCTTGTTATGCAAGTGGGCGCGTTTCTTATGCCGGGCCTAAGCCCTGGCCTTGCCGCGCTCGCGATTCTTGTTGGCTCGGTTCTGGGCGCTTTTATTCTCGCGATGACCGCGCGGCTTGGCCAAGAAACCGGACACTCTTCCGGCGGCATTATTGAGCTCGGCTTTGGTTCCGCCTTCGGCAAGGTGCCGATCATTCTGAATGTCATTCAGCTCCTCGGCTGGACGGCCTTTGAAATCGCCATCATGCGCGATGGTACTGTGGCTGTGGTCAAGCAATGGCTCGGCTTTGAAGGAACGATGCCCGCTCTGATCGCCACGATTCTTTGGGGCGGTATTTTGTTGCTGTTGATGTTGGGGTCGATGACAAGCCTCGTGCGGCAATTCTTATCGCGCATCGGCTTGCCGCTTGTTGTTATCTCGCTGCTCTGGCTCACTTATGTCTTCGTGTCCGCTTCAAGCGCTAAAGGCTGGAGCACATTGTTCGCAACAACGGGCACGGGCGAGATGGGCTTCTGGTCCGGCGTTGATCTCGTGATCGCCATGCCGATTTCATGGTTGCCGCTTGTTGCCGATTACGCCCGTTATGGCCGCTCCGCGAAGGGTTCATTCGGTGGAACATTTCTCGGTTATGTGATTGCGAATATCTGGTGCTATGCGCTGGGTGTTCTCGTTATTCTCAATCAACCGAGTGATGATCTCGTCACCGGTTTGTTGCTCGCACAATTCGGATTGATCGCGCTCTCGCTCATCATTCTCGATGAGCTTGATAATGCTTATGGCGACCTTCATTCGGGGTCGGTCAGTTCCGAGCGTCTCGTTTCTGGTTTTTCACTCAAAACGCGCGGGCTTGTTTTAGGTCTTGTGTCGATCGCGATTGCGAGTGCGATTGATATGCATGCGATAGAGCCGTTCCTTCTCTATCTCAGCTCTGTGTTTGTGCCGCTCTTCGGCGTGATTCTTGCCAATTACCGCAACATTAAAATGCGGGCGCACGCTTCAACGGCGGTGAACGCGATTAACATCGCTCCGGTTGGGGCATGGCTCATCGGCATTGCGACGTATCATGGCGCGGCACTGTGGTATCCGGATTTTGGCAGTGCGCTGCCAAGTCTGTTCACGTCCTTTGCACTCGCCAAGCTCTTCTCGGCACTGAGCGATAGAGGGTGAGTAAGAGCTGATGACTACAAACGTCGCCATCGTCGGATCAGGTGTTATGGGGCTCACCGCCGCGCATCAGCTTGCGCTGCGGGGCGCCTCTGTCACAATTTATGATCGACGGCGTGAAGCGGGACGCGGGTGCTCATGGTGGGCCGGCGGCATGCTGGCACTGTGGTGCGAGATGGAAAGTGCCGAGCCCTTGATTGGTGACCTGGGCCTTGAGTCGCTTGCTTATTGGCGTGAGTATTTTCCGGATGTGATCAACAAAGGCAGTCTTGTTGTTGCGCCGCCGCGCGACACGCCGGATCTCAAACGTTTTGCCGCGCGCACATCGCATTTCGATATTATTGATGGCCCACGTATTGCCGCGCTTGAACCCGATCTTGCCGGACGCTTTGAAACAGGTTTGTTTTTCAAGGAAGAAGCGCATCTCGATCCCCGCAACGCACTGAGCTTTCTTCAAGGGCAGCTTCAAAAAGATTTTGGCGTCACATTCAAAATGGATGCCGATGTCCGACCGGAAGCGCTTGATGCGTCTTACGTATTCGATTGTCGTGGCTATGAGGCGCGTGATGTGCTTCCTGATTTGCGCGGTGTCAAAGGTGAGATGCTGATTGTGAAATCAACCGAGATTTCACTTTCACGCCCCATTCGTCTGCTTCACCCACGCATACCCGTTTATATTGTGCCCCGGGATGATCATCATTTCATGGTCGGTGCGACGATGATTGAAAGCAGTGATCAATCACGCATTTCAGCACGCTCCATGGTTGAGCTTTTGAATGCGACCTATGCGCTTCATCCCTCTTTTGGTGAGGCGGAGATTATCGAGACGGGTACCGACGTGCGTCCGGCTTTTCCCGACAATCTGCCGCGCATCCGGCGCGCGGGGAACATCTTGCGATTAAACGGACTTTATCGGCATGGCTATCTCGGCGCACCGGCTCTCGCACGTCGTGCGGCGGAGATTGTCATGGACGGCAAAACATTTCCGGAGGTTGAACGGTGATGATCATCGTGAATGGTGAAACGATGGAAACCAAAGCGCAAACCGTAGCCGAACTTTTGGATGAGCTCGGCTATGAGGATATGCCGGTGGCAACCGCACGCAATATGATGGTTGTGCGCAAGCGTGAACGCGCCGAGACAAAACTCAATGACGGCGATCGCATCGAGATCCTCGTGCCGATGCAGGGGGGCTGAGTGTGAAAGACGGCGTAACATTTTATGGCGAGACGGTGTCATCGCGTTTGCTTTTAGGGACCGCGCAATATCCGTCGCCTGCTATTCTATCTGATGCGATTAAAGACTCGGGCTCCGAAATCGTAACGGTTTCCTTGCGGCGTGAATCAACAGGCGCCAAAGGCGGTCGTGCCTTTTGGGATTTGATCAAAGCGTTAAATGTGCGTGTTCTGCCCAACACGGCCGGATGTCATTCGGCCAAAGAAGCGATTACAACCGCCGAGATGGCGCGCGATGTTTTTGATACCGACTGGATCAAACTCGAAGTCATCGGTCATGCCGATACGTTGCAACCGGATGTGTTTGGCCTTGTTGAATCGGCACGTGAACTTGTCGCGCAAGGGTTTAAAGTGTTTCCCTATACGACTGACGATCTCGTTGTCGGTGAAAAGCTTCTTGCTGTCGGTTGCGAAGTGTTGATGCCCTGGGGCGCGCCCATCGGTTCGGGCAAAGGCTTGAACAATGCCTTTGCGTTAAAAACCATGCGCGCACATTTTCCCAATGTACCGCTTGTGGTCGATGCGGGCATCGGCCTTCCGTCCCATGCCGCCGCGGCGCTTGAATTGGGTTATGATGCGGTGTTGCTGAATACCGCGGTGGCAAAAGCAGGCGATCCTGTCGCCATGGCGAAAGCCTTTGCGCTTGCCGTCGAGGCGGGTCGATTGTCCTATCATGCGGGGGCGATGGAAGCGCGCGATATGGCCGTGCCTTCAACGCCTGTTCTCGGTTTGG
Source organism: Alphaproteobacteria bacterium (assembly GCA_037131735.1). Taxonomy (GTDB): domain Bacteria; phylum Pseudomonadota; class Alphaproteobacteria; order Rhizobiales; family Beijerinckiaceae; genus CAIUPE01. Next base: position 5,279 of record JBAXQM010000003.1, read on the forward strand.
CTTTTTCGGAGTCCTGAAATGTTTGATCCGTTTTATCTTCTTGTTGATTCATCGCGTTGGCTTGAACGTCTTTTGCCGCAAGGCGTGAAAACCGTTCAATTGCGCATGAAGGATAAAAGCCAAGGCGAAATCACCCATGAGATTTTGCGGGCGAAGACTCTCTGCGCGCAACATGGCGCAACACTCATTATCAATGATTTCTGGCAAAGCGCGATTGATGAAGGATGTAGTTATGTGCATCTCGGTCAAGAAGATATGGAAATCGCCGATATTGCTGCGTTAAAGCGCGCGGGTATCCGCATCGGTCTTTCTACCCATACGCCGGAAGAACTCGATAAGGCTCTGGCCCTTGATCCCGATTACATCGCGCTTGGTCCCATCTGGCCGACATTGCTCAAAGAGATGAGCTATGCGCCGCAGGGCATCGAACGCATCGGTGTTTGGAAAAAGGCCATCGGCGAATTACCGCTTGTTGTGATTGGCGGCATCACACCCGAGCGCGCGCCGCTTGTGTTATGCGCAGGTGCTGACAGCGCCTGTGTCATCACCGATATTTTGACGAATGCTGATCCGGAAGCGCGTACACGCGAATGGATTGAAGCGACAGCGCCGTTCAGACACTGAGCGATCACGCGTCGAGCGCGCGACCATCTTCGACCGCCCAACCGATGCGGACAATGTCACCGGATTTAAATTTCCGCTGATTGCTCTGGTTCGGCGTCTTCACAATAAATTCGTCGCTTCCAAGAGCTGAAACGCGAAGGCGAATATGATCGCCAAGATAAATTACGTCTTGGACACGCGCATCGATCACGCAGTCGGCTTGCGTCGGATCGATTGAGACGCGCTCGGGACGGATTGAAACGGATGTCGCCTTACCGGCCGCACAGTGGACGGCCAGTGCGTCGAAGCTTCCGCCTTTTGTTTCAATTCGTGCTTTGCCATTTACGATCGAGATAACGCGGCCCGCGATGCGATTATTGCCGCCGATGAATTGCGCCACAAAACTATTTTTGGGTTTTTCATAAAGATCGGTCGGCGTTGCCAATTGCTGGATGATGCCGTCATTGAAGATAGCAATTCGATCCGACAGTGTCAGCGCCTCGGATTGATCATGCGTTACATAAACAATGGTAATGCCAAGGCGCTTATGCAGGTTTTTGATCTCATATTGCATATGCTCGCGCAATTGCTTGTCGAGAGCGCCGAGCGGCTCATCCATCAGGAGGACTTTAGGCTCAAAAACGAGCGCTCGTGCAAGCGCGATACGCTGTTGTTGACCGCCGGACAATTGCGCGGGTTTACGCGTATCAAGGCCACTCATTTGAACCATATCGAGTGCTTTGCGCACACGGTCGGCGATTTCAGCTTTATTAACATTTCTCACTTGAAGCGGGAACGCGATATTCTCAGCAATCGACATATGTGGGAAGAGTGCGTAATTTTGAAACACCATACCGAGCCCGCGTTTGTGCGGAGGGATATCATTGATGCATTCACCATTGAGATAAATCTCACCGCTTGTGAGGCTTTCAAATCCCGCAAGCATCATCAGTGTTGTTGTTTTACCCGAACCCGATGGACCGAGTATTGTTAGAAACTCACCGCGACCGATCGAGAGATTGAGCGGTTTTACGACAAGGTTGATGCCATCATAGGTTTTTTCAACCGCGTCGAAACGGACAAATCCTTCATCACTGGAATATGAAGCCACCATCAGTTCATCCGTATCTTGTCATTATGGGCGAGGGCAAATTGTCCTCATCCTTCACAACTTCATTTTTAAACAGTAGACTTGGTGGGCGGTTTTTGTCCACCTTTGCCCTTATGGATTGCATCGCGCCTAGTGTTTTGGGTGCGCGCGTAGCGCTTGCGCTGTATCGCTGACAAGTTCAGACAATGTTCTGAACGCGGGTGCAAGCGGATTGGATTTCCGCCAGATCATACCGATTGTGCGTGTGGGTTCAGGCGCGTCGAAGGGAATAATCGATACGGAAGCCGAACGTGTTTCAACAGATACAGCCATTTCCGGAATCAAAGTCACACCAAGACCTGCATCAACCATTTGCACAAGCGTTGCGAGTGAGCTGCCATCAAGCGTTTCGCGCGGACGTCTCAACGTGATGTTACAAAACGCTAAGGCCTGATCACGGAAACAATGACCCTCTTCGAGAAGGAGAAGCCGCATCTCTTGTAGCATTTTTACGCTCGGCACGGGTTTTCCATCATCGCTCTTGGGGCGCACAAACACAAAACGTTCTGTAAAAAGCGGCGTCTCTTCGAATGAAGGTTCTGAAACCGGTAACGCAACAATGGCTGTATCAATGCGGCCTTGCGCGAGATCTTCAATCAGGCGCGGTGTCAAAGTTTCGCGCACATGAATATCGATATCGTGTGTTTGGCGTTTCAAGGCGCTGACAAGGGCGGGAAGAAGATAGGGCGCAATCGTCGGGATGATGCCCATGCGCAAGCGCGAGAGAACATTGCCTTTCTCGCTGCGGGCGAAATCTTCAAGATCCTGAACTGAGCGCAGAATATCACGCGCACGGGCTACAAAATCAGCGCCAAATGATGTGAGCCGTACCTGTCTCGTATCGCGCTCAAACAAGGCGAAGCCGAGATGATCTTCGACCTCCTTGATCTGGAGGGAGAGGGCCGGCTGCGAAATCGCACAGAGATCGGCCGCGCGCCCAAAATGACCGGTTTGGGCGAGGGCCTGAACATAGCGTAACTGCTTCAAAGTCAGGTTATTCATAACTTTTAGTTATCATAAATATCAAAAAATCAAAATTAAACAAATCATTGGAACCTGATACAGGTCAAACCATCACGAGTCGCTTGCCGTATATAGGCCAAGGACAAATTCATCCGATCGGTAGTTTGGGGAGATCATAATGAGCGGAACTGAGACAAAAGCGGGCAAATGCCCGGTGGTTCATGGCAATCCAAGCCATGCAACATTCGGCAATCGGTCAAACCGCGACTGGTGGCCGAAGCAGCTCAATCTTCGGATCCTTCATCAAAATTCGGCAATGACCGATCCGATGGATCCGTCTTTTGATTATGCCGAAGCCTTCAAGAAACTTGATTATTCAGCGCTCAAAAAAGACCTCAATGCGTTGATGACGGATTCACAAGACTGGTGGCCTGCTGACTATGGTCACTATGGCCCCTTCTTCATCCGCATGTCGTGGCACAGCGCGGGCACCTATCGCACGGGCGATGGTCGTGGCGGTGGCTCGCGCGGGTCGCAACGTTTCGCGCCTTTGAACAGCTGGCCGGATAACGCCAATCTCGATAAAGCGCGTCGCCTTTTGTGGCCGATCAAACAGAAATATGGCAACGCGCTATCGTGGGCCGATTTGATGATCTTGGCGGGCAATGTCGCGCTTGAATCGATGGGCTTTAAAACATTCGGTTTTGCTGGTGGTCGCGAAGACATTTGGGAGCCTGAAGAAGATATCTATTGGGGCAAAGAAGAAACATGGCTCGGTGACGAGCGCTATAAAGGCGATCGCGATCTCGAAAATCCGCTCGCGGCCGTGCAGATGGGCCTCATCTATGTCAATCCGCAAGGTCCGAATGGTCAGCCTGATCCTCTCGCATCGGCGCGCGATATTCGTGAAACCTTCGCGCGTATGGCGATGAATGATGAAGAGACAGTTGCGCTTATTGCCGGTGGTCACACTTTCGGCAAAGTGCATGGTGCCGCTGATCCTTCAAAATATGTTGGACCAGAGCCTGAAGGCGCAAGCATTGAAGAGCAGGGCCTTGGATGGAAGAACACCTATGGTCCGGGCCATGGCACACACACGATCACAAGTGGTCTTGAAGGCGCGTGGACGAAAGAGCCGATCAAGTGGGACAACAACTATCTCGACAATCTCTTCGACTATGAATGGGAATTGACGAAGAGCCCTGCAGGCGCTTGGCAATGGACGCCGAAGGATGGTGCGGGTGCAGGCACGGTGCCCGATGCACATGATCCGACGAAGCGTCATGCACCAATGATGCTGACATCCGATTTGGCACTGCGAGTCGATCCGATCTATGGCCCGATCTCGAAGCGCTTCAAAGATAATCCAGCTGAATTTGCTGATGCTTTTGCGCGGGCATGGTTCAAGCTCACGCATCGCGATATGGGTCCGAAGACACGGTATCTTGGTCCTGAAGTGCCCAAGGTTGATTTGATCTGGCAGGATCCGGTTCCGGCAGTCAATCATCCGCTTGTCGATGCAAAAGATGTTGCCGCATTGAAGGCGCAGATTTTGAGTGCAGGCATCTCCATCGCAGACCTTGTTTCAACAGCATGGGCGTCGGCTTCAAGCTTCCGCGGATCGGATCGTCGCGGTGGCGCGAATGGTGCCCGTATCCGCTTGGCACCGCAAAAAGATTGGGAAGCGAATACTCCCGCCACGTTGCACAAGGTCTTGGCGGCGCTTGAATCCATTCAAGCGAAGTTCAATGCGTCAGCATCGGGCGGCAAGAAAATCTCGCTCGCTGATTTGATTGTGCTTGCGGGGGGTGCGGCGATTGAAGACGCGGCCAAGAAGGCAGGTCATTCAATTGAAGTGCCGTTCACAGCAGGTCGTATGGATGCAAGCCAAGATCATACGGATGTTGAGTCCTTCTCGGTGCTCGAGCCGATTGCCGATGGGTTCCGCAATTATCAGAAAGGTCGCTATTCCGTGTCGGCTGAAGAGTTGTTGCTCGACAAAGCGCAGCTTCTCAATCTTACCGGCCCGGAAATGACGGCACTTGTGGGCGGCCTTCGTGCTCTCAACGCAAATACCGGCAAAGCGCAGCATGGTGTGTTTACGAAAACGCCCGAAACACTCACCAATGATTTCTTCGTCAATCTCCTCGATATGTCCACCGAGTGGAAGGCGACGGATGATAAGGCGGAGACATTCGAGGGTCGCGATCGTAAAACCGGTGTAGTAAAATGGACGGCAACGCGTGTTGATCTTGTTTTCGGATCAAATTCGCAATTGCGCGCCTTTGCCGAAGTCTATGGGCAAGCCGATTCCAAAGCGAAGTTTGTGAAAGACTTCGTTGCTGCCTGGACCAAGGTGATGATGCTCGACCGGTTCGACATTGCCTGATCTGCGGCTAAATGAATGAAGTTAAGGGCGCAACCTCTGTGGTTGCGCTCTTTTTCATTCCTGGAGACATCGAGCAACACATTGCGCGCCGGTGCGGGGCTGCTCTATATAGAATGAAGATCACATATCGATTCGGCCTGATGGCGCGTCTTTCTTCATCAGACCGAAAGTGAAAGCCGGAGGCATTATGCTAAAGTTTTTATCGTCCGCGACTGTTGTGACGTTTCTCGCTTTGTCGGGTTCGGCATCAGCCAATCCGTTTTTCGGACCCAATGACGCGTCATGTGTGACCGCCGCAGAGGCGTCGGCCAAGCAATATGAGCATGAGCAGAAAATTATTTGGGGCAAAATGGGTGGCTCAATTCAGGAATTCAAACAGCAGCGCTATTTTGTTTCCGGCCGTAATCAATGCCTGCTCGATGTGAAATTTAAGATTGCTCAGAAGGGCCGTCTTGTGACCACGCGTTATCTTGTTGATGCGTTTGAGCGTCGTATTTATGGCACCTTCTATGGTGTTGGTGATACCGGCGGTGAGGCGAAGCCACTAACATGCAATTATGGCGTGAATTTTAACGAAGCCGGACAATGCGCCAATGAGTCCGAATTTGAAGACGTAATTCAGCAGCTCGTTAAATAAGACGAGCGCGCTAAACGCTTCAGCGAATAATCACACAAACAAAAAAGCCATCGCGGAGACGCGATGGCTTTTTTTTAATCAAGTGCGACGCGCTTAGTCCGTCACAAGGACAAGTGACCAATAGCTCTTGTAGCGTGACTTTGCGGAGTCCGCGCGCGCCATGCCCATGTATTTTGCATTCTTCAGGCGCATATTTTCATTGTGATAGGGGGAGCGGATCCAGGAGCTAATGGCACCTTCAGCCGTTGTATGAGTTGCGCCGACATTTTCTGTCGCTTCGGACTTTTCAAATCCGGCCGCATTGACGCGGCTTTCGAAATCGCCCGCCACTTCATGCGTCAGGGCATCGCGCGTTGCCATGGCGGTGGCTTGGAATTTAGCCATTTCAACCAGACGCGGTTCAATTGTTACCGGACCTAGACCTTGGCTTGCGCGGAAGCGATTGAGCGCCACCAAGCCTTCAGTTGAGACATCTTGCGATGTGACTTCGCCCATCACGACATTCGGGAGCGAAACTTTCGAGCCTGATGCACAGGACGCGAGTAAAACGCCAAGAACAGCAAGCGTCGCAGGGCGCAGGAGGTGGTGAAGGCGACGATCAGAATTAGTCATTCGAACATCCATTTCAGTCAAAGTGGCGCAAGGTCTAGATAATCTCGAGATTTGATAATCCGAATGATCTGAATCGGGAAGGGCCGTCCCAGAGAAAATTATGGACGACCGCTTTGCCGTTGAAATGAAATGCGAACGGCGGATTTCGCCCGCCGCCGGATCAATCAATCATTTAACGCGCCAGGACCCGGAATAGCGCCGGGAGGGCATTTGCCGAGAATGATCATGCCGAGCACTTCATCCTTAGTGACGTCCTGCACGCGGGCGGTGCCCACGATGCGGCCGTTTTTCATGACAGCAACACGATCAGACAGTTCGAACACGTCATGAATGTCGTGGCTGATCAGGAAGATGCCGATGCCCTGCTTTTTCAATTCAAGCGTGAGATCGGAAACTTGCTGCGTTTCTTGCGGGCCGAGCGCAGCGGTCGGCTCATCCATGATCAGAATATTGGCGTTGAAGTGAATCGCACGCGCAATCGCAACCGATTGACGCTGACCACCGGACAATTTCTTCACTGGTTCTTTGAAGCGGCGGAAATTGGGGTTTAAGCGGCCCATAACCTCGCGCGTTGCGGCTTCCATCGCCACGTCATCAAGCGTGCCCCATTTTGTTTTGAGTTCGCGACCCAAAAACAAATTGGCGGCAGCATCGACATTATCGGCAAGTGCGAGTGTCTGATAAATTGTCTCGATACCGTAACGCTTGGCATCACGTGGATTATCAATCGAGGCTTTTTCACCGCGAATATAAATATCGCCGTGATCACGTTGATAGGCGCCGGAGAGAATTTTGATCAAGGTCGATTTGCCAGCGCCGTTATGGCCGAGCAATCCCACAACTTCGCCTTCATAAAGCTCAAGCGAGGCGTGATCGACGGCTTTAATGCCGCCGAAGGCAATTGAGATGTCGCGCATTTCGACAATCGGCTTACGTCCGGCGCTGAAGGCCGTGACGGTTGCCGAAGATGATGCGTGATGATGGTCACTCATGGTGCGCACTCCGCTCTTAATTCGCGCGACGACGATAGAGCTGGTCAAGCCAAACAGCGAAGACCAGAACCGAACCTACGGCCATATCTTTATAGGCCGAGTCGAAGTTTAGAAGGGTCATACCGGATTGCAGGGACTGCATCACAAGCGCGCCAAGCATTGCGCCATAGATAGTACCCACGCCACCCGCAAGCGAGGTGCCGCCGATAACGGTTGCTGCGATGACGTAAAGTTCATCGAAAAGACCGAGCGCGTTCGATGCAGCATTCAGACGTGCCGACGAAATACATGCAGATACCGCTGCAAGCACGCCCATAAGAGTGAACATGAGCAATGTGATCTTGCGCGTATTCACGCCGGCGAGTTCAGCAGCTTCGGGATTACCGCCGATAGCATAAATGTAGCGGCCAAATTGTGTGCGCGTGGCAATGAATGTCATGCCAAGACCAACAACGGCTGCAATTAAAACAGGAATCGCAAAGCCGCGTGAAATCAACAGTCCCCCTTCCGGGATCGGAATATTATGAAGCGCTGCATAATCCGCTGCGAGCTTTGGCGGGAAGTAATAGGAATTGACCAGCAAGACGGTCCCGATGGTCAATGCAAATCCCATCGCCACTAAAAAGGCTTCGGCCCAAATAGGGCGTTGGGGGAAGCGAAATTTATTTCGCGCTGAACGTCCCGAGCGAACGGCCAACAGGATCAATACACAAATCAAGACGCCAATGATCCATGTCGCGGTTGCGCCGATTGACGAATAGAAGGGGCCGCCTCCCATGAGTTCAAATCGCTCATCCATGGGCGCGACTGTTTCGCCGCGAATGACAGCCCATGCCGCACCGCGCCAAACAATCAAGCCACCGAGTGTCACGATGAAAGAGGGGATGCCCGCGTAAGAAATCAGATAGCCATGAAACGCGCCAATCAACGCACCTGTGCAAAGGCCAATGATGACGGAAAGAATCCAGATAGCGGGATGACCAACGCCAAGCCAAGGACCAAGAATATAAACTTGAGAGTAGCCCATCACGACGGCAACAAAAGCCAAGAGTGAGCCAACCGAAAGATCGATATGGCGCATGACGATGATCATCACCATGCCCGTTGTCATCACGGCAATTGATGCCGTTTGAACAAGAAGGATCCAGAGATTGCGTGGCGTTAAGAAGACGCCATTACCATTGCGCAAATCACCCGCGATTTGAAAGCCCACCCAAATCAGGACCAACGCGCCGATCATACCTAACAGACGGGTATCAATTTCGGTGGCACGCAAGAAGCGGGTAATCATCCCTTCTTGCACCAGCGCGGGTTCCGAACGCGTTTCGGGGGACTGGGTCATAGCGTTTCTCTCTCAGGCTTTGGGGCGCGCTTTGTTTGAGTCGAAGCGTCTTATTTTTTTGAAATTGAAGTGGTGAGAAAAAACCGCGCCGCCTTCCTTCCGGAAATAGCGGCGCGGTTCAGTTATCTTCAGGCGAAGCGTTGAGTAAACAGCTTCGCCCTAACGATCATTAGCCGCAAGCCTTGACCGAGCCAGCCTTCACGCCAGCGCAAGCCTTTTCTTTGGTGATGTGGCCAGCCTTGATGGCAACATCAAGCGTGTCCTTCGTGATCGTTGTTGGCTCGAGGAGGATCGAGTTCATTTCGACGCCCTTCTTGCCGAGGTTGAACTTGGTCACGCCGGGGAGCTTGTCGATCGCCGTGCCGTCAGCAATCATGTTGGCGAGTTCGCCAGCCTTTTTGCCGAGCTGAGTAGCGTCTTTCCAGATCGAAACGGTCTGGGTGCCGAGAGCAACGCGGTTGATGGCAGCAAGGTCACCGTCCTGGCCCGAAACAGCAACCGAGCCGTCCATGCCTTGTGCCTTGAGCGCTGCAACAACGCCCGATGCCATGCCGTCATTTTCAGACACAACAGCGTCGATCTTGTTGCCGGTTGAAGTCAGGCATTGCTCCATGTTCTTCTGAGCATTGTCGGGCTTCCAGCCATCCGTGAAGGTTTCGCAAGAATTCTTGATCTTGCCAGCCTTAATGGCATCGCCGAGCACTTCCATGATGCCCTTGAAGAGGAAGGTTGCGTTCGGGTCACCCTTGTCGCCCTTGATGAAGGCGTAGTTACCGGTTGGCTTTACCTTCTGCACTTCCTTAGCCATCAAACGGCCGACGCCGATATTGTCGAAGGTAATGTAGAGCGCTGACGGATCTTCGAACTGAACGTCATACGCCATCGTCTTCACGCCCGCGTCGCGAGCAGCCTTGATCGACGGAAGGATCGCGTCTGAATCATAAGCAACGATGATCAAAACGTCGACTTTCTGCGTGATCAGACCTTCAATGTCCTTGGCTTGCTTTTCAGCGGAGCCTTGAGCGTCGGTCGAAACATATTTGTTGCCACCGGCCGTAACGGCAGCCTTGATTGCGGCTTCGTCGGTCTTCCAACGCTCTTCCTGGAATGTCTTCCAAGACACAGCGATCGTCTTGTCCTTGGCAAGCGCAGGAACCGTCGCGCCCAAGATCAGGGCGCCAGTCAGCGCAGCAACGGTTGCTTTCAACATGGGATAAACCCCCCTTTTGTGGTTCATTTTGGATGTGCAGTTAAATCTGCAGGCCTCATTGGCTGATGCCTGCGAAACTACTTGCCAAAAATGCAGGGCAAGTCAACATAGAATGCATGGCAGATTCTTCGCTTGGCGGTCGATAAGTCAGGTCGAACACGCGTTGATGTCCGGTGCATGTTTTCCGTTTGCGCCACGCCTTAACAATCCGCGACAAGCTGTCGCATAGATTCGAAGGTCGATCTAAAAGGTCACGACGCTGGATAAGGATAAAATGAAGCTGATTTTGCGCGTTTTTGGCCGGATTTTTTCAATTTTTCCGCAAGTTTCTTTTCCCGCTTTTGTCCGTTCTGGGTTTTTGCAAACAACGCATGTTCTTATCTGCTTTTCAGTTGCTCTAATTTTAATCACGTCAAAGGCGGTGGCGGCGCCGTCACTTACGCAAGATGATGTGTTGCGGAAATGGTATTCGCTTGGTCTTTTACTGATACGCCATACGCCGACTTATTCACCTCCGGTTGCAAGTCGCGCACTCGCATATATGGGGGTTGTATCTTACGAGGCCGTTGCCTCGGGATCGCCGAAACTTCAATCGCTTGAAGGGCAACTGAACGGGTTGTCTGGTTTACCGACGCGCGTAGCGGGGCAGACCTATAATGAAGTCGTGGTGTTAGAAGCCGCGCTCTCAACGACCATCACGACATTGTTTGCAAATACGGGCCCGAGCGGCCAACAGGCCATCAAAAAATTGGCTGAAGACCTCGATACAAAAGTAGCGACACTGGATGGTGATGCAGAATCGCGTCAAAGGGCAAAAAATTATGGTCGCGCACTCGCGGAGCATATTCTCGCTTGGTCGAAAACCGATGGCGGGGATGTGATTGAGAATATGGGTTTTCCCTGGACCTATAAACTGACTCCCGGACCATCACACTGGGCGCCGACCAATCCGTTGTCGCGCCAACAACAAGTGCCGCTATTGCCGAATTGGGGAAACAACCGGCCTTTTGCGATGCCGGTCGACCTCGCCTGCGCCTTGCCGCCGCCGCCCGCCTATAGCGAAGATAAATCGTCTGATTTCTATCGTGAAGCTTTGGAGGTTTACACGATCTCGAGATCGTTGACGGCGGAACAAAAGGCGATTGCTTTTTTCTGGATTGACGATGCGATGGCGTCACCAACGCCGGCGGGACATTGGGTTTCGATTGTTTTGCAGATCGCCGACGCGGATAAATTGCCGATTGAAAAGCTCGTTGATGTTTTAATGCGTATGAATGTCGCGATGGCCGATGCGTTCATCGGGTGCTGGCGCGAAAAATATCGTCATGATCTATTGCGGCCGATCACCTATATCAAACGCGTTATTGATCCCGAGTGGATGCCCTTCATTCTGACGCCGCCTTTCCCTGAATATCCGAGCGGCCATAGCACGCAATCAAGCGCGGCTTCAAAAGTTCTCGCAAGCGTTTTGGGTGATCCTTATCCGTTTAGCGATAAGACGCGCGAAAGAGATGGCGCGGTGCCGCGCAATTTCACCGGCTTTATAGCGGCAGCGAAAGAGGCGGGAATTTCGCGCCTCTATGGCGGGATACATTTCAGATCCGGTATGGAGCGCGGCTATGAGCAAGGCCAATGTATTGGCGCTTATGCTTTGGCCTTGAAGACATGGCGATGACATTGTGAAAATGTTGTATTCGCCCTCTCCTTTTTTACGCTTAATCTCCATTGCGTTGGCGTTGGCGTTGGCGTTGGCATTGGCGTTGGGCTTTGCGTCGTCTTTTGCAAAGGCCGAGGAAGGCGTGATGGTTCCGGCCTTTGTCGAGGACACATCAACGGCTGGCGTTGCCAGTATTTATGCGGGTGAATGGCAATATATGGTTGGGGGTGGCGTCGCCGCTTTTGATTGCAATGGCGATTCTTATCCTGATCTCGCTTTGGCTGGTGGAGAAGGCGTTTCCTCTCTCTATGTGAATAAAAGCGCACGAGGCAGCGCGTTACATTTTGCTAAGCAAGACAGTGGCGCTGAATTGAAAAATGTGACCGGTTTTTATCCGCTCGATATTGATGGCGATGGGTTGATGGATCTCGTCGTGTTGCGGGTCGGTGAAATCGTGCTGCTACGCGGCAGAGGTGCTTGCTATTTTGAACGCGCCAATGAGCTGTGGAATTTCAATGGCGGCAATGCCTGGTGGACATCATTTTCAGCGACTTGGGAGAAGGGCAATAAATGGCCAACACTCGCCTTCGGCGCCTATATCGATCCCGCGCAGGAATCGAACCCTTGGGGATCATGCACAGCTAATCAATTATATCGACCGCAAGCAGAGGGTGGCTATAGCACGTCGATTTCGCTGACGCCGAGCTATTGCGCATTGTCGATTTTATTCACGGATTGGAATCGCTCAGGCACACCGTCTTTGCGCGTATCGAATGACCGCGAATATTATGAAGGCGGACAAGAGCAATTATGGCATCTTGAGCCGGGACAAGCGCCTCGGCTTTACACGGATGCTGAGGGTTGGAAGTTTCTGAAAATTTGGGGCATGGGCATCGCTTCGACAAATTTTCCTGATGAACAATATCCGTCTTATTTTCTGACAAGCATGTCCGACAATAAATTGCAGATTTTGCGCGCGCCCGAACCCGATCAAAAACCGAAGCCGCTTTATCGTGACATTGCTTATGATCGCGGCGTTGTCGCCTATCGCCCCTATATGGGTGAGGATCTAAAGCCAAGCACGGCATGGCACGCGCAGTTTGAAGATGTGAACAATGACGGGCGATCCGATCTCTTCATTGCGAAAGGCAATGTGGATCGGATGCCGGACTTTGCACAAAGAGATCCAAGTAATCTTTTGTTACAAAAGCCTGACGCGCATTTTGTTGAAGTGGGCGATGTATCCGGCATTGCGAGTTTCGCAATCGCGCGCGGGGCCATTCTTGCTGATTTTAATCTCGACGGAAAAATGGATCTCGCTGTCGTTAATCGCCGTGAAAACGCAAAGATCTGGCGCAATGTCTCAACGGAAATTGGGAGTTTCATCGCGCTTCGTCTTGGGTCCGAGACGTCAAATCGCGATGCGATCGGCGCGTGGATTGAGGTCAGGACGGATTCAGGAACGCAACGCCGTGAGATCACGTCAGGGGGAGGCCATGCGAGCGGACAGAACGGCTTCTGGCATTTTGGTCTCGGCACCGCGACATCCGCAGACATCAGGGTGATTTGGCCTGATGGGACCGAAGGTCCCTGGCAAAAAGTGGCCGCGGGTCAATTTTATCGGGTGAGCCCGGGCCAAGAGCCTGTCCCCTGGGTTCCGTCAGCCCAAGCGAATTGATAGTCTCCGTCTCAACGCCGCCTCGCGGATAGGGGTGGCGAATGAGGGGACCTCTTGTCAAAATCCCTTCATAAGAACGCGGGAGGGAGAAACCATGATCACATTTCCGATAATCGACACGCATGTCCATCTTCTGGACCAAAAGCTCTTCAAATATTCATGGGCAAGTGGTGCGCCAAAGCTCGCGCGTGATTGGACGCTTGATGACCTGGCGGCATCCGCCAAGCCTTACACCATTGAAAGTGCGGTCTTTGTCGAAGTTGATGTTGATCATCCCGATTATATGAAAGAAGCGCGTTGGGTTCAGTCTCTTGCTGATCGTGATCAACGCATGAAAGGCTGTGTCGCTTGTCTGCCGATTGAGAAAGGTGCCGCGCTTGAAGCAAAGATTGCAGAGCTCGCCTCCATCAACGTGGCGCGCGGTGTGCGACGTTTGATTCAAAATCAACCCGACCCCGAATTTGTTTTGCGGCCTGATGTGATTGCTGCAACAAAATTGCTACCAAAATATAATCTCTCCTTTGACCTTTGTATTTTTCATCATCAATTGAAAAATACAATCGCCTATGTGCGTGCCTGTCCGGATGTCTTTTTCATTATGGACCATATTGCGAAGCCCGGCATTAAAGCCGGCTTGGTGGAGCCATGGAAAGCCGATATCCGCGAATTGGCATCACTGCCTAATGTTGTGTGCAAATTGTCGGGCGTAACAACAGAAGCCGACCATGATCATTGGACGCCCGCGCAGTTAAAGCCCTATATCGAACATGTCATCGATGTGTTCGGCTTTGATCGTTTGATGTATGGCGGCGATTGGCCCGTGTCGGAGCTCGCAGGACCCTATACCGCATGGCTCGATGTGCTTGATAACATCACGGCATCATGCTCCGACAGTGAGCGGCGCAAGCTTTTCCGCGAGAATGCGCAGAGATATTATAGGCTCGCGTGAACTCAAAGTTTGATGGGAAAAGTGCTGCGCGCATGTAAAGGTCGCGCGGTACAAAGTGAACAATTTCGGAGATGGGTATGGCGGCGCGGAAGGTTCTCTTTATTACAGCCGATCAATGGCGAGGCGATGCGCTTGGTTTTCTGGGGCATCCGGCCGCGCGCACGCCCAATCTTGATCGCCTTGCTGCGGAGGGCGTGAGTTTTACCAAACACTTTACGTGTTCGGCGCCTTGTGGACCTGCGCGTACAACTTTGCTTACAGGACTTTATCCGTTCATTCATCGCTCGGTGCGCAATGGTACACCGCTTGATCGACGACACACCAATCTTGCGCTCGAAGCACGGCGCGCGGGGCGTGATCCTGTTCTTTTCGGATATACAGATTCATCGGCTGATCCGCGCGAGATGGCACCCGATGATCCGCGTTTGAAAAGTTTCGAAGGCGTCATGCCGGGCTTCAGACTCGAAGCGACGTTGAATGAGAGTGCGCTCTCCGGTTGGCTTACGGAACTCGCGCGCAAGGGCTATGATGTGCCTGAGCCGCTGTTTGACATTTATTCGCCGCCAGAAACAACGGATCCGCGGCGCTTCTGGCGTGGTCCCGCAAAATATAAAGCGGAAGACAGTGATACCGCCTATATCGCCGACAAGGTGATTGATTATACGCGCCTTCGTCGCAATGAGGATTGGTTAATCCATGCCGTCTTTTTGCGGCCGCATCCGCCTTTAATTGCGCCCGCGCCTTATGATCAATTGATTGATCGCGATCTTGTGCCAAAGCCTGTGCGGCGCGAGACGCGTGAGCGTGAAGCGGCGCTCCATCCCTATTTGCGCGAATGGCTCAAAGAGATGTCGACGCCTGGCTATTTCGACGCGCCCTTTGATCTCCACACACTCAGTGAACAAGATTATGAAGATATGCGCGCGGTCTATTTCGGCTTGATAGCCGAAGTGGATCATCAAATCGGCCGCATCATCGACCATCTGAAGGCAATCGGTGAATACGAAAATACACTGATTATCTTCACATCTGATCACGGCGAAATGCTGGGCGATCATTGGTCATGGGGTAAGGGCGGCTTCTTTGATGCATCCAATCATGTGCCCTTGATCATTCGAGATCCTCACGCCGCTCCATCAGCGCGCGGACGTCGCGTGAATGCACTTACGGAATCAGTCGATCTCATGCCGACTATTCTCGAATGGATGGGCTGTGATGTGCCTTCAGAAGCAAATGGCGTATCACTCGCATCGTGGCTTTCTGGGGAGACGCCTGAAACATGGCGGCGCGCAGTGTACTGGGAATTTGATTTCAGAAGCCCGGTGACAAAGCGCTATGAGACGGCGCTCGATTTGTCCCCGGATGAATGCACGCTCAATGTGATCCGCGATCATCACTATAAATATGTGCATTTCACAGCTTTGCCGCCTTTGTTGTTTGACCTTACGCGCGATCCTGATGAATTGTATAATCTTGCTGATGATCCGGCTTATGGTTCGGTTATCGCTGATTATGCGCAGCGGCTTCTAAGCCATCGGATGCTGCATGCGGAGCGCACTTTGACCAATGCGATGTTATCGCCGAAGGGTGTGATCTATCGCAACGAGCCGCGCGGTCGCCCCACTGCGCTTTATGCGCCCGTGAAATCTTGATTGAATCTGTAGAAAGAGGCTGCTCTCATGCGTTATGAATTGATGTTGCCCCATCATCTGCGTGAAGCGATAGAAAAAAATTGGCCCGTTATATTGCCGCTGGGTGTGCTTGAATATCACGGTGAACATCTCGGCCTCGGCATGGATACGCTTGCGGTGATCCGTATTCTTGATCGCCTCGAGAAAGAAGCGCCACTTGTTATCTTGCCGCCCTTTTATTATGGCGCGGCAAGCTATGCGGTGGAGCCGCCCGAAGGCAAAGGCTCGGTGCATGTTGATTCAGAATCGATTGCTCCTTTCGCGAAATCATTGTTTCGCGGATTATTGCGCATCGGCTTCCGCAATATTCACGGATTTATTCATCATCAGTCCGAGAATTTTACAGCGGGTATGCCGACCGATCTCGCGTTTAAATTTGCAGGCCGTCAAGCCATCTTCGAACATATCGAACGCGAGCGCGGGGAAGGCTGGTGGGGCAATAAAAATATGGCCGATTATTATGCGCAACACGCGACCGGCAGCGATCCGTTTAACTGGATCAAGATCCATCCTTTAATGACAAAAGATATTATTGCGCAATATCCCTTTGATCATGCGGGTATTGGCGAAACCTCATTGATGATGGCGCTTTGTCCGGAAGCGGTTGATATGATGCGGTTGAACAGTGAAGAGTGGTATTCGCAATCGGCAAAAGACGCGTCTAAAGACTTAGGAGAGCGCGGCGTAGAACTCATTCTCGCCCATATGCGCGCGGTGCTTTGGGGATAGGGTTTTCATGTCACGCCAAGTTTCAACAGGCATCGGCTTTTTGGCGGTGCTGATGTGGGCCGTTTTGGCCTTGTTTACCACTGCCTCGGGACAGGTGCCGCCATTCCAGCTTGCGGCGATGACATTTTTCATTGGCGGTATTCTCGGTGTCGCAACATGGCCTTTTCGTCCGGGTGCGAAGAGCGCGTTAAAACAAAGTCCGCTTGCGTGGCTTGTGGGGATCGGCGGTCTCTTTGGCTATCACGCCGTTTACTTTAGCGCGCTTCGATCTGCGCCAGCAATTGAGGCGAGTCTTATCGCTTATCTCTGGCCTTTGTTTCTTGTTGTCGCGTCCGCATTGTTGCCCGGTGAAAAATTAAAGCTTCATCATATTTTCGGTGTTGTTCTCGGACTTATTGGTGCGTTCCTTGTTATCACCAAAGGTGAACATCTCTCGCTATCTGAAGGTTTAAAGCCCGGACATTTTCTTGCCCTTATCTGTGCGGTGATTTGGGCGGGCTATTCCGTTCTATCAAGGAGGCTGGGTGATGTGCCGACGGATGCGGTTGCCGGATTTTGTCTTGTTACGTCATTGCTGGCGACGTTTTGTCATTTATCGTTTGAGGACACTGTGTGGCCGGCATCCGCGCTTGAATGGGCCGCAATTATCGGTTTGGGACTATTCCCCGTAGGCGCCGCTTTTTATGTGTGGGATCACGGCGTGAAGAAAGGCGACATCATGGTGCTTGGTGCGGCATCTTATGCATCGCCACTCCTTTCAACGCTTGTGCTTGTTGTTGCCGGTTACGCGCCCGCCCATTGGTCGGTCGGAGTTGCCTGTCTCTTGATTACTGCGGGAGCAATTATAGCGGCAAAAGATTTGCTCTTTCGCCGCGAGTCTAAAAAAACTTGAATTCAAATGTGATCAAGGCGCAACCAGCAAACTAAGCGCGATGCCCCACATTGTCAGGCCGATCACAATTTCTAAAATGACCCATGATTTAGGCTTGGCAAAAATTGGTGCCAGAAAGCGTGCGCCATAGCCCAATGCGCTGAAAAACGAAAGTGAACCGAGTGCCGCGCCGATGCCGAATGTGGTTTCAAAGGGCGTATACCGTGTTGACAGAGAACCGAGCAGCATCACCGTATCAATATAAACATGCGGATTGGCCCAGGTGAAAATGACGCATGTCATCAAGGCCTGTAACCAAGTGGTCGCATTGCGCTCAGTGGGAACAAGAGCCTCTCCGCCTTGCCAAGCAGATTTCAGCCGCAAGGCACCATAGACAAAAAGAAATGCTGAACCGGCCCACAGTAGGCCCTGTTCGAGCCACGGCACTGTCGGAAGAGCAAGACCGAAGCCCCCAACGCCCACGACGATTAGCGCAGCGTCTGACAGCCCACAAACAGCCACAACGAGCGCCACATGTTCCCGACGCAATCCTTGGCGAAGCACAAAAGCATTTTGTGCGCCGATCGCCAAAATCAGACTGAGCGAGGTAAGGTAACCGGAGGTGAATGCGGTAAACATGAAAGCTGAGCCAGAACCGATAAATGTTCAGACCCTATAGCTCACGAAGTTCAAAAGGGAAACGAGGCGGCGATGGGTACGGAAATGAAGGTGGCCCGCTTTATACGATCATGATCCAGTGCGCTTCACCGATAAGAATGAGTGTCAGGAGCGCGATAAGCGAGACGAATCCCAATGTCCGTAGTCTCGTACTCAAATCAAGCACCTTTAATATCCATGCAAATGCAAGTACGGGAATGAACGATGAAACAAGCACAGCAAACGCTTGGCCCTCCACATCGAAGTGACGGTAAAACAACGTGATTAAAACGAGTAGACCCAGTGATGATGGCAGTGTCAGAAGCCCGATAGACCGCAAGGGATGGCGGGTGATGGCAAGTATAAAGGGAACGTACCAGAGTGTTGCCACAAGGGGCAAAAGCGAAATCACCATAATCAGCGTTTCACCCCTTACCTCATAATAGCGTGGGTAAAACAGATGAAGGCCATACGGCATTAACGGTAATAGGATTGCTAAGCCGACGAAGGTTCCACAAACGAGTAGAAGAAGGTCTTTCCAAATTAGATTTTGAAGAAGTGCTTTCTTCTGTTCGCGATGTAACACGAGATAGCGTGGATAAAACGCCTGCCCAATCGTTGTTAATGTTCCTGTCGCGAGTGCGATCAAATTAAACGCGAAGGCTAGTTGCGCGAAATCATGTTGTGATGAGATCGAAGCTGAAATCCAGCGCGGCATGAATTGCGTGCAAAGCCACATCAACGCGCATAGAAATAGCGGCAGAGACTGGCGCAGCGGCGAGATTATCTCTTTCCATTTGGTTGTATCTAACCGCAGTGTTCGCCCTGATCGCATGGCAAACACAAGATACCAAAGTGACAAAACCAAGTAACATCCGGTTGTGCCGCCAATGACCAGGCCGATAAGCCGAGGCACAGTCATTCCGAGCTGTAAGGTCAAGGCAAGGATGGCGAACTCTTTGATGTTATTCTTTGCGCGCGACACTGTAACAGGCCCAACAGCAATCATGGCAAGCATCCCGCCGCATAGAGCGAGGAGCAGATCTAAGGGGGATAGAAGATTATTGTTCCTCGAGACAAGAAAAGACAGGAGAGCAATAAAGGGCATCAAAACAAGTGCGATTAGCCATCGCGCATGAATGAGGTAGTTAGAATGTTCATGCGCGTTGTCTGATGAATGTCCATAGCGGTCGGCAAGTTCTGAAAGGCCGAAATCGAGACGCGCGGCTAACTGAAAGAAACTTGCAAGCAGCACGAAGGATGCAAATTGGTCTGCTGTAAGAAGTGCGGGCGCCGCCAGTGTGGTGGCAGAGCTGAGGCCGGTAAGGATGAGCGTCGACAAAACATAGGCCGACGGCTTGGTTAAAAAGGAGGATAAATCGATCCTGCCTTTTTCATAGAGTTTTGAGCGAGACTCTTGCGTCGCTACACTCATTGGATGGTCTGCCGCTTTGGCAAGGTCATAATGTGATCAAGCGCGCTCGCTAAAGTGACCCCGATATTTTTCCAATCAAGCGTGGTGGATGCGTGCGTGAGCGCTCCATGAGATAGCGCTTCATAGAGAGCAGGTGTTGTCGCGAGCTCTAAAATCGAGTCTGCGAGCGCATCGGCAGAAACCTCTTTGGCGATCAATCCCGTGACGCCATGAGCGATTTGCTCCTTGAGCCCGCCGATCGGCGTCGCGATCACAGGCAACCCGGCAGAAAATGCAGCCGCCGCTACACCGGATTGACTGGCTTCAATATAAGGCAGAATAACGGCGTCAGCGCTTTTGAGGTATTTCGCAATTTCGTCGTCACTCAGCCATTCATTGATAAGCTCAATATTGGGTAAATGCTCGATCATTCCCCGCGCCGCACCGAGATCGCCCGATCCCGCAATGGTCAATGAGAATGCGCGCTGCGATGCCAATAGCGTCCGATAGGCCTCGAGCAGAAGCGGCAGGCCCTTATATTCTGTTATCCTTCCGAGAAAGAGAAGGCGAAACGGACGCGCTTCGGGAAAAATACGCGCTTGATTATCTGCGCCTGTAAAATCAAATCGCCCATGCGGAATTTTAAAAATGCGTTCTCGGGGATAGTGATAAAGAGAGTGTGCTGTATCCGCGACATGATCACTCATCACAATCAAAGCATCGGATGTGTTGATTTGCCACGCCATGGCCTTTGCACGAAGAGGGTAACGATCCCCCGGATGGGGCTCGGCATCGTGAAGGCATAGTACAAAGGGTCGAGCTGAGTGTTTAAGAATGGGAAGGGTTGCAAGATCCCAAATTGATTGAAAAGAACATAAGGCCAGATCAGGTTTGAATTGATCCAAGGCATTTTTGAAATCAAACCCAATGCGCGGTAATTTCAAAAGGGCACTGGCAGCGGATAACTTTCCTGCGAGCGTCTGTTTATCACCGGTGAATATCGAAACAGGCGTATAGGGGTGAGAACCGCTGCGCGCCAAATCTAGGGCTAGATCCGAATGATCAGCAGCGGACATATGAAGCGCTCTGCCATCAAGGCCAGAAAGCGCCGCGCCTAAGGCCATTGTGAACTTTGCACCGGCACCTTCTTTGCCCCAATGCCACATAAAAATGCGCCGCGCTTCGGGCTTTTGAAATTTGTAAAGTTCATTCATTGTATCGGCCCTAATGACATATTGTTTTTCAGAATGATCCGAAAGAAAATGATATTGGTGAAAAGAGGGGTACCAAAAAGATCAACTTCAGCCATGCCATTGATCAAAATGAATAGGAATAAGAGATCATTGAGCAGGTCCGGTTTACGAATGAATTGAATTAATCGATCTGAAATGAAAAAGAGTGCAGGGGCAACGCCGACAACTCCAAGACCTAAAGCGAGATGAAGAAACATTTGATGGGGATTAACCGGCGCGCCATAAAAATCCGCGTCCATCATTAATGAAAGTCGTTCTTCTGTACCGTTAAAGCCCCAACCGAAGAAGGGGCGCTCCGCTATAAGCTCCCACGCAGCGGTCCATAGATCTGTGCGGCCGGTCAATGTGAAGATCTCACCTTCAAGACCTGTCCGGCTTAAACTTTTAAAAAGCGTATCAAAGCGAAAGCCATAGGAAATAAAGATCAGAGCAACAGACAGAGCGGTCATAGCGCTTAAAAGCACAATGAGACGGTAGCGAAACAGGCGAAAGCCCAAGACCCCTATGGCTAGCACAGCTGCCACTAAGCCCGTTCGGCTGCCTGAAAGAATAAGACTTACTAATCCCACGCTGATCGAAAGAAATATATCGAGGGTCATTGTTCGGGTGCGGAGGAAAGAGCCGAAGCCGATCAATGAAAGTAAGGCGGCCATACGGCCGAAATTATTTGAATTTGCCGCAAAGCCTTGCAGCCGAAATTGCGATTCTTCGACTGAAGGGGGCTGCCAAGTTGAATCCGGAAAAAGCAGAGCCCCAATAAGCCCTAGCCCGACAAAGACTAAGAGCAAAGTCTGCACAATTTTATAAAACTCAGTTTCCGTGAGTTCGCGAAGACTCAGGGCCGCAACGCCAAGATAGGAGGCGAAGCCGACCGCGCAGGCTAAAGTATAAAGCGGCTTTTCTGACCATGTTGTCGATGCGAGTGCTAAGACGGTCAGCGCCGCGATGGCAATTCCGGAAGGCGAGCTCAAAGCGGATATGAGTGTTCTTAAATGGAACAGGGAGAAAGCAAGACATCCAAACCATAGAACAAGTTTAAGCCCGTTTTGAAGATCAAGGCTTGTATCTCCTAAATCTCTTTCTCGGAAAGAGAGGCTAAGACCTACAGTTGCGATGGCTAGTATAAAAGGCAGGATCAGGCGGGTGTTTGGATATGCACGCCGTTCGAAATTCGTATCGAAATAGACGACACTCATTTTTTAAAGATCCGGATAAGATTTTTGGCATCAAAGACACCGCACAGCGCGCCGATAACCGAGGCGGCGATGAGCAACGCGACTGAAAAAATCAACGGATTAGGGAAGAGAGGGGCCGCCGGATAGCGCGCGGGAGCGATCAATTCCGCATCGGGTTCGGTGTTTTGTTGGCGGGCAAGAGCATCTTCGATTTGCGCGCGCGCGACATCGCTTGCTTGCGCCAGTCGTGCCTTTTCAGAAATCAATTCTGCGATTGCGGATTTGTCTTCTTGCGAAGGCGGGAGCTGCGACAATTCATTGATTGAAGCGGTTAACTGATTTTGTCGAAACGTAGTCGACAGAAGACGGGAGCGCGCAATATCAACATCGCGCTCAAGGAGCTTTTGTTTACGATCAGTGATGTTTTCGAGATAGAGCGATGCTAGCGCTGCGGTCATATTCTCAGATTTTTGGGGATCTTTGGAGAGATACCCCAAGCGGATTGTGTATGATCGCCGATCATGCTGAACGGATAAGCGGGTCAACGCTGATCGAGCCGGGTCAATCTCTGTTGTCGCAGAGAAGGCATTAGAAATGAAATCGAGCGGAAAAATTGCAAGAGATGATGTGATCTCGCGATCACTTTGTAGATTAAGGCGCTTGACCACCTCGGCCGTTAGCGGAGCCGAGGAAAGGATATCGATCTCCGATTGGATCGCCTTTTCATCAAGATCCTGTTTTAGAAATGTGAACTTCCCCACTTGCTCAGGCGAACGAAAAATTAAAGTTGCTTGAGCTTGATAATAGCGTGGCAATATGGGCCACAGACAAATGCCCATCGCGATAACAATAAAGAACCCAAACAAAAATTGGCGAATTTCAAAGCGCCGTTTGTTGGGAACATCAAAGCCCCATTCAAGTTTGTTCAGGCGCGGGTGGATCATTGTAAAATCATTGTCATGAGGGAAGATATTGCTCACAGCGTGGTCTTTCTAAGGGGAGTTGTAACGTCAAAGTTAGTTATGATCTTACAGCGGCATAAAGACGATCGCGGAGGGGCGTTCCAATTAAGCGGAAGAAGCCATAGAGGCATGTCGTCATAAGAAACTGGCGGGTATTGAGAAATCCAACGCGAAGGCAGTGAAGACGAAAGCGAAATTCGTTTTTGAAATAAGCGAAATTTCCCCGCCGCGCTCTTTGCTCAAGCGTTGTTCGCACGCGTAATAAGACTTTTGGAATGATGTGTATTTTGGCACCTGTCAGAATCAATCTCACATAGAGATCGTAATCCTCTAGCAAACCAACGGACTCACGATAGCCGCCCAAACTTACAAGAACCGATTTACGAATGAGAATCGTAGGATGCGCTATAACATTACGCCACCGTAATGCTTGAACAATGGCTTCATGTTCCGTGGGCGACGTTTTCAGTCGAAGGTCATGATCCTCGTCAACAAATTCACTCGACCAGGACGCAACGAGATCAATTTCGGCGTGAGTGTCGAGATAGGTCTTTTCAAGTTGTAGGCGGTCTGGGAGGGAGATGTCATCGCTATCCATCCGCATGATGTAATCACCGGTGCAGGCGGCAAGGCCATGGTTTAGCGCTTTCGCCAAACCGCCATTCTCGGGCATCGCGACGACTGTTCGCGTGGGGCAGCCCGTCTCTGCTGCGAAGCAATTGATGACATCCTGTTGATCGGGATCGATCGGCCCGTCGATGACAAGAACGATTTGATCAAGCGGCAGACTTTGGCTTTTAAGACTCTGAAGCGAGGCGACAAGGTGGTCAGGACTTTCGCCCTGATACGTAGTGATGAGAGCCGAGACGGTTGATTGCGTATGTGTGGTCATCACTTTGCTCCCCGACGTGAGAGGACGGCTGAGGGCGTTCGGAACAAAATGACAAGATCACGGAAAAGACTGAGATCGCTCACATAAGCGTGATCAAGGGCAACCCGTTCATCATAGCCGACATCATTACGGCCACTGATTTGCCACGGCCCTGTTAAGCCCGGCTTTACAGCGAGATAATGATTGGCGGCATTACCATAACGAGAGAGTTCGTCTTTGGTGACGGGCCGGGGTCCGACAAGGCTCATCTCGCCACGAAGAATATTGAAGAGTTGCGGCAATTCATCAAGACTTGTTGCGCGCAGAATGCGGCCGATGGGCGTGATGCGCGGATCAAATTCGAGCTTTTGATGATCTTGCCATTCAGTTTTTGCATCTGGATGATGCTCAAGATATTCTGTGAGGCAGGCTTCAGCACCCAGAATCATTGTTCTGAATTTGAGACAACCGAAGCGCTCGCCCTTTTGTCCTATGCGTGCATGACGAAAGAAAACAGGTCCGCCATCGAGTGCTACGAAAAGCGCCACGATTAGAAAAACAGGCGATGTGAGCAGTATAAGGGCTAGGGAGCCGATCACATCAAGAATGCGTTTGCCTGTCAGTGTTAAACGCGAAAGCGGAACGACGCCGGTGCTCTCACCCTGATATGTGTTAATGCCATAGGGAGAAATATTGTCCATGTCGTCCTCGCCACTAAACTTGGCGCGGATCAGGCGCCTAAAGGGAGAACGTTTCGGACCCGGTGATCAACGCCCGGGAAACCGCGTAGTCATAGTATTACGGATCCTACTAATGACGTAGGGGAATGTTTATCGTTGAGTGTTGGCCTGATCTATGTAACGAAAGACGTAGAGTGGGAAGATCATGCCTCGAAAGCAGGTGCGTTTTTACTCCGGCTGAACTCAAAAACAGCGTCTAAATAAAATTGTCGGTAATTTTACTTATCCTAGTAGGGTATGTGATCTCTAAGATGATCGGACTCGGTGAGTATCTTTTAGCCATCGGGCGACGAGAGATGAACTATTTTCGATTATGAGATTTATACTTCTGTTGTGGGGTTTCTTAGACGGCGGGACCTCATCCCGCATTTTTTCTTTTTAACTAGCTCATAGAGGGGTTCAGCACCAGCTCTGGCGTTGTGTTCGTCTGAAAGGTTATTGTTTTATGAAGGAGGGTAGTGTTTTCAACGGCACGCTTCGCCACTTCGTGAAGCTTGCTTTTCAATATTGGCATGGCGAGCAAAAGACCAAGGCCTATATCCTCGGAATGGGATTTATACTGAGTTTGATCTTGAACCTTGTAATGGCTCTTTTGATCAATCAGTGGAGCAAGGGCTTTTTCGACGCACTCCAACGACATCAGTTCAGCGCGATTATTGATAGCGTTGAACAATTAGCCATACTTGCAACAGGAACTGGCATAGCAGCCATTATCACGGTTCAATTCCGCATGCGGTTGCAAGTCTCTTGGCGCATTTGGGTGATGTCAAGACTTGTCGCGAGTTGGGTACGAAGCGCTTTGTCGCGTGATGTATTAAAGAGCTATCTGATCGATAATCCGGAAGCGCGTATTGCTGAGGATGGGCGTATTGCCATCGAGCTTCTGGTCGAAATGAGCGGTGGAATTGTCTACACACTTTTGATCTCAAGTTCTTTTATTGTCGTCTTATGGAATATTGGCGGCTCTGCGATGATGTTCGGTTATCCGGTCAATGGTTATCTCGTCTATTCAGTTTTAATCTATACGAGCTTGACGTCGCTTGGAATGTTTTTGCTCTGCGTTCCATTGGTTAGAAATGTCGAAGAAAAAGCAGCGGCAGAGGGCGATTTTCGCTATTTTCTGACGGAGAATATCCATAATTCAGGTTCTACTTTAAACGCTGACACTAAAATGAAAAGTGGGCCAGAAATATTTTTTGATCAATTGTTGAAGCGGTGGATTAAAGTTATTCGCGGCCAAACAAAGATTATCAGTTTTGCTACCACCAATAATCTGATCGCCCCCATTGTACCGGTCGTGTTATGCGCCCCAAAATATTTGAGTGGGGAAATGTCACTGGGTGACGTCATGCAAACGGCGGCGGCCTTTTTGCAGGTGCAGACCTCGCTGAATTGGCTGGCCGATAATGCCTTTAGTCTTGCCAATTGGTCGGCTTCTGCGCGCCGCGTGGCGGGCCTTGATGCGACGATTCAAGAATATGATAAATACTCTGTGCCCCTGCCGCCCGAGCCGCGACTCGTAGGACCGTGAGGACTCGGCAAAAGGCGTCATTTGTGATAGAAGTTCAGGTAAGAGAGTTGGATAGTGCCAATGGCCAAGTCACCGCCGATCGATCTTCAAGCCGCGCTTGCCGCTGCCAAAGCAAAATTGGCTGAACCACCGAAGCGCATTTCTCCGCCTCCCGTAAATGTTGCGCCTCAATCGAAAACGGCAAGGCCCAAGACGGCCCAGCCTAAAGGCACGTTGTCTAGAGATGACTCGTCACTGACTCTTGAAAAATTGGCGCAGGCTTGGGTTCAGACAAAGAATTTTCCAAAGAGCCATTGAATTGTTGTTGTTCTAATCAACAGTCGCCCAGATTATAAAATCAATCTGCGGTTATGTCTTCGTCTTCAATAAGCCGCGCATCATTCAACGAAAATTTTGTCTCTTTACCACGCAAAAGCATTTTGTGTTTTGCTTTGCGACCCGATACGCGCTTGCGCCATAGTCGGAAACTTGATGGCTTCAATGAGCCGCGCATTAATCGAATGATCTCAGGCTCTGACAGGCCAATTTTTTCTTTGATGGTTTCAAAAGACACGTCATCCGCCCAAGCAAACGCAATCGCTTCGCTAATTGTGGCAGCGCTTAAAGCGTGTTTAGACAAAGTTGAACTCTGAAGTTGCTCTGTATCGCTCATCATTATTGTCAGAAGCCTTCCAGTACCACTTTGCCTCGTGATGTTCCGCTTTCTATTAACGCATGCGCGCGCAGAAGATTGGCGGCGTTGATCGTGCCGAAATGCGCGGCCATTGTGCTGCGGATTTGGCCTTGATCAACCATTAAGGACACTTGGTTCAGGAGGTTGTACTGTTCCTCGATATCGGGCGTTCCAAAAAGAGAGCGTGTGAACATCAGCTCCCAATGCAAGGAGAGGCTTTTGCGTTTAAGCTTCTTGATGTCGAGCGGCTGTGGATCATCGATCAAACAGAAGCGACCCTGCGGCGCCATGAGTTCGACAATCGCATCGAAATGCTTGTCGGTCTCCGTTGTCGAAAACACGAAGCCTGGCGCTTCAAGCCCCAGTCGTTTCACCTCTTCGTTGAGCGGCTTGCTATGATCAACAACGTGATGGGCACCCATCTCCTTGACCCAGGCTTGCGTTTCAGGCCGCGATGCTGAAGCGATGATGGTGAGATCTGTAAGCTGCCGCAGAATCTGGATGGCGATGGATCCAACCCCGCCCGCGCCGCCGATGATGAGAATCGTATGAGCCCCTGCAGCCACAGGCGTTGAGACTTTCAGCCTGTCAAAAATGGCTTCCCACGCCGTGATAGCCGTCAGCGGTAGCGCGGCCGCTTCCGCAAAGCCAAGAGTGCGTGGCTTTTTGCCGACGATCCGCTCATCCACAAGATGAAATTCGCTATTGGTGCCGGGGCGGTCGATCGCGCCCGCGTAGAAGACCTCGTCACCGGGTTTGAAAAGTGATGCTTCCGGTCCCACGCTTTCCACAACACCGGCGGCATCCCATCCGAGGATTCCGTGTTCGCCCGCAGCGGGTGCCACGCCACGCCTGATTTTCGTATCGACCGGATTGACCGAAACGGCCCGCACAGAAACGCGGATGTCTCTTCCCTTGGGGGCGACCGCGGGACTATCGATATCCTCAAGCGCTCTTTCACCCGAAACCGGACCCGGCTTGCTGTAACCTACCGCCTTCATCGTCTTCACCTTCGCTAACAGAGTTCCGCTGAGATCATCAGCGCGTCACCTAATTGTAGGCGGCGGTACGGCATTCGAATAGCCCTTCATCGCACAAGGCGATGGTCATTCCGACTGTTGGGACGTTTGCACCTGTAAGATGGCGGAGGGAGAGGGATTGTTCCCATGCGATCTGTTGCCAGAAGGTGATGGAAGGTGTGGGTAGGTGCTGAAAGCCTTAATGGTCTCCGCTTTAAATACAAATTTAGGTTTTTGCTAGCAAAGGCATCGTCGCTACCTATCTCCAGCCTTACAAGGCCTTCTCTTTCAGATCTTCCTCTTCTGGCGGTCAGATGAGGGAACATTTGATGGAACGGAGGTCAATATGGTGGAGCGCTTTAGCTTCATGCAATTGCAGAAACAAACGAAGCCGGGTCGATATTTTGACCCGGTCTATTTGGGACTACATCTCTGGATTAAGGATCAAAATCGGAAATATTGGATTTTTAGGTTTACAATAGGCGGTAAACGCCAGGATATGAGCTTAGGCGCCTTTCCTAGAAAATCTCTAGCTGACGCACATCGAGCTGCAAATGAGGCGAGGCTGCTTCTTGATGAAGGAAAAAATCCGCTTGAGATGCGTAAATTTTCAAAGATCGTCGAGCGCGAAGAGGAAAAAACACTAAAAACCTTCAAGGAGTTTGCCTCAGAATGGCTGGAAGACCACCAATATTCTTGGCAAAATGAAAAACACCGCGATCAGTGGGCCAATACTCTCTCGACCTACGCATTCCCTATCATAGGGGATATGCCGATCGAGGTTATTCAGACAGAGCACATTGTTAAGATATTGAAACCGCTCTGGGTCTCGAAAACAGAGACGGCAACAAGATTGCGCGGGCGTATTGAGCGGATTTTAGCAGCTGCTACTATCCTAAAGCTTAGACAAGGCCCTAATCCGGCTGCATGGCGTGGAACTCTGGATACATTATTGCCTTCACCTAGCAAAGTAGCCACCACCGAGCATCATGCTGCACTAGATTTTATGAAATTACCGGAATTTATCGACCGATTAAGAGGTAAGTCGGGCTTAGCAGCGCTTGCCCTTGAATTTGCGATCCTTACCGCAGCTCGAACTGGAGAGGTTCTAAATGCTTCGAGAGACGAGATCGTGCAAGACGTTTGGACTGTTCCCGCTAAGCGAATGAAAGCACGTAAGGAGCACCGTGTCCCGCTCACGCGCCGTGCTTTGCAGATTATTGAAATCGCCAAAAGTCTCGATCCCGATAGTAATTTTTTGTTTTCGCGAAATAGAAAGCCTTTGTCTAATATGGCGATGTCAAAGGTTCTAAGGCAAATGCAAGTTGAGGTTACCGTCCATGGCTTTCGCTCGACTTTTAGGGACTGGGTATCTGAGAAAACAAACCATTCCCCCGAACTTGCAGAAATGGCACTTGCGCATACCATCATGAATAAGGTTGAGGCCGCTTACCGACGAGGTGATCTTTTAGAAAGGCGTCGTCAATTAATGGACGATTGGGCTTCTTACTGTGACTCTAAAGTTAACCTATGATTCCTGACTCTCAAAATCTTAATGAGGTAACAGTTATGAAAAAAAAGAAAAGAATTCCTAATGAAGATTATCTAAAAGAATTAGCAGAATTAGAGCGTTTACGAGCTTCAGAACTGCATGATTTATTGGTAGAAAATTCTAAAAACCCTCCTTCATTTATGATGGCTTTAGCATCCCCTGGATTAAGGAATTCAGAAATTTTGGAGCGCATAAATAATATTAGAAAACAAAATATCTTTTATGATGAACTAATAATTTTGCTTGCCG
Source organism: Alphaproteobacteria bacterium (assembly GCA_037131735.1). Lineage (GTDB taxonomy): Bacteria > Pseudomonadota > Alphaproteobacteria > Rhizobiales > Beijerinckiaceae > CAIUPE01. The sequence goes on from JBAXQM010000003.1 coordinate 34,848, forward strand.
AAACGCAGCTTTCTTTAGATCAAAACCATTTTGCATATAAAAGCATGACTCGTTTTGCTAATATTAATGCCGCACATATCAATCGTATGAATAAATTAAATTATTCTAAAGTTAAGATTGGAGGACACATAAAGGCGGAAAAATATTTAATTCATAAAGAAATTTTCAATCAGATTTATTCTGAAATAAAAGATAAGACTGGTTTGAAGCCGAGGTTAAAAATAATTATAGAAGAATTAGACAGAAAATGGCAGCTCCCACCTCCGCCTATGAAGAAATGGAGTTCAGATACGCTAAAAGTTTGGTTCAGTGAACGTAATAAAGCGGAAAAAGAGCATTTGCTAGCAGGTACATCGCTTAATTAGCAAAAGCGTTCCAAAAAGAATCAGCGGGATTCGCCGCATTCTTTAAGGAGCTATAAATGATGCCTGAGAAACAATTATCGTCGCCACGTTTCATTCGGCTTGATGAAGTAGCCGAACGTGTTGGCCTTGGGAAATCTACGATTTTAGCTTGGGAAGCTGTCACCAAATTTCCAAAAGCTGTTCGGTTGTCGCCTACTTTGCGCCTTTGGCTTGAGAGCGACATTAATCAATGGATTTTTGAGCAGCACGGCGCTCATACGCAGTCTAATCAAACCTAAAGAAATGGCCGCCACGAGGACGGCCTAGGATGCATTATTTAGAAAACACACTTCACAATAGCATTCTTCTGCGCTTAGTCCAGTGGTGCCTCAGTGAAAGGCAACACAAATGACACCTGATTATGAAACGAATCCTGACCATCAATTCCAAGAATTCCTAAGCGACTGCCTTGGCGCGAGCTTAAAGTTAATCGACGCCGCGATAGACGACTGCCAAGTGTCAAACTTCAAATCCGCTCAATACAGCGTAACAAAAGCATTATGCTATCTAAAGCAGGCTGTTGGATGCTTTGTAGACCTTAAATCAATATCGGCCGGAGGTAAAAATGGATGATTTTTATGATCCTCCTGGCAATCCGCAGGCAGCTAAGCGAAGCTTCCATCTTGAACGTCTGGCTGATATTCAGCCAACCTCTGAGATATCTTGGCGTGTAAAAGGTCTAATCCCTGCTGAGGGCTTGGTTTTTCTTTATGGTCCCCCAGCCGTTGGTAAAAGTTTCTGCGCTATTCATTTGGGGCTCTCCATAGCGGCTGGATTAGATTTTGCTGAGTGTAAGACAAATCCTGCATCTGTCATTTATGTCGCTGCCGAGGCCGGAAGCGGTGCACGCAGGCGCATTTTTGCAGCTAAACAAGCCTTTAACCTGCAAAAGGATCTTCCCCTAGCCCTCGTGACAGTTGCGCCTAACCTTGGGCGCTCCGATGGGGACGCTGATCTTTTGATAGAGGCTATCAAAGAACAGTTATCGGATGTTGATCTAAAGGGCGCTGTCGTTGTGCTTGATACCATTGCCCGTGTTACGCCGGGAATGGAGGAAAACAGCGCCAAGGATACGGGAATCTTTATCGCCAATGCAGATCGGATCGCTAAAGAGTTTTGCGGTCTGGTGATAGGTGTGCATCATCCAGGTAAAGTGTTTGAAAATGGGCTTCGTGGCAGCTCTGCATTGCTAGGAGCAGCTGACACGGTAATAGGTATACAAAAAGGCGAAGAAGGCGTCAGAACTGCGATTGTGCAAAAGCAGAAAGATGGTGAGGATAGCCAAAGTTTTACCTTTACCCTAGATGTCATCGACATCGGATATGACGAGGATGGAGATCCGATATCAACATGCATTCTCTCAAACATATCTGGCTTAGCTAGGCACGATGCTGAGCCAGGAGAGAAACGGCAGCGTATTCCTGCAAATCTCCGGCTGCTTCTAAATGTACTAGGCTCGGCGAGCACAGATTTTGGTGAAAAGATCCGTCCTTGGGCTGATGGCCCAGAGGTCTGGGCGCTCGATAAAAATAACCTTCGGAGAGCCTATTTTGACGCTAGGCCAGACAATACGGAGGATGCCAAACGCAAAGCGTTTGACAGACATCTGACCAAAGCTATCGACCAACGCTTCGTCGTCTCAGCAGAGGTAAACGGCAAGGTCTACCTCTGGTCTATTGGCTCGGCGAGGGAGGACATTTAACTCCGGACGAATGTCCGGTGAAACTTAACGGTCCCACTAGCTGCGATACTGCCGGACGGACAGGACAAAACCCGTTAGGGTTGTCCGTCTGTCCGCATCCGCGCCAGGACTGGAAATTTTAAACGCGCGGAGTGTGGGTTACTTTTTCAATGCTCCGACACCGATTCCGAAGCCCAAACTAGGTCCTTGAGGACCAAGTCTGACATGCATTACCCGACTCGGAGCGCTGGGCTCCTCCGCCAGCTTGTCCAACATACGGCTAAGCCTAATCTGGCTTATCTCACTGATACGATCACCGTTAATAGCGGCGTAGAGAGTATCTCGGTGCAACCCAGCTCGCTCTGCTAACTCCTTCATGGCGAGGAGTCTATCGCCCATCTGAAGCCGCTTTTGATGCAATCGCAAAGTATTTGAAATATCATGTCTGGATTTGATCATCGAATTCGGACGACAAACTTAAGAAATAAAAACTAAGTAGCCTAATCTAACGATCTTTCAAAATATTTGCTGCCTCTTCAAATCGCTGTCGGGTTGTTCCATGCAGGCGACCGAGTTGCAGATATTCCTGCATTGAACGAACTATATCCTCAATGCTCATACCATCCTTGTTTACCAAAGACGCAAGTCCAGAAAGTTCACAAATTGGAATATCCAAGTGATTTCGCCCGCCCAAACCTCTCCACTGGAAAACAGACGTAGGCTGAACCAGATTTGGCCAAAGAACTGAACGGCCGTCAGCTTCAACTGAACTTCGAAACTTATTCCCTATTGCCTTCGTAACTATGTCCCGAATTTGATCACGAGCCCTCTGAAAGCCGTGAGCCTCACGAATTCTAGTTATAATTAAATCTCTAAAAATTGGTCCTTCAGTTTCAATTACATATTCAACCATCGTCGCTAAAGAACCCCTATAATCAGTGTCATAAAATCTATCCTGATCAGGTTGTATAATATCAGATATTTTTGCAATTCGGTAATTAACATTGTTAGACAAAGAAATGGATTTAGGATTTTGACGATCAGCATATTGTCGTTGTGTAGTTTCAACAATTTCAACAATTTCAATATTTGAATTACTTGCTTCTGGCTTTATCGTTGCAACAGTTTCAAAATCATCTCGATCAACAATTGAGGGGTCGTCAACAAATCCTTCGTCTGAAACAGAAATTGATTTTTCCGTTTCATCTACATCCGAATGATCAACCATATCAAAATTTTCTTGATATGTAGCTAGATCATCAACCAAAATATTATGTATCCGTTCAAGCGATAAATGCGGATTCATCCACCAATCTGTCGACCAGATTCGCCTGATATTCCATCCTAAATCTTTTAAAACAATTTCTCTTAGCCGGTCTCTATCCCTAGCGGTTGCCGAACTGTGATAAGCAGCGCCATCACATTCAACGCCGGCTAAGTATTTGCCAGGTGATACAGGATTAACAATTCCCAAATCTATCCGAAAGTGAGAGACTCCAACTTGAGGATGTACTTCCCAACCTTTGCTTTCCAACGCAGCTTTAACTGCATCTTCAAACGGAGAGTCAGTAGCGCGGCCCGTCAATTCAAATGCCTCGGCTATTGCTTTTGGACCACGTTCAGAAAATTCCAGAAAATGTTTAAAGTCGCGAACGCCGCGTGAATTTGTACGACCCATATCAATTTGAGCTGCTCGCATAGACGAGAACACTTTGAGTTCCTCCCTAGCGCGGGTAACGGCAACATTTAGCCGCCGGTGACCACCTTCTTTATTAAGTGAACTTATTTGCGCTCTAATCACTCCTGCTTGATCTTTACCAACAGCAATAGAAAAATATATAACATCCCGTTCATCACCTTGGACATTCTCAAGATTTTTTACAATCACTGGTTCACGGGTACGCAAAGGATCAAAAAACATTTCAAGAGTTGGATCCGACATTCGCGCTTGATCGAGAAGGTTTTCAATTAAGCGCTGTTGTTCGGAATTAAAAGTAACAACACCGATTGATAATGGAGATGTTTTTAGATGGTGAACGAGATGAGAAACTAATTTATCAGCTTCTTTTCTATTTACCCGTCCAGAACCTCTCTCATAGATGCCATCTGGCACATGAATGAAGCTAACGGCTGTATCTTTTGTATTTGGAGATGGAAAAGTAACAAGCCGACCACGATAATATTTTGCATTAGAGAAAGCTATTAAGCTTTCATGCTTACTACGGTAGTGCCATGTTAATTCGAGATGAGGTAAATTGGCGCCCAAGCATTCGTCTAAGATACTAGGTAAATCCGAAATGTTATCTTGATCAGCATCATCAGCGCCACGTTCGCCGACACTTGTTGGGGGCAATTGCTCGGGATCACCAACAACAATCACTTGTTTACCCCGCGCCAAAGCACCTATTGCATCCCAGACCGGAATTTGAGAGGCCTCATCAACTATTACTACATCAAAAATTTTACTGTTTGTTGGTAAATATTGAGCAATCGACAAAGGGCTCATCATCATACACGGAGCCAACTTTGTTAAAGCTGTTGGAATTTCTTTAAATAGCTGCCGAATTGGCAATTTACTTCTCTGAATTTCACGACTTAGTAGTCCCCATTCAGGATCCGTACCAAAAGAGGTCATTCCTGGAACATTGCCGCCTATGCGGGCACATACTATCTGTCGAGATAATTCCGACACCCTCTCGTCGGCTCGCCTAAACGATTCAATCTTTGCCTCATGTTCTTCAACCAGAAAAGAACTTAGCACCTCATCTTCATTGACAATACAATTTGCTAGCCAACTAGCATAAGCATACTCAAAAGCTGGCTCGAGATCGTTCGATAGTATTGTGCCTTTATTTATTTCAGCTATCAAAGGTGTTAGACCAATTGCATCAGCCTCTTGTACGGCAGCACACCAACGACACCATGCCGGAGAATCGTTGATACTAGATATCCAGCGATCTAACTTGGCAATTAATAAATCAATCCAATTTTTTTCGTTCGCAAAAAAATACGATGAATTGACCTTTGTCGAATTTTCCAATTTTTCAAAATACGAAAATATATTTTTTTGTGAATTATTTAGACGGTTATGTAAAGAATTCAAAGTTTCGTAATAATTTATATTATCAGGCAATCCAATAATTAAATTCAAAAGAGTATCTCTTAAATCAGCTTTTTGAGATACTCCTGTTATCGAAAATTTAAAAATACTACTTTCAAAATTTCTAATCCATTCCTGGAAAAATTTAAATTTAGAAACATCCGTATCCCATCCATTCCAAAAACTAAATTTTCCAAATTTATTTTCGAATTCATTCAATTTAGGTAAGAAATCAGCCAATGAAATTAACAGTTCCAAATCGTTCGTTAAATCAGATGGGACTTCATCGCAATAGAGTTTAATCTTTTGACGAATTTTATCTTTTTTACCACTTCTAGTGATAAAATTTGATGAGAGAGCGGCAGCCCACTCCATTTGTAGATCAGTCAAGTTAGCTTTCAATATTCGTAAATTGTATTTTCCGTTTAATTTTCTACGAATCTCATTTGATTGAAGGATTATTTTTTCAAAACTATTGAGCTGTTCAAATAGATCATCTTTAAATTTCTTCAGCAAAGATGCCGGCTCATTACCATATTTATTTAGCACAATTCCAAGTAATTCATTAAATAAAAATATCTTTTCCTGACTTGAAAATTCGTCGGACAAATTTAATGAAGTCAATATCAAATTTTGGATTTTTATGAGCGAATTTAATTCTTCGACCAGAGTATTGGCCAGATTCAAAAATTCTTCACGCCATGCAGGAGACCAACGCGTTTGTCTCATGCCATTTAATGGGTGCTTCGAGCTTGACCCTATTGCTTGTAATGTTGTTTTTAATGCATGAACCGCGCCCCGTAATTTTTTTAAATCTTCTATTGTGTGATGAACTTTGCTATCCCAACCGATTTTTATTTCTGGATATCTATTTCTATTTCCTACTACTTGCGAAAATGCGTCGTAAGCAGAAATTCCATTATCTCGGCGGCGGTGAAGTGACGAAACAACCTTGTTTAACTCGTCTCTCTTAGCTTTCAGATCTTCGTTTGCGGCTACCCAATCCAGTTCAGTAACGGACTGTCTCTCCCTCCAAGCAATTTTAAGTTGTTCAACAACTTTTGATTTTTGAGCTTTCGACGAGTGTACCTCAAGGCAATAAGTCCCTAACCCGATTTCATTGAGGCGTCGTTGGACAACTTCCAGGGCCGCTGTTTTTTGCGAGACAAATAGAACTGTTTTTCCATGCGCAAGACATGTAGTAATCATATTTGTGATAGTTTGGCTCTTTCCGGTTCCGGGAGGTCCAAATAGCACAAAATCTTTTCCTCTCGCAGCTGCTACAACTGCTGCTGTTTGAGATGAATCGGCCGAGAGTGGCATAAAAAGCTCAGCCGGCTCGACGACTTTGTCGAGCTCTCTAGGCGATACAAATTTTTCACCTTTTTCGTAAGTATGCTTTGGCGTATCAATTAAATGCTTCACAACGTCATTTTGTTTCAGCTCGTCAGTACGATCTACTAAGTCTTTCCACATCAAATACTTTGTGAAAGATATTGTAGATAATACTACCTCATCGGTAACTTCCCACCCTCGAATGTCTTTTATGCGATCTTTTACAGATCGTAGGATTCTGTTCACGTCAATTCCGGAGCCGTCAAGTGGGAGCCCAGCATCAATTTCAGGAATAGACATATGAAAATCTTGTCGAAGCATTAGTAACAATGTCGGATTAAACCGAATTTCATCTTCATGTAATAATAACTCAAAACCAGATCTTACACTTCTGCGTTCAAGACGTACTGGGATCAATATAAGCGGAGCTTTATATGGATTATCCCTATCCGCTGGCGTCCATTTTAAGAATCCAAGCGAGAGAAACAAAATATTTGAACCGCCTTCCTCGAATGCCGTACGTGCAGATCGATAAAGGTCGGTAAGGCGTGCTATAAGTTGATCTTCTGTGCAATCGGTATGCAACTCAAAACGCTGAAGTGCATCGTCAATATATAGTCGATAAGCATCGTCTTTTATTCTTTCACGAAGTAGACTAATATCACGACCATCTTCACCAATTACTGCAGCTCGACTTCTAATTTTAAAAGCCTTTCCTGCCGAAAGAAAATCTTCAAGTATACTTAGATTTGTACAAGCTACAGAGATGGTAGAATTGCCGTCTTTAAAATTTAATAATTTATTTTTAAGCGACAAATCCAAAAGCCGCATTTTCCAGATTTCAAGTCGATCCGTTACGCTGCTAATAGGCTCAGCAGGTGGCGTTATATCTTCTTCAAAAGTTGGAGGTGGTTCTAATTCAATTCCTCCACTCAACACAATATTTGGGCTTTGAGTGCCGCTTGAATTTTTAGCTAAATCAATGGGTCTAATTTGCTGACGGCGGGCTCTCCTAATATCAATCGCAACTTCAAATTTTTCGTCCAACTCTTCCGCTACTTGGGATTTCCCTTGATTTAAAGCTTGAGAAAAGCGGCCAGGTGGTGTGCTTGCTATGAACGTAGATTCCAACAGAATTAACTCATCAAGTTGAATCCTCTTTCGTAACATTTGAGGGTCATCAACAATGGTCGTATTGAAATCCGAATCATTCAACCATAGTCCGACGAGTGCGTGTCCCTCAGTTAGAACGATAATAGGGTTTAAACCCGCTTCTTCAAGGCAAGATGCGTATGTTAGGGCAAGGTCAAGACAGGTTCCGACTCGACGATTAAGAATATCAGACGGGCTTCGTACTAGTTGCCCCGATTTCTCAAAACTAGCAGGAGGATGAACGTACGTTATTGTATATCCAACCATTGCTGCCCATATGGCGTCAGCAATTTCCCAAATGCGGCGTTTCTTGCCAGATTTGTATCCGTCAATTGACGGTTCTCTGCCGGCTTGTTTCAGTTTTTCAGCCGCATCGCGTAAAATTACATCAACACTAGGATCGGTTGGAGTAACAAATGCCGCAAGCAATTCAGGAGAGGAATTTGAGCCTCCCCAAAATCCAGGCGGAAGCAGATTAGTGTCGATACGATGTTCAAGTAAGATGTCATCCGAAGATTTTACGTGAATGATTATCTCTGATCGTCGACTTGCCGTAATATTCGAAAGAACACTTTGATCTATTTTTAGATCAGGGGTAGGCAGGTGATATTGAGCACCTGCATTTATACGTGAAATTTTTATATTTCCTGGCGAGATAAATGCGGGCTCTGATGAAATTGTAACTGAAACGTCCGTTAGATCATCAGGGAGATTATTTTTAATACTTACGCCCCTCAATATTGGGACAGCATTTTGGAAAAATGCGATGTTGACGTGATCAGAGGCTGTGTAGCTTACCTCAATTTTTGGTTGATCGGCGTCGCCGTTTTCGTTGGTGACAGCATCTTCAGTCGGATTTGTTTTCTCAGACATTACCGAGGCTCTGCGTTGTTGGCAAAACGATGCTCTAGCAAAATTATTAGGGATGCAACTTAGCCATGATGGATTTCTTGTAAATTGGCCTTTTTATCGCCCGTTTGGTCAAACAATTGCCCGGGCCGTTAGAATTTTTTGACGGGGAACGGTTTGTGGGCATCCCGTTTATGGCACCCCGAGGGCCCAATACGTAGCCATATTTGTTTTAAGCGGTTCAATTCTGAGGGAATAAATGAGGGAACTTTCCACAAATAAGGAAAAAAACTCAGAAAATGACTTGATTTATGGCGGAGGGAGAGGGATTCGAACCCTCGATACGGTTTCCCGTATACACACTTTCCAGGCGTGCGCCTTCAACCACTCGGCCACCCCTCCGTCTCATAACGTGCGCAGGAAGGCGCACGGGAATAACTTTACAAAGGGCCTCGTGCTTGTCCTTTGTCAGGACGCCCACGTTTCACGCGGGCTTTGCACTCGGCCACCCCTCCGTTGCGTGGGGCGGTGCTTGCAGCGCGCCTCTCGCAGAGGCTGCCCTTATAGCTAACGCAGGCGCAGGTGCAACCCGCAACCGCCCCTGAAGCGCGCTATTATCGCGCAGGGGCTCGATATACGCTGCCAAAATCGCTAGATAAGAGGGTGTCAACAAAGCGGGAGTTCCCATGTTTGGATTTCGGAAAGAAGCACGCATGCCGACAGCGGCCGAAGCCTTGCCGGGCCGGCCGAACCCCCTGCCGACATCTGAAAAGCATTTTGTGAACGGCCATCCGCTTAAAGGCCCCTATCCCGAAGGATATGAAACAGCGTTGGTCGGCATGGGTTGTTTCTGGGGCGCTGAGCGCCGCTTCTGGACGTTGCCGGACGTTTACGTCACCGCCGTCGGCTATGCGGCAGGCATCACGCCCAACCCGACCTATGAGGAAACCTGCACGGGACTTACCGGGCATAATGAAGTGGTGTTGGTTGTGTTTGATCCGGCGCGGATTTCTTTCGACGGGATTTTAAAGGAATTCTGGGAGAGTCATGATCCCACGCAAGGTATGCGGCAGGGCAATGATATCGGCACGACCTACCGCTCAGGCATCTACTACTATTCGGAAGCGCAGCGCGTTGCCGCTGAAACATCGCGCGATCTATTTCAAAAGCGTCTTCTTGCGTCGGGCTATGGAACGATCACGACAGAAATTATTCCCGCGCCGTTATTTTACTTTGCGGAAGAGTATCATCAGCAATATCTTGCTAAAAATCCAAATGGCTATTGCGGTTTGGGGGGCACGGGCGTGAGCTGTCCCATCGGCGTGGGTCTAGCAGCGGAATGAGGATAAAGATGATTTCTAAATCGATTGAGCGCGTTCTGTTTGCAAGCCGCTGGTTGCTGGCGCCATTTTATCTCGCGCTTGTGGCGGCCCTTAGCTTCTTATTGTATAAAACAATGCAGGAAGCATGGCATTTTGCTTTGATCGTTCCTGATGCGAAAGAAGCCGATGTCATACTCGGTGTCTTGACGCTTGTTGATCTCACTTTGACCGGTTCCTTGATCGTGATCGTCATTTTCTCTGGCTATGAGAATTTCGTTTCAAAGATCGAAGCGCGTGATCATCCCGATTGGCCCGAATGGATGGCGAAGATCGATTTCAGCGGCTTGAAGCTGAAATTACTGTCATCAATCGTTGCGATTTCAGGAATTCAGCTTCTGAAGAGTTTCATGGATATTCATAACATCTCAGATCGTGATTTGATCTGGTATGTGGCCATCCATATGACCTTTGTCGTCTCCGGCTTGATGCTTGCGTGGACGGATCGCATTTCAGCCGATAAACACTAAACCAAATATTGGGGCGACGATGCCGGTTGTCCCGGTTTCGACCATTTCTCTTAAGTCATCCATTTCATTGTTTCGTGACGGTATATCGTGAGCGCGTTCGGAAATTCAGCTCCCTTGCCTTATTGGACGTGGATAGGTCCGCTTTTATCAGCGGCTTTGTTAGCCGCGCTCTTTGTTATGGGCACTTCAAAAACGGATGTGATTCCAGGAGTCTTGGCGTTGCTCGCCTTGGGTGTCTCGGTTTTTGCGGCCGTTCATCATGCGGAAATCATTGCGTTGCGTGTCGGCGAGCCTTTGGGCTCTCTCGTCCTCGCTGTTGCCGTAACAATTATCGAAGTGGCACTAATCGTTTCAATTTTGCTTTCTGCCACGCCGGGATCGGAATTTGTGGCGCGTGATACGGTCTATTCCGCAGTAATGATTGTTTTGAATGGTGTTGTAGGGCTCGGGTTAGTTTTGGGCGGTCGTCGTCACTTCGAGCAAAGCTTTCGGTCCGATGGTGTAGCGGCGGCACTCGCCGTGCTGGGAACCTTAGCAACCATCTCTCTTGTGTTTCCTAATTTCGTAATCGCCGTCAAAGGACCATTTTACTCGCCAAGCCAATTGCTTTTTGTTGGCGCTGTTTCTCTCATCCTTTATTGTGTTTTTGTATTTGTTCAAACGGTCCGCCATCGCGATTATTTTACTGACGCCGAAATCGATGATCTCGCAGAATTTGAGCATGGTGAACGTCCTTCGATACGCATGACATTGCTCAGTGGCGTTCTTCTGCTCGCCTCATTGACTCTTGTTATTCTGCTATCGAAGCTTCTCTCCAAACCAATCAGCGTGGTGATTGATAGTGCAGGATTGCCGGCAAGTTTCCTTGGTGTGGTGATTGCCATCATTGTGCTCTTGCCGGAGTCGCTGGCTGCCCTTGATGCCGCGCGCGCCAACCGGTTACAAAGCAGTCTTAATCTCGCCATCGGCTCAGCGATTGCGAGTATTGGCCTAACCATTCCCACGGTCGCGCTTCTGTCGATCTGGAAAGACATTCCGCTACCGCTCGGCCTTCAGCCGCATGAAACGGTTCTCTTGGTGCTAACACTCTTCATCAGCACGCTGACGCTTGGCACCGGGCGCACCACCGTTCTTCACGGCGCTGTGCATCTTGTTATCTTCGGTGTGTTTTTATTTACCGCTGCGGTGCCCTGAGCATAACGCGGAGATTTCAGGTGCTCGTGCCGGCACCTAATTTTGCAAGATAGCGCGCCCAGGCAATCATCCCGCGTTCATAACTCGCAAGGCGAAAAAATTCATTCGGTGCGTGATAATCTTCATCGACCGTTGAGAACGAGAAAAACACTGTATCGATATCCAGAACGCGTTTGAAAATATCGCCAATCGGAATCGTGGCACCCATGCGCACGCGCACGGGACGCTGACCGAGGACCGATTCCAAAACATCTTCCGACAACACAAGGGCAGGGTGATCATGCGTTACCGCGTAAGCCGGTGTGCCGCCGGTTTCGCGTACAACCGTCACGCTTGTCCCTTTTGGCGCATGGCTTTCGAGATAGTGCGCGAGCAGCGCAACAATGCGATCCGGATCTTGGCCCGGCACCAAGCGACACGTGATTTTTGCCGACGCCTCTGACGGAATAACGGTCTTCTTGCCGGGGCCTGTATAGCCGCCGACAATGCCGTTAAATTCAAGCGTCGGCCGTATCCAATTCCGTTGCAACAGCGTGTAACCGGCTTCACCTGCGCCTGCAGATGCTTTGACTTCCGCGAGATAGGCGGCCTCATCAAAAGGAATGCGTGCAATCGCTGCAATCTCATCAGGATGAACCGGCTCAACGCCGTCATAAAAGCCGGGCACCGCAATTGAGCCTTCAAGTGTATGCAGTGTTGCCAACAGCGCGACGAGCGCTTGAATTGGATTTGCGACAGCACCGCCATGACGCCCCGAATGGAGATCTTTGCCCGGACCTTTCACTGTGACTTCAAGGGCGCAAATGCCACGGCTTGCGACTGTCACGCTTGGCAAATCCGCGCGCCATTGCGCGCCATCTGCAGAGAGTGCGAAGTCAGCCTTTAAACGATAATGATGCGCGCGCACAAAGTCTTCGAGATGCGCGCTTGACACTTCTTCCTCGCCCTCAAACAGAAACACCATATTCACGGGCAAGCGGCCTTGCTCCTTCATAAAGGCTTCAGCCACCGCAATGGGAATGAGCATCGGCCCCTTATCATCGGAGGCGCCGCGTGCATAAAGTCGTTCATTGCGAATATCAGGCGTGAAGGGTGCACTCGTCCATGCAGCGATCGGATCAGGGGGCTGCACATCATAATGGCCGTAAACAAGCACTGTGGGTTTACCCGGCGCGCCATGCCATGCGGCGGTGACAACCGGATGTCCTGCAGTGGGAAGAATAGCAACGTCCGTGAGGCCTGCTGCTTTCAAACGATCGGCAACAAAACGGCTCGCTTCATGAATGCCGTCGCGATACTGCGGGTCGGTTGAAACGCTCGGAATGGCAACGAATTGTTTGAGCGTTTCGATATGCTGCGGCATCTCTGAGACGAGACGTTTTTCAATCGCTTCCGAATGCCAGGGATCACTCATTTACCACCATCCACCGAAAGCACTTGGCCTGTAATCCATTCCGCTTGTTCGCTTGCAAAAAACAATGTCGCAGCAACAATGTCATCGACCTTGCCCAAGCGGCGTGTCGCGATGCGTTCAATCATCGCCTTCTGCCCTTCCGCCCCATAGGCTTCCCATTGCCGCTCTGTTGTCGGATTGGAGCGCACAAAGCCCGGTGCCACACTGTTGACCGTGATCCCGAATTTACCAAGCTCATGGCCCAATTGACGCGTGAGCCCAATCTCGCCCGCTTTGGCAGACGCATAGGCTTGAATGCCCGTGAGGCTTACGCCTAACCCTGCGCCCGACGAGATGAGAACGATGCGGCCATAACCTTGTTGTTTCATATGGAGTGCAACGGCTTGCGCGAGGAAAAAGCCCGCCTTCATATTGATGTTGACGATCGTGTCCCAATCGTCCTCGGAGACTTCGTCCAACGGCCGACCCACTTGTCCGCAAACGCCCCCCGCGCTGTGGATGAGAATATCAAAGGGCCCTTTAGCTTTTACGAGTTCATCAATGGCCGCGCGTTTGGTGAGATCGCATTGATGCGTGTGAATTGTGAGTCCGTTCTCGCTGGGCTCAACAGGGCGGTTATCAACGCCGGTGACGGTTGCGCCATCCCGCACAAGAGCGAACGCAATCGCGCGACCAATGCCATGCGCAGCGCCGGTGACGAGTGCACGTTTGCCTTTGAAGTCGATCAGCATGGCGATGTTCCTTTACTGGGCTTGTGCAAGCTCGGCCAAGTTCGCCCAATCAAGCGGGCGCTTGCCATCTTCAATCTCGTGAACCATCGCAATCATGCGGGCCACAAGGGGTGTTGGAATACCCAACTTAGCCCCTTGCTCAACGATGGGGCCAAGCTGCGCGTCGACTTCCGTCTTGCGCTTGCGAATGGCTAGATCGCGCCAGATGCCGGAATGTGTTTTGATCGATTTCGCATTATGCGTGACCATCGCATCAAATGATGCATGTGCTTCCGCTTCTGTTGCCTCAGGTGTAAACGCTTGCGGCACATAGCCATTGAAGCCCAAGGGTTCATAGCCGAGTTTTAAGGCAACAGCGGTTGCTTCACGCGCGATGTTACGGAGCAAGGGCCTCGCGTCCGCAGCCGCAAGCGAGTCGCAAATCGAGGCGTTGGTCAGTGCGGTTACAAAGAGCAGCGAGCCATAGCCAAGCTTGCCCCAGAGATAGCCGAAAATATGATCCGTCATGATCGCGTTGGGATCAAAAATCAGCATCAAGGCGTGGAGCGCTTTAAGTCGCTCGCTCATCGCACCATCCAATTCGCCGAGCACAACAGCACCACGTCCGCTCAATTGAATAACGCCCGGTGACATGTAATCCCCGCCGAAATTCAAAAAAGCACCAATGGTCCGGGCGCGGCCCACAATGTTGGCGATCACCAATTCGTTGAGCCCATTTTGGTAGGACGCGACATACCCGTCGCTCGAGAGGTGCGGCGCGATTTGGCGCGTGGCGCCCTCTGTGTGATGCGCTTTGACGCAAAGCAGAACGCGGGAGAATGTGCCTTCTACCTGCGATGGAGTGAGTGCACGGACTTTGATGGTGAATTGATCGATCGGCCCTTCGATGGTGAGACCATCGCGGTTCATTGCCTCAACATGCGCTGCGTCTTGATCGACGAATAAAACGTCATGTCCAGCGCGAACAAAAAATGCACCAATCGCACCGCCAATAGCGCCTGCACCCCAGATAACGATGGGATCGTTACGAGCACTCACGCCCAGGGGCCTTCCATCAGCGCGCGCGTTTCTTCAACGGCGATGTGCCAGAGCGCTAACATCTCGTCATCGCTGCGTTGATAATAGCCGCCGAAATTACCATCGCCGAGCATTTTACGCACACCTGCCGGATCTTTAAGGCGCATGGTCTCCAAATCGGTCATCGGCTTTTGTACTTCTGGCCCACGAATATTCGGCAAACGCGTCCATGGGAAGTTTTCCATCCATGACGCATGCGAAGCGACCTTGTCGATCTCTTGCACCTTCGCAAAAGTTTTTGGCGCGTTCCACCAATTGTGAAAGCGAACGGCAGAGCCGGGGTTGCGGCCCATCCATTCAATCGCGGCGGTTTGCGCCGGTGAATTTCCGCCATGGCCATTGCACAAGAAAATGCGACGAAAGCCTGCGGTGTAAAGTGAATCGAGAATATCCGTCACAAGCGCGGCGTAGGTCGAGAGTTTGATTGAAACCGAACCCGGAAACGCCATGAAGTAAGGCGTAATGCCATAGGCTTGCACAGGGAATACGGGGATGCCGAGCGGTTCAGCGGCTTCTAGCGCCACGCGTTCGGCGAGGATCGAGTCGACGGAGAGACTCAAAAATCCATGCTGTTCGGTTGAACCCAAAGGCAAAACAGCGCGATCATCATGTTTGAGATAATCTTCAACTTGCATCCAGTTCATATCGCTAATTCGCATGATAGATGCTCCTTTGATGCGTGGTTACTCTACAGCCCAGCACGCCACATCGCGGCCTTGTTTGAAAAGAGTTGGCGGTGCCTCACTCTTGCACCGCGCGATTGCCGATGAGCAGCGGGGATGGAACGGACATCCGCTCGGCGGATCGAAAGGCGAGGGCAATTCACCCTGCAACACGATGCGTTCTTTCTTCGCATCGGGATCGGCAACCGGCGTCGCCGACAAAAGCGCCTTTGTATAGGGGTGCTGCGGCGAGGCGAAGAGCTGCTCGCGCGTGGCGGTTTCTACCGCATGGCCGAGATAGATCACCATCACGCGATCGGCGATATGGCGGACAACCGAGAGATCATGGCTGATGAAGAGGTAAGCGAGACCGAATTCTTCCTGCAATTCAGCGAGAAGATTAAGAACCTGAGCGCGGATCGACACATCAAGCGCGGACACAGGTTCATCAAGCACAAGAATTTTCGGGCGAAGCATCAACGCGCGCGCAATCGCGATGCGTTGGCGTTGGCCGCCTGAGAACATATGGGGGTAGCGATCTTTAAACTCCGGACGCAAGCCCACGCGCGCCATCATAGAAGCCACGGCGTCGGCGCGCTCTGTTGATGACAATGTCGTGTTGATAATAAGAGGCTCTTCAAGCGCGGCACCAATGGTCTGGCGCGGATTGAGCGACCCGTAAGGATTTTGAAAAACAATCTGCACTTCGCTGCGCAATTTTTTGCGCTCCGCCTTGGTGGCGTGCGCAATATCAATACCGTTGATTTTCAACATACCGGCGGTAGGCGTTTCAATCATCGTCAGCAAACGCGCCAAAGTGGATTTGCCCGATCCTGATTCTCCCACAACAGCTAGCGTCTTGCCGGATTCTAACTCAAAGCTCACGCCTGCCAACGCATGCACTGTGGCTGGTGGCGCGAACATGCCGCGGCGCACCGTGTAGTCGCGTGTCAGTCCCTGCGCTTCAAGAACAATACTCATCGTGTTTGCTCCAGCGCGCGCGGTTGACCCTGATGCAAAGGCGTATGGCACAAAGCGCGCCCATCATCAGCGTTGCCCCGCTTTGGTTTTTCGCGCGAACAGAGATCAGTGGCAAAGCCGCAACGCGGCGCAAAGCGGCAACCATTTAACTGATCAAATTGTCCAGGCACAACACCGGGAATGGAGGGCAATACGCGACCCGTCGCACGCTCAGGCAAGGCAGCCAGAAGTGCGGCGGTATAAGGATGATGCGGATCACGGAAGAGGCCGCGTGTGTCCTGCTTTTCAACCTGTTGTCCCGCATATTGCACAACAACACGTTCCGCGGTTTCCGCGACTACGCCCATATCATGGGTGATAAGCACGAGGCCCATGCCCGTCTCGCGCCGCAAGCGCACGAGCAAATCAAGGATCTGCGCTTGGATGGTGACATCAAGCGCGGTCGTTGGTTCATCGGCAATCAGCAATTTTGGTTCAGAGGCCAAAGCCATGGCGATCATAACGCGTTGGCTCATACCGCCCGAGAGTTGATGCGGAAAGGCCGATAGACGCTTTTCAGGATCGGTGATGCCAACTTGTTCAAGCAATTCGATGGAGCGCTTTTTTTGTGCTTTTTTATCAAGGCCGAAATGCGTCTTCAGCGTTTCGCCGATTTGAAAGCCGACGGTGAAGCACGGATTCAACGATGTCATGGGCTCTTGAAAAATCATCGCGATGTCACGGCGCACGATTTTGCGGCGCGCTTCATCTGAGATTGTCAGCAGATCTAGACCGTTAAACTCCATGCGATCTGCCGTAACGCTTGCGGTCCAGGGGAGAAGGCCCATCACTGCAAGCATCGCTACCGATTTGCCAGAACCGGATTCGCCAACAATGGCGAGCACGTCATTGCTCTCGACAGCGAGATCAATGCCATCAACAGCTTTGAACGCGCCATTGCGTGTGGCGAAAGACACGGAGAGGTTTCGAATATCGAGCAAAGCCATAATGTCAGCTCCGCCGCAATTTCGGATCAAGCGCATCGCGCAAGCCGTCACCGAATAGATTGATCGACACAACCGAAATCAGAATCGCTAAACCGGGCAGGGTCACGATCCACGGATTGGAGCGAATGAATTCGCGCGCATCGGCGAGCATCGCGCCCCATTCGGGCGTTGGCGGTTGTGCGCCCAAGCCCAAAAAGCCGAGCGCTGCCGCTTCAAGAATGGCATTTGAAACGCCGAGCGCCGCTTGCACAATTAAAGGTGCGAGGCAGTTCGGCAAAATCGTCACAAACATCAAACGTATTGGACCAGCGCCTGCAACTTTTGATGCGATAATATAATCCTTACCCATTTCGGCGAGTGCAGAACCACGCACCAAGCGCACATAATTGGGAAGATAAACGACCGACACGGCAACGATCGTATTCGTCAGGCTCGGGCCAAGAATCGACACGACAAGAATGGCGAGCACCAGACTCGGGATCGACATGATGAGATCCATGATGCGCATCAAGACCGAGTCGACAACGCCACCGAGGAAGGCCGCGATAAGACCGAGCACAATGCCGACGATCACGGAGACGATCATCACCGATAGGCCGATGAAGAGTGAGATCCGTGCACCAAAGATCAAACGCGAGAGCATGTCGCGGCCGAGCGCATCAGTGCCGAGAAGATAATGCGGGTTGCCGCCTTCCGCCCAAATCGGCGGTAATTTTGTCATGCCGCGAAATTGTTCGGTGGCCGAGTAAGGCGCGATCCATTCGGCAAAGAGCGCGAGCGTGATGATGATCAGCAAAATGATCAAGCCACCGACCGCGCCGCGATTTTGCGAAAACGCGCTCCAGAAATCACCCCACGGTGATGATGCGGACTCTTTACGCGCCATGACGAATCCTCGGATTGATGGCCCCGTAAAGAACATCGATGAAGAGATTGATGAGGATTACAAGAAAAGAGATCAACAAGATCCCGCCTTGCAAAATCGGGTAGTCACGTCGGCCAATCGAGTCGATCAACCATTTACCAACGCCCGGCCACGAGAAAATCGTTTCCGTGAGAACGGCTCCGGCAAGCAAACCGCCGACTTGCAAGCCGATGACGGTGACTACGGGAATGAGGGCATTGCGTAACGCATGGAGTGTGATGACGCGAAATTCGGATAGGCCTTTCGCGCGTGCGGTGCGCACATAGTCTTCGCTTAATACTTCGAGCATCGAGGATCGTGTCATGCGTGCAATCACGGCGAGCGGCACAGTGCCCAATACGATCATCGGCAAAACAAGATGATGCAATGTTGATGAAAACGCACCTTTTTGATCCGACAACAAAGAGTCAATCAGCATGAAGCCGGTCGGCGCGTCGAAATAATATTTGATCATGTCGATGCGGCCCGAAACGGGCGTCAATCCCCAGCCCTCAGACACGAGCATGATCAGCAACAGACCCCACCAGAAGATGGGCATGGAGAAGCCGGCAACAGCCGCACCCATCAGCGTGTGATCAAACCAGCTGCCGCGTTTCACGGCGGCGATAACACCAGCAGGAACACCCAGCACAACGGCGAAGAGCATACCGGCAAAGGCGAGTTCAAGCGTTGCGGGGAAGAGGGTCAAAAATTCCGTAAGAACTTTTACGTTGCTTGAAAGCGATACGCCAAAATCGCCATGCAACAATTTCCAAACATAATCGAGAAATTGCTTCCACACAGGCTGATCGAGGCCAAGCTCGTGGCGGAAATAAGCGAGACGCTCTGGTGAGATTCCGTGTTCGCCGGTGCGCACTTCAACGGGGTCGCCCGGCACAAGGCGGATCGCGATGAATGTAACAAACATCAACGCGACGAAAGTGGGCAGCGTGAGAAATAAACGTCGCAGGATGAATTTGATCATGGGAAGCGGATTATCCTGCCTGTCGTCTTTTTATAAAAAATGTTCTCCCCCTCGTCCGCTTGGAAGAGGGGGAGAACGATAGCACTTACTTTACGTCGACGCCTTGGAATTCATGGCTGCCGAAGGGGCTCTGCTTGTAGCCCGTAACTTCTGCACGCATCGCTTCAAACACGATCGAGTGTGCAATCTTCATATCAGGAGCTTCTTGTTGCTCGATGACCTGCATTTCTTCATAGAGCTTGGTGCGCTCTTTGATGTCCGAGAGGCTCTTGGCCTTGTTCAGACGGTCATCATACTCCTTGTTGCACCACTTGGTGACGTTCAAGCCACCCTTGGCGGCAGCGCAACCACGCAGGAAGAAGAAGTTATCCGGATCGCCATTGTCGCCTGTCCAGCCGAGCTGACCCGTCATGTGCTCACCCTTCTGCATGCGCTTGCGATACTCACCCCATTCATAGGTGACGAGTTTCGCGTTGACGCCGATCTTGGCCAAATCAGCCTGCATCATTTCGGCCATACGCTTTCCGTTTGGATTGTATGGACGTTGAACAGGGAGATACCAGAGATCGATTTCGAGCGGTGTTGTTACACCAGCAGCCTTCAGCATCGCCTTGGCTTTTTCTGGATCGAACGAATAGGCCGGAACCTTATCATTATATGACCAGAGCGTTGGCGGGATCAGGTTCTTGGCCGATGAGCCTGAACCAAGGAACACTTCCTTGATGAGGGCATCATGATCAATGGCCATGTTGAACGCCTGACGGACTTCCTTCTTGTCGAAAGGAGGCTTCTCAGTGTTGAACGCCCAATACGATACGTTCAAGCCCGACTGGCTGATGAGGCTCAGAGCCTTGTCCTTCTTGATTTCTTCAAGATCGGCAGGACGCGGTGCAATCGCGAAATGGCACTCGCCTGCTTTCAACTTCGAAAGACGTGCGGTTGGGTCTGGCGTGATCGCGAAAACGAGATCATCAACAAGAGCCTTTTCACCGAAGTAATCAGGGTTCTTCTTGAAGCGGATCATCGCGTCTTTTTGATAAGCGACGAAGGAGAAAGGACCTGTGCCGACCGGAATCTGGTCGAACTGCTCAGGCTTTCCGGCCTTCAACAACATGTCAGCATATTCAGCCGAATGAATCGAAGCAAAATCCATCGCCAAATTGGCGAGGATCGGCATATTTGGTTCTTTCAGCTTCATCACAACGGTGTAGTCATCCGTCTTCTCGATTGTGTCGAGGAGAGCAGGCATGTCCATATCGTTGAAGTAATCATATTTGCCGCCCGATACTTTGAAGTAGGGGTGCGTGTCTTTCCATTGACGGTTGAACGAGAACAACACGTCATCGGCATTGAAATCGCGGGTTGGCTTGAAGCCGTTAACGCCCGAATGGAACTTCACACCTTTGCGGAGATGGAAGGTCAGCGTCTTGCCGCCGTCGGTTACGTCCCAGCTCGTGGCGAGGCCCGGGCCAACATTGGTGCCGCCGCGTTCAAACGCGGTGAGCTTGTCGAATACAGGACGGTTGGCATCAAAGCTGGTGCCGGTGCCGTTCATCGCAGGCGTAAAGCTTTCGGGGCTGCCTTCGGAGCAATACACCAGCGTCTTGGCCGACACGGCGGTTGCGCCGAGCATAAGAACCGCAAGGCCCAAGCCTGCAGCATGTTTCAGGGTTTTGTTGATCATCGGGTTTCCCTTGTGTTTTCCTGCCCTTACGACGTGTCTAGTCACGTTTCTGAGGGCATCGAAGGACCTATCCAAGCCCGTTTCAGCTCGGCATGCAAGGGAGCAGAAGCGCGGGGCCGTAATTATCCGAAAAATAATGGGAAATTCCGAAGGCTTTGGGCTTTTGATTCAGGCGCTTCGGTCTATTTCACGGCGAGTGGCAGGCCGGCGACCATCAAGATCACCTCTGAGGCCTGAGCGGCCAGGCGCTGATGGAGCCGCCCGGCATGATCACGGAAATCGCGCGCCATTTTATTGTCAGGCACAATGCCGAGGCCCACTTCATTGGCCACAAGGATCGTCGGGGCTTTGCGGGCGTGAAGCGCCGCCTCAAGCCGCTCGGTTGCGGCGTCAATATCACGCTCACCGAGCATGAGGTTGGTGACCCACAGTGTAAGGCAATCAACAAGGATGGGGTGATCGGTTTGGAGCGCAGCCGCGAGATCGAGCGGCGCTTCGACGGTGATCCAGCCGGCTTCGGAGCGATCGGCCTTATGCCGCTCCACCCGCTCCCGCATTTCCTCGTCCCAGATTTCAGCCGTCGCTACATAGATCCAGGGCGCGGGCAGGGCCTTGATCAGACTTTCCGCATGGCGCGTTTTGCCGGAGCGGGCACCGCCTAAGATGAGGGTGAGCCGCTCCGTCATCGCCATTAACCTTACGCCACGGCTTCCTTCGCGCGTTCGGCGCGTTTGCGGTCGTTCGGATCGAGATGCACTTTGCGCAAACGGATCGACTTTGGTGTCACTTCGAGCAACTCGTCATCTTGAATATAAGCGAGGGCTTTTTCGAGTGTCATACGGATCGGTGGTGTGAGGCGCACGGCTTCGTCTTTACCCGCGGCACGCACGTTGGTGAGTTTTTTGCCCTTGAGCAAATTCACTTCCAAATCATTTTCGCGCGTATGTTCGCCGACGATCATGCCTTGATAGACTTTCCAACCGGGCTCGATCATCATCGGGCCACGATCTTCCAAATTCCACATGGCATAAGCAACCGCTTCACCAATATCATTGGAGATCAACACGCCGTTACGACGACCGGCAATTTCGCCCTTATATTGCGAATACCCATAGAACAAGCGGTTCATGATGGCGGTGCCGCGCGTATCCGTCAGCAACTCGCCGAGATAGCCGATGAGGCCGCGCGTCGGCGCGTGGAACACGAGACGCAGACGATTGCCGCCTGAAGGACGCATTTCCATCATGTCGGCTTTACGCTCCGACATTTTCTGAACCACAACGCCTGAATGTTCTTCATCCACGTCGATGACAACTTCTTCGATCGGCTCAAGAATTTGGTTCGTATCCGGATCGCGCGAATAAACAACCTTCGGACGCGACACAGCCAGTTCAAAACCTTCGCGGCGCATTTGCTCGATCAAAATAGCAAGCTGCAATTCGCCGCGGCCTGCGACTTCGAACGAATCCTTATCGGCGGATTCTGAAATCTTGAGCGCGATATTGCCTTCGCCTTCTTTAAACAAACGATCGCGGATCACGCGGCTCGTAACCTTATCGCCTTCTGTACCCGCGAGCGGCGAGTCATTGACGCGGAACTGCATCGTGACGGTGGGCGGATCAATCGGATGTGCAGGAAGTGGCACATCAATCGACATGTCGCAGAATGTGTCAGCAACGGTGCCCTTCACCATACCAGCGATAGCAACGATATCGCCCGCAACCGCTTCATCAACGGGCACACGCTCAAGACCACGGAAGCCGAGCACTTTCGAGATACGACCTTGTTCGATGAGCTTGCCATCAGCGCCCAACACTTTGAACGCTTGGTTCGGCTTTACCGAACCCGAAGTAATACGGCCCGTAACGATGCGGCCAAGATAGGGATTGGCTTCGAGAATGGTCCCGATGAGACGGAATGCGCCCTCTTCGGTCTTCGGCGGCGCAACATGTTCGAGCACCATATCAAACATCGGGGCGAGTGAATCTTTCGGACCATCCGGATCTTTCGACATCCAGCCTTGCTTGGCTGAACCGTAGAGGATCGGGAAATCGAGCTGCTCGTCGGTCGCATCAAGCGCGGCGAAGAGATCGAACACTTCGTTCACAACTTCACTCGCGCGTGCTTCCGGCTTGTCGATCTTGTTGATCGCCACAATCGGGCGCAGGCCAAGCTTCAAGGCTTTTGATACAACGAATTTCGTTTGCGGCATTGGGCCTTCGGCCGCATCGACGAGCACGATCACGCCGTCGACCATGTTCAAGATGCGCTCCACTTCGCCGCCGAAATCGGCGTGGCCGGGCGTGTCGACAATATTGATGCGTGTGTCATTCCACTGCACCGAGGTGCATTTGGCGAGAATGGTGATGCCGCGCTCGCGCTCGAGATCATTCGAATCCATCGCGCGTTCAGCCACCTTCTGGTTTTCGCGGAAGGTGCCGGACTGGGCGAGGAGCTTATCCACGAGGGTCGTTTTGCCGTGGTCGACGTGCGCGATGATCGCGATATTGCGGAGTGACATAGGTAATCTTTCTGGAGCTTTGGTCCTAAATCGTCACGAGATCATAACGATCTCATGACGGATTTCTTTTGGCTTTCGCATGACGTAATCGAAAAACCGGAAGCCACTTTTTCGCGTCATGCTCCAATGCAAAGCCCGGCGGTTTGGAAAACCCCGGGCCTGCGGTTTCAATTTGTTGCGCCGCACATAGCCGATTTATGCGGATAAGGGAAGGGGAAGTCGCTCAGATGCCGTATTTCTTCTTTCTGGCGCCTAAAGTACGCAGACGGAGCGCATTGAGGCGGATAAAGCCCGCCGCATCGCGGTGATCATAGGCCACGGCGCCTTCCTCAAAGGTCACGAGGTCCTGATCATAGAGCGAATAGGGACTCTCGCGGCCAATCACGATCACATTGCCCTTGTAGAGCTTCAGCGTCACGCGGCCGGTGACGGCTTCTTGGCTCTTGTCGATTAGCGCTTGTAGCATTTCGCGCTCCGGCGAGAACCAGAAACCATTGTAAATGAGCTCGGCATATTTAGGCATCAACTCGTCTTTGAGATGCGCCGCGCCGCGATCAAGCGTGATAGATTCAATGCTGCGATGAGCAACAAGCAAAATTGTACCACCCGGGGTTTCATACATGCCGCGTGATTTCATGCCGACGAAACGGTTCTCAACGAGATCAAGACGGCCGATACCATTTTCTTTGCCGAGCGCGTTAAGCTTCGCGAGCAAGGTGGCGGGCGAAAGCTTTTCGCCATTGATAGCAACCGCATCACCTTTTTCGAAATCCACCGTGATGGTTGTGACTTTATCGGGAGCCGCTTCCGGCCCGATGGTGCGCGAATAGACATAATCAGGCACTTCAACCGCAGGGTCTTCGAGCACTTTGCCTTCTGATGAGGCGTGCAACAAATTCGCGTCAACCGAGAAGGGCGCTTCGCCGCGCTTGTCTTTCGCAATCGGAATTTGATGTTGTTCAGCGAAAGCAATCAACTGTTCGCGTGAACGCAGATCCCATTCACGCCACGGTGCGATGATCGTGATGTCGGGCTTCAACGCATAATAGCCAAGCTCGAAGCGAACCTGATCATTACCCTTGCCTGTTGCGCCGTGCGAGACGGCATCAGCGCCGACGCGCTCTGCAATCTCGATTTGCTTCTTCGCAATCAGCGGGCGTGCAATCGATGTGCCCAAGAGATAAACGCCTTCATAGACGGCATTGGCGCGGAACATCGGGAACACAAAATCGCGCACGAATTCTTCGCGCAAATCTTCAATGAAGATATTTTCAGGCTTGATGCCCAAGAGCAGCGCCTTGTCGCGCGCGGGCCCAAGTTCCTCGCCCTGGCCGAGATCGGCGGTAAAGGTCACCACCTCGCACGCATAGGTCGTTTGCAGCCATTTGAGGATGATCGAGGTGTCCAACCCGCCCGAATAGGCGAGAACGACTTTTTTGACGGGCTTTTTCGACATCGGAACGGCCTTTCGGAGGCAGGATCTAAGAGATGTTTCGGAGTGTTCCGTGGCGGGTTAATGGATCACTCGTCGTCCCGCAAGGGGGCGGGGCTTTTGGCGGGGTTCCGGCTGATGTCAATTTCGTAGGATTTGCGCTAAATCCCTCCCTAGCCTTGTTCTGGCCTCTCTGCTTGTTCGCTTTAAAAAGGACTATCCCGTGCATCTCGTATTTTCGACAGACGCCGCTACCGCCATTCCTATTCATGCCGTCACCAATGAATCGTGGACGGCGACGGCGGAGCAATTGGGTCTCGTTGATTTCGTGCGCGCGTCCGGCTTTGACGGCGCGCAAGGATCGCTCTGCCTCGTTCCCGGGCGCGGCGCGGGAATTGCTGCCGTTCTCTTCGGGCTTGGCAAAAAAGGTGCGCCTGATGCTGACCCCTTCATTGCCGGAAAATTGCCGGGTGTTCTGCCTGCAGGCACCTATCATTTCGCCGGTGACTGGGGTGATGCTTCACACGCGGCGCTCGCCTTTCTTTTGGGGTCCTATCGCTTCGAGCGTTACAAAGCCAAGCCGAAAGGCGTGACGGTTAAACTCGTGCCACCAACCGGTGTTGATGCGGCGCGTTTATCTATGATCGCCGAAGCTGTTTTCGAAGGGCGCGATCTCATCAACACGCCGGCCAATGATCTTGGGCCTGCAGAGATTGAAGCCGCAATTAGAGCGGTTGCCAAACATTTCGGCGCAACGGTGACGTCGGTTATCGGCGATGATTTGCTCGCGCAAAATTATCCGATGATTCATGCGGTCGGACGCGCGTCACCGCGCGCGCCGCGTATTGTTGATCTTTATTGGGGTAATCACGCGCATCCGAAAGTAACGCTTGTTGGTAAAGGCGTGGCCTTCGATACAGGCGGGCTCAATATCAAGCCCGACAATTCCATGCTGCTCATGAAAAAAGATATGGGCGGCGCGGCGGTGGCGTTGGCGGCAGCCCGTATGGTGATGGCGGCAGGTTTGCCAATCCGCCTGCGTTTGATTGTGCCGACGGTTGAGAATTCCATCTCCGGTTCGGCCTTTCGCCCGGGCGATGTGTTGCCGAGCCGCAAAGGGATTTCGGTCGAGATTGGCAATACGGATGCTGAGGGCCGCTTGATTTTGGGCGATGCCTTGACGCTTGCCGATGAAGAAGCGCCCGATCTTGTGCTCGATTTTGCGACTTTGACGGGCGCGGCGCGCGTGGCGCTGGGGCCCGATCTGCCCCCGGTTTACACAGACGACGAGACGCTTGCCGCGGATATCAATGCGGCCGGAGCGGCAGTGAATGATCTTGTCTGGCGGATGCCGCTCTGGAAGCCCTATGCGAAGCTCCTCGACTCAAAGGTGGCGGATATCAACCACATTTCCTCAGGCGCCTTTGCCGGTTCGGTCACGGCCGCGCTGTTTTTGCAGCGTTTTGTCGAGAAGGCGAAGGCTTGGGCGCATTTTGACGTATTTTGCTGGGTCCCTTCGCCAAAATCAGGCCGTCCGGAAGGCGGCGAGGTTCAGGCCGCACGGCTCGTATTCGAGCTCCTTGAGCGGCGATATCATAAAAAATGACGTAGGCGCTGATGGGCCGTATCGCCTGACGGCACACCGCTATCGAAAAAACGGGCTTGCCCATGCCTCGGCAGGTTTTTAGCGTGAATTCGATCTTCGCCGCGTTTGCGATTTTAATTGTGTTTGTTTGAAAGGACCAAGTTGCCATGAAATCCCATGCCCGTGTTGTCGTCATTGGGGGCGGCGTTGTTGGCGCTTCGGTTCTCTACCATCTCACAAAAGCGGGTTGGAAAGATGTCGTTCTGGTTGAGCGCGAGCAGCTGACCCATGGCTCGACATGGCATGCGGCGGGTGGCTTCCATACGCTGAACGGCGATCCGAATGTCGCCAAGCTCCAAGGCTACACCATCGCGCTTTATGACGAGCTTGAGAAAATCTCGGGCGAAAGCTGCGGCTTGCATCGCTCCGGCGGCTTGATGCTCGCCGATACACCAGAGCGCATGGATTGGCTCAAAATGGCGCATGCGCGCGCGCGTTATCTTGGGCTCGAAACCGAATTGATTTCGGTGAAGGAAGCAAAAGATTTGTTGCCGTTGCTCGATGAAACAAAATTCATCGGCGCGATGCTCGATAAGGCCGACGGCAATCTCGATCCTTACGGCACCACACATGCTTATGCAAAATCAGCGCGTATTCAAGGCGCAGAAATTTATCTCAAGACAAAAGTTGAAGAGCTCAATCAGCGCAAGGATGGCGGTTGGGATGTTGTGACCAATCAGGGCACGATCATCGCCGAGCATGTTGTGAACTGCGGTGGTCTCTGGGCGCGCGAAGTCGGCCGCATGGTTGGCATTGAATTGCCCGTGCTCGCGATGGAACACATGTATCTCGTGACTGACGAGATGCCGGAAGTTGTTGCCTACAATAAAGAGCGCGGCCATGAATTGCCGCATGCAATCGATTTCAAAGCTGAAATCTATATGCGCCAAGAGCGCACGGGCATGGTGCTCGGAACGTACGAGCGCGCAGGTGTGCCATGGTCGCCTAAGACCACGTCATGGGATTTCGGTGCCGAATTGCTGCAGCCTGATCTCGATCGCATCGCGCCATCACTTGAAATTGGTTACGACCATTTCCCGGCCATGGCGAAGGCGGGCATCAAGAAAATCATCAACGGACCGTTCACGTTCTCGCCGGATGGTAACCCCCTCGTTGGCCCAGTGCAGGGCTTGTCGAATTATTGGGTTGCCTGCGCCGTGATGGCTGGCTTCAGCCAGGGCGGCGGCGTCGGCCTCGCGCTTTCGCAATGGATGGTGCATGGCGATCCGGGCTTTGACGTTTGGGGCATGGATGTCGCACGCTATGGCGAATGGGCGACGCGCTCTTACACAAACGAGAAGGTGCGCGAGAATTATTCCCGCCGCTTCCGCATCCGCTTCCCGAATGAAGAATTGCCAGCCGCCCGTCCGCATCAGACAACAGCGACTTATGATCTGATGGTTGCGAATGGTGCTGTGATGGGTGATTCATGGGGGCTTGAAACGCCGCTCTGGTTCGCACCGAAGGGCGTTCCCCAAGAAGACATTTTCTCCTTCCGCCGCTCGAATGATTTCGAACATGTGAAAGCCGAGTGCAAAGGCGTCCGCGAAAAAGTCGGCGTTACGGAAATTGCAAATTTCGCAAAATATGAATTCACCGGCGCGGGTGCCGAGGCCTATCTCGCGCGTCTCATGACCAATGTGATGCCAAAGATTGGCCGCTTGGTGCTAACGCCGATGCTGAACGAGAAGGGCAAGCTCATCGGTGACTTCACGATTGCGAAGGCGGCCGAAGGCAAATTCTATATGTGGGGCTCGTCACAAGCGCAGATCTATCACATGCGCTGGTTTGAAAAGCATCTGCCGAAGGATGGCTCTGTTTCGGTGAAGCGTCTTGATATGGGTCTTGTCGGTCTTTCGATTGCAGGGCCGAAGGCGCGCGATGTGTTGCAGGCTTTGACTGACGAAGATGTGTCAAACGCCGCATTCAAGTTTATGGATCACAAGAGCTTTGATGTCGGCAATGTTCCGGCGATGGTGAACCGCGTCACCTATACGGGTGATTTGGGTTACGAAATCTGGGTGAAGCCGGAATATCAGCGGCGCTTGTATCTTGCGATCCTTGAAGCGGGCAAACCGCATGGCCTCATCAATTTCGGGATGCGCGCGCTGCTTGCTCTGCGTCTCGAGAAAAACTTCCCCACATGGTTCCGCGAATTGCGTCCGATCTATGGACCGTTTGAAGCGGGTATGGATCGCTTCATCCGTCTCGATAAGCCGGACTTTATCGGCAAGGCCGCAGCGGTTGAAGAACATAAGAGCGGCGGTGCATTACGTCGCGTCTCGATGATTGTTGAAGCAACCGACGCGGATGTATTGGGTGATGAGCCGATCTGGCACGGCGACAAGGTGATCGGGTGGGTGACATCAGGCGGCTATGCGCATTATGTCGATAAATCACTCGCGCAAGGCTATGTGCCGAAAGAGCTTGCTGATGATCTTGGTAAGGGTTCATTCGCCATCGAGATCATGGGCGAATTGCGCAAAGCGACGATCATTGTCGATCCGCTCTTCGACCCCGAAGGTAAGCGGATGCGCGCGTAAGTCATTTGCTGCGCGATCAACAAAAAGGCGGCCCACAGGCTGCCTTTTTTTATGTGTTATTCCGTCCACTCAACTTCGGTTAAATCATTAACCGGGATGGGAGCGTTCTCCCAAAGCCCTTTGAGCTTCGCGTTCCAGATACCGCTTTTCGGCAGCAAGAAGAGGAACACATTCACGCAATCTTCCGCGAGCATTTTTTGCGCTTTGCCGATCAACTCTAACCGCTTCGCTTCGTCTGTCGTTGACGTCAGCTCGGCATAAAGCGCTTTATAGGCGGGGCTCTTGTAATCGAAGTAATAATCATCACGCGCATAAATATCGAGATCCATAGGTTCGACATGCGAGATGATTGTGAGATCATAATTCTTGGCTTTGAAGACATCCGAGAGCCATTGTGCCCATTCCACGGGAACAATCTCAACGGTAATTCCGATGGCCTTCAATTGCTGCGCAATAATTTCACCGCCACGCCGCGCATATTCGGGCGGGGGCAAAATGAGGCGCAGTTTCAAGTCCGCGACGCCTGCTTCACGCAAGAGTGCTTTTGCTTTGTAAGGGTCATAGGCATAGAGCCCTGTGAGATCGACATAGCCGGGATCGGTTGGCGAGAAATGCGAACCAATCGGTTGCCCAATGCCAAACATCGCGCCCGTGATCACGGCATTGCGATCAACCGCGTAAGCAAGCGCTTGTCGTACTTTAAGATCATCAAAAGGCTTCTTGCCATTATTGATCGCGAGAATGGTTTTGCCTTCTGTATTCCCTACAACCACGGTGAAACGCTTATCGGCGCGGAACTGATCAAGATTTTCAGGCGCGGGATAAATCGGATAGGCATCGACATCGCCGGCCATCAACGAGGCATAGGCCGCAGACGGATCAGTGATCACGCGGAAGAGCACTTTTTCGAGTACGACTTTGCGGCCCCAATAATTATCATTGCGGACGAGTTCAACGCTTGCGCCTTTCGTCCAATTTGAAAAGCGAAATGGCCCAGTGCCCACGGGATTGGTTTTGTTGGTCTCAGCGGATTTCGACGAGACGATCACAGCAGCGGGCCAACCGAGGTTGAATAGAAATCCCCCCGTTGGTCGTTTTAATGTGATCTTCAATGTCGTTGGATCAGCTGACTCGATTGTATCAATTGGTTCGAACAATCCCTTTTGCGGGTTCACACTGTTTTCGCCGCGTGCGCGATCGAACGAAAATTTTACATCGCTCGACGAGAAGGTCGAGCCATCGTGAAATGTCAAACCGCTGCGCAACTGGAACACATAGGTCTTGCCGTCTTCCGAAATCTCCCAAGAGGAGGCCAGCGCCGGCTTTACTTTGCCGTCGCGATCAATGCGCGTGAGGCCTTCAAAGACATTCGCATAGGTCACTTCGCCAATGGCGGCGGCGGCACCGGCGGTCGGGTCGAGATGCGGCGGCTCAAGCCTTACACCCACGACCAGATCGGTGCGGAGGGCGGCGAAGGCCGGTGTCAAAAAGGCGGAGGCGATCAGAACCAAAAACGCGCGGGCAAGCAAAGTCATGGGCAGGGTCTCAATTGCGGCGGACGCATCTATTCACACCCGCATGAAAAAGAAAAGGAACCCTCAGACAGGGCGATCTTATGACGGCTAAAGGGCCGATCTATGGCTTTAGCCGATCGCTTCGAGAACGGCGTCGGCTATGGCCAAAGACGCGGTCAGGCCCGGGCTCTCGATTCCGAAGAGATTGACGAGGCCGGGGACGCCATGGGTCGCGGGTCCATCAATCCGGAAATCGGGTGCCGGATCATGAGGTCCTGAAATCTTCGGGCGAATGCCGGAATAGCCTGGTGCCAGCGCGTTATCAGGCAGCGTGGGCCAATAACGGCGGATGGCGTCTGAAAAGCCTTCGGCTCGCTTCGGGTTCACATCATAAGAAATTTCTTCGATCCATTCGACATCGGGACCGAAGCGCGCTTGTCCGGCGAGATCAATCGTCAAATGCACGCCAAGCCCATGCGTATGAGGGGCCGGATAAATCAAATGTGAAAACGGGGCACGGCCCTGGAGAGTGAAATAATTCCCGCGGGCATAGCGTGTTTGCGGAATGTGATCAGACGGCAAACCATTCATGGCCTCTGCGGTCTTCGATGCGTAGAGACCTGACGCATTGACGATAAGCCCTGTGGTAAGCGTCATCGGTTCCGCGCCGCCCGTTTCAACGCGAATGATATTGCCGCTGACATCAGCGCGCCGGAACGGCGTATGAAAGGCAAAGGCCGCGCCATGCGCTTCCGCATCGCCTTGCAGCGCGAGCATGAAGGAGTGGCTATCGAGTATGCCCGTTACAGGTGAGAGGAGTGCCGCCGTTGCATAGAGCGCCGGTTCCATCGCGCGGGCTTCGTCACCCGAGATGAGTTTCAACTCTTCAACATCATTGGCGTCACCGGTCGCTTTGAGCTTTTCAATGGCAGCAGCCTCCGCAGCGTCGGTGGCAACGATCAATTTGCCGCAACGCCGATAGGGCACTTTGTGGCTGTCGCAAAATTGGTAAAGCGCGCGACGCCCTTTAACGCAGAGCTTCGCCTTGAGGCTTCCTGTCGGATAATAGATCCCCGCATGGATCACTTCGGAATTGCGTGAGGAGGTTTCCGTGCCGATGCCCTCGGCCCCTTCGAGCACGATGACGGAGCGACCGGAGAGCGCGAGGTTACGCGCTACCGCAAGGCCGACGACACCGGCACCGATCACGATCGCATCAATATCAGACATCAAAGCTCCCTTTTGCGGGCGCAGTGGTCGCCGATCTCGGTTTCAAGGTCAAGAATGGCGGTCTGTCGCGGGCCGGTAAGCGCGCATCTTGCCAGCGCGCGCGGGGCTGTCATAATCACCGGGCATAAAAATCTCAGAAAATGAGAAGGGGGGAGGACCAATGAGCGGACCATATGATGATATTCTGCCGACGCCTTTCGAGGTGCTCGACAAAAGAGGGGCGGGGCTTTTCAACGGCACCGCAAAACTCGACCGGCTTTATGTCGGCTGTCGCTGGGCAGAAGGGCCTGCATATTTTCCGGCGGGTCGCTATCTCATCTGGTCCGACATTCCGAATAATCGGATGATGCGTTTCGACGAGACCGATGGCAGCGTCTCAGAATTTCGTAACCCGTCACAATACACGAACGGCCATACGGTTGATCGCCAAGGGCGCTTGATCAGTTGTGAACATCGCGGCCGTCGCGTATCGCGTACCGAGATCGATGGTACGATCACAACTCTCGCTGACAGCTTCAACGGCAAGCGTTTCAATTCACCGAATGATGCGGTGGTGAAAACCGACGACTCGATTTGGTTCACCGATCCCGCTTACGGCATCGATTGGGACTATGAAGGCTTGCGCTCGCCGATGGAGCAGGACGGCTGCCATGTCTATCGCATCGATGGGAAGAGCGGTGCCATTACGCGTGTTGCCGATGATTTTGTGCGCCCGAATGGTTTGGCGTTCTCCCCGGATGAAAAGAAGCTCTATATTGTTGATACCGGTGCGACCCATGTTGAGAATGGCCCGCGTCACATTCGCGTTTTTGATGTCGATGGGGACAAGATCAAGAATGGACGCCTCTTCGCAAATAGCACCAATGGTTTCTTTGATGGGTTGCGCGTTGATGAAGACGGACGCATCTGGACTTCAGCGGGTGATGGCGTGCATGTCTATGATCCGGATGGCACATTGATTGCGAAAGTGCATGTGCCGGAAGTCGTCGCGAATGTCTGCTTCGGTGGCATCAATCGCAATCGCCTTTATATCTGCGGCACAACGTCACTTTACGCCTATTATGTGCTCGTGCGTGGTGCGAAGACATTCTGAGTTTTGTGAATTCAAGTCATTAAGGGCGCCTTAAAGGGCGCCCTTTTTGTTTAAGCATGAAGAGAAATCTAGGCGTGGAGTCTTGGTCGACCATTGGTCGTGAGATCGAGAAACCCATAGAGCGGGCAATAACCGACAAGCGCTGTTATGACTGGCAGGATACCGACCCACCCAATCCAGTTATAGTTCATGGGCGGAAATCCGACAGGAAGGGCCCAAGCGACAAGTAAAGCACCAATGATGAGACGCAAGCTTCGATCAATAACGCCAATATTGGTTTTCATAATCCGCTTCCTTTTGTTGGGAACAGAAGAGTGCGGTTACTCTCGCACCATACGCCGTGCGAAGCATTGATCACGATCAACGAAAGCGAAGCGGAAGCGGGGCTTTAAGAAGACGCGCGGCAATCCCTACGCTCAGGGCATAAACCACACCGCCTGAAAGACCCAGCGCGATCAGCAGGAGTGCTGCGCTCATGGGAAGCGTTGCTGTCATCGACGAGGATAAAATTTTCAAGCTTGGTGTAACGATAGCGAGAATGAGGGCGGAAATCCCTGTTGCGATCATCAAGCGTATTAGATGTTGATCGGGCGCAAACCATGATTTGCGATAGGCGAGAAGCGCTAAGAGTCCTCCATTGACCCAAGCGCCGATAGCGGTTGCGAAAGCCAGCCCTGATGCGCCCCATGATTGATAGAGCACAATCTTCAAGACGACATTGATTATAATTCCAATAAAGGCCGCGATCAAAGGTGTCATCGTGTCTTGGCGCGCATGGAAGCTCGCCACAAGCGAGCGGATCAAAACAACCGGCAAGATGCCAACACCATAAGCGGCGAGGACAAGAGCTGATGCGCTGGCGTCTGCCGCCGTAAAGCGGCCATGCATAAACACGCCGCGCATAATCTCCTCAGGGATCGAAAGAAACGCGACAAAGAACGGCATCGTCAAAAGAATAGTCAGTGCTATAGAACGATTTTGCGCGGCATGGGCTGTCGCATGATCATTGCGGCCAAGATGACGGCTCATTTCCGGCAGAAGGACTGTACCTGCGGCAATGCCGATCAAGCCAAGAGGCAACTGATAAAGACGATCCGCATAGGAGATGGCTGATACCGCACCTGTTGGCAAAAGTGACGCGATGATTGTATCGGCAAAGATGGCGATTTGAACGCCAGCTGATCCTACAACAGCAGGACCAAGCGCGCGCAGAAAGCGTTTCAATGATGCTGAGTGTTCAGGCCATACAAAACGCGGCAAGCAATTGGCGCGCTTCGCATTGATAGAGACGAGTGCGAGTTGCAATGCGCCAGAAATCGCAATGCCCCATGCCGCCGCATGAGCCGCGGAGGGAAATAGAAACGCGCAAGCGAGTGCAACAATAATGGCGAGATTGAGAAGAATGGGAGCGGCGGCAGCACTTGCAAATCGACTATGCGCGTTCAGCGTGCCCGAGATCAGTGTGACGAGTGACACAAACAGAAGATAGGGAAAGGTGATGCGCGTGAGTGTAACCGCTAACGCATATTTTTCTGGCTCATCAGAAAAACCGGGTGCGAGAAGATCGATCACGAAGGG
Source organism: Alphaproteobacteria bacterium (assembly GCA_037131735.1). Lineage (GTDB taxonomy): Bacteria > Pseudomonadota > Alphaproteobacteria > Rhizobiales > Beijerinckiaceae > CAIUPE01. Next base: position 69,392 of record JBAXQM010000003.1, read on the forward strand.
CATTTGCCACATCGCAACCGCACTCAGCACAACAAGAATTAGTGTTAGTGCAGAGAGGATTGATCCTGCGAGACGACGCGCGGCGTCCTCTCCGCGCTCTTCGAGTTCACGCGTATAAGCGGGCACGAAAGCGGAGTTAAACGCACCTTCGCCAAAAATCGCACGGAAATGATTGGGCAAGCGTTGTGCAATAAAATAGGCATCAGCGATCAGGCCGGATCCCATTATCGAAGCCAGCAAAACATCGCGTACAAAGCCGCTGAGGCGTGAGAGGAGTGTAAAGCCGCTGACAGAGGCGAAGTGACGGATCATGTGCGCGGTGAAGATCGCGATGAACGGCGTTGGTCTTCCGCTTCATCAAAGCCGATGCGCTGGCCCACAAGATAAAGCGGCCGGCGTTTTACTTCGGCGAAGATGCGGCCGATATATTCACCGATAATGCCGAGCGACAAAAGTTGGATGCCGGCAAAGAAGGTGATCGACACAACAATCGTCGCATAGCCCGGCACATCAATGCCATAAATCAACGTGTTGATCACAACGGACGCGGCCATCACCAAAGCGAAACCGGATACGAGCGCGCCGATATAGGTCCAGACACGCAAGGGCACCGTTGAGAAGGAGGCAATGCCGTCAAAAGCAAAGCTGATCAGGCGGCTAAAACCGAATTTCGAGCTACCCGTGATGCGATCAGACACTTCAAACGGCACGCCGATCGATTTGAATCCGATCCACGCGTAAAGCCCTTTCGAGAAGCGCGCGCGTTCACCCATCAAGCGCAAGGCATTCACGGCCTTTCGATCGAGTAGCCGGAAATCGCCCGCGCCATCGGGAAGTGGTGTTTCGCCAAAACTTGCAAAGAGATGATAGAATACGGCGGTAAAAGCGCGACGTGCCCAACTGTCTGTTTGACGATCAATGCGTTGGCCATAAACAACATCAAAGCCTTCGCGCCACAACTCTAAAAATTTTTCGATCATCTCCGGTGGATGCTGCAAATCGGCATCCATGATGACGACAGCATCGCCACGCGCGGCATCAAGGCCCGCTGCAATCGCAATTTCTTTACCGAAATTGCGGCTGAAGGAGACGCAACGGATACGGGCGTCCTTTACATGCGCAGCGGCGATATGCGCGAAGGTCTCATCGGAGGAGCCATCATCGACGAAAATCAGCTCCCAGTCTTTCGAGAGGCGATCAAGTAGCGGGACAACGCGCGTAAGAAGCGCAGGCAAATTGCCCGCTTCATTGAAGGCAGGGATCACGAGCGACAGCTCACAGGGATTTTCGATCCGGTCGCCGGTCGATTGTGTTAGGCTCGACACGTCTTGACTTCCTCGGGGCCGCGCTTCACGCGGGATAGGTTGAATTTTTCAAGGCTACTCATACAGGCGCCCGTGTTTTGATGCCACCCGTTCCTTTCATATTGATTGCCGATGATTTTGGGCTTTCGCATGGCGTCAGCGATGCAATTCTCGATCTTTTGGCAAGAAATCGGCTTTCCGGCGCGGGTTCCATGGTGAATCAGCCGGTTTGGGTGTCACGGGCGGATGATTTGAAGCCCTTTCAGGGCCATCGTGATCTGGGTTTGCATCTCACTTTGACGCTGGGCGCGCCGCTTGGCCCCGCCCCCACACTCGCGCCGGAGGGGCGATTTCTCCCCCTCTCGCGCTTGATGGCGAAGTGTTTTTCCAATGCGCTGCCACGCCGCGAGATTCGCGATGAGATTATTCGTCAGATCACTGCGTTCAGAGACAAGACCGGCCGCTTCCCCGATTTTATTGATGGGCATCAACATGTGCATGTGTTGCCGGTGATCCGTCGCGCGCTTTTTGACGCGCTTGAAATTGTAAATCCCCCTTACAAGCCCTGGCTGCGTGTGCCGTCTGATCATATGGGTTCGATCATGGCGCGTGGTGTGTCTGTGGGCAAAGCCTTGTTCATTGCGTTTTTGTCTCTCGGTTTTGCACGCGATGCGAAGCGCGCAGGCTATCGCGTGAATGACACATTTTCAGGCGCTCGTTCTTTTGATCCGGAAGAAAATTTCGCGCGCGAGTTTCAACGCTTTTTGCTCGTACAAGGACGGCATCATTTGGTGATGTGCCACCCCGGTGTGAGTGATGCGTCACTCGCCGCGCTTGATCCAGTAACAACGGCGCGTGATCAGGAATATGAGTTTTTCAAAAGCGATGCGTTTGAAACAATGCTGCAGGCATTTTCACTGCGTGTCGCGCGTTTTGATGATGTGTAAATTTTAAGCGTTGCATTGCTCAAGAAGCCAAGAACGAAAGGCGTTTACAGCCGGTCGGTCTTTCTTCTCTTCTGGATAAACAAGCCAATAGGCCTGCTCGCTTTCAATCGGTTGATTAATCGGAATCATCAAAGATCCCGACGTAAGTTCATCTTCAACCAAGAAGCGCGGCACAATTGCCACGCCTAATCCGGCAACGGCCGCTTTGGCCACCATTGCAAATTGTTCGAAGCCCGGTCCTTGAATCGCATCGACCTGATTGAGCCCTTGTGCTGAAAGCCATTCCGCCCAAGCGCGTGGACGTGTCGCTTGTTTTAACAAAGGCGCGCGCAAAAGGTCCGCAGGCCTTGTGATTTGCAAGCGTTCGACAAGAGCGGGGCTCGCGACAGGAATAATTGTTTCACCCATCAAACGATGCAGAACCGCGCCGGGCCATACGGGGTCGCCGAAATGAATGGCGGCATCGAGTGGTTCGCGCGAAAAATCAAAGGGCAGAATCCGTGTCGAAAAATTGATGGTCACTTCCGGATGTTTTTGTGAAAAATCGGGCAAACGCGGAATGAGCCAACGAGTCCCGAAGGTCGGCAGAATCGCGAGCGCCAAAGGCCCGCCCGCGCCTTTGAACGCCACGGCATTCAGCGTTGCGGCGGACAGGCGGTTCAAGGCATCGCGCACTTCCTCCGCATAGGACGCGCCGGCGGGGGTGAGACTGATTCGCTGCCTGACCCGCGCAAAAAGCGGAACGCCGAGCGCTGATTCGAGCGCCAAGACCTGCCGGCTGATTGCCCCTTGGCTCAAATTCAGCTCTTCGCCCGCTCTCGTGAAGCTTAAAAGCCGCGCGGAGGCTTCAAAAGCCTGAAGCGCCGCGAGGGAGGGGAGGAGGGAACGGGGTAAGTTCATGACTAAAACTCATGATGTTCTGCTAAATCATAATTTGCAAGGCCGAATTTAATCGAACATCATTCCCAAAATGGGGGATTTAATCGGGTCTCTTCCCTCTCTGGTCGACGCCGGTCGTGGACGATAGAGTGAGAGCCGTCAACAACAGCGCGAAAACGCGCCGCTTCTTATTCAGGACCATGCCATGTCGATGACCGCCTCTGCCGAAGCCCTCGAAATTCTCGCCCGTTTGGGCGTGCCCGAAAGCGCCTTTGTGCGTGGTGGTATGACGGCGCGCTCACCGATTACGGGTGAAACCATGGCCGAGCTTGTGACGCATTCGGTGCAAGATGTGGGCGCGGCGATTGGCCGATCCGAACAAGCGTTTCGTGAATGGCGTCTCGTGCCAGCACCGCGTCGTGGTGAATTTGTGCGCTTGTTGGGCGAAGAATTGCGCGCGGCGAAAGAAGATCTCGGACGTTTGGTGACGCTCGAAGTCGGCAAGATCACCTCCGAAGGTTTGGGTGAAGTGCAAGAGATGATCGACATCTGCGATTATGCAGTCGGTCTTTCGCGCCAACTCTTTGGGTTGACGATTGCTACAGAACGTCCGTCGCACCGCATGATGGAAACATGGCATCCGCTTGGTGTGTGCGGTGTCATCTCCGCATTTAACTTCCCCGTTGCGGTGTGGTCATGGAATGCGGCACTCGCCTTTGTGTGCGGCAACAGCGTTGTGTGGAAGCCTTCAGAAAAATCCGTGCTCACTGCTTTGGCGACTGAAGCAATTGTAAAGCGCGCCGCGAAACGGTTTGGTGGTGTGCCTGCTGGTTTGCTTGAAGTGATTGTGGGTGGTCGCGATACCGGTGATGCGCTTGTGTCAGATCATCGCGTTGCGCTTGTGTCAGCAACCGGTTCAACCGCCATGGGCAAACAGGTCGGACCTAAACTAGCCGCCCGTTTTGCACGCGCCATTCTTGAACTTGGCGGAAACAATGCGGCAATTGTTGCGCCATCTGCTGATCTTGATCTTGCTTTGCGTGGCATTGCGTTCGCCGCGATGGGTACAGCCGGTCAGCGTTGCACGACGCTTCGTCGGTTGATTGTGCATGAAAGCATTTATGATGCGCTCGTGCCTAAATTGCGCAGCGTCTATCAAAGCGTGAAAGTGGGGGATCCGCGTGACGCGGGTGTGCTTGTTGGCCCCTTGATCGACAAACAAGCCTATGAAGGCATGGAGCGTGCGCTTGGTGAAGCGCGGGCGATGGGCGCGAAGATCACCGGCGGCATGCGCGAACATGCGGATGCCAAGCCGGATGCTTATTATCTCGCACCTGCACTCGTTGAAATGCCGACACATTCGGGCCCCGTATTGCACGAGACCTTCGCGCCGATTCTCTATGTGATGAAGTATAAAAATTTCGACGACGCGATTGCGATGCAGAATGCGGTGTCGGCAGGCCTTTCTTCCTCGCTCTTCACGCTCGATATGCGTGAGGCGGAATTGTTCGTGTCTGACATTGGCTCCGATTGCGGTATCGCGAATGTGAATATCGGCCCGTCGGGTGCAGAGATCGGCGGCGCGTTCGGCGGCGAAAAAGAAACAGGCGGGGGCCGCGAAGCGGGCTCCGACGCGTGGAAAGCCTATATGCGCCGCGCGACCAACACGATCAATTATGGCACAACGCTTCCGCTCGCACAGGGCGTGAGCTTCGATATTGGATAAAACACATGACACTTCGCGTGATTGTTGCAGGGGCAACGGGATGGACGGGCAGCGCGGTTGCGAAAGGCGTACTTGATGCGTCGGATATGACGCTTGTCGGCGCTGTTGCGCGTAACGCAGCAGGTCAAGATATCGGCACCGTGCTTGGTCGTGATGCGGTAGGCGTAGAGGTGAGTGCGTCACTCGCTGAGGCGTTAAAAACGCCGTGTGATGTCGTGATCGATTATACAAAGCCGCATGTGGTGAAAGAACATGCGCTTGAAGCACTGAATCACGGCGTTGATGTTGTGATCGGTACATCGGGCTTAACAGCGGATGATTTCGCCGAGCTTGAAAAGAAGGCGCTTGCAACCCAGCGCGGTGTTTTCGCATCAGGCAATTTTTCGATTACTGCTGCTCTCATGACGCGTTTTGCGTTGATGGCGGCAAAACATGTCGCCGATGTCGAAGTGATTGATTACGCCTCAGCTAAAAAGCCCGACACGCCTTCGGGCACGGGCCGTGAATTGGCGGAGCGGTTGTCAGCCATTCGACTGCCATCAAATGCGAAGCCTGTGAATGAATTATCCGGCGCACGTGAAACACGCGGGGCGACGATTGGATCGGTGCAGGTTCATTCCGTGCGCATGCCCGGTTATCTTCTATCCTGCGAAGCTGTTTTCGGCGCGCCGGATGAGCGACTGGTCATTCGTCACGATGCGGGCACGTCGGCAGCACCTTATGTTGCGGGGACATTGCTTGCGACGCGCCGCGTGAAAGACATTAAAGGCCTTCGACGCGGGCTTGATCAATTGCTCGACTAATTTTCGTTTTAAGGGAGCGTATCACCATGCATGGCACATCAAAGCCGAGCCTCCAAAAATTCGATTGGGAAGACCCGTTTCTGCTCGATGAGCAATTGAGTGAAGATGAGCGGATGATCCGCGACACGGCGCGTGATTATGCGCAGGAAAAACTTCTTCCCCGTGTGGTCGAAGCCTATGCGCATGAAAAATCCGACGCGTCGATTTTTAAAGAAATGGGCGAGCTCGGCCTTCTTGGCGTGACCTTGCCGGAAGATTATGGCTGCGCGGGTGCAAGCTATGTTGCTTACGGCCTCGTCGCGCGGGAAGTCGAGCGCGTTGATTCAGGTTATCGCTCGATGATGAGCGTGCAATCCTCGCTCGTGATGTATCCAATTTATGCCTATGGATCCGAAGCGCAGCGCAAGAAATATCTGCCGAAACTCGCAAGCGGCGAATGGATTGGCTGCTTTGGGTTGACTGAACCTGACGCCGGTTCTGATCCCGCCGGCATGAAGACACGCGCCGAAAAAGTGGCAGATGGTTATCGTCTTACCGGCTCAAAAATGTGGATCTCCAACTCGCCGATCGCCGATGTTTATGTGGTGTGGGCAAAGTCGGCAGCGCATGACAATGAGATTCGCGGCTTCGTGCTTGAAAAAGGTATGAAGGGATTAAGCGCGCCGAAGATTGAAGGAAAACTTTCACTCCGCGCATCGATCACCGGCGAAATCGTGATGGATGGCGTTGTTGTATCCGAAGATCATTTGCTCCCGAATGTATCGGGACTCAAAGGACCGTTCGGCTGCTTGAACCGCGCACGCTATGGAATCTCATGGGGCGTCTTGGGGGCGGCGGAAGATTGCATGCATCGCGCGCGGCAATACACACTTGATCGTGTGCAATTCGGCAAACCGCTCGCGCAAACGCAATTGATTCAGAAGAAACTTGCGGATGCGATGACAGAGATTTCACTCGGGCTTCAGGCCTCGTTGCGTGTGGGCCGTTTGTTTGATGACGGCAAGATGGCACCCGAAATGATTTCCATCGTCAAACGCAACAATTGCGGCAAGGCGCTCGATATCGCGCGTGCGGCGCGCGACATGCATGGCGGTAACGGCATCAGCCAAGAGTATCATGTCATGCGCCATGCGCAGAATTTGGAAACCGTGAACACCTATGAGGGCACGCATGATGTGCATGCGCTGATCCTTGGCCGTGCGATCACGGGCCTGCAGGCGTTTTTCTAAACTCATGGCCGCACAAAAACCTCTCGCCGGACTTCGTGTTCTTGAGCTCGCGCGCATTCTTGCGGGGCCGTGGATTGGCCAAACGCTCGCCGATCTTGGCGCGGATGTTGTGAAGGTCGAACGCCCCGGCGCGGGCGATGACACGCGCACATGGGGCCCGCCTTTTGTGGCGGCGAAAGAGGACGGTGATTTATCCGCCGCTTATTTTCATGCCTGCAATCGTGGCAAGCGCTCTATAGCGATCGATTTTGAAAAGCCCGAAGGTCAAGAGATTATCAAGCGTTTAGCCGCACACGCCGATGTGTTGATAGAAAATTTCAAAGTCGGCGGCTTGAAAAAATACGGTCTCGATTACGCGAGCCTTAAAGCCATCAATCCGAAACTGATTTATTGCTCTGTCACGGGCTTTGGTCAGGATGGTCCTTATGCCGAGCGCGCGGGTTATGATTTCATGATCCAAGCCATGGGCGGGATCATGGATTTGACGGGCGCGCCCGATGGCGAACCGCAAAAAATCGGTGTCGCTTTCGCAGACATCTTCACCGGTGTTTATGGTGTGATCGGTATTCAGGCTGCGTTACGCCAGCGTGATCAAACAGGCGAGGGCGCGCATATCGATATGGCTTTGCTTGATACGCAAGTCAGCGTGCTCGCCAATCAGGCGATGAATTATCTTGTCTCCGGCAAAGCGCCGCGCCGCTTGGGCAATGCGCATCCGAACATTGTCCCCTATCAGGTGTTCGCCGTGGCGGATGGCCATGTCGTGATTGCGGTCGGCAATGACGGGCAATTCAAAAAATTCTGTGATGTTATTGGTGCGGATGATCTTGCAAATCATGCCGATTACGCCACCAATCCGTTGCGTGTGAAACATCGTGCAACACTATGCGCGACGATTGCCGAACGTCTGCCGCGTTTTACGCGCGATGATTTGCTTTCACGACTTGAAAGCGCGGGCGTTCCGGCGGGTCCCATCAATACGGTCGCCGATGTCTTTGATGACGTCCAGGTTCAAGCGCGCGGCATGAAGGTTGATCTTGAGAATGATGATGCCTTGCTTGGGTCTGTGCCAAGTGTGCGTACGCCGATTGTGATTAATGGTGAGCCGATGGTCGCTGATCGCGCCTCGCCGCGCTTGGGTGCTGACACTGAAGATGTTTTGAATGATAAAGCGTGGGGCGGATAGGAGATCATAATATGACAACGCATCCCGAACGCACCGGTGGCCAATTGATTGTCGATTGCTTGCAAGCGCAAGGGGTCGAACATGTGTTCTGCGTGCCGGGTGAGAGTTATCTCGCTGTTCTTGATGCCCTGCATGATGTGTCGATCAATGTCACCGTGTGCCGACAAGAAGGTGGTGCGGTGATGATGGCGGACGCGTCCGCACGTCTCACAGGTCGCCCCGGCATTGCGATGGTCACGCGTGGTCCAGGTGCCACAAACGCCTCGCCTGGCATTCACATCGCTGAACATGATTCCGTGCCGCTTATTCTTTTTGTCGGTCAAATTGAATCCGGCATGAAAGAGCGTGGCGCGTTTCAGGAAATGGATTACAAGGCCTACTTCGGTTCAACTGCAAAATGGGTGACAGAAATTACTGACCCCGCGCGCGTGCCTGAAATTGTATCGCGCGCCTTTCATGTTGCGATGCAGGGTCGTCCTGGTCCGGTTGTGATTGCGCTTCCCGAAGATATGCTTGTCGCAACGGCGCAGGTGGCGGCGGGTCCGCGCGTTGAAGCGATCGAAACTTGGCCCGGCCAAACGCAAATGGCGGAATTGCAAAAGATGCTTTGGGCCGCAAAGCGTCCCATCGCGATTTTAGGCGGTAGTGGCTGGAGTGATAAAGCGCGCGCATCGATGATCCGCTTTGCTGAGCGGTTTGATTTGCCGGTCGCGACATCATTCCGCCGCGCGATGTTGTTTGATGGCGATCATCAAAATTATGCCGGCGAAATCGGCATCGGTCCCAATCCGAAATTGAAGGCTCGAATTGAAGGTGCTGATCTTGTGTTGCTTATCGGCGGTCGCATGGCCGAGATGCCGTCACAAGCCTATTCGCTTTTTGATATTCCTGTGCCCAAACAAAAGCTCGTGCATGTTCATGCAGATGCGGAGGAGTTGGGTCGCGTCTATCATCCCACTCTCGGCATTCATGCGAGCCCGCGTGCCTTTGCTGCTGCGCTTGAAACATTGCAGCCGCCGCAGACGATTGCATGGGCCGATGCACGCAACGCCGCGCGCGAAGACTTTCTCACATGGACTAATACCATCCCTACTGTGCCGGGTGACTTCCAAATCGGTGAAGCTGTGCGCTGGCTGCGTGACCGCATTCCGCAGGACACGGTCATCACAAATGGCGCTGGCAATTATGCGATCTGGCCCGGACGCTTTTTGCGCTTTCGGAATTACGGCACACAAGTTGCCCCTAATTCAGGCTCGATGGGCTTTGGCGTTCCGGCCGCGGTTGGTGCAAAGCGCGCGTTTCCAAACCGCATGGTGATTGCGTTTGCCGGTGACGGCTGTTTCCTGATGAATGGGCAAGAATTTGCAACCGCTGTGCAATATGATTTGCCGATCATTGTGATCGTTGTCGATAACGGTATTTACGGCACAATCCGTATGCATCAAGAGCGCGAATATCCGGGCCGTGTATCAGCGACGCAGTTGAAGAATCCGGATTTCGCCGCCTATGCCCGTGCCTTCGGCGGTCATGGTGAAACGGTGCGCAAGACGGAAGACTTCGCGCCTGCTTTCGAGCGCGCCGTCGCATCCGGCAAACCCGCAATCCTGCATTGTTTCTTGGATCCGGAAGCGATTTCGCCAACGACAACGCTGACGAAAATTCGCGATAACGCGCTGAGGCCGAAAGATTGGGCGATCTCGCCTTAAGCGTCCAACCTCTTCGCAACCATCGCCTTCAACACGCCCAAGTCTTTCGTGAAAGCGCGAATACCTTCGGCGAGTTTTTCGGTCGCCATCGCATCGTCATTCAAGAGATAACGGAAGTACGCCTCGTTCAAATCAAGTTTATCTTCGCCACTCTGCGCTGCCGATTTTGGTTCAAGCTTGCGATCAAGTGCGCCAGTATCTTTCGACAATTGATCAAGCAGTGCGGGTGCGATCGTCAAGCGGTCGCATCCAGCCAGCGCTTCGATCTCACCTGTGTTGCGGAAACTCGCGCCCATGACAATTGTGCCGTGACCATGTCGCTTATAGTAAGCATAAATGCGGCGCACCGAGAGTACGCCGGGGTCCGTCTCAGCTGTGTAGGTCTTGCCTTCATTCTTCACATACCAATCGAGAATGCGTCCGACGAAAGGTGAAATGAGAAACGCACCGGCTTCCGCCGCAGCTACTGCCTGCGCGAGCGAGAAGAGCAAAGTGAGATTGCAGTCGATGCCTTCATTCTGCAAAATTTCTGCAGCGCGAATGCCTTCCCACGTCGAGGCCAATTTGATCAACACCTTGTCGCGTGAAATGCCGTTCGCATCATAGGCTTTGATAATGGTGCGCGCTTTATCAACGCTGGCTTTCGTGTCGAAGGAGAGATCTGCATCAACTTCCGTTGATACGCGGCCCGGCACAAGGCGTGCGAGTTCCGTGCCGAAGGCAACGGCGAGATGATCCGCAACGGCCGTGATGACTGCCTCTCTCGTACCACTTTGCTTTTTGCCCCATGATATCGCATCCGCAATCACGCCTTCATAAGCAGGCAGATCGGCGGCCTTCAGCACAAGCGTCGGATTGGTCGTACAATCCGTTGGCTTGAAGGTGCGGATGGCCTCCATATCGCCGGTATCGGCAACGATGACGGTCATGGCTTTGAGTTGATCGAGTTTCGACGTCATATTCTATGCTTTCGTGTGTCTTGGGCCTCTTAACCCTCCTAACACAGCCGGAAAGGCGCGTCAGCTTGTTTGAAAACGCAGCTGCGGAACATTCCGAGACTTGGCAGCTCGGCAGACATAGTTGATAGTGGCGGGCAAAGAGGAGCGATCTCCATGCCGATCAAGAACCGTATCGCCGAATTGGCCGATGAAATCGCCGTGTGGCGCCATGATTTTCATCGCCACCCCGAGCTCGACTATGATGTTCATCGCACAGCGTCGATAGTTGCGGAGAAATTGAAAGAGTTTGGATGCGACGAAGTCATCACGGGAATCGGCAGGACCGGAGTCGTCGGCATTATTAAAGGACGCGTTCAAGGTGATCGCGTTATCGGCCTGCGCGCCGATATGGATGCGTTGCCGATTCATGAAACAACCGGCAAACCGCATGCCTCAACGGTTCCCGGTAAGATGCATGCGTGCGGACATGATGGCCATACCGCGATGTTGCTGGGCGCTGCAAAATATCTTGCTGAAACAAGAAATTTTTCTGGCAAAGTGGCGGTGATTTTTCAGCCTGCTGAAGAAGGTGGCGGTGGCGGCAAAGCCATGGTTGATGACGGCATGATGGCGCGTTTCGGCATTGCCGAAGTCTACGGCATGCATAATTTGCCCGGTATGGCGGTGGGCCAATTCGGCACACGCGCGGGTCCCATCATGGCCGCTGCTGATAAATTTGAAATTCGTATTGAAGGTCGTGGCGCGCATGCGGCAATGCCACATCTTGCTATTGATACGGTATTGATTGGCTCACAATTGGTGACGATGTTGCAAGGGATTGTCGCACGCAATGTCGATCCGCTTGAGAGTGCTGTTTTGTCGGTCACGACATTTCATGCCGGTGATGCGTTTAATGTCTTGCCGCAAACGGCCACCATGCGCGGCACGGTGAGAACCTTTAATCCCGCGGTGCAGGATCTTGTTGAACAGCGCATGCGTGAGACGATTGCGTCTTTCGCTGCCCTTCATGGCGCGTCTATCCATCTCGATTATGTGCGCGGTTATCCCGTGACCCGTAATCATGAGCGTGAAACAGCCTATGCGCTTGAGTCTGCGCAACGCACCGCAGGCGAAGGGCGTGTTAATCAGGCGATTGCGCCCATGATGGGTGCTGAGGATTTTTCCTATATGCTTGACCAGCGGCCAGGCTGTTTCATCTTCATCGGCAATGGCCCGTCAGCGGGTCTTCATCATCCCGATTATGACTTCAACGATGCGGCCATTCCGCATGGTGTGTCTTATTGGGCGGATTTGGTGGAAACACGCCTGTCACGTTAAGATTCGAGCTCTTCTCTGAGCATTTCGAGTTCAAGCCATTGCGTTTCGCTGCGTTGGCGTTCCTCTTCCGCGCGCGTTAAGAGTTCGCTTGCTTTATCAAAGCGTGCGCGGTCGCGGGTGTAGAGCCCGGGATCAGCGAGAACTGCTTTTAACTTCTCAATATCGCGACCCAGTGCCTCAACACGTTCGGGTAGCGTTTCGAGCAGACGTTTTTCATTGAAGGACAATTTGCGCTTTTCGCTGACTGGTGCGCTATCACGCGATGAAGGTGTTTCGCGTGTTTTCTGTGGCGCTTTTGAGGCTTCGCTTGTGCGTGCATCCACGCCGCGGCCGCGCTGCGCGACCATATCCGAATAGCCGCCCGCATAATCAAGCCATACGCCATCGCCTTCTGCCACGATGATGGCGGTTGCGACGCGATCGAGAAAATCGCGATCATGGCTCACAACAATCAGCGTACCTTGATAATCGGCGAGCATCTCTTCGAGAAGATCAAGCGTTTCGAGATCAAGATCATTGGTGGGTTCGTCAAGCACCAAGAGATTGGACGGATTAGCGAGTGCGAGAGCGAGTAATAGCCGCGCGCGCTCACCGCCCGAAAGCGTACCCACAGGTGTGCGCGCTTGTTCAGGCGAGAAGAGAAAGTCTTTCATATAGGAAACGACATGGCGGTTTTCGCCATTCACAACGATGCGATCTCCAGAGCCACCTGACAGCGTATCTGCAAGCGACATTGTCGGATCAAGACTATCGCGCTTTTGTTCAAGCGTCGTCATCGCGAGATTGGTACCGCGTCTTATTCGTCCTTGATCAGGCTCGAGTTTGCCCATGAGCAGATTGAGAAGCGTTGTTTTCCCCGCGCCATTCGCGCCCACAAGTCCGATGCGATCCCCACGCAAGATGCGCGTCGAAAACTCTTTCACGATAACTTTTTCACCGAAACTCAATGAAATTTTTTCGGCTTCAATCACTTGCGTGCCGGAGAGATCGGCATCCGCCGCTTCAAGTTTCACACCGCCTTGCGGCCCCCGCGCGTCTCTACGTTTTTGCCTTAGTGCTGCGAGATCAGCCATGCGGCGCACATTGCGTTTGCGTCGTGCGGTCACGCCATAACGCACCCAATGTTCTTCTCGCACAATTTGACGGTCGAGCTTGTGGCGTTCGCGCTCTTCCTCTTCCAACACTGTGTCGCGCCAGGCTTCGAAATCGCCAAAGCCTTTTTCAAGACGACGCGTTACACCGCGGTCAAGCCATACGGTTGCGCGCGAGAGATTTTCAAGAAAACGACGATCATGACTGATGAGAACGAGTGCCGATTTAAGGCTCTTCAATTCGCTTTCAAGCCATTCGATAGCGGGAAGATCGAGATGATTGGTGGGCTCATCAAGCATCAGAATATCAGGCTCAGGCGCAAGCACACGGGCAAGTGCCGCGCGCCGCGCTTCACCACCGGAGAGCGTCTTCGGATTTTCATCGCCCTTGAGTCCCAGCGCTTCGAGAAGATAGCGGGCGCGATAGACGTCATCGCCCGGAGTTAAACCCGCCTCGACATAAGCGAGTGTTGTAGCGAAAGCCGAGAGATCGGGTTCTTGCGGCAGATAGCGCCAGGTTGCTCCCGGTTGAATGAATCGCTCGCCATGATCGGACTCAATCAGACCGGCGGCTATTTTGAGCAAGGTCGATTTACCCGAGCCATTTCGCCCCACAAGGCAGAGTCGCTCGCCCGCGCCAATCGACAGATCAGCGCCTTCAAGCAACGGCGTGCCGCCAAAAGTGAGGCGGATATCTTTGAGGAAGAGGAGCGGTGGGGCCACTGCGTGAAACAATACAAAGGAAAAATGACGACTGAGGCGATATGACGGATCGATCCTGTTTTCGCAAGCGGCTTGCTTAAGGGTGTAAGCCTTCGGCGAGATACCCATCCGCATTTTCCCGTCTGCCTTGCGTTTTTGAGGCAGTGTTTTATGGCTATCCCTAGCAATTGGATTCGGCTTTCCGGCCAGCGGTCGCGCCTGTGGCGTCAGCGTCTTTCGGCAATCCCGGTATTTCTGTTGTGGGGTGGTCTCATGTCGTCATGACATGGGGCTTATTTATTTTGGCCTAAAGATGCGAAGGAGAAGGCGATGCAACAAGGCACCGTCAAATGGTTTAACTCGGAAAAGGGCTATGGTTTCATTCAGCCTGAAGATGGGAGCAAGGACGTATTTGTCCATATTAGTGCGGTCGAGCGTGCCGGACTTTCGGGACTCGCCGAAGGACAAAAAGTCGGCTTTGAACTTGTTGAAAATCGCGGTCGTCAGTCGGCAGAAAATTTGAAGATCGGTTGATCGAAGAAGAGGCGGGCTCACCCCGCCTCTTTTTTTGTGCGCCAGATCAATTTGTGGTTTGGTGCTTTTACCATGACAAAATCAGTTTCACTCTCCCCCTTCATCGCCATCATCGGCGCCGGTCCTGCAGGTTTGATGGCCGCCGAGCGGCTATCCGCATTGTCTTATCGCGTTGCGGTTTATGATCGCATGCCGATGCCGGGGCGTAAATTTTTGATGGCAGGGCGCGGCGGTCTCAATCTCACCCATACAGAACCGCTTGATGAATTCCTCTCGCATTACGGCGAAGCGCGTGACTTCATAACGCCTTTCATCACGGCATTTCCGCCTGCAGATTTATGCGCGTGGTGTGATTCATTAGGCGAGTCTCATTTCGTAGGCTCAAGCGGTCGTGTCTTTCCGAAAAGCTTTAAAGCCTCGCCCTTGTTGCGCGCCTGGTTACGGCGCTTGGAAGCGCAAGGCGTTGAATTTTTCATGCGGCATGACTGGAAGGGCTTTGATGATCAAGACGCGTTGCGTTTTGAAACTGAGGCGCATGCGACTGAACTCGTGAAAGCGGATGCCGTGCTCTTGGCACTTGGCGGTGCCTCATGGCCCAAATTGGGCGCTACGGGGTCATGGCAATCGATAATGCGCGATAAAGCGATTGCGATCACGCCGCTCACCGCATCCAATGTCGGTGTGAAGGTTTTTTGGTCGGAGTATTTCACATCGCGCTTTGCGGGACATCCCTTAAAACGATTGATTGTGTCTTGTGGTACGCAAAGAGCCGTGGGTGAAGCGATTATTACGCAGCACGGCATTGAGGGCGGTGCGATTTATGCGTTGGGGCCTGCGCTTCGTGAGTCGATCGCGCATTCGTGCCATGCGATGCTATCACTTGATCTGCGTCGTGATGTGTCAGAGGCAGATTTAATCTCTCGTCTTACAAAGCCGCGCGGGAAAAAGAGTCTTTCGACATTTCTGGCCTCAGCCGCTGGCCTTGATCCTGTATCCATTGCGCTTTTACGCGAGACTTTTTTTCTACGGGATGAAAAACTTCCCGAAGATCCACAAGCGCTCGCGCGTGCCATCAAGACGTATGAGTTAAAAGTGCAAGGGTTGAGTGGACTTGATCGCGCGATCTCAACGGCGGGCGGTATTCAGCGTGATGAATTTGACTCGCATCTCATGATCAAAAAAATGCCGGGCGTTTTTGTGGCCGGTGAGATGATCGATTGGGATGCGCCTACGGGCGGCTATCTCATGCAAGCTTGTTTTTCAACAAGCGTTGCTGCCGCGCAGGGTATTGTTGAATTTATTGAAAAAAGCAGATCCTGATCAAGCACCATTCGGCATATTGAACACACGAACAGCATCGGCTGCTGCGCGAGCACGTGCTGCGGTCCGCGCTTTAACAATCGCGCGAAGAATAGTGGCAGCCGCATCATATTCCGCCTGTTCTGTGCGAGCGACGGGCTGATTATCTTCGAGCGCATCAACCGCCTTGGCAATCAATAAGGTCGCCATCATCGGTAGGTTGAGACGGGAGCGTTCCACTGTCGCCTGAAGCGATTCGGAGAAACCAGACGCTTCTTGGCGCAGAAAGGCCTCTTGAAGTTTTTCGTCCCGATCCCGGCGGTCCGCCCGAATAGTCGCAAGATTGATGATTTCAGCGCTCATGGCGGTTCCGGTCTTTCATTTCATGCCAATCTGCGGGTGAAGACGGCACATGAAACAAAAAATTAAGCGAGTATTTGTCACAAGGTGAGGGGTAAATAGCGATATTCGTGCCAAGGGGCGGTGCCCGCTTGATGCTAGGTACCTATGAAATGCGGTCGGAGGGTGAGTTATGCGTCGATTTCTGCCGATTTTGTTCGTTGCATTCGCAGTTGCGGCCTGTCAGGGCATGTCCTCGTCGCCCCCTTCAGGCGGCATGATGGCGGCGGAAGCTTCCGATGCCTCGACGGAGAGAGCGTCTAAAACAGACGCAAAAGCCTCCATCCGGATTGCGGCAGCCACCCCTTCGAAGCCCGCCGCGTCCGAGCAACCCGTTGCCGAGCCTGCCGAGCCCTTCAAGTCGGTTACCGTTTCGGCCGATGCTTTGGCAGCAAGCCTGATCGTTCCGCTGCCCGCAAAATCAGATTCCAATACTGCGGCTATAGAGGCGGAGCGGGACCGGATTGATCGGCTCATTGCTGAGGGTGGGGTCACCCGCGAGGCGGGGGCCAAGCGCCTTTACCGGCTTGCTAGCAAAAATGGTTTCGTCAAAGGCAAGGCGGATGAAACTCTCTGGCAAACCATTATTCAGGCCTACCGCAATCTTGATGATCGCTATATCACTCTCGAAGACGCTGCCGGCGATATTGCCGCAGCATTCCAACAACGCCGCGAGGCAAAATAGAATTGACTGGTCTAGGCCCGATCATGATTGAGGTCCGACCATAATAAAGCGAGACGGGGGTAAATCATGACGGTCACGATTGATGGGGCAAAACTCACAATTGAAGGCGTGGTGCGCGTGGCGCGCCCGGGTGCCAATGGCCGCTATGAGAAAGCCGCCCTCTCGCCGAAAGCGCGTGAGCGGATCGCGGCCACGCGCGCTTTCATCGACAAAGAATGGATGAATGATGACGCGCCCCTGATGTATTCCTTCAATACCGGCGTGGGTCTTTTCAAAGATCAGCGCGTGTTGATGTCGGATATGGCGGCCTATCAGACAAAATCGATTTATGCGCATGCCACCGGCATCGGTGAACCACTTGATGAAGATATTGTGCGCGCAACCATGTTGCTTCGCGCCAATGCGTTTGCATCGAATTATTCCGGTCCGCGGGTTGACGTGGTGGATCGTCTTCTCGACTTTTTGAACAAGGGCTTGATCCCCGTTATTCCGGCGAAAGGCTCGGTCGGAGCGTCAGGCGATCTCGCGCCGCTCGCGCATATGTCAGGCGCGTTGTGCGGTTTTCCGGAAGCGGAAATTTTTTATAAGGGCAAGCGCATGCCCGCGCGTGAGGCGATCAAGAAAGCAGGCCTCGAGCCCGATTTCACATTGCATGCGAAGGACGCCTCCGCACTGATCAATGGTTCGACTGTTTCGCTCGCGATTGCGGCGCTTGCGATTTATGACGCGAAACGTATTCGCAAAGCGGCCGATATCGGCATGTGCTTGTCTCTCGAAGCAATGCGCGGCGAACTCGCTGCTTTCGATCCACGCGTCCATAAAGCGCGTCCGCATGACGGTCAGCGCAAGATCGCGTCCAACATTCGTAAGATCACCGAAGGCTCGAAGCGCTGCTCGGCTGACGCGCGCGAGACGCTTTATCCGGATGAAGCGCGTGCGGCAGGTAAAGCGCCGCCGCCCCGTGTGCAGGATGTCTATTCACTTCGCTGCACGCCGCAGGTTCATGGCCCCGCGCTTGAGGCTCTGGATTACGCCACGAAGATCATTTCCACCGAGATCAATTCAGCAACCGATAATCCGCTGATCTTTGAAAATGGTGACGGCACTTATGTTGTCATTTCTGGCGGGCACTTCCATGGCCAATATGTGGCGCAAGCGATGGATCTTGTGGCCATCGCGATTGCTGATTTGGGGTCAATCTCCGAGCGTCGTCTCGCGCGCCTCATCGATCCGACCATGAGCTATGGCCTGCCGCGCAATCTGCTTGCCGGTAAGAAGGGTTTGAATACGGGCTTTGCAACGGTGCAATGTTCAATGTCGGCGCTTGTGATGGAAAATCGCACGCTGTCAATGCCAGGCTCAGTCGATTCCATTCCGGGCAAGAGCAATGCGGAAGATCATGTCTCAAATTCCACATGGTGCGCGCGCAAGGCCCGTACGATTGTTGCGAATGTCGAATACATCGTCGCGATGGAAATCTTGATGGCGGGTCAAGCGCTTTCGCTCATTGAGCCAATTGCGAAGGATCATCCGATTGGCAAGGGCTCTGCTGCAGCGCTTGCCTCTTTGCGCAGTGTTGTTCAACCCGCGCTCGATGGTGACCGGTGGTATGCAACTGAAATGAATCTTGCGCATCAACATGTGCGCTCGGGCGCGGTCGTTGAGGCGGTTGAAGCGTCAGTCGGTAAGCTCGACTGACGCCTCTGAATTCAGTTTAATTATCCAAGCGCCTTGTTGGGTTGTGGACGTGACCAGATCAGGCTCACGACCACGCCTGCACCGATGATGCTCACAATCATCGCGAGGGAGAAGGCTGGCGGGATTTTCTCAATGCCCAGAAGATCAGCGGCAAAGATCTTGGTGCCGATAAAGATCAATACAATCGCCAGCGCATATTTAAGATAGTGGAAGCGCTCGATCATCGCGGAGAGGGCGAAGTAAAGTGCCCGCAAACCAAGAATGGCGAAAATATTCGAGGTGTAGACGATGAAGGGATCGGTCGTGATCGCGAAGATGGCAGGCACGGAGTCGACCGCGAAAATCACATCGGCAATCTCGATCAACACCAGCGCCATGAAGAGCGGCGTGACATGAAGCAAAGTTTTGCCGGTCTTCGTGTCCGGGAGACGCACGAAGAATCGCTCTTCATGATGCGTCTCGGTTACACGCAGCCACCGCTTCATAAAGCGCAGGATCGGATTATTGCCGATATCCGTGGGCTTATCGCTGGCAAGCAGCATCTTGATGCCTGTGGCGATGAGGAACACCGCGAAGACATAAAGCACCCATGAGAATTGCGATATTACAGCGGCACCGAGCGCAATCATAATCGCGCGCAGAATGATGACCCCGAGAATACCCCAGAACAACACGCGATGCTGATATTTGTCAGGCACGGCAAAGAAGGAAAAGATCATCGCGATGACAAAGATGTTGTCGATAGCGAGGGCTTTCTCGACCGCAAAGCCGGTGAGGTAATTCATGCCGGACTCGGCGCCGAGCGTAAACCAGATACCGGCGCCATAAATCAAACCGAGGCTGATATAAAAGACTGACAGCACAAGACTGTGGCGCACGGAAATGACTTGGTTCTTCCTGTTGAGAACGCCGAGATCGAGCGCCAACAAAAATAGAACAAGGCCCGTGAAACTAAGCCACATCCAAAGCGGCTTCCCAAGCGCAGGGAGCATCATGAAATCAATGAGAGTTTGGGCATCAAATGCCATTATTCGCCTCCTCTGTGTCAAAATCGAAGATCCGACATCACGAGCATACGCTCGCCAGAGGGGCCCGGTTCTTCGTTAACGCTATCAAAAACACAATTATGGAAAAATAATGTCAGAGGCCCAGATCAATTATGCTAAAGATTTACTTTTGGTAATGGCGCACAAAATCCAGAAGTAGGTCAATAGCGGTGTCGCAGTCGTCTTCCGTCATGGATTCGAGCGGACTGTGGCTGATGCCGCCTTTGCAGCGCACAAACATCATGCCGGCGGGGCAAAGTTCGGCCATTGCCATCGCATCATGTCCCGCGCCTGAAGGCAGAAGTCGCGGTGAAATTTGACGACGGCCAATCGCATCTGAAAGTCCCGTGATGAATGATTGTGCCATCGGTGTGGCTTTCGCCAAAGACAAAGGCTCAATGAACAATGTTACATGACGTCGCGCCGCGATGGCTTTGCATTCGGCTTCGATTGCTGCGGTGATTTTGTCGCGAAGTGAATCATCCGGCGCGCGGGTATCAAGCGAGAATCTCACGTCACCCGGGATCACATTCACCGCGCCCGGATAGGCTTGGAAGCGGCCGACCGTTGCCACAACGCTTTCATGTGTCCGGCCAATGCGTTCAATCGCGAGCGCCATTTCAGCCGCCGCCGTCAAGGCATCATGACGCATCGCCATCGGCACAGTGCCTGCATGGCCCGGTTCGCCCTTCACCGTCAAAGCCCAGCGCGTTGCGCCATTGATCGCGGTGACAACGCCTACGGGAAGATTTTCAGCCTCAAGAACAGGACCTTGCTCAATGTGAATCTCGACATAGCCGATCACGCTATTCGGATCGCGCTTGAGTGATTTCATCTGTGCGGGATCAAAGCCATTCGCGCTTAGCGCTTCACGTATTGAAATGCCCTTCTCATCACGCGCATCAAGTGCTGAGTCCGGTAATGTTCCGGCAAGCGCGCGTGACGAGGTGAGATTGGCGGGAAAGCGCACATTCTCTTCGTCGCCGAAGCCCAGAATCTCGATGGCGAAATCAAGACGCTCGTTCTTTTGATGTAACGCTTCCACAACGCCGATCCCGGCGATCACGCCGAGAGCGCCATCATAAGCGCCACCATCAACAACCGTATCGATATGCGAGCCGATGAGCAAAGCAGGTTGGCCTTTTTCCGTCCCCTCATAGCGACCAACAACAGTGCCGAGCGCATCAACATGCACGGAATCACATCCCGCCTTGCGCATTTCATCGACGATATAATCGATCGATTTGATATGCGACGGGGAAAGATAAAGCCGGGTGATTTTACCCGGTTCATCCGTGTAGGCGCGAAGCGCTTCAAGTCGTTCAAAGGCGCGCGCGCCGAGAGAGGAAATCGCTTTTGTCATGACCTCAATCTAAGGGATTGGCGCGGGCGGCTCAAGTCACGCTCAATCGAAGCGCGGCCGCCAAAGGCGCAAGGTCAACGCATTTAAGACGACGCTCACACTTGAGAGCGCCATGGCGCCACCTGCGACCACTGGCGAAAGCAATCCCAGCGCCGCAAGCGGAATGCCGACGACATTATACGCGAAGGCCCAGAACAGGCCGAGACGAATCGTGCGCGCGGCACGCCGCGCCAAACTCATGGCCGCAGGGGCTAAACGCGGATCAGGGCGCATCAACGCCATCCCTGCGCTTTCAATCGCGATATCGGTTCCCGAACCCATCGCAATGCCTACATCGGCACTTGCCAGTGCGGGCGCGTCATTCACACCATCGCCTACCATCGCAACGACCGCGCCCTCTTTCTTCAATGATGCAATCACGGCCGCTTTGCCTTCGGGACGAATGGCGGCGAAGATCGATGTGATGCCGAGCTCCTGTCCGATGCGGCGCGCGGCACCTTCAGAGTCGCCGGTGAGTAGTGTGGTGTGCAGTCCAAGCGAATGACTTCTTGCAATGGCCGCCTTTGATGTTGTGCGTGCGGGATCGGCAAAAGCAATAAAGCCGAGAATGGATTTTGCGGTGATATTTCCCACAAGGCTGATGCCATGGCCTTCGTTTGTGAGCGCATTCATGCGGGCAGAAAAAGATTTGGTATCCAGGCCCGCGCGCTGCAAAGCGGCGTCATTGCCAAAGATCCATTGCGTGCCGTTGATTGTCGCGAGGATCGCGCCATCGGTCAATGTAAAGCTTTCCGCTTTCTCGATCACGAGATTACGCCTTTGTGCCTCGTTACGAATAGCATCAGCAAGCGGATGTGTGCTTCCTGCTTCAATTGACGCCGCTGTTGTAAGGAGTGAAGCGAAATCATCACTTTCAAGCGCGGTTAAAACGGGTTTGCCTTCTGTTAGCGTTCCGGTTTTATCGAACACGAGATGTGTGACGGATGCGGCGCGTTCAAGCGCTGCGGCGTCTTTAATGAGAATACCGTGACGTGCGGCGATACCGGTTGCGGCAAGAATGGCTGTGGGTGTTGCAAGTCCCAAAGCGCAAGGGCAGGCAATTACAAGAACGGAAACGGCATTGATCAGAGCGGATTCAATAGAGATGCCTGCGAGTATCCACCCAATCCCGGTAATGAGTGCAATCACCAACACAACCGGAACGAACACCGCGCTGATGCGATCCACAAGGGCTTGCACAGGAGCTTTTGAACTTTGAGCGGACGCCACAAGCCGAATAATACGCGCGAGTAATGTTTCGCTGCCAATGGCCGTTGTTTCAACTTCAATCAGCCCATCAAGATTAACCGTGCCACCAATAATTTGTGCGCCTTCAGTTTTTCGAACGGGAAGGCTTTCGCCCGTAACCATAGCTTCGTCAATGCTAGCGGCGCCTTTGATAATGCGCCCATCGACAGGAATCGTTTCACCCGCGCGCACAAGAACGTGGTCACCCACGCGGAGCGTTTCGACATCGACCATCTCTTCACGATCACCGATGAGGAGTCGCGCAGTTGTCGGACGTAAAGCACCGAGTGATTTTATGGCTGACGCGGTTTCCGATGTCGCACGTTCTTCAAGCCATTTGCCCATCAACACAAAGGCGATGACCACGCTTGATGATTCAAAATAGAGATGCGCGACATGGCCGCTATGCGCAGCAAAGAGCCAGAGGTAAAGGCTAAGCCCATATGCAGCGCTTGTGCCGAGTGCGACAAGAAGATCCATTGTCGCGGAGCCGCTTTTGATGGCTTTCCATGCTGAGCGATAAAACCGAAAACCGAGCCCGAATTGAATGAGCGAGGCGAGGCCGAATTGAATGAGCGGTTGTGGCATCCACTCAAAGCCAAGCACCATGCCGCCCATGCCCACAAAGAAGGGCGCGGAGATGAGAAAGGCGAGAAGCGCCGCGCGTTTGGCTTTGGCCGCGCGATGTTCGGCGCGCTCGGCCTCAGCGGTTCGGTTGGCCTCAATGATAAGGCTCGCGCCATAGCCGATATCATCAACCGCTTCGATGAGGCTTTTAGGATCGGCAGCGCCTTCAACGCGCGCGCTTTTGGTCGCGAGATTGACGGCAGCACCTGTCACGCCCGGCACCGCCAACAGCGCCTTTTCGACGCGTGTGACACAGGCGGCGCAGGTCATGCCGTCAATGGCGAGGGAAAAAGCGGGTGTTTTGGTCATGGCTTCGGGCTTCACCTTTGAAGGAGATATAGGGTTTCATCGGGCTTACGGCCAGTGAGCCTGAGGAGCGGCCGCCCCGCGCGCGCCGCATGAACGTGAATAGCTGTGCGGAGCGGGGGCGTTTGGGGGCTGCTTTCCCCTATGCCTAAATTTTCCGCTTTCCGCTGTCCGCCCGCCCGCCTATCAAAAGTGACGCGTTCTTGAAGATCCATGGCTTTTGATGACCGCTCAGCCGATCCCTTTTAATGATGCTTCCCCGCGCACCGCGCCGATGCCGCGCATGATCCGCGCCGAGGGGCAGCTGCGCGCAGGGTTCATTTCGTCGGCTCGCGGAACGGCCTTGTCCACGCTTTTTGAAAGCGGCGGCTATCGGTTGAAATTCCCACGCGGCGATGTGTGCGAAGCGGTGCTCGTCAATACAGGCGGCGGCATGGTGGGCGGTGATCGCCTCGCTATCGATTTTCAATTTAAGGAGCAAACAAAAGCGGTGATCACCACGCAATCAGCGGAAAAGATTTATCGCGCTGATGGCCAAATGTCAGAGATTGATATCGCGCTCACTCTCAGCGCGCAGGCTCACGTGAATTGGTTGCCGCAAGATATGATTTTGTTTTCCGGCGCGCGGCTATCTCGCCGGTTCATCGTTGCTATGGCCGCTGATGCGTCCCTCACGCTTTTTGAATCAACAATCTTCGGGCGTGTTGCGATGGGCGAGCGCGTAAGCGAAGGTCTCTTTCGAGATCACTGGCGCATTCGTCGTGGGGGTCGATTGATCTTTGTTGATGATGTAATGATTGAACATGATATAGCTGCGCGGCTTGACCGCAAAGCGATGGGTGATGGCGCACGCGCGATTGGAACATGTCTTTATGTTGCACCTAACGCCGAAGCGCGTCTTGAAGAGGCGCGAGAGGCTTTGAAAGACGCGTCGTGTGAATGTGCGGCGAGCGCTTGGAATGGCATGATGATTGTGCGCTTTGTTGCGCGCGATCCTTCTACATTGCGCCGCTCGGCCGCTCAGTTTCTATCTCGTTTTCGGAATGCTGACCTGCCACGCGTGTGGCAATGTTGATGGATAACACAAAGGAGAGGGCGCGATGATCTTATCGCCGCGTGAGAAAGATAAATTGCTCGTTTCGCTCGCCGCTATGGTGGCGCGTGGCCGTTTGGCGCGCGGTGTGAAACTCAATCATCCCGAAGCGGTGGCCTTGATCACCGATTTCGTTGTTGAAGGCGCACGCGATGGGCGCAGCGTTGCCGAGTTGATGGAAGCGGGCGCGCATGTTGTGACCGCTGATCAAGTGATGGAAGGCATCGCGGATATGATCCATGATGTCCAGGTCGAAGCGACATTCCCCGATGGCACGAAGCTTGTGACGGTTCATCAACCGATCCGCGGCGGATCAAAAGCCGATGCGATTATTCCGGGTGAAGTGATTACGGAGCCGGGTGACATCGTGATGAATGAAGGCCGCGAAACGGCGACGATCACTGTTGCCAATACCGGTGATCGGCCGATCCAAGTCGGCAGTCATTATCATTTCTTTGAAACCAATCCGGCTTTGTCCTTTGATCGCGCGAAGGCGCGTGGCATGCGGCTTGATATTCCGGCAGGCACGGCCGTGCGTTTCGAGCCCGGCCAATCGCGCGAGGTGCGCCTTGTCGCTCTCGCCGGCAAACGCGAAGTCTATGGATTTAGACAAGATATTATGGGCGCGCTCTAAGCGATAAGGGAAAGATCATCATGACCACAAAACTCTCCCGCGCCGCTTATGCGGATATGTTTGGCCCCACTGTTGGCGACCGTGTGCGCTTGGCTGATACATCGCTGCTGATCGAAGTTGAAAAAGATTTCACCACTTATGGGGAAGAAGTAAAATTCGGCGGTGGCAAAGTCATTCGTGATGGCATGGGCCAAAGCCAAGTCACAAACAAAAATGGCGCAGTCGATACTGTGATCACAAACGCTTTGATCGTTGATCATTGGGGCATTGTGAAAGCCGATATCGGGTTGAAGAATGGTCGCATTGCGGCGATTGGCAAAGCGGGCAATCCCGATATTCAACCGCATGTCACAATCATCATCGGGCCGGGCACGGATGTGATTGCCGGCGAAGGTAAGATTCTTACTGCCGGTGGATTTGATACGCATATCCATTTCATTTCACCGCAACAGATTGAACATGCGCTGATGTCCGGTGTCACATCGCTGCTCGGCGGCGGCACAGGTCCATCAGCGGGCACGAATGCCACGACATGCACGCCGGGGCCTTGGCATATGGCGCGTATGATCGAAGCCGCTGATGCGTTTCCTGTGAATGTTGGATTTTCTGGCAAAGGTAATGCGGCGTTACCCGGTTCACTCGTTGAAATGATTGAAGCGGGGGCCTGTGCGCTCAAACTTCATGAGGATTGGGGCACAACGCCGGCAGCGATTGATAATTGTCTAAGCGTTGCCGATGATCACGACATTCAGGTGATGATCCATACCGATACGTTGAATGAATCAGGCTTTGTGGAAGACACGATCAAGGCCTTTAAATATCGCACCATTCACGCCTTCCATACTGAAGGTGCAGGGGGCGGTCATGCCCCGGATATCATCAAAGTCGCGGGTTTGAAAAATGTTCTGCCGTCGTCGACCAATCCGACGCGGCCTTTCACCGTCAACACGCTTGATGAACATCTCGATATGTTGATGGTTTGCCACCATCTTGATTCATCCATTCCGGAAGACCTCGCTTTTGCTGAAAGCCGAATTCGTAAAGAAACGATTGCGGCGGAAGATATTCTCCATGATATCGGCGCGCTCTCGATGATGTCATCTGACTCACAAGCCATGGGCCGTTTGGGGGAAGTGATTACCCGCACATGGCAGACCGCCGATAAAATGAAGAAACAACGCGGATCTTTGTCTGGCGATGGTCGCGCGGATAACACCAGAGTGAAACGCTATATCGCGAAATATACGATCAACCCCGCAATTTCGCATGGTGTGTCGAAATGTATTGGTTCGGTTGAAGTTGGAAAATTGGCGGATCTTGTGTTGTGGTCACCCGCCTTTTTCGGCACCAAGCCCGATATGATCATCAAAGGCGGCGCGATTATCGCGGCGCAAATGGGTGATCCCAACGCCTCGATCCCGACGCCACAGCCCGTGCATTTCCGCGAAATGTTTGGTGCGTTCGGCAAGGCGCTGACATCAACCTCGCTTGTGTTTACGTCGAAGGCAGCGATTGCGAATGGACTTCGTCACGCGCTCGGTACGCAAAAGGAGATGGTGGCGGTGGAGAATGTGCGTGGCGGTATCTCTAAATCCTCGATGATCCATAATGACGCCACACCGGTGATCACGGTTGATCCGGAGACCTATCGTGTGACGGCGGATGGCGAAGTTCTCGTCTGCGAGCCGGCTAAAGAGCTGCCTATGGCGCAGCGCTATTTTCTATTCTAGACTAATCATATGTCAGTGAAACGGGATTATCTTATGCAGCGTGCGACTTCGATTGTTCGAAAACCAGCGGTCAAGACTGATAAAGTGATCGATAGCGTGAGCCTTGACCATGAGGGGCGTCATCGCCGTCGTATCACGCTCACGGGTGATAAGGGCACAGCTTTCTTGCTCGATCTTGAAAAGACGGCGACGCTGAATGATGGCGATGCGGTAAAGCTTGAGGATGGCTCGCTCATCCTTGTGAAGGCGGCGCCACAAACATTGATTGAAATCAAAGCGGATAATCCGATGCGGCTTTTGAAAACCGCATGGCATATCGGCAACCGCCATACGCCGGCGGAAATCACGGCAGACGCGATCTATATTGAAGAGGATCATGTGCTGGCGGAAATGATCCGCGGTCTTGGGTGCGCGATGACAACCGTATCACGTCCGTTCCAACCAGAGCGGGGTGCCTATCACGATCACGCTCATGGCGATCATGGACACGCGTATGATCATGGTCACGATCACGGTCATTCTCATGCGCATGGTCCGGGATGTGGATGCGGTCATGATCATGATCACGATCATAGCCATTCTCATGATCACCATAATCATGACCATCATGATCATAGCCACAGCCATGATCATGGGCATAAGCATAAATAAATCATGGATGACTGCTCATCGCTTCCGCTTCTTGTATGGCTAAGCCCCGCTTTTCCGGTGGGGTCCTTTGCCTATTCGCATGGTCTCGAATGGGCGCATGAAGCGGGTGATGTCGTTGATTTTGAAACTTGTCGTGAGTGGATTGCTGATCTCGTGTCATCGGGATCAGGGCGCAATGATGCGATTATTGTCGCTGAGACATGGCGCGCAATGTGCGGGACTGATTTTCTGAGACTTGATACAATCATCGAATTATCACTCGCGTTGCAGCCTTCATCCGAGCGCTATCTCGAATCAACCATGCAGGGCAAAGCGTTTCTAACAAATGTCCGCGCAGCCTGGTCGAATGAGGCGTTAGACAATTTTTCGAGACATCATAAAGGCGACATCACTTATCCGGTCGCGGTGGGTATTGTTGCGGCGACCTATAAGATGGCCTTGTCCCCGGTGCTTGAAGCGTTTCTAACGGCCTTTGTGTCTAATCTCGTCTCCGCATGTGTGCGTTTGGGCGCAATCGGGCAAACCGATGGGCAGCGTGTGATTGCGGCTTTGATGCCGCTTATTCGCGAAGAAGCGCACAACGCTCAATCCTCTTCGCTTGATGATTTGGGCTCATGCGTTTTCCGGTCCGATCTCGTCTCTCTTCATCATGAAACCCAATATACAAGGTTGTTCCGTTCATGACTCGCTCCTCTCATGGTCCTTTGCGCGTTGGTATTGGCGGGCCTGTCGGCTCGGGTAAAACCGCACTCACGGAAATGCTCTGCAAATATTTCCGCGATACTTATGATCTCTGTGCGATCACGAATGATATTTATACGAAAGAAGACGCGCGACTTTTGACGGTTGCGGGCGCACTTCCAGAAGAGCGTATCATGGGTGTCGAGACAGGGGGGTGCCCGCATACCGCCATTCGCGAAGATTGTTCGCTCAATCTTGCGGCTGTCGATACGATGCGCGAGAAATTTCCCAATCTCGATTTGATCCTCATTGAATCAGGCGGCGATAATCTTGCTGCAACATTCTCGCCTGAACTTGCCGATCTCACCATTCATGTCATCGATGTGGCGGGAGGTGAGAAAATTCCGCGCAAAGGCGGGCCGGGTATCACGCGGTCTGATCTTCTCGTCATCAATAAAATTGATTTGGCGCCGCATGTGGGTGCTAGTCTTCAGGTGATGGAAGAAGACACAAAGCGCATGCGCAAAGAGCGGCCTTATGTGTTCACCAATATGCGCGAAGGCACAGGGCTTGAAACAGTTGCCGCCTTCATTGAAAAAGCGGGCGGATTAAAGCTCTAAGGTCTTTGAATTGACGCATTTTGTTCCGATGAACCGGTATCCACTTCATCGCAAAATGCTTTAGTGAAAATCGCGCGACTTCGGCAGCACGCGCGCATTGCGCGGGTGGCGCGCGCGCCCTTCGGGCACGGGGCGCTTCACTTCATCAGCATGGGCAAGCACAAGCGGCATGGTTTCTTGCGAGAGAAGCAAAAGATCGTCTGAACGGTCCTCAATCTCTTCAACGACGAGATGTACAAGACCTTCTTCGCTGCGTTGCGCGCGCGCTTCAACCGCCACAAGTCGTGCACCCATGACCACTTTACGGAAGCGCTCCAGCAAGGAGGGCCAGACGACGAGATTGGCGATGCCGGTTTCATCTTCAATTGTCATGAAAACAACGCCCTTTGCGCTACCGGGCTTTTGGCGAATGAGCACAACTCCGGCTGCACGCACGCGGCGCCCATCAGCGAGATCGCGAATTGTGGTGCAGGGCAATGTACCTTCGCTTTCATAAAGATCACGCAGAAACATCATCGGATGCCCTTTGAGCGAAAGCCGCAAAGTTTGATAATCGGCTACCACATGTTCGCTCAATGGCATTTCAGGGAGCGTAACAAGCGGCTCATCGGCCAGCTCTTGTATGCGCGCCGCTTCGAATAAAGGTAGAGGATCGGAATCCGGTAGCCGACGCACCGTCCATGCCGCTTCTCGTCGATCAAGATTGATCGAACGCATCGCGTCCGCCTCCGCAAGCAACACAAGCGCGCGTGCGGGTAAATCAGCCCGGCGCTTTAACATTTCAGCGGAGGGGTAAAACCCGTTGCGATAGGCGGATATGCGATCAGCCCAGTCTTCACGAAATCCATCGATTTGACGAAAGCCCAAACGCAATGCGAGTGCATGATCTTTGCGTTCTTCAAGTGTGGCGTCCCAGCGGCTGGCATTGATATCAGGTGCGCGCGCTTCAACACCATGGTCCGTTGCATCGCGTACAATTTGTGCGGGCGCATAAAAACCCATCGGCTGACTATTCAAAAGCCCTGCCGCAAAGGCTGCGGGATGATGGCATTTCAGCCAAGCGGACGCGTAAACAAGCAATGCGAATGAGGCCGCATGACTTTCAGGAAAGCCATATTCGCCGAAGCCTTCAATCTGTTTGAAACAGCGCGCGGCAAAATCCGCTTCATAGCCGCGGCTCACCATGCCATGCACCATTTTCTCCTGAAAGAGATGAATAGTGCCGACACGGCGGAAAGTGGCCATCGCGCGGCGGAGTTTGTTGGCTTCTTCTGGGGTGAATTTTGCCGCTTCAATCGCAATGCGCATCGCTTGTTCTTGAAAGAGTGGTACGCCCAATGTTTTACCAAGCACGCGTTCGAGTTCATCTTTCGGACCATGCGCGGGAGAAGGCGAGGGATAATTCACGCGCTCTTTGCCTTGCCGGCGGCGCAAATAGGGATGCACCATATCGCCTTGAATGGGGCCAGGCCGCACAATCGCCACTTCAATCACGAGATCATAAAAACAAGCGGGCTTGATGCGCGGCAACATATTCATCTGCGCGCGGCTCTCCACCTGAAACACACCGATGGAATCAGCTTTTTGAAGCATCGCATAAACACGCGGATCCTCACGCGGGATCGTAGCGAGTTCTAGGTGTGGTCCGCCATGCATCGCGATCAAATCAAGCGCTTTGCGGATACAGGTGAGCATACCAAGCGCGAGGACATCGACTTTCATCAGACCGAGTGCAGAAATATCGTCTTTATCCCATTCGATGAAGGTGCGCTCATCCATCGCCGCATTGCCAATCGGCACCGTCTCGTCGAGCCGTCCGCGTGTGAGCACAAAGCCGCCAACATGTTGCGAGAGATGACGCGGGAACCCTTGAATCTCCATCGCGATATCTACCGCCAAGCGGATCATCGGATTTTTTGCATCAAGTCCGGCTTCAGTAATCTGGCTGTCCGTCAAGCCTTTGCCCCATGAGCCCCAGACGGTATTGGCAAGCGCGGCGGTCACATCCTCGGTAAGGCCCAAGGCTTTGCCGACATCGCGTATGGCGCTGCGCGGGCGATAAGAAATCACAGTCGCAGCAAGCCCCGCGCGTTCGCGACCATAACGCTCATAAATCCATTGAATGACTTCTTCGCGCCGCTCATGCTCGAAATCGACATCAATATCGGGAGGCTCGCGCCGTTCGGCGGAAATGAAACGCTCGAACAACAAATCGATCTCGGTTGGATCAACAGCCGTGATGCCCAGGCAATAACAGACGACAGAATTTGCCGCTGAGCCACGCCCTTGGCAAAGAATATTTTTAGAACGTGCGAAGCTCACAATATCATTCACGGTCAAAAAATAAGGCGCGTAATCAAGCTCCTCAATGAGCGTGAGTTCTTTTTGAAGTGCGGCTTTGATTTTATCAGGCACACCGTTCTTATAACGGCGTTGAGCGCCCTCATAAGCAAGATCAGTGAGATGCTCTTGCGAGGTTTTGCCTTGCGGTACGGGTTCATCGGGATATTCATAACGCAAATCATCAAGCGAGAATTTCAAACGCGCGAGAAAACGCGTTGTCTCTGCGATGGCCTCCGGATGATCGCGAAAAAGATGCGCCATATCTTTGGCGCTTTTCAAATGCCGCTCGGCATGCGCCTCAATTTTTTTACCGATGGTCTCAATTGTTTTATGTTCGCGAATACAGGTGAAGACATCCTGCACGCGACGACGGTCGGGATGGTGATAAAGCGTATCATTCAAAGCGATAAGCGGAATTTTATACCGCTGCGCCAATGTAGCGAGTGTTTGAAGTCGTGTTTTGTCACGTCCGCGATAAAGCGGCGTCGCCCCAAGCCAGAGATGGTCGGGTGCCTGAGAGATGATACGGTTCAGCGCGTTTTTTGTTTCATCGCCGATTTTTTCAGGCGGCATCAGAATGAGACAAAGTCCCGCGCATGAAGCGAGAAGATCATCGAGTGTGAGAAGACAATCGCCTTTCTCGGCGCGGCGTTTGCCAAGCGAGAGGAGACGCGACAAGCGCCCATAGGCCGCGCGGTCTTCCGGATAGACAAGAAGATCAGGCGTACCATCGGTAAAGACGAGGCGACAACCAATCGCGAGTTTCAAACCACTGTCTGCGGCGTCCGTTTCTTTGAGCGCAACATGCGCGCGCACAACACCCGCAAGCGTGTTGCGATCAGCAATGCCAAGCCCTGCGAGATTCAACCGCGCGGCTTCTGCGACATAGTCTTCCGGATGCGATGCCCCGCGCAGAAACGAAAAATTCGTCGTCACCGCGAGTTCGGCATAGGGGGTTGTCATCCAAACAACCCTTGGATGAACCAACGCGGGTCATTGGTTTCGCGCTCATAGAGTCCAGCACGAAAGAGCCAAAAGCGTGCGCCTTGTTCATTCTCGACACGATAATAATCGCGTGTGGGTGGTAAAGCCTGTCCGGTCATGCGCCACCATTCAGGCGCAAGACGTTCCGGCCCTTCCGCTTTGACAACAACATGAAACACACGCCGCCAGCGAAAGCGGATTGGTGGACCATCCGGCACTTCGGCAATCACATCGACAGGTTCAGGCGGATCAATGAGACGGATTGGGCGCAAGGGCGGAAGATCGGCATCGCTCCATAAATCCCATTCGGCGGCGAGCGCGGCATTGCCGTCTTGTGCGGGAAGACGACGCATCGCGCGTTCAGGAAGATGCGTGTCTTCGGCATGAATCCGCATCACGCGAGAGGGGTGCAAACGTACACCAAGTTTTTCAATCAAAGCGGCAAGGTCTTCGGCAAGATCCGTACGCCCATCAAAATCCGGTTCATGCGCATCAAGTATTTCAGCAACTGGTACAGAGAGACGGATGACATCGAAGCCAAAACCGGGATCAAGCGGATCGGCAAGCGTATCAAGCCGATCACGAAAGAGCCGCATCACGCCTTTCGGATCACGCAAAGGGCGCGCGGTTTCAATACCCAATCGACGCATCGCGCCATCGGCACGAAAGAATGCGAGTTCGAACCGCCGCCCGCCTTGCCCTTGTTTTTCAAGCATGCGCGCAAGATCGGCGGCGAGTGTGAGGATCGTACGATGAATATCATCTTCATGGCCGATCGGTTCGGCAAAGCGCCGCTCGGTGATAAAGGCCGGGATGAAACGACGCGGTGTAATCGGCGTTTCAACAACGCCGCGCACACGATCAAGTCGCGCCAGAAGATCACGACCAAAACGGGCAGCCAAAGGCGCACGCGGTCGCGAGGCAAGATCATCAATGGTTTTCAAACCGAGACGCGCCAGCGCAATCACATCACTTGATGAAAGTCCCAAAGCGGCAATCGGCAAAGAGGCTGCGGCTTGCGGCTCTGTACCTGCCGGAATGATGATCGCTTCATCTTTGAAACGCGCAAAAGCGGCCGCGCATTCGGAGGTTCCCGCAATCGCGGCGGATGCATCAAATCCTTGTGCACGTAAACGCGTGAGACAATCTGCCAGCAATGACTCTTCACCACCCAAAAGATGCGCGGCACCGGTGATGTCGAGCGCTACACCTTCAGGCGTCTCGCCATCAGCGGCAATCAAACCGACGCAAGGCGTATAACGCTCCATCCATGAGGCGACTTGTTCGATGAGTTGACGATCAGCGAGCCTGTCACTTTCGGCAACATCAAGCGCGGGGCAGAGTGCGCGTGCGGTGGCGAGAGTCATGCCTTTTGAAAGGCCTACTGCCAGCGCGTGACGATCAAGCGCGACAATCACAAGCGCGCCTTTTATTTTCTCAACAATGATCAGCGGCTTGTTATTTTGATCGATTGTAAAGTTAAGCCGCGTCCGGCGTTTCAGCCTGTCGGTCGGCAGATGCGGAAAGATGATCGACAGAATCCGCCGGTCGGAACAAACGCTCACCATGACTCCACTCCGTTGTCCATGAACCACCCGCGCCTTGCGCGCCGGCTTGTCGATTAAGAAGAAGCGTGAGGGCGAAGCGCGGGTTCCCCACGCTCTCGCGCCCCTGACTCGGGGCCGCTGCCACACGCCATCGCGTGCGCAGACTGCCGGCTAAACTCTGCCCGCCGTGACGCAAGATAATGAGAGGCACAGTGTTTTCTTCTGCCGCAAGGGAAAGGCGGCGTAAGGCCACAAGATCGAGTTGCTTCGGATGCCCCCAAGGCTCCAACAACACCGCGCCGAGTGCCGCGCAGCGCAAAGCATCCTCTGCCGCTTTCAATCCATCTTCTGCCATGCGCGGCGCCACGAGCAGAAGACGGGCGGGATCGAGCCCGAAATTTTTGAGCCCCGGCCCATAGGCCTGCCCACCTTCATGGCGGGTCATTTCTTCCCCGATCCAGACCCAGTCGCGCCCTTGGGCAAGCCGTCCGATGAGTCCGAGCGCAAACCCTGTGGCGGCGGCTAAGTCGGAAGGGCTTTGTGGAACCACTTCATGCAGCGCGTCCCGCGCGAGCCCGCCGCCCAGCGTGTGGTCGAGCGCGGGATGGCCTGTCGGCATCTTTTTCGAGACCGGATCCATCGGACGCGCGCTGCCGTCCCGGCCGATTTTCGAAATCGACTGGCGCAGGGACTGCAAATCGGACGACGCGATAGGCATCGGGGCGGCTTTCTTTTAAATGTTCACTATTTGTTCTCATAGATTCCGCGAATTGGAGGGGGAGTCAAGGCGAACCCCTTGAGGGCAAAAAGCAAAAGGCCACCACATTTTGTGGCGGCCTTGCCGAGAGCACAAATTTTCCGAATCGAAAGCGGTTTAGCGCGGCGCCATGATCATGGTCATCTGGCGGCCTTCGAGCAGGGGTTCGGCCTCAACTTTCGAGACTTCGGCCATTTCCGTGCGCACGCGTTCAAGCAATTTCATGCCGAGCGTTTGATGGGCCATTTCACGACCACGGAAGCGCAAAGTGATTTTGACCTTGTCGCCTTCCTCGAAAAAGCGGCGGACCGCCTTCATCTTGGTCTCGTAATCGTGATTATCGATGCCCGGACGGAGCTTGATTTCCTTGATTTCAACGACTTTCTGCTTTTTCCGCGCTTCCGCAGCTTTTTTCTGCTCAAGGAAGCGGAATTTGCCGTAATCAAGGATTTTACAGACAGGCGGGGTAGCGTTCGGGACAATCTCGACGAGGTCGAGTCCCGCTTCCTCCGCAATCGCCAAAGCGTCAAAGAAAGCCACGATTCCACGGTTATTACCGGTATCGTCGATCAGCTGCACTTCGCGCACGCCGCGAATGTCGCGATTGGCGCGGGGCCCGTCCTTAACCGGAACGGGGGCGGTTCTCATCGGTCTGCGAATGGCTCAGATCTCCTCTTTTGATTTTTAGGATGCGCAAGGCGCTGTTCGCCGGATGATCCTAACAAATCAGATTTAATGAAGGATTGCTTCACTAGCGGAAATGCGCGGAAAGTACGGGGAAGTCAACCGAGACGCGGGATCATACGCTCTTTTTTGCGCATCCGTGTTTTTACGACACAGGGTCTTACCCGTCTCGCTTCAATGAAGGCTCACGGTTTCGAGATCATGTTCCCAGGCATTCGCCATCGCGGTATCGCGTGAATCCGTGATCATGATCGGCATGCCATTGGCAGCCAGAAGCACAAAGAGGTTGAGCCCCGGCGCCACATCCGGTGCGCCTGGAAAAATCCGGCCGAGATCGTCCGATTTGATCGGCTTCAAATAAGCGAGCTTGCCTTCGCCCCATTCGGCGAGGGCTTTGATGGAGAGCGTGTCCTCTCCCGTTTCGATGATCATCTCTTTGTTCGCGTCGGTCATGTCACCCTCCTTGAGCGGTGTTGTCCTGTTCGTCACATATGTGTCTCAGTCGCGTTCCACAATATCGATGCGGCGCACGATTTTTTCCGGCTCTGGCCGCGCGAGATCAACGGCAAGAAGGCCATTGGTCATCGCTGCCCCGATTACTTCCATGCCATCGACAAGCAGAAAGCTTTTCTGGAATTGCCGCGCGGCAATGCCGCGATGGAGATAGATGCGGGTTTTGTCATCGGTCTGCCGACCGCGGATCACGAGCTGGTTTTCTTCGAGCGTCACATCAAGCTGGTCGCGGGTGAACCCGGCAACCGCCAAAGTGATGCGCAAAAATTCCGGTGTCGTTTCCGTGCGCGGCACGCGTTCGATATTGTAGGGCGGATAGCCGTCGGTCGCCGTTTTGGCGATCCGCTCAAGCGCCCGCTCGAATTCATCGAACCCGATGAGGAAAGGCGAGGTCAAAGTCGTCATACGTGTCATAGTGCGAAGCCCCATTAAAAAAGGCACTTCGGAGAAGGAGCCTCGGGATTGAGCACTCCGGGGCCTTTCGGCCTTGCTCGAAATATGGTCATGCTCGCTCCATCCTGCAAGTTCCCGCGACCAAGGAGTTTTGGGCTGTGACGGCGATGATCGATATCTTGGCCATTGGCGAACCGATGGTTGAATTCAACGAGGACCGGTCAGGACCAGAGCCGGCCTATCGGCCCGGCCATGGCGGAGATACCTCAAACACGATCATCGCGGCGGCGCGGCAGGGTGCCCGCACGGCCTATTTCACGCATCTTGGTGATGACGCCTTCGGGCGGCAATTTCTTGATCTGTGGGACAAAGAAGGTGTTAGCCGCGAAATGGTGAAGCTTGTCGCGGGGCAACGGACCGGGATCTATTTTGTAACCCACGGACCTGACGGGCATGAATTCAGCTATTACCGTGCGGGCTCTGCTGCGAGCCTTGTCACGCCGCATGATCTGCCAAAGGGTCTCGTTGAATCCGCGCAAGTTCTCCATGTCTCCGGCATCAGTCAGGCGATTTCAGTGACCGCATGCGACATGGTGTTTGACGCGATGGCGCGCGCCAAAGCCGCAGGGCGTATAATCAGCTATGATACAAATTTGCGTTTGCGCTTGTGGCCGATTGAACGCGCGCGTGCGATCATCAACGCCACGGCGGCACAAAGCACCATCCTGCTTCCGGGTCTTGATGATGCGCGTCAATTGACCGGTCTTGAGACCGCGGAAGCGATTTGTGATTTTTATCTCACGCTCGGTCCCTCTATTGTTGCCCTTACAATGGGTAAAGACGGGACGCTTGTCGCCACCAAAGATACGCGCCAGCATGTTCCGGCGCGTGTTGTAAAAGCTATTGATGCAACCGGAGCGGGTGACACATTCGACGGCGCTTTTCTTGCCGAATGGCTGAAAACACGTGATCCCTTCGCATCCGCGCATTTTGCTAATGCGGCTGCCGCATTATCGACGCAAGGCTATGGTGCTGTGGCGACGATTCCCCGCCGCGCGACAGTTGAAGCCTTTATGACAAACTGAATCAGCGGTGTTTGCGTAAGACGGGGTAGAGGCGTTTTGCCAAATCTTGCTCCGACCAAAGGAGACTCGCATGACCAAAGATATCGGCCCGAAAATACCCGCGTCCGAAATCACGCCGCGTGATGTTTATCTGTCGCGCCGGCAATTTATGGGCGGCACACTCGCGGCGGGTGCGTTGGCTGCCACTTCTGCATGGGGTGCTACGCCGGCTCAAGCGCTGACCTTTCCGCAAACTGCATTTCCAAAACCCGCCGATGCGGTGACAGATCGTGCCCTCGCGACGACCTATAACAATTTCTATGAATTCGGTACGTCGAAAGCGGATCCTGCGCGCAATGCCGGCAAATTCAATACCAAACCATGGACCATCGAGATCGGCGGCGAAGTTGCAAAGCCGAAGACCATCGGTGTTGAAGAGCTTTTGAAATTTGATCTCGAAGAACGTGTTTATCGTTTGCGCTGTGTCGAAGCCTGGTCGATGGTGATCCCTTGGATCGGTTTTCCCTTGTCAAAACTTTTGGCGCAAGTCGAACCGACATCAAAAGCACGATATGTTAAGTTCACAACGGCGTCGAAGCCCGAAGAAATGCCCGGCCTGTCCTATCGTGTGCTTGAGTGGCCCTATACCGAAGGCTTGCGGCTTGATGAGGCGATGCACCCCTTAACATTGCTGACACTCGGCATGTATGGCGATGTTTTGCCCAATCAAAATGGCGCGCCGGTGCGTATCGTCGTGCCATGGAAATATGGATTCAAAAGCGCGAAATCGATTGTGCGCATTGATCTTGTTGCCGATGAGCCCAAGACCGCATGGAATAGTGCAGCATCCAATGAATATGGATTTTATTCGAATGTGAATCCAGCAGTTGATCATCCGCGCTGGAGCCAGAAACGCGAAAGACGCTTGCCCGGTTTCTTTGCCAATCACGATACAGAACCATTTAATGGTTATGGCGAACAAGTGGCCTCGCTTTACGCCGGTATGGATCTCACGAAATTCTATTGATCTTATGAACGCGACCGCCACCCATTTCCTTTTTACGCGGCCGCGTTCGATTATCGACGTGATCAAGCCGCTGCTCTTTGTCTTTTTGCTAATGCCATCGCTGTTGATCACCTATGCCATTTTTTTTGATCCGATCATGCTGGGCGCTAATCCGGCAGAAGCTATTTTGCATCATACCGGTGACTGGGTCATTCATTGTCTTTTGCTGACACTCGCTGTCACACCCTTGCGTCGGCTGACAAAATGGAATGACGCGATCAAACTACGCCGGATGCTCGGATTATTTTCGTTCTATTATGTCTCTCTCCATTTTCTCGCCTATATCGGATTTGATCGTCTCTTTGATTTTTCTGATCTCGCGCGGGAAATTGCCAAGCGGCCTTTTATCCTTGTCGGATTCCTTGCTTTTCTCTTGATGCTTCCCCTCGCGGTGACATCGACGCGTGGATGGGTCTTGCGATTGGGCGGCAAAACTTGGGCGCGGTTGCATCGCTTTATCTATGCCATCGCGATTCTCGGCATTGTGCATTATTGGTGGCTTGTGAAGCGCGATATCACTTGTCCGCTCATATTTGCACTTGTTCTTGCAGCGCTTCTCGCCTATCGGCTTTTCATCATCATGCGTCCTGCTTCGCGGCGCAGTGTTGCGCGCGGGTCTTAAAAGAGGTGTAACGCGATCATGACAAAGGCGCGCCTTGGCGGCACATATACATTCATCACAGGCGGTTCGCGCGGCATCGGGCGCGCGGTTGCCGAACGCTTTGCCGCTGAAGGTTCAACCATTGCCATCAATCATTTCCGTGATGACAATGAAGCCGAGGCCACACTCGAAAGCGTGAAGGCCATCAGCCGCAAAAATGGATTTGAACCGGCACAGCACATCATTGTCGCGGCTGACGTCTCGGACCGATCCGCCATCCATGATGCGATCGATCACGTTGTGAAAGACTGGGGCCGTCTCGATTTCCTGATTAACAATGCCGGTATTCAAGCTGAAACGCCGGGCGACGGATTTGATCCGGTTAAGTTTGAAAAAATCGTTGCGGTTAATTTGATGGGTGCGGCTTACGCCTCTGAAAAGGCGATTGCGCATTTTCAAACGCGCGCGGGTGGCGGATCAATCATCAACACGACAAGTGTGCATGAACTCATTCCGAAACCCGCTTTTCTCGCATATTCGATTAGCAAAGGCGGGCTTTCAAATCTCACACGCACTTTGGCGCTCGAATATGCGGATAAAAATATCCGCGTGAACGCGGTAGGGCCCGGTGCGATCTCAACGAGCTTGAATGATTCCTGGCGGCACGATCCGAAAGCGGTGAGTGTTGTCGAGAACCATATCCCGATGCGGCGGGTGGCAACGCCCGAGGATGTTGCGGGTGTTTATGCGTTTTTGGCTTCGGCAGATGCGAATTATATCACCGGCCAAACGATTTTCGCTTGTGGTGGCCTCACTCTCTTCGGGGACTTCCAAACCAATTGGTCGAGTTGATTATGCGTGATTATGCGGATGGGCTTTCGAGCTTGGCCGTGAAACTGTCATCATCCCGTCAAAGAAATCAGGACTCTGGCCTCGGGAAACTATGATTCGTCAGGGAGTGTCTGCGTGTCTCAGTCTGAAATAAAGCATGTCCGGACTTTGTTTTTGTCGGACATCCATTTGGGGACGAAGGGATGTCAGGCCGATCTCCTTCTCGACTTTCTGAAACATATCGAAGCGGAAACCATCTATCTCGTCGGCGACATCATTGATGGCTGGCGGTTGAAGGCGGGCTGGTATTGGCCGCAGGCGCATAATGATGTGATTCAGAAATTATTGCGGCGGGTTCGCAAGGGCTGTCGCGTCGTTTATATTCCCGGCAATCATGACGAATTTCTGCGCGATTATGTCGGACAAAATTTTGGTGGCGTCGAGCTACATGAAGAGATTGTGCATGAAACCGCTGATGGCAAGCGCCTGCTCATTCTTCATGGCGACAAATTCGACGTTGTCGTCAATAATGTAAAATGGCTCGCGCATTTGGGCGATTGGGCTTATGATATTGCGATTGGACTCAATATCACAATCGGATGGGTAAGGCGGCGTTTGGGTCTGCCTTATTGGTCATTCTCCGGCTGGAGCAAGCAGAAGGTGAAACGCGCGGTGAATTTCATCGGTGCCTTTGAGCGTGCGGTTATCAATGATGCGCGCAAATTCGATGTGCATGGCGTTGTATGCGGTCATATTCATGCGCCTGTAATCCGCCAATTTGAAGATTACCTTTATCTCAACACAGGCGATTGGGTTGATTCCTGTTCAGCGCTTGTTGAGGGTTTTGATGGCACGCTCGAATTGATGCGGTGGACGTCGTTGCGCGCGGTGAATACTCTTCTTGACGACGAGCGTGAAGAATTGCGATCGGCGGCCTAATGCGCGTTCTTGTGGTAACGGATGCGTGGCATCCGCAAGTTAATGGCGTTGTGCGGTCTCTCGAACAGCTTGAAGCGGAAGCGCGCCGCATTGGTGAAGAGATTGTTTTCATTACGCCTGAACAATTCCGCACAGTGCCTATGCCTGGCTATGCCGAAATTCGCTTGTCGCTCGCGCGGCCCAAAATTCTCAATGATTTGATTGATGCGGCAAAGCCTGATGCTGTGCATCTGGCGACAGAGGGGCCTTTGGGTCTACTCGCACGGCGTGCCTGTCGCTCGCGCAATCTATCGTTCACGACCTGTTATCACACACGCTATCCGCAATATCTTCGCGCACGCTTACCCGTTCCCGAGCAACTGACTTACGCGCTGCTTAGAAAATTTCATAATAGCGGCGATGGGACGATGGTTGCGACTGAAGCACTGGGCGACGAATTGCGGGATAAAGGATTTAACCGCTTGATGCTCTGGTCGCGTGGCGTTGATACGGATTTATTCCGTCCGCGCGATGAGCGTGTCCTCGCACTTTCGGGTCCGATTTATCTTTGCGTCGCACGGTTAGCGGTCGAGAAGAATCTCGAAGCCTTTTTGAGTCTTGATCTTGAAGGCTCTAAAGTGATCGTTGGCGACGGTCCTGATCGCGCGCGGTTGCAGGCAACTTATCCCGACGCGCATTTTCTCGGCGCACAATTTGGTGAGGATCTCGCGCGCCTTTATGCGTCAGCCGATGCTTTTGTGTTTCCAAGTCGTACGGAAACCTTCGGCCTTGTTTTGCTGGAAGCGCTCGCCTCGGGTCTTCCGATCGCGGCTTTTCCGGGTCTAGGTCTCATTCGCGATGTAGCGGATGCGGGATGCGC
Organism: Alphaproteobacteria bacterium; assembly: GCA_037131735.1. Lineage (GTDB taxonomy): Bacteria > Pseudomonadota > Alphaproteobacteria > Rhizobiales > Beijerinckiaceae > CAIUPE01. The sequence continues at coordinate 110,475 of JBAXQM010000003.1, forward strand.
AATACTCGATGAGAATCTCGCTATCGCCGCGCGTCAGGCAATCCGTCTGTCATCCAAAGATGCCCGTGACTTCGCGTCACAATTTTCATTCGAACAATCAACGCGGCAATTTTTTGATAATGTGCAGCGCGCGATGGGCTGATTTTTCATTCTGATAGAAAAAAGGGCGCACCGCAGTGCGCCCTTTGTATTTTGTGAGAGGTGTAGGACGTCCTCAGAAGTCCATGCCGCCGCCCATGCCGCCGCCTGGACCGCCCATTGGCATCGCAGGCTTGTCCTTTGGCAATTCGGCGATCATCGCTTCTGTCGTGATCAAGAGACCCGCAACCGACGATGCGTCCTGCAACGCGGTACGCACGACCTTTGCAGGGTCAACGATACCGGCTTCAAGCATATCGACATATTGCTCAGACTGGGCGTTGAAGCCGAAAGTCTGCGACTTGTTTTCGAGGATCTTGTTGACGACGATCGAGCCTTCAACGCCCGCGTTTTCAACGATCTGACGGATCGGGGCTTCGAGGGCTTTGAGAACAATGTTGATGCCCGCTTGCACGTCATCATTCTTGCTCTTCAAGGCCTGAACCGCAGCCTTTGCACGAAGAAGGGCTGTACCGCCGCCGGGGACGATGCCTTCTTCAACGGCAGCGCGTGTGGCGTTCAGCGCGTCATCAACGCGATCCTTCTTTTCCTTCACTTCGACTTCTGTCGCGCCGCCGACGCGGATCACCGCGACGCCGCCTGCGAGCTTCGCAAGACGCTCTTGGAGCTTCTCACGATCATAGTCCGACGTTGTTTCTTCAACCTGCGCCTTGATCTGAGCAACGCGGCCTTCGATGTCTTTCTTCTTGCCGGCGCCGTCGATGATCGTGGTGTTTTCCTTGTCGATGCGGACGCGCTTTGCACGGCCGAGCATGTTGAGCGTGACGCTCTCAAGCTTGATGCCAAGGTCTTCCGCAATCATTTCACCCGAGGTGAGGATCGCGATGTCTTCGAGCATTGCCTTACGACGATCGCCGAAGCCTGGAGCCTTAACAGCTGCAACCTTAAGGCCGCCACGGAGCTTGTTCACAACGAGAGTCGCGAGGGCTTCGCCTTCAACGTCTTCCGCGATGATCAAGAGCGGCTTGCCGGTCTGCACAACAGCTTCGAGAACCGGAAGCATGGCTTGCAGCGAGGAGAGCTTCTTCTCGTGAATGAGGATGTAGGGATCGTCGAGTTCGACGGTCATCTTGTCCGCATTCGTGATGAAGTAAGGCGAGAGATAGCCGCGGTCGAACTGCATACCTTCAACGATATCCACTTCGGTTTCAGCGGTCTTGGCTTCTTCAACCGTGATCACGCCTTCATTGCCGACCTTCTGCATCGCATTGGCAATCATCTTGCCGATGAGCGCATCACCATTCGCCGAGATCGTGCCGACCTGAGCCACTTCGCTCGAGGACTTCACTTTCTTCGCACGGGCCTGAATGTCCTTGATTGCTACTTCGGTCGCCATATCGACGCCGCGCTTCAAATCCATCGGGTTCATGCCAGCGGTCACATACTTCACGCCTTCGCGAACGATCGCTTGGGCGAGAACAGTTGCCGTCGTGGTGCCGTCGCCAGCGATGTCGTTCGTCTTTGACGCAACTTCGCGCAGCATCTGTGCGCCCATATTTTCGAACTTGTCATCAAGCTCGATGTCCTTCGCAACCGTGACGCCGTCCTTCGTGATGCGCGGTGCGCCGAAGGACTTGTCGATCACAACGTTACGACCCTTCGGGCCGAGTGTGACCTTTACGGCATTGGCGAGAATATCAACGCCGCGCAACATTCTGTCGCGCGCGTCGGATGAGAAAAATACCTGTTTAGCAGCCATGTTACAGCTTCCTTAAATGAGAGCGATCAGTGAACAAACGCGGTTCGGCTTACTTGCCGATCACGCCCATGATGTCAGACTCCTTCATGATTAGGAGTTCTTGACCGTCGATCTTGACTTCGGTGCCCGACCATTTGCCGAACAGAACCTTGTCGCCCTTCTTCACATCGAGAGGGACGAGCTTACCGGTTTCGTCGCGCGCGCCATTGCCGACGGCGACGATTTCACCTTCCTGCGGCTTTTCCTTGGCTGAGTCAGGGATGATGATGCCGCCCTTGGTCTTTTCCTCTGAATCGAGGCGGCGGACGACCACGCGGTCATGTAGCGGACGGAATTTCATGTAGTGCTTCCTTCAGATTTTGGTCCGTTGACACTGTTTTCGGGGAGACCCCCTTTTTTCGACGCCTGTTAGCACTCAGATCTTGGGAGTGCTAACAGATCAGCTCGGGAGATAGGGAGGGGGGGCGAGGGAGTCAAGGTGCTCCCGCCGGAATTTTATCGTTTTGGCTGTCGGACGCCTAAATTCTTTGAAATTCAGATCTTTTTCTTCTGCAGAAGCAGGAGCGAGCCCGCAATAATCAGTGCAGCCCCGGCATAAACCGTCCAGTCGGGGAATTCTTGAAAGGCAAAGATCCCGATCACGGTCGCCCAGATGATATTCGTATATTCAACGGTGCCTATGCGGGCGGCGGGGGCCCGGTGGAGGGCCGTGGCCATGGCGAATTGGCCGATGGTACCGAGCGCGCCCATAGCAAGGCCGAGCATCCACTCCGACTTGATCGCGCCAATCGGGTCACCGATCAGAAAGGCGAAGGGCAGAACCAGCGTCGAGGCGAGAACATTCTGCAGCACGACCACGCCCGCGATCGTGTCATCGCCCGCCCGCGCTCTCAAAAGCACATTGGCGAGCGCATAGGTCCCGGCCGAGCCAAGCGCAGCCACAATCCCCAAGACACTGCCCTGCAGATGATCAAGTGAAAACCCTTTGCCGAAAGCGATGACAAGGATACCGACAAAAGACAGTAGAATGGCCAGTGCGGTTGAGGCCGGCACTTTTTCTTTCAAAAGAATGCGGCCCAAAATCGCCATGAAGATCGGCGCAATATAGGTGAACACCATGGTTTCAACCATGGGCAAGACGCTGATCGCATAGAAGAACAGAAAACTTGTTCCTGCATAAAAGAAGGCGCGGAAGGAATGTGCCTTCACCATATTCGCAGACGGCCATGGTGGACGAAAGACTGCCGCAACAACGGCAGACCAGACGAGGCCGCTTACATAACGGATCGAGACGACATCAATCGTCGAGTGGCGCGCGCCCAAATCCTTGGCAATGCCGTCAAGCAAGGTGAAGAAAAATACGGCGGCAACAGCAAGCAATACGGGCCCGAGAGACAGATCGTGATGATCTTTTTGCATCATGATCCCTTTGTCGGTGTAAGTGCTAATCGATAGCCGAACTCGAATGTCTCTGCAGCATCATGCAATTGGCGAATACCGGCTACGCGCGCGAAGCCTGCTTTTTCATAAAACCGATGACCAGCATGAAACCGTGTGTCAGTCCATAACATGATTTCGGAGGCATGATGCGCGCGCGCATAATCAAGCGCGTTGTTGAGCATCACTTGCGAAAGACCGGAGCCACGAAACTCATGCACCAGATAGACTTTGAATAATTCAAAGCGTGCGGGATGATAAGTCGGCGTGATCGCGAGTGATCCGGCAACCGAAAAAGCAGAGCCTGCGCGAGGATCTTCAAGAATCCAGAGTTCGCCTTTTTTCTTGCCGCGATAATGATCGGCAGGCGCTTCAAGTTCTGGAAACTCATGCGGCAGAAACGGGCAATTTTCGTAATCCGAAAAAATCCGCGCAATCAAACGGCCCATGCCGTCGCCATCCTCATTGCGCGCAAGGCGAAGTTTTAGAAACGGATGGTCGATTGATAAAGTCATTGTGGGTTAGCCGACCGGCGCGGATTTGAAGGGCGCCATACCGTCACGCGCAAGTTGATCCACTTCTTCATTTTCGGGATGGCCCGCATGGCCTTTGACCCAATGAAATTCAACCTGATGACGTTTCACCGCGTCATCAAGTCTTTGCCAGAGATCGGCATTTTTTACAGGCTTTTTGTCAGCAGTTTTCCAGCCATTTCGCTTCCATGAATGCATCCATTGCGTGATACCTTGGCGGACATATTGGCTATCGGTGTATAAATCGACGATGCAGGAGCGCGTGAGACTTTCGAGCGCTTGAATAGCCGCCGTTAATTCCATGCGATTATTGGTTGTCTGCGCTTCACCACCATTAAGCGTTTTGCGCGCCTCACCATAAATCATCAGTACGCCCCAACCGCCGGGGCCCGGATTGCCTGAACACGCGCCATCGGTGAACAAGACCACGCGCTTAGCAGATACTTCGTCACTCATGCGGTGTAACCATAATCCGCTGCATGACGGCAGGCTTCGAAGAAGCGAAGCTTACGATAATATTCAAGTGGATCTTTTGGTCTAACAAGCGCGCCGGGCGGAACATTCAACCAATCAACGAGACGTGTGAGCATGAAGCGCAAAGACGCACCGCGACATAAAACAGGTAATGCTTCAACCTCGCGGGGCTCAAGTGCGCGCACGGCTTGATAGCCTGCAATCATCGCCTGCCCTTTGGTGATGTTGAACGAGCCATCAAGTTCAAAACACCAGGCATTGAGGCAAATCGCCAAATCATAAGCGAGAAAATCGGTGCAGGCGAAATAGAAATCGATCACGCCCGAGAGTTTATCTTTCAGAAAAAACACATTATCGGTGAAGAGATCCGCATGGATCACGCCTTGCGGCAGGTCTTTCGGCCATTCCGCTTCAAGCGCGATGAGTGATGTCTCTGTTGCTGCGCAAAGACCGGGAGTCACCGTATCCGCGCGATCTTTTGCAGCATGAAAAAGCGGACGCCAGCCTTGAACGGATAGTGCATTCACGCGCGTGCCTTTGTAATCCTGTCCGGCAAGATGAAGGCGTGCGAGCGCTTCGCCGACTTCACGACAATGATGAGCACTCGGGCGCGCAATGCCCATGCCTTCGAGGAAGGTCACAATTGCAGCGGGGCGTCCTTGCAATTCGCCGAGTGTCTCACCGCTTTTCATGCGCACCGGACGCGGACAGTTAATGTCTCGCATTGCGAGATGATCCATGAGGCCGATAAAAAAAGGTAGATCTTCTTTTTTCACACGCTTCTCATAAAGCGTCAGAATAAAATAACCACCTTCGGTATGGAGAAGGAAATTCGAATTCTCGACGCCTTCGGCGATGCCTTTGAAGGATAAAACACCGCCAATATCATAGAGCGCGATGAATTTTTCGAGCGCGTCCTCGGGTACATCAGTATAAACGGCCACGATTTACTCCGCAGCCTTTTCGCGCAATTCGCGCGGCAGAGGGAAGAACATTGATTCATCCGCCGTGGTTACGGTTTCAACCGTCACCGCGTAGCGTTCGCCAAAGGCATCAACGATTCCTTCAACAAGAATATCAGGAGCAGAGGCGCCCGCCGTTATCGCAATGGTTTTCAGAAGGGGAAGCTCGTCCCATGCAATCTCGCTTGCCTGATTGACGAGCCTTGCAATCGGCGCGCCGGCGCGTTCAGCGGTCTCACGTAAGCGTTGCGAATTGGATGAATTCCAAGAGCCGACAACAAAGACGGCATCAGATCGTCCCGCTACCGAACGTACAGCTTCTTGCCGGTTGGTGGTTGCGTAACAAATATCTTCTTTGTGCGGTCCCGCGATCAGAGGAAATTTTTGTTTGAGCGCTTCGACAATCTCACGCGTGTCATCCACGGAGAGCGTGGTCTGCGTGACGAAGGCGAGAGACGCGCCGTCGCTTGAAGGAAGCGCATTCACGTCATCGAGTGTTTCGATAAGCGTCACAGCGCCATCCGGTAATTGCCCCATCGTACCTACGACTTCCGGATGGCCTTTATGGCCAACAAGCAAAATCGTTCGGCCACGCTTGTGATGAATTTCAGCTTCGCGATGAACTTTTGTGACGAGGGGGCAGGTGGCATCGATTGCGAAAAAATTACGCCGCGACGCTTCAGCGGGCACGGATTTCGGCACGCCATGTGCAGAAAAAATTACAGGCGCTTCTGTTTCGGGAATCTCATCGAGCTCACGCACAAAGATCGCGCCCTTCTTTTTGAGATCATCAACAACGAAACGATTATGGACGATTTCATGCCGGACATAGACCGGCGCGCCATAGGTCTTCAGCGCCGTCTCGACAACATCAATCGCGCGCACGACCCCGGCGCAAAAGCCGCGCGGGGCGCAGAGCAGAATCGTGAGCGGCGGTTTGACGGCCATGACGGGGTCCGAACGGAGAAAACTTGCCTGTTTGTGAGGCGCGCGCGACAAGAGGTCAAGCGATGCGTCCCGTTTTCCCTGTTTGAAGGATCCCGCCGTGCCGATTGAGGCCTTTCTTTTCGATATGGACGATGTCCTGTGCACTTATGACGTCGGGCGGCGCATCGAGGCGCTGGCGGGCCTGTCGGGACGGTCGGAGGCAGAAATCCATGCCGCGATTTGGCAGACGGATTTTCTCGACCGCGCCGATCGGGGAGATTTTTCGGCTGATGACTATCTGGGAGAATTTGGCCGCCGCCTTGGTCGCCCTCTGACCCGCGCGGAATGGGTTGAGGTCCGCCGCCTGTCGATGACCCCGGATCAGTCGATGCTCGACCTAGTCAAAGAGCTTGGTCAAAATCATCAGCTCGCACTGCTCACCAATAATGATCGGCTTCTCGCCGAAACGCTTGATGCGCTATTCCCCGAATTGCGCCCGCTTTTCAGGGAGCATCTTTATGTGTCGGCAGAATTGGGCCTCGCGAAGCCCGATCCGGAGATTTTCCGCGCCGTGTGCAAGAGACTCGATGTCAAAACGGAGGCTGCCTTTTTCATCGATGATCTCGCGGTCAATGTTGCGGGTGCGAAAGAGGCGGGGCTTGATGGACATGTCTTTGCGGGGTCCCGCGGCTTTCGCGACGCTCTCTCAATCAAAGGCGTGGCGATCAAGGATCGCTCTTTAGATGAGTAAACATCGCGTGCTCTTGACGGCGCGGGCCCTTCATGCGGATTTGCAGCCATGAACGACTCAAGCCCTCGCCCTGACGCTGCCTCAAGCACGGCGGGCAAATTCACTTACGGCTCCATTAAACGTCATGTGCTTGTGATGTCAGCGAGCGGCGCCATCGGGTTGATCTCGATTTTTGCCGTCGATCTCTTGTCGCTTCTTTATGTGTCTTGGCTTGGCAATGTGAATTTCACAGCGGGCGTTGGCTATGCCACGGCCGTGATGTTTTTCTCGACCTCCGCCAATGTCGGCATGATGATCGGTGTGACAGCGCTTGTGTCCCGATCTCTTGGTGCACGTGATCGCGAACGCGCACGACGCCAAGGCGGAACAAGCCTCGCGATCTCGGCCTTCGCGGCTTTGATTGTCACCCTCGGCATTATGAGTGCGCTTGATCCGATTTTGCGCCTCTTGGGTGCAGAAGGTGAAACCGCGCGTGTTGCCTATCGCTTCTTGATGATTGCCATGCCATCCAATGTCATTCTCGGCATTGGCATGGCTTTATCGGGTTTATTACGTTCAGCCGGTGACGCGCGACGTTCCATGTATGTTACGCTTGCGGGCGCCATTGCCTCAGTGTTTCTCGATCCACTTTTTATCTTCGGTTTTGGCTTTGGTACCGATGGCGCAGCGATGGCGACGATCTGTTCGCGTATAGTCTTTTGTCTCGTCGGCTATCATGGCGCGTTTCGCGTGCATGATCTCGTGCGCATTCCGGCAGTCATGGAAATTTTTGAAGATATGCCGTCTTTGTTCGGCATTGCGTTGCCAGCGGTTCTCACAAATCTCGCGGGTCCTGCCGCAGGCGCTTTCATGACGGCGGTGCTGGCCCCCTATGGCGATGAAGCCGTTGCCGCGAATGCGATTGTGACGCGGCTGATTCCGGTTGCGTTTGGTTCGGTTTTTGCGCTTTCGGGAGCGATAGGTCCGATCATCGGGCAAAATCTCGGCGCACGAAATATTGCGCGTGTGCGTATGACATTGACTGATGGATTATCGTTTTCAACCATCAGCATCGTTGCTGCTTGGGCGATACTCGCTTTGGCGCATAAAGAAATATCATTCATTTTCCATGTGAGCGCCGAAACGGCTGATCTAATCACCTATTTTTGCTTTTTCATTGCGGGTAGCTGGATTTTCCACGGCGCGTTGTTTGTCGCGAATGCATCCTTCAACAATCTCGGTGCGCCTGCTTTGGCAACCGCGTTCAATTGGGGAAAATCAACCATTGGTACCGTACCTTTCGCGCTTCTTGGCGCTGAATGGTATGGCGCGAAAGGCGCGCTCGCTGGTCAAGCACTGGGTGCTGTGTTTTTCGGTGTCGCGGGCGTGTGGGCTGCTTACAAGGTGGTCGATCGCATCGCAAAGCGGTGGGACAAAGAAGCGTTATCGTAAGCGTAAGATAAAAGCGCTAAGGGGAGGGCGAGCCGATGATGACCTATCAGGAATGGTTGAAAATTGTCGAAGGCACGGAAGCCATGCGCGATGTGGCGCGGCGATTGGGCTTGGGCGATTCCGATATGCATCGCGCGCTTGAAGCTTTGATGCCAGCAACCATGATGAATGGATTTGCGCAGACAGTATTCGGCGCGGGACGTCCACCCGTCGGCAATCCATTCGAGAGTTTTTTCTCGTCAACAGAAATCAAGCGGGCGGTTGCCCGACAGGCCGCCGCGCTATCAGGCATGAATGAAGCGTTTTTCAATGACATCATGCCGGCATTTGCGAGTGGCTTTGCGACAGCAGCCAATCAATTTTCAAATACAGCAAGTAAGGCTCCATCAGGCGATGACATGGGACATGCCATGGGTGAAGCGATTGGTGGTATGATGGCGGCGATGATGGGTTTAGCGCCTGATAAAGAGAAAGAAACCGTATCCACGCAAGATCCCTCGAAACTGGGCATGCAAATGTTCGAGAGCTTCGTGAAGGCCGGACAATCAGCCCAAGCCGACTATCTCAAAGCCATGCAGGATATGTTCAAGAAGTAAACGCTTCTTCGCGCGTTAGCGATAGCGCGCATAGTCGAAGACGGGCGTGACGTCACGTTTCCAGTCATTCGAGAAGAGTGTGATGAGTTCGTCAGCTTGTGTTTTCCCACGCGCAAGAAGGTCACGCAGAGGTTCGAGAAAAAGAGTCTCATTATCGCCTTTGGCGTTTTTAAGCGCGCGGCGATCGAGACCATATTCGGCGATCTTCACAAGCTCTTTGGCAACATTCGCAACCGACATACGGCGAATACTTGTTTCAAGCGCGCCTTTCGGTGTTTCACGGCGCAACATCTCACGCTCTTCGAGCGTCCATGATTTCGCAACATCCCATGCGGCGTCTAACGCGGTTTGATCATAAAGCAAGCCTACCCAAAAAGCGGAAAGCGCATTGAGCATGGGTTTTGATCCGGCATCGGCGCCGCGCATTTCAAGATAACGCTTCAAACGCACTTCCGGGAATATTGTGGATAGATGATTGACCCAATCGGAAAGCACAGGTCTTTCACCGGGTACAGCCGGATGTTTTCCAGCCATTAGATCGCGGAATGATGTGCCCGCGACATCGATATAATCATTGCCGCGTTTCAAGAAATACATCGGCACATCGAGTGCCCAGTCCGCATAACGTTCAAAACCCATCCCGCTTTCAAAGGCGAAAGGCATCATGCCCGTGCGGTCACGATCCGTATCAAGCCAGATCGCCGAACGCATCGATTTGAAACCGTTCAATTGCCCTTCAGTGAAAGGCGAATTCGCAAACAGCGCCGTAGCAATCGGTTGCAAAGCCACAGAGGTTTTGAGTTTCAAAACCATATCCGCTTCAGATGAGAAATCGAGGTTCACCTGCACGGTCGATGTGCGATACATCATATCGAGACCGAGCTTGCCGACTTTCGGCATATAGCGCGTCATGATCGCATAACGGCTCTTCGGCATGGTGGGCGTTTCCGCACGCGTCCATTGCGGACTCATACCGAGGCCCAGAAAGGCGATATCTAACTCTTCACCTGCGGCGAAGACATCTTTGAAATGCTGATCGAGTTCGTCCGATGTTTCATGCAGGGATTTAACCGCCGCACCTGACAATTCGAATTGTCCACCAGGTTCAAGCGAGATGGCCCCGCCCCCTTTCGGATCGAAAAGGCCGATGATTTTGTCTTTGTCGTGGATCGGATCCCAACTGGTGCGATCCTGCATCGAGAGCAGCAGCGCTTCGATTCCTTTTGTGCCTTCATAAGGCACCGGCGCATGGGTCTTCGGACGGAACGGAAATTTTTCATGTTCCGTGCCGATGCGAAACGCGTCTTTCGGCTTCGAACCCGCTTCGAGATAGGCGATCAGCGTGTCGCGGCTCTCAATTGGGGTCTCATCGGAAATGTCGCGGGCCATGGGCGCCTTTCAAAAGCATCCCGAGCCAAGCGCCCGGGACAGGCTCCTTAGGGGCTAAGATGCTGCAGTGCAATCCGTTTCACCCGAAGTCACCCAAAGTGGCTTGCACAAGCGCAAGCGCAGCAACAGCTGCTGTATCGGCTCGTAAAATACGCGGACCAAGGGATAAAGCGATAACAGACTGAATTTTCAATATTTTTTGTCGTTCCTCGGCGGAGAAGCCGCCCTCTGGCCCGATCAGGACAGAGACAGGACCCTTCGCCGGTTTTTGCAAGGCAGCCAGCGGATTGGCAATCTCGGCGCGCTCATCGCAGAAGATCAATGTGCGGTCGGCTTCCCAGGACTCGAGAACGGTGTCGAGCTTGCGCGCGGGCAGAAGCTCGGGGACAGCGAGAATGCCGCATTGTTCGGCCGCTTCGATCATATTGGCGAAGAGTCGGTCGCGGTTAAGGCGGGTCACCTGCGTGTGCTGGGTGATCACCGGGCCAACCCTGTCGGCCCCCATTTCAACCGCCTTTTGGACGAGGTAATCAAGCCTAGCCTGTTTCAACGGCGCGAACAGGAATTCGATCCGTCCCCGCGATGGTTGCGGCCGCGTTTGGCGGATAACGGCTAGTTTTGCGTCTTTTTTGCTCGTTTCAGCGATCCGCGCGAGAAATTCGCCGTCTTTCCCATTGAAAATCAGCACCGCATCATCCGGCTGTAGCCGAAGTACGTGGATGAGATAATGGCTCTGCTCGCGCTCAAGCGTCAACGTATCGTCGGCCCGCAAAGCGCTCTCGACGAAGAGCCGCGGAGTCCTGAAATCATAATCGGGCACGCGTGGTTCTCCGCTTGCAAGGGTTAAAGCCCCCCATCTGGGGCCATACCGTCGCCATAAAGGGCCTGTAAAGGGTTTTTCGCTATCGATTGATTGAAGGGCGGCGAAGCTGATAGAGGCTTTCCGCAGGCGAACCATCGCAAGGGGCGGATTAGAATGCGGGCAGTAGGGCTGAAATCAAGTAGAGCAGGCCTTGTTTTAATGGCCGCTTTGATGAGTGCGTCATTCGGTTCTGTTGCGTCCTCCGCTGATGATCCCTGTCAGGCTTTGGGTAAAGTTCTCACGGGCCGTGCGCAGATTATTCAAGAAGTCCAAGCCTATCGCGAGAAAAAGCCGACGGCTGATCAAGCCTGCGCGACTTTCACAAAGTTATCAAAGATCAATGTCACAGCGACAGCGGCTGTTGAGCGCGACGGCGCATGGTGCCGCGCGCCCGAAGACCTTGCTGCGAGTTTGAAGAGCCAACAAAACGACATCGACACGGGTAAGAAAAACGCCTGTAAAGCCGCAGCGGATATGAAAAAGGCGCAGAAAAATGGTGGCGGTGCACCCGCGCCTTTTGGTGGTGGTGATGGAATTGTTGGCGGTGAAATGAAATTGCCGCAGGGTGCTCTCTAACGCATGAATGATTTGATGGACCGCGCAATTCCCGATGCGCAACGCGGGAATTGGGTTGATCACTCTGCGCCGCTATGGGCTCGCCCTTATTTAAGATTAGCGCGTATCGATCGTCCAATCGGATGGTGGTTGCTGGTTCTCCCTTGTTGGTGGTCAGCAGCACTTGTCGCGATTTATCAAGGCAAGAGCGCTCCTTCACTTTCTGATCTTGCGTTGTTATTGATCGGAGCGGTTGCCATGCGTGGCGCCGGTTCGACTTACAATGACATTGTCGATCGCGATCTCGATGCGCGTGTCGCGCGCACACGGTCTCGTCCGATTGCTTCGGGTCAGATCAGTGTGAAAGCCGCAGCGCTTTTTTGCGCGTTGCAATGTTTGGTTGGACTATTCGTTCTTTTGTCTTTCAATCATTTTGCAATCGGGCTCGGATTTCTCTCGATTCTGCCGGTGCTCATTTATCCCTTTATGAAGCGGATCACCTCATGGCCGCAGGCGGTGCTCGGCCTCGCATTTTCATGGGGGGCGTTGATGGGATGGGCGACGGCTGAGGGCGCGCTCGCCGCGCCCGCCCTCTGGCTTTATGGCGCAGCCATCGCTTGGACGATGGGCTACGATACAATCTATGCTGTCCAAGATATTGAGGATGATGCGATTGCCGGTATTCGCTCGACAGCCCGCCTTTTTGGCTCAAAAACCCCCTTGGCGGTTGGTATATTCTACGGACTCACCACTATTTTCACATTTGTAGCGATTTTTACCGCCGGTGCGGGGTGGGTCGCTTATGGGGCGGGCGCAGCGTTTTCGGCACATCTCTTTTCTCAGGCGTTGAAAATCCGGCTTGAGGACGGGGCTTTGGCGCTCCGGCTTTTCCGATCAAACCGCAATGCCGGCCTCCTCCTTTTTGCGGGGCTTGCACTTGATGCTGCGGTGCGGCATGTCCTGCCCACGCTGTTCGGGTAGGGCCTTAATTACAAATTAGGCCCATGCCGCAAATAATTGAGTAATTGAGAAAGGACCGACCGATGTCTGCGACTACATCTCCCGCACAGGGCAAGCAATTGCTCCATCTCGTTTTCGGCGGTGAACTTGTGGATCTCGATGGTATGGATTTCACCGATCTCTCAAAACTCGACATTGTCGGCATTTTCCCGAATTATGCGTCTGCGCATGCGGCATGGAAAGCCAAAGCACAGGCAACGGTCGACAATGCTCATATGCGTTACTTTGTTGTACATCTTCACCGTTTGCTCGATCCGCGTTCTTCGGTCGACGATAAGCACTGAGCATCGATTGTTTATTTTCTGATGTTGAAACGGATCGCCCGCTACCCGCGTATTCAAGCTGCAATCGGGGCGGTTCTTGCGGGCTATTTTAAATTTGTTCGTGCAACGACACGAATTACATGGCTTGATCCCGATATTGTTGAAACGCTGAAACGCGAAGATTCTTTTATTTGCGCGATTTGGCACGGACAAAATTTTATGATCCCTCTTGCGATTTGGGAGGGTGCAAAAGTCGCGGTGCTCATCACGCGGCATGGTGATGGTGCCGTCATTGCTGAAGCCTGTGAGCGCATGGGCATGACGCCTATTCGCGCTTCGGGTGGTTCACAAAAGCAGAAAAATGAAAAAGGCGGTGCAGCAGGATTGCGTGCCATGATTGGCGCGCTTGATGAAGGCTATATTGTAGCGATAACGCCCGATGCGCCCAAGACCGCGCGCGTTGCGGTGCAGGGCATTATCGCCTTGGCACGTTTGTCGGGTCGTCCTATTCGTCCATTCTGTGTGGCGACCTCGCGCCGCATCGATCTTAACAATTGGGATCGCACGAGCATTTGTCTTCCCTTTGGTCGCGGTGCCATTGCAGTTGGTAATGCGATTACCATTGACCGTGATGCCGATGCTGAAACGCAAGAACAAGTCCGGCTGCAGCTTGAGCGCGACCTCGATGCGATGCATGATCGCGCTTATGCTTTTCTCGGTACCGTTGATCCGGGTCGTGGCTTGCGGGCTAATCGCATATGAAAGCCGAACCTTTCAGTTATAGAGTCTATCGCGCATTGACTGATGGTGCGCGACCTATCGCGCATATGATGTTGCTTGAGCGTTCGCGCCGAAACAAAGAAGATCGCACGCGGCTTGGTGAGAGACGTGGTGAAGCAACACGCAGTCGTCCTTCTGGTCCGCTTGTGTGGGTTCATGGTGCGAGTGTCGGCGAAAGTCTTTCGCTTCTCCCCATCATCGAAGCCTTGGCGGCGCAGGATTATTCGGTTGTTGTCACGTCAGGCACCGTTACATCGGCACAAGTTTTGGCGCGTCGTTTGCCCGAAGGATCGACGCATCAATATATGCCGCTTGATGTATCGAGCTATGTGGATCGTTTTCTTGATCATTGGCGACCGGATCTTGCAATTTTTGCCGAGTCCGAAATTTGGCCGAATATGATTTGTCAGGCGCATCGTCGCAATATTCCGCTTGTGCTTGTGAATGCGCGGATGTCGCCGCGTAGTTTTAGACGCTGGAACAAGATGCGCTCACTCGCGCATTATCTCTTCACGCGCTTTGATCTTTGTCTCGCGCAATCGCAGGGTGATGCGGAGCGCCTTGTGAGGCTCGGTGCCCCGCGTGTGACTGTAACGGGCAATTTGAAATTTGATTCAGTACCGCCACCGGCATCGCCGGCCGCCCTTGCGAGCATGAATGAATTGATTGGCGGGCGTCCGGTATGGCTTGCGGCGTCAACCCATGCGGGCGAAGAACTTTTTGCTATCGAAGCGCATCGTAGACTTGCTGCCACTTATCCCGATCTTTTGACCATCATCGCACCGCGCCATCCTGAACGGGGTCGTGAAATTTTTGCGGCGACGGCGCGTGCGGGATTGCGCGGCTCGCAACGGTCATTGGGTCTGCAACCCGATAGTGCTACTGATATTTATATCGCAGATACAATTGGCGAGATGGGATTATTTTATCGTGTCGCACCGATTGTGTTTCTCGGTGGATCGCTCGTGCCGCATGGCGGACAGAATCCAATTGAACCGGCAAAGCTTGGCGCGGCATTGATTCATGGTCCGCATATTCACAATTTCACCGAAGTCTATGCCGCACTCGAACAAGGGGGTGGTGCCTACCAAATCAATAGCGCCGATGATCTCGCCGCTACGCTTGATCATCTAATCCATGATGGTGATTCGCGTGATGATGTGGCGGAACGCGGTATGAATGCGGTGACCGCCATCGGTGGTGCGCTTCGACGCACAATGCATGAGATCGCGCCCTATCTTTTAAAAATGCATCTTGGGAATCGGCCATGATGAAAGCGCCGGCTTTTTGGTGGAGAGAGCCGGGCGTTGTTGCGCATCTGTTATCGCCTCTTGCCGGATTATATGGAGCGGTCGCAGCGTCGCGTATGGCCCAAAAAGGTGTGAAAGCACCGTGTCCCTTAATCTGTGTCGGCAATTTCGTGGCCGGTGGTGCGGGCAAAACCCCAGTCGCTCTTGCGCTTGCGACGCTCTTGAAAGCGCAAGGTGAGAAGCCCGTCTTTCTCAGCCGCGGTCATGGTGGCGCTCTCTCCGGCCCCGTGCTTGTTGATGGTGTAAAGCATGGCCCGCATGATGTGGGGGATGAGCCGCTTTTGCTTGCCGCTGTTGCACCAACCATCGTCGCTCATGATCGCGTTGCGGGTGCGATGCTGTCTGCAAAGCATGGCAGCGTGATCATTATGGATGACGGGATGCAGAATCCCTCTTTGCAAAAAGATCTGACGATTGCTGTCATCGATGCAGGCCAAGGCATCGGTAATGGATTATGTTTACCTGCGGGTCCTTTACGCGCGCCCCTTAAAGCTCAAATCCCTCTTGTTGATTTATGCGTGAGTGTTGGCGGGCAAGCGCCTGATACTATCGTGCACGCGTTCAATGATCGATTGATGCGGGCAAATCTCGTTCCTGATGCCGGAATGGCTGATGCGCTCAAAGGGCGATCTGTTTATGCTTTTTGCGGCATTGGGCGGCCTGAAAAATTCGAGCAGACATTACGCGACTGTGGTGTGAAAGTGACAAAGATGGAGTCCTTCCCGGATCACCATCTCTTCTCACGCATCGAGGTTGAGCGTCTTATCGCCGAAGCGCGTCGTCTTCATGCTTTGCCCCTGACAACGGTGAAAGATCATGTGCGCGTTGTTGCGGCTGCGCCCGATCTTGCAGACAAGATTGCGGTCTTGCCGGTTACGCTCGTCTTCGATCACGAAGAAGCGCTTATAAAAATTTTGAAAAGCAGGTTGATTTAGGGGCTTGCCTTCACGCCCATGCCTATCAGCACTGCATCGCGGCTTGCATAGGCTTCTTGGCGTGCGACATTCCAATAGCGCAGTTCGTCGAGCGGGATGGGCTCTTTGGTGATGGCGCAACGCACGAATTTTCCGGGTTTAATGACACGAAAATCGCCGTCGAGAAATTCGACAACGGCTTCATCGCGCGAGACTGAGGGGTCGATCCGGTTCAACATGGTCTCGTATCTTTACGCTTTTGGTTTGCTTTTCGCAATCGCATCGATGGTGCCATCGGCAAAGCGAAGTGCCATTTCATCGCCCGGTTTAATGGCTTTGGCCGCGCGAATAGGCGCGCCCTTGGCGTCGATCACCAGCGCAAACCCACGTTCGAGAACGCCTTGGTAAGACAAGCTCTTCAAAAGCGGCGCCAAACCGAGAAGTCGTGTGCGTTTCCGTTCAAAAATCCGATCAAGCCCTTTGCGGGCCCGCGCGGAAAGTTCAACGAGCTTTTCACGCTCGCGGGTGAGCCGTTGCTGTTCGGCTCTGAGAATAGCCCCGCGCGCCGCGCTTAGCCGCCCCTGTAATCCGCCAATATGAGCGCGATAGCCAAAGAGCCGTGCTTGCGGCGAGAGCTTCAATAAGCGCCGCGACAAATCCGTGAGGCGCGCGCGATGGCGTGCCGCGTTGCGTTCAAGTCCACGCCCCAGACGTTCACTCGCAAGATCGAGTCTTTGGCGGGGAATAGCGACAAGCGCATCCGGTGAAGGCAGGGCGCGGAAGGCCGCGCGTAAATCGGCTTTGCGTCTATCGAGCAAGCGCCGCGCGGAGAGCGCGTTGCGGCGTCCGAGATCATTGGTTTGCGTCATAAGATCGAGCCGCACGGGTACGGCCATTTCTGCAGCACCTGTTGGTGTGGGCGCGCGTCTATCAGCAGCGAAATCAATAAGCGTCGTATCGGTTTCGTGACCCACCGCAGCAATAAGCGGAATCATGCTGTTCGCTGCTGCGCGCACAACGATCTCTTCATTGAAGCTCCAGAGATCTTCAAGCGATCCGCCCCCGCGCGCGACAATCAACAAATCAGGTTTTGGAATTGCACCGCCTTCCGGCAAGGCGTTGAAGCCTTCAATCGCGCGTGCGATTTCTTCAGCGCTGCCTTCACCTTGCACGCGCACAGGCCACACGATTACGTGACGCGGGAAGCGATCATCGAGACGATGAAGAATATCGCGGATCACGGCACCCGTCGGCGATGTCACAACGCCGATGATTTGAGGCAGAAACGGCAGAAGCTGTTTGCGCGCCGGATCGAAGAGACCTTCCGCTTCGAGGCGGCGGCGCCTTTCATCAAGTTGCGCGAGAAGCGCGCCAACACCGGCGGGCTCCATTGAATCGATAACGATCTGATAACTCGATTTCAGCGGATAAGATGTGACTTTGCCGGTGGCGATCACTTCGAGCCCCTCTTCGGGACGAAAGCGCATGCGACCGAAAACACCTTTCCAGATCACGGCATCAATTTTTGCCGTTGCATCCTTGATCGAGAAATAAACATGACCCGAGGAATGGGGGCCGCGATAGCCCGTTACTTCGCCACGAATGCGCACATGGCCGAATTCACCCTCAAGCATGCGCTTTAACGCGCCCGAGAGTTCGGAGACGGACCATTCCGCAAGATTGGTTTCGGGTTTTTCAGCCATGACCGCAGCACTCTAGCCTGCGATTCGGTCTTAGGGGAGGGGCAAGCTTTGGGCCGCCCCTCCGTCCTGATATCGTTGTGTCGATTATTCCGCTGCCTCGAGAATAGGCTGCGGCGGCGTCCATTTTAGAACCGGCGAGCGGGCCGCACGCGTTTCATCCAAACGACGCAGCGGCGCATGATAGGGCGCGCCGGTAAAGCGTTCGGTGTCGCCACGTTTCGCGGCAATTGCGAGATCGCGCAAGGTTGCGATGAAGAGATCAAGCGAGGCGCGGCTTTCGCTTTCCGTCGGTTCAATCAACATCGCCCCATGCACGACGAGCGGGAAATACATCGTCATCGGATGATAGCCCTCATCGATCATGGCTTTCGCGAAATCGAGCGTCGAGATGCCTGTGTCTTTGAGCCATGTGTCATCGAACAAGACTTCATGCATGCACGGCTTGTTGCCGAAGGGCAGGGACATGAGATCCGCAAGGCAGGCGCGCACATAATTGGCATTTAACACCGCATCTTCCGACGCCTGCTTCATACCATCCGCGCCATGCGAGAGCATGTAAGACAAGGCGCGCACATACATGCCCATTTGACCATGAAACGCTGTCATGCGGCCAAACGGATGCGCGCCATGGTGTTTGGCTTCCGATTCATCTTCAACAAGTTGAAGCCCTTCATCCGTTTTGCGGATGAAGGGAACCGGTGCAAACGGCGCCAAGCGTTCTGACAACACGACCGGACCGGCGCCTGGCCCGCCACCACCATGGGGCGTTGAGAACGTCTTGTGCAGATTGATATGCATCGCATCGACACCAAGATCGCCGGGTCGCGCTTTGCCAACAATCGCGTTGAAATTCGCGCCATCGGCATAGAAATAGCCCCCAGCTTTGTGAATCGCTTCAGCAATGGCGACGACATCTTTCTCGAACAATCCGCATGTGTTCGGATTTGTCAGCATGATCGCGGCCGTATCGGGGCCCGCAAGCGAAGCCACAACATGCGGATCAACCGTTCCATCCTCGCGCACCGGCACGGAACGTACTTCAAAGTGGATGAGTGCCGCCGTCGCGGGGTTCGTTCCATGAGCAGAATCAGGCACGAGCACCACTTTGCGTGTCGCTTCTTCACCGCGTGCGATGATCGCGGCTTTAATCGCCATCAACCCGCAGAGTTCACCATGCGCACCGGCTTTCGGTGACATCGCCACCGCATCCATGCCGGTGAGAGTCACAAGCCAATGTGCCAGCGTATCCATCAATTCAAGGGCGCCTTGAACCGTCGATTGCGGTTGCAACGGATGCACATCCGAAAAACCCGGCAAGCGTGCCATTTTTTCATTCAGGCGCGGATTATGTTTCATTGTGCATGAGCCAAGAGGAAAGAGACCTGAATCAATGCCGTAGTTTTTTTGCGACAAGCGCACATAATGGCGCATCGTTTCTGGCTCGGACAAACCGGGTAAACCAATCGGAGATTTACGTTCGAATTTTCCGAGTTTTTTGTGATGCGGCGCCGGCGCGTCGATATCGACTCCGGTTTGATCGGTGCTGCCGATTTCGAAAATCAACGGCTCGATTTGTTGAAGCGCTTTATTGCCCGTGAATGTTTTATGCACGACATTTGTGTCATGTGACGGTGTTGTGGGACGTCCTTGACGATTTAACATCACATCGCCTCCTTCAATGCGGCCACAAGGGCATCGCGATCTTCATCTGTGTTGACTTCGGTATTGGCAATGATGAGCACATCATCGAGTCCCTGATGGGGGAAGAGACGCGCTGCTGGCACGCCTGCCATGATGCCGTGATGCGCCAAGCGATCGACAATCTTTGTCGCGTCGCCTTTCAAGCGAATCGAGATCTCGTTGAAGAATTGCTCATTGATCACTTCGACATGCGGAAGCTTGGCGAGTTTATCGGCAAGCATGACCGCATTGGCGTGATTAACCTCTGCCAAAGCCCGCAAACCCTTCTCGCCGAGCAAGCTCATGTGAATTGTGAAAGCGAGCGTACAGAGTCCCGAATTGGTGCAGATATTCGATGTCGCCTTTTCGCGGCGAATATGTTGCTCGCGGGTCGAGAGCGTCAACACAAAGCCGCGTTTGCCTTCTGCATCCACCGTTTCACCGCAAAGGCGTCCCGGCATATTGCGAATATATTGCGTCTTTGTAGCAAAAAGCCCGACATAGGGCCCACCAAAGTTCAAGGCATTACCAATCGATTGCCCTTCACCAACAACAATGTCGGCACCTTGTTCGCCGGGGGAGGCCACAAGACCGAGTGAAATCACTTCCGTAAAGACAGTAATCAGCAACGCGCCTTTCGCATGACACGCGTCTGCTATGGGTTTCAAATCGCGCAACGTGCCGAACACATCAGGCGATTGCACGACAACGCAGGACACGGTGTCATCAATCGCGGCGATCAGATCTTCTTTCGCCTGCAGATCAGGCTTTAACGTCACGACTTCGGCATTGGCCATCTCGGACAAGGTGCGCACGACATCGCCATAATGAGGATGAAGACCACCGGAGAGCACCGCCTTATTGCGCTTGGTGATGCGATGCGCCATCAACACCGCTTCGCCGGTGCCGGTCGAGCCGTCATACATTGAGGCATTGGCGACATCCATGCCCGTCAGCGCGGCAACTTGCGTCTGGAACTCGAAAAGATATTGCAGCGTGCCCTGTGCAATTTCCGGCTGATAGGGTGTGTAGCTCGTCAAAAATTCAGAGCGTTGAATCAGATGATCAACGGTTGCGGGCACATGGTGTTTATAAGCACCTGCACCCACAAAAAATGGCCCGCTTGATGCTGATTTGTTGCGCGATGCCATTTTTGACAGGATGCGCTCTACCTCAAGCTCACCTTTTGAAAGGGGAAGAGGTAGAACTTTATCGAGAAGTTTATCGCGTGGAATATCTGCAAAGAGTTTGTCGATATGATCGACGCCAACCCGCGCCAGCATATCGCTGCGGTCATCGGCTGAGAGAGGTAAATAACGCATGAGCTTATGATCCTTTGAAAGGGAAAAGGGCAATCAGAGCGTTGACAGATAGGCTTTGTAATCGGCTTCACTCATCAAAGCGTCGAGTTCGCTTGTGTTCGAGAGTTTGATTTTGCCGAACCAGCCTTTGCCTTCCGGATCTTCATTGACGGTGGCGGGTGTGCCTTCAAGCGCTGCGTTTGATTCGATCACTTCGCCAGAAACCGGTGCATAGACTTCGCTCGCCGCTTTCACGCTTTCAACAACGGCCGCTTCTGCGCCTTGTTTCAAATGCGCGCCGACTTTCGGCACTTCGACAAACACAACATCGCCTAATTGACTTTGTGCATAATCAGTGATGCCGAATGTTGCGATATCGCCATCAATGCGGACATATTCATGGTCTTTTGTGTAGTGCGTATTTCCCATCGGATGTTCCTTTCTTTTTTTTTGTAGTATGGTCGTAAGTCGTATGAAATTTTAGCCGCGATAGAAGCGGTTCGGCACAAAGGGCATTGTGGTAATTTCAGCAGGCATTGCGGTGCCGCGCACGATCAACGATACGCGCGTTCCGACAGCAGAATGAGCCGTGTCGACATAACCCATCGCGCAGGGGCCATTCAGCGTCGGGCCGAATCCGCCTGATGTTACAACGCCAATTCTATTGCCCGCTGCATCATGAATCTCGGTGCCTTCGCGAGCTGGCGCGCGGCCTTCCGGCTTGATGCCCACGCGTTTACGTTGCGGACCTTCAGCGAGTTCGCGCTTCACGCGCTCATAGCCTGGAAAGCCGCCTTCTTCGCGACGACGCTTTTGAATCGACCATTGGATATTGGCTTCAACAGGCGATGTTGTGAGGTCAAGCTCATGGCCATAGAGGCAAAGCCCTGCTTCGAGGCGTAAAGAATCACGCGCACCCAAACCAATGGGTTTTACCTCGCTTTCTTTCAGTAAGCGATCAGCAAGGCCGCGCACTTTGTCTTCGTTAATTGAAATCTCGTAACCGTCTTCGCCTGAGTAGCCCGAGCGCGAAATATGAACCGGCACACCATCAATCTTTGTTGAGAGCGCACTCATGAAGGGCATGGTCGCGACTTCGGGCGCGAAGCGCGCGAGCACACTTGCCGCTTTTGGTCCTTGCAATGCGAGCAAGGCGCGATGCGGCGCGAGAATGAGTTTGATAGGAGATGGAAGTTGCGCTTTGAGATGCGCGAAATCTTGATCTTTGCATCCGGCATTCACCACAACCATCAGCGTGCCGTCTTCTTCCGGCAAGGCTGAACGCGTGACCATGATGTCATCGAGAATGCCACCATCCTCAGTGAGTAATTGTGAATAGCGCTGTTGTCCGGGCTTCAGATTAACAATGTCGGCGGGGATGAGCGCTTCAAGCGCGCGCGCTGTTGTCTCATGATCCGCGCCGATCAGAAAGCACTGCCCCATATGGGACACATCAAAGAGCCCCGCTTCGGTGCGCGTCCATTGATGTTCGGTCAGAATACCCGTCGGATATTGCACGGGCATGTCATAGCCCGCAAAGGGAACCATGCGCGCGCCAAGGGCAACGTGCAAATCATAAAGCGGTGTGCGTTTAGTAGGTGCTGAGGCAGGGTCGGTCATCAAAAGTCTCCGGACAAGAACGCACATCGTCCGGATCGGGATGATCCGGAGAGTGCCCCCTCTGTCCGATGACCTGAGAGATTTCCCGTTTCATGTGGTCGGCTTCGACCACTTCAGAAACGGTTACGCCCGTCGGTGGGATCGTCCTTGCGGGCGATCCGCTTTCCAGAGTGCCAACTCTCCGCGGTCCTTTGGCCTGAGCGTTTCCGGGGCGGTTGCGCCTTCGGCACCGGGGCAGTCGCTAATCAACTTTCCGGCTTCTTCCGCGAGAGATATGCAGCGTCTGAAATGTGACCCGAGTGCCGGACCCTGTCAACCGGCGTTGTCGTGTTGAACGGTTTAGCCTTTAAAACCAATCGTTACGTCGGCATCGTCCGAGCCGGCAGGCAGCGTGAAACCTTGATCAATCATCCGGAACTGCGCCTGATTCTCGTCGGCCGGAATGGTTGTTTTCAGCGTGATGGTTTTGGAGGAGACCACCTTCTCACCCTTAGTGGCGGTAATGATCAGCGGCGCGGAAACGCCGCCCGGTTTTCCGGCTGTTCCGATCACCGCTATGCCTTCAACGCCGATTTTCATGACAATCGCGCCATTTTTCCCGGCTGAACATTCGCGGACCACATCGCGCAATGAAAACTGGACAGTGACATCGCTACCTTTGCCTTGACGTAAAGTTGAGCCACCTTCGCGAATGTCAACTTTGGGGCAGGGCACGTCCGATTCGGCCGCCTCGGCCACGGCTTGCTGCGCGGGCTCCGTCTTCTGGGCCGCGAACCAGTTCGAGAAGAGCGATGAGCCGCCCGCGCCGGCCGGACTTTGTGATCCGCCGGAGCTCATGCATCCGGCGAGGCCGAGAGACAAAGCGGCAATGAGACTTAAAGATTGTGTGGGCTTGAAGGGCATGGGGTCCTCCCTGAATCTGGTTTCTGCTCTCAGATCGGATGATCAGGGCAGTCTTGCAAGACCATTGGCGAAACCGGCGAGCGGAATCGGAATACCTGTTCCTTCGCCTGGCGTCGGGAAAATAATGAAAAGTGCGGTTGAACCAGTGCTGAACCGGCCAATCAGACCGTCATCCATTGACACTTCGGCCATGCAGCCATTGGCCAAGCAACGCATGAAGCCGGTTTTGCCAATATCGGTCCCGTCAATCTTGAGGCCGAGGCCTGCCGGAAGAATAATCCCCAGCGGCACAACGACGCGCAAAAGATGACCGCCATCGGGTGCTTTTAGGATCACGACGACGAGTTGGATGTCCGGTTTGCCCTCGGCATAGACATTTTGGACCAAAACACATTGCTCCGCGGTCGATCCGGTAGCCGCATCACAGCGAAGAACCCAGTCTCCATATTGACCGCGGATTGCAGGGTCCGGCGTTGCCGGGGTCGCAGCGGGGCTGGCAGCCCAGGCGAAACCTGCCGGATTTAGGGTCAAGAGGGCGAATAGAGCCCCTCGAAACCAAGATTTGACCATCAAAAACTCCCGCCTGCCGCATGCGTTGCGGCTGCCTCGCCACCTAAGGCGGCAAGCTTGGCCCTGTCAAATTATGGTCGGTCCAAATCGACCCGATTTGGTCATATCTCTTAAGTCTTTTGATAGAAAACCCGCATTTTAATTCGACCAGACGTTGCGCGCCGTCTTTGTTTGTGATTTTTGGGGGGCGGGCGGCGCAGTCCGGGCACAAGAGTCGGTAAGATTCTGATGTCCGCGACCCTTATAACAGATGCCTCCCGCGCCTGGATGGAGAAGACACGATCATGACCCGTAGGAATTTCGGCGCCACCCTCGCCGTTCTGCTGTCGGCCTGCTTTGCGGGCGCCGCTTTTGCCGGAACCGGACAGCCGAGCCCGTGGCAGATGAATATGCAGACCCCGGTCACTGAAATGGCCGAGTTTTTGGGCACGCTGCATAATAGTGTGAATATTGTGATCGGGTTGATCTCGGCCTTTGTTCTGTTGTTGCTCGTCATCGTTGTGGTGCGGTTCAACGAGAAGGCCAATCCGGTTCCCTCCAAGACCACTCATCATACTGGACTTGAAATTGCCTGGACGCTTATTCCCGCGCTCATTCTCGTCGCTATCTCTATTCCATCGTTCCGTCTTTTGACGATGCAGATCCAATTGCCGAAGGCGGACATCACCGTGAAAGCGGTCGCGCATCAATGGTATTGGTCTTACGAATATCCGGAAGATCAAGGCGGCGGTTTTGTTTTCGACTCCTACATGCTTCCGCCTGAAGATGCGGTGAAAGCCAATCAGCCGGCATTACTCGCGGTTGATAACGAACTTGTTCTTCCTGCGGGCAAGACAATCGTTGTTCAAGTTGTGGGTGCGGACGTCATTCACAATTTCGCGATCCCGTCTTTCGGCGTGCGTATGGACGCCGTGCCGGGCCGTTTGAATCAGACATGGTTCAAGACGGATAAGGAAGGCATGTATTACGGTCAGTGCTCACGGTTGTGCGGTGCCAATCACGCTTACATGCCGATTGCGGTGCGTATTGTGAGCGCAGACAAATATGCGGCCTGGCTCACGGAAGCGAAAAAGAAATTTGCTTCGAATGACGCTCAGCCGATCGCTCTCGCAGCGAATGAATAATTCAATTGAGTGAAGCCGAGCGGCGGGCTCCGCCGCTCAGGGACAATCAGTGATCCTTAGGAACAAACGAATGGCACACGCAGCGACTTCTCATGATACCCACCATGGCGACCCGACGGGTTGGAAGCGTTGGGTCATGTCGACCAATCACAAAGACATCGGCACGATGTATTTGATTTTCGCGATCATCGCGGGTCTGGTCGGTGGCTTCCTCTCCATCGCGATGCGTCTCGAGCTTCAAGAGCCGGGCCTTCAATATTTCACCAATCCGCAGACCTATAATGTGTTCGTGACAGGTCACGGCCTCATCATGGTGTTCTTCGTGGTGATGCCCGCTGTCATCGGCGGTTTCGGCAACTGGTTCGTGCCACTGATGATTGGCGCGCCGGATATGGCCTTCCCGCGCATGAACAATATTTCGTTCTGGTTGTTGCCTGCTGCCTTTGCTCTGTTGGGCATTTCGCTCTTCGTTGAAGGCGCGCCTGGTTCGAACGGCTTCGGTGGCGGTTGGACAGTTTATCCGCCGCTCGCGACGATGGGTCATCCGGGCCCTGCACTTGATTTCGGTATTCTCTCGCTTCACTTGGCGGGGGCATCGTCGATCTTGGGCGCAATCAATTTCATCACGACGATTTTGAATATGCGCGCGCCGGGCATGACTATGCATAAGATGCCGCTCTTTGCGTGGGCGCTTCTTGTCACGGCCTTCTTGCTTCTTCTGTCGCTTCCGGTTCTCGCTGGTGCGATCACGATGTTGTTGACCGACCGCAATTTCGGCACGGCCTTCTTTGATCCGGCCAATGGCGGTGATCCGATCCTCTATCAGCATCTCTTCTGGTTCTTCGGTCACCCTGAAGTGTACATCATGATTTTGCCGGGCTTCGGCATTGTCAGCCATATCATCTCGACATTCTCGAAGAAGCCGATCTTCGGCTATCTCGGCATGGCTTATGCGATGGTGGCGATTGGTGCAGTCGGCTTCATCGTGTGGGCGCACCACATGTATACCGCTGGACTTGCGCTTAACACGCAGCGTTACTTTATGTTCGCAACAATGGTGATCGCGGTGCCTACCGGCGTGAAGATCTTCTCGTGGATCGCAACGATGTGGGGTGGCTCGATCCGCTTCACAGCGGCCATGCAATGGGCCATCGGCTTCATCTTCCTCTTCACAGTGGGTGGTGTGACCGGTGTCGTTCTCGCGAATGCCGGTATCGATCGCAATCTTCACAACACTTATTATGTTGTGGCACATTTCCATTACGTGTTGTCGCTTGGTGCGGTGTTCTCGATCTTTGCGGGCTTCTATTACTGGTTCCCGAAAATGTCGGGCCGTATCATTCCTGAGTCGATTGGCATCCTCCATTTCTGGGTGGCCTTCATCGGCGCGAATGTGCTCTTCTTCCCGATGCATTTCACCGGGCTCTCGGGCATGCCGCGTCACTATGTCGATTATCCGGATGCGTTTGCGGGCTGGAACCGTATCTCGTCTTACGGCTCCTATATCTTCGCCGCAGGCTTGCTGATCTTCTTCTATGGCATTCTGCGCGCTTATATGAGCCCGGTTCGGGCCGCCAATAATCCATGGGGTGAAGGTGCTACGACGCTCGAATGGACATTGAGCTCGCCACCTCCGCATCACCAGTTCGATACATTGCCGCGTTTCTCCGGCAGCGGACACTGATAAAAACATAGGGCGCGGTTTCGCCCGTGTTTTGATCACGCAAAAGATCCGGAGCGGGGACAACCCCGCTCCCTCCCTTTACGGAACTCCATTTTTCGCCATGACGATTGCCGCCGAACGTCTTGATCAATCATCGCCCGCTTTTGATGAAGAGCGGCCGACGATCGCGTTTGGCACAGCGCGCGACTATTATGAGCTTTTGAAGCCACGCGTCATGCAGCTCGTTATTTTCACGGCACTTGTCGGCATGTTGACCGCACCGGGGCCCATCAATCCGATCATCGGTTTTGCTAGTCTGCTTGCCATTGCTGTTGGCGCAGGCGCGTCGGGTTGCCTGAATATGTGGTATGACGCGAGCATTGATGCGTTGATGGACCGCACATCAAAGCGGCCCATTCCTGCGGGTGCTGTGAAGCCCGGCGAAGCGCTCGCATTCGGCATGACATTGTCCATCGGCTCCGTGTTGTTTTTGGGCCTCATTGCGAATTGGCAAGCAGCGGCCTTTCTCGCCTTCACGATTTTCTTTTATGTCGTTGTCTACACGATGTGGCTCAAACATTGGACGGCGCAGAATATCGTGATCGGCGGCGCGGCCGGCGCGTTCCCGCCCATGATCGGTTATATGGCTGTAACGGGCAGTGTAAGCCTTGAGAGCTTTCTCTATTTTCTTTTGATCTTCGTTTGGACGCCGCCGCATTTCTGGGCGCTCGCGCTCGTGAAGAGCAATGAATATGCGCGCGCCGGTGTGCCGATGCTGCCAGTTGTTGCGGGACCTAACGCGACGCGGTTGCAAATTCTTCTCTACTCGATTGCCCTTATTCCGGTTGGCATGGCGCCTGCTCTGATGTCTCATGCCGGGCTTTTGTATCTCGTCGTAGCCACAGGCTTTGGCGTGGTGCTCGCTTATTATGCTTATGATCTTTTTCGTAAGCGCGAAGGAGATGAAGCGCGCAAAGCAGCGTTCCGCTTGTTCGGTACATCCATCCTTTATCTTTTCGCCCTGTTCGGCGCGCGTCTTGTCGAACAGCTTCTTCCTTTCCTGCCGTGGAGTTTGATGAAATGAGCGTCTATCCGCAGCCACCGGAGCTCACTGAAGAAGAAGTTCAACGCCGTAATGCGCGCTCGCGTGCTCTCGGATTGTTTCTCGGCGCGCTTGTGATTTTGTTTTTCATCGTCACCATCGCCAAGCTTGGCGGTAATGTTATGAATCGTCCGATCTGATCCCATGTCTGAAGCCGTTGCCTCACGCACTGCCTCGAACCGCACCACGCTCGTTGCGTGTTGTGCGCTTGTAGTGGTGATGGTGGGAGCGGCTTATGCGGCGGTGCCGCTTTATCGTCTTTTCTGTCAGCTCACCGGCTTTGGCGGCACAACACAAGTCGCGACGACGGCGCCCGCAAGCGCTCTGGCGCAGATGATTTCCGTCCGCTTCGATTCCAATGTTGCCCCGGGACTGAATTGGAGCTTCAAGGCCGAGACACCGGTGACAAAGCTCAGGATCGGCGAAACATCGACGATTTTCTACAAGATCACGAACCATTCATCGGAGCCTGTCACGGCACAGGCAACCTATAATGTGCAGCCCGATCTTGCTGGCAGCTATTTCAACAAGCTGCAATGTTTCTGCTTTACCGACCTCACTTTGAAGCCGGGCGAAACGCTCGATGTGCCAGTTGTCTTCTTTGTCGATCCGGCGCTGGCCTCTGACAAAGACATCAGCAACCTCGATACGATCACGCTTTCTTATACTTTCTTTCCCTCCAAAGCCCGGAAAACCCCGGTCGCGGAGTTGACAGAGCCGCCTAAACCGCAATTGTAACCCTCGAATGATTGGGGTCCATCGGATGGGCCTCAAAGAAGACCGGAGACCTCGCTATGGCCGACGCGCACGCAAGAAACCACGATTACCACATCGTCGATCCGAGCCCCTGGCCGTTTGTCGGCTCGGTGAGCGCCTTCCTCTTTGCCGTTGGCGCGATCATGACCATGAAGGGTCTTCACATCGGCACGCTCAAAGCTGGTCCGATTATTTTCACAGTTGGCATTCTCGGCATTCTCTACACGATGCTTTCGTGGTGGTCGGATGTAGTCAATGAAGCCGAGCACAAGGGCAATCACACCCGCATCGTGCAGATGCATCATCGCTATGGCATGATCATGTTCATTGCGTCTGAAGTGATGTTCTTCGTCGCATGGTTCTGGGCCTTTTTCGACTCAAGCATTTATGCCGGCGAAGAGAAAGCATTTTTGCGTCACGCGTTTACAGGCGGTCATTGGCCGCCAACGGGGATCGAAGTGTTTGATCCTTGGCATTTGCCGCTCCTTAACACGCTCATTCTTTTGACGTCGGGTACAACGGTGACGTGGGCGCATCACGCCTTGTTGCATGATGATCGTCAGGGCTTGAAGCAGGGCCTCATATTGACTGTTGTGCTGGGTGCTTTGTTCACCTGCGTTCAGGCTTATGAATATGCGCATGCTCCATTCTCATTCGGCGGCAATATCTATGGCGCGACCTTCTTCATGGCGACCGGCTTCCACGGCTTCCATGTGTTGATTGGTACGATCTTCCTCGCTGTCTGCTTGCTCCGCGCGTCGAAGGGCCATTTCACAGCAAAGCAGCATCTCGGTTTCGAATTTGCCGCATGGTACTGGCACTTCGTTGACGTGGTGTGGCTCTTCCTCTTCGTGTCGATCTATCTTTGGGGATCGCAATGGGGCGCGGCGTTCCACGGCCACTAAGCGCTGAAATTTTTTAAGTTCAAGGGGCGGCTGCAGCCGCCCTTTTTCATTTGTGAAGGAGACATGACCGATGGCTTCTCCTCAATCTTACGCGAGCGATGCGGGTGTTATGGCGGGTGTCAAAGGCTGTTGCCCCCGTTGCGGCGAGGGTCGTCTCTTTGCAGGCTTTATTGATCTCGCGCCGCGATGCGAGGTATGTGGCCTTGATTATTCATTCGCGGACTCGGGCGATGGTCCGGCCGTGTTCATCATGCTGATTGCCGGCGCGATTGTGGTCGGAACGGCTTTGATCATCGACGCGAATTACGAACCGCCTCTGTGGCTGCTCGGTGCGATTTTTCTGCCACTTACGGTGTTTGTTTCGCTTGGTCTTTTGCGACCGCTCAAAGGATGGCTGATTGCTTCGCAATATCGCCATAAAGCCGAGCAAGGTCAGCTTGAACGCTGATCCCTCAAAAGGATCTCTGGCAAAGGGGTTTATTGTGCGACGTCTGCTCATTCCTTCACTTGTTTCGGCGATAGCTTTTGTCATTCTCTGCGGCCTCGGCTTTTGGCAGCTCGAACGTCTTTACGAAAAAGAAACCCTTCTTCAACGCATCGATCAATCGCTTAAAACGGATGCGGTTGCGATGCCGATGGACTCCGAATGGTCACGCTTGAAGCCGGATGACTACACCTATCGCAAAGTATTCGTGAGCGGCCATTTTGAGCACACTCATGAAGCGCATATTTTTGGTTTCATTGTTATTGACGATAAGGGCAGCACGTCACCGGGTTATTTTGTTTTAACACCGCTCGCGCTTCACAATGGCAGTCGCGTTATTGTGAATCGCGGTTTTGTTCCCGAAGCGCTGAAGGCGCAGGATCAGCGGAAAGCCGGTCTCATCGAAGGTCCTATTACCGTTCAGGGTCTTATGCGCGTGCCTGAGCGCAGCGGGCTTTTCACACCGCAGGATGATCTTCAAAAAAACATCCGTTTCATACGCGACCCGGCGGTGATCGCTGCGTCCTTCAAATTGGAGCGCGTGGCGCCCTTTATCATCGATGCGGATGCGACACCGGTTCCGGGACGTTGGCCCGAAGGCGGGCATACCGTGGTGTCCGTGCCGAATAACCACCTCGAATATGCCCTGACTTGGTTTGGTCTCGCCTTGGTGCTGATCGGGGTCTTTACCGCATTTGTGCTGAAGGCGCGGGCTCCATAGACCTTGCCGCTTGCCAGAGGCGCCTTTCTGTTTCTAAAGAAGGCCAGCACAATGAAGGAAAAGCCTCCCGTGACCCGCTCTGCCATGATCCATCACTCCACCCGCGGCGAAGCGCCGGACCTCGGCTTTTCTGATGCGCTGCTGGCAGGTCTTGCACGTGATGGCGGTCTTTATTGGCCGCACGCTTTTCCGACTTTGACGTCAAACGCGATCGCTGATCTTGCGGGACGTCCTTATGCCGAAATCGCCGATCGCATCATTGGCCTTTATGCCGATGACGTTGCGCCGGATCAGCTTTCAAAAATGATCCACGAGGCTTACGCAACATTCCGCCATCCGTCCGTGTGTCCGCTTGTCGAGATTGATACCAATCTCTTTGTGCTGGAACTCTTTCATGGTCCGACACTGGCCTTCAAAGATGTCGCGATGCAATTGCTCGGACGCTTGATGGATCATGTGCTCGCTTTGCGCAATGAACGCGCAACAATTGTGGGCGCGACGTCTGGTGATACGGGTGGCGCAGCGATTGACGCGTTCAAAGGTTTAAATCGCGTCGATATGATTATTCTCTACCCGCAAGGCCGCGTGAGTGACGTGCAGCGTCGGCAGATGACGACGGTTGATGCGCCGAATGTTCATGCCGTTGCAGTAGACGGCACATTTGATGATTGCCAGGCACTCGTGAAAGCAATGTTCAATCATCATGCGTTCCGTGACCGGTTGAAATTGTCGGGCGTTAATTCAATCAACTGGGCGCGCATTGTCGCACAGATCGTTTATTATTTTTCAGCAGGTGTTTCCTTAGGCGCGCCGCATCGTAAAATTTCCTACGCGGTGCCGACTGGAAATTTTGGCGATATTCTTGCGGGCTATGTCGCGAAGCTGATGGGATTGCCGATTGGCCGTTTGTCGGTTGCAACCAATGAGAATGATATTCTCGCCCGCGCACTCGCTACGGGTCGCTATGAAATGGCGGGTGTTGTCGCCACAAGCTCACCCTCAATGGATATTCAAATCTCATCGAATTTCGAGCGGCTTCTTTATGAGGTCATGGGGCGTGATGCATCGGCTCTCCGCACGATGATGTCAACGCTTCAGCAATCGAAGAGTTTCGCGATTCCTGCCGCTGCTCTTGATGTCATGCGTCGTGATTTTACCGCTTTGCGTGCGGATCGCGTAGCAGTTGATGATGAAATGAAGAGCACATGGCAGAAGTCCGGTTATCTTCTTGATCCGCACACGGCCATCGGCGTGACGGCGGCGCGTGCATTGCTCAAAGACGATCCGGCAACGCCGGTTGTGGCTTTGGGTACCGCGCATCCTGCGAAATTCCCCGATGCGGTGAAAGTCGCAACAGGTATTCATCCGGCTTTGCCTGATCATCTTTCCGATCTTCTCTCGCGCAAAGAACGCGTGACGGTGTTGCCGAATGATCAAGCGAAGATCGAATCCTTCATCACCGCGCATGCCCGCGCGGGACGGGAGTAAGCTCCGTGAGCGTGCCTGACCGCGCCGAGAATGTTCGCGTCACAACACTTGATAATGGATTGCGTGTTGTCAGCGAAACAATGCCGGGCCTCGCCACGGTCGCGATGGGCATTTGGAGCGGTGCAGGCTCGCGTCATGAGCGTGCGGAAGAGCAGGGGCTCGCGCATCTTCTCGAGCATATGGCGTTCAAAGGCACATCGCGTCGAAGCGCCTTACAAATCGCGGAAGAGATTGAAGCCGTTGGTGGCGAGGTGAATGCCGAAACCAATACGGAATATACCGCTTATTATGCGCGGACACTTGGCCCTGATATGCCGTTGGCGGTTGATATTTTGACCGACATTCTTGCGGACCCTGCTTATGACGCAACCGAATTGAAACGCGAGAAGGATGTGATCCTTCAAGAAATCGGCGCTTATGAAGATACGCCGGATGAAGTCGTGTTCGATATGGTGATGGAAACAGCTTTTGCAGGCGCGCCTATCGGACGTCGTATTCTGGGCACGCCCAAAACGGTTCGCGCGCAAAATCCAAAGACCATGCGTGGGTTTATGGATCGGACTTATCGCTTGCCGTCGATGGTTGTCTCCGCCGCCGGTGCAATTGATCACGAGTCTTTGATCCAAGAAGTCGGTTCGCGTCTTTCAGTGTTCTCACATGATATCGCGCCCGCCCCTGAATCAGCGCTTTATACAGGCGGCGATAGTCGTCGGGTGAAATCACTTGAACAAGCACATCTTGTGTTTGGCTTTCATGCGCCTTCATGGCGTGATCCCGACCATTACGCCATGCATGTGTTTTCGAATTTGTTGGGCGGCGGTATGTCATCGCGCCTCTTTCAAGAAGTGCGCGAGAAGCGTGGTCTTTGCTATGAGATCTATTCGTTCTTCTCGCCTTTTTCGGATTCCGGTTTTTTTGCCATTTATGGGGGCACCGGTGAAGCGCAACTTCCCGATTACACGCCGCTTGTGCTCGATACGCTCACCGAGGCAACAAAATCAGTGACGCCCGCTGAAGTCGCGCGCGCGAAAGCGCAAATGAAAATGTCATTGCTAACCGCACTTGAATCGCCGGGGCGTCGCGCCGAACAAATGGCGCGTCACATGCTCGCTTATGGGCGTGTTTTGCCGCGTGACGAGATGGTGTCGATGATCGATGCGATTACGGTAGATGATGTATGCCGTGTGGCGTCCGCATCACTCACAGCGCCACCGACAGTAGCCGCCATCGGTCCGATCAAGCCTTTAATTGATGTGGATGCGATGGCTGCACGCATCGGCGCGCCGTCGCCTTCAGCAGGCTAGTATAAATCGATGGCGCTTTTTGCCCGATCAGATCGCGCCCGTGCGGTATCACCAATCAAAGGCACTGATCTTTTGATCCGCCTTCCTATGATGGACGATTTTCCGGCGTGGGCCCAATTGCGCGCGGAGAGCCGGAGCTTTCTTACGCCATGGGAACCCACCTGGCGCGAGGATGATTTAACCCGCACGGCCTTTCGCTTGCGCTATTTCAACCCGGAAGACCGGGATGTGCTCTATCCGTTTTTTATTTGTGATGCGCTGAGCGGCGCACTTCTGGGCGGCATCAGTTTTGGTCATATTCGCCGCGGCGTCGCCCATTCGGGCATGATGGGCTACTGGATGGGCTCGGCCCATGCGGGGAAGGGCATTATGACCCGCGCGGTGCCGCTGGCGCTGAAATTGGCTTTTGGCCCGGTCGGGCTCCGCCGCGTTGAAGCCGGGTCTTTACCCCGCAATACGGCGTCGATCCGGGTTTTGGAGGCAAATGGCTTCCAACGCGAGGGGTATGCGCGGCAATATCTCTGTATCAATGGCATTTACGAGGATCATGTCCTCTATGCCCGCCTGAAGGACGATCCGCCCGTGTGACGGGGCGGACGGCGTGTTTCGGTTTACCTTTCCCCCCGCCTTGCGATAGGGTGCCGCCTCACGTTGGGAGCCTTCTGCATTTGACCCTCCGCGCCTTCTTCCTAAGCCTCGTTCTTTGCGGCGCGGCCCTGTTTTTTGCGGGGTCGGTGCAGGCGCTTGATCTCGTCGTCATCCATGACGAAGCGGATACGCTTGATCTTCTGCCGAGCGTCGATTCACATCGTTCGAGCGGCGATGAAATCCAGATTTCAACGGCGCCCGGTGCCGATGGTATTGTGCGACGCATTGCGGTGAAGGCGAAAAATGTCGGCAGCCAACCGGATTGGATTGTCTTTGCGTTGCGCAATGATACCGACAAGACCTTGGTGCGTTGGCTTGTGGCACCGCATCAACGCCTGATTGGCTCCGGTGTTATTTGGCCCGATCTTGGCGCGTCGCGTATTACGAATTTGACCGCGAGTCAGGGCACGTCCCCTGATCGTATTCCGAATACGGAAGCCGATATTTTTCAACTCACATTGGAGCCCGGCTCGTCAGTGACATTTGTTGCCGAGCTTGCCGGACCGCATCTGCCGGAACTCACTTTGTGGGGTCCTGAAAAATATAAAGACACGGCGAATGGATTAACGTTTTATCGCGGGATCATCACGGGCATCATCGGCTTGTTGGCGCTGTTCTTGACGGTGTTGATGCTTATTCGCGGCACATTGATTTTTCCGGCGGCGGCACTCCTCGCATGGGCGGTTGCTGCCTATGTTGCCGTCGATTTCGGCTTGCTCGGTATTGTGCTTTCCGTTTCACCAGAAGCGGAACGCGTATATCGCGCGGGAGCAGAAGCCGTTCTTGCTGCCACTTTGATTGTGTTTTTGTTTTCCTATCTCGATCTCAATCGTTTGCGTATTCATTACAGCCAGATCGTGACGGTCTGGATTGTATTTTTGGCGACACTCATTGCGATTATCTTTGTTGATCCGGCGGTGGCGGCCGGTCTCGCACGGTTGTCGATTGCTGGTGTTGCTGTTTTTGGCCTGTTGTTGATTGTTTATCTTGCCACGCATGGGCAAGCGCGCGCGATCTTGCTTATTCCGACATGGCTTATTCTGTTTGCATGGGTCACGGCAGAAGGCTTTACCTTGCTTGGTCGGGTGACAGGGGACATCGCGCCGCATTCTTTGATCGGCGGCCTTGTTCTGATTATTCTCTTGATCGGCTTCACTGTTACGCAACATGCGTTTTCAGGCTCCGGTTTGGTCGGGGCAGAGCTTGCCGATGCCTCACGCAAAGCGCTCGCTTTGACGGGTGCGGGCGATATCATTTTTGATTGGGATCTTGCGCGCGATC
The DNA here is from genome assembly GCA_037131735.1 of Alphaproteobacteria bacterium. Classification (GTDB taxonomy): domain Bacteria; phylum Pseudomonadota; class Alphaproteobacteria; order Rhizobiales; family Beijerinckiaceae; genus CAIUPE01. The sequence continues at coordinate 145,790 of JBAXQM010000003.1, forward strand.
ATGTGCGTGTAGGCGCCGAAGCGGAAGCCGTTCTTGGATATCCGACGGGTTATCTTGCCGGCACGGCGGATGAATTTATTGATCATCTCAATCCCGCAGATCGCGATTCATTTTCAACGGCGGTTGATCGTATTTGCCATGAGAGACGCGGGCGGCTTTCAAGCGATATTCGCATTAAGGCGGATGACGGCCATTATCATTGGTTCCGCTTACGGGCGCGTCCGGTTGTCGGCGAAGAGGGCGCTGTGCTGCGCCTTATGGGGACATTGTCTGACGTAACGGATTCGCGTTTGACTGAAGAGCGCCTGTTGAATGACGCCATTCATGACAGTTTGACGGGTCTGCCCAATCGTCGGTTATTGCTCGACCGCATCGATTTGATGTTGCATCTTATGCGCGCGGGTGAAGAGTTGCGCCCAACCGTTGTGACCATCGATATTGACCGCTTCCATGAAACCAATACCTCCATGGGATTGAGCGGTGGTGATGCGTTGCTTCTCGCAGTAACGCGCCGCCTTGTGCGTCTTGTTCAACCGCAAGACGGATTGGCGCGCATTGGCGGTGACCGTTTTGCGATTCTGCTTCTCTCCGAACGTGATCCCGGTCCAATCACGGCATTGGTGGATCAAATCCGCAAGACATTATCGGCCCCGATTTCTGTCAGTGATCGTGAAGCGAATTTCACAGTTTCGATCGGCATCGCCTTGCCTGATCAACGTGCCGAGACCAGCGCGGATCTCTTGTTGCGCAACGCCGAAATCGCGGTAGCGCATGCAAAAAAACTTGGCGGTGATCGGATTGAAGTGTTCCGTCCTTCCATGCGCGCGCAATCTAGCGAGCGTCTCGCGCTTGAAATTGATTTGCGCTCGGCCATTCTTCGCAACCAGATTTTTGTAACCTGGCGTCCGGTTGTTAGGCTGGCGGATCGGTCGATTGCCGGTTTTGAAGCGGTGGCGATTTGGGATCATCCGGATCATGGTGTATTGAGCCAGGACGAGTTCATGGAGCTTGCCGATAATAGCGAGCTTGTCGGTACCTTGACGAATTTCATTCTTGAGCAAGCGCTCAATGAATTGAGCGTATGGCATAAATTGCTCGAAACCGATCCTTTGCTTTACGCTATTCTTCCTGTGTCAAATGCGATGCTCGAGCGTGGTGATTTTCTCCGCGATGTCAAAGCGGCATTGGCTCGTGCGCCTGTTTCACGGGGAACATTACGGGTTGAAATCTCTGAAACTTATTTGATGGATCATCCCGAACATGCGGTGCATGTGCTCAATGGTCTTGCTGATATCGGCACCGGAATCGCGATCGGTGATTTTGGTCACGGTTATTCCTCGCTCGGCTATCTCGAGCGTTTCCCCTTTGGTGTCATTCGTTTGTCGCGTTCTGTCACGCGGCCCGATCCGTCCGGTGTAAGGCCCGCGATTTTGCGCTCGGTTGTTACACTGGCGCATGATCTTGATGTTGAATTGATTGCTGATGGTCTTGAAACGGAATCCGATGCAATTCAATTCGCGCAATTGGGATTTGGCTTGGGGCAGGGCGCTACATTCGGTCCGGCCATGAGCGCGCAAGAAACGCGCAAATTGATCAAGGGCTGATTGGCTTTTTTACGCGTGACCCGCGACGGAAGACAGCATCGCCGGATCAACGCCGATCAGTGACAAAGCGCGCGCATATTTTGTTTCGTGATCACGATCAAACAAAATGTCATGGCGTGCAGGACATAGAATCCATCCATTATCCTGCAATTCCGTTTCAAGCTGACCAGCGCTCCACCCTGCATAGCCGAGAGCGAAGACGGCGTCTTCGGGCCCCTCACCACGCGCAATGGCTTGTAGAATTTCAATGCTTGCCGAGAGACGGACATCATCAGACACTGCGACCGATCCATAATCGCGCTTCGCATCGGCTGCGTGAAGCACAAAGCCGCGTGATGTTTCGACAGGACCGCCACGCAGCACTGTCATCATGGTGATGCTTTGCGGGATCTGAATGTCCTCGCCTTTCGGCAGTAAACTGATTTGCGTCAGAAGATCAGAAAATTTGATGTCATCGGCAGGCTTGTTGACGATGAGCCCCATCGCACCTTCCACCGAATGCGCGCAGAGATAGATTACAGAACGGCTAAATCGCTCATCTCCGATGCCGGGCGATGCCACGAGCAATCGACCTCTGAGAAAAAGCGGATCTGCGTTATCTATCATCGCGACTCCTTGACCTGAAATGCAGTTTAGCCCGTTTCAGGCTCTTTGTGGAAGATGCAACATCATCCGCATGGCAAAAGAAGGCATAAGGGTTTAGACAAAAACATGGCCTTTTTACGCGTTATCCTTGCCGTTTTCGGTTTTGTATTCTGGACGGCCCAAATAAGTCTTGGTGCCGCGCCCCCGCTTATGCCTGAGGCAAAGCTGCGTCTGCTTGATGGCGGCGCAGGGAATAACGGTGCGTGGCTCGCAGGCGTCGAGATTACATTGTCGGGCAAGGCGAAGACTTATTGGCGCATGCCCGGTGATTCTGGTTTGCCGCCGCTTTTCGATTGGACAGGGTCCGAGAATGTAAAATCCGTAAGCGTTGAATGGCCGCGACCCGAGCGTATCCCGGACGCGTCGGGTACGATTCTCGGCTTTCACGGGCAGGTGATTTTTCCGCTCCTCATTGCGCCGAGCGATCCTTCAAAGCCGATCCGTCTTGCGCTGAAACTTGATTTTGGGATTTGCGAAGAGGTGTGCGTGCCGCTCACGTCGCAAGCGTCTCGCCTCTTGGGGGGCGGGGGAGATAGAGCGGCGATCGAAGAGTTTCGTGTCCGCGTTCCGAAAAAGGGGTCTTTTGGCGCAATGCCCGATCCGAGGCTCCTATCGATTACACCTGCCGCGGATGCGCTTCTCGTAAAAAGTGGCGCGCCACTTGATGATCTTATCCTAGAAGGCCCCCCGGGCTGGTATTTTGGTGACGCGACGCGCGCGGGAGGATCTGACGCCGAGCCCGTTTTTGCCGTCCGTATTCTTGAAAAACCGAGCACAGGCGATCTTGGCGGGCTTGCGCTGATTGTCACATTGCTGGGCCGCGAATCCGCTACAGAAACGGCTGTAACGCTCGACCCCGACGGGGCAATCCGTTAGGCAGGGGGCACGTAAACCGAGTCCTATATCTTTTCTCAGTTCCAGGAACATCATCATGACGATTGCAGTCGGCCAGAGCCTCCCCGAAGTCACTTTCCGCATCCCTACTGAAGACGGCCCCTCCGCCCGCACCACGAGCGAGATCTGCAAAGGTCGCCGTGTTGTATTATTTGCCGTTCCGGGCGCGTTCACACCGACCTGCCAGAACAATCATCTTCCCGGCTATCTCAAATTTCGTGATCAGTTTTTGGCCAAGGGCATTGATGAAATCGTCGTCGTCTCTGTCAATGACGTGCATGTGATGAAGGCATGGGCGAAGGCGAATGATGCGATGGACAAGATTTGCTTCTTGGCTGATGGCAGCGCGGAGTTCACAAAGGCTGTTGGCCTCGTGCTTGATGCGACCGCTGGCGGCTTGGGTATTCGCTCGTTGCGTTATTCGATGCTGATTGAAGACGGCGTCGTGAAGAATCTCAATCTTGAAGATAATCCGGGCCAGGCTGAAATATCCAGCGCGGCCACATTGCTCGCACAAATCTGACACCGCTTGGTGCAGGATCATATTTGATGCGGCTTCTTCTTATTGGTTCAGGCGGGCGCGAACACGCGCTCGCTTTGAAGCTTTCACAAAGTGCACAATGCAAGGCCTTGTTTATCGCACCGGGTAATCCCGGCACGGCGCAATGCGGCACCAATGTCGCGCTTGATGTGAGCCGTCATGATGATGTGATCGCCTTTTGTAAGAACGAACAGATCGATCTCGTGATCATTGGACCTGAAGCGCCCTTGGTGGCGGGTCTTGTTGATGATCTTGAAGCGGCTGGTCTCAAAGCCTTCGGGCCGTCAAAAGCAGCAGCGCAATTGGAAGGCTCAAAAGCCTTTACCAAAGAACTCTGCGATGAAGCCCATATTCCGACAGCAGCGTATAAGCGCGTTACCGATGCACAAGCGGCTAAAGACTATATTCGCAAGCAAGGCGCGCCGATTGTTGTAAAGGCCGATGGGCTTGCTGCAGGCAAAGGTGTTGTTGTTGCTGAAACCATTGAAGAGGCCGAAGCCGCAGTCGATATGATGTTTGGCGGATCGCTTGGTGAAGCGGGTGCTGCACTTGTGATTGAAGAGTGTTTGATCGGCGAAGAGGCGTCATTCTTCGCGCTTGTTGATGGGACACATGCTCTCGCGCTGGCGTCCGCCCAAGATCATAAGCGTGTTGGCGATGGTGATACGGGCCCGAATACCGGCGGGATGGGTGCTTATTCACCGGCACCGATCGTTGATGATGCGATGACCGCGCGTGTGATGCGTGAAATCATTATGCCAACCGTCGAAGCGATGAAGCGCCGTGGCACGCCCTTTCGGGGTGTGTTGTTTGCGGGATTGATGATCACAAAAGAGGGGCCGAAACTTATTGAATATAACACGCGCTTCGGTGATCCCGAATGCGAAGTGTTAATGCCGCGCCTTCAAAGCGATCTTCTCGATCTCATTCTCGCAACGATTGAAGGTCGTCTTGATCACGTGACGCCGTCATGGTCGCGCGAGGCGGCACTTACTGTTGTGATGGCGGCAAGGGGTTATCCCGGCATGCCAGAGACCGGCAGTGAAATTCGAAATGTCGAACATGCCGCAAGCCTGAATAATGTTACTGTTTATCATGCGGGCACGGCGCGTCGTGATGATGGCAAGCTTGTCGCAAAAGGCGGGCGCGTATTGGCCGTAACCGCGCGGGGCGCAACAATTGCCGACGCCCAAACGCGCGCCTATGACGCTGTTAAGTCAATCGACTGGCCAGGCGGCTTTCATCGCAAAGATATCGGCTGGCGCGCGATCTAAATAACGCGCTAATTGAAAACTCAAATGCAAAAACAAAAACGCCCCGACGATGCGGGGCGTTTTGGTTTGTTATGAAGAAATTTTATTGCGGCAAAGGCGCCGGTGCATCTGAGAGCGAGTGCAAATAAGCGATGATGTCAGCGCGCTTGGCTGGATCAGCCAAACCGGCATAGCCCATCGCTGTGCCCTTCAAATAGCCCTTAGGATTGGCGATGAAGGCATCGAGATTGTCATAGGACCATTTCTCGCCCTTATCCGCACGCTCTTTAAGAGCCGCTGAATAATTAAATCCGTCTGCTGAACCCTTCACGCGCTCAACAATATTCCAAAGCACGGGGCCGACTTTGTTGGCCGCACCCTTCTCGAAATTGTGACAGGCTTGGCAGGCTTTGACGCCCGCTTGACCACGCGCGACATCAGCCGTCTTGAGGCGAACCGCAATCGGGGCGGCAGCTTCGGCAGGTGATTCCGCTTTTGGTGCCGCGGCGGCTTCTTCACCGCCCGGGAGCGCATAGCCTTCGACCTTCACCTTTGGGCCGGCGAAAATGAACTCGGCTACGATGCCTGTGCCCATGATCAAGAGCAAAAGGCCTAAAACCGCGCCAGCAATCTTATTAAATTCGAACGAGTCCATCCCGAATCTCCGATAGTCCCACCAAGCAGACCGGACCGGGCGCGCCCCTGCGCGGCCTCTTTTTTCCGGACGCATCCGATTACCCGCTTTGCGCTGGTCTTGGCAACTCGTATAAGCGGTTTCTGGTTGATACTTTTTGTCATTCCATCCCTAAAATCACTCCTAAAGTGCCGATCCCGCCAAAATGTCCGATCCTGTCATTCTCATCCCTGCCCGAATGGCCTCGACCCGCCTGCCAGGAAAGCCTCTGGCGGATATCTGCGGCGAGCCGATGATCGTTCATGTCTGGCGGCGCGCGCAGGAAGCGGGCATCGGTCCGGTGGTCGTGGCGACTGATACGCCGGAGATTATCACCGCCATCGAACGCGCAGGCGGCGTCGCCGTAATGACCCGCGCGGATCATCCTTCTGGCTCCGACCGGATCTATGAAGCGGTTGAAGCCTTCGATCCCGAAGGCCGCTATGACGTGATCGTCAATGTCCAGGGCGATTTGCCCACGATTGATCCGCAAGCGATTGCGGCCGCCGTGCCGCCGCTTGCGGACAAAGCCGTCGATATCGCGACTTTGATTACCGAGATCAAACGCGAGGATGAAAAGACCGATCCGAATGTTGTGAAAGCGATTGTGAGCGGAAATGGACCGAACCATTTTCGCGCGCTCTATTTTACACGTGCGACCGCCCCCACGGGTCCGGGACCGCTCTATCATCATATCGGCCTTTATGCCTGGCGTCGTTCAGCGCTGCAGCGTTTTGTAACCTTGAAGCCCTCACCGCTTGAAATCCGTGAGAGACTTGAGCAATTGCGCGCGCTTGAAGCCGGAATGCGGATTGATGCGGCGTTGGTTGATGATGTGCCGCTTGGTGTTGACGCACCGCATGATCTTGAACGCGCGCGCGCGGTGATTGCCGCGCGACAAAAGCCCCACTGAAATTGAATTGAATGAATTGAGGATATGATGAGTGTGAAGAAACTGATTGCCTATCAGGGCGAGCCGGGCGCAAATTCTGATATTGCCTGCCGCGATGTGTTTCCTGATTGGACGCCTTTACCTTGCGCGTCATTTGAAGATGCGCTTGGCGCGATTCAAGATGGCACGGCTGAACTCGGCATGATTCCGATTGAAAATTCACTCGCCGGTCGCGTGGCCGACATTCATCATTTTCTGCCGCAATCGGGTTTGCATATTATCGGCGAATATTTTCTGCCAATTCATTTCCAATTGCTCGCTGTACCAGGCGCGAAACTCTCTGATCTCAAATCGGTGCATAGCCATGTGCATGCGCTTGGCCAATGCCGCAAGATCATTCGCCAACATGGGCTAAAGCCCGTGATCGCCGGCGATACCGCAGGCTCAGCGCGCGAAGTGTCGGAATGGGGTGATAAAACGAAAGCGTCACTGGCAACGAAGCTTGCCGGTGAAATTTACGGTTTGAATACGCTGGCTGAGAATGTCGAAGACTCTGCCAACAACACCACACGTTTTGTGATTTTGTCGAAAGAGCCGCGCTGGGCCAAGCCGAATAATGGGCCAACCGTCACTACATTCTTATTCCGCGTCCGCAACGTGCCGGCGGCTTTGTATAAAGCGCTTGGCGGCTTTGCGACCAATGGTGTCAATATGACGAAGCTTGAATCTTATATGGTGGATGGGTCCTTCTCGGCGACGCAATTTTTGGCCGATGTTGATGGCCACCCCGATGATGCGGGTTTGAAATTCGCGCTTGAAGAACTTGATTTCTTTTCGCGCGAAGTAAAAATCCTAGGCGTCTACCCAGCGCATCCGTTTCGGGTGAAGAATATCGGGTGAGAGTCACGCTCGAAGTGATGGGACAAAAAGAGGCGGCAACGCCGCCCTCACTTCGTCCCATACATGCGGTCGCCTGCATCGCCGAGGCCCGGCACGATGTAGCCGTGATCATTCAAATGGCTATCGATCGCGGCGGTCCAGATGTGAACATCGGGATGCGCCTTGGTGAATTTCTCAATACCCTCAGGCGCGGCGAGCAAGCAAACAAATCGCAGATCTGTGACTCCGCGGCCTTTTAATTTATCAACGGCAGCGATGGCCGAATTGGCAGTGGCCAACATCGGATCAAGCACAAGCACGAGACGATCCGCGACATCGCTCGGCGCTTTGAAATAATATTCAATCGCGGTGAGTGTTTCCGGATCGCGATAAAGACCAATATGGGCGACGCGTGCAGATGGCACAAGCGAGAGCATGCCATCCAGAAAGCCAACACCTGCGCGCAATATGGGCGCGAACACGAGCTTCTTGCCGGCGATCATCGGCTTCTTTGTTTTCTCAAGCGGCGTTTCAACGTCGACCAGTTCAAGCGGCAGATCGCGCGTCACTTCATAGGCGAGCAACATGCCGATTTCATTCAAGAGCTGCCGGAAATTTGTGGTCGAGCGGTCCTTGTCGCGCATCAAAGTGAGTTTGTGCTGGACGAGTGGGTGATCGACGACGGTAACGCCCTTCATGATGGCCTCGCGAGAGCTTTAAGGAACATTAAGTTTAAGCCCGTCTGCGCCTGATGACGATCCGCAAGCCCCATTAGGACAGGCTGTACAGGGCGTTTTCCACGCAATTATGAGAGGCGCGTGCGGTTCGGCTTAAAACCAGCCTTGTCCCGCAGTGCCGCGCGGCAGGCCCAACCATTGCGCGACGCTTTCGCCAATGTCGGCGAAGCTGGATCTCAGCCCCAGCGCGCGCGGTGTGAGCCGCGGTGAAACGCCTACAATCGGCACGCATTCGCGCGTGTGATCGGTGCCTGTCCATGTCGGATCATTGCCGTGATCGGCGGTGAAGATCAGGAGATCATCGTCTTTCAGTCTTGAAAGCAAAATAGGGATGCGTCGGTCAAAGGCTTCAAGACAGGCGGCATAACCCGCAACATCGCGGCGATGACCATATTCGGAATCAAAATCGACAAAATTGGCAAAGAGTAAACCGCCCTCTGCGAGATGGTCGACTTCTGGCAGCATCGCCTCGAAGAGCGCATCATTGCCGTTGGCTTTCACTTCACGTCCCGTATGGCGATGGGTGAAGATGTCACCAATTTTTCCAATGGTAACGATGGAGCGTCCTGCATCGGCTGCGCGATCAAGGAGTGTGCCTTGCGGGGGCGGAATAGAAAAATCTTTGCGGTGACCCGTGCGTGTGAATGTCTTTGCACTTTCGCCCACAAAAGGCCTTGCGATCACGCGGCCGATTTTCAACGGATCAACAAGGCGGCGCACGACATCACAAAGCGCATAAAGCCGCGCGAGACCGAAATGTGTTTCATGCGCCGCGATTTGCACGACACTATCAGCCGAAGTGTAAACGATAGGGTGGCCGGTTCGGATATGCTCCTCACCAAGCGCTTCAATGATTGCTGTGCCCGAGGCATGGCAATCACCAAGAATACTCGGCACTTGTCCTTCACGAACAATAGAGCCTGTGAGAGATGCAGGAAAGCACGGCTTAGTATCGGGAAAATAGCCGAAGTTAAAATCCGCCGGTGCGCCGGCAATTTCCCAATGGCCTGAAACCGTATCTTTGCCTTTTGAAATTTCGCGTGCGGCGCCATACAGCCCGCGTGGTTGGTCAAGCGACGCTGCGATAGGGGGACGCTCTCCTGTCGCGATTTCGCACGCTTCGATCAAGCCGAGTGATGCGAGATGAGGCAGTGTGAGCGGCCCTTCGCGTAAGCCTGCGCGATTTGCTTTTCCTTCGGCGCAGTCACGCGCGATATGGCCAAGTGTGTCGGCACCACGATCATTCGGATACGACTCATCTGCTGCACCGCCGCAGCCCACCGAGTCGAGAACGATAAGAAAAGCGCGTGCCATAAATGCTCGAAGTTAGGTTGTTAAAAGCGCATCAACCAAAGCCTGCCAACTGTCTTTATCGGGTGCACAAAGAAGACCGCCTTTATGTATTGTCGGCTTATAGGGCGCACCACCAAGCAGCGCTGAATAGCCGCCCGCTTCCTGATGGATCAACCAGCCCGGCGCATGATCCCACGGCATCAATTTATTATAGAATGTGAAATGCGTATGACCTGACGCCATCAACCGATATTCATGCGCCGCACAGCGTAACGCAACACCAGCCGCGACCTTCGCCATATTCTTTGTGAGCGTCGAGCGAAGAGGCTCATCGACATAGCCCCAGGACACGCCGCCAACCATTTCACGAATGGGTGCCGGCTTCGCGACTTTCATATCGCGCCTTTTTCCCTCAAGCGATTCAAACCATGCGCCTTCACCGCGCAAGGCAAGTGCCCAGTCTTCGCCGAGCGGATCATAGATCAAACCGCCAATGATCTCACCCTTTTTGACAACGGCCGCCATGACACCAAAAAGAGGAAGGCCCGATGCAAAATTCATGGTGCCATCAACCGGATCGAGAATGAACAGAAGATCAGGCTCAGCGATTTTTGTTAAAAGCGAACGGTCTTTCTCGGTGCTCTCTTCGCCAATAACGGCGCAACCGGGAAAGAGTTCCTTGAGACGTGCCGTCATAAAACGTTCAGCCGCTTCATCCGCATCAGTCACGAGATCAAGAGCCGATGACTTTTGTCTGATCTCATGCGCGCTCAGTGAACGAAAACGCGGCATGATTTCGACCAGTGCCGCTTCACGCAAACAGTTGGCCACAGTGAGGAGATCTTTAGTTGAAAAAGCCATTGTGAATCCTATCGAGTGACATGATGAAAGGCGGCTTCAAAAAGCGCCTTTGTATAATCGTGCTGCGGTGAGGCGAAAAGCGTCTCGGCATCACCTTCTTCAACCACAACGCCATCGCGCATCACCATGATACGATGCGACAACGCCTTTACAACTTTAAGATCGTGGCTGATGAAGAGATAAGCGAGGCGTCGATCTTTTTGTAACGTCCTTAGCACTTCGACAATTTGCGCTTGCACCGACATATCGAGTGCTGACGTAGGCTCATCAAGAACGATGAATTTGGGATTGAGCACAATGGCGCGTGCGAGCGCTATGCGTTGTCTCTGTCCACCGGAAAATTCATGAGGGTAACGATGGCGCGTTTCCGGATCAAGCCCGACATCAATCAACGCTGTTGATACGCGCGCTTCTCTCTCGCGCAGAGAAAGTGCGGGCTCATGAACCTCAAGCCCTTCGGCAATAATCTCGGCAATGGAAAGGCGTGGCGAGAGCGAGCCAAAAGGATCTTGAAAAACAATCTGCATATCGCGACGCAGAGGCCGCATCTGCGTTGAGGACTGATTTTGAATAGGGGATCCTAACCAGATAATCGGCCCCTCCGAGGAAATGAGACGCAAGAGCGCGAGGCCGAGCGTCGTTTTACCCGAGCCCGATTCACCTACAATGCCCAATGTCTCGCCTTCATGCAGCGTAAGCGACACGCCATTGACCGCTTTGATATGGCCAATTGTTTTGCGCATAAAGCCCCGCTTGATCGGGAACCAGATTTTTAGATCATCAGCCTTGAGGAGAACGGGCGCTGCCGCGGCTAACTTCCCGGGCGCACCTTTGGGTTCGGCCGCAAGAAGTTTTTTTGTGTAGCTGTGTTGAGGCGACGCGAAAATATCAGCGACGTGACCTTGTTCAACAATCTGGCCTTTTGTCATCACACAGACACGGTCAGCCAGACGACGCACAATGCCAAGATCATGCGTGATAAACAAAATCGCCATGCCGCGTCGCTTTTGAATCTCTTTTAAGAGATCAAGTATTTGCGCCTGAATTGTAACATCAAGCGCTGTCGTCGGCTCATCCGCAATCAAGAGATCGGGCTCATTGGCAAGCGCCATCGCAATCATCACGCGTTGCCGCTGGCCACCCGAGAGTTGATGCGGATAGGCGTTAAGACGGGATTCCGCATCGCGCAAACCAACTTCCTCAAGCAGGGCAATAATCCGCGCGCGGGCTTTATCGCCGGTAAGAGTCGTATGAAGCGCAATGATCTCGCCAATCTGTCGCTCGATCGTGTGAAGCGGATTGAGTGAGGTCATCGGCTCTTGAAATACCATTGTGATTTCATTGCCACGCACGCGCCGCAACGCATTCTCATCGGCTTGTAGTAAATCCTCGCCCTTGAAGAGCACTGAGCCGGAAGGATGTGATGCGGGCGGATAGGTAAGCAATTTTAAAATCGAGAGGGCCGTAACCGATTTGCCTGACCCCGATTCGCCGACAAGCGCGACAGTTTCGCCCTTGGCGATATCAAAGGACACGCGATCAACCGCGAGCGTCATCTCATCGCCATTGCGGAAGGCGACAGAGAGGTCTTTTACTTGAAGAAGAGATGCCGCGCTCATGAAAATGTCTTCCGCGGATCGAAGGCGTCCCGCACCGCCTCACCAATAAAGATCAACAGCGAGAGCATGAGCGCGATCACGATGAACCCTGTGAGCCCTAACCAGGGGGCGGCGATATTGGCTTTGCCTTGTAACAGCAATTCGCCGAGCGAGGGCGAGCCCGGAGGCAAACCGAAGCCCAAAAAATCAAGTGAAGTGAGTGTGGTGATCGAACCATTCAAAATGAAGGGCAAAAAGGTGAGCGTTGCTACCATCGCGTTGGGCAACACATGCCTGAACATAATCCGCGCATCAGAGACGCCGAGCGCGCGGGCGGCTCGTACATAATCAAAATTCCGCGCGCGTAAAAATTCCGCGCGCACGACATGCACAAGCGCAACCCATGAAAACAAGAGAAGAATGAAGAGCAGCGTGAAGAAACTGGGCTGGAAAAAATTCGATAAGATCATAAGCAAATAAAGTGCCGGAATAGCAGACCAAATTTCAATGAAACGTTGAAAGACAAGATCGAGCGCGCCGCCAAAATAGCCTTGCAGCGCGCCGGCAAAAATTCCGATTACAGACGAGATAACAGCAAGGATTAATCCGAATAAGACAGAAATGCGGAAGCCATAGATGATACGCGCGAGCACATCGCGCCCTCCATCATCGGTGCCGAGCCAATTCCATTCAATATCGCGACAGGAGGTTCCGCCGGTCTTTGCGGCAATGGCTGCGCAGTTTTCATTTCGCTCAAGCCAAGTGGGCGGCGCGGGCGCAGGACTCGGCAGATCGCGATTGATGGTGTTTGATGCAAAACGAACCGGCGGCCAAATCGCAAAACCGTTGGCGGCAATCTCATCGGCAATTACTGGATCACGATAATCGGTCTCGGCGAGGAAGCCGCCGAATTTTTCTTCCGGATAGTCAACAAAAACAGGCGTGAGCCATTCGCTTTTATAAGACACAAAGATTGGACGATCATTGGCGATGAATTCGGCAAAGAGGCACAGAATAAACAGAATTGAGAAAATCCAAAGCGACCAGTAGCCGCGCCTATTGGCTTTGAAATTCTGCCAGCGTCTCTGATTGATGGGGGTCATCGTGATCAGCGCCATGGCTCTAGACCTCGCGCGTTTCGAAATCGATGCGCGGATCAACCCATGTATAGATCAGATCCGAGAGCAGATTCACGATGAGGCCGAGAAGCGAAAAAATATAGAGCGTGGCAAAGACGACAGCGTAATCGCGATTGACGATGGATTCGAAAGATAAAAGCCCCAATCCATCAAGCGAGAAAACAGTTTCAATCAAAAGAGAACCTGCAAAGAAGGCCGAGATGAAGGCGCCGGGAAAACCCGCAATCACAATCAACATCGCGTTGCGAAACACATGGCCATAGAGCACGCGCGATTCTGTGAGGCCTTTCATGCGGGCGGTTAGCACATAATGTTTGCGGATTTCTTCCAGAAAAGAATTTTTTGTGAGAAGCGTTGACGTGGCAAAAGCACCAAGCGCCATCGAAAGAATGGGCAAGGCGAGATGGTGCGCATAATCCAAGATTTGTTGATACCAGGGAAGGGCCGCGAAGCCTTCAGAGATAAGCCCACGCAACGGAAAAAACGGCGCGATGGATGAGCCTTCGCCAAAAAGAATGATCAGGAGAATGGCAAAGAGAAAGCCGGGGATCGCATAGCCGATGATCACAATCGCCGAG
>JBAXQM010000004.1:0-149969 GCA_037131735.1 Alphaproteobacteria bacterium
CAAGAAGCCGCTTTGAAAGAAGTTCTTGCCTGCTTATCTCCAAGCGTTCTTACATGACGCTTTGCGAGCTGAACCGATGCAATCGTCAGTGCAATCTTCAAAGCTTCTGCGGGCAGGAAGGGTACCACGCCAACCGCGAATGCCTTTTCAACGCCGATCAAAGTGGAGAGCCACGAAAAGCCCAAACCCAAAATCACGATATCGCCAAGCAGGATGATCAAAGAGGTTGTTGCAATATTGCGGTTGAAGCCCCGCGCGAACGCAAAGGACACGAGCAGCGCCGAGAGCAAGAAGCCTGCGAGGTAGCCACCTGTTGGGCCCGCCATGAAAGCCAGACCCGCGCCCGTCGAGAACACCGGCAGACCGACCGCGCCTTCGATGAGATAGAGCGCGACAGTTGGTGCGGCGACGCGAAGCCCTGCATGTGCGCCGAGCATCAAGACAACAAAGGTTTGCATGGTCATCGGCACGGGCCAGAACGGCACCTGCACTTTGGCCGAGATCGCCAGAAGCACCGATCCGAGCACAACCAAGACCGCATCGCGGGCGAGGCTCGGCCGCGCGGCAAAGGCGCGAAGGGGGGCGAAAGCAGTTTGCATCGGGTATCACTCCTCAAATCGATCAGAAAACGGCAAGCCGAAACAGCTTTTGATTTCGGGGGCCTACCTTACACAGGCGCGCGACCTCATCAAGGGGATGACGGACGCGGCCCCAATTACGTCCCGCAAAAGGTGACGCGCACACGCTCGTCCGGTGCAGCGGGGGCTTCATACGCCACATAATCGGGACGATCCGCATAGGGATTTTGCAACACGCGATTCAATCGATGAAAGGGCTCAAAATCATTCGTCATAATCGCTGCCTGAATCGCTTCCTCCACGCGATGATTACGCGGAATGCGTTTGGGGTTAGACGATTTGATCCGCGCTACTAGATCGGATGACGAGACGTCTTCACGAAGAAGGCGCTCACGCCAGCGCGCAATCAACTGGTCCGCAATGTCATCACCGCCTAAAAGAGCGCGCAAAGCACCCTCGCCATCGGGCGCAACCGCCTCTGCAAAAGCGCGGAAGGTCAAAGTGAAATCAGATTGCTTCTGCTGCATTCGCAATAAGAGTGAGGCGACAAGATCAGTATCATCCTCGTCTTTTTTCAAGAGACCTAATTTCATCCGCATCACGTCATCATAGGCTCTATGATAATGATGGGCGAAGCCTGAAATTGCCTCCGAAGCGAGTTTGACCGCACGTTCTTCATCCTCATCAATCAAAGGTAAAAGCGCTTCGGCGAGACGGGCGAGATTCCATTGCGCAATCGCGGCTTGTCGCCCATAGGCATAACGCCCGAATTGATCAATGGAACTGAAGACGGTGGCAGGATCATAGGCTTCCATAAACGCGCAGGGGCCATAATCAATCGTTTCACCGGATATGGTCATGTTATCAGTGTTCATCACACCATGAACAAAACCAAGCCCCATCCAACGGGCGATTAAATCCGTTTGGCGTTCAATCACGCCCCTCAAAAAAGCAAGTGCGGGATTGGAAGAGTCTTTCGCTTCGGGATCATGCCGATCAATCGCGAAAGACAAAAGCGCGCGCAATGAATCTTGGTCCTCGCGCGCCGCAAAGAATTGAAACGTACCAACGCGTAAATGACTTGCTGCGACGCGTGTGAAGACCGCGCCCGGCAACGGGCCTTGCTCACGCAGCACACGTTCACCCGTCAACACGGCGGCAAGAGCGCGCGTCGTCGGCACGCCAAGCGCATGCATGGCTTCGCTCACAATATATTCACGCAAGACGGGGCCGAGTGCGGCGCGCCCATCACCACCGCGCGAATAGGGTGTGCGACCTGAGCCTTTGAACGCAATATCGCGCAGACGGCCGGACTGATCACGGATCTCGCCCAAAAGAATGGCACGACCATCACCAAGCTGCGGTACGAAGCTTCCGAATTGATGGCCGGCATAGGCGACGGCAATCGGCAAGGCGCCTTCGGGAATGTCATTTCCAGCAAAGAGACGCGCGAGCGCCTCTGGTGAAAGTCCATGAACCGAGAGGCCCAATTCAGCGGCAAGTGATTCGTTGAATGCAATCAGACGCGGGGCGGCAACCGGGGTCGGCGGAAGCGCGGCGAAAAACCCCTCCGGCAGAGCGGCATAACGCGCTTCAATGCGTCCAATCGACAAGGACATCAGGTCTAAGCCCCTTCAACACCACCAACTTTTTGAAAGTGAGCCCCGATTATAGCGAAAGATCAAGGGGATCGCGCGCAACCCCGCTTTGCCCAAAGTGACAGGCGGTTTATGGTCACCGCCTGATTTCAAGGCGGAAGACCCTGTGATGACCACGCGCATAAATAGTATTTTCGATCAGCTTTCGACGCATTGGCAGGCGGTCAAGACGCGCCCAATGAAAGATCTATTCAAAGCCGATCAAAATCGCTTTGCGCAATTCTCGCGGCATCACAATGGCACGCTTCTCGATTTCTCAAAGAGTGCGATTGATGAAAAATCTTTTGCTCTTCTTCTCGATTTAGCGCACGCGGTTGAACTCGAAGCAAAACGCGATGCGATGTTTCGCGGTGACCGCATCAATAAAACTGAAAATCGCGCGGTTTTGCATACGGCTCTGCGTCGCCGCAATCAGATGCCTTTCATGCTCGATGGCCATGACATCATGGCCGATATCATCGCCGAGCGTGCAAAGATGTTTGCGCTAGCCGAAGGTGTGCGCAGCGGAAAAATATCCGGCTCAACCGGTCGCGCCTTTACGGATGTTGTTAATCTTGGCATTGGCGGCTCGGACCTTGGCCCCGCAATGGCAACCGCAGCACTTGCGCCATGGCATGATGGCCCGCGCGTGCATTTTGTCTCCAATGTTGATGGCGCGCATCTGGCCGACACATTGATTGATCTTGATCCCGCAACAACGCTTTTTATCATCGCGTCAAAAACTTTTACGACGATTGAAACAATGACAAACGCCCATTCAGCGCGGCGTTTCATTGCAGAGCGTCTGGGTGATCACGCGGTAGCTGATCATTTCATGGCCGTTACAACGGCGCTCGACAAGGCAGCCGATTTTCCTGTCCGTTCTGATCGGATTACCGGCTTTTGGGATTGGGTCGGCGGACGCTATTCAATCTGGTCATCCATTGGCTTGCCCTTGGCTATCGCGATTGGTTCAAAAAATTTCCAAGAATTTCTCGATGGTGCCGGTGCACTTGATGAGCATTTTTCAACGGCACCGCTTGATCAAAATTTGCCCGTGCTCTTTGGGCTGTTGGGCATTTGGCATCGCATCATTTGCGATTATCCGACACGCGCTATAATTCCCTATGATCAACGCCTCGCGCGTTTTCCAGCCTATGTGCAACAGCTCGATATGGAATCAAACGGTAAGCGCGTGGCGCTTGATGGCTCTGTTTTGACGAAGCCTTCTGGCCCCATCGTTTGGGGTGAACCCGGCACCAATTCGCAGCACGCGTTTTTTCAATTGCTTCATCAGGGAACCGACACCATTCCGGTTGAATTTCTGATTGCCGCCAAGCCTGAACGGGCTGATCTCGACGAGCATCATGGTTTACTTATCGCGAATTGTCTCGCGCAATCTGAGGCTTTGTTAATCGGCCGCACGGAGGAGGAGGCCAAAGCGCAACTCATCGCACGCGGCCTCTCCCCGGACGCCGCTACAGCCTTGGCACCGCATCGTGTATTCACGGGCAACCGGCCATCGACCACCCTGGCTTATGAGAAGCTCGACCCCGCTCAACTCGGTGCGTTGATTGCGCTCTACGAGCACCGCGTCTTTGTCGAGGCGGCCGTATTCGGCATCAATGCCTTCGACCAATGGGGCGTGGAATTGGGCAAGGAACTCGCCACGAGCCTGTTACCGCTCGTGAAGGGCGAGAAAAATGATCCGAACCTCAATGGCTCAACTGCGGGCCTCATCAGGTTTTTAACGAAAGGCTAAAAACTTGCGCGGCCTTTGATACAACCGCCGCATTTTCATTTTGGACTTTTTAATTAATTTACCTTACGTCACATTCGGTATCTAAAACCGGGTGAGACATGGCAATTATACAGGAAGCCCTTGCGCTTGAATCCAGGGGCCTGCGTGATGATGCGGTTAAAAAGTTAGCCCGTTGGGTGGAAAGCAAAGGCAAAAAGCCACCCAAAGAGGCACGCCTGGCGTCATTCCATCTCGCGCGTATGTTGTTGCAACTTGGTCGTCCGGTAGACGCGAGTACGTATCTCTCCAAGGCACTTACACTCTATAAAAGAGATGCTGAACTTCTCAATCTTTCAGGAATTGCCGCGAAGCGACAGGGGCATTGGAATGAGGCGCTCGCGTTTTTTGACTCCGCTTTCAAAGCGGATCAAACAGCCCATGCCGCGCTCGCGAACAAGACGCTTCTATTGGTCGAATTAAAGCGGAGCGACGAGGCCATCGAGTCTGCCTTAGCACTTAAAAAAATTGACCCTAAAAATCCAGCAGCTGAACGCTTTATCGGTAATGCGCTTTTGCAAAAAGGGCAACTCCAAGACGCCATTCGGCACTTTGATGCTGCCCTTGCCCTACAACCGAAAGATGTCGTGGCATGGATTGATCGCATCAAAGCCGATACAGATTTTGAACGTCATGAAGAAGCTATAAAAGCCGTTGAAGCAGCAGTTAAAGAACTCCCTACCGAGCATCGTTTGATCGAAGCGCGGATTA
Organism: Alphaproteobacteria bacterium; assembly: GCA_037131735.1. Taxonomy (GTDB): domain Bacteria; phylum Pseudomonadota; class Alphaproteobacteria; order Rhizobiales; family Beijerinckiaceae; genus CAIUPE01. The sequence goes on from JBAXQM010000004.1 coordinate 4,725, forward strand.
TGGTTTACCGCCGCGCGGGGCACTTTAAAGAAGCAGAAGACTATCTTCTTCGCCATTTGGAAGAAAGGCCCGATGATGATTGGGCTCATTTCCAATTGGCAGAAACAGTCGCGCGCTTTGATCGGGAGCGCGGTAACAAGCATTATCTCCGTGCCGTCGAGTTAAAGCCCGATAATGCGATTTATTTGATGAATTACGCCAATAGTCTCGATCGATCACGCTATGGCGTTGAGGCGGATCATATCCAAGCCGGCTATGAAGCCGTGATGAAGGCATTAACATTAGGACCTCTTCCCTCACGCTTCGTGCGAATGGCGCGCAACATTCTCGTGCGCATGGGCCGCTTTGATATTGTCAAAACGCTCGGAAACTTTCGTGATCTGGGCCGCACATGGGCGTATGAAAGTCTTCACGATGCGCTGCATTACCATCTCGCGCGCGTCGAAACCGATGAAGATCGCTATGAGATTCTAGAACAGCACCGCATCTGGGGGAATATCGAGCTTGCCAAGACTAAACTCAACCCACTGCCGAAGCCTGCACTTATTCAAGGTCGCGATAAAATCAGAATGGGGATCATGTCGTCCGATTTGCGCCATCATCCGGTGAGCTATTTCGCGATGCCGCTCTTCGATTATATCGACCGCAGCAAATTCGAGGTCTATTGCTATTCATGGTGCCGGCATGATCCCGACCCTATTCAGAATTATATCGCAAGCCGCGTTGATCAATTTCGTTGGCACAAAGCGATTGCGGATCGTGATGCGGCCGAGCTTATCGCCAATGATAGACTTGATATGTTGTTCGAGCTCGGCAGCTCCACCGATATGAATAAACTCGAAGTCATGGCATGGAATCCCGCGCCGTTGACGGCAAGTTGGCTTGGCTATCCGCATTCTGCCGGTCTTGAAAGCATCGATTATATTCTCGTCGACCCCTTTATCAATCCGCCCGATCCGGCACTCCTCATTGAGCGTCCTTTTGAAATGCCGAAGAGCTGGGTGGCGATGGGACGACTGGGATTTAACGAGGCGGAAGAAATAATTCCCGTGATCCCCTCGGCGCGCAAAGGCTATATCACTTTTGGCACAGCGAATAATCCCTATAAATACAGTCCGAAAGTTTTATCGACTTGGGCGCGCGTGTTGAAAGAAGTTCCCGATTCGAAATTTCTCTTTGTACGACCGGAAGCGGGCGCAGCGGCGTTTCGAGAATTCATGACGAAAGCCTTTGTCGATGAGGGCGTCGCGGCTGATCGCATTTTGTTTGAATCCGTGCGCGGTAAACATATGCGTTACTACAATGAAATGGATATTTCGCTCGATACATTCCCGCAAACAGGGGGCACAACAACATGCGAGTCGATTTTCATGGGCGTGCCTGTGATCACGCTCGTTGGCACCGCATTTTTTGAACGGTTAAGTTATTCAAATCTATCCAATGCGGGGCTTGGTGATCTCGCGGCCTTTACATTTGATGATTATGTGAAGAAAGCCGTGGCCTTGGCGCAAGATACAAAAAGACGAACTTATCTGCGCAGCGCGTTACGACGGCAGATCAAAGAGCGCCCGCTCGGCCAGCCTGAGCTCTTCGCTAAAGATTTTTATGACCTTGTCACCAAAACAGTACACGAAGCGCGGTAAGTTATTTTGCCGCGAAAACGCGTGCACCGTCTCGATGCACAATCCAGTTGTCGAGATAGGCTTTTGCCATGATGGCATCATCGATCACGAGAAGATTTTCAGCGTTTTTCAGTTCGGCGCCCTTGGTGAAGTTATAAGAGCCTGTCACGACCTTTTTGCCGTCGATGACCATCACTTTATTATGCGCAATGGCGCAGCAATAATCGACATAGAGCGGAATACCCGCGTCATTCAAAAGCGCGATGACGGAATAGCGTTCTGAGGTCTGGCTCTTATCGACAATCACCGCCACATCAACGCCGCGCTGGCGCGCTTCAATAAGCGCTTCCGCAATCGGACGCGCGGTAAAACTATAAGCCTGAACACGGACGCTCTCACGCGCCGAGGAAATCGCTTCGAGTATAAGCGATGAACAACGACCATCGGGAGAGAAGCACAGTTTCCATGGCGGATTTTCGCCCGCTTGCGCGCGATCAAGCGGCACGCTTGCAAGGGCCAATGCCATCAGAACTGCGGCGCCTGATAAAACTGATCTAAGAGTTACGCTTTTCAACATTGCGATAAAGACCCGATCCACACACGACCATGGACGGATCATACAACTTCAGGATGAAAATGTTAGATATACAACCTGAAATTTTTTGGGCCGACCAACTGTCAGCCCGTAGTTTGAACATCAATTACGTCAAAATTTGTCAGGGCTACCCGGACCATGATCTTCGTCATCCGGATCATCAGTTTCGACCGCCGGAATCGCGTAATCGCCCGAGAGCCACCGTCCCAGATCGAGATCGGCGCAGCGTTTTGAGCAAAAAGGACGATAGTCAAGCACAGCGCGTTTGCTGCAATTCGGGCAGCGGCCGAGCATGACGACTTTTCCTGCCGCATCGCGCTCCGGTGATTCGGTCATGACGCCCTCTTTGCGACAAGACCGACACTGGCCAAGAGCTGCGCGGTCTCATAAAGCGGCAAGCCGACAACGCCTGAGTAAGACCCGGAGATGAAATCAATATAGGCGGCTGCTAGGCCTTGAATGGCGTAACCGCCGGCTTTGCCCTGCCATTCGCCGGAGGCGATATAGGTTTCAATTTCTTCGTGTGACAGTCGTTTAAAGCCTACGCGCGTTTCAACATGGCGCAGGCGGCGTGTCCCATCAGCTTTCGCGACCATCACCGCCGTATGAACGCGGTGCGGCCGTCCCGATAAAAGCGCAAGACAAGCGCGCGCTTCGGCTTCCGTTTCGGCTTTCGGCAAAATACGGCGGCCAACAGCCACAACCGTGTCCGCCGCCAGAACAACAACGGATTCGGCGTGCGCATTTGTTTCCGGCTTGGCCAAAACCGCTTCCGCTTTTTCACGCGCCAAGCGGATCGCATGAACGCGCGGCAATTCACCTTTCAGCGGCATCTCATCGATAGAGGCCGCCATTAGATGACTCGGCTCAATCCCGATCTGACGCAGAAGATCGAGGCGACGCGGAGAAGCTGAAGCGAGAATGAGCGCCGGGGTTGCCACGGACGATCCTGTTCAAAAAAGGATATGCCGGACGAGAGGCTAAACCGCGTCCGGGCTTATTTGAAGCGATAGGTGATGCGACCCTTGGTCAAATCATAAGGGGTCATTTCAACCAGAACCTTGTCACCCGCCAAGACACGGATGCGGTTCTTGCGCATTTTGCCCGCTGTATGGGCGATGATTTCATGATCATTTTCGAGCTGAACGCGGAACATCGCATTCGGCAACAATTCCGTGACCACGCCGGGGAATTCCAGAACTTCTTCTTTAGCCATCCTAAACCTTCAATCAGTGGGGCGCCGCGACGGGGCCGACCCCCTCAAGAGCGGCGGACCCTAAACGAAACCGCGCCATTTGTGAACCATCCCCTGAGAGGGCCAAAACCCTTAAGGATGCGCCCCCGCATTCCGATGCAGCCGCTCAAGCGCGCGATACCGCCTAAACCCAATCGGGATCAACAAAAGATAGATAAGAGTCGTGGCAACAAGAAACTGGAATGTGTAGGTCACCAGCAAAGCCACCACCGCAATCACGATGACAAATAGCGGCAAGACCCATTCGCGCGGCACGCGGCTGCCGAATGTTTTTCCGGCATAGGTTGGAATGCGGCTCACCATCATAAATGCGATAAAGAGAATATAGGCTGCCTCAACCGCGGCAAAACCGGGCGGCACTGTAAGACCTAATTCAAGCAGATAGGCAGGCAATAAGCCCGTAAGCGCACCGGCGGGTGCGGGAATGCCGGTAAAGAAATTCTTCTGCCATTCGGGGCGCGCGGGATCATCAATCATCACATTAAAACGCGCCAAACGAAGAGCGGACGCTGAGGTGAAGAGAATGACCGTGATCCATCCGATCGAATTCAATTCATTGAGACCATAGATATAAAGAATAATCGCAGGCGAAACGCCGAAGCTCAGAAAATCCGCAAGACTATCAAGCTCGGCACCAAAGCGCGATGTGCCTTTGAGCAAACGCGCGATACGCCCATCAAGCCCATCGAGAATGGCAGCAACAAGAATGGCAAGCAATGCAAAGCGCAATTGCCCTTCATAAGCGAAACGGATAGCGGTCAGCCCCGCGCAGAGCGATAAGAGCGTTACCAGATTGGGAATAAGAACACGCAAAGGCACCGCATTGAAGCGACGCGGACGCGGATCCTTATCAGGCTCGAAGGGCGGAAAAAGATCAGTCATAGGTTTTGAAAATGACGTTCGCTTGCAGCATCATCGCGCGAGGCAATAACAGTTTCACCCGCAATCGTTGTTTGGCCAACGCCCACAAGCGGATGATAGTCATCAGGTAAATAGACATCGACGCGTGAACCAAAACGGATCAAGCCGAACCGTTCGCCAACCGAGAGACGATCACCTTCTTCAACAAAGCCTACAATACGACGTGCAATCAATCCGGCAATTTGCACAACGCCGAAACGCTCGCGCCCCGTGTTCACGATGATCGCGTTGCGTTCATTATCCTCGCTCGCTTTATCGAGTTCGGCATTGAGAAAGAGGCCGGGACGATAGGCGATGGTTTCAATCGTGCCGGAAACTGGAACACGGTTCACATGGCAGTTAAACACATTCATGAAAATGGAGATCCGCGTCATCGGCTCATCGGACAGACCGAGCTCCGGCGGCGGCACGGCCTCGACAATCATCGAGACACGACCATCAGCAGGTGAAACAACAAGGCCCTCGCCGACCGGCACCGTGCGGACCGGATCACGGAAGAAATAAATGCACCAAACGGTCAAAATGCCGCCGATCCAGCCAAGCGGCGACCAGATCCAGGCCAGAAGATTGGCCACAACCGCAAAAATGGCGATGAATGGCCATCCCTCGCGGTGAATGGGAACGAACTGCTTCCTGACCGAATCCAAAATCGACATTACATAAGTCCCAAAAGGGCGCCCCGCCCTTACACCTTATTGGCCAGAAGAGCGGGCTCGGTCAATGTTTCACCTGTTTTCGCGAGGGTCTGGCGGGCTTCGGCCGCTTCGCGCTGACGTTGCCACAATTCGGCATAGATGCCCTTTTTATCAAGCAAGGCCTGATGACGACCGCGTTCGGCAATCCGGCCCTTTTCGAGAACGAGGATTTCATCCGCATTGATGATGGTTGAAAGCCTATGCGCGATGACGAGCGTCGTCCGCCCGCGCGAGACCGCTTCGAGTGCATTTTGAATTTCACGCTCTGTGAAACTATCAAGCGCGGAGGTTGCTTCATCAAGCAAGAGGATCGGCGGGCCTTTCAAAATGGTTCGCGCAATGGCCACGCGTTGCTTTTCACCGCCTGAAAGCTTCAAGCCGCGTTCGCCAACATTTGTGTCATAGCCATCTGGCAAGGATTTGATAAAGTCATCAATCTGCGCGAGTTTTGCAGCCGCGACGATTTCTTCATGCGACGCATCCCAGCGGCCATAACGAATATTGTAATAAATCGTATCGTTAAAAAGCACAGTATCTTGCGGCACCATACCGATGGCCGCGCGCAAACTGATTTGCTTTACGTCGCCGATATCCTGACCATCGATCAAAATACGGCCTGACTGCGGTTCATAAAAACGGAACATCAAACGCGAGATCGTTGATTTGCCAGCGCCTGAAGGGCCAACAATCGCGACCGTCTTGCCCGCCGGTACCGTGAAATCGACACCATCAAGAATAGTGCGTTCCGGCGTATAGGCAAATTTCACATGATCGAACCGCACCTCGCCCTTTTCAATCATAAGCGGCTTTGAGCCCGGACGATCCGCAATTTCAGGATCCTGATCAAGAATATCAAACATCATGTCAATATCGATTAGGGCCTGTTTGATTTCACGATAGACCATGCCCATGAAATTCAAAGGTTGATAAAGCTGGATCAACATCGCATTCACAAGAACAAAATCACCAACCGTATGGCGACCATCGCGAATGCCCTGTACGACAAGCGCCATACAAACCGTCAAGCCGAGTGTGAAAATAATCGCCTGGCCCGAGTTTAAAACCGCAAGCGAGACATAGGCTTTGACGCTGGCCCTCTCGAATTTTTCCATCGCTTTGTCATACCGCGCAGCCTCACGCGGCTCGGCGCCGAAATATTTGACCGTTTCAAAATTCAAAAGACTGTCAACGGCTTTGCCGCTCGCATCCGTATCACTGTCATTCATCGAACGGCGAATATTCATGCGCCATTCGGTCGCTTTGGTAGTAAACACCATATAACCGATGATCATAAGAATCGTGACAAGCGCATAACGCCAATCAAATTCATAAAGCAGAACCGCAAGGATCATCACGAATTCAACAATCGTCGGCGCGAGTGTGAGCATCGTCATGCGCACAATCGATTCAATGCCCGCGCGACCGCGATCAAGAACACGGGTCAGACCGCCCGTCTTGCGTTCAAGATGAAAGCGCAAAGACAGACGATGCATATGTTCGAATGTTTCATTCGCGAGACGTCGCACCGAATGCATGGCAACGGCGGCAAATAACGCATCGCGTACTTGCGTGAGAAGTGCCATCAACACCCGTGAAAAACCGTAAAGCAGCGTCAGCGCGATCGGAATGCCGATGAACATGAACGACTGTTCCATGTCGGCGAGTGCCGCCGGCGCCAAGGCATCAGTCGCCCATTTGAATGTGTAAGGAACAGCAATCGTGACGAGTTTGGCAGCAATCAAAAGACCCGTGGCCATGATGATCCGCATACGGAGATCGGCGCGGTCTTCCGGCCAGAGATAAGGCCAGAATCCTTTGACCGTCCGCCACATGGATGACCCGGGCCGTAAGGTTACGGCTTGAGAAGAGGGGCGACCGCGGGACATGGAACGAGCCATAAGAACTCCAGACAAAATCAAGACGTCACGAAAAATGATCGGCCCCGAGGGGCCGATGGCGCATCCTTATCACTCAATTGGAAGCGAAGCGCAAAAGTTTCGCCCTGCTCAATTGCGATTGAGGTCTGCAGAAATGCAAGGGCCCCAAAACTGCCTATTCGGGCAGTTTCGGCAAGACGAAGATTTGACCCGGATAGATCAAATCAGGATCGCGGATCTGCTCGCGATTGGCTTGATGGATTTCCGTGTAACGGAAGCCAGACCCGTAAGTCTTGCTGCTGATCCGCCAGAGACTATCGCCCCGCACAACGGTCGCCGTTTCAATCGACGGAATGGTCACCGCAGCCTGTTTTGCCGGCGCGGCTGGTGTCTGAGCCGCCGTTGCTGTCCCGCCCGATTGCGCCGCGGCTTGAGAGCTGCTCGGGGTCGATAACTCCGGCATGTCGAAGCCGACTTCAGCGCGCGAGAAGACTTTGCCCGATTTAGGATCTGCATCATCCACGCGGACTTTGTAATGACCGGGGACGACGCCCTTTTCGATCCGGAAGGACCAGGACGAATTGGTCGACGTATCGGCCGTGCCGACAAGCGTATCGTTCAAGTAAAGCCGGACCGATGCACCCCCCGCCGCTTTGCCCGCGACATATAAGGCACCGGTTTCATCCGCCTCGACCACCGTAATCCCAACAATCGCACGTGGGCCATCGGCCGTGGGCTTGTTAACGGCCAAATCGCCGGACGAATCAGAATTAAGCGGCGCGAGCAATTCGGTTGCCTTGCCGGGCTCGGTTTTGGCAACGAGCACGGCACCTTTTTTGGCTTGCGGGACATCCACCGCCACACTCTGAGCGGAGGGCACCGTTTTCCCGTCCGGAAGGGTCATCATGAGTGTGAGGGAATGTGGCCCAGAGGATAGTGAGGGCGGCACCATGGCAAACTGGCCGTTTTCACCGACCTTTGTTGTCTCGATCGGCTTTCCATCAGCCAAAAGCGCGACTTGTGAGCTCGGCTGGCCACGCCCACCGACAACGAGATCACCATTCGGTTCGACGCGCACCACATCAAAGCTCGGCGGAGCGATAGCAGGCTGAGCGGGTTCGGGCGCTTTGGGCGCCTCGGCTTTCGGCGGCTCGACTTTGGGCGCGGCTGTAACGGGGGTTTTGGAATTATCACCGGTTGTTGGCCCCAAACCCGGGACGAGTTGAAAAACGGCAACCGCTACCAGAACGAGCAACAGACCGATGCCGATCCAAACGCGATTGCTCATGATGACGCTCCCCAAAACTTTTACCCCGACAGTCAAACACAATTCGAACCGCGATGCTACCATCGGTGTACATGTTGTTCGCCTTGACCTTTACCATGCGCCAATGCGAAAATTCACTCATGAAAAATCCACTCTCAATCTGTGTTTATTGCGGTTCCGGCTTTGGAACCGATCCCGCCTTCAAGATCGCCGCAAATGAACTGGGCAAAAGCATGGCAGAAGCCGGTGCGCGCCTTGTTTATGGTGGTGGCAATGTCGGTTTGATGGGCGCCGTCGCAAAATCCGTTAAAGATCACGGCGGCACAGTGACGGGAATCATTCCGCAATTTCTAAAATCGCGTGAGATCATGTTTGAAGAGGCCGATGAAAACATCGTTGTCGATGACATGCACACACGCAAAAGACTGATGTTTGAAAAATCGGATGCGTTTGTGGCCCTTCCCGGTGGCGTGGGCACGCTAGAAGAACTTGTCGAGCAACTCACATGGGCGCAACTCGGTCGGCATACAAAGCCGATTGTGATTGCGGATATCAAAGGCTTCTGGCGCCCGCTCATTACACTCATGGCGCATATGCGGAATTTCGAGTTTATTCGGCCGGGGCTCGAGGTCAGCTATATCGTCGCTGAACGTGCCGAAGATATTGTACCCATGATCAAACAAAAACTCCATCACCGCCCCTTGAAAGAAGCGGATGGTGAAATGCTGGCGAATTTATAAGCGATCAGGCGGTGGCACCGCTCTTCAATAATTTATAATTGATGGAATCGATCAGCGCCTGAAATGACGCGTCGATAATATTGCCACTCACACCAACCGTTGTCCAACGCTCGCCGGTTTTGTCTGCTGTCTCAATCAAAACGCGGGTGACAGCATCAGACCCGCCCTGAAACACACGAACCTTATAATCGACGATTGCAAGCGTTTCGATGTGACGTTGATATTTTCCGAGGTCCTTGCGCAAAGCGAGATCGAGCGCGTTGACCGGACCATTGCCTTCAGCCGCAGAAATCAATGTATCACTGTCAACATTCACTTTCACAAAGGCTTCCGCGACAGTTTCTGTCTCACTGCCCTCGATGAACCGCCGCTCAACATTCACGCTGAATCGTTCAACGCGGAAAAACTCCGGTACTTCACCAATGATGCGGCGGGCGAGCAAAAAGAAGCTCGCGTCAGCTCCTTCATAGGAATAGCCTAAACCTTCGCGCTCTTTCACTTCATCAAGCAACCGCGTGACCCGCGGATCATCTTTCTTGACCGCAATACCAAGCCGCTCCAGCTCAGCCAGAATATTCGAGCGCCCCGCTTGATCAGACACCAAGACTTTACGACGGTTGCCCACACTTTCGGGCGCAACATGTTCGTAAGTTTGCGGATCTTTCATAACGGCGGAGGCGTGAATGCCTGCCTTTGTCGCAAAGGCCGACGCACCGACATAGGGCGCGTGACGATTGGGTGACCGGTTTAGGATTTCATCAAGCCCACGCGACACTTGCGTGAGTTTCGAAAGCGCTTCGTCACTGATGCCGGTCGTGAAATGGTGTGAGAATTCCGATTTCAATTTCAAGGTAGGAATGATGGTTGCAAGATTCGCATTGCCGCAGCGTTCGCCCAAACCATTCAACGTGCCTTGAATTTGACGCACGCCTGCGCGAACTGCTGCGAACGAATTGGCAACTGCCTGTCCTGTATCGTCATGCGCATGAATGCCAAGGCGATCTCCCGGAATATGTTTGATCACATCGCGAACAATGTGTTCAACTTCATGCGGGAGCGTACCGCCATTGGTATCGCATAACACAACCCACCGCGCGCCCGCGTCATAGGCCACTTTCGCGACGCTCAACGCATAGTCGGGATTGGCTTTATAACCATCAAAAAAATGCTCACAATCGAGCATGGTTTCACGACCGGATTTAACAGCCGTTGCGACACTGTCGCGGATACTGTCGAGGTTGTCTTCAAGCGACGCCTCAAGCGCGACACGGACCTGATAATCCCATGCCTTGCCGACATAACATATCGCGTCACTCTTTGACTCCAAAAGCGCCGCAATACCCGGATCATTCGACGCGGAGCGACCAATTTTTTTCGTCATACCAAACGCCGTGAAGCGCGCCTTTTTCGTGCGCTTCTCGGCAAAGAATTCCGTATCCATCGGATTGGCGCCGGGGTAACCGCCCTCGATATAATCAACGCCGAGACCATCAAGCATTGTGGTGATCTGAATCTTGTCGGCCAGTGAAAAATCAACGCCCGTCGTCTGTGCGCCATCACGCAAAGTTGTGTCAAAGAGATAAACACGATCAAGAGACATAGGACTCAACTTTCAATGAAGAGAAGAGGGCTGTGCGCCGAAGGATTTCATCATCACCGTATGACCAAGCCACTCATCGCCAAGCGGTACGGTGTTACGGCTTTGTGGCTCATAGCCACGCGCTGAAAAGAATGGTCGTGCGACATCGCTGGCTTTTGCGCTCAGTTGTGTTGCCCCGCGCGCAACTGCAAGTTTTTCAAGCGCTTCGACAAGTGCAGACGCTACGCCGCGCCTGACCAGACCCGAGGCGACATAAAGAAGATCGATTTCATCATTGCCTTTGAGCATCGCATAGCCCGCTGGAAATCCGTCAATCGTTGCAACCAAAGTAAGACCCGCGGCGAGACGCGCCGCAAACGCGGCTTCATCGGAAAAACTCTCGACCCAGGCTTCGATTTGCCCCGGTGAATATTCCTCCTGCGCCAATTGTGTGATGCTCCCGCGCGTCATGCGTAAGAGAAACGGAACATCTTTTGGCAAATAAGGACGAAGCGCGGGCGCTGTCATGATACGCGCTCCTGTGAAGCGTGTTCTTGATTGTGTTTGCTGTAAGTAAAACAATGATAAAATCCAGATTTATTCTGAATCATCAACTGGATTGCTTCGCATTCGCTCGCAATGACGGGCAAAGGTAAAGCGCTCATCGCTTCACCTCCCACGCGGTTGTGGGCTCGCCGGCGACCGGATCTTTGCCGTCCTTCAATTGAATGCCCATCGCAAGCAACTCATCACGAATACGATCAGACTCGGCAAAATTCTTGTTACGCCGCGCGTCGAGGCGCGCAGTGATCAGTGTTTCAACTTGTGCCTTTAATGCCGGATCGCGATCACCCATCGCATTGGCACTATCTGCTTTTGAAAACCATGATTTGACGTTAAACCCGAGGAACGCAGCGCAATAAACAAGATGCTGCGCATCTTGAGCATTCACCCGCGCTTTTCGCGCCAATTCAGCCAGAACGGCGAAAGCTGAAGCCGTGTTCAAATCATCCTGCAGCGCATCAAGCAATGCCGGCTCAATCGGGCCCGATGTCAGCGATACTTTATGACGACCCGCGAGCTCGGCCCATGTTGCGAGCGTCTTCTCCGCCTCTTCCAACGCCTTTACGGTAAAATCAATCGGTTGGCGATAATGTGTCTTGAGCATTGCGAGGCGCAACACTTCGCCAGGCCATGAACGCCCGCCGAATTTATCTGTCGCCAGCAACTCATTGATCGTCACGAAATTGCCGAGGCTCTTCGACATTTTCTGACCTTCGACCTGCAAGAAGCCATTATGCATCCAGATATTGGCCATGCGTGGTGTGTCAAAGGCGCAGCAACTTTGTGCGATTTCATTCTCGTGATGGGGGAAAACAAGATCGATCCCACCGCCGTGAATATCAAAGGTCTCGCCGAGATAGCGATGGCTCATCGCAGAACATTCGATATGCCAACCGGGGCGGCCATAAATGGCAATTGTCTCGCCACGCTCCACGAAATGTCCCGTCCATCCGGGCTCTGAAGCTGACGATTCTTTCCACAACACAAAATCGGCGGGATGTTTTTTATGCGCCTCTACAGCCACTCTCGCACCCTCGATTTGTTCATCGAGCTTGCGGTTTGAAAGTGCGCCATAGGCCTGCATGCGGCCGACTTCGAACAAGACTTCGCGCCCCTGCTCCCCTTTAGCAATATAGGCGTGGCCATTGGCGAGCAGACGATTGATGATGCCAATCATCTCCTGAATATTATCGGTCGCGCGCGGCTCGACATCGGGCGGCAAGCACCCAAGCGCTGCAACATCGGCATGAAATTGTGCCGCCGTCTTTTCCGTCACGTTTCGAATGGCATCATTCAAGGACAGGGTTGGATAATCGCGCGCGGCGCGATCATTGATCTTGTCATCAACGTCGGTGATGTTGCGCACATAGATCACATGCTTTTCGCCATAGACATGACGCAACAACCGCGAGAGCACATCAAACACGATCACTGGTCGTGCATTGCCGATATGGGCAAAGTCATAAACCGTAGGGCCGCAGACATAGAGGCGTACGCGCACGGGATCGATCGGCGCAAAGGCTTCTTTTTTGCGGGTGAGCGTGTTGTAAAGCGTCAGCGACATGAGGGCTCCTGCCTTGCTGGCCCCGGTCATCTTTGCTTCTCAATCAGAAGAGTAAAACGGCCCCGGCCAGCTAAGCGATTAGCTGGTAATAATTCCGCAAATGCAGATCGGCGAGGTCATTTTCATAAATCTTATTCTGCCGATCACGAACGCGCGCGTCAAGCCGCGCCTCTAACGCTTTGATAGCGAAATCTCATTTTTTGTCGCCAATTTTAACCATGTTTCAATGAATAGAGGAGAATTTGCTGAAAATTCTCGATCCGGACCTTATCTCTTATGCGTTTTGTTGTGTTCGCGGCCGCGCTTGCGGCCTGTCTCGCTCCCTCCCTATCTCAGGCAAATGAAAAGATTTTCGCCGTCCCCGCTGACGATGGCTATGGGATGGACGATTGCCTTTCCGAGGGCAAAGCCTGCGCCAAGCTGGTTGCCGATTCCTGGTGTCAGGTGAAAGGCATGAACCATTCCATCCGTTTCGAAGCGGCGGCGCCTGAGGACATCACCGGTTCCCTCTCAGAGGACGCTGCCCGCCCTGCTGTAGCACCGGCCTATCTCATCACCTGTCAGGACTAAGCCACGGCCGCTTGACGCGGGTGAGCAAGGGTGGAATGAGGGGATCAGTTGTCGGCTCGGCCTTGAAATTGACGCGATCCTCGGGCCTCTCACGACATCAGCCCCTCATTGATCCCGGTTATGCTCCCTTTGCGCCCTCTTCGTCCGGTATTTCTGGTTTGTCTCGCCAGCGTCGCTGCCCTCCCCGCTATGGCGCAGCAGCAGCCTAATGCCTATTGCGATAATTTGAGGGCCGAACTCGCTGTGGTTGAGCAATCAATCGCCAGCGCGAGTGATGTGTCATTCGCGGCGCAAATTAAAAAGGCGCAGCGTGAGCACGACAAAACAGCCGCCTATGCGAAATCAATCGGATGCGCAGATTTAAGACTTCCCTTGATCTCGGCACCTGCGCCAGCCAAATGCGCCGCACTTGAAGCGCAAATCGGTCAGCTCGAGCAAGACATTGAAGCGCTCAAAACGGAAGCCGCGCGAGGCGGATCAGACGAGTTGCAGCAACAAAAGCTCGGCCTGAAAACGGCGATTGAAACAACATGCACGCCCGGTGCTGCGAATGGTCAAGCTAAAGCCGGTGTCGGTTCCTTAGTGGGCGGCACGCAAGGCGGATTGCAATCATCCGAAATGCCGGATGATCCCTTCTCTCATCCTGAGTTAGGTCTTCAAAGCGGCTTCCGCACAATTTGTGTGCGTTCCTGTGACGGTTATTTTTTCCCGATCAATCAATTCGGCACAAATGGCCGCATCGCCACAGATATGGATTTGTGTAAAGCGTCCTGCCCGGGTGCGGTTGTGAATCTTTATCTGCAACCAAATGATCGCGAAGTGGATGGCGCGGTCTCTGCCGAAGGCGGACTATCCTATACCGCACTGCCAACCGCTTATCATTATCGCACATCGCTTGATTCAAGCTGCTCATGCCGTGTGCCCGGTAAGACATGGGCTGAAACTTTGGCCGACGCTGAACGCATATTAAATGCGAATGGCTCACCTGATGCGCAAATATCAGAGTTGAAGGCGCAAGAATTATCTCGTCCGCGTGACTTACGCGCACCGCCCAAAACAAAACCTAAAAAGGGTGAACCGATTACCGCAAACGTTCCGCCTCAAAATATGGCCGTACTGCAAAGTGCGATTCCTGCAGGAACGAATATTGTACCTTTAGGCGAAGGTGAAATTCGCGAGATCGTCAGTGCCGATGGCACGAAGCGCAAGATCAGAATCTTGCGTGCTCCGGGCGCTGCAGCCATTACCGAATAATCACACGCTCAAACGACGACGCGTTTCCGCCTCGCCAATCAAAGGCAGCATCAGCTTCAACTCGGGGCCATGCTCAAGCCCCGTCAACGCCAAACGCAGCGGCATGAAAAGCTCTTTGCCTTTGCGTCCTGTGGCGTCTTTCACCTTTGATGTCCACGCGCCCCATGTCTCGGTATCCCATGGCGATGAGGGAAGAACAGCAAGCGCCGCTGTGAGAAAATCTTGATCACGCTCGGCGCTATGCGCAATCGGACCATTGATCACTTTTGCCCATGTTACCGCATCGCCGAAATGTTCAAGATTGCCACGCACGGCAACCCAAAAATCTTCACTACGCTCAATGCCAAGCGCTTCGAGGCGCGGCTTTGCCGTGTCGTAGCTCATCGCATGAAGCGTTTTGGCATTCAGGCCATCAAGTTCCGCTTCATCGAATTTTGCCGGCGCGCGTGAAAGACGCGCAAGATCGATCAAAGCACCCAATTCATCAAGTTTCGCGATAGGACGCACCGATTCCGATGAGCCTACAAGAACAGCGAGGGAGGCCACCGCCATTGGCTCCAGCCCCCCTTCACGCAAGGAGGAAATCGAGAAATGGCCTTTGCGTTTTGAAAGTCCTTCACCGCTCGCATTGGTCAACAAATTGTGATGACCAAAGAGCGGGGACGCACCATGGAGCGTTTCGAAAATTTGAATCTGCACACCGGTATTCGTGACATGGTCTTCACCACGAATAACGTGAGTCACTTTGGTATCGATGTCATCAACGACTGAGGGCAGCGTGTAGAGATAGGTACCATCCGCACGAATAAGGACTGGATCCGACAAGGACGCGCAATCAACCGTGCAAGGCCCGCGCACGAGATCGGTCCACGCCACCGCTTTATGATCGAGCATGAAACGCCAATGTGGCTTGCGGCCTTCCGCCTCAAGCGCTTGCTTTTCTGCGTCCGTCAAATTCAGCGCGGCGCGATCATAGACCGGTGGCAAATGCCGTGCCGCCTGACGCTTGCGTTTGCGCTCCAACTCTTCTTCGGTTTCATAACACGCATAGAGCTTGCCCATGGCGCGGAGTTTGTCAGCGGCTGCGTGATAAAGATCAAAGCGCTCGGATTGACGAATGACAAGATCAGGCGTGATCCCCATCCAGTCGAGATCAACCGCAATGCCATCGGCAAATTCTTTTGTTGAACGCTCGATGTCGGTATCATCATAACGCAGAATAAATTGTCCGCCGGCGCGATGCGCAAAAAGATAATTCAACAAAGCCGTGCGCGCATTGCCGATATGGATACGGCCTGTGGGCGAAGGCGCGAAACGAACAATAGGTGTTGTCATCAGAAATCAACCACTTCGGATTTTGTGAGTGTTGTACGCGGCGCGAGCTTGGGGTCGGGCGTATGATCCGCCCGTCCCTGATCGCGGAACCGATTAACGATCGGATAGCGGCGATCGCGGCCGAAATTTTTGAGCGTCACTTTTACGCCCGGCGCAGATTGGCGGCGTTTATATTCAGCACCATAAAGCAGGCGCTCGATTTTACGAACCGTCTCAATATCGAAACCCCGCGCAACAAGATCAGAGACACGCATCTCGTTCTCAACAAGACCTTCAAGAATTGCATCGAGCACATCATAAGGCGGCAATGAATCCTGATCGGTCTGATTTTCTCGCAATTCGGCAGAAGGTGCTTTGGTGATGATGCGCTCGGGGATCACAAGACCTGAGGGTCCGCGTGCATCATCAGGCTTCCAGTGATTGCGCAGAGACGACAGACGATAGACCTCCATTTTATAGAGATCTTTAATCGGATTGAATCCGCCATTCATATCGCCATAGATCGTCGCATAGCCGACCGACATTTCCGACTTGTTGCCGGTCGTCATCACCATCGCGCCGAATTTGTTCGAGATCGCCATGAGAATTGTACCGCGCGTGCGGCTTTGCAAATTCTCTTCCGTGATGTCGCGATTGGTGCCTTTGAAAAGCGGCGTCAACGCGCTTTCAAAACCCTCAACGGCTGACGCAATCGGAATCACATCATAGCGGATACCGAGCGCTTTGGCGCACGCCTCCGCATCCTCCAAACTTTCTGACGAGGTGTAATGATAAGGCAGCATCACCGCGTGAACGCGATCCGCGCCTAACGCATCAACCGCCATCGCCGCGCACAACGCTGAATCAATGCCACCTGACAATCCCAGCACAACACCGGGAAAGCGGTTCTTTTCGACATAGTCTTTGAAGCCCAACACGCATGCCGCGTAATCGGATTTGTCATCATCAAGCGGCAACGCCTTTGATGCCGATGCGCACGACCAGCCTTGCGGCCCGCGCGACCAATCGGTGATCACGATGCTTTGCTTGAACGACTCCATCTGACAGGCGAGCGATGAATCGGCGTTGAGTACAAAGGATGCGCCGTCAAACACAAGCTCATCTTGTCCGCCGATCTGATTGAGATAGACGAGCGGTAAACGGCTTTCCGTTACACGCGCGGCGGCGATATTGAGACGCACATCAAACTTGCCGCGGAAATAAGGCGAGCCATTCGGCACGAGTAAAATTTCCGCGCCTGTCTCAGCGAGCGTTTCGACAACATCGGGCCCCCATATGTCTTCGCAAATTGGAAGGCCGATGCGCAGACCGCGCAGATTCACGGGGCCCGGCATCGGGCCCGATACGAAGACGCGTTTTTCGTCAAACACACTGTAATTCGGCAGATCAACCTTGAAACGGACCGCTTCGATGCGGCCCTGATCAAGCACCGCGCAGGCATTATAGAGCTTGCCGTCCTCAACCCACGGCAGACCAATCAACAGCGCGGGACCACCATCCGCCGTTTCTCTTGCCAAAGCCTCGCAAGCGGCGCGACACGCGTCCTGAAAGGCGGGTTTGAGCACCAGATCCTCTGGCGGATAGCCGGCGAGGAAGAGTTCGGGAAACAAAACGATATCCGCACCGGCCTTGGCGGCCTCAGCCCGCGCGGCGCGGGCCAAAGAGAGATTGCCCTCAACATCCCCGAGCGTGGGGTTGAGCTGGGCAAGCGCGAGACGGAAAGAATTCGGGTTCATCGCACCCGTTTAGATCAGCCGCCCTTGCGCCGCAACGGAGAGCGGCAATTCCCCCTCACCCAAAACTATAAGCATCCATCATCAGGACGCCATATTCTTGGCTCGTATGCACACGGGTGCCGTGGGCGCCCGCGCCGGCGGCGCCCATCGCGACAAAGAGCGGGAGAAGATGTTCTTCAGTCGGGTGGTTCTTCGCGCCATTGGGCGCGAGCATCCGATATTGCACGAGCGCTTCGGTATCGCCCGCGGTGATTTTGCGGTCGAGCCATTCGCCGAAGCTCTTCACCCAGTCGGGCGCAGGTGAGTCTAAGCGAAACTGGCCACGGAAAAACTCGTGGAGATTATGGGTGGCAGCACCCGAGCCGATGATCAACACGCCGGACTCCGCCAAAGGCTTGAGGGCTTGGCCCAATTTGAGGTGATAGGCCGCGCCCTTATCCGGCTCGACCGAAAGCTGCACCACCGGGATATCGGCTTCGGGCCGCAGCAGCACCAAAGGTACCCATGTGCCGTGATCAAACCCGCGATCGGCAAAGGCGGGCGAGAAGCCGGCTTCGTCCAAAAGCGTGAAGGCTTCCGACGCTACCTCGGGCGAGCCCGGCGCGCGATAGTTCACGGTGCGCAATTCCGGTTCGAACCCGCCAAAATCATAGATCATGCCCGGATGCGCGCCATTGGTCAGCGTCGGGCGGCTCGCCTCGAAATGCGCCGTGACCATCAGTATCGCGCGCGGCTTACCGAGCGTGCGGCCATAGGATTCGAGAAAGAGCTTCGCCTCCGTATTGTGGAGGATCAGATTAGGCGCGCCGTGCGATACAAAGAGCGTGGACATGGGGAGATCCCGTCATGATTGCGATATCATGCTAGATGATCCCAAAACGCGCCAAGTCAAAGTGCAAAGACGCAAGCTCGTTTTTGCGCTCTCGCGCTCAGTCAAAGCGCTCGACCTTCGACTTAGTATTCAACCACCTCGCCGTCTTCCTTAACGAAACGGCCAATATGGGGGTTTGGAAGAATCTCCAGCACCGCCTCGCTCGGGCGGCAGAGTTTGACGCCTTTAGGCGTTTCGACAATCGGGCGGTTGATCAAAATCGGATGCGCCATCATCTGGTCGATCAACTGCTCATCCGTCCATTTTGGATCGGCAAGACCAAGCTCCACATAAGGTGTGCCTTTTTCGCGCAAGAGATCGCGCGGAGAAATGCCCATTGCGGCGATCAGGGCTTTAAGTCTCTCGCGCGTTGGCGGCGTCTTGAGATATTCAATGACAATCGGTACTTCGCCGCTCTGGCGGATCATCTCCAGCGTGTTGCGCGAGGTGCCGCAAGCGGGGTTGTGATAGATGGTGATGGTCATGAGTGATTACCCTTTTTTGCGCGGATCGCGGGTGCAAGAAACCATGTCATAAAGAACGCGGCCAACAGCGCGCCGATGATTTCAGCGCCAATAAATCCTAGCAAGTTTTCCGGCGCGATTCCTGAGAATGTATTGGTGAAGGACCGCGCAATCGCCACCGCCGGATTGACGAAAGATGTTGAAGCGGTGAACCAATAGGCCGCAGTGATATAAAGACCAACGAGAACCGGAATGGTCGTGCGCGCAAATTGAATACCGCCAAGAATAGTCACCACAAGACCGAATGTTGCAACACTTTCAGCGAACCATTGCGGTCCACCGGTGCGGATTTTTTCCGATGTTTCAATCAAAGGCAAATGAAACATCAAATGCGCGATGATCACGCCCGCAATGCCGCCAAGAATTTGCACGATGACATAAACAAGAAAATCGCTTTTGGAGAGTTCGTCGCGCAGCGTGAAGACAAGCGAGACGGCAGGATTGAAATGCGCGCCTGATATCGGGCCCAGCACAGTGATCAACACAACGAGTATGGCGCCGGTCGGAATTGTATTGCCGAGCAATTGAAGCGCCACATCATGTGTGAGCGTTTGCGCCATAATGCCGGAGCCGACGACAGTCGCAACCAGCAATGCGGTGCCGAGAGCTTCCGCGATCGCGCGGCGTGTGAGATCAAAATCACTCATAAAAAGTTACCGTCCAAACTGAAATGCAAAGGCTGAAAGAAAAAAGGGATGATCCTCCGTTAAGAAGACCATCCCTTTCAATCTCTGTAAAGCGGGCATCGGCTTTGAGAATTAAGACAGTTTTATTACGATTTTTTGACAGTACTTATTCGGCCGCTTCCACCATCGGGCGACCCTTGGCGAGCTTGGCCTTTTTCAAAAGCTCGGCCACCAAAAACGCCATTTCAAGCGCCTGCTCCGCATTCAAACGCGGATCGCAATGCGTGTGATAGCGGTCTTGCAAATCCGTGTCCGAAATGGCGCGCGCACCGCCCGTGCATTCCGTCACATTCTTGCCGGTCATTTCGAGATGGATGCCACCGGCAATCGTGCTCTCCGCTGAATGAACCGCGAAGAAGGTTTTCACTTCCGAGAGGATCATGTCGAACGGACGTGTTTTATAACCCGAACCCGCCTTCACCGTGTTGCCATGCATCGGATCGCATGACCATACAACCGAACGGCCTTCGCGCTTCACCGCGCGCACGAGTGCGGGCAAATGCGCTTCGGCTTTATCGGCACCAAAGCGCGCGATCAGCGTCAAACGGCCCGGTTCATTCTCGGGGTTCAACACATCGATCAGACGAATGAGTTCTTCTGGATCAAGCGATGGGCCACACTTCAGGCCAATCGGATTCTTGATGCCGCGGAAATACTCGACATGGCCGTGATCCGGCTGACGCGTGCGATCACCAATCCAGATCATGTGACCCGATGTGGCGTAATAATCACCCGAGGTTGAATCAACACGCGTCATCGCTTGCTCGTAACCGAGCAGCAACGCCTCATGCGAGGTGTAGAAATCCGTCGTACGCATTTCAGGATGCGATTCAGGATCAAGCCCAATGGCGCGCATGAAATCGAGCGTTTCGGTGATGCGGTTTGAAAGCTCCTGATACCGGCCCGATTGCGGGCTGTCCTTCACGAAGCCAAGCATCCAACGATGCGCATTTTCCAAATTCGCATAACCACCATTCGCAAAGGCGCGAATAAGATTAAGCGTGGCTGCTGATTGACGATAGGCCATCAATTGCCGCGCAGGATCGGGAATACGCGCTTCGGGCGTGAACTCGATGCCGTTGATCACATCGCCACGATAGGACGGCAATTCGACATCGCCGATCTTTTCATTCGGCGCGGAACGAGGCTTGGCGAATTGGCCCGCCACACGACCGACCTTCACCACAGGCGAGGAACCGGCAAAAGTCAGCACCACCGCCATCTGCAAGAAGAGGCGGAAGAAATCGCGGATATTGTCGGCGGAGTGCTCGGCAAAGCTCTCGGCGCAATCGCCGCCTTGCAGCAAGAAGGCTTCGCCAGCGGCGACTTTTGCGAGCGCCTTTTTGAGCTTACGCGCCTCACCGGCAAAAACGAGCGGCGGAAAACCTGCCAATTGCGCCTCAACCGCGCTGAGCGCCGCGGCATCCGGAAAAGCGGGCACCTGCTGGACAGGCTTCGATCTCCAGCTTGAAGGGCTCCAACGTTCCGTCATGGCTTAGTTCTCCTCTATCCCACCCGAAAGGCCCTATTTTCTCATGAAGGCGGCCCGGGAAGCGGCTTCTATAGCCGAGGCGGGGAATGAAGGCCAGAGAGATGCGTGCGCATCACAATTATGGGCTTTAAGCAGAAGCCATAATTAGAAAAAACAAAAGAGTTAACATTGACAAATTAGGAAAATTATCTTATTATAAAAATTGTCGGATTTTTGGTTGGGCAAGCCTATGTCGCACCTTGAAGTCATACAGTCCTTACGGAAACAACGCCCGCACGATCCCCTGACGACCGTACTCGAGACCTATGCCTATCGATGTTTCCTGCGCTATGGCGAGGTTCCAAAAATCATAAATTACCTTTTACCGATGGCTCGTAAAGCTGAACAAAAAGCATCAACCGCTCTGTTTGATCAGAAAAGAGCCCGTCCTTGGGTTTTCAAACATAGTCCTGACCAACCTCGGGTACCGGCGGGCAATCCTGATGGTGGTCAGTGGACAAGTATCGAGGGCGACGAATGGCCCCATCCATCTAATGGCCAAGAAGATGAAAAAATTCGAGTTGCTGTAGATTTATCTGGTTTTACTAAGCATGGAATAAATCAGACAATTAATAGAGATGTTAATCCATCAGCTATTTTGGATGCTCTGAACAATCCGATAAAGATAATTCCTAAATCAAATGGAACGACACGCTATATCGGGCGTAAGGCTGTCGTTGTTCTAAATCCGCTGGGGCAAGTTGTTACAGTTTGGGGTCAATAATGACACGGGAAAAAATCATTTCGATTTTGCTCTACGAATGGGACCCCATTGGCATTGCCGATGTGCCACAAGCGCGTGATGAGTATGATGCCTATGTCAATTCAATAGCAGCGCTTGTTTCAAAACGCATACAAAAAGAAGAAATCGCACGCGCCTTGCTTGACATTGAACGCGATGAAATGGGCCTTTCCGGCGACTTCCCTCGTGCCCTTCGCGTTGCCGAAAAATTGCTTGCCCTCAATTCCCAATAGAGGCTGAGGAGTGGCGGCGGCATAAATTCGTCGAGGTTCTTAAAGTCCCATTCACCAAAGCACCCTATAAGGGGGGCGTCTTGGTTTTGGGTGCTTCTCTCGTGCGTAAACTGATTTTCGCCGTTCTTCCCGTCCTGATTGCCGTTTTCATCATGATTGCGGGCAATGGGCTGATCAACACGCTCATTCCCTACCGCGCGACGGTTGAGGGGTTTAGCCCCGCCATGGTGGGCGTGATCGGCTCGGCCTATTTCATCGGGATGCTGGCGGGCACCTGGACAGCGCCCTCGATTGTGCGCCGCGTGGGGCATATCCGCGCCTTTGCCGCCTATTCCGCGATTGTCTCGGTGGCGGTACTTGCCTTCCCCCTCGCGATCTCGCCTTTTCCTTGGGTCATTTTGCGCGCGATTGTCGGCTTTTGCTTTGCCGGACTTTACGGCGTGGTTGAAGGCTGGATTTCGGCGAAAGCGGGTTCTTCGCATCGCGGGCGGATGCTCGGCATTTACAACATCGCGAATTTCACCGGCTCGATGGCGGGCCAGCAGACGCTGCGCCTGTTCGAGCCGAAGAGTTTCGCGCTCTTCTCGGCGGCCGCGAGTTTTCTCACGCTCGCTCTTGTGCCGATGGCGATGACGCGCGCGGAACCGCCGCCTATCCCGGCCAAAGGCCGCCTTGTCATCCGCGAGCTTTTGAAAGCCTCGCTTATCAGTTTTGCGACATCTGTTCTGCTCGGCCTGGCGAATGGCACATTCTGGTCGATCATTCCCGCTTATGTGCAACGGCTCAATCTCGGCCCCGGCACGGTGGCGAGTTTTATGACTTGGGCCATTCTGGGCTCCGCATTGATCCCTTGGCCGGTGGGGCGGCTCTCCGACAAATTTGATCGCCGCTTGGTGATCGGCGTACTCTCATTTGCAATTATGGTGGTTGAAGTCGCGCTGTGGTTGATTGCAAAACCGTCACCCGCGTTGCTCTATACGCTCGGCTTTTTTGCGGGCGCGTTTATCACGGCGATTTACCCTGTTTCCGTGTCGCTTTCGGTTGATCGGCTCGGGCCGGATAAAGCCGTACCCGTTTCTTCTACGACACTGTTTCTCTATTGCACGGGCGCAATTATCGGCCCGGCCTTTGTCGCGACGCTGATGACCTATTATGGCGACCGCATCATGTTTGCGCATAATGCGTTGATGCATCTCGCGATGATCGGCTTTGTCGTCTGGGGCATCTGGCGCGAAGGACCGGCGGAGAACCACGTCAAAATGACGATTGACCCGCCCGACGCGCCATTGAATTAACGAGAGATCAGGCTACTTCGGGGTGCCTTGCCAACCAATCCTGTAACGCTGAATCCATTCGCGTTTGCCAGCCTTCTCCCGTGGCACGAAAACGCTCAACGACATCGCGCGATAACCTAATCGTGATGCGCTCTTTCGTGACGATGGCCTTCGGCCGCCCACGCAGTTTTTTGCGTAAAGTCGCCGGCAAGGACTCAATCGTTCCTGCGCGTGCGAAATCATTCTCGGTCCATGCGGGATTGTCCCGATTACCGCTGTGTTTGACGCGCTTTGCCATAACCGATCACCTCACGCTTGTTGGCTTTACGAAAACTGATCACGCGAATGCCTTTGGGCACTTCAACGAAGACCAGAACATGCAGACGCTGCCCCACAAAGCCCAAAGCTCGAATGCGGGTTTCGCCGTAGTCATGCCGATCATCGACGACATAGAGCGCTGTTTCAAAATCAAACTCTCGAACTTGCTCAAAACTCAACCCACGTTCGTCGATATTGCGAGCATTTTTAGAGGATTGAATTCAATCTCCATTTATTTTTTGTATGCACAAAAAATAAAGACGTCAAGTACCCCTCACGCCACCGGCGTGCGCATGGTGACGAGTTCTTCCCCTGCTGTCGGATGCACCGCGAGTGTTGAATCAAAATCGCGTTTGGTGGCGCCCATGCGCATCGCGATGCCGACAAGCTGGAAAAGCAACAGACTCTTTTTACCAAAAAAATAATTTACTTTCCCTTAGGGAAATACTAAAATTTCTTTATAATTCAAAATGGATCTTAGGTTTTCGGACAGAAATTTAGAGTAAACGCATTGGCCCAAATACCCATCAAGACACGCCGCAAAATAGATGCAGATAAGTTACGACGCGCATCACAAGCGGAAAATATCGAGTTTATAATTTTCATAGCTGGTCCGTATATTGAACCAGACGCTTCAAAAGAACCAACTGAAACATCAGCAAAATTGAGATTCCACTTATTCCAGTTGCTCAAGGACGACGGATATGATGTCACTTTAGGTGAATATCGAGAATTAATTGACTCATACAAAGAATATTTTGGTGAATATCATAACGCCACTGCAGCCGAATTAGAC
Organism: Alphaproteobacteria bacterium; assembly: GCA_037131735.1. Classification (GTDB taxonomy): domain Bacteria; phylum Pseudomonadota; class Alphaproteobacteria; order Rhizobiales; family Beijerinckiaceae; genus CAIUPE01. The sequence continues at coordinate 29,274 of JBAXQM010000004.1, forward strand.
CATGCAGCAAATTCAGCTTCAATAGTTATAATGATACCCAACAGCCCCGGATCGTTCGCGGAAATTGGGGCTTTCAGTACAAGTGAGCCCATTTGCCAAAAAATGATTATTTTATTCAATAATAAGTATTGCAATGAAATAAACTACATAAATCTAGGCCCTATTAAAGGTGCAAAGGATTTCGGCTCGACTGTCGTTTGTGTTGACTATGAGCAGATTGAATATTGTTTGTCCATTGTAAAAAAATTTGCAGTTAAGGCAAAGCAAAAAATATTTCTTAAAAAGACCTATCAATTATGACTTACACGGACCCCTTATTCACTTACCTAACGATACTCTCAATTATTCAACCAGCTCGCATTCAAGATATAGAGAATTATGCCCCCAGCATTATTCCATCAGAAATATATGATACTATGATTTTTGCAAATAGTTTCAGAGAGGTTCACGCATTTGCTCGAGATAACAATTACATTTTGTCAGTAAGAAAAGGCACTTACTTCCTTACGGCAAAAGGTCGAGCCGTTGTCCGTCGCAAGAATTTTTACCGGGAATTAGATAACAGCAGAATTTTCTTGATGAAAGATCAAAGAAAGTATTATAAGTAAGAGGCGGGTTGGCATCGAGTTCGGCTTGTTCGCTGTTTCGGCGAGCAGTTTAGTTGGTGAGTAATATAAGGCTCGTGGATTGAAGGCAATCTCCGTATTTCCGGACCTTGCCGTCAATCCGGAGCTTCCCTTCAATCCACATGCTCTAGGCAGTCTTCCTGACTGGATTTGCAGAGATGCCAACTCGCTCCTATTTATTTCCCCATAATTTTTCACATATCGAAGCTCTACTTCGGAGTGAAAACCAAGAACTATCCGACAAAGATTTTATCCCATTTCGAGAGAAAAATATAGCACCACTTTTTACAACATTAGACTTAGCGATAGTTTTGGGAATTGGACCTAGATTAATTTTTTCAATACAAAAAAATCAAAAAAACTATTATCGAGAATTCAGTATTAGAAAAAGCAATGGAACTCTAAGGCAAATAAACGCGCCGAGAACTTATCTAAAAGTCATTCAATGGTGGATACTTGACAATATATTGGCTAAGATAACATTACCTTCATATATCTTTGGTTTTTCTAAGGGTGGATCGATACAAAACAATGCGTCCTATCATTTACAATCTAGGCATTTATTAAACGTAGATATAAAATCTTTTTTTAATTCGGTTAGTAAACGTCAAGTAACGAAAGTTTTTCTGGACCTAGGTTATAGCGAAGAAGCTTCTAGTACTCTTGCAAAACTCTGCACCTTAGATAACTGCTTACCACAAGGGGCACCGACAAGCCCATGTCTAGCAAACCTCGTTATGATAGAGGCAGATAACGAAATACAATATTTATCATCACGTTTAGGTATAAAATATTCAAGATATGCCGATGATCTTACATTTAGTAGTGCCCAATACATTGGTCTTGACTTTCTCAATCATGTTAGCTTGATAATCGAAAAATATGGATTTGCATTAAACACAAAAAAGACAAGGTTTGCTGGAACCGGCTCAAGAATGGAAGTGACGGGCCTTGTTGCTGGATACTTTATCCAACCACCCATACAATGGCGAAAACTGGTACGGGCCCGATTACATAGACTTAAGAATAAGGAAGCGCTAGACATAAATGATATTTCATATCTGCTTGGAATTCGTGGATACTCTTTGCAATTCCCTACCGCTAAACAAATGCAGTCTCTACTGAACTCTTGCGACGAATTATTAAAGAGATCACCTCCGGTGTTCACTAATAGTAAAGTCAGATTGATTTAGTATGTATGTCATACTATCACCCCACCGGCGTGCGCATCGTCACGAGTTCTTCCGCTGCTGTCGGATGCACCGCGAGCGTTGAATCAAAATCGCGTTTGGTCGCGCCCATGCGCATCGCGATGCCGACAAGCTGAATCATCTCGCCGGCACCCTCGCCCAAAATATGAACGCCGAGCACTTTGTCGGTTGGCTTATCGACGAGGATTTTCATCATCACTTTATCGGCGCGGCCCGAGAGCGTCGCCTTCATCGGGCGGAAGCTTGTGCGATAGAGCACGACCTCATGCGCCTTGCGGGCCTCGTCTTCGGTGAGGCCGCAGGTGCCGAGTTCCGGCGTTGAAAACACCGCCGTTGGAATGGGACCCAGATCGACTGCCGTCGGACGATTACCAAACACCGTATCGGCAAAGGCATGGCCTTCTCGGATCGCAACGGGCGTCAATTGCAAGCGGTTGGTGACATCGCCCACCGCATAGACAGAGTCGATATTCGTTTTCGAATAAGCATCAACAATGACACCGCCTTGCGCATCCAGCGCCACACCGACGGATTCAAGCCCAAGGCCTTTTGTCATCGGCTTGCGGCCTGTGGCAAAGATCACGCGCTCGACATCGAGCGCCACGCCGCCGTGAAGGTGCAGCGAGAGATTGCCACGATGCCCTGAAATCATCTCAACATCATTCTCGGTGATGATTTTAACACCTCCATTCACCATCGCATCATGCAGCCCCGCGCGCAGATCATGGTCAAAACGCGGCAAGACACGTTCACGCCGTGTGATCAGTGTTACATGAACGCCCAAGCGCTGAAGCAAACATGCAAATTCGACACCGATATAACCTGCGCCCACAATCGCAACCGATTTCGGTAAAGAGTTCCACTCAAAAAACGCGTTTGACTCATCGGCCATGCCGATGCCCGGCGTCGCATCCGGGAAAGACGGCGTGCCACCGGTGGCAATCAAAATATAACGCGCGGTAACGATGCGCCCATCGGCGAGTTGAACCTCATGCGATGATTTCAACGCGGCACGTTGCGCCACAATCTCGACGCCATTTTTTTCCAATGTCTGGCGATAAAGCCCCTCAAGCCGTGCGATCTCTTTATCTTTCGCGGCTTTGAGTTTTGCAAAATCAAAATTTGCTTGATCAATCGACCAGCCAAAGCCGGACGCGTCTTCGATATCATCGGCGAAGCGGCTCGCTTGCACATAGAGTTTCTTCGGCACACAGCCGCGAATGACGCAAGTTCCTCCCATGCGATATTCCTCGGCAAGCATCACTTTCGCGCCATGAGAGGCGGCGATACGCGCCGCGCGCACACCGCCCGAGCCACCGCCAATCACGAAAAGATCAACATGGAAAGCCGTCATCAGCGTGCTCCGTTCATTCGTTTCTATGCGCGTTTGATCACGCGCACGCCCTCATGCGTGGCAAGAATAGCGCGTTCGGCCATGCCAATAAACAAGCCATGTTCGACAAGGCCGGTGACATGATCAAGCGCATCGGCAAGGCGAGCAGGATCGGGAATGGATCCAAGATGTGCATCAAGCACAAAATTGCCGCCATCAGTCTTCACAGTCGTACCATCGGCTTTCAGCCGCAAACGTAACTCACCCGCGCAATCCGCTTTTTCAATCACGCGTGTTAAGCGTTGCCGCGTTGCTGCAAGTCCAAAAGGCACCACTTCAAGCGGCAAGGGAAATTTTCCGAGCACTGCAACTTCTTTCGTTTCATCAGCAATCACGACAAAACGTTTGGCTGCAAGCTCAACGATTTTTTCACGCAAATGCGCGGCACCGCCGCCTTTGATCAAATTCAACTGCGCGTCGAGTTCATCCGCACCATCAATCGCAAGATCGAGTTCAGGCGTTTCATCAAGCGTCGTCAAAGGAATGCCAAGGGTCTCCGCCTGAAGTCGAGTGGCCTCCGACGTCGGGACGGCAATCAATTTCAGCCCTTCGCGCTTCATGCGCTGCGCCAAAAGATCAACAAAAATCTTTGCTGTTGAGCCTGTGCCAAGCCCGAGCCGCATCCCGCTCTCCACCAAAGTGAGCGCCTCGGCGGCGGCGGCTTTTTTCAACTCATCCATGGACATTGGCAGGCCCCATCAAAATCATACTCATTTATTGGTCTTCCTTGTCGCAATCGGCGTGAAAAGCCAAGGCCTTTCCCGGTTCCAAGAATTGACGGGCGCGCCATTTTCAACCAAGCCTCACGCCATGACCCGCCCTACCATCGTTTTCGATCTCGACGGCACGCTTGCCCACACCGCGCCCGATATTCTCGGAACGCTGGATCATATTCTTGCGCGTGAGGGCCTACCCCTTTTGCCGCATGAAGACGCCATCGGCCTTGCGGGTGCCGGAGCACGGGCGCTTTTGAAACGCGCCTTTGCGGTATCGAACATGCCGTTGCCGGACGCGAAGCTCGATCTCCTTTTCGAAGATTATCTCGCGCATTACGAAACGCGCATTGCAGAGCGCTCACATCTGTTTCCAGGGGCCAAGAACGCCCTCGAAGCCCTTTCTGCGGATGGTCATATTCTCGCGGTGTGCACAAACAAGACTGAGCGTTTGGCAGCCGTGTTGCTCGAAAAACTCAAAGTCGCGCATCACTTCAAAGCGATTTGCGGCCGCGACAGTTTTGCCTTTCAAAAGCCCGATGCGCGACATTTGACAGAGACGATTGTCAAAGCAGGCGGCTTAACCCATCACGCCATCATGATTGGTGACACGCGCACCGATATTGATACGGCGCGCAATGCAAAATTGCCTGTAATTGGTGTACGCTTTGGCTATAGCGACACACCGATTGACGCGCTCGCGCCGGATATATTGATTGATCATTTCGACGAGTTGCGCGCGGCGATTGCGGCACTCTCACAAACCACCGCGCGCTGATTTCAAACAACAATCAATTTGTTGTTGTGGTCGTATGCTGATGTGTTTCGGACGGATTAGCGCCCACCGCCTCAACTTTAAATCCAATCTCAGCGCTGCCGGCCTTTTCAAAGGTCACGGTTCCCTTGACCATGTCACCTTCAGTGAAGCGCTTTGAAAGACCCATCATCATGATGTGATAAGAGCCGGGTTTTAACTCAACCGTTGAGCCCGCAGGGATAAGCAAACCATCCTTCAAGGGGCGCATACTCATCACGCCATTTTCTGTTTTCATTTCATGAATTTCAACGCGCGCGATGCCGTCCACCGTAACGGAAATCAGTCGATCATCGACGGTTCCTGTATTAGTAATTTTCAAAAAGCCGCCGGCAACTTCAGCGCCGTTCGGCGTCGCACGTGTCCAAGGATGGCCGACTTCAAGCGCGCCGAGTTTAAACCCGTGCGCTAAAACAAGGGTAGGAACAAGAAGAAGAGCGAGAAGCGCAATGATGCGCGAGACTGATAGAAAGCTCATAGGAAATACCTTTTAGGACTTGATTGATTTGAATTCTGATAAAATTGAATCAAGCTCTAAAAGGTGGCGCGCGTGACATGCCCGGCGCAGAGAGAGGATAGCCCTCTTCAGTTCCATAGGCAGGAAGAATTTTTGAATGAAAAACAAAATGCGTTGGCGCGTCAAAGTCTGCACTAACTGGCGGCAGGACTGCTTGCGGGCCAAAACCCAACGTGCAGCAGGAAAAATCTTTATCGGGCCCGTGTGAAGCAGGCGCCTGCGGCGTAGAGGCCCCCTCGTCGCCCACAGAACATATGGTCGCGTGAAGGGGATCAAGCGGCGCGCCCGTCGTATGAACCGTATGAGCTGCTGAAAAAATTGCAGCGAAGAATAAAAGATAGGCAAGGCAATAGCCGGCAGCCCGGCGCGCGCCACGCGCACTGCCGTTCAGCACTATCCCCCTATCGTTTATGCGCTCAAGCATGGGGATGGTATTAGCGGGAAAATTCGCCCTGGCAAAGGCGCTGGTTTAGAAGAAAGAACAGTTATGCAGACTTCGGGCGCACTTTGCCGCAATCAAGGTAAAGGCAGCTCACTTCTCCGGCGAGATCACATCCGTAAAGCGTATGCCAAGGGTCTCACCCATAATCACAATTTCACCGCGCGCCACGGGAACACCATTGACCATTATCTTAAGGTGTTCGCCCGCTACCGTATCAAGCTCCACGACCGAGCCGACATTCAGTTTTAAGAGATCGCGGATTGTGATGAAGGTCGAGCCGACTTCAACCGTTAGCTTGGTCTCGACATTCTCGATCTTTTTGAATTGGCTGTTTAGGGCATCGAACTCCGACGCACCATTATTGCCCTCATCGGACATGGCCACCTCCTACGCAACTCTACGCCACAACGCTCTGGGGCGGGTCTAGCCGATCATGCTTAGCATGGGATTAACAAAAGATGCTTCCCAAGGGAAAATTGAGGGCCCGGGGCCTCAACATGCGCGGCAGGCGCGCCACCTTCTTAGGGGGTACCACCATTCACTTTGGAAAGGACGAGCCTCCTCGAAGCCAGCGCTTCAAGGCGCAAAATTGCCGCCTCATTACCTAACTCCCCGCAATTCGTCGGTGTATGAGCTAGAAAGGACCCCTTGATGAGCCTATCCTTTTGAAAAAATCTGAATACACTCACCTTCCGGAAACGTTGTCTCAAATCCAGAAAATACCCAACCTGCGAGGACCCCTTCGATGAGCAAAAAAGCAAAACGCACCGGCTATCCCCTCAATTCAACGCGCCGCGCGGCAGCCCCTGCCGATGCGCCGGCAGCAAGCGCGAACGAGTCGCACAGCTCTGCAGCCGATCATCACGCTGACGATCACAAAGACGGCCATCATGGCGATCATCACGCCGGCGATCACCACAAAGACGATCATTCTCAGCACTGAGTATTGCCGTCTAAGGCAACCCAAAATGATGGCCGACGCCCTCGGCCATCATTTTTTTGTTTTTCGATAAGCCCTCAAAAAATGAGGCCCTCGCTATTTTGTTCAAAGCTAAAGCCTTGCCTCGCAGGGATTGTCACGGGACAATTTGAAGGCAGCGCGACTTATTGTCGTCCCGTCCAAGCGTGATAGGACCTCAAGTGTTATGCGCGCCCACTGCGTCATTTAGACCTGTCACTCTTTTTCGATTGTCCGATCCGGTTGACGCTGCCGCGCGTAAATTAGACTCCCCACCAAAAGGAGTGATGACGATGAAAAATCTATCTCTGGCGATTGTACTGGCTTTAGGCCTTGTCTCGCCGGCTCTAGCCAATCATTGCCCGATGGATATGAAAAAGATCGAAGCGGCAATGAAAACAACAATGGCTGACGACGCGACCAAGAAGAAGGTCATGGAGCTCTATCATAAGGGCAAGTCTGAACATGATGCCGGCAATCACGACGCCTCGGTGAAAGATCTCGGCGAAGCCATGAAGCTTCTCGGAATCTAAATTTTATACGACCAATCATAAAAAGAGAGGGGCATGGTATGATCCGCGCCCCTCTCGCTTTTGAAGCGGATGTAAAGCAGCAATGATCAAAGTCTATTATGATGGCAAATGCGGGCTCTGTCGGCGTGAAATCGGCCATTACCAAAAGATTGCTGAGCCGGGCCGCTTTCACTGGGTCGATATTACCGAAGACAAGCAGGAACTTGAAAAAGTGGGGCTGACATTCGACATCGCGCTCCGCCGTCTGCATGCGCAAGATTTAAAAGGTAGACTGCATAAAGGCGTTGATGCTTTTATTTTGATTTGGAAAAATCTCCCGCGCTGGAATCATCTCGCACCGCTGATATCTTTGCCGATCATCAAGCCGATTGCTGATTTTGCTTATGATCATTTCGCTGATTGGCGGCTCGATAGGCTTCACGCGCAACGCTGCGCGATCGAACCTCATATTGACGTACCGAAAAAATAAAACTGGTGCTGCCGGAGAGGATTGAACTCTCGACCTCTCCCTTACCAAGGGAGTGCTCTACCACTGAGCTACGGCAGCGTTGGGCAATCTTGAAGCAAAGCCCATATGAGCGGACGGATACGCACAACGCCACTCAGGAAGCGGCGCGGGTATGCCATAAGGGGTGAGGAGTGGCAAGCCACGGGGGCGGACGCCCCTCGGGCGCGCATCATCAGCGTTAACGAGAATGCCCAGACGGGCTCATTTTGCGCTGCAGCCTGCGGACTTGCCAAGTCGCGGGCAATCGGCGATGAGGCATCATCCGGTGCGGCCTTTACGATTATTCATAGGGTTTAGGCTGTTGCCTCCCATTTTTCCTCGCGTTTCCTGCCTCTGATGAAAAAAGACGTTCAAAAAGCACGATTTGAGGCCGCTGCGGCGGCTCTGCGTGAAAATTTGAAGCGCCGGAAAGCACAAACCCGCGGTCGCGCTGAACATGAGCCGGACTCGGAACGCGGCGCGTCCGCCGCCTCGACCGGCCCTGAAAAAGCCATCGCCCCGCGCCATACGCCGTAAAAGAGTATCGAAAAAAGACCATGGACCGAATCAAGATTACCGGCGGCCGTCCGCTTGAAGGCATTATCCCCATCTCGGGCGCGAAAAATGCCGCGCTCCCTTTGATGATCGCGAGCATTCTCACGCGCGAGACTTTGACGCTTCACAATGTGCCGCGCCTCTCCGATGTGCGTTTGCTTATGCGCATTTTGGGCAATCATGGTGTTGATGCCGCCATTAGCGGCAAGCGTCTCGGCCAGTCGGAAGAAAGCGGCGAAACCATTACGCTTTCAGCGCGCGACATTGTTGATACGACAGCGCCTTATGAACTCGTCTCGCGCATGCGTGCGAGTTTCTGGGTTATCGCGCCCATGCTCGCACGTATGGGTGAAGCGCGTGTGTCGCTACCCGGAGGCTGCGCCATTGGTACGCGCCCCGTCGATCTTCTCTTGATGGCGCTCGAAAAGCTTGGTGCCGATATCGAAATCGATTCCGGTTATGTCATCGCCAAAGCCCCGAAGGGGTTGAAAGGCGGCGTGATCGATTTTCCGAAAGTCACAGTGGGCGGCACCCATGTCGCCTTGATGGCGGCAAGCCTTGCCGATGGCACAACCATAATCAAGAACGCAGCGCGCGAGCCGGAAATTACCGATCTCGCCGAATGCCTCATTAAAATGGGCGCGAAGATTGAAGGCGCGGGCACATCGCAAATTGTGATTGAAGGTGTTGCGCGGCTTGATGGCGCGCATCATGCCGTTTTGCCGGATCGCATTGAAACAGGCACCTATGCGATTGCGGTCGCGATGACGGGCGGCAATGTTTTGCTCGAAGGGGCGCGTGCAGATTTGTTGCAAAACGCGCTGGATCATATCGAAAAAGCAGGTGCTAAAATTACCGTTGAACCCACAGGCCTCCGCATTGCGCGTGCGCCGGGGTTGCTCGCGCCTGTTGATATTACGACGGAACCCTTCCCCGGATTCCCGACCGATCTTCAAGCGCAATTCATGGCCTTGATGACGCGTGCGAGCGGATCATCGCGCATTCATGAAACGATTTTCGAAAACCGCTTCATGCATGTGCAAGAGCTGGCGCGGCTTGGTGCGCAGATCAAGCTCGAAGGCGATGTCGCGATTGTAAAAGGTCAAAGCCGTTTGAAAGGCGCGCCTGTGATGGCGACCGATCTGCGCGCCTCGGTGTCCTTGATTGTAGCGGCTCTGGTCGCCGAAGGGACCACCACCGTCAATCGCGTCTATCATCTCGACCGTGGTTTTGAGGCGCTTGAGAAAAAGCTCGGTCGCTGCGGCGCCGATATCGAGCGCATCTCCGGCGAAGGCTGACCCGACCAACGATTATTTGCAGCCCGGACCAAGGCGTGATTTATGAGCGCCGATAGGGTGCCGGGTCCTCGATGGTCCGGCTTGGAGTGGTTTTACTGATGAAAATGGCCGCTTTGGACGCTGAAGATCTGCTTGTCCTCTCGACACTGCTCGAGGGCGCGCTGTTGCGCGCATCAGACATGACCTATCAAGCGCGAGAGCAGCGTTTTGTTGCCGTGCTCACGCGCAAGGATGATCCCACACAATCGCCGTCTCTACCTGCCGGACTTCATTTCAATCGTGTGACTCACGTGAAATCGATCGGCATACCGGATCGATCGTCGAATACTGTGCTCACGCTGATTGGGCTTATGTTTAATCCGAGCGAGGCACCATCGGGCGATGTTATTCTGGCCTTTGAGAATGATATCGCCATCAAGCTGACAGTTGAGTGTCTTGAAGTGGCGCTCTCCGATCTCGCGCCGCAGAAGTGAAAGGCTGATTTCGTGGTCAAACGTCTCGTCTCATCCAGTCCTGATTTCGAAAAAGCTTTTACAGCGCTTCTCGCCACCAAACGGGAAGTGTCCGAAGATGTGGATCAGACCGTGGCTGCGATCATTGCAGACGTCCTCGCGCGCGGTGACGAAGCCCTTATCGATTATACAAGGCGCTTTGATCAATTTGATCCGGCATCTAAGCCCTTGCGTGTCAGTGCTGAGGAAATCAAAGCCGCTGAACAAGCTTGCTCGAAAGAAGCTTTGCAGGCTTTGAACGTGGCGCATGATCGCATCACGTCACATCACACACGGCAAATTCCTACAGATGATCGCTATACGGACGCACTCGGTGTAACACTCGGACATCGCTGGACGGCAATTGAAGCGGTCGGGCTTTATGTGCCCGGTGGTACGGCAAGCTATCCGTCGTCCGTCTTGATGAATACGATACCCGCGCGCGTTGCGGGTGTGCCGCGCATTGTTATGGTCGTGCCCGCACCCAAAGGTGATATCAACCCGCTCGTATTGGCCGCGGCTCATCTCGCAGGCGTGCATGAAATTTATCGCATTGGTGGGGCGCAAGCGGTGGCCGCTTTGGCCCATGGCACAGCGATGATCAAACCAGTGGTGAAAATTGTCGGCCCCGGAAATGCCTATGTCGCAGCTGCAAAACGTCGCGTGTTTGGCGCCGTTGGTATTGATATGATTGCCGGCCCGTCTGAAGTTGTCATCATGGCTGATGATACGGCGAACCCTGATTGGATTGCAGCAGATCTTCTCGCACAAGCCGAACACGATGTCGCCGCGCAATCAATTTTGATTACGTCATCATCTCGTCTTGCGGCGTCTGTTGAAGCGGCTGTCGAGCGTCAACTCACGCTTCTCGCACGTGCCGAAATTGCGCGCCGCAGCTGGAATGATCATGGCGCAATTATCGAAGTGAAATCACTCAAAGAGTCTATTCCGCTTGTTGATCGCCTTGCTCCAGAACATCTCGAAATTGAAGCCGATGACGCAGATGAGCTTGCCGCATCCGTGCGCAATGCAGGCGCGATTTTCCTCGGTGCCCATACGCCGGAAGCCATTGGCGATTATGTCGGTGGGTCTAATCACGTGTTACCCACCGCACGATCGGCACGGTTCTCGTCAGGCCTTGGCGTGCTTGATTTCATGAAGCGCACGTCAATTCTATCCTGCACGCCCGACTCTTTGCGCGCCTTAGCACCATCGGCAATAGCGCTTGCCGAGAGCGAAGGCCTGGGCGCGCACGCCCGTTCCGTCGCTATTCGCTTGAATCTGGAATAAGGCGGATCATGAGTCAGGATCCGAGACAACGCCTCGTTTCTGTGACGCTTGATGAAGCATCGATTGGTCGCGCCGGTACCGAACAAGAACATGAACGCGCGATTGCGATCTATGATCTCGTTGAATCAAATCAGTTTGTCATCCCCGATCATGAGGGCGGACCTTATTCGCTCACCGTCAGCTTGATCACCAATAAACTGGCGCTTGATATTCGCGATAATGCCGGCGCGCCGGTGATCGTGCATATTTTGTCACTCACGCCCTTTCGTCGCGTGATCAAAGATTATTTTCTGATTTGTGAAAGCTATTACAACGCTATTCGATCAGCCTCACCGTCTCAGATCGAGGCCATCGATATGGGGCGTAGGGGGCTTCATAATGAAGCCGCGCAATTGCTTATTGATCGTCTCGAAGGAAAAATCACCGTCGATTTTGATACGGCGCGCCGATTGTTCACCTTGATTTCTTCACTTCACTGGAAAGGGTGATCGCGCGTGGCTTCAGAACATCGCGCAAAAATTCAGGCTGTATTGTTTGCCTGTGCGATGAATGCGATAAGATCGCCGATGGCCGAAGCGATTGCACGCCATTACTTCGGCAAGACCCATTTCATACAATCGGCCGGAATCCGCAAAGGCGATATTGACGGGTTCACAATCGCCGTTCTGGCCGAAATCGGTATTGATGCAAAAAACCACAAGCCCCATACGCTTGAGGAACTCGCGGAATGGGAGGGACTGAATTTTGATTTGATTGTGACTTTGAGTCCTGAAGCACATCACACAGCGTTGGAACTCACACGGACCATGGCAGTTGATGTCACATATTGGCCGACAATGGATCCCTCATTGATCGAGGGCAGTCGCGAGGAAAAACTCGAGGCCTATCGCGCGGTGCGCGAAAAACTCACGGAACAAATTTTGGATTTACTCGGATAAAGGCGACTACTCGCGTCGCAACAAACGATCAACAATCCAGTCGCCCCATGCACTCGTTTTATACTCGCGTTCGAGTGCAGACGGATCATAAATCGTTTCAACCCAAGTCTGGAACGAAATGCCTTTCTCGAGACCTTCACGCCGATAGCGTTCAAAGAATTCATCGAGAATGCCGGTCTTGGCGAATTTGAAATGCCCATACCGCCAAGAGAGCTGCTTCAACGCTTCATCAAGCGGACGCTTTTCATGCACGAGAAGATAAAGCGTAGACATAAAGCCCGCGCGATCCGCGCCTGATTTACAATGCGCAAGCGCCGGATATTGCAGACTTTCAAAAAATTTTGCAGCGGAGGCGATCCGGTCGCGATCAGGCGCGCCACGCGACCGCAAGACAAAATCGACAAGAATCAATCCTTTCGATTCGCAGACTTCACGCTCGAGCGGCCAGGAGCCGAATTCGCGCCCGCCACGCAGATTCACAATCGTCCGAATTCCGTCGCGCGACGCCTGACGAAGCTGGCCAGGCGTTGGCTGCGCTGCCCGCCAGAATTGATCGGAAACTCTATGGAGATTGAGATAGGCAAGCCGAAAAATACCGTGATCGACAAAAACCATATGGACCCAAGCCCGGAAACGGCGCCACAGCGTGTTTAGGGGCTTGTTCCAGCGGGCGACGCTGCGGCGTCGGCGTTGTTCTCGCGTTTCTTGAGTTGTTAACTTCATAATGAAAAACAAAAACCTGCCTGATTTTGGCAAAAAGCGACCGAATTGCCTTAATTTCGTGCCAAGTTCCTATCAGGCAGAGGTCGACGCGGCAAGCAGGACCCGGTTTTGTCCGAAGCGGAGACATGCTATGAGGCGGCGTCGCGCAACACGACGGACACAGACTGACATTGGGAGCCCCCATGACCTATCTCGACTATGGCGCACTTGAGCGCGCGCCCCTTCAGACCGAGCCTTACGAATATCTGATTGTCGAGAATTTCGTGAAACCTGAAAAATTCACGGAAGCGATGGCCGATTTTCCAGAAGTGCCCGGACCGGGTTCACATCCCCCATCCGAGTTGAACATCTCCGGTCGCTTCCGCGCGTTGCTCGATGAATTGCAAGACGGCGCGTTCCGCAAAGCGATTGAAGAGAAGTTCAAAATCGATCTCACCGATCGCCCGACCATGTATACGGTGCGCGGCTTCTTGCGCAAAACTGATGGCACGATCCATACCGATAGCGAGACCAAGATCATCACCGTTCTGCTTTATCTCAATGATAATTGGAGTGCCGATGGCGGTCGTTTGCGTATCTTGCGCAATGGCACGGATCTCGATGATTATGTTGCCGAAGTCCCACCGTCAAACGGAACGCTTCTTGTCTTCCGCCGCTCGGATAATTCATGGCATGGTCACAAGCCTTTTGAAGGACAACGGCGCGTTGTTCAAATGAATTGGGTTCTCGACGAAGATGTTGTCAATCGCGAACAAAGACGCCACAGCGTCTCAACGCGGTTCAAGAAATTGAAAAATTTCTTCACCGGTCGCGCGGCATAAAATTAAATCACCGTCTGGTTTGTTTGAGCGGTGATCGTGTTAAGCGGGCGTAGTTCAGAGGTAGAACGACAGCTTCCCAAGCTGTATGTCGAGGGTTCGATTCCCTTCGCCCGCTCCAAAAAATATACTGACCGCGCGTCGAACCCTCGACTTTATTTCCGATCCGCGGTCGGACTGATCCGGAGCGGATCGGCAGAGAATTGGGGTTCGATTCCCTTCGCCCGCTCCATTTTAGTATTCCGATCCGCTCCGGACGACGCTCGACCGCGGATCGGATATCGTTTCCCGATCCGCTCCGGACAACACTCGACCGCGGATCGGATAGAATAGAAAACAAACCCGACCCTAAAGGCCCGATGACTTCTTTGTCCGACAACAATCTCGCTCAAGAGACCTCCGCGCGACGGGTGACGCCTCAGCAGCGCGTGATGATTGTCGCGTTCATGGGCATTATTTTTTTAATCGGTTTGGGCTTTTGGGCAGATCGCGGTTCAGTTGTGTTCACCGAGCTTGTTGATCTCGCGCTCGCATGGTGCATATAGCGTATTATGAAACACCGCCTCACGCTTTCACTGCTTGTGACTTTGGCCGGGCTTATCCTTATCGGCCTGCTTGCGATTTTTGTTTTAAACCCCGAACGCCAATCGACCGATGCGATTGGGGGTGCCTTTACCCTCACCGACCAACGCGGCGCCGTGGTGACCGAAGCCGCGCTCAAAGGCGCGCCGAGCTTGGTCTTTTTCGGCTTCACTCATTGCCCGGATGTGTGCCCGACCGCACTTTTTGAGATTTCCCAGCTTTACAAAACGCTCGGCCCGAAAGGCGATCAGCTTAAAACCTTCTTCATCACCGTGGATCCCGAACGGGATACGCCCGAGAGCCTCAAAGCCTATCTCGACAGTTTCGACCCGCGCATCACCGGCCTCACCGGCGCGCGCGAACAGGTTGATAACGCCATGCGGGCCTATCGCGCTTTTGCTCGCAAAGTGCCGCTTGAGGGCGGGGGCTATGTAATGGATCACACAGCGCTTGTTTACCTGATGGACAAAAAGGGGCGCTTTGTTTCGAGCATGAATTTCGAGCGCCCGCCCGAAGAGAATGCGAAGCGAATCGCCGACTTGTTTTGAGTCCTAAGTCCTTTCTTTCTGAATATTGAAACTTCGCGCGCGGCCATGTGGTGTCTTCCGCCAATGGCTTGGCGCAATAATCAATTCGATAAAGGCAAACCAAGCCGCCGCCGTTTTCAAAAGCGAATAAGGGGTTTGTAAGAAATAGTCGCTTAAAGTGAGGCGATAAGACCGATGACGCGCCGCGCGATGAAGCATCAAAAAATTGAGAACCAGATGAAAAGAGAGAAGAACGGAAATTGCCGAAAGACCCGATCGGTTAAACATCAAACCCTTTAGTCCGAGCTCGGCAAATCCTACACATTCGGTTGCCACGATCACCAAGAGGGGGTGATAGAGAGATGTTACAAAAGACGTTGTTGCGACGAGCGTGATGAGCATACGTTCGATCAATGGGGGCTTAATACCTGCACGCCTTGCGCGCCCAAGATGAATGATCGACGTCTGCATCCATCCCTTGAACCATCGCGTTCGCTGATGAAACCATATTTTGAGATCATTAGGCGCTTCTTCGAATGTCGTAGACGGTAGCCACCGCGTCTCATACCCAAAGCGGCTGAGCCTTAAACCGAGATCAGCATCTTCCGTAACATTCCAAGGATCCCAACCTTGAACCGCAAGAAGCGCGCTGCGGCGTAGATGATTGGATGTCCCGCCCAACGGGATCGGCATGTGAAGACGTGACATGCCGGGCAATATCACATCAAACAACACCGCATATTCATACGAAAACATGCGCGACAACCAAGAATCGTGGCGATTGTAAATCGCCAGTGACGCCTGCACACACCCCACCCTTGGCGGGGCTCGCGAAAATGCGGCGGCTGCACGTCTCAACTGCAATGGATCAGGCATATCCTCCGCATCAAAAACAACGATCAGCTCACCGCGCGCATAGGCCTGGCCGATAGCGAGGGCGCGCGGCTTTGTTTTCGGCATTCCTTCAGGACAGATGATCGTTTCAAAATATGAAAAATGCGACGATGACGCTATGGCATGCCGTGTGGTGTCGTCCTTTTCCTCGACGAGCAGAATGATTTGTAATTTTGATCGCGGATAGTCGATTTTGAGCATATGGTCGAGAAGACGCGGTACAATCTCTGCTTCACGATGAAGCGGCAACAAAATTGTGTAATCAGGCAGCTCCGCATCCGCCAAGAGTTCGTTGGTGCTCGATTCGTGCTTCAATGCGGAAACAACAGATTTGAATAACAAGGACGGCGCAACAAAGAGAGCCGATAAAAGATAAAGTCCTGCTGTCCAGAAATCAGATTTTACAACGAGGCCCAATGTTAGACATGCGGGCAAAATAGCCATCAACCCAATAAAGGAGCGAAGCTTCAAACGTTCAGCTGAGAATTCAGGAAAGGCCTGCCCAAGGCGATGAACCTCTTGATCCGCTTGCGTGCGTCCAAATTGAGTAAGGATTGCGCGCCTGAAATTTGACGGCGTGGTCAATATAATTGGAGGCGCTTTGTCACCGGAAAAAACACGTAACATCAAATCTTCAAAAAAATGCCCACGCGGTGCGGCAATGACAGCGGCCTCGCCCGTGCCATCTTCAAATCGTGCGACACCAGACGATAAAAGCAGTTCGAAGGGATAGCCCTGCGTGAGGCGGAAGGGGCGATTGATAAAGGGAATATGGAGTGCCTGTGCGATGCCGCGATAAAGCTCCACTTCACCAATTAAGCCCCGTGATAATAGGAAGGCGTCAAGCGTCACCCTTTCGACGCGGGCAAGCGCAATCGCATCAGCAAGCGTTTCAACATCCAGCTGAAAATAGCGTTGCAAAATCCCTTGAAGATCAGACGCGTTGTTTTTACGGGGTGCCGCTTTTGTTTGCCCCTCTCCTTCTGAAACAGTTGCGGCGCGATCACCATTCATTGCGGCAGCATGACGGCTACGGCTTTAAGTTTCACCTGTCCGATAAGACAGTCGATCATTGTCACACATCACACCGCTCCTTTTTGATAAAAGAACAAAACCGGAAATTGCGGGCAGCCCTTCCCCCGTCAGAGGAAGTGCATTAGGGTGCGCGCCTTCCCTCCCCTTTTTGATGTTTGACGTGTGTGCCCATGACCGCGATTGCCGATTTGATTGCCGACCCCGCCGCTCTTGCCGCCGCGCGCGAAAGCGCCGCCTGGCCTTTTGAAGAAGCACGGAAACTCGTCGAGCGGTTGAAACGTACCGGCCGCGAAGAGGTTCTGTTCGAAACCGGTTACGGCCCCTCGGGTCTGCCGCATATCGGCACCTTTGGCGAAGTGGCGCGGACCACGATGGTGCGCACGGCCTTCCGGATCTTGACCGAAGACAAGATCCCCACGCGGTTGCTCGCCTTCTCCGACGATATGGACGGGATGCGCAAGGTTCCGGACAATGTGCCGAACCGCGAGATGCTGTTCGACTATCTCCATAAGCCTTTGACGCGTGTGCCCGACCCCTTCGGCACGCATGAAAGTTTCGGTCATCACAATAACGCGATGCTCCGCCGCTTCCTTGATACATTCGGCTTCAATTATGAATTTGCGAGCGCGACGGATTATTACACTTCCGGCAAATTCGACGAGATCTTGCTGCGTGCCGCCGAACGCTATCAGGCGCTGATGGACATCATGTTGCCAACACTCGGCGAAGAGCGGCAAGCCACCTATAGCTGCTTTTTGCCGATCTCGCCGACAACGGGACGTGTACTTTATGTGCCGATGAAACATGTCGACGGTAATAAAGGTGAAGTCACCTTTACCGACGAAGACGGCACTGATGTCACAGTGCCTGTAACAGGCGGCCATGTGAAATTGCAATGGAAGCCGGATTTCGGCGCGCGCTGGGCGGCGCTCGGCGTTGATTTTGAAATGTATGGCAAAGACCATCAACCAAATACGATTGTCTATGATTCAATCTGCCGCGCGCTCGGAGGCGAAGCGCCGGAACATTTCGTCTATGAACTCTTCCTCGACGATAAGGGACAGAAAATTTCCAAGTCGAAAGGCAATGGCCTGACGATTGATGAATGGCTGACTTATGCGAGTCCGGAATCGCTTGCCCTGTTTATGTTTTCAAAGCCGCGTGAAGCGAAGAAACTCTATTTCGATGTCATCCCACGTCAGGTTGATGACTATCTGACATTTTTGGAAAAATTTCCGAAGCAAGAATGGAAAGAGAAGCTCGGCAATCCGGTTTTCCATATTCATGGTGGTCAACCGCCACAGGCCGAAGTGCTCAATGATACAGCCGGCCATTCCACCACCGTGAATTTTGCGATGCTGCTTAATCTCGTAGCCGTTGCTAATTCGGACGACAAACAAGTTGTCTGGGGCTTCCTGAAACGCTATGCGCCAACGGCATCAGCTGAAAATCATCCGACATTGGATCGGTTGATCGGTTATGCGCTGGTTTATTATCGTGATTTTGTGCGTCCAGGAAAAGTGTTCCACGCGCCAACGCCGGAAGAACGTCAGGCACTCAATGATTTGTTGAATGCCCTCGCCGCACATGAAGGATCAACCGACAGCGATGCGTTGCAGGCGATTGTTTATGAAATCGGTCGCGCGCATTTTCCAGATCTCTCAGGCAAATCAAAGAGCCCCGATGGACGGCCCGGCGTTTCGCAGGTCTGGTTCTCAACGCTTTACCGCGTATTGCTTGGTGCCGAGCGTGGTCCACGCTTCGGTTCCTTCATCGCACTCTATGGAGTTGCGGAAACGCGTGCGCTTATTGCGAAGGGCTTAGAAGGCGCACTCATTGCCGATCACGCGCATTTCATGGCGACCCGCGAAGGCCGCTAAGACAACGCACCATTCGATTATTGGCTCGCCCAAAGAATGCGGGCGATCCACGCTTTGTCTTGAACCGCAATCATGGTTTCCGGCGCCGCATTCGCGCCAAAGGGCATAACATCGAGACCGGCCATCGTCTTGCGGCGAAGCGTTCCCGCAAGAAGTTCACCCGATTTCAATTTGAGAATCACACGATCCCCGCGCCGCACAGGAATTGTCGTCGCGCAGATCAAAATATCGCCTTCGCGATAAATCGGCATCATCCGCGCATCGGTTAATTCAAGCGCGAAGAGATCGCCCGCAGGCAATTCCGGAAATCCGACTTCATCCCATTTTGTACCTTGGGGCCGACCTTCAGCATCAAATGCCTCAGCCCAATCACTCATCGCTATGAGCGGAATCGCTCGCGTCGGTGCAGGCGGACGATCAGCCAAAACAAGTGCCATAAACACTTCGAGATCGGTCGAAGTAGATTCCAGAATCTTGGCAATCGACTCCGTTGAGGGCCAGCGCAAACGACCATCGGCCGAGACACGCTTCGACTTGTTGAAGGATGTAGGATCGAGACCCGCGCGCCGGGCGAGCCCGGAGGCCGAGAGGCCGTTTCGCGCCGCCAGAAGGTCAACCGCCTTCCAGATCCGTTCATGCGTCAGCATCGACCGCCCCCGAAGCAAGGATATTTACCTGAAATTTGACTGTTTATAGGTTTATTTTCTCTTTATTGGCAAGCTGGATGAGGTTGCGCGGGGCCGTGATCCGTGGCTCTTGTGACGAATGACGCCTCTTTGTTTCGGGGCATCCTTCCGCTTTTGGCGCCGCCTATGCTGATTTACAAAATCATTCCCGAATCGCTCTGGCAGGACGCCCTGGAACGCGGCGTCTTTGAAGGCGCCCCGGTCGATCGCGCTGATGGCTTCATTCATTTTTCAACAGGCACGCAAGTTGTTGAAACAGCCCGCCGTCATTTTCACGGCCAACCACAGTTGCTGCTGCTCACACTCGACGATCAAAGCCTTGGCGATAAATTGATTTATGAACCATCGCGCGGCGGCGATCTCTTTCCGCATCTTTATGATCAACTTCAGGTCAGCGCGGTGAAGCGCATCGACGCGCTTCCGCTCAAGGCGGACGGCACGCATGATTTTGAGGGACTCTTGCCATGACTCTTCTTTTCAAACTGGCGAAGCCTCTGCTGCATCGGATGGATCCGGAGAATGCACATAATCTAACCATCGATATGTTAAAGCGTTTTGGGCCGCCTGCGCACGATGCTGATGATCCGCGCTTGGGTGTTTCACTTTTTGGTTTGAGTTTTTCCAATCCGCTCGGTCTTGCTGCGGGATTTGATAAAAATGCAGAAGTACCAGACGCGATGCTTGGACTCGGTTTCGGCTTTGTTGAATGCGGAACGGTGACGCCTTTGCCGCAAGAGGGAAACAAGAGACCGCGCCTTTTCCGTCTTGTAACGGATGAAGCAGTGATCAATCGGTTCGGCTTTAACAATCACGGTCATAACATCGTATTGGAGCGGCTAAAACAACGCGTAGGAAATCCTGGCCTTGTAGGAATCAATGTGGGCGCCAACAAAGACTCAACTGATCGTGTGTCCGATTATGTCAAAGGCATCCGCGCTTTTGCATCCATTGCCGATTATTTCACCGTCAATATTTCATCGCCGAATACGCCCGGTTTACGCACCATGCAAAACCGCGAGATCCTTGATGATCTTCTCGCCTGGTCACTCAATGAACGCGATGAAGCCGCACGGCATGGCCCTAAGCGCCCACTTTTTTTGAAGATCGCGCCGGATCTCTCGCTGCAAGAACTTGATGATGTTGTCGTTGTCTCGCGCAAACGCGGCATTGATGCGCTGATCATTTCAAATACAACCGTGAAGCGGCCAAAATCACTGCATGATAAGCGCATGCGCTTGGAAACGGGCGGATTATCGGGCAAGCCGCTTTATCCGCTTTCAACGAAGATGTTATCGGAAGCCTATCTCCGCGTCGAAAATCAATTCCCGCTCATCGGTGTCGGTGGCATTGACTCGGCGCGCGCGGCGATTGGAAAAATCGAAGCGGGTGCAAGCTTGATCCAACTCTACTCAGCGCTTGTTTATAAGGGGCCGGCTTTGATCAATGAAATCAAAAAAGGCCTGATTGAACGACTCGAAAAAGATGGCCTGACTTCGCCTCTCGCTCTTGTCGGACGCGCAGTGGAAGATTGGAAAAACTGGCCGATTGAAAGCTTCTTATAAAGCGATCACGGCTCGACCTCGCGTTCATGGCGCTGATTGTGAAACGCCTGTCCATTGACCCGCTGCAATTTTCGATGCGGCGATCACAGCTTGCGTGCGGCTATCGACATCAAGCTTTTGCAAGATCGCGGACACATGGGCTTTAACCGTCGCTTCTGAAACTGAAAGCTCATAGGCTATTTGTTTATTGAGAAGCCCTGTCGATAACATCATCAACACACGCACTTGTTGTGGTGTCAGTGTCGCCAAACGCTTCACCATATCACTCGTCTCGGCGTCAGGAGTTTCCGAGAGATCAACATCTTCAGGCGTGAACACACTCCCATCGAGCACCGCCTTGATTGCGGTCTTCATGGCATGGGGATCAAGTGACTTCGGTAGATAGCCGGATGCCCCCAGCTCAATGCAGCGGCGGATGACTGTACGATCTTCATTGCCCGACACAACAGCAACAGGCGCTTCTGGATGTGATGCACGCAAAAAGAGAAGGCCGGAAAACCCTTGCACTCCGGGCATCGTTAAATCGAGCAAGACGAGATCAATATCAGCATCGCCTTTGAAGGCGGCGACAAGCTCATCGAAAGAGCCCGCCTCGATGACGGATACGCTTGATAGGATCGATGATACCGCCTCACGAAGGGCGCCACGTACAAGCGGATGATCATCAGCGATCAAAATCGTGTGATCCGACAAACTGTTCCTCCGCGTCTTCAAGCCGTCATTCGTTGATCATGCTTCTCTACCCATCATTCATCGCAATGGGCTCCTGCGCAACCCGTTTCAGACGGCCGGGCCGCGCTTTTTTGCGAAGCCCTGTAGGTGACCGTAATCCGCAGAGTTGACCGCTGGGCCAAATTGGATTCGGATAGGCTAATGACAGCCGAGACAAGCCCTGTTGATGATCTCGACCCTTCGACCATTAAACAGGTCGGGGCGCTCCCCGTCGAGCGGACTGCCGACGGACACTGGCGGGTGATCCTGATCACAACGCGCGATTCCGGCCGTTGGTCGATCCCCAAGGGCAATCCTATCAAGGATTTAAGTCCGGCCGAGGCGGCCGCGCAGGAAGCTTTTGAGGAAGGCGGACTTTCCGGTGAAATTGTCGATAAGCCCATTGGGTCCTATGTTTTCTGGAAACGCCGCTCCGGCCACTGGGAATTGGCGCGCGTCGAGGTCTTCCTCATGGATGTCCGCAATCAAGCCAGCGACTACAAGGAAAAGGGCCTTCGGAAGATTGAGCGCTTCAGTTTTGAGGACGCCGAAGATGCCATTATGGAGCCGGGGCTCAAATCGCTGATTGTGGCCGCCAAAGCCCAGCTCTATGGGTCAAAGGCTTGACAGCACGGCCAGCCCCGCCGAAAGCCTCTGTCCGACCCTGCCCATGAGCCCCGCGCGCTATCAATGTTGATCCGTGTCTTTATCCGAAAACTGGCAGGCCTCATCGCATTCCTTCTGCTTGCGAGCGTGCTGATTTTTTTGATCGTCGATGTGCTGCCGGGTGATCCCGCCGCGCTCATGCTGGGCACTGACGCGCGACCCGACACACTTCAAGCGCTTCGCCATCAATTGGGCCTCGATCAACCCTTGGTCGTTCAATATGCCTCATGGATCATCGGGCTTCTGCATTTCGACTTTGGCACCAGCATGACTTATGCGACGCCGGTTCTGACTTTAATCACCGAACGCCTTCCGGTGAGTCTGCCGTTGGCGGTGATGTCTCTTGCGCTTACCGCAATGATCGCCATTCCCCTTGGCGCGCTCTCGGCTCATCATCATGGATTGACACTTGATCGCGTCATCAAAAACGGATTGCAGCTCGCTCTTGCGCTACCGAATATCTGGCTCGCGCTTTTATTGATCATGATTTTTGCTGTTGGTCTCCATTGGCTGCCTGCCGGCGGCTTTGCAGGATGGAAGAGCGGCGTCATAGCGTTCAAATCACTTCTTCTACCCCTCCTCGCGCTTGCCATTCCCCAAGCCGCCATTCTTGCGCGGACTGTCCGCGCGGAAATTCGCGATAAGGCACAAGAGAATTTTGTGCTCGGTGCCCGCGCACGCGGGCTCTCCGAAAACGATATTTTGTGGCATCACATTTTGCCGAATGCGATGTTACCTGTTCTCTCGGTGATGGGTTTGCAATTTGCTTTTCTGATTGCAGGCACAGTGATTATTGAAACGGTGTTTTCGCTACCCGGTCTCGGTCGGTTGATCTTTCAATCAATCACACAACGCGATCTTCCTGTAATCAAAGGCGTTGCGATGCTGCTCGTTGGCAGCGTCATTCTTGTCAATCAAGCGGTTGATCTTCTTGCCGCATTGATTGATCCGCGTTTACGCCGCCAAAGCGGGGCTTTTTTATGACCCACGCATTGCGAAAAAAGATTATGGGCGGCAGCCTCATGTTGATCTTTCTTTATGGGGCATTAGCGATCGCCATGCCGCTTATGGAAAGCGCCTACCAGATCCGTATCGATTTTAGATTGATGCCTATTTCAAGCACGCATTGGCTCGGCACCGATCAGTTCGGACGTGACACATTCGCGATGGTTATCGGCGGATGTTTTGCATCGCTTTCAGTTGCGGCGATGGCAGTTATTATCGGCGCCGGCATTGGAATTCCCCTCGGTCTCATCGCCTCCGCATCAGATAATATTTTAAGCCGCTCCATTCTCTCGCTCAATGATTTCATCTTTGCATTTCCTGCCCTTGTCACGGCCATTCTCATTCATAATATCTTTGGCTCAGGCATCATCACCGCGGGGCTTGCCATTAGCATTTTCAATATTCCGGTTTTCGCCCGCACGCTTTATGGCGCAGCGCGACCACTTTGGACCAAAGACTTTATCAAGGCCGCGCGGCTTGCCGGAAAAAATACTATTAGTATCGCAGCCACGCATATTTTACCGCTTGTTTCCAGCGTGGCGCTTGCTCAAATCTCGATGCAAATGGGCCTTGGCATTCTTGCAGAAGCAGGCCTCTCTTATGTCGGCCTTGGCGTTGTGCCCCCCATGCCGAGTTGGGGCCGTATGCTGAATGAAGCGCAAACATTGATTGTGATCGCACCGCGGCTTGCGATCATTCCGGGCCTTGCCATCGCAGCATCGGTTTTTCTATTTACGTGGATCGGTGACAAGCTCTCTGACTACGCTGATCCCAAAAGGCGCGAGGGTCAAGATCATGACCGCGCTTGATCTTAAAGGCCTAAGCGTCACGCTTGGATCACGCTGCGTCTTGGATAACCTGTCACTGACGATCAATAAGGGGGAAATCGTTGGTCTTGTCGGCGCATCGGGTTCCGGCAAATCCATGACCGCCCGCGCGCTCTGCGGTTTGTTGCCTACTCATGCGAAAACTAACGGCACACTCACACTCAATGGTGAACCAATTGCGCTTCATGATGTAGAGGCTTTTGCCGCCATACGCGGACGCGATATTGGCTTAATCTTTCAAGATCCAGCCGGCATCTTTAATCCACTCATGAGCATTGGCGATCATGTTGCCGAAGCCTTAGTACGTCGCGGTGGATTGGCGTGGACTCACGCGCGTGAAAAAGCGCGTATTGCGCTTGATCGCGCAGGCCTTCCCAACGACATTCCTGCCTTCGACCGCTATCCGCATGAGGTTTCAGGCGGACAAAGACAGCGCGCGATGATTGCTGCTGCACTCGCTTTGTCGCCAAAAATTTTGATCGCCGATGAACCGACAACAGCGCTTGATGTCACAACGGAGACGGGCATTCTCGCGCTCTTAAGACAATGCGCGGATGAAGACGGTCTCGGTATTTTGCTCATCAGTCATGATTTACCTATATTGGAGCGTATTGCTGATCGTCTTCTCTTGATGAAAAATGGTCGTATCGTTGAATCGTCAACGCTTCCTCTTAGCAATGATACCGCGCCCGAACTCGCACGACTTTATGCATTGGGTCACAAAGCATCGATCCACGCTGCCCACGAAAGACGCGCGCCTCTCTTGCAAACAAAATCTATCGGCAAGACATACAGCAATAAATCGCAATTTCTGTTGGGCTCTAGCGATACCATTCACGCGCTGAAAAATATCTCGCTCTCTCTTGGGGAAAGCGAAATCGTTGCGGTTGTCGGCGAGTCCGGTTCTGGCAAATCGACGCTCGCGCGTATTCTGGCAGGTCTTGATCGCGCAAGTCAGGGCGAGATGATCTGGACGGAAGGCAAAGGCCGCGTGCAGATGGTGTTTCAAGATCCTGCGGGATCTCTTAATCCACGCTGGACCATCGGCCAAAGTATTGGCGAGCCATTGTCGCTTTCTGCCAATCATCCGCGCGTCGCAGAGGCCGCACGAGATGCAGGCCTCGATCCTGCGTTTCTGACACGCTACCCGCATCAGATATCAGGCGGTCAGGCGCAGCGCGCGGCCATTGCCCGCGCGATTATTCGGCGGCCCGATCTCTTGATCCTTGATGAGCCGGTCTCAGCGCTTGATTTTGAGATCCGCGATCAAATTCTCTCGCTTCTCGAACGCCTTCGTGCGATGCACGGCATCGCCATGATCTTTATAACCCATGATATTAGCGCTGCGCGCCGTTTGTCCGATCGCATGATCGTTCTTGACAAAGGTGAGATTGTCGAAAGCGGCATCACGGCTGATATTTTTTCTGCGCCCGATCATGCCATGACAAAGGCGCTTCTTGCCGCTTCATCAAGCGAGGAGCGGGTGAGATCATGAGCACGATCCCAAAAGCCGCGATGCGTTTTGCGGTGGCACCCATGATGGAGTGGACCGACCGGCATTGCCGCTCCTTCCATCGGCTCTTGAGTCGGCACGCAACGCTTTATACGGAAATGGTCACCGCCGCTGCGATCATTCATGGTTCGCGCGAGCGCTTGCTTGGTTTTGATAAGGCCGAACATCGTGTCGTTGTGCAACTGGGCGGTTCTGATCCTGACCAACTCGCGAAAGCGGCCGTGATTGCTGAATCCTTTGGTTATGATGAGATCAATCTCAATGTCGGTTGCCCTTCAGATCGTGTTCAAGGCGGCAATTTCGGTGCCTGCCTGATGCTCACGCCCGATCTTGTCGCCTCATGCGTGGCTGCCATGAAAGCGGTTGTTAAAATTCCGATCTCTGTAAAATGCCGCTTGGGCGTTGATGAGCAAGATGTTGAGACCGCGCTTGATCACCTCACAGACGCGGTGATGGCTGCCGGATGCGATGCGCTTACGGTTCATGCGCGCAAAGCCTGGCTCAAAGGCCTATCACCCAAAGAGAATCGTGAAATTCCACCGCTTGATTATGAGCGTGTATATCGTTTGAAACAAAGGCTTGGCGCTTACCCTGTTGCGATCAATGGCGGCATTGAAACGATCGATACCATCAAAGCTCATCTTAATTATGTAGATGGTGTGATGCTCGGACGCGCGGCCTATCACAATCCTGAACTCTTGCTTGCCGTTGATCCTGAACTCTTCGGAACAGAGGCGCCCAATAGCAATGCGTTTGAAGCACTTGAAGCCTATTTCACCTATATTGAAAAGCAGCTTGCGCAAGGCGTACCGCTTCATGCGATGACGCGTCATCTCTTAGGACTATTTCAAGGACGGCCTGGCGCGCGTTCCTATCGCCGCCATCTCGCCACCGAAGGCGTAAAGCGCGATGCAACACTGCAGGCGCTCAAAGACGCGATCGCGCATGTGGCGCGGCCAATTGAAGACGCAGCGTAAAAGTCGAAAGCAAGGATTTCGTAAATGTTAAACGGGTTGAGTTATGAAGTTTTGCTTCTGTTGGCGGCGAGCCTTTTAATTGCAGGCGCCGCAACCGGCTTTTTCGCCGGCATCTTTGGTGTTGGTGGCGGCATCATCATTGTACCCGTTCTTTACGAATTGTTCCGCGCTTTGGGTGTCGTCGAAGAGGTGCGCATGCCGCTTGCGGTGGGTTCTTCACTTGCGATCATTGTGCCCACATCAATCCGCTCCTTTAGAGCACATCTCCAAAAAGGCGCAGTTGATATCGATATTTTGAAAGCCTGGGCTGTGCCTGTGATTCTGGGCGTAATTGCCGGATCGCTTGTTGCCCGCGTGGCACCGCCCGCCCTGTTCAAAACGCTTTTTGCCGGTATCGCGGCATTCACAAGTTTCCGTTTGCTCTTTGCGAAAGACAATTGGGTTTTAAAGAGCGATATGCCGCAAGGTCTTTGGCTCAAAGCCTATGGTCTTGTGATCGGACTCTTATCATCACTCATGGGCATTGGTGGCGGACAACTCTGCAATGTCTATATGATGCTCTATCGCCGCCCCATCCACCAAGCCGTCGCCACCTCATCCGGCCTTGGTGTTCTGATTTCGATTCCCGGCGCGCTTGGCTATGTTTATGCCGGCTGGCCAAAGATGGACCTCTTACCGCCTTTATCGCTTGGCTTCGTGTCTTTGCTCGGCGTAGCGCTGTTTATCCCCACAAGCATGTTGGCCGTGCCTTACGGTGTCAAACTCGCGCATCGCTTACCAAAGCGCAAACTTGAAGTCGCGTTTGGATGTTTCTTGCTGATTGTGGTCTTACGCTTTTTATGGACAACGCTCGTTTGAGCAATTGCTGAGTCACTCAGCGTTGACGTTGCCGCACGCGTTCGCGTGTACGCCCACCGCGCGCTTCGCGGCTCGTCATGCCTTTAAGACGCGCCGGGAATATGTCCATCAATGAAAGACGTTCATCTTCCGGCATGAAGGGCCATTGCGCAATCTCAGCGCCCGTGCGGCCGCAACCGATGCAATAGCCGGTCACCTGATCGATCACGCAGATTTTCACGCAAGGCGTCGAGACATTCATGGCGCGCTCCAGACCTTCTTTATGCCACAGAGAGCGCGAGAAAGAGCACAATCTCCGCGACCTGTTGTGTGGCACCCGCGACATCACCCGTCTGCCCGCCAATCTTGACCTGCGCCAGAACCATCATCGGAAAGGTGCTCGCAAATCCTAAAAGCAGACCCGCCGAAATGCCGCGCGGCGGAATATCGCCAAAATACAGGATCAAAGCGCCCAGACTCAAGACCGTCACCACTGCAATCGTCGTGACCACAACGCCCGGACGGCCAACACTTGCCGACTTTCCACCCGGACGCGCAGGCGGCAAAAAGACGAGAGGCAAAATGCCAGCAACACGCGACAAAGCGCCGCCGACAAGAAGCGCAGCCGAAAGCGCCGTCACACCGTGATGCTCATAAAGCGCGGCGAGTGCAGTCGCCTTCACTCCCAAGGCTAAAATCAATGCCGCGACACCGAAAGCGCCGACGCGACTATCGGCCATAATTTCAAGACGCCGTTCAACCGTGTGACCGCCGAAAAATCCATCTGCCACATCGGCAAAACCATCTTCCGCCATAGCGCCCGTGACAATCACAATTGTCGCTACAACAAGAAGCGCGAGTGGCAAAGGCGATAGACCAATAAAAGCCGCCATTCCTGCAACGAGAATTGCCGGCACTGCCATGAGCGCGCCCGCAAGCGGAAGAATACGCGGCAGAGACGTAAAATCAGGCGCGCGATGCGGATCACCTTCAAAAGCGAAGGACGGCACCGGCAACCGCGAATAAAAACGCAACGCCGAAAGCACTTCATTGAGAAGTTTTGCGGGTAGGGTCTTCGGTCCTAATGATGAGGTGCTCATCGCATTGGTCTTTTCACATTAAGCCGGTTGATCGGCGCCATCATAATCAACACCAACGAGATAAAGTCCATCGGGTGGCGCAAGCGGCCCACAGCGTGAACGATCGCAAGCTTTCAACGCGGCTTCAAGATCATCAGGCGTCCATTTACCGGTGGCCACCAAAATCAGTGACCCGACAAGCGAACGCACTTGAGAATGAAGAAAGGAGCGCGCAGAAGCGCGAATACGAATCTCATCGCCGTCACGCTCAACATCAAGCCGCTCAAGTGTGCGGAGCGGACTCTTCGCCTGACATTCGGATGCGCGAAAGGTCGTGAAATCATGTTTACCAATCAACCGATCCGCACCCGCTTGCATCCGCGCAGCATCAATCGGCCATTTCACTTGCCATACACGTCCCGCTTCAAGCACAGCAAAGGCACGACGATTAGCGATGCGATAGAGATAATGCCGCTTAACCGCAGAAATACGCGCATCGAAAGTATCAGCCACACGGCGCGCGTCCAGAATAGCAACGCCGCCACCTTTCAAATGCGCATTCATCGCATCGGCGATTGTGCGCAAAGGCCAATCACGCTCAAGATCAACATGGATCACTTGATGCGTGGCATGAACACCCGTGTCGGTGCGGCCCGCAGCCACAATGCGCCGCGTCTCACCGCTAAAAGCAGTGATCGCGCGTTCAACCGCTTCTTGAACGCTTGTTCCATCTTGCTGATGTTGCCACCCGTGAAAACGCGTGCCGTCATATTCGACAACGAGTTTGAAACGTGGCATCAGCCTAAAACCTTGCCGCGCGCAAGTGGAACGCCCCGCAGAAATTCAACGGCGGACATGGGCTTTGATCCCGCGCGCTGAAGATCAAAAATCTGCACGGCTCCGGTGCCACAAGCGATGGTCAATGAGTCATCAAGCAGCGTGCCGGGTGAGTCCGAACCTGCACGGAGTGACCCACGCAGAATCTTCAAACGCTCAGGCCCTTTGCCAAAATCAGCAAAGGTAAACGCGCCGGGAAAAGGCGAAAGACCATGTATGTGATGAAGCACATCCTTTGCTGGTCGCGACCAATCAATACGGCACTCGTCATTCGCAATCTTGCGGGCATATTCGATCCCCGCTTGCGCTTGCGGCAAGAAAGCAAGTGTCCCGCGCGAGAAGGCGGCGAGCGCGCGCTGCATCAGATCCGCACCCAACAAGGCAAGGCGATCATGCGCTTCGCCAGCCGTGAGCGAGTCTGTGATCTTTAACCGCTCGACCATGGCGACCGGACCCGTATCGAGTCCTTCTTCCATTTTCATCACGGCGACACCGGTCTCGGCATCACCCGCCATGATCGCGCGTTGTATGGGCGCAGCCCCGCGCCAACGCGGTAAAAGCGAAGCATGGAGATTAACGCACCCCAAACGCGGTGTCTCTAAAATCGCCTTTGGTAAAATCATGCCATAGGCAACGACCACCGCGATGTCGGCATCATGCGCTTTAAAAATTTCAAGTGCCTCATCATCACGCAGAGTCGGAGGTGTTAAAACCGGAATCGCAAAACGATCTGCCGCTTCATGAACGGGCGAGCGCTTGAGCGCCATGCCACGCCCTGCGGGTGCCGGCGCACGCGTATAACACGCAACAACATCATGGCCTGACCCGATCAAAGCGGAGAGTGTCGGGACCGCAAAATCCGGCGTGCCCATAAAGATGATGCGCAAGCTCATCGCATGCGCCTCACGCGCCGCCTTGATGACGGGCAATCTTTTGGAATTTTTTCAACACACGGTCTCGCTTGAGTTTCGAGAGATGATCAATAAAGAGCTTGCCATTCAGATGATCTATCTCATGCTGAATGACCGTGGCGGCAAGACCATCCATTTCGCGCTCTTCGATTTTGCCAGCGAGCGTCAAAAAGCGCACGCCGACTTTTGCAGGGCGCGTGACGACTTCGTGATAATCGGGGATCGAGAGACAGCCCTCTTCATAATCGCTCAGTTGATCCGACGACCAGATGATTTCCGGATTGATCAACGCGAGCGGCTCTTTGTCATCATCACCGCGCGTGGCATCCATCGTGACGATGCGTTGCGTCACACCCACCTGCACAGCGGCCAAGCCCACGCCCGGCGCCTCATACATGGTTTCGAACATATCCTCGATCAATGCCTTCACGCGCCCGTCGAGGTCGGCGACGGGCTTCGAGATTTCGCGCAAAAGCGGATCGGGTAAGATAACAAGAGGTAGAAGGCTCATGGCGCGTGAGATAATCATCCCTCGCGCTTTCGTCAAACTGTTCCTGATTTGTTCTTGATTGCCCTCTGTGAGCCTGCTAAAGCTCAGGCTCACCACCATAGAAGCGAGACCCGCATGAGCTTTGTCATTGATTGTCTATTGATTGCGATTGGGCTCATCGCGCTCGGCGTTTTGATCTGGCTCGGGCAGACGCTTAAACAGGCTCGCGAAGACCGCATGCTTGAAGCGGCAGCTGCGCTTGAGCGTCAACGTCGCCTTGATGATGAGATGGCGGCGGTAAAGCGGCTTCAATCGGAAGTCACTGGACGTATCGAAACACTCACCCAAAGTGTTGGGCAACGTTTTGACAGTTTGCAAAACCGCGTCGGCGACGGCCTCAAAGAGAATGTCAAAGAGACAACCGAAAGTCTCTCTAAGTTGAATGAGCGATTGGCGGTGATCGATGCCGCGCAGAAAAATCTCACCTCGCTCACCAGCGAAGTGATGACGCTTAGAGAAGTGCTCTCCAACAAACAGGCACGCGGTGCCTTCGGCCAAGGCCGGATGGAAGCGATCATTCGCGATGCACTGCCCCCGCAAAGTTTCGAATTTCAAGCAACGCTTAAGAGCGGCAAGCGTCCCGATTGCATTATTCATCTACCCAATGATCCGCGACCCTTGGTTATTGATGCGAAATTTCCGTTAGAAAGCATCACCGCCTTTCGCGATGCCAAGAATGATGACGAAAAGAAGATAGCCGTGGCGCGCGTGCGCACGGATGTCTCGACCCATCTCAAGGACATTGCTGAGAAATATATTATTCAGGGCGAGACGCAGGAACTGGCGATCATGTTTGTGCCGTCAGAATCGATTTATGCCGATCTGCATGAATTTTTCGACGACCTTATTCAAAAGGCTCAACGCGCGCGCATTATGATTGCCTCCCCCTCCCTTTTGATGATGGCAGTGCAAATGTTGCAAGTCATTGTGAAAGATTCACGTATGCGGGAACAGGCACATCTCGTGCAAAGCGAGGTCGGAAAAATTCTCGATGATATAAATCGGCTGAGTGATCGCGTCGGCAAACTCGCTTCGCATTTCAACCAAGCGCAAACCGATATCCAACAGATCACGACATCAACGGATAAGATTGCGCGTCGTGCAGAAAAAATTACGTCGATGGAGCTTGAAGATCAAAATGCGCTTGATCAGTCCTCGTCTGAAAAAATCGTGCGTTTATTGCCGCGCGACGGCACGGATTAAAGCTCAAGCTAATTAGAGATTATACTCAGTGATCGGTGAGTAGCCGATCCCGATCGCGCAAGGCAGGAAAGAATTTCGTCCAGAGTGCAACTACAATCAACGTTCCGATACCGCCGATGACAACGGATGGCACCGTCCCCAAAGCGGCGGCCATCATACCGCTTTCAAATTCACCCAACTCATTCGATGCACCGATGAAGACAGTTGATACGGCCGATACCCGGCCCCGCATCGCATCGGGTGTTTCCGATTGCACCAAAGTTTGCCGAATATAGACACTAATCATATCGGAAGCGCCCATCACAACAAGTGCTAGCAAAGAGAGCCAGAAATTTGTTGAGAGCCCAAAAACAATGATCGTCACCCCGAAGACGGCAACAGAGATCAGCATAATACGACCAGAATTCCGATTGACCG
This sequence comes from Alphaproteobacteria bacterium, assembly GCA_037131735.1. Lineage (GTDB taxonomy): Bacteria > Pseudomonadota > Alphaproteobacteria > Rhizobiales > Beijerinckiaceae > CAIUPE01. The sequence continues at coordinate 61,780 of JBAXQM010000004.1, forward strand.
GAAAACGCGTCAATATTATCGCCATCAGAATAGCGCCCACAGAAATGGCGCTTCGCAGAACACCCAAGCCCCAAGGACCCGTCATCAGAATATCATGAGCATAAACGGGCAAGAGTGCGGAAGCGCCCCCAAGCAGCACGGCAAAGAGGTCAAGTGAGATCGCACCCAAGATGACCGGCTTTTCGCGCATGAATTGAATGCCCGCTAAAGCAGCTTTGAGTGTTGCCGGTTCACGTTTTGACGGTTCAGGACGCGTCTGAATGCCGATGAGGCAAAAACATGACCCGATAAACATCAAACCCGCGATACCAAACACCGTTCCAGGTCCAAAAATATAGAGAAAGCCGCCGAGTGCAGGGCCCGCAATCGATGCTGATTGCCAAGCTGTCGTGCTCCATGAAATTGCATTTGGCAAAGCTTCACGCGAGACCAATGTAGGCATCAAGGCTTGCGTTGCCGGGTTTGAAAAAGAGCGTGCAAAGCCCAACAAAATCGTGATGCCATAGACGGCATAGAGAGCTGGCGCGCCGATGATCGCGCAGACAATCAAACCGACCGAGCCAATGGCAATTAAAATATAACAGATGATCGCGATCCAGCGCCGATCAAACCGATCAGCAACATGGCCTGAGATTAACGACATTGTGAGCACGGGAAGAAACGACGCCAACCCGATGAGCCCTAAGGCAAAGGCGCTGCCTGTCATTTCGTAGACAAGCCAGCCCAACGCCACCACTTCCATCTGATGGCCAAGAGCCGATAAAACGCGCGAAGCAAAGAAAAAACGATAATCGCGCGAAGCGAAAGCAGAAGAGGATGAGGACACGAAGGTCTCTTATTTAAAAACTAAAACTTACACATCCAAATTAGCAACGCTCAAGGCGTTGGTCTGGATGAATTCGCGACGCGGTTCAACAACATCGCCCATAAGTTTGGTGAAGATGTCATCGGCATCAACCGCTTCACGCACTCTGACTTGCAAGAGCGAGCGCACATTGCGATCAAGCGTTGTTTCCCACAATTGCTCAGGGTTCATTTCGCCGAGGCCTTTATAGCGCTGCATGGAGAGGCCCTTGCGGCCAACAGCTGTCACGGCATCAAACAAAGCCACAGGTCCGGTGACAAGTGTATCATCGCCCTTACGCGAGAGGGCAGCCGGCTGGCTATAGACATCGCCCAGTGTTGCCGAATGTTCGGAGAGCTTCATTGCATCAGCAGAGGCAAGCAAAGCTTGATCCAAATTGGCGACCTGCTTCACGCCGCGCACAATACGCTCGAGACTATAGCCGCTCTTCTCAACACGACCGGTCCATCCGCGTTCTGTATCTTCAGCCAACGCATCAAGCCGAGCCGCCAAAGACGCAACGCCTTGTTCAGCGGCTGCCACATCAGTGATGGGCTTCAACAGACCTTCAATAGCCGCTTGTTCAACAATTGTCTTGTCATAACGCGAGTGTAATCCGCCCAGCACCGTGCGCACGAGTCGCGATTCATCAATCAGCTTTTTGAGATCAAGACCCGAACGCTCTTCGCCCGACGCCAGACGCAAAATCGCGCCCTCAATGCCGTTATCGATGAGATAATCTTCGAGCGCGCGTTCGTCTTTCACATATTGCTGCGATTTGCCGCGCGTTACTTTGTAAAGCGGGGGCTGCGCAATATAGAGATGACCACGTTCGATCAATTCTGGCATCTGACGGAAGAAGAAGGTCAACAGCAACGTGCGAATATGCGAGCCGTCAACGTCAGCATCCGTCATGATGATGATTTTGTGATAACGCAATTTATCGACATTGAATTCATCTTTGCCAATGCCCGTGCCCAGCGCGGTGATCAGCGTGCCAATTTCTTGGCTCGACAACATTTTGTCGAAACGTGCGCGTTCAACATTCAAAATTTTACCACGCAGTGGCAACACGGCTTGATATTCGCGGTTGCGGCCCTGCTTAGCTGAACCACCGGCCGAGTCACCTTCGACGATGAAGATTTCAGCATTGGCTGGATCACGTTCCTGACAATCAGCAAGCTTGCCGGGAAGATTGGCGACATCAAGCGCGCCTTTGCGCCGTGTGAGTTCGCGTGCCTTACGCGCCGCTTCACGCGCCGCAGCCGCTTCCACCACTTTACCAACAATGGTTTTTGCATCGGCCGGATGTTCTTCAAACCATGTCGCGAGCGATTCACCGAGCGCGCTCTCAACAACAGGGCGCACTTCAGAGGAAACGAGCTTATCTTTAGTTTGCGAGGAGAATTTCGGATCCGGCACTTTCACCGACAAAATAGCGGTTAAGCCTTCACGCGTATCATCGCCCGTCAGCGTGACTTTTTCTTTTTTCGTGATGCCGGACTGCTCGGCGTAATTTGTCACCTGACGCGTGAGCGCACCACGGAAGCCCGCCAAATGCGTGCCGCCATCGCGCTGCGGAATGTTGTTTGTGAAGCACAACACATTCTCATGGTAGGAATCATTCCACCACATTGCGACTTCGACGGTGATGCCGTCTTTCTCGGTCGTGACATAAATTGGATCGGTGATGAGGGGGGATTTCGCGCGGTCGAGATAACGCGTAAAGGCAATCAACCCGCCTTCATAAACCATATCCTCGACTTTTGTTTCAGAACGACGCGAGTCGGTCAGGACGATGCGCACGCCTGAATTCAAAAAGGCCAATTCGCGCAAGCGATGCTCAAGCGTGGCGTAATCGAACTCAACCATCGTGAAGGTTTCAGCAGACGGCTTGAATGTCACTTCCGTGCCATTGCGCTGATCAGTGGTGCCAATCACTTTCAACGGCGCGTCAGCAACACCATGCGTGAAGCTCATCGCGTGTTCTTGTCCGCCGCGCCGAATGCGAAGCTTCAGCCATTCGGAGAGCGCGTTGACGACCGACACGCCGACGCCATGCAAACCGCCGGAAACTTTATAGGAATTCTGGTCGAATTTCCCGCCCGCATGAAGCTGGGTCATGATGACTTCGGCGGTGGATACGCCTTCAGAGGGGTGGATATCCGTTGGAATACCGCGGCCATTATCGGTCACCGTCACAGAGCCATCGGCATTGAGTGTCACCGTCACGAGGTCGGCATGCCCCGCGAGCGCCTCGTCGATCGCATTGTCGACAACCTCATAGACCATGTGATGCAGGCCCGAGCCGTCATCGGTGTCGCCGATATACATTCCTGGGCGTTTACGTACGGCATCTAACCCCTTCAAAACCTTGATGGATTCGGCTCCATAGGCTTCGGCGGCCTCGTCGCGGCGGTCTGAATCGGTCATTGAGGAGATGTCCTGGCGGGTAATCGTGCGGATCGCATTGATTCGTCTTTATTTTTCTACCCTATTTTGGCTGTGGTTTCACCTTAGAAGAGTCCCTCCCCTGAAACTCTCCCCATCTGGTTAGGGGCCGATCCCCTGCGGCAGAGACCAAATCTAACCCGCCCTTTGGGGTAACATTTGTGCCGATGAATTTACGAAAATCATGGCTTGCCGAGCGGGGGCCTTCGCGCATACCTTCTGCGTCACGCTTCAGACTGTTAGGATTAATTGACAGTATAAAGCGTCAGAGGAAATTTACATGATAGCGCGCGTATCCCCGCTTTTAGCTGACCTGACCCGCCGCGAGGCCGAGGGTCGCCCGGTCTCTATCGGCGTGGTTGGCGCTGGGCAAATGGGCACCGATCTCGCCGTACAGATCGCCCGCATTCCGGGCATGAGATTAGGCGGAATCGCCGTGCGCAATATTGGCAATGCCATCGAAATGGCGGTCGGCGTCGGCCATCGGCGCGACAGGGTTGTCGCCGCCAAGACCGCGTCAGCCATCGATTCAGCCATCGAGCGGGGCGTTTTACCAATCACCGACGATATCGACGCCCTCACAGCAGGGGGACGGATCGATGTAATTCTGGACGCAACCGGCAACCCTAACACGGGCACAGCCATCGCCTTGTCCGCCATTCGCAATGGCAAACATATGGTCATGATGAATGTCGAAGCCGACATCACCATTGGCCGCTATCTTCATGCGGAAGCGCGTTCGGCCGGCATTATATATACGGGCGCGGCGGGCGACGAACCGGCCGCCGCCATCGAACTCATTGGTTTTGCTCAATCTTTAGGGCTCGATATTGTCTGCGCCGGCAAGGGCAAGAACAATCCGCTTAAATATGACGCCGTTCCCGCCGATTATGAGGAAGAGGCCCGCGCGCGGAATATGAACCCGCGCATGCTGGTCGAATTCGTCGATGGGTCAAAAACCATGGTAGAAATGGTCGCCATTGCCAATGCGACAGGCCTTATTCCCGACCGCCCCGGCATGCATGGGCCGGCAGCAGCGCGTGAGACACTCGCTGACATCTTAATCCCCAAACGGGATGGCGGGGTGCTTGCGGGCAAAGGCCGTGTCGATTACTCGACCGGTAAGGGCGTAGCGCCGGGCGTCTTTTGCGTGGTTGAATCCGATAATCCCCGCATAATTGAGCGTATGGCCGATCTTAAGGTTGGAAAAGGTCCCTATTTCTGCCTTTTCCGGCCCTATCATCTCACCAGCCTCGAGGCGCCGCTTTCGGCCGCCCGCGCGGTACTTTATGGCCAGCCTGATATGGTGCCGCTGGATCGTCCCGTCGCTGAAGCGACAACGCTCGCCAAACGCGATCTCGCTGTCGGTGAAACGCTCGGTAAAATCGGCGAAACCGAATATCGTGCTTGGGCGATGACCCATCCAGAGGCGCGGGCTGCCAAAGCCGTGCCGCTTGGCCTCGCTGAAGGGGCAAAAATCTTGAAGCCCGTTCGCGCCGGTGAAACGCTAACTTATGACAATTGTGCTCCTGACAAATCCCTGATCGTGACCCAAATCCGTCATCAGCTCGATGCGGCGGATGCCGGTTTGATGGCGGCAGAGTAAGGTCCAGAAGACCTGCTTGGCCGCCCGATTTCGGTAAACGGAAAAAAGCACAATCGACCGAGTTGTTAGACTGTCAATTGAATGTTACGGTTTGCTGTATGGATATGTTGACACCCGTCCTCGACCGATTGGTCGACCCGTCTGATATCCGCGCCCTCGAAAAGCGCGATCTGAATCGGCTGGCCGACGAAGTGCGCGCCGAGATCATTTCTGCTGCCGCTGAGACCGGTGGTCATTTCGGCGCAGGGCTCGGTGTGGTTGAACTAACCGTCGCTTTGCATCACGTCTTCAACACGCCCGAAGACCGACTGATCTGGGATGTGAGCCACCAAGCCTATCCGCATAAGCTTCTTACCGGTCGCCGAAACGCCCTGCGCTCAATTCGCAAAAAAGGTGGGCTCTACGGATTCACCAAACGAAGCGAAAGCGCTTATGATCCCTTTGGCACCGCGCATTCATCGACATCGATTTCGGCAGGCCTCGGTATGGCCGTCGGACGCGATCTCAAAGGCGAACGCAATCATGTCATCGCGGTGATTGGTGATGGCGCGATTACAGGCGGCATGGCCTATGAAGCGCTTAATCATGCAGGCGCAGAAAAAAGCCGCCTCATTGTCATTGTAAACGATAACTGCATGTCGATTGGCCCTGCGGTTGGCGCGCTTTCTACGCATCTCAATGAGTTGCGTGAATCGCCGAAGCGTAGCGGATCAAATGGTCCTTCAAGCTTTTTCGAAACGCTTGGTTTCCGCCATATTGGTCCGGTTGATGGCCATGATCTCGACAGACTTGTTTCAACACTCTCCGCTTTGCGCGATGAGAGCGATTGCGGGCCCGTTGTTGTTCATGTTGTAACAGAAAAAGGCCGCGGTCATCCGTTCACTAAACCGGATAAAGAAAAATATCACGCGGTGGGTCCGTTCAATCCGGAAACGCTTGAATTCAAAGCAGCTCCCGCAACAAAACCCACTTACACAAAAGTGTTTGCGGACGCACTGATTGATGCCGCAACAAAAGATTCAAAGATAGTTGCGATCACGGCGGCGATGGGATCGGGTACCGGGCTTGATCATTTCGGGGCGCAATTCCCGACGCGCTGTTTTGATGTCGGCATTGCCGAGCAACATGCCGTGACATTCGCCGCAGGCCTTGCAACAGAAGGCTTAAAGCCCTTCTGCGCGATTTATTCCACGTTCCTGCAACGCGCTTATGATCAAGTTATTCATGATGTCGCGTTACAAAATCTGCCTGTTCGTTTTGCGATTGATCGCGCCGGACTCGTTGGTCAAGACGGCGCTACGCATGCAGGCTCTTTCGATCTCACATATCTTGGCACCGTGCCGAATATGGTGGTCATGGCTCCATCCGATGCGCTCGAATTGCGCCGTATGGTCGCGACCGCTGCCGCCTATGATGAGGGCCCGATTGCCGTCCGTTATCCGCGCGGGGATATTCATGGCGAAGATCAAGCCGGCAATGTGAACCTTCTCGATATCGGCAAAGGCCGCATTCTCGAAGAGGGTGAAGAGATTGCCTTGGTGGGTCTTGGCTCTCGCGTTTCAGCCTGTATCGGGGCCGCTGCTCTTCTGCGTGAACAGGGTATTCGGCCCACCATCGCTGATGCGCGTTTTGCAAAACCCATCGACACCAATTTGATTGAACGTCTTGTGAAGACGCATCGTGTGGTTGTTCTCGTCGAGGAAGGTTCGATGGGCGGATTCTCTGCTCAAGTTCTGACCCATCTGGCGCGTGCGCGTCTTCTTGATCGCGCCGAGATTGAACCGATGATCCTGCCGGATCGTTTTATCGCGCATGGATCGCCCGCCGAGCAATTGGCCGATGCGGGACTCGATGCGCAATCCATTGCCGCGCGCGTGCTTGAGCGCCATCACACGGCCGCGCGAAAGGTTGCCTAATCCAATGACGTCTCGATTTCCTTTCTCGGCCATTGCAGGCCAAGACGAGATGAAGCGTGCGCTTCTGTTGACAGCCGTTGATCCGATGATTGGCGGCTTACTCGCCTTTGGTGATCGAGGCACCGGCAAATCAACGGCCGTGCGCGCGTTGGCGGCTTTGCTTCCGGCGATGAAAGCGATTGAGGGATGTCCCTATCATTGCGATCCCGCGTCAACACAAGCGCAATGCGAAGCCTGCCGCAACAAGACCAAGCCAAAAACGAAATCAATGCCGATTCCGGTTGTCGATTTGCCGCTTGGCGCGACAGAGGATCGTGTTGTGGGCGCGCTTGATCTCGAGCGCGCTTTGGCATCAGGGGAAAAAGCGTTTGAGCCCGGCCTCCTCGCGGCTGCCAATCGCGGCTATCTCTATGTCGATGAAGTTAATCTGCTTGAAGATCACATTGTTGATCTTCTGCTCGATGTGGCAGCGTCTGGCGAAAATGTCGTCGAACGCGAAGGTCTGAGCATCCGTCATCCTGCACGCTTTGTTCTCATTGGGAGCGGCAATCCGGAAGAAGGCGAATTGCGTCCGCAATTGCTTGATCGCTTTGGTTTGTCAGTGGATGTGCGCACGCCGACTGATGTCGCAACATGGGTTGAAATCGCACGACGCCGTTTGGCTTATGAAGCAGATCCCGAAGCCTATGCTGCGCAATGGGCCCCCCAAGATGCCGAACAACAACGCAAGCTTGTTACTGCCCGTAAGAAAGTTGAGAGCGTAATTCTTAGCGATGAAATTTTAGAACGCGCTGCCGCATTGTGTCTTGCTCTGCAAACGGATGGTTTGCGCGGTCAACTCACTTTGATGCGTGCAGCACGGGCGCTTACCGCCTTGGAAGGACGCAAGCAGGTCACGCTTGATGATTTGAAGCGCATGGCTGGCCCGGCGCTACGCCATCGCTTGCGTCGCAATCCGCTTGATGAAACAGGATCGCAAACACGAATCGATCGTGCTTTGACGGAGCTGTTCGGATGACGCAGCCAACGGACGCAGCGCCCCGCGACGCGTCCGGTGACGCCTTGTTGATTTGCAAATTATTGGCTACCGATCCGAGACATCTCGGTGGTGTTGCGTTGGCAAGCGGACCAGGGCCCGGCCGCGATGCTTTTCTCGCTTGCTACAGACATTTCACAAAAGACCAAACACCTTTGATTACGGTGCCGTCTCATGTTTCGGTCGATCGACTCGAAGGCGGGCTTGATATTGCCGCAACGCTCGCGCGCGGAAAGTCCATCAAAAGTCAGGGGCTCATGGCTGCCGCAGAAAACGGCGCCCTGCTTCTCTTGTCTGCCGAACGGTTAAGCACCGACAAAGCGGCGCGTATCGCTCTCGCTATGGACGACAATCTTCATACGCCGTTCGGTTTGATCGCTTGCGATGAAAGCCGCGATGATGATGAGGCGCTTCCGGCCATCCTATCTGAGCGTCTCGCCTTCCGTATCAATCCGGATCAAGGCATTGCCGCGCTTAAGGCGGAAGGATCTTTACCGAAGAATATCACTGCGGCTGCTGATGCCGTGACCTTGCCGGAAAATATCGAGAGGGCTTTAGCGGAAACCGCGCTGATGCTCGGCATCGCCTCGCCTCGCGCTTTGATTTTTGCGTTTCGCGTGACCAAACTTCACGCTGCTTTAAATCGCCGCAAAAGCGTGAACGAAGAGGATGCTGCCCTTGCAGCGCAACTTGTCTTCGCGCATCGCGCCACACAGATGCCGGTTGAAGAGAGCGAAGCAGAAGATCAATCCGAAGAGCACAATAATGAGTCGCAACCCGACTCATCTGATACGGATTCCGACTCAGGCGGCGCGCTCGCCGATCGTGTGTTGGATGCTGTTCGCACGCATCTGCCTGAAGGTCTTTTGGCTAAGCTTGATGCCTCGGCCTTTTCTCGCCAAGGCCGAACAGGCACGGGCGCGAAGGCGGCTAAAGCGGGCAAGACACGCGGCAGACCTTTGGGAGCCCGCCGGGGTGATCCCCGCTCGGGCGCGCGTCTTGATCTTGTTGAAACATTGCGTGTCGCAGCACCTTGGCAAACGCTGCGCCGTCGCACGCAGCCAAACCGAAGTGGCGTGCTCGTCCATAAAGATGATTTTCGTGTTCGTCGCTTCAAAGAAAGCCGCGAGACGACCGCCATCTTTGTTGTTGACGCGTCAGGTTCGTCAGCCATTCGGCGCTTGGCGGAAGCCAAAGGCGCGGTGGAACTCATTCTCGCCGATTGCTATGTGCGCCGCGACCGTGTGGCAGTGATTGCGTTCCGCAGCAAGAGCGCTGAAATTCTCTTGCATCCCACGCGTTCGCTTCAACGCGCGAAGCGCAGTCTCGCTGAATTACCTGGCGGCGGCGGAACACCTTTAACGGCTGCCATTGAAACAACGCTCTCGCTGGCCGATCAAGTGAAGCGCACAGGCGGTGTGCCACTCGCTGTGTTTTTAACCGATGGCCGCGCGAATATCACACGCGATGGCACACCCGATAAAACCCGCGCCTTAAGCGAATCAGAAAGCGCTGCGAAAGCTTTGCGGGCCAGCGGTATGAAAAGCCTTGTTATTGATCTCTCAGATCGCCCTGAAGGGGCCGCAAAAACGCTCGCGACAGCCTTGGCTGCGCTCTATCTGCCGCTGCCTCACGCTGAATCGCACACAATCTCCAACCATGTCGGCGCGGCCATGAAATCGGCAGGAGGGAGCCGATGAGTGCCGCGCTTGATTTTGATCGTGACGGACGTGAGTGGCCGCATCGAGACAAAAGCCGCTTTGTTAAAGTGAGTAACCTCACTTTTCACGTGCAGATCATGGGTGATGGCGCGCCGCTTTTATTGATCCATGGTACGGGCGCATCATCACATAGTTGGCGCGATATCATGCCAATCTTGGCGCGTGATCATCTCGTGATTGCACCCGATCTTCCCGGCCATGCTTTTACAAAGGGTGCATCACGCGCTGATTTATCTCTTCATGGCATGGCCCGTGCGCTTGGCACTCTTATGAAGACGCTTGGTCTGAATCCTGAACTCATCGTCGGCCATTCGGCGGGAGCAGCCATTGCGATTGAAATGGTGGATCAGAAATCCATAACGCCCAAAAACATCATAAGCTTTAATGGTGCATTTTTTCCGGTAGGCGGACCTGTGGGGCATTTTTTCTCACCACTGGCAAAACTGATCGCATCGTTCAGTTTCTTGAATGGTATTTTCGCGCGGCTTGTTGATCGTAAAGCGGTCGAGCGTTTACTCGACTCAACCGGATCACATCTCAATGATAATACCGTCGGGCTTTATCAAATCCTGTTCACCAATGAAGCACACATTACCGGCACGCTCGCCATGATGGCGGAGTGGGATTTGACATCCATGCGCGCGAAATTAAAGCGCCTTGCCGTGCCGCTTCTTCTGGTCAAAGCAACAAACGATAAAACAGTGCCTCCCGAAACGGCGAATGAGGCCGCGGCCCTCGCACCGAATGCAAAAGTCATAGCGCAGAAGGGGCTTGGTCACCTTGCCCATGAGGAAGATCCTGCAGCGGCCGTGCGCATTATTAGCAATCCAACCGCGTTTCCGGACGTATCGGATGTAGATCCGAAAACCGCGAGGAGAACCGCATGAACCCCGCCGACCACGCTTTACGCCGCGTGCTCAATGACGAAGTGCATGCGCGCCCACCCGAACAGCTTCGCCCACCGGTGCGGCTTTCTTATCTCGCGCTCATTCCTGACCACGATCGCGCGGCCGACATCAAAGCGCTGCATGACCTTGTGACAGGTTTTGGTGCGCCTGCGCCTCGCCCGGATCAAAATCATTATAGCGCTGATCTCGGGGCCTTCCGTATCAAATGGGAACGGCACACGGAATTTATGCGGTACAAGTTTTTTGTGAGTGGCGCTGAATCAGCACCGTTTTCCAATCCGGCGATTACGGCGGTTCCCGCGGAGTGGCTCGCAGCCCTCCCCGGTAAGGTGATTGCTGCCTATCATGCCGTGATTTTGACCGAGCCCGCAGGCGGCGTTGCGATGGAGACCGTTGCTGACGCGCATTTTAACGGTAACGCGTTGATTGGCTCTATGACATCGGGCGGCAAAGGTTTGGCACTGACCGATTTTCGAATCCATGACGATGGATTCGGTCGTTTAGTCGTTTACGATAGCGGCATGACGCCTCGCCAATTGGGTCGTCTCGTGCAACGCATAATGGAAATCGACACCTATCGCATGATGGCGCTGTTGGCCTTTCCGGTGGCGCGCGCGCTGGGTCCGCAATTGCAACAGGCCGAACAGGAATTGCTGGCAATTATTGATGCGGTTCAAGGGGCAAAAGAAGAAGACGAGCCCCTCCTCTTCGACCGGATCACCAAACTCGAAGCACAGGTCGAAAAAACGCGCAGCGATACACATTACCGTTTCAGCGCGGCAACGGCTTACCACACTCTGGTCGAGCAACGCGTCGATGAATTGCGCGAGCAACGTATCGAAGGCTTGCAGACATTTCGTGAATTCAATGAACGGCGTCTATCGCCCGCTATGGCCACCTGTCGCACAACATCTGCGCGGCTTGAAGCCATTCTTGAACGCGTTGGCCGCACCACAATGCTTCTCTCCACACGCGTGAATGTGACGCGCGAGAAGCAAAATCAACAGGTGCTCAAATCTATGGATCGTCGTGCGACGATGCAATTGCGCTTGCAACAAACGGTTGAAGGCCTCTCGGTTGCTGCGATCAGCTATTACATCGTCGGCTTAGTCGGCTATGCGGCGAAGGGCGTCAAAGCCTCAGGACGAGATATCAATCTCGATCTTGTGACCGCGTGGTCTATTCCGATCGTCATCGGCCTCGTGGCTTATGGGCTTTATCGCTTTCGGCGTTCGATTGAGAAGGATAATGACAAGTGACTGATTCACGCCCGCATGCGATAGTTATCGGATCGGGCTTTGGCGGGCTCGCTGCCGCCATTCGTCTTCTCGCAAAAAACTATCGCGTAACCGTGCTCGAACAGCTCGATAAGCCCGGCGGTCGCGCTTATGTGTATGAGCAAGACGGATTTGTATTTGATGCCGGCCCCACAATCATCACCGCGCCTTATCTGCTCGAAGAGCTTTGGCAGATTGCCGGACGGCGTATGTCAGATGATCTCGATCTCCGGCCCATCGACCCCTTTTACACCATCCGCTTTGACGATGGTACGGTTTTAAAATGCGTCGCCTCTGTTGACGGCATGCGCGAAGAAGTGCGTCGCATCGCGCCTGAAGATGTTACGGGCTATGATCGCTTTATTGAAGCCAGCAAAGACATTTACAAAGTTGCCTTTAGCGAATTGGCGGATAAACCCTTTCATGATTTCATGTCGGTTATCCGATCCGCACCGGATCTCATTCGCTTAAAAGGCTATCGTTCCGTCTATGGTTTGGTCGGCGATTATTTCACCAATGATAAATTGAAAGTCGCCTTTAGCTTTCATCCCTTATTGATCGGCGGTAATCCTTTAACAACGACGGCCTATTATTGTCTGATCGCGCATCTTGAGCGCTTGCATCTCGTGCATTTCGCCATGGGTGGCACAGGCGCGGTGATCAAAGGTCTTGCGAATTTGATCACGCATCAAGGCGGAGAAATTCGGCTCAATGCCAAGGTCGATGAAATTACGACGTCAGGCGATAAAGTTACAGGCGTGAAACTATCAAATGGCGAGATGCTCAAAGCGGATCTCGTGATTTCAAACGCCGATGCCGCAACGACTTATCGCTCCTTGCTCAAATCCTATCCGCGCCACCGCTGGACTGATGCGAAACTGGCGCGCGCCAAATATTCAATGAGTTTGTTTGTTTGGTATTTTGGAACCAATCGCCGCTATCACGATGTCTATCATCACATGATGGTTTTGGGCCCGCGCTATCAAGAACTCCTCAAAGATATCTTCAACAAGAAACATCTCGCTGATGATTTCAGCCTGTATCTCCATCGGCCGACAATGACAGATGCGTCGCTTGCGCCAGAGGGGTGCGATACATTCTATGTCCTCTCGCCGGTACCGCATCTTGAAAGCGGAACCGATTGGTCGAAAGAGGCTGAGATTTATCGCCAAAAAATCGAACGCCGGTTAGAGCAAACGGTTTTGCCTGATTTGTCGAAGCATATTGTAACCTCGCGCATGCTCACACCGCAAGACTTTCAAGATCGACTGCTCTCTTACAAAGGCGCGGCCTTCTCGTTGCAGCCACAACTCTTCCAAAGTGCGTGGTTCCGTCCGCATAATCGCTCAGAAGAAGTCAAAGGTCTTTATCTCGTGGGAGCAGGAACGCATCCGGGCGCTGGTATTCCTGGCGTTATTTCATCAGCAAAAGTTGTTGCCGATCTTCTGCCCGAAGCGCGCGATTACAATCGCTAAGACTCAAGCAGGCGTTTTTAACAAAAATGCATAAAAAGGCCGGAAGCGATCGATCTTCCACCAATGATAAAGAATGAGTCCAATCCCGACCGAAAGCGGGATAGCCCACATCAGCGGATTGAGCGCGAGCATCGGAAAAATTCTGACCGAGCCGAAGGCCATGAAGGCCGTGTAAACCGAAATGCCCGAGCCCACGAGGGCTTTCAAATGCTCTTTAAGCCAATCTTTAGGGGCGGGATTTGGTTTATAAAGAAACCAGAGATTGGTGCCTGCCGTTGCAAATCCCACAAAGGAAATGGCGACCATCAATAATTGATCGATCACTAAGCCTTGAAGCGCACAGTTGAGCGACGCCAAAATCAAAAGCGGTTGAAGCGCAATATTGCGCCACTCACGCATCGCCGCACGATTTTGCTTATGTTCAACGCAGAGCCAGCCATACCATGTGAGATTAATGGTGAGCGCGCCGAGATAAAGCATCATCCACCCAAAAATGCCGCGAATGAAGGCAGCATCATAATGCCCAACAAGATGCGGGTGGGTGCCAAGCGGATCATAAAGCGTTAGCAGGCTCATCAGGATCGCAAATGAACCCGTCGCCAGTAAGACATGGGTGAAGACACGACCCCAGCGCCGATGAACGGCACCACCCTTGCGCCCGATGACCGGCACCCAGAAACACACAGCACCGGTAGCACCCGTCGCGATATGAAATCCGACAACGGCAATAAACAGGTCGTGAATTGTTAGATCGCCCATCAGCGGCGTGTCCTTTGTCTGCAAACCCGGATTGAAGAAATCGCAAAGTCTTGACATGATCAAGTGTCAGTTTTGCTTTCTCCTCGCCCGGAGTCTCTGCGTCCGTGTATCGCCCGCCCCGCCCTGCCCCCCTCTCCGCTTTGGCTTCGCTTATTCGCGCCGTGAGCAGTGGCGATGGTAATCTTTTAAACCTCCTGCCCGGCGCGGCCTATGAGATGGATATTGGGCCGCTCGGCTGGTCCCGCCGCTCGACTTTGATCGTGAACCGCCCCGATCTCGTGCGCGAGGTGTTGATCGATGAGAAAGGCATATTCCCGAAATCCGATCTCATGGTGAATGCGCTTGATGCGCTCATCGGCAATTCGATTTTTGTTTCGTCCGGCGAGACATGGCGACGCCAGCGCGCGATGGTCGATCCTTCTCTCACCATGATGCGGATCAATCGCGCCTTCCCGGATATGCAAGCGGGTGTTGCCGAAACGCTGAAAAGCCTCAGCACATTGGCGGCGCAGGAGGAGAGCTTCAGCCTTGATCTCATGATGTCGCATCTCACGGCTGATATCATCTGCCGCACAGTGTTTTCAACCGGCGTTTCCGAGCGCGTGACTCATGAAGTGTTTGAAGCCTTCACGCTTTTTGAAAAAAGCGTCGCGCAGGTTAAAATTTTTCGGCTCGTGATTGAAAAAGCATTTACGAAGACGCCGCAAAAGCCGCATGTGTTAGAGGCCTGCCGCGTGATACGCAAAGCCATTGGCGAATTACTTGACACACATAGCGGTGAAACGGGCAAAGATTATGATGATATCGCCTCCGCTCTGATGCTCGCGCGTGATGAGGGCGATAAAGGATTTACGCGCGAGGAACTGATCGACCAATTGGGCGTGATGTTTCTCGCGGGCCATGAGACAAGCGCCAGCGCACTCACTTGGGTTTTTTACATCCTCAGCCAACAACCTGAATGTGTGAAACGCATTCGTGACGAGGTCGATGCGCTTTGCGGCGAAGGTCCGATCAGTTTTGAACAAAGCAAGAAGCTTGTTTTCACGCGTAACATATTTCGTGAAACGATAAGGCTCTATCCGCCGATTACGTTTCTGCCACGCGTCGCGATGGAAGATACAAAACTCGGATCCAAGCGCATCAAACGGGGCGCATTGGTCATTGTTGCGCCTTGGGTGTTGCATCGCCATAAATCCTATTGGCGCGATCCTGATGTGTTTGATCCTGATCGTTTCTCGTCCGAACGCGAGAGCGAGATTGTCTCCAATGCCTATATTCCTTTTGGATTGGGACCGCGCATTTGCTCGGGCGCGGCCTTTGCCAGTGTTGAAGCGGTTTTAATTATCGCGAGTCTTATCCGCGCCTTTGATATTGAGACGATTGAACCTGAAAAGGTTACGCCCGCAGCGCGTCTCACCACACGCCCCACGCAACAAATCATGTGTCGCGTCAGAGCGCGGTCATGAAACAATCCGTCCTGCTCACATTGGGCCGTCTACCCAAAGGGCTCGATATTGCGCGAAGTTTTCATCGCGCAGGATGGCGTGTGATTATTGCTGATCCTGCACGTGATCATCTCGCTCGTGCTTCCAATCATGTTGCGAAATCCTATCGCGTGCCACCTCCGGTAACCGAGCGCGGAGCCTATCTTAACGCCTTGCGTGACATCATCACACGTGAAGCGATAAATCTCGTCGTGCCTATCTCTGAAGAGATTATGTATGTCTCGCTTCTTGCTGCCGACACGAAGTTACAGCCGCGAATCTTGAGCATGACCTCCGATCTAATTCATCGCACGCATGATAAAGGCGCCTTCATCGAACTGTGCCAGAAGATCAATCTCACCGCCCCCGAGACCGCGCGATCAGATTCGAATGAAGCTCTGAATATTGCGCAGTCCGGTCCTTTCATCATAAAGCCCATTCACTCCTGCGCGGGCGACAGCGTGAGCATTCATGATCAAGACGCCCCTTTTACTGCCGATCCCAATCGCCTCGTTCAACGCCGTGTTGTCGGCGCGGAAGTGAGCACATGTTCACTCGCCCACAATGGAAAAAGACAAGCAACGAGTATTTATCGCGGCACGCTGATGGGTGGCACCGTAGCGGTGGGCTTTGAACGCATTGAGAATGAGGCAGTTGAGCGCTGGGTTGATCATTTCATCCACTCAACGGGCTGGACCGGGTTTATCTCATTTGATTTCATTATCGACCAAGCGGGCACGCCCTATGCGATAGAATGTAACCCCCGCACAACGAGCGGCTTACATTTCTTTGAAACAGAAGACCTAGCGCGTGCCATTCTTGATGAGACGCATGAGATTCGCTTCCGCCCCGCGCGCCGCATGATGCAATTCTGGTCTTGTATGGAGGAATTGCAGAAAGGTTTCGGCAATGCGCAGAAAACCCGCGCCGCATTGGCTCATCTCATCGCCTGTCGCGATGTGACATGGTCCTGGCGCGACCCGCTGCCGCTTCTCACCATGCCCTGGACCGCGCGCGATATTATCAAATCTGCGCATCAGGACGCGATGCCCTTCGGGATTGCGGCCACGCGCGATCTCGTCTGGACAGAGACAGCCGAAACTGTGCATGATCCGGCACGGTCGGCATCAGAGATCCGGCACCGTTAGGGATTCGGGAATGATCGGGAAGAGCGACAGCTGATGACAGGCCCCAAACCGCCCTATGTGACCCATGCCGATCTGGCGCTTTGCCGCGCGATGATTCGCGAAGGGTCGAAGACATTCTACACAAGTTCGAAACTCTTCCCGCGTCGCATTCGGGACGCGTCACGCGCGCTCTATGCCTTCTGCCGCGTGGCCGATGATGCGGTTGATCAAACCGACGATATTCAGGCGGCGCTGGCCGATCTGAAAAGCAGACTAGACGCGATTGAACGCAATGAACCGCATCCGCATGCGGCAGACCGCGTTTATGCCGATTTGGCGTTTCGCTATGCAATCCCCCGCACGCTCCCTGATGCTTTGATTGATGGCTTTGTGTGGGATGCGTCGGGTCAACGGTGCCGCAATGAGAGCGATCTCATCGCTTATGCGGTACGCGTGGCGGGTGCCGTCGGCGCGATGATGGCGATCATCATGGAGGCCCGTTCACCGGAAGCGATTGCCCGCGCCACCGATCTCGGCATTGCGATGCAGCTCACCAATATCGCCCGTGATGTTGGTGAAGACGCGCGCATGAACCGGCTTTATCTGCCTGAAACATGGATGCGAGAGGAAGGCCTCGATCCGGATACGTTTTTGAAGGCTCCCAAGCCCTCAGAACAGCTCGCCAAAGTGGTCAAAAGGCTTTTGGCGCTTGCGGATGAATTTTATGACCGCGCTTTGCCAGGTATTGCGCTTTTGCCGCGCCGCTGCCGCCCCGCGATTCACGCGGCGCGATTGCTTTATCGGGAAATCGGACGTGAAGTGGCACGTCATAATTTCGACTCGGTGACACGCCGTGCCGTTGTATCCAAACCGCGTAAACTTGCGCTTCTGGGAGAGGCGATTCTTCTCTCGGCGGCTCCACAAAGCGATGCGCTCAGTGATCCCGCTGATGAGGCGCGGTTTGTGGTTGATGCCGTCATCGCCGCACCAATTCCAAAACCTTACCCTGTCGGATTTGATGAAAAAGCCGCATGGGTGACCGATCTTTTCTTGCGTCTTGATGGGAAAAGATCGTGAGCGGATTGATCCCGCCGTCATGGTTCGGGCCGATTGAAATGCTGCTTGCCTTTGGTCTTATTGTGGGTTTTTGCAGCTGGGAAGTCTGGAAACTCAGAAAAGAAAAACGTGATAAAGGCGGGCATTTTTAGCGTTTTTTGATCACCGTCGCCGGGGCATTTTGAACGGCAACATCTTCTGAATCACAGGATTTGTGAAGCGGTCGAGTGACAGGCTCTCGTGAAAGACCGCGACGTTTTCATAATCTATTTTAGTATGAAAAAGTGAACGCGTGTAAAAGGGCGCGTCTTCTAGCGTCTTAATGTATTCGACGGCATAATCGGCATGCGCCGGACGTTTCATACGCCAGAATACCGTGCCCAATTCGATATTTTTAGGCATCGGAATCGCCTGCGATTTGCCGTCAGGACCGATCCGAATAGCAAAGCCTGATTGCGATCCATCGCGTAACACGCGATCATAAACAATATGCGCGTGATCGCCGAGTGCTGTGCGTGACCATACCCATGATGAGAAATCATCTTCAAGCGGACGCGCGCCCCAATTCATGTCGTGATAGCCGGTGCCAAGCCATGAAATATTTGGATATTCAAAACTCACTTCAACATCCGCCACAGGCGCGACAGGACGCCAATGATGATGAGCGCGCGGATCAAGCGCAATCTCTGCCTGTGAAATCACACGCGGCGTGAGACGTATTTCTCCACGCACGCGCGAGGGAAAAGGTACTGTAATCTCATCCATGCGGATGACGAGTGTTCCGTTCTCCCACGCCATGGATGAGGGGCCGATTTTAAACTGGGTAGCGCTCCGAGCAAGATGGCGTTTTGCTCGTTCAGTCATGCACCATTTATGGCCGGTTGCGCCATAAAGACCTATATTCAAAGAGCAAAACTCTTCAGGATCAGCAGGCCCTTTTTTGCGCGCTGAAAAATAATAGGGCGAGAACACACTGCCGACAAAACCAATGATCGCTAGGCCATAGAGACCATCATCACTGAGCGCATCAAGATACCACCAGCGATAGCCATTTGCGGGAACGGGAGCTGAAAAATCAGTGAGCGCGGTCATGCACGATTTAGCTTCTGATGTGAGGCAACACGACTTGCCTGTGAGGCCAAGAAATTCATTACGGCATCAGCGGCAAGACGTCCTGAATAGGCGGCCATCGGAACGCCGGCACCCGGATGCGCACTACCGCCTGCGAGGAATAGTCCCGGCATTTTTGTCTTCGCGCCGGGCCTTTGAAACGACGCATAAAAACCATGCGAGACACGACCATAAAGTGCGCCACCTGTTGCCGGAAATAAAACATGAAATCCTTGCGGCGATGTCGCCGTGATTTTTGCGGATGACCAATCAATATCAAGACCTGATGAGACTAGTTTTTTCCGCATAGCGGTCTCAATCATATCACGATTTTTTTCAATATGATCGCCATTGGCTGGCGAATTGATCAGGATCAACATGCGCTCTTTATCCGCCACCGCACCTGTTCGATCCTGCGCGCAAAGATAAATTGTTGGGTCTGGCGGATACCCTTGATGCAACGCTTCAAATTCGCGTTTATAATCGCGCGAGAAAAACACATTGTGGAACGCCAGTGGAAAGCCGGATGTCTTTGCATTTACACACCATGTGATGGCAGAAAGCGAACGCGCATTTGCTGGAAGCGTTTTTACCGTCTTTGAAATTTCAGCGCCGAAATGACCAGTAGCGATCGCATTGGCATCGGCATTTGCAATAACTGCACGACAGGGAATATATTCGCCTTGAGATGTCACAACTGCATTTACACTGCCTTGTGACGTTTCAATCCGTTGTACATGCGTGTCATAGCGGAATGCGCCGCCTTTGCGTTTGATTATGCGTTCAAAGGCGCGCGCCACTTCATGCATACCACCTCTTACAGTCCACACGCCTTCTTGTTCAA
The DNA here is from genome assembly GCA_037131735.1 of Alphaproteobacteria bacterium. GTDB lineage: Bacteria > Pseudomonadota > Alphaproteobacteria > Rhizobiales > Beijerinckiaceae > CAIUPE01. Next base: position 81,394 of record JBAXQM010000004.1, read on the forward strand.
CATGCGCAATCAACAGCAGTGTCGCTACCGCTTGAAAGGGTGATGAACCGACATAGGTCGCATAACGACCAAAGAGCTGTCGCAAGCGTTCATCTTTTAGATGGCGTGACACCGCACCCCATAGAGTTTCAAAGGGATTGATTTTCATCATCGCGAGAAGGCCAGATACGCCTCCGCCAAATGCTACATCGAAAGGCGACGGCCTTTGATTTTCAATGTAAGTCTTACGAAGCGTATCAAACATATGTTTCGCTTCGCGATTGAGTGACAGAAAACCGCGTGCATCGTCCGCGCCCGCGAAGGCACCAATGGCATCGGTAGAGCGGTTGAGATCGGCAAAGAGATCAAGCTCGGGCCCATTGCCCCATGAATGCCGCGCCAACACATCAAGCGGCGTCAAAGACAATTCCGCGTCGAGCGTGGTCCCCGCATCGTGAAAGAGCGCTTCAAAAATAGAGCGCATCGTGAAGACGGTGGGACCGCCATCAATAGCGGCCTCGCCCGCGCGCACGAGACGCATTTTCCCGCCGGGTGCTGATTGCCGCTCGAGGACCAAAACCGACTCGCCGCGCGCCGCCAAAAGCGTGGCGGCGGCCAAGCCCCCCATTCCGGCCCCGATCACAATGATGGGCGTCTCGGCCATAAGGAGGGACTCCGGTTGCGCGTCTCAAAAGATTATGTCAATATTTTTAGACAGTCACAAGCGACCATCTATTTTGACACATAGATCGTGGCCATAAACAGGGGAGACGCCGGAATGGATGTCGCAACCCGTCTGGAAGTCGAACTCGACCACGCGCTCTCGCGAGCCGGCGGCTCAGATTGTCCGCCCATTTTAGCCGAAGCCATGCGCTATGCCGTTTTCCCCGGCGGTGCCCGCATCCGCCCGCGCCTGACGCTGGCCGTCGCGATGGCCTGCGGCGACCCCCTGCCGATCGCGACCGATTCGGGCGCCGCGGCGATTGAACTTCTCCATTGCGCGTCCCTCGTCCATGACGATCTGCCCTGTTTTGACGCGGCCGATCTCCGGCGCGGCAAACCCTCGGTCCACGCCGCCTATGGCGAGCGGACGGCCGTTTTGGTGGGTGACGCGCTTATTGTTCTGGCCTTCGAGCAACTGGCGATCCGGCTTGCTCTTCATGGGGACCGGTTGGCGCCTTTGGTCCGGATTATCGGCAGCGCGGTGGGCGGACCGAATGGAATCGCGGCCGGTCAGGCCTGGGAATGCGAGCCCAAAATCGATCTCGTGAGCTATCAACGGGCCAAAACCGGCGCGCTTTTCGCGGCCTGCACCATGGTGGGCGCGGCGGCTGCCGGACGCGAGCCGGAGCCCTGGCGGGCGCTTGGCTATGCGATTGGCGAGGCATTTCAGGTCGCGGACGATCTTCGTGACGTCGCGGGATCGGAGCAGGCGCTTGGCAAACCCGTCGGACAAGACGCAACCCATCACCGCCCGAATGCGGTGGCGGCTTTCGGCTTTGACGGCGCGATGCAACGTTTCGAGGGCCTTCTGGCTGAGGCCCTCGCAGCGATTCCGCCTTGCCCCGGTGCCGGACCTCTCGCGCATCAGATCGAAGCGGTTTCAAAAAGCCTCGTAACCGGACTGTCGGCCCGCACGGTCGCGGCCTAAACGGGTCGCTTTCTATGGTGTTCGCGGATATTTGGCGTCGCTGGCGCAATCAAATGATTGCGAGCCCGCGCTTTCAGGCCTTTGCCGTCGATTTCCCGCTCACCCGCCCGATTGCCCGCGCGCGCTCAAAAGCGCTTTTCGATCTGATCGCGGGCTTCACCTATTCCCAGACACTTGCCGCCTGCCTCGATCTCGGCCTTTTCGAGAGGTTGGCTCGCGAACCCGCTTCCCTCAATGTTTTGGCCCACGAACTCGGATTTGAACCAAAAAACCTTGAAAGACTGCTGAAAGCGGCCGTTTCAATTGATCTTTTGGAGACATCCTCCTCCGGTGTCTATGATCTCGGCATCCACGGGGCGGCTTTGCGCGGTAACCCCTATGTTGTGGGCTTCATCCGCCATCACGCCCTTCTTTATGAAGACCTGCTCGAGCCAATCGGCCTTCTCCGGGGAAGGCCTGACACGGCACTGTCCCGCTATTGGGCCTATGCGGGCCAAGGGGAAAACAACCCGGCCGCGCGGAAACAAGTCGCTGATTACACAGCGTTAATGGCTGCTTCCCAGCAAGCAGTGGCCCGAGAAATCCTCGCGCTCCATGATTTCTCTGATGCCCGTCATCTGATCGATATTGGTGGCAGCAACGGTACCTTCATCGCCGCGGCAGCGGCGCGCTACCCGAATCTCCGGTTCACGCTCTTCGATCTGCCGGCAGTTGCCGAGATTGCGGCGGAAACCTTTGAAAAACATGGAATTTCCGGTCGGGTAACAATCGCGGCGGGCTCATTTCTCACGGACGAATTGCAAAAAGGCGCCGATATCGCAACTCTTATTCGGGTTCTCCACGACCATGATGACTACTCGGCTCTGACGATTTTATCAGCAGCCCGGAGGGTTCTCCCCAAGGGTGGGCGACTGATATTAGCCGAACCCCTGTCAGGCACTCCTGACACGGCGCCCATCATGGATGCCTATTTTGGCCTCTATTTCGCTGCCATGGGTCAAGGAAAAGCCAGAACCCCCGCCGAAATCGCCGAAATCGGGCGAAAAGCGGGCTTCTCCAAAATCTCATCCCCCAAAAGCCGGATGCCGCTCCTGACCTCTGTCATAGTTCTCGAACATTGACGGGGGATAAGAAATGTCATGTTCTATTGACGTTTGATTATGTCATAGTAAAGTGACACTTCAGACAGGTTCAGGAGGCTTCATCTGGCCTCACTCTGTCGGGGGGAATCGTGATGGAAACTCAAGCCATCGTCCTGGAAAAGCCAGGTGACCTGGCCCTTCGCACCGTCGCACTTACGAGCGGCGGTCCTGACGCGATTCAAGTCGATGTTGAATGGAGCGGGATCAGTACGGGCACTGAAAAGCTGCTCTGGTCTGGCAAAATGCCGCCCTTCCCCGGCCTCGCTTATCCCCTTGTTCCCGGTTACGAAACGGTTGGCCGCGTCACCAAAGCCCCCAAAGGTGTCGGCCTCTCAGAAGGTGACCGCGTTTTTGTGCCCGGCGCCAATTGCTATCAGGATGTGCGCGGTCTTTTCGGCGGTGCTGCCAAACATCTAATCGTTCCCGCTGCGCGCGTTGTAAAACTCGATCAATCATTTGATGATCGTGGAGTTTTGATTGCGCTCGCAGCGACCGCCTATCACGCGATTGCTGGTGAAGGCGCAACAATTCCAGAACTCATTATCGGTCACGGCATTGTTGGGCGTTTGATAGCCCGCATTGCTGTTGCTCTCGGCGCAGAGGCCCCTATCGTTTGGGAAAAAAATACAACGCGTCGCGATGGAGCATTGGGTTACACCGTCGTTGATCCATCTGATGATCCGCGTCGTGATTATCATGCGATTTGCGATGCAAGCGGTGATCCATCCTTGCTCGATACACTGATCGCACGTTTGGCAAAGCGCGGTGAGATCACACTCGCAGGCTTTTACGAAACGCCTTTGTCATTCACATTCCCGCCTGCCTTCATGCGTGAAGCGCGCTTCCGCGTTGCCGCGGAATGGGCGCGCACGGATATTGATGCTGTGATGGATTTGATCCTGAGCGGCAAGCTTTCACTCGAAGGCCTCGTGACCAATCATGCTACACCGCATGAAGCACCCGAAGCCTATCGCACGGCCTTTACCGATCCCACCTGTCTCAAAATGATTCTCGATTGGAGAGAAGCTGCATGACTGCGATCGAAATCAATCACGCTTTGAAATCTGGCCTTCGCTCTGAAGCGGCAATCGAACCTGATCCCGTTCACACAGGCGAAGTGAAAAAAGAAACGCAAGTCATTGCCATTTACGGCAAGGGCGGCATTGGCAAAAGCTTCACACTCGCCAATCTCTCTTACATGATGGCACAAACCGGCAAGCGCGTTTTGCTCATCGGATGCGATCCAAAAAGTGATACAACATCACTTTTGTTTGGTGGTCGCGCTTGCCCCACAATTATCGAAACATCGGCCAAGAAAAAATTGGCAGGCGATGAAGTAAGCATCGGTGATGTGTGCTTCAAACGCGATGGCGTGTTTGCGATGGAACTCGGCGGACCCGAAGTCGGTCGTGGTTGCGGTGGACGCGGCATCATTCACGGTTTCGAGCTTTTAGAAAAACTCGGCTTCCATGAATGGGGCTTTGATTATGTATTGCTCGACTTCTTGGGCGACGTTGTCTGCGGCGGCTTCGGCCTGCCGATTGCCCGCGACATGTGCCAGAAAGTGATCATTGTCGGATCGAATGATCTGCAATCGCTTTATGTCGCCAACAATGTCTGCTCAGCCGTTGAATATTTCCGTAAGCTCGGCGGCAATGTTGGTGTCGCCGGTATCGTCATCAACAAAGATGACGGCACGGGTGAAGCGCAAGCTTTTGCTGACGCGGTTGGCATTCCGGTTCTCGCGGCTATTCCGCAGAACGAAGATATTCGCCGCAAGAGTGCGAATTACGAGATCATCGGCAAGCCGGGTGGCGAATGGGCGAGCCTGTTTGAAGCGCTCTCTGACAATGTCGTGAGTGCGCCTCCTGTGCGTCCAACGCCTCTGGATCAGGATGGACTCTTGGGACTCTTCGCAGGCGACACCGTCGGCCGCGATGTTGTTCTCTTGCCAGCCTCTCAAGAAGATATGCGCGGTGGTATCGCGCAATCAAATGTCTCTCTCGAAGTTGTCTACGACACGGTGTGATGGACATGAATGATAAACCCATGACAAAAGGACAGGCTGGCGCGGATCCAACATCCGCCGCTCCCGCGCTTGCGGGCCTTTCTTGTCATGGCGGCAAGGAAGAATTGCAGAAGGCCGCTGCCGCAGCCGGCAAAAGCGAGATTCTCAATCGCTACAAAGAAGACTATCCGCTAGGGCCGCATGATCAGCCGCAAAGCATGTGTCCTGCGTTCGGATCGCTTCGCGTCGGTTTACGCATGCGTCGGACAGCAACCATTCTTTCTGGCTCGGCCTGCTGCGTGTATGGCCTCACCTTTACATCGCATTTCTATGGCGCGCGTCGCAGCGTCGGTTATGTGCCGTTCAATTCCGAAACGCTCGTAACCGGCAAGCTCTTCGAAGATATTCGCGATGCGGTCTTCAAACTCGCCGATCCCGAACAATACGACACCATCGTCATCACAAATCTCTGCGTACCAACGGCATCGGGGGTTCCGCTGCAATTGCTGCCGAAAGAGATCAATGGTGTGCGCATCATCGGCATTGATGTGCCGGGCTTTGGCGTGCCCACCCATGCAGAAGCCAAAGACATTCTCTCCGGCGCGATGTTGAAATATGCCGCGAATGAAATTCGTCAGGGCCCTGTTGCTGCGCCACGCGCTGGCAAAGCCAAACTACCGACAATTACGCTGCTTGGTGAAATGTTCCCGGCTGATCCGGTTGTGATCGGTCGTTTGCTTGAGCCGATGGGCCTTGGTGTTGGCCCCGTTGTGCCTGTACGCGAATGGCGTGAACTCTTTGCCGCCTTCGATTGTGCGGCAGTGGCCGCAATCCATCCATTTTATACAGCATCAATTCGTGAATTTGAATCAGCGGGTCGTAAAGTTGTTGGTTCGGCACCTGTTGGGCATGATGGCACAGCGGAATGGTTGGCTGCGATTGGTCAAGCCGCCGGTGTCTCATCCGACAAAATCGCGGCCGCTCAGAATGCAATTCTTCCGGCTATTCGCGGCGCTCTTGCCGCAAAACCGATCAAGGGTCGCATCACAGTTTCAGGCTATGAAGGCTCTGAACTTCTTGTTGCACGCTTGCTCGTGGAGAGCGGTGCGGACGTGCCTTATGTCGGCACCGCTTGCCCGAAGACACAATGGTCAGATGCTGATCGCCATTGGCTCGAAGCACGCGGCGTCGCGATCAATTACCGCGCCTCGCTCGAAGATGATGTCGCAGCTGTTCTGCATTTCAAGCCCGATCTCGCGATTGGCACAACACCGGTTGTCCAGAAGGCGAAAGAACTTTCGATTCCTTCGCTCTATTTCACCAATCTCATTTCAGCACGGCCTTTGATGGGCCCCGCGGGTGCGGGCTCGCTCGCTGATGTGATCAATGCCGCGATTGGTAACAAAGCGCGCTTCGATGCGATGAGCGAATTCTTTGATGGCGTGGGTCGTGGACCGAATGCCGGCGTGTGGGAAGATGTGCCGCGCGACCATCCGGAATTCCGCGCGAAATATCAGGCGATGCTCGCTGCACGCGCCAAGGCGGAGGAGTCGACCGCAACATGACGGCTCTTCACCAACTTCATTCATTCTTGATCGGAGGAGCTTGCTGATGCTGGTTCTCGATCATGATCGCGCAGGCGGCTATTGGGGCTCCGTTTATGTGTTCACCGCCATTAAAGGCTTGCAGGTGATCATCGACGGTCCTGTCGGCTGTGAAAATCTGCCGGTGACATCGGTGTTGCATTACACCGATGCGCTGCCGCCGCATGAATTGCCGATCGTTGTCACCGGACTTGGCGAAGAAGAGCTCGGCCAACACGGCACCGAAGCGGCAATGAAGCGTGCGCATAAAACGCTTGATCCCGGTTTGCCGAGTGTTGTGGTCACCGGTTCGATTGCCGAAATGATTGGCGGCGGCGTGACACCGCAAGGCACCGGCATTCAACGCTTTCTTCCGCGCACCATCGATGAAGATCAATGGCAGAGCGCGGATCGTGCGCTTGTGTGGCTCTGGACTGAATTTGGCGCGAAGAAAAAGATCGTTCCGCCTGCACCGAAGCGCAAAGAAGGCGAAAAGCCCCGCGTCAATTTGATTGGCACGATCTATGGCACCTTCAACTCTCCCTCAGATCTCGCGGAGATCCGCCGCCTTGTTGAAGGTATCGGCGCCGAAGTGAATATGACCTTCCCGCTCGGGAGCCATCTTGCTGATGTGCAGAAGCTCACTAATGCTGAAGCCAATATCAATCTCTATCGTGAATTCGGGTCAAAGCTTTGCGAAAAGCTTGATCGTCCCTGGTTGCAAGCGCCAATTGGCCTTCATTCAACAACAAAATTCCTGCGCGCTTTAGGTGAAATTCTCGGTCTTGATCCGGAACCCTTTATCGAGCGCGAAAAACACACCACCATCAAGCCGCTTTGGGATTTGTGGCGTTCAGTGACGCAAGATTTCTTCGGCACGGCGAGTTTCGCCGTTGTTGCAAATGAAACCTATACGCGTGGTCTGAAACATTTCCTCGAAGACGAAATGGGTCTGCCTTGCGCTTTTGCGGTTCCACGCAAATCAGGCGGCAAGACGGACAATGAAGCGATCCGGCAACTCGTGAAAGAGAAAGCGCCGCTGATCATCTTCGGCAGTTACAATGAGAATATGTATCTTGCGGAAGCGGGCGGGCGCGGTGTCTATATTCCGGCGTCATTCCCCGGCGCGATTATTCGCCGCCATACCGGCACGCCTTTCATGGGTTATTCGGGCGCGACTTATCTCATTCAGGAAATCTGCAACGCGCTCTTCAATGCGCTCTTCAATATTTTGCCGCTCGGCACCGATATGGATCGCGTTGAAGCGACACCGGTGAAAGAGCGCGAAGATCTCGTCTGGGACGATGACGCGCATCAAGCGCTGGAAGCCATCGTTGAAAAAGAACCCGTTCTTATTCGCATCTCCGCAGCAAAGAGATTGCGTGATGGTGCCGAACGTCTCGCCCGCAAGGGCCAAAGCGGACGTGTCGGTATCGATGATGTTCACAAAGCGCGGAAGGAGTTCGCCTGATGGCTCGCCCCTTCGCGCATCAATTCCGATTTCTCGTGAGACAGGAAGGAGCCTGATCATGTCGATGACCAGAACCGACAAGAACCAGACACGGCTTGAATATAATCTCGTGTTTTATGCCGTTTATCCGATCTTCCTTGTCGCTGTTGCGTTCTCGCGTTTGTTGCCCCGCGCTTCGCGCTGGTCAGTGAGCGCGCGCGACGATGGCAAATCCATCTTCAAGGTCGCACGCATTGCGACACTGAATTCAATTCCGTTCGCCTTCATGTGAGGTGAGCGTCCTGCCATTCATCTCTGTCGCAAGACAGAAATGAATATCCACCAAAAAATTTCGCAAGAAATTTGAGGTGGCCTGCGCCGCGAGGGTTGTCGCGGTAACGGGTTCCAGCAATGGGCCCTCAGCCGGAGTTTCCGATATGGCTGATCACAAGAGCCCGCTCAATTCGAGCGGTCTTTCCGAGGCGGAAGCCAAGGAATATCATAGCATGTTCATGTCCAGCACCATTGCTTACGTGGTTGTGGCGATTATCGCTCACTTCCTCGTTTGGCAGTGGCGGCCTTGGTTCTGACGGGAGGATTCTAACATGTGGCGCATTTGGCTGATGTTCGACCCCCGCAGAACGCTTGTCGCACTTACTGTGTGGCTGGCTGTTCTTGCGCTCCTCATTCACTTCATCCTTCTTTCGACGGCCAAGTACAATTGGATCGAAGGCAAGAAGGCTGCAGCTTTGGATGTGGCTGTGACCGAGATGATTGGCTAACCCCAATCCTTTCTCACAATCGTGGACGGGATAGAACGCATTGGGCGTCTATTCCGTCCACTTCTCACCTCACTTGTTTTTTCTTCCCATCGCAACGGCCACGGCCGAGACGGAGATTCCGGGATGGCAATGCTCAGCTTCGAAAAAAAGTATCGCGTCCGCGGCGGTACCTTGATCGGTGGTGACCTGTTCGATTTTTGGGTAGGTCCCTTTTATGTCGGTTTATTTGGTGTTGCGACAATGTTTTTCGCAACGCTGGGAACGGCACTGATTATTTACGCGGCCTCACAAGGTCCGACATGGAATATCTGGCAGATCAATATTGCTCCGCCGGATCTTAAATATGGTCTTGGTCTTGCACCTTTGAAAGAAGGCGGCTTCTGGCAGATCATCACGATCTGCGCGATTGGCGCTTTTGTGTCATGGATGCTGCGTGAGATCGAAATCTGCCGCAAACTCGGCATGGGGTATCATGTACCTGTCGCGTTCGGCTTCGCCATTTTCGCTTATGTGACACTGGTGGTCATTCGTCCTGTGCTCCTTGGCGCATGGGGACACGGCTTTCCTTACGGGATCATCTCGCATCTCGATTGGGTGTCGAATGTCGGCTACCAATATCTCCACTTCCATTATAATCCCGCGCATATGATCGCGGTGTCCTTGTTCTTCACAACGACACTCGCTCTCGCCTTGCACGGCGCTCTGGTGCTCTCCGCAACAAATCCGCCGAAAGGCGAAGCGGTGAAAACACCAGAACATGAAGATACATTTTTCCGCGACACCATCGGTTACTCGATCGGCACACTCGGCATCCATCGCTTGGGTCTTTTCCTTGCCTTGGCTGCAGTGTTCTGGAGCGCGGTCTGTATTGTCATCAGTGGACCTTTCTGGACACGCGGCTGGCCAGAATGGTGGAACTGGTGGCTTGACCTTCCGATCTGGCGCTGAGCGGGGGAGACAGCACAATGATCCAATATCAAAACCTCTATAACCGCGTTCAGGTTCATGGGCCCGCCGATATGGGCGTGCCTATGAACGAGACGGGCATGTTCGAGCGTCAAGGCACGCCGTTCACGAGCCGTCTCATGGGCCTCATCGGTAACGCACAAATCGGTCCGATCTATCTTGGATGGCTCGGCACGATCTCACTCGTTTGCGGGTTCATCGCCTTCGAAATCATCGGCCTCAATATGTGGGCGTCGGTGAATTGGGATCCGGTGCAATTTGTTCGTCAGCTCTTCTGGCTTTCGCTTGAACCGCCGCCGGCAAAATATGGCCTGCACTTCCCGCCTGTGCGTGAAGGCGGCTGGTGGTTGATTGCCGGTCTCTTCCTCACAACAAGTGTTTTGTTGTGGTGGGTACGCACCTATCGCCGCGCTCGTGCGCTCGGCATGGGCACGCATGTCGCGTGGGCTTTCGCTGCTGCGATTTGGCTCTATCTCGTTCTGGGCTTTATCCGCCCGGTTCTGATGGGCAATTTCTCGGAAGCGGTTCCCTTCGGCATCTTCCCGCATCTTGATTGGACGGCGGCGTTTTCGATCCGTTACGGCAATCTCTTCTACAACCCCTTCCACATGCTCTCGATTGCGTTCCTTTATGGATCAGCACTGATCTTCGCGATGCATGGCGCAACAATTCTTGCGGTTTCTCACCTTGGTGGTGATCGCGAAATTGAACAGATCATCGACCGTGGCACCGCCTCGGAACGTGCGGCTCTGTTCTGGCGCTGGACGATGGGTTTCAACGCGACGATGGAATCAATCCATCGCTGGGCGTGGTGGATGGCTGTGCTCTGCCCCTTGGCAGGCGGCATAGGCATTCTTCTTACCGGCACCGTCGTCGACAATTGGTATCTCTGGGCCGTCAAACACGGGGTTGCACCGACTTATGCCTTCGATATGTGGGCACCGGTCCTCGACCCCGCGCTTAAAGGCCAGTGAGGGAGAGCGACGTCATGAAATACGCACTCGCATTTATCGGTATCATCGCGGGCACACTACTCACCATCGCGATGATGCTTTCATGGGAACGGCCACCAATGGCCTCAACCCAAATTGGACCGCGCGGTCTGGGCATGGTGGAAATCAATAATCCACGCATGGAAGCCAAACTGCAGAAAGCGAATGTCGCTCCCGAAGCTGATCCTCCAGTGAAGCTCTCGGGCGTGAAAGTGAAAGATTCAAAAGATTATCAGAACGTCAAAGTGCTCGGCGATCTTGATGTCGAAGAATTCAATCGCTTGATGGGCGCGATCACCAATTGGGTCTCTCCTGAACAAGGCTGCACCTACTGCCATAATCCTGAAAATATGGCGGACGACGGCCTCTACACCAAAGTGGTGGCACGTCGCATGTTGCAGATGACACGTGCGATCAACACGATGTGGACACCTCACGTCGCGCAGACAGGCGTGACCTGCTACACCTGCCATCGCGGCAATCCTGTTCCTGCCAATATCTGGTTCAAGAACGAAGGATCTCCGCAGGCCGCAGGCATGGCGTCTAGCCGTCAAGGTCAGAACCTCGCGTCGAAAGTCGTGGGCACAACCTCTCTGACCTATGATCCCTTCACACCTCTCTTAGCGAAGGGTGCGAATATCCGCGTCGACGCCACAACGGCTCTTCCAGAAGGCACGAGCAAAGCCTCGATCCATGACACAGAGACCACTTACGCGCTGATGATGCATCTCTCGCAAGCGCTCGGTGTGAACTGCACCTATTGCCATAATTCACGGCAATTCGCGTCATGGGCTGAAAGCCGTCCGCAACGTGTGACAGCATGGCATGGCATTCACATGGTCAGTGAAGTGAATGAAACCTATCTCGGTTCGCTCCAATCGGTCTTCCCGAAAGAGCGACTCGGACCTTCGGGCGATGTTGCGAAAGTAAATTGCGCAACCTGCCACCAAGGCGTCTACAAACCTCTTTATGGGGCAGCAATGGTCAAGGACTACGAGGAGCTGCGCCAACCTAATCCCTGAGCGGTTGTTCCACCCAGGCGACTTGCGCCGGAGCGAAAGCTCCGGCGTTTTTTTTGATCCGTATTTCTGGGAGCGAAAGCTCCGGCGTTTTTTTTGATCCTTATTTCTGGGAGCGAAAGCTCCGGCGTTTTTTTATTACCCGTCATTGCGAGCGAACGCGAAGCAATCCAGTTGGTGATTCAAGAAAGAGCGCAATCGTGCCGGCGCGTTTCAATAACAACCATTAGCTGGATTGCTTCGCGTTCGCTCGCAATGACGGCTTAAGAAGCTAACCTCTCGCAATGACGAATTAAATAAAAACAAAAAAGAGAGCGTTTACTCACTTGCGCAAAGGCGCTTTCCGCAACGCGCGTAGATCTTTTGAACCGGTCGCAAAGCATGCCAAGCGCAAAGCGCGGGCAAAAAATTCGACATGCGCGATGACCGCTTCTGTACCCTGCATCGCGGGCGATAAAAGCGCAGCCGCTTGTCCCACAAGATCAGCACCAAGGCGAATTGCTCTCGCGGCATCAAGTCCGTTTCGCACGCCGCCGGAAGCGATCAATGACAGATCGGGAAAGCGCGCGTGAAGAGACGCGAGCGCATCAACCGTCGGAATGCCCCAGTCACGAAACAACTCACCGAGATCATGCGTTGGTTGATCAGGCGCGCGACGGCCTTCAACAGCCGCCCAACTTGTTCCGCCTGCGCCCGCGACATCGATGGCTGCGACGCCGCATTCGAGTAAGCGCCGGGCGACATCAACCGAAATGCCAAAGCCGACTTCTTTTACGATGATCGGCTTTGCGAGTTTGGGGGCAAGATCGGCAATCGCCTGTGTTACACCGCGCCAATCATGATCGCCGTCTTTTTGCAAAACTTCCTGAACCGGATTGAGATGCAGGATCAAAGCATCAGCGCCAATCTCGTCAATAGCGCGGCGTGCATGATCAAGGCCCATGCCGTTTACGAGCTGCACCGCGCCGAGATTGGCATAGATCGGAATAGTCGGTGCGTAGTCGCGCAAATGGCGATCAAGCCCATGCGCCTTACCGCCTGATAGAGCGATGCGCTGCGAGCCGACACCCATGGCAAAGCCACAATGTTCGGCCGCTTCCGCAATCGCACGATTGATGCGATCGGAATCAGCGGGGCCACCTGTCATCGATGACGCGAGAAAAGGAATTTTGAGCGTCTTGCCGAGAAAGCGCGTTGAGAGATCAATCGCGTCAAAAGATAATTCGGGAAGCGCGTTGTGCTCGAACGCAATGCCGTCAAAGCCGGCAGAGGCACTATGGCGGGCGGCGCCCGAAAGCACGATATCGATATGATCGCGTTTGCGTTGTTCGATATCGGTCATGCGGCACTCCGGAACGAAGCGCCGCATGACGGAAACTCAAAAAGACCGATTACGGCTTGGTCTTGAGATAGGCGATCACGTCGGCCACTTCCTGCGGGTTTTTCAAACCAGCGAAGGCCATTTTCGTGCCGGGAACATAAGCCTTGGGATCGGGAAGATAGGCGGCGAGCGTCGCCTCGTCCCAGACGAGACCTTCCGCTGACTTGGCCTTCGCGCCGTCCGAATAGGAATAACCCTCGACCGAGGCGCCCTTGCGGCCAACCACGCCCTTCAGCGTCGGCCCGATCTTGTTCACACCCTGCTCGTTCTCGTGGCAGGCCTTGCACTTGATAAACACTTTCTCGCCAGCGGCGGCATCGCCATCCGCGAATGCGGGGGTGGCGGCCATAAGCACTGCTGCAAGCGACGAGAGAACTAGAATCTTGGACATGGGCATCTTCCTTCCTGAAGTCGGCCGTTTTGTCAGACGACAACATCTTACGCGCGCCCCTCATAGTCCGGATTAGTCCGAGCCGAAACAATCTTCAGGCTAAGCTCAATTAAGTGAGCGATAAAGCTTGCCCCCATACACAATGCGATCACAACCAAACTGCCCCCCGTAAGGGCGACTCGTAAGGCCAGCACCAGCGCCGCTCCGGCAAGAAGCGCAGCCCAAAATCCGAGAATGAGACGTGAGAGGCCCTTTTTACGAAGAAAAAGGCCAAGAAACACCGCCTCAATCGCCATAACAGCAATAATAAGATCGGCGGCGTGGCCGCTCGCAACAAAGTCCTCAATCATGGTGCACGGCTCCAAAAGGGCGATTGAGGACAACAATCCGCCAATTCAGCAGGCTCGCGATAGCAACCCAGACGAGATAGGGCAAAAAATAGAGAGCCGCGGCCAATGAATGGTTTCCGAGCACAACCATGACCGCAAGAATGGAAAACCAAAAGATGATCACTTCAACAAAGGCCCAGTCCGGGCGGCGCATGGCGAAGAATATCGCATTCCAAAGAATGTTGAGCCCCGCATTCACGCCGAGAACCGCCACACATTGCCAATAGGCATCAGCGTCCGGCGCGGCCTGAAGCCCCTTCGCCGCGCCCAGCGTGGCACAGACCAGAACAAGCGTCCAAATCGGGCCAAAAGCCCAATCCGGCGGCTTCCATCCGGGAAACTTCATCGAGCGATACCAAGGGCCCGTATCGGTCATAAAACCGCCTGCGCCCGCCACAATAATGGCCGCCGCCGCTGAACCCACCAAAGCGGTAAGATAACCGGGATCGAAATCGATCATGCCGGTTTCACCAGCCCCAGAAGATGCGCCATGTCTTTGAAGAAGATCTTCACATGCGCAAGCGGATCGGCGCGCACGAGTTTCTTTTCCGTGTAGGACTGCCAAGTGAGACGTTGCACATCTTTATCGGCGCACATGGAAACAAAGCGCTCACGCAGTCCATCCGTGCGATACCAGAATTTCTGCATGATCCCGAGAATGAAAAACACGCGTCCATGATCTTTCATGAAGGCTTTGCGCGCATGTTGTAATGCGCGCGGATCACCACTTACGAGACAGGCTTCCACCGCTTCAGCCGCTAAACGCCCGCCGAGCATCGCATAATAAATCCCCTCACCTGATGCCGGTGCAACGACACCTGCCGCATCGCCCGCGAGGAGAACATCGCGGCCATTGTCCCACCGCTTTAATGGTTTCAAAGGAATTGGCGCACCTTCTTTGCGAATCGTTTCAAGCGAAGCGAAGCCCGCATCACGGCGCAACTCCGCTACCGATCCTTTCAAGGAAAATCCCTTATTGGCACTGCCTGTGCCGATGCTCATCGTCGATCCATGCGGAAACACCCAGGCATAGAAATCGGGCGACAATGTTCCGCGATAATAAACATCGCAACGTGCGGACTCATATGCGACGCTATCGGACTCGGGGGCTTTCACAATCTCGTGATACGCAAAGACATAAGGCATGCGATCACCACCGCGGATTGTATCGCGTGCAACTCTTGATAAAGCGCCGTCAGCACCAATCACTAATCGCGCGATAATCGAGGCTTCTTGGCCGTCTGCATTTTTATAAATGATACGCGGCGTGCCATCACCCTCGCGCTCGAACCGTTCATAAGTACCCGTCATACGATGCGCGCCTGTTGATGCTGCGCGTTCCCGCAACCATTCATCAAAATGATCGCGATCAACCATACCAACATAAGAGCCTTCAACCGGCATATCGACATGACGACCTGATGGCGACACGATGCGCGCGCAATTGACTCTCGCGACAATCAACTCATCGGGAATTGAAAAATCACGAATGAGACGCGGCGGAACAGCACCACCACAAGGTTTGATGCGCCCTGCCCGATCAAGCAGTGCAACTTTACGACCCGCACGTGCGAGATCATCAGCAGCCGTTGCGCCCGAAGGGCCACCACCAATCACGACAACATCGAAGATGTTTGACTCATTCGGAAGATGCGATGTCATGTCAACGTCCCTCCACGCCGATTTCATGGCCCGCTGCAAGAACAAGCGGATTTTGATTTTCTGAATGCGCAGCATGGCGACCAATAGATGTGGCGAGCCATGCAGCAATCACAAATAACAGGGCTTCAATGGCAAAGACGGACGCGTAAGCAATTTCCGGCGCGTCCATAAAGATGCGGAAAAAATCTGAGAGACCCGTTCCCGCAA
Source organism: Alphaproteobacteria bacterium (assembly GCA_037131735.1). Lineage (GTDB taxonomy): Bacteria > Pseudomonadota > Alphaproteobacteria > Rhizobiales > Beijerinckiaceae > CAIUPE01. The sequence goes on from JBAXQM010000004.1 coordinate 96,996, forward strand.
CGCCACCTAAACCGAACGCAACCGCTTGTGCCGCGCCGAACAAACCCATGCGCAGACCTTCATGCTCGGCACCCTCTGCGCGCGCCGATGAAAACATCGATCCAATGGCCGCCACCGCATAAACGCCATTGGCAAAACCCAAAGCAAAAACAGAAGCGGAAATTGGCCAAGGTGGGCCCATACGAGCCGCGACAACAAGACCAATCAATGCGAGAGATGATCCAAAACAACCCAGCATGACCCAGTTGCGTAATTCCATGAATCGATTGCGGTTGAAGAGGGTTGCTAAAACACCAACCAAAATCATACCCATCAAAACGCCGCCATTCTGCATACCGGAAAGGGAGGCGGTTTGCCCCGGCGTTAATCCGAAGCGTAGGGCTGCGAAAGGTTCGAGAATGAGATCCTGTGCGCTATAGGCAAGCATCGAGATAAACACGAAAATGGCAAAGCGCCGCGCTTCCGCCATACGCCACACATGCGAAAAGGCCTCACGAAATTCTGGCTTCGCTGCGCCATCGGTTGCTGATGAAGAAGTATTTTGTTTTTGATGCGGCTCAAGCCGATAGAGCGCGATCAATGAAATCAAAAAGGCAATTCCGCAAATCGCACTGGCGAGAGACACAAGTCGCAGCGGTGTGAAAGGATCAAGAAAATGTCCGACAAAGGCTGATGTCAAAATGAAGCCAACAATCATCATGATCCAGACAATTGTTGCCGCAGCCGCGCGTTTCTCGCGCTCAACATGACTGGCAAGAAAAATCAGCAAAGATGTTCCCGCTGCACCAACGCCGACGCCGATTAAAGTGAATGCGATAAAGGCTACCCCTAAGCCGACAATCGTCGAAGTGGCAGTCAAACCGACAGATAAAGACGCCAGGGCCCCACCCAATGCAAGAATAGCCATACCGCCAATGATCCACGGCGTGCGGCGTGCACCCTGATCAGATCCATGCCCCCACCGCGGACGAAGGATTTGCAACGCGTAATGCCATGTCACAAGCAAGCCCGGCACGAGTGCGGGCAAAGCCAATTCGACAATCATCAAACGATTGATGGTTGAAGTTGTGAGCACGACAATGCCGCCTAAAGCAGCCTGAACAAGACCGACGCGTATGATACCGAACCAGCCGAGATGTGCGCTCGCCATTCTATCCTCCTGCTATGCTACGAACAGCAAAAGCCGAAACCAACATGCCGAGCACATAAAGCGTTGTGCCGGTTGCATTATAGAAAGCCGCTTGGCCCTTCGGATCTTTCAAGAGACGCCGCATGAGAAAGCCCTGCGCAATCAGCAAGGCCAAAACACCAAGCGCGTGATAAGGACGGTCCCAAGAATTCAGCAAAGCGATGACGATAATCTGCGGTACCGCCATCACGGCGCAGGCCAGTAAAGCTGCGCGCTCAACGCCGAGCTTTGCCGGCAAAGAGCCGATCCCCATTTTGAGATCGCCTTCGACCGATTTGAAATCATTGAGCGTCATGATGCCATGCGCGCCGATGCTGTAGAGCAGCGCGAGCAAGAGAATGGGCGTAGAAGGCACACCGCCTTGCAACGCAGCCGCACCCGTAAACCAGGGCAAGCCTTCATAGCAAAGACCAACGGCCGCATTGCCCCACCAGCCATTACGCTTCAATCGCACCGGCGGAGCGCTATAGGCCCATGCAGCAATAAGCCCGAAGACCGCCGCCCAGAACACCGCTTGGCCAAGCAGCGCGGCGACAATCAGCGACACACCGCTCCAGATAATGCCGATGGCGAGACCCCAGCGTCCGGGAATGCGGCCAGAGGGAATCGGACGGTTCGGTTCGTTCAGGGCATCGACATGGCGATCATACCAGTCATTGACCGCCTGGCTCGTGCCGCAGACGAGCGGACCGGACAGTGCCACCCCCAATGCCAGAAGATCGAGATGCTCGAGAACCGGAACGCCGGAAGACACAACACCGCAACCAAACGCCCACATCGGCGCGAACCAGGTAATCGGCTTCAAGAGCTCAAGAATAGCCGAAGGCGCTGGCAGCGCGAAGGTCGAGCGCGTTGAGACCGAATTCACCATGGCAAGACGGTATGCCTGACAGTTTTTTCTGTCAATTCAAGCTGACGGAAAGATTAGTCCTTTTCCGAGCCGCCCTTTTCCTCAATCCCGTGGCGATGGAGCTTCACATAGAGGCTCTGACGGCTAAGCCCCAGCATATCTGCGGAACTCGCGCGGTTATTGTCATTGAGCTGAAGCGCCGCCTCAATGCAGAGCCGCTCGATAATGTCGGTTGTTTCGCGCACCAGATCCTTGAGCGGCACTTTGCCGACCAATTTCGTCATCTCATCGACCGAGCGCAGGAGGCTGCGCTTGCCCGGATCATCAGGCGCCACACGGCGGGCGACGCGGCGGATCGTAAAACCGATCACAGCGGGGTCTGAGTCTTTTACCGCCACGCCAGAGACTTCCACATCTTCCACGGTGCCGAATTGCCCGCGTAGCACTGTGGAGAATTGGCGAATGATTTTATGTTCAATCACGCTTGAATAAAGAAGGCCGGTATCGACACCGACGCGGCCGAGCCATCGGTCGAGCGGCTCACCGCGTGCCTGCTCTTCACTGCCCAATTGGACGATTTCAAGGAAGGCGGCATTCGTCGCGATGATGCGCCGATCCAGATCCGTCAACACAAACGCATCCGGCATCGCTTGAACGGCAGCAAGCGTTTGCGATTGCATTTTGGGTACAACGACACCACGCGCACCAACGGCAAGCGGGAATAAGCGGAACATGTAAAGCACCGCATTATTCTCGCGGAACACCGTGGCGCTTGTTACCGCTTGCTGTTCACCACCCAAAGTCAATGCCACATCATCAACACGTCCGACTGAACGCAATGACGCGAGCATCGCTGTGACTTTGTCGAGATCCGCGCCCGAAAACGCATCGGTAAAGGCTGATCCCACAAGGCGTCGTAATTGTTTATTGAGCAAATTCGCCGCAGCGGGATTGGCTTCGACAACACGTCCGGAACGGCCATCAACAACAATCAAAGCTTCGGTGGCGACTTGCATCAGCAAACGATAGCGCGTCTCGATATGACGAAGACGTGCATATTCTTGCTCAATCGATAATTCGGCGGAGACAAGCCGCTGTTGCATTGAAGCTACAGCGCGCATATCACGCCCCACCGCAACCGCATGACCGTCACGTCCCACACGAATAAATTTATAGCGAACGGGAAGATCCTCGCCCGCTTTCAAAGGATGATTGATTTGGCGCCAACGCGGTGGCTGTCCGGTTGCCACATCTTGCAGCATTTCCGAGACTTTGACGCGGCTCTCAAGCGTGACCGTATCGAGGAGTGCTTTGCCGGGCCAGCCGATGAAAAAATCGGACGGAAGATCGCCAGAGGCGAATACGCCATCCGTGATGATGCCTTCAGGATTGATGGTGAAGACAATATCACCAGAAGCGGACAGAACCGCAGCCGCCACCGACGGATCGAGCGTTTCGAGATGGGCGGAGAGCGCACCGATCCCCTGGCCGGCGAGCGGCGATGATCCCTTTTGTATGGACTGGTTCTGGTTCACGAAACTGACACTGGTTAACTTGTGGCGGGTTTTCTAACCCAGGAATTGGCGAGGATTACGGCATCATTGACATCCGCCACACAGGCATCCGCCTCCACAAGGGTCTTCAGATCCGGATAATCGGCGAGCCCAACGCCACCAATGATCACTTTGATCGACCGATTGAGGGAATGATAACGCGAAAGCGTGATAGCGGAGCGCAAAGGCTCGAGCAAGCGTTGGCCCCCAAGGGTCAAGCCAATGATATCATAGGGTTTATCGGCGACGGCGGCAGCGATTTCCTCGGCCCCCGCGCGCAGAAGACAGTCGACATCCCAGCCATCGCGGAGGAAGAATTCTTCGACAATCTTCAAGCCGAATGTGTGTTGCTCACCTGGTGACGGAACCAACAAAATTGAACCCTTTGGGTCCGAAATATCCAAATTTCCAACGCCATAGGGGCGAATTTGCCTCGTAATCTGCTGAATTCGGGCCAATCCGACAGTGACGTCTACGAAACTGCACAGATCAGATTCCCACAATTCGCCCATGACCCGGGCGGCCGGAGCCATCAGATCTAGCAAAATGGATTCAACGCTCACACCGCGCTCGAGCAAAATCTCAACAAAACGGAAGGCATCCCGGCTATCAGCGCCCACAACAAGGCGGCAAAAGCCCGAAATCGTGTCCCTATCCAGCGGCGTTCCGGCCGAAATGGCTGAAACAACGGCAGCAGTATCCACACCAAAATTCAGGAGGAGCCGGGGAACGATGACCTTCTCAATCGTCTCGGCGAGGAGGCCCTGCAGGGGAAGAGCGGCGTCCGGACGGGCAAAATGCCCCCGTAAATCGAGATTCGAGCCTGAAACTGTAAGAAAACCGGTCGACTCGTCAGTATATCCGTAAGAATGATCGGAAAAAGGGTCGTGCTGAGACCCAGCCATGCCGCCTCCGGCTTGGCCGTCTCTGTCCGTCGTATGATCGGACGTCGACACAGATAACCCCCAAACTACCCGAAAACGGGTACGATACCCGGCTCCGATTAACCGAACACGGGATCGGAGTGCCTCGGCCTGAAGCCGCGAAGCCCAGAAATTCACCCGAGCACTCTACTCCGACCTGCGACAGTATAACGCGGATCGCCATCACCCGACAGAAGATTCTTTCCCCTGCCAAGTCCGAGCATAATAAATGTCATTTTTATAAGACGTCAACATTGCTTGACACATATAGAGGGCAAGGGTTAGCTTTTTCCCATGGGGGGTCAGGCCGGTCAGTCGTGCCGGAAGGAGCCCTCGGGAGGATCTGGATGACCGATCCCGGCCATCATGGGGCACCGCAGCCGCAGCTCTACACGGACGCTGAACGGCAAAGGCGGGATTCGTCACCTTGGACGCTTGTTCAGGGGATCCTCGCGCCTGTCCAATTTCTGATTTTCCTCATCAGTCTCGGCCTAGTGATGCGCACGCTGATGACGGGTGAAGGCGCCTTTGCTGCGCATCTCTCGATTCTCGCCAAAACACTCGCGCTCTACACGATCATGATCACAGGCGCACTTTGGGAGAAAGATGTCTTCGGACAATATCTCTTCGCACCTGCCTTCTTCTGGGAAGATGTGGTCAGCTTCGTCGTTATCGCCCTCCATACACTTTATCTCACTGGTCTTGTGTTTGGCCTGATGGATGACCGCGCTTTATTCATCATCACCCTCCTCGCCTATGCGACCTATGTGGTGAATGCCGCGCAGTTTTTGTGGAAGCTTCGTGTTGCCCGTCTCACGGCACCCCGCTCTCAAACCATGGGAGCGACATTATGAATCTTCCCTTCCGTCCTGCACAAAATGGCACTGATCGCGGATGCACTGACCAGCAGACGCTAAAACAACGCGGTCAACATGAAGTCTTTTGCGGTTTGACGAGCATTGTATGGCTGCATCGCAAAATCGAAAACGCGTTCTTCCTCGTTGTCGGTTCACGCACATGCGCGCATCTTATTCAATCGGCCGCTGGTGTAATGATTTTTGCCGAACCGCGTTTTGGCACGGCCATCATCGACGAGCGTGATCTTGCAGGTCTTGCTGATATTGACGACGAACTTGATTCCGTTGTCGGTCGCTTACTAGAGCGTCGTCCTGATATTGAGCTGCTGTTTCTTGTTGGCTCTTGCCCGTCAGAAGTGATCAAGCTTGATTTGAAACGCGCTGCGCAACGACTTTCAAAACTACACACGCCAAAAGTACGAGTGTTGAATTATTCCGGCTCCGGCATTGAAACAACTTTCACACAAGGTGAAGATGCCTGCCTTTCAGCACTCGCCTCTGATGCGCAAAAAGAAAATACCGATGCGGCTGATCAGCTTCTCGTTGTGGGCGCGTTAGCTGATGTTGTTGAAGATCAATTCCGCCGCCTCTTCACAGAAATGGGCATTCACAATGTCACATTTCTCCCGGCGAAAAAGGCGAATGCGCCGCTGATCATTGGTCCGAAGACAAAATATCTTCTCGCACAACCCTTCTTAGGCGATACCGCACGCGTTCTCGACGATCGCGGCGCGAAGCGCATCACCGCAGCCTTCCCGCTTGGTGCTGAAGGCACAACCGCGTGGTTGAAAGCGGCGGCAGAGAGCTTTGGAGTGAGCGCGGAAAAATTCGAAAGCGCCACGGCTGCGGGTCATCGTCGTGCGCTCATTGCGATGGAAGCACATCGCGAGGCGCTGCAAGGCAAGAGAATTTTCTTCTTCCCGGACTCACAACTCGAAATTCCGCTCGCACGTTATGTGTCTGAAGAACTCGGCATGCGTCTTGTTGAAGTCGGCACGCCCTATCTGCATCGCGCGCATCTCGCTGAAGACCTCGCGCGTCTGCCCGCTGGCACATTGTTGTCAGAAGGACAGGATGTTGAGCGTCAACTTGATCGGTGCCGCGCAGAAGATCCCGATCTTGTTGTCTGTGGCCTTGGTCTCGCCAATCCGCTTGAAGCGGAAGGCATGACAACGAAATGGTCTATCGAACTCGTATTCACGCCGATCCAAGGCTATGACCAAGCTGGTGATCTCGCCCGTTTATTCTCGCGACCCCTTGATCGTCGCACCAGACTCGGGGGGCTCCTATGCAATTAACCGTTTGGACTTATGAAGGCCCGCCCCATGTCGGCGCGATGCGTATCGCCACCGCGATGAAAGGCCTTCACTATGTTCTTCACGCGCCGCAAGGCGATACTTATGCCGATCTTCTCTTTACGATGATCGAGCGGCGCAACGCGCGCCCGCCCGTGACTTACACAACCTTCCAAGCACGTGATCTTGGCGGCGATACGGCCGAACTCTTCAAGAGATCCGCCTTTGATGCCTATGAACGCTTCATGCCGGAAGCGATGATTGTCGGCGCCTCATGCACCGCTGAACTCATTCAGGATGATCCGGGTGGTCTTGCAAAGGCTTTGGCTTTGCCGATCCCTGTCATCCCGCTCGAATTGCCTTCTTATCAAAAGAAGGAAAATTGGGGCGCGGCGGAAACATTTTATCGCATCGTGCGTGAATTGGCGCGTGGCGATTTTGATCGCGCAAAACGCAATCCGAAGAGCTGCAATATTTTGGGACCAGCAGCGCTCGGCTTCCGCCATCGTGATGATGTGCTGGAAATTAAGAGGCTACTCGGTGAGCTCGGCATTACTGTGAATGTGGTGGCGCCGCTTGATGCGCGTCCTTCAGACATCGCACGTTTAGGTGAAGCGGCGTTCAATGTCGTGATGTATCCTGAAATTGCCGAACCAGCCGCGCGCTATCTCACAAAGGCGCTGGGTCAACCAATGACAACGACTGTTCCCATCGGTGTTGGGGCAACGCGCGATTTCATTCGCGAAGTGGCGGAGCTCGCGGGCGTCGATCCCGAGCCCGTTTTGAATGATCGCATGAGCCGTTTGCCGTGGTATTCGGCCTCTGTCGACTCAACCTATCTCACTGGCAAACGCGTCTTCATTTTCGGCGACGCGACCCATGCGCTGGCTGCCGCGCGCATTGCCAAACAAGAACTTGGCTTCGATGTCGTAGGTCTTGGCACATTCAGCCGCGAATTTGCGCGCCCCATGCGCGAAGCGGCAACTGCGCTCGGTCTCGAAGCGTTGATTACCGATGATTATCTTGATGTCGAGAAAGCGATCCAAGAAGCGCAGCCCGAACTTATTCTCGGCACACAAATGGAACGCCATATCGCGAAACGCATGGGCTTGCCGTGCGCGGTGATCTCGGCGCCTGTGCATGTGCAAGATTTCCCCGCGCGTCATTCGCCCCAAATGGGCTTTGAAGGCGCGAATGTGATTTTCGATACGTGGGTTCATCCTTTGATGATGGGCCTTGAAGAACATCTCCTCGCGATGTTCCGCAATGATCATGAATTTCATGATAGCGCCGCGCCATCACATCTTGGTCATGCGCCTCGTGCCGCAGAGCCAGAAACCATTCAGCACACTCCTTCCGAGAAAGCCCCGCACATCACAGGATGGGCAGCAGACGCGGAAAAAGAACTGCAAAAGATTCCCTTCTTTGTGCGCGGTAAGGCCCGCCGCAATACCGAACGATACGCTGCAGAACGCGGCGTACCGCTAATTACTGTTGAGACCCTTTACGATGCCAAAGCGCATTTCAGCCGATAGATCCGGTTTACGGGTCGTCATACTGACGCTGGACAATCATGTGTCCGGCGCGGTGGCGCGCGTGGCGACGACTGTTGCGAGAGAAACCCCTGGCCTCGTTGTTACGGTTCATGCCGCTTCAAATTGGTCTGATCCGGTTCTTCTTGATGCCTGCATCGCTGATATCGAACAAGGCGACATCATCATCGCCAATATGCTCTTCATGGAAGATCATATCCGCGCTGTCATGCCTGCCCTCGAAGCGCGGCGTGAATCCTGCGACGCGATGGTTGTCTTCATGTCGGCGGGTGAAGTGATCAAGCTTACAAAGCTTGGCCGATTCCGCATGGATGCGCCCACCGGAGCTGTTGTTAATTTGCTCAAAAAATTGCGCGGCGGCAAAACCGAAGATGCGGGCGACAAAGCCGCTGCCGGTGCGCGTCAATTGCAAATGCTGAAGCGCTTGCCGAAAATTCTGCGCTTCATTCCGGGCACCGCGCAAGATGTGCGCGCTTACTTCTTGACTATGCAATATTGGCTTGCGGGCTCGGAAGATAATCTTGCGCATCTCGTGAGATTCCTCGTGTCACGCTATGGCGATACAAAACGCGCCGGTCTCGCTGCACCCTCTTACGAAGCGCCAAAATCCTATCCGGAAGTAGGGCTTTATCATCCGCGTGCGAAGGGTCGAATCGTCACGGATCTGTCTGCGCTTCCGAAAGGACCGCAGGATACCAAAGGCACTGTCGGTCTGCTCTTGATGCGCTCTTATGTGCTCTCGGGTGATACAGGGCATTATGATGGTGCAATCGCTGCTTTCGAAGCAGCCGGATTGAGCGTGATCCCCACTTTCGCAACTGGTCTTGATCAACGTCCTGCTATTGAAGCCTATTTCCGCGATAAAAACACAGTGAAGATCGACGCGCTTGTGTCACTCACCGGTTTCTCGCTTGTCGGTGGCCCCGCCTATAATGACTCCCGGGCGGCTGAAACAATTCTCGCCGAACTTGATATTCCCTATATCGCGGCGCAGCCCGTGGAATTCCAATCTGTTGCGGAATGGGAAGCCTCTTCGCGCGGCCTTCATCCCATTGAAACAACGATGATGGTCGCTATTCCTGAACTCGATGGCGCGATCATGCCTATGGTGTTTGGTGGTCGTGGCGACGGCGCAATTGGTGAGCGCACGATGATGGCGCATCCCGAGCGCGTCAAAAAGCTCGCCGCACGCGTTGAATCGATGATCGCTTTACGCCGCTCGGAAAAAGCGCAGCGCAAAATTGCGATTGTCTTGTTCAATTTTCCTCCAAATGCGGGCGCTACCGGAACAGCAGCCTTTCTTGCTGTATTTGAGTCACTCTTCAATACGCTGAAAGCGATGAAGGCTGATGGCTATAGTGTCGACGTTCCGGAAAGCGTCGATGCGTTGCGTGACGCGATCCTTAAAGGCAATGCCGAGCGCTATGGCGCGGATGCGAATGTCGTTCATCGCATTCCGGTTGATGATCATGTGCGTCGTGAGCCGCATCTCAAAGAGATCGAATCGCAATGGGGCCCCGCGCCAGGCAAGCAACAAAGTGATGGCTCGACTATTCATGTGTTGGGTCAGCGTTTCGGCAATGTGCTTGTCGGTGTTCAGCCTGCGTTTGGCTATGAAGGCGACCCGATGCGCCTTCTCTTCGAGCACGGCTTCTCCCCCACTCATGCCTTCTCGGCCTTCTATCGCTACGTGCGCGAGGATTTCGCCGCGCAAGCGATTTTGCATTTCGGTACGCATGGCGCGCTTGAATTTATGCCGGGCAAACAATCGGGTCTATCTGCGGCCTGCTGGCCGGATCGTCTGATCGGCACGACACCAAATCTCTATCTCTACGCGGCAAATAATCCGTCAGAAGGCACCATCGCGAAACGCCGCTCGGGCGCGACGCTCATCAGCTATTTGTCACCGCCTTTATCGCAAGCAGGTCTCTATCGCGGTCTTGTTGATCTCAAATCATCGCTCACGCGTTATCGAACGCTTGAGCCCGGCTCATCGGAAGCGTCCGATCTGGGTCAACTCATTCAAGCGCAAGCCGCCGGTCTTGATCTCTCCGAAGCCGAACCGCTGTGGGACGATCACGCAAAGAGAATCGCCACTTTGCAAAGCGCGATTCTCGAACTCGAATACACGCTTATTCCGCATGGCCTTCATGTTGTCGGCCAGACCATGAATAGTGAAGAACGCGCCTCGACGCTTGCAAGCCTCAAAGAGGCAGGCGTTGATGCAAAGCGTCTCACCGATGCTGAAGCGATGTTGCAAGACGAAACCGAATTGTCGGCCTTGTTGCGTGCGCTTGACGGTCGTTTCATTCGTCCCGTTGCCGGCGGTGATCTTGTACGCACGCCAGAAATTTTACCGACCGGCCGTAACATTCACGGCTTCGATCCGTTCCGCCTGCCCTCCGCATTTGCGTTGAAGGATGGCGCGAAACAGGCTGAGCTTCTTTTGACCACACATCGTGCCAGTGGCCGCGCTCTGCCGGAAACCATCGCGCTCGTTTTGTGGGGCACTGATAATCTCAAAAGCGAAGGCGGTCCCATTGCGCAAGCGCTCGCTTTGATGGGCGCCGAGCCGAAATGGGATTCCTATGGACGGCTCTGCGGTGCGTCACTCATTCCACTCGAAAAACTCGGTCGCCCGCGTATTGATGTGATGTTGACGCTTTCGGGCATCTTCCGGGATCTCCTCCCCTTGCAAACAAAGATGCTCGCGGAAGCGGCCTATCTCGCCGCCAGCGCTGATGAGCCAGTGGAGATGAATTTCATCCGTAAACACGCGCTCCACGTGATGCAGGAACAAAACTGCACACTCGATACAGCTGCGCTCCGCGTATTCTCGAATGCGGACGGCGCTTATGGCGCCAATGTGAATATGATGATTGAGAATGGTCGTTGGGATGATGAAGATGAGCTTGGTGCGGTGTTTAGCGCCCGCAAGAGCTTTGCTCATGGTCGTGACGGCAAAGCCTCATCACAAACGGCTATGATGCAAGCCGTGCTGCGCGGTGTTGATCTTGCCTATCAAAATCTTGAATCGGTTGAGCTCGGCGTCACGACCATCGATCATTATTTTGACTCGCTCGGCGGTATTTCGCGTGCGGCAGAAAAACAACGCGGTGAAGCGATCCCCGTTTATATCGGCGATCAGACACGCGGTGCGGGCGTTGTGCGCACGCTGTCCGAACAGGTCGCACTTGAAAGCCGCACACGGCTTCTCAATCCAAAATGGTATGAAGGTATGTTGAAGCATGGCCATGAAGGCGTGCGTTCAATCGAAAGCCATTTGACGAATACAATGGGCTGGTCCGCAACAACCGGACAAGTCCAGCCTTGGGTCTATCAAAAGGCAACCGAAACTTTTGTGCTCGATGAAGCGATGCGTAATCGCTTGGCCGCGCTCAACCCTAAAGCAGCGGTGAAACTCGCGAACCGTCTGCTCGAAGCCCAAAGACGAGATTTCTGGAACCCTGATGCCGAAACCCTCGCCGCGCTCGAACGCGCGAGCGAAGATCTCGAGGATAGACTCGAGGGCATATCCGTGGAGGCTGCCGCATGAGCACGATTCTTCTCGACCGTATGCCAAAAAAGCCACCCGCACGCGGTGATGGCGAAGGAAGCGTTCAAGTTCATCTTGATCCGACCGCCAGCATTGGTACCGCAAAAGTCTTTTCCGTTTATGGCAAAGGCGGTATCGGCAAATCGACGACCTCGTCGAATTTGTCTGCAGCCTTTTCAAAACTCGGTAAGCGCGTTTTGCAAATTGGCTGCGACCCGAAACATGATTCAACTTTCACGCTGACGAAGCGCCTTGTGCCGACCGTGATCGATGTTCTCGAAAGCGTTGACTTCCACTCGGAAGAATTGCGCCCGGAAGATTTCGTTTATGAAGGCTATAATGGCGTCTTGTGTGTCGAAGCGGGTGGCCCGCCTGCCGGCACGGGTTGCGGCGGTTATGTCGTCGGCCAGACCGTAAAACTTCTCAAAGAACATCATCTTCTCGAAGATACGGATGTCGTGATTTTCGACGTGCTGGGCGACGTGGTGTGCGGCGGCTTCGCTTCACCGCTTCAACATGCCGATCTTGCCTTGATCGTTGCAGCGAATGACTTTGACTCGATTTTCGCGATGAACCGCATCGTTGCGGCCATCAACGCGAAAGCCAAAAATTATGGCGTCCGCGTCGGCGGTGTTATTGCCAATCGCTCGAAAGATACTGATCAAATCGATCGCTTTGCCGAAGCGACCGGATTGAAACGTCTCGCTCATTTGCAGGATGTCGATGCGATCCGTGTGAGCCGTCTTAAAAAATCAGTTCTCTTCGAAATGGAGTCCACACCAGAAATCGAAGCGGTTCAAAACGAATATCTTCGATTGGCTGCATCACTCTGGGCCGGCGCAACGCCTTGCGATGCGCGCTCGATGAAAGATCGCGAGATCTTTGATTTTCTAGGCTTCGATTGAGCGAGGAAAGTAAGCGGATCATGACGACGCAAGATATGGACACGACTTACACGACACGGCGCGGCGAGATCGAAACCTATTTCGATCGCACGGCGGCGGCGGCGTGGTCGCGTCTGACATCGGACGCGCCGGTCTCGGGTATTCGTGCAACCGTGCGCGCGGGACGTGATCGCATGCGGGCGACCCTCCTCTCGCATCTCCCGCAAGATCTGACGGGCTTGCGTCTCCTTGATGCGGGATGCGGCACCGGTGCGCTCTCGATTGAAGCGGCCTCACGCGGTGCCGAAGTTGTTGCGATTGATCTGTCGCCCACTTTGGTTGATCTCGCGCGTGAGCGGAGCCCGAAAGATCTCAAGGGCAAAATTACTTATCTTTCCGGCGATATGCTTGATCCGCGTTTAGGCACATTCGATCATGTCGTCGGCATGGATTCGCTCATCCATTATGAAATGCCGGATATGGTGTCGATGCTCGCGCGGCTTGCGGCGATGAGCCGTAAAAGCGTGCAGATCACTTTCGCGCCCTACACACCACTTCTTGGCGCCATGCATCTCGCGGGCAAGCTTTTCCCGCGCAGTGATCGTTCGCCGGCCATTGTTCCGCATCGTGCTGAAAAATTGCATCGCGCGATCAAACAGGATCCGCGCTTTGAAGGTTGGGCCATTGGTCGCGATCATCGTATCAATAGCAGCTTCTATATCTCTCATGCCCAGGAGCTTGTCCGCGCATGAGAAAACTGAACAACGCACTCGCAAGAGGTTGGCAGCAGGTCGGAACCGGGTTCCTGCCTTTTGCTGATGCGGCAACGGCTGAATTGCCGTTACCGCGCCTGTTGCGCCTTGCCTTGTTTCAAGTCTCTGTCGGTATCGCCACCGTATTGCTCACCGGCACATTGAATCGCGTGATGATTGTCGAGCTCGGCGTGCCTGCATCGCTTGTTGGCGTCATGGTGTCCTTGCCGGTTGTCTTTGCCCCCTTCCGTGCATTGATCGGATTTAAATCCGATACGCATCGCTCGGCACTCGGGTGGAAGCGCGTACCTTATATCTGGTATGGCACCTTGTTGCAGTTTGGCGGTTTCTCCATTCTGCCCTTCGCGCTCATCTTGCTCTCAGGTGATACCAATGGTCCGCCGATCTATGGTCAAGCCGGTGCTGCGGTGGCCTTCCTCTTGATTGGTGCGGGTCTCAACACCACGCAAACTGCGGGCTTGGCACTTGCCAATGATCTCGCACCCGAACATGTGCGTCCGCGCGTTGTCGCACTGCTTTTTACAACGCTTCTCATCGGCATGGTGGTCAGTGCGATTGTCTTCTCTCAATTGCTCCAGACTTTTGATGAAATTCGGTTGATCAAAATCATTCAGGGCGTCGCTCTTATTACGATGGTGTTGAATGGCATCGCCTTGTGGAAACAAGAGCCGCGTCGCCCGGGCGGTACGCTTGATGAGCCCGCCGCGCCGAAATTCAGCGAGACATGGAAAACGCTCTCGGCGATTCCCGGATTTAAACGTCTTCTCACTGTTGTTGGACTCGGCACTGCCGCCTTCAATATGCAAGACATTCTGCTTGAACCCTTCGGCGGTCAGGTCTTTGGCCTTCCGGTCGGAGATACAACCTTGCTGATGGCGGCTCTCGCGGGCGGGATGTTGATCGGCTTTTTCATCGCCGAGCGTCTTTTGAACCGCGCGGTTGACGCGATGCAGGTCATCACCATTGGCCTGGTGATCGGCATTGTCGCTTTTGTTGGCGTCGTCGCCGCGCCGCTTGTGGGATCACTAAGCCTCTTCCGCATCGCTTCCCTTACAGTGGGTATTGGCGCGGGTTTGTTTTCGGTGGGAACACTCACGGCAACCATGGCCTGCGGTAATGCAAAAATGAGCGGCATTCTTCTCGGCAGCTGGGGCGCTGTGCAAGCAACCGTTGCCGGACTTGCGATCGCTTTTTCCGGTGCGGCGCGCGATCTCATCGCCGCCCTCGCCCATGCCGGACGTTTCGGTGACTCACTCGCGCAACCGGCGACGGGCTATGTCGCCGTATTCATTCTCGAAATTGCGTTGCTTTTTGCAACGCTGATTACCGCCCTGCCTCTCTTGGGTAAGGGCGGACGCCGCCTCGCGCGGCAAAACCCACTTTCATCCTCTTGGGATGAGGGACGAAGCGAAGGCTACAAGGAGGCCTGACATGCACGCAGCCATAACCAGCTATTTTGACGTTGCCCAGATCACTCTCTATCTTTTCTGGGGCCTGCTCGCAGGTGTCGTTTATTATTTGCATAAAGAGAACAAGCGCGAAGGGTATCCGCTTGTGTCAGATCGTTCAGATTACATCACGGTTCAAGGTTTTCCGGCCATTCCGGAGCCGAAGTCATTCCATCTCGCTGATGGTTCGGTTGTTCAAAAGCCCGACGCCCGTTCAGGCGATAATCGCCCAGTAAAGGCCTCTCCCGCCGAAGCCTGGCCCGGCGCACCGCTTGTACCAACCGGCAATCCGATGCTCGATGCTGTTGGACCTGCTTCTTATGCGGAACGTCTCGATATCCCGGATACGACAACAACCGGTGCCGCAAAGATTGTACCATTGCGTCAGGCCGCCAATGACGGCTTCCATATCGATCACAATGATCCCGATCCGCGCGGCATGCCTGTTGTTGGTGCTGATGGCGTGACCGGTGGCGTTGTGCGCGATATCTGGCTCGATCGTGCGGAACACATGATCCGTTATCTCGAAGTTGAAGTCTCAAGCGCTTCGGGCAAACGCAATGTGCTGTTGCCAACCGCCATGATCAATATTTCGGGATCAAGCGGCACGGTAAAGGTGCAATCGATCTTGGGTGCGCAATTCGCGAATGTTCCAAGCCATAAGGCTCCGGATGTCGTAACGCGTCTCGAAGAAGATAAGATCTCCGCCTATTATGCCGGTGGCCATCTCTATGCGACTCCAGAACGTTCGGAGCCGATCCTGTGAGCCATCACGACGACTTCGCTTTCGATCCCGTAAAGGGCCTGCCGGAGCATTTGCCGCAAGGCGAAACGATGCTCTGGCAGGGCTCGCCCCGCTGGCAATCGCTGGCGGTGCGCGCATTCCATATTCGCAAAGTCGCGATCTATTTTGCGATACTTGCGGCGGCGCAAAGCGTGTTTCGATTTGCTGATGGGGCGACAGCGGGTGACGCGCTGAAGCCTTTCATTTGGTATTCTGTTCTCGCTCTGCTTTCGATTGCGATTCTTACTGGCCTTGCCATGCTCTCCGCGCGTACGACGATCTACACGATCACAAGCAAGCGTGTGGTGATGCGCCTTGGCATGGCTCTGCCGCTGACACTCAATCTGCCTTATTCAAAAATCGAAAGCGCGGATTTGAGACTCTATCGCGATGGTACAGGCGATCTGCCGCTCATGTTGTCGAGTGGAGATCGGATTGCATGGGCAGTGTTGTGGCCGCATGCGCGCCCATTCCGCTTCCGCCATCCCGAACCGATGCTTCGTGCAATCCCTGAAGCCGATAAAGTGGGCGCATGCCTTGCCTCCGCTCTTCAGGGCGCACCAACAACCCCGATTAAATCAGCAAAAAGCGCCGTGCGCTTTGCGCCCAATATTGTGACGGCCTAACCGATGATGGACAGAACCGTAACCGATATCCGCTTCCCGAAAATGCCCCTTTTCGGCGTGGCTGCGCTTGTGACAATCACAATCGCATCGATTGCGGTTCAACGTCTGTCATCGGCTCCCACCGTCTCTTTGGTCGCGTCCCTGCCCGTTATCGAGACGCGGCTTTTGTCATTTGAAGATGCTGCTGACGGCAGTGTGATTATTCGCGATGCGAGCGATCATACGCAAGTCGCCATCGCCGAACCCGGCACCAATGGATTTCTACGCGGTACGCTGCGCGGCCTCATGCGCACGCGCTCACGCGAAGCGATTGATCTCTTAGCCCCCTTCCGTCTGTCGAAGCTCAGCAATGGGGCGCTCATTCTTGTTGACGAAACCGACAATGTTACGCTCGATCTCGACGCGTTTGGTCATACGAATGCGGATACCTTCCGCGCCTTTCTCCCTAAAGCCACAGGAGGATCATGATGCTCTCCCCGCTTTTCAAATCTGTACAAGAAGATGTGATGTGTACGGTGCGTGTGGTGAATACTTTTGAAAGCCTCGCCGCTCATGTCGAGCTCGATGGTGATGTCACTGTCGGCCCAGGTGATGAAGTTCTCGTCCATGGCGAAGAGATCCGCGTGCCTTATGGCGAAACACGTGAAGAACGCCGCCAAGCCACAATCAAACGCGCCACATGGTTCGAGCAAGCCTGGGTGCGGATGACTGGCGATCTGGAATATATGGAGTTATTGGAATTCAGTTTTTCGGGAGAAGAAATATGACCATCGAACGTCTTGGAATCTCCGCGAAGGATACGATGCGCAAGGCGCAGGAATCGACCGTTCTGTCGCCGCGTTTTTACACGACCGATTTCAAAGCGCTCGACGCGATTGATGTCAGCTCGGTCCGCAAAGAATGGGACGCGCTGATTAGCGAGATGCAATCTGATCCCAACAAGCTCCATTTCAAGCGCAGTGCGGAATGGGACAAGGTGGAACTTGAAGATCTCCCGGAAGGTCTGCGCAAGGAATTTGTCGACTTTCTCGTGTCGTCTTTGACGGCAGAGTTTTCCGGCTGCGTGCTTTATTCTGAAATGCGCAAGCGCGGCACCAATCCGGATATGTGCGAATTGTTCCGCCTTATGGCGCGTGACGAGTCGCGCCACGCGGGCTTCATCAATGATGCCCTGAAAGACTTCAATATCGGCGTCGATCTTGGCTTTTTGACCAAGACAAAAAAATACACCTATTTCCAGCCGAAATTCATTTTCTACGCGACCTATCTTTCAGAAAAAATCGGCTATGCCCGCTACATCACGATCTTCCGTCATTTGCAGGCCAATCCTGACAAGCGCTTCCATCCGATCTTCAAATGGTTCGAAGAATGGTGCAATGACGAATTCCGTCATGGCGAAGCCTTTGCCTTGTTGATGCGCGCTAACCCGCATCTCTTGTCGGGCCTCAACAAATATTGGGTGAAGTTCTTCCTGCTGGCCGTATTCGCCACAATGTATGTGCGCGATCACCAACGTCCGCATTTCCATAAAGCTTTGGGCGTCGATACCGATTGGTATGGTCACCGCGTGTTTGAGATCACAACAGCGATTTCACGCCAGACCTTCCCGCTTGAAATCGATATCGATCATCCGTCCTTCTTCCCGCTCTTACGTAATCTTGTCGCGATTACAGAAGACGCCGCAAAGGCGCGTGCGGAAGGTGGGCTCTCGGCTCTCCTCGCCAAAGTCACAACACCCATCAAAGCCGGCTTCACGATTCTGCGTCTCTTCATGATCCCGACAAAGAAAAACGAATTGAAGCCAGATATCCGCCTCGTTCCCACGTGGTAATTTTTTGAAAGAGAACTGAACGCGCCTATGGCCTATCTCGTCCCCGCTGTCTTCGCCCTGTTTCTCTGGTGGTTCACCACCGGGGCGATCTTCTTTTTGGACAGTCGGCCGCTTCATACATTTAAATGGAGCATGTTGGGCGGCACAGTGTTGCTGCTTCTCTCAGGCGTTGCCCTCTCTCTCACCGCCAATCAAACAGATGAGTTTGGTGCCTATGCGGCTTTCTCAGCGGGATTGATTGCTTGGGGATGGCAGGAACTCAGTCTCTATACGGGCTATGTCACGGGTCCGCGCAAAATTCGCTGCGCAGAAGGCTGTTCGGGTATAAAACATTTCGGTCATGCCATCGCTGCCAATCTCTGGCATGAGATCGCTATTATCGTTGTTGCACTTGCAATCTGGTTCATCGTGAAAGATTCGCCGAATTGGACCGGCTTTTACACTTATGTGACTCTCTGGGGCATGCATCTTTCCGCCCGGCTCAATGTATTTTTGGGTGTACGGAATGTGAGCGTGGAATTTGTTCCTCCACATATGGAAGTGCTGAAGGGCTTTCTCACCCAGAAGCCGATGAATATGCTTTTTCCGGTCTCGGTGACCATTGCGACCACCGGCGTGATCTGCCTAGTCGGTCGTGCCGCCGGTGCGACGACAGACTTTGCCATCACGGGCTATTCGCTTCTCGCCGCGATTATGGGCCTGGCTTTGGTTGAGCATTGGATGCTCGTCATTCCCTTCTCGGTGCAAAAACTCTGGAGCTGGAGCCTCCCGCGCTCAGCGCTTGATCTACCGCAAAGACGGCACCCTGAAGACAATCATGAATTTGCCGCAGTTTCGGCACACGTCCCGACCGCGCATGACGGTCACACCTGCAATAGTCTAAAAAGCGGAACCCGATGATGGACTACAATTCTTTTTTTCAGTCGAAGATCGATGAACTGAAATCCGAAGGTCGCTATCGCGTCTTTGCGACACTTGAGCGCAAGGCCGGATCTTTCCCCACGGCAGGTCATCACGGCACTTCCGAGACAAAGCCCATCACCGTCTGGTGCTCGAATGACTATCTCGGCATGGGCCAGCATCCCGCTGTTGTGGATGCGATGCATAGCGCGATTGATCTTTGCGGCGCCGGCGCGGGCGGCACGCGCAATATTTCAGGCACCAACCGGTTTCATGTCGAATTGGAACAGGAATTGGCTGACCTTCATGGCAAAGAATCAGCACTCCTCTTCACATCAGGTTATGTCTCGAATTGGGCAGCGCTAAGCACACTCGCCTCAATGATCCCCGATTGCGTGGTGTTGTCAGACGCGGGCAATCACGCGTCGATGATCGAAGGTATTCGTCACTCACGCGCAGAACGCCATGTGTTCAAACATAATGATGTGGCCGACCTCGAACGCATTTTGAAAACAATCGACCCCAAGCGTCCCAAGCTCATTGCCTTTGAGAGCGTCTATTCGATGGATGGCGATATTGGTCCGATCAAAGCGATTTGCGATGTGGCCGATAAATACAATGCCATGACTTATCTCGATGAAGTCCATGCGGTCGGCATGTATGGCCCACGCGGTGGCGGTATTGCCGAACGCGAAGGACTGATGGACCGCGTCACAGTGATTGAAGGCACGCTCGGCAAAGCGTTTGGTGTAGTCGGCGGTTATATTACCGGCTCGGCCCCGCTTGTTGATTTTGTGCGTAGCTTTGCTTCGGGCTTTATCTTCACAACGTCGCTTCCGCCCGCCTGTGCGGCGGCAGCGACCGCTTCAATCCGCCATTTGAAAAACAGCAATGCTGAGCGTCTC
This sequence comes from Alphaproteobacteria bacterium, assembly GCA_037131735.1. Taxonomy (GTDB): domain Bacteria; phylum Pseudomonadota; class Alphaproteobacteria; order Rhizobiales; family Beijerinckiaceae; genus CAIUPE01. The sequence goes on from JBAXQM010000004.1 coordinate 116,923, forward strand.
GGCCAACGTGACCGCGTGGCCAAGCTCCGCAAAAAGCTCGATGCGGCTGGTGTGCCCTACATCCCCAATGAGAGCCATATTGTGCCGGTGATGGTGGGCGACGCGAAGAAATGCAAATGGATCAGCGATATTTTGCTCGACTCCTACGGCGTCTATATCCAGCCGATCAATTATCCGACCGTGCCACGCGGCACCGAGCGTTTACGCATTACGCCGACGCCGCTTCACACGGATGCCGATATCGACCATCTCGTGAACGCTCTGTCATCGCTTTGGGCGCAATGCGCGCTCGCCCGCGCCGTGGCGTAACGCCGCGCAGGATGATCTCACAGACAGAAGGGCGCGTATCTCGCTCATGAAACGGGAAACGCGCTCCATGACCTTCTATGTGTTGCTCTGGGCCATTGCCTTCATTCTTTTGCTGATTATCGATATGATCTGGCTCATGTGGCTGGGCCGCGGCTTCTATGTCGAAGAAATTGGCGGTTTATTGCTTGAACAGCCCAATCTCATCGCCGCCTTTGGCTTTTATGCTCTCTACATCGCCGGACTGGTCTATTTGGTGATCGCGCCCGCGGCGGAAGCAGACTCGGTGATGAAGGCCGTGATTTCCGGCGCGGTGTTCGGCCTTGTGGCCTATGCGACCTATGATCTCACCAATCTCGCAGTAATGAAGGGCTTTACCCTCAAGATCGCGTTGATCGATATGGTATGGGGTATGGTTCTCTCCGCTGCGGTGAGCGGATTGACGGTCAAAATCTTCGGATTGTTCCAAACCTCGAACGCCTGATCAGCTTGCCCGGACGACTATGCGCCGTTAGCTTGGCGCCGCTTTGTCCGGGAGATTGTTCATGTTGACTGCCGATGCCGCAGGTGTATTTCCGATTGCGCCAACCCCCTTTCTGCCTGATGGCGCGCTCGACTGGACGAGCACGGATCGCATGATCGATCACTATGTCGGCTGTGGTGCGACGGGTGTGACGATCCTTGGCATTATGGGCGAAGCGCCGAAACTTGATTCGGATGAGGCGCTTGCTTTTGCCAAACGCACCATTAAACGCGCACCAAAATTGCCTTTCATTGTTGGCGTCTCAGCGCCCGGCTTTGCCGCCATGCGCGCTCTCGCGCGCGCGGTGATGGATGAGGGTGCGGCGGGTGTAATGATCGCGCCGCCTTCATCTCTGCGCACTGATGATCAAATCGTCACTTATTACGCGCAAGCTGTAGGAGCGATCGGCGCGGATATTCCGTTTGTGATTCAGGATTATCCGCTTACTTTGTCTGTCATCATGACGCCGCATGTGATCCGCCGCATTGTGATGGACAATCCGTCTTGCGTGATGCTCAAGCATGAAGACTGGCCGGGACTCGAGAAAATTTCAACGCTTCGGAAATTTCAAAGCGAAGGCAGTTTGCGGCCCATTTCTATTCTCACGGGCAATGGCGGTTTGTTTTTGGATTTCGAAATGGAACGTGGCGCTGATGGCGCAATGACCGGTTACGCTTTCCCTGAATTACTTGTCGATGTTGTCGCGTTTCAAAAAGCCGGACAACGGGATGCCGCACATAATCTCTTTGACGCTCATCTGCCTTTGCTCCGCTATGAGCAACAACAAGGCGTTGGCCTTGCCGTGCGCAAATATACGCTGATGCGACGGGGTATTCTTGCGTCTGATGCCCAAAGAAAACCGGGCAGTGGATTAAGCGAGAAAGCTAAAGCGGAAGTTGAGTATTTGCTCAAACGCCTTGCACAGCATGATCCGCGAGCGGCTCTTATCAAACCGCTTTAAACGTCTTCTATCTGCATCGGATAGATCGTCGGAATGAAGGGCAGATAACGCGCGCCTTCTGCAACAAGAAATTCATTGAAGGCGCGCATCGCCGGATTGGGTTCGCGATCCGATCGCGTGACACCATACCATTGGCGGCGGATGGGCATACCTTCAACATCAAGGATCTTTATTCGACCGAGTTCAAACTCCATCGCGATCGTATGCGCGGAGATAAAGGCGATGCCCATACCGGCCATCACCGCTTGTTTGATCGTTTCATTCGATGTCATTTCTGTATGACGGAGCTCTTGCCAGCCTAGGACATCGCTCATGAAGATATCGAGAGAGGAGCGCGTGCCTGAACCCGGCTCACGAACGATGAACTTATGAGCAAGAAGATCTTCTTTCGCGAGCGCGCGTCGCTTTGTCAGCGGGTGATCAGGAGCGGCGATCATCACAAGCGGATGATCACCAAACAACAAAGAGCGCACACCAAAATCGCGCGGTGGCCGGCCCATCAAAGCGAGGTCGATATCATATTGCCGCAATGAATCGATGATGCCGAAGCGATTGCCGACCGAGAGCACAATTTCAATGCCCGGATGTTTGGCCCGAAAGCCTGCAATAAGCGCCGGGGCAAAATATTTGGCTGTCGAGACCGCGCCAATGGCCAAACGGCCCGACCCAGCGACCCTGATCGCATCGACCTCTTCGAAGAAGCCGCGCAGCCGCAATTCGATATCGCGCGCCGCCCGCAGCGCGACCTCGCCTGCGGCTGTAGGACGCATACCGTCCCGGCTACGGTCAAAGAGTGGAAGCCCCAACTGTTCCTCGAGCTGTTTGAGCTGCAAGGTGATGGCCGGTCCGGTAAGATTAAGCTCTTGCGCTGCTTGGGAAATCTTCCCCGACCGCTTGATCGCGAGGAGCGATAGCATCTGTCGGAACGTGACGTGGCGCATGACTAAAGTTAAAAAATTTTATCTAAACTGTAAAGATAATAAAATTTACTAATCTTTGGAAAAGCCGATGGTCGCCCCGACTTCGACTGAGGCCGCGTATCGCGCGACCCGGCCGAGGCAACATAGGGGGGCCTCATGCGCGGATCCACGCTCGCGGATTATCTCGGACAACTGACGGCCTCGGCGGATATTGCCCATGCCCGCGCCGCCCTTCTTATCGAGCATTTTGCCGAGGCCGCAGCCGATATGCGCCGCGCCATCAATGAAGGGGCGCTCGGCGCCGCCTTCGCCGCCAGCACGGCAAATAGCAATGCGGATGGCGATGATCAAAAGGCGCTCGATGTTCACGCTGACAATGCCTTCATTAATGCCGCGCAGACCGCCCGCGTTGCGCATTACGCCTCCGAAGAACAAGCCCATCCGCTGACCATTGATCCCTTGAGCCCTATTTCGGTCGCGGTTGATCCGTTGGATGGCTCATCGAATATCGACACGAATATTTCTATCGGATCGATCTTTTCGATTGTGCCGACCAAGGGCGATGCGACACAGACCTTTCATCAACCGGGCTCTGATCAGATCGCTGCCGGATTTTTCATTTACGGGCCGCAAGTAGCACTCGCCCTGACGCTCGGCGATGGCACGGCGATCTTTGTTTACTCCGAACGCCGCAACGCGTTCATCATGGCCTATGAGCGCGCGCGTATTGATGCGGATGCAAAGGAATTCGCGATCAACATGTCGAATTACCGGCATTGGGACGAATCGATGCGCACTTATGTCGATGATTGTCTTTCGGGCCAAACCGGCCCGCGCGAAAAAGACTTCAATATGCGCTGGATCGCTTCGCTCGTGGCTGAAGCCTATCGCATATTCATTCGTGGCGGCATTTTCATATATCCGCGCGACAATCGCAAAGGCTATGGCCAAGGCCGGTTACGCCTTGTTTATGAAGCCAATCCCATTGCCATGCTTGTTGAACAAGCGGGCGGCCGCGCGATCGATGGTGAGAACCGCATTCTCGATATTGTTCCTTCATCGCTGCATCAACGTGTGCCGTTGATTTTTGGCTCGGCAGCCGAAGTCAGAAAAATCGCGCGTTATCACGCCGATCCTTCGCGTCTCGCGATTCGTCATCCTCTCTTCAGCAATCGCGGCCTGTTCCGAGCCTAAAGGAAGCGTATCTATGTCACAGCGTCATCCTATCATTGCCATTACAGGTTCGTCCGGCGCCGGAACAACAACGGTTAAAGACACATTCTCGAAAATTTTCGTGCGTGAAGGTGTGAATGCTGCCTTTATCGAAGGCGACGCTTTTCATCGCTATGATCGCGCGGCGATGAAACAAAAGGTTGCCGAAGAAGAAAAGAACGGCAATCTTCATTTCACGCATTTCAATCCCGAAGCGAATGAACTTGAAACGCTTGAAGGCGTTTTTGAAAATTATGGCCGCACGGGAACCGGAAAAACCCGTATCTATGTTCATGATGATGCCGAAGCGCAGCATTATGGTACACCACCCGGCACATTTACCGCTTGGCATGATTTACCTAATTCGGATGTGCTCTTTTATGAAGGCTTGCATGGTTGTGCGGTGACTGAAAAAGTCAATCTCGCCAAACATGTTGATCTTAAAATCGGCGTGGTACCGGTGATCAATCTTGAATGGATCCAAAAGATCCATCGCGACAAATCGCTGCGTGGCTACTCGACAGAAGCGATTACGGAAACGATTTTGCGCCGTATGCCTGATTATGCGCGTTATATTTGCCCGCAATTCTCGCACACGAATATCAACTTCCAACGTGTGCCGACGGTTGATACTTCAAACCCGTTTGTTGCGCGCTGGATTCCGACACCGGCCGAATCGATGTTGGTCATTCGTTTCGCCAATCCACGCGGCATTGATTTCCCCTATCTCCAATCGATGTTGTCCGGCTCGTGGATGTCACGCGCCAACTCGATTGTGTGCGGTGGCGATAAGCTTGATCTCGCGATGCAGCTTATTTTCACGCCTCTGATCAATAAGCTCATGGATATTAAACGTCGCACATCCTGAGTTCGCTTTCGCTTCCTGCAATCCGTTTCATCCTATTTCCTGCTTTTTGAAAGAAAGGTTTCATCATGGACCAACCCCTCTCCGCCGAGCTTAAAGGCAAAGACCGCTACCGCGCGGGCGTGCTTAAATATGCGCAAATGGGCTATTGGAACGGCGATTATGTTCCGAAGGATACCGATCTCATCGCGCTCTTCCGCATTACGCCACAAGATGGCGTTGATCCGATTGAAGCCGCTGCCGCTGTTGCGGGTGAAAGCTCGACTGCAACATGGACGGTGGTGTGGACCGATCGCCTGACGGCTGCCGATCAATATCGCGCAAAGGCCTACCGCGTTGATCCGGTGCCCGGACAACCCGGTCAGTATTTCTGCTATGTTGCTTATGATTTGATCCTATTCGAAGAAGGATCAATCGCGAACCTCACAGCATCCATCATCGGCAATGTGTTCTCCTTCAAGCCTTTGAAGGCTGCACGTCTCGAAGATATGCGCTTCCCCGTTGCCTATGTGAAAACCTTCAAGGGTCCACCGACCGGCATCGTGGTTGAGCGCGAGCGTCTTGATAAATTCGGCAAGCCTTTGCTTGGCGCCACGACAAAGCCGAAGCTCGGTCTCTCGGGCAAAAATTATGGCCGCGTTGTGTATGAAGGCCTCAAGGGCGGCCTTGATTTCATGAAGGATGACGAGAACATCAACTCGCAAGCCTTTATGCATTATCGCGACCGGTTCTTGTATTGCATGGAAGCCGTGAACAAGGCTTCGGCCGAAACGGGTGAAGTGAAGGGCCATTACCTCAACATCACCGCCGGTACGATGGAAGAAATGTATCGCCGCGCAGAATTCGCGAAAGAACTTGGCTCGGTCATCGTGATGGTGGATTTGATTGTCGGCTACACGGCCATTCAATCGATCTCCGAATGGTGCCGCCAGAATGATATGATTTTGCACATGCATCGCGCAGGTCACGGCACTTATACACGCCAGAAAAATCACGGCGTCTCGTTCCGTGTGATTGCGAAGTGGTTGCGCCTTGCGGGTGTTGACCATCTTCATACGGGCACGGCCGTCGGCAAGCTCGAAGGCGATCCGATGACGGTGCAGGGTTATTACAATGTTTGCCGCGAATTGAAGAACGAAGTGGATCTGCAACGCGGTATCTTCTTCGAGCAAGACTGGGCCGATATGCGCAAAGTCATGCCGGTGGCCTCAGGCGGCATTCATGCCGGTCAGATGCATCAGCTCTTGGATCTCTTTGGCGATGATGTCGTATTGCAATTTGGTGGTGGCACAATCGGTCACCCGATGGGCATCCAAGCCGGTGCGCAAGCCAATCGCGTCGCTCTCGAAGCGATGGTGCTTGCCCGCAATGAAGGTCGCGACATCAAGAATGAAGGTCCGGAAATTCTCCGCGCTGCTGCAAAATGGTGCAAACCGCTTGAAGCCGCGCTCGATACCTGGGGCAACATCACCTTCAATTATGAATCAACCGACACGTCGGACTTCGTTCCGCAAGTCGCTGTGATCTGATCGGAAAGGATACACATCATGCGTATTACCCAAGGCTGTTTTTCATTTCTGCCCGATCTCACCGACGCGCAGATTTCTGCTCAAATCGAATATTGCCTGAAAAATGATTGGGCCATCGGCATTGAATATACCGATGATCCGCATCCGCGTAACACCTATTGGGAAATGTGGGGTCTGCCTATGTTTGACCTTCAAGACCCGAAAGGTGTGATGATGGAACTCGAGGAGTGCCGCAAGGCACATGCGGAAAGCTATATCCGCATCAACGCCTTCGACTCGACGCGCGGTTTTGAAACTGTGCGCATGTCCTTCATCGTCAACCGTCCGAAAGTCGAGCCGAAGATTACGATGACGCGCACCGACACACGTGGCCGTTCACAAACTTATGCATGGCAAGCGACACGCTAAGAGAGAAGAACCATATCATGAATGACCCAGCGCCTCAGGCTATTACCCATGTCGACCTCAAGGCCGAATATGAAGCCTCGGGCGTTGCGGCCATTCTTGATGAATTGGAGCATGAGCTGATCGGCTTGCAGCCGGTTAAGCAACGCATCCGCGAAGTGGCAGCGCTTTTGATTGTCGAGCGCGCGCGCAAGACGATGGGTCTGTCCTTTGATCCCCCAACTTTGCATATGAGCTTCACCGGCAATCCGGGCACGGGCAAAACGACGCTCGCATTACGCATGGCGAATATTCTTCATCGTTTAGGCTATGTACGCAAAGGCCATCTTGTATCCGTGACGCGCGATGATCTAGTCGGACAATATATCGGCCATACTGCACCAAAGACGAAAGAAGTCTTGAAGCGTGCGATGGGCGGTGTGCTCTTTATCGATGAAGCCTATTATCTTTATCGTCCCGACAATGAGCGCGACTATGGCCAAGAGGCTATCGAAATTCTTCTTCAGGTGATGGAGAACAACCGCGAAGATCTGGTTGTCATTCTTGCGGGCTATGCGGACCGGATGGATATGTTCTTTCAGTCCAATCCCGTCTTCCGCTCACGCATCGCGCATCACATTGATTTTCCCGATTATGCGAATGAAGAGCTGCTTTCGATTTCCGAGACCATGCTGGAGCGGCAGAATTATCACCTCGCACCGGAAGCCAAAGCGACCATGGCTGCCTATATCGAGGCGCGGCGCCAGCAACCGCATTTCGCGAATGCCCGCTCCATCCGCAATGCGCTTGACCGTGCGCGGCTTCGTCAGGCAAACCGTCTGTTCACAACGGCGTTGGGACCTCTTGATGCTGAAACCCTCTCGACCATTACGGCTGAGGATATTGCGGCAAGCCGCGTGTTCTCGGGCGGCATCGAACCCCGGAAAGCGTAAGTGATGAGCAAGACCATAATCGCCCCCTCCGTTCTGTCAGCGGATTTCTCGAAGCTCGGCGATGAGGTCGAATCGGTTGTGAAAGCCGGTGCGGACTGGATTCATCTTGATGTGATGGATGGCCATTTCGTGCCGAACATCACCTTCGGCCCGCCGGTGATCAAGGCGATCCGCAACCGCACCGATAAAATTTTCGATTGTCATTTAATGATCGCACCGGCTGATCCCTATCTCGCGGCCTTTGCCGATGCGGGGTGCGATTACATCACGGTTCATGCAGAAGCGGGTCCGCATCTCGACCGCTCGCTGCAAACCATCCGCGCGCTCGGCAAAAAAGCTGGTGTATCACTCAATCCGTCAACGCATGAAAGCGTCATCGAATATGTGCTTGATCGGCTCGATCTTGTCTTGCTGATGACGGTCAATCCGGGCTTTGGCGGACAGGCGTTTATTCCGGCGGTTGTCGAAAAAGTCGCGCGCGTCAAAGAGATGATCGGTATGCGCAAGATCGACATCGAAATCGATGGTGGTGTGACTCCGGAAACCGCACCGCTCCTGACCGCTGCGGGCGCGAATGTACTCGTAGCAGGATCGGCGGTGTTCAAAGGCGGCGAGACGCAGTATGCGTCAAACATCACCGCGATTCGCGCGGTAGCCGACGCCGCAGCCCAGTGAGTTACACTTACAATGCAGTCTCTGCTTTTTGATCTCGACGGCACGCTGATTGAATCAGCGCCCGATATCGCCAATGCGCTCAATATTGTTTTGAAAGAGGCAAGCCGCCCGACAGTCACCGTTGATGAAACGCGATTGCTGATTGGTGAAGGTGTGGCGCGGCTCGTTGAAAAAGCCTTCGCCATGCGTGGCGGCGTGCCGGAAGCACCGGTTCTCGCCACCCATGTCGCGCGCATGAATAAGCTCTATGATGCGGCTCTTACCGTTGAGACCTTTGTGATCCCGCATGCGAAAGAAGCGGTTGCCGCACTTTTCGCAGCAGGCCATCGCACAGCGGTTGTATCGAATAAGCCGGGTTTTCTCACCGAGCAGATTGTTAATCATTTTGGCCTCACACCGCATCTTCATGCCGTGCAAGGCGCGGAAGATCATCTGCCGAAAAAGCCTGCACCCGATATGCTCTTTGCCGCGCTTGAAAAATCGGGCGGCACACGCGAGAGCGCGATCATGATTGGTGACTCGGCGATTGATGTTGCCGCTGCGCGTAATGCCAAAATGCCGGTCATTCTTGTACGGGGCGGCTATACAACGGCACCCGTTGAAACGCTCGGCGCCGATCTCGTGATCGACCATCTCGGTCATCTTCACGATGCGCTTCAACGTTTCAAATAGACTATAGATTATGACTCTTCGCGCGCTGATCTTTGATGTTGATGGCACGCTTGCGGAGACGGAAGAACTGCATCGCGACGCCTTCAACGAGACATTTCGCGAATTCAAACTCGATTGGCATTGGGATCAGCCGCGCTATCGTGCGCTTCTTAAAATTACGGGTGGCAAGGAGCGCATTCTCGCTCATGCCCAAGCGATCGGTGTAACGGATCTCAATCCACTGCCGCTGCACAAAAGAAAAACCGCGCTCTATAATGAAAAGCTCGCACAAGGGGCGATTGCTTTGCGTCCGGGTGTAGACACGCTGATCCGCAAAGCCAAAGCGCAAGGTCTGCGTCTCGCGATTGCGACCACAACCAGCCGCGCCAATGTCGACACACTCATCCGTGTCACTTTGGGTGGCGCGCCGCATGACTGGTTTGAATCTATCTGCACCGGTGAAGATGTCGCAATCAAAAAACCTGACCCAGAAGTGTATCAGGTCGCACTAGCGCGCCTCGCGCTCTCGGCATCTGAGGCTATCGCCTTCGAAGATACGCGCAACGGCGTGCTTGCCGCTCGCGGCGCGGGACTCGATGTTGTTGTTACACCGAGCATCTATTCGGAAGGTGAAGATTTTTCGGGCGCGGTCGCGATTATTGAAACGCTGGAAGCGCGCCATCTAAGTAAAATTGATCGGCTTTCAAAAATTTAAAACCTCGCCGCGCGCCTTGGCGATTAATCAACCAGAAAGCGCGCGGCGGGATTGTTTTATCTATTAGAACAAGCCTTCGACTTCGCCTTTGGCGTTAAGCTTGATCACTTCCGCTGACGGGACTTTCGGCAAGCCCGGCATCGTCATGATCTCACCGCAAATCGCAACAATGAATCCGGCACCCGCTGAAAGACGAACTTCGCGCACAGGAACCGAGTGACCCGTCGGTGCACCCCGCACATTCGGATCGGTTGTAAAGGAATATTGCGTCTTTGCCATGCAGACCGGAAGATGGCCGTAGCCCGCAGCTTCCCATGTCTTCAACTGATCGCGGATCGATTTGTCAGCAAGCACTTCATCGGCATGATAGATGCGCTTCGCAATTGTTTCGATCTTCTGAAAGAGCGGCATCTCATCCGGATAGAGCGGTGCGAAATGCGCAACGCCCGACTCAGCCAATTGCACAACCTTCTTGGCGAGCTCTTCGATGCCAGCTGAGCCTTGCGCCCAGTGCTTGCAGAGAATGGCTTCAGCGCCTTGTGACGCCACATACTCTTTCACGGCCGCGATTTCAGCATCCGTGTCGGTTGCGAAATGATTGATCGCAACAACAACCGGAACACCAAAGCCCTTCGTATTTGCGATATGGCGGCCAAGATTGGCGCAACCCTTTTTCACCGCTTCAACATTCTCGGCACCGAGATCGGCCTTTGCCACGCCGCCATTCATCTTCATCGCGCGCACAGTGGCAACGATGACCGCGGCTGCAGGCTTCAAGCCTGCTTTGCGGCATTTGATGTCGAAGAATTTTTCGGCGCCAAGATCGGCACCGAAACCGGCTTCCGTCACAACATATTCACCCAAACGCAAAGCGGTAGTTGTCGCAATCACGGAGTTGCAGCCATGCGCGATATTCGCAAACGGACCACCATGCACAAAGGCTGGATTGTTTTCGAGCGTCTGCACCAAATTCGGCTGCATCGCATCTTTCAACAACACCGCCATCGCGCTGTCGGCTTTGACATCGCGACAGTAAACGGGCGTCTTGTCGCGACGATAGGCAATCACAATGTCACCAAGACGCTTTTGCAAATCTTCGAGGTCTTTTGAAAGGCAAAGGATCGCCATCACTTCAGAAGCGACCGTGATGTCGAAACCAGTCTGACGAGGGAAGCCGTTCGACACACCACCGAGCGAGACAACAATGTCACGCAACGCGCGATCATTCATATCCATCACACGGCGCCAGGTGACACGACGCTCGTCAATGCCGAGTTCATTGCCCCAATAGATGTGATTGTCGATCATCGCCGAGAGGAGATTGTGGGCCGACGTGATCGCGTGGAAATCGCCGGTGAAATGGAGGTTCATTTCTTCCATCGGCACGACCTGCGCATAGCCGCCGCCAGCCGCACCCCCCTTCATGCCGAAATTCGGACCGAGCGAGGCTTCACGGATACAAACAATGGCTTTCTTGCCGATGCGGTTTAAGCCGTCGCCCAGGCCCACTGTCGTGGTCGTCTTGCCCTCGCCCGCTGGCGTCGGGTTGATCGCCGTCACAAGGATCAACTTGCCTTCAGGGCGGCCCTGAATGGATTTAATAAAGGACTGGCTGACTTTGGCCTTGTCATGGCCATAGGGAAGAAGATCGTCAGCGGGGATACCAAGCTTAGCCCCGATCTCCATGATCGGTTTTTTCTTTGCTTCGCGTGCGATTTCAATATCGGTCTTGAATGCCATAACGTCCCCCGTGTGACCTATTTTTTGATAATCGAACCTATGCGCCAGCGCCGACGAAATTCTATCGAAAATCCGCCCTTATCTTTTCAAAGTCGGGCAAAGCTTGATATAGGCAGCGTTCTGGTTGTCTTTTGCCGCCAAGTGATGGCGTAAATTGAATAGTAGCCAGCTTCACCATTGAGACACTTCACATGAGTATTCCCGCCTCGCTTCAAAAAAATCTCCGGCTGCCGGCAATCGTCGCACCGATGTTTTTGGCATCGGGACCTCATCTCGTGGTTGAAACCTGTCGTGCGGGACTGATCGGGACCTTTCCCGCGCTAAACGCACGGACCACCGAGGACCTCTCACACTGGCTCAATGATATTGAGGCACGTCTTGCGGAGGGACCGCCAGCCGCGGCCTTCGGCGTCAATCTGATCGTCCATAAAACCAACAAGCGGCTGGAGGCGGATCTCGCCGAAATTATTCGCCATCGGGTACCGCTCGTGATCACATCACTCGGGGCCGTTAGCGATGTTGTAAAAGCAATCCAATCTTATGGCGGTCTTGTCTTTCATGACGTCATCAGCCGCCGCCATTCCGAGAAAGCGGCGGAAGCCGGTGTTGATGGATTAATCGGCGTCTCAGCCGGTGCGGGCGGTCATGCCGGCACATTAAATCCCTTCGCGCTTCTTGCTGAAATGCGATCTGTTTTTTCGGGCCCGCTTATTCTTTCAGGTTCAATGAATACGGGACGCGATATTGCCGCCGCGCGCATGATGGGCGCAGATTTCGCTTATCTCGGCACACGTTTTCTTGCGACGCGCGAAGCAATGATCCCTGATGATTACAAAAATATGCTCGCAGCATCGCGCGCGGCTGATATTCTCTACACACCGAATATCTCAGGCGTTCCGGCGAATTTTTTAAAGCCAAGTATTCGCGCTGCAGGGCTTGATCCCGATCAACTGCCGCCACCGCATGCGCTCGATTTATCGAATGAAGCCAAAGCATGGAAGACAATCTGGTCGGCCGGTCAGGGTGTCGGATCAATTGATGATTGTCCGACAACCGCCGCTCTCTGCGCTGCCATGATTGCTGATTATAAAGCGGCCTTTATAAAAGCCGCTTCAGATCCCTTTATCTGATCATTAATCAATTCAATGCGGCATCATGCGCGAGAAGATTTTCGTATCATCGACAAATTGATGTTTCAGTGCCGCGAGCACATGCAGGCCCAGTAAAGCCAAAGCGACATTGCTTCCAAGCTTATGTAAAATGATGACCTTAATCGGGATCGCGGGTGCTAAAGGAAAATCCATCAGCCCGAAAAGATTAAGGCCCATGACCTGTGGATGTCTCGCGAGGAAACTCGGTAACCCGAGCCAACCCGTAACCGGCAACCCAATCATCATCACATAAAAGAGACCATAGATAATGGTCGCGAGCTTCTTCTCCCAAGGCTTCACTGTTTCAGGGAAAGCCGGTGGTGGGTTGGCAATACGCCAAGCAAGGCGGATCACCGAGAGGATCAAAATCGCGATGCCGAGATTGATATGGAGATTGACGAAGGAGAACATACCCGCACCGTGGTCTTCGCCAATTTCCTTCTCGATCTTCATCATGTCTTCACCAAGAAGCAGCATGCCGATGAGGAGGATTGCCATCAGCCAATGCAATATGATAGCGACACGGTCGTAATTTGTACGGGTCACTGCGGTCATCGTCTCTGTCCTCATAACGGTCGAAAGAATATCGTGTTGCAGACATTCAATGAATGGGTTCGATTTTCTAGATCATGTGGTCTTGTCGAAGGGGCCACGGACTGTCAACCGAGTCTTTCGAACAGCATGACCTCCACGAAACCCATTCTCCGCAAGAGCAAAGTCAGTAGCTCCCCCAGTTCCATCTTTTGAGTTTCACCCCACGTCCACATCAATACAGGCTCTCCGTTCAGGACCCTGCAAGAGCATTATGACATGATTGATAAAGACACTCTCCTCAAACATCTCCGTGAAGACGTCTATTGCCGTATCGGCGCATCCCATATTCACGGGGTAGGTGTTTTCGCTATCCGTCCGATCCTGAAAGGTGTCGATCCGCTCAAAAGCCTCGTGCCGCGTGATGAAGTCGAGCTGACAAGCGCTGATCTTGAAGGCCTACACGAAGGCGTCTTGGCACAAATGGAGAAGTATTGCTTCTTCGAAGGCGATCAAGTCCTGGCCTCGGCGAATGGCCTCAACACTGTTGATATGGCGATTTACATTAACCATTCGAAATCGCCCAATCTTCGGCTGGTCGCTCCGGGGAAATTTGAAACCATCCGGGCAGTGAAAGAAGGCGAAGAACTAGTGATGGACTACGACATCACCTTCGGCGAAACACATCATTTCGACTGAGCCACGGCGCAAAACAAAAGGCCCCGTATAAGGGGCCTTTTTAATTTCAGCTTGGTAAAGACTATGACGCTAATCGTGTGCGCCGGCTCAACCGGCGCGACGCATTCTCATTACAGGACGCGGCTGTTCGCGATAGACGCGGTTCCAATCCGACATTCTGAAATCCGTATGGAGCGGTGATGTCAGATCGAGCGCCAAAGGATCATCGAGTTCGGTCAATACGAGCGAATAGATCGGCTCGAGATCAGTAACGAACAGGCTCTTATAGCCATAATCGCCAACCGGGCCGAGATTATAATAGCGGAGATTATTCCGCTGCGCCCAACGCGAGGCCAAAAGGCACGCATAGATACCAGGAGACTTGTTTTTGAAATCCCGGTTCCATTGGCAGAAGCTGCCGTAGAGCTGATTATATTTCGGCAGCACGACTGAAACGTCGGTCAACACCAATTCACCTTCCGGGGAATGGACGTGAATGACGAGCACATCGAGCGTGCGCACATAATCGATAAAGCCTTCGATCTCGCGATCATCGATATAGCAGTTCTCAAAATGAGTGCCGCCCATCTCGTAGAGATCGTCGAAAGTGAGCGTCGATCCCGCGATCACCGTCTCCGTGACAGTGAAATTACGGAACATCTTATCGAGCTCATGGAACTTTCGACGGCGACGCTCATCGGCCCAGAAGGCCGGAGACTTGGTGTCGACAAGACCATAATGGTCATTGATCGGAACACCGAACGAGCTGTCCGGAGGCAGCGCGTAAACAATAAAAGGACGCGGAACACTCACCAACATCTCCTCATTGACCTCAATATAAGGACAAAGAGCATCCCAGCGAGTCGTATAATAAACGAGATCGTTATGGGTGCTTTCGACGAGGAGATTGTCGGGGGTCCAACTCTGATTACCGACCCGCTTCATCATGCGAGAAACTTTCGTTCTACCCGACTGTGACCCGACCTACCGGGTCTTACCTTGCCGCTTATAGGACGGCAATTCCTGTAAATCAAAATAGTCCACATCTACTGAACGATTTGTAAACAGAAATTTTGGGTCTGTCTTCTTTAATTTTTCAATTTGACCCGACATTTCTGACAAATGCCGCGATGCATCACTCTCGGGATCATCCAGTTGAGCGAAGTAGGTTTCTTTCAACGGGCAATCTCGATCAAAGCTGAAACGATCTGATTCGGGATCGTAAGACAAGGGGTAAAGCGAACACGAAAATGGCTTCTCGTCTCCGAGCGTGCATCCTTGAGGACCAAGATTGGTGCAATTCGTCTCGACACAGAGTGAGCCGTAACGCTTTTCTTCCCGTGCCGTCAGCGTGATCTCAAGAGGTGGATACCCCTCTTCAATCGTGCAGCACTGCCGACACACGGCGCAATGATCAAACAACATCCGCGAAAGCTCCGCGCGAAAAAACTGCGCCAGAGGCAATACCAATCCGCGCCACTTGTCCAGACTCAGATCGAAATTGATGCGCTCGAAATCGCTGTCATCCCCATCTGCATGAGTATTTTTCACGCGGCTCGCGCAATTTTGCGCGTGCATTCGGTTGCAATCGTTGACGGTGATCGCGGCGCTCCTCGACGAGAATGAGCGAGATCGGCAGCACGAAAGGAGCGACAAAAAATTGGATAGAGGACGAGAGGGGCGCGATGCGAGAGACGATGACGCGGAGACGATTGCCACACACGACGAGCCCAAAAATGTGGACGACGGTCGCGAGGGGCACGATCAGAGCGACGATCGAGTGGAGACAATTGCACCGACACATGCGCTCAAAAAAGCACGGACATTTCTTGCCATTCGTCGGTTAGCGCGAGATGCGCTCGCGCATGGTTCAATCGAAAAGGGACGATACACATTGCGAAACGCGCCTCACAAATTGCCGCGCAACGTCAATGAAACGGCAACAGAAGCAGATCGATTATGCGATTAAGAAGATGATGGCGCGCCCGGAACGATTCGAACGTCCGACCCTCAGATTCGTAGTCTGATGCTCTATCCAGCTGAGCTACGGGCGCGGGGGATCAGCATCAGCCGATCTCATGGGCCGCTTCCTTAACCCCTCACGCGACCGACTGCAACCCTCGTTAAAGCGGGGATTGCCGCGCACGAGAATAAAGCTGCAACGTCCGGAACGAATTGACTTTCCGGCCCTGTTCCGCCATTAACCCCGCTGACTTTGACCCCCGCCCGGTCTTGAGACGATGCTCCCTCGGCGAACCGCCGTTGAGATTGGCCAAGATCTGCGTGTCCTCCGATCCGTTTCGGGTGGCGCGCCGTGGCGAAAGACGATTGGAGAAGACCCGTGAAGCGCACTTATCAACCGAGCAAGCTCGTCCGCAAGCGTCGGCACGGCTTCCGCGCCCGGATGGCCACAAAAGGCGGCCGCAAGGTTATTGCTGCACGTCGTGCGCGCGGCCGGAAGCGCCTTTCAGCCTGATTTTATCGGCGATCGCGCCCGCCAGAGACGTTACCGCGCAGGAAAATCCCCGGCGAAGATCTCGAGTGTTCCATGACGGTTCAAAAGCGGACGGCCCCGAAATCGACGGACCCGAAGCCGACCCGGTGGCTCACGCGACGCCCGGAATTCCTGGCCGCTGCCAAAGGGCGCCGTCACCATGCGGCGCTTTTCACCATTCAGGCCCTGCGCCGCGCGCCGCTTGAAGGGCCCGCTCGCTTCGGTTTGACAGTAACCGGCAAAACCGGAAATGCTGTTGAGCGCAACCGGATCAAGCGCCGCCTGCGTGCCGCAATCGGCGAAGTGGGTCGCGCAACCGCTGCCGATGGGATGGACTATGTTCTGATCGGCCGCCGGGACATTCTTACGACCCCTTACACAAATCTTCTCGCAGAATTATCTGCGGGTCTGAACCGCCTTTCATCCGATGCCGGGCGCACAGCCCCGCCTTCCTCACACCCCACAAAGAAGAATCGTTGAGCCATGCAGGACAGCAAAAATCTAATCCTCGCCATCGCGCTTTCCATGGCCGTCCTTGTGGGGTGGCAATATTTCTTTGGTCTCCCGATGCTCGAGGGCGCCAAGAAACAAGCCGAGCAGATGGCGCAACAATCGGCGCAGACGACACCAACAACGCCCGCTCAAGGCACAGCGACGCCTTCTGCATCCGCACCCTCAACGACCGCGCCCTCGACACTTCTTTCGCGTGAAGAGGCTCTCGCCGCTTCGCCGCGTGTCATCATCGACACACCAAAACTTAAAGGGTCGATTGCTCTTAAGGGTGGCGATCTCGACGATATTGCGTTCAAGTCCTATCGGGAGACCGTCGATCCGCAGTCGCCGAATATTGTGTTCTTCTCCCCTGATAAAACACCGAATGCCTATTTCGCGCGCTTCTTTTGGCTCGCAGCTCAGGGCTCAACGATTGAATTGCCGTCGGTCACAACGGTCTGGACTTCTGACAGCGATAAGTTGACGACTGAAAAGCCTGTGACTTTGTCTTGGGACAATGGTCAGGGCTTCTTATTCAAACGCGTGATTGCGGTTGATGACCTCTATATGTTCTCGATTACCGACAGCGTCGAAGCAACAGGCGCTGCAAGCGCGACGCTTGTTCCCTACAGCGTGATCAGGCGTTTCAATAAGCCCCATGTCGTCGGCACTTATGTTTTGCATGAAGGCTTTGTCGGCGTACTCGGTGACCAAGGCCTCGCCGAACTCACTTATGATAAATCCGACAAAGGTGAAGCACTCGCGGGTGGTGGTAAAGGCGCGCATTATAAAGCAGCGGTTGGCGGCTTCACCGGTATTACCGATAAGTATTGGGCTGCGGCTTTTATTCCCGATCAATCCCAGTCCTATGATGCGACCTATCGCGCTATTGACGGCACCACACATATATATGAAGCGGACATGATGCTTCCCGCCGCGACCGTTGCTCCCGGCGCGCCCGCAACATCGACAAAGCGTCTTTTCGTTGGCGCGAAGGAAGTGAAAACGGTCGACGGCTACGCCGCATCGCTGAACATTAAGCGTTTTGATCTTCTGATCGATTGGGGTTGGTTCTACTTCTTCACAAAGCCGCTCTTCCAACTCATGGAATTTTTCTTCCATTGGACCGGCAATTTTGGCATCGCCATTCTGATCGTCACGGTTCTTGTGAAAGCGGCCTTCTTCCCGCTCGCCAATAAGAGCTATGCCTCGATGGCGAAGATGAAAGCGGTGCAGCCGCAAATGGCCGCGATCCGCGAGCGTTTTGCTGACGATAAAGTCAAGCAGCAGCAGGAATTAATGGAGCTCTATAAAAAGGAGAGGATCAACCCGATCGCAGGCTGCTGGCCCATGCTGATCCAGATTCCGGTCTTCTTCTCTTTATATAAAGTGATCTATGTCACCATTGAAATGCGCCATGCGCCCTTCTTTGGATGGATTCAGGATTTGGCCTCGCCCGATCCTACGACTGTATTCAATCTCTTTGGCCTCATTCCCTGGACGCCGCCAACCATGCTGATGATCGGCATCTGGCCCTTGATCATGGGTGTGACCATGTGGCTTCAGATGAAAATGAATCCGGCGCCGACTGACCCTGTGCAACAGACCATGTTCGCCTGGATGCCCGTGATCTTCACCTTCATGCTCGGCTCATTCCCTGCCGGATTGGTGATCTACTGGACCTGGAACAACACACTGTCAGTGGCACAGCAATATCTCATCATGAAGCGTCATGGCGTGCAGATTGAACTCTGGGGCAATCTGTCAAATTCGTTCAAGGCGCTCTCGCGCAAGAAATCCTGATCCAATGAGTGCCGCGGGAGACGAAGCACGCCTCCGCGAAATTGGACGCAAAATTTTTGCGGGCGAGGCCGATTTCAAATGGGCCTCGACCGCGATTGACAATCTTCCACCAATTCAAAATCTCGAGATTGCGTTTGCCGGGCGTTCGAATGTCGGCAAATCCTCGCTTGTAAATGCGCTCACCAATCGCAAAACGCTGGCGCGTACATCGCACACGCCAGGCCGCACACAGCAATTGAATTTCTTCGATATTGGCACCCATTTCACGCTGGTCGATATGCCGGGCTATGGCTACGCGGCTGTCTCCAAACAAAAGGTCGAAGCCTGGACCGATGTGATCATTGACTACCTCAAAGGCCGCGCCAATCTTGTGCGCGTCTATGTTCTGATTGACGGGCGGCGGGGCGTGAAAGAGGTCGATCGCGATGTCATGAATTTGCTCGATACAGCCGCTGTTTCCTACGCGCTTGTGCTGACCAAACTTGACGAAATAAAAAAAGTTGAAGCCGATAAAATTCTAGCGGCAACGCAATTGGAAATCGCCAAACGGCCGGCTGCCTATCCCGAGATCATTTTTACATCGAGCCACGGCGGCGAGGGCATTCCGGAATTGCGCACCGCCATCGCGCGCCTTCTTGAGGAACGCGGCGGATGATGCGACGCCTCGACTCCGCGCTTGTTCTTTGGGCGGCATTAATCGGCATAGGGGGTGTCGCCTCTGCTGCGGCAGCCGCTCATCTCACAAGCGCGCCCTCACTCAATGCCGCGAGTTTAATTCTTCTCGCCCACGCGCCCGCGACCATCGCGTGCCTCGCGGCAATTCGCGCTGATCTTGTTTTGCCAGCGCTCGGACGGCTTGCCGCCCTGCTTCTTGCTTTAGGCGCGACCTTGTTCTCCGCTGATATCGCGCTGAGGGTCTTTGTCGGTACACCGCTTTTTCCGATGGCCGCCCCCTCCGGCGGTGTCATTTTAATTATAGGCTGGGGAATTATGGGTCTCGGAGCGGCGCTTCGCCTTTTTGCGCGTAGACGCCCCCGCGACAATGACAAAACTTTAGGTTAAATCCCTCCTCACGCTTTTATTGACGACAGGGTCCCGAGCATGACTGACGCCACCCCGCACGCCCAAGCCGAACTTCTGATGCGCGCGCTGCCCCATATGCAGCACTATGACGACGCGACGATCGTGGTGAAATATGGCGGCCACGCGATGGGCGACGAGCAGATGGCGCGCGATTTCGCGAAAGACATGATTTTGCTCGAACAAGCGGGCGTCAATCCTGTTGTTGTTCATGGCGGCGGGCCACAGATCGGTGCAATGCTCAACCGGCTTAACATCAAGAGTGAATTTGCGGCGGGCCTACGCGTGACCGACAAAGCGACGATGGATGTTGTCGAGATGGTTCTCGCGGGCCTCATCAACAAACAGATCGTTGGCTTTATTAATAATGAAGGCGGCCGCGCGATTGGTCTCTGCGGCAAAGACGGCAATATGGTCACCGCGCAGAAATTGACGCGCACAATCGTCGATGATGCGACGAAGGAAGAACAAGAGATCGATCTCGGTTTTGTCGGCGAGCCTGCTCATGTCGATAGCCGCGTGCTTGATGCGCTGCTCGGCCGTGAGCTCATTCCGGTTTTAGCGCCCGTTTGCAACGGCAATGACGGACAGACCTATAATGTTAATGCCGATACTTTTGCGGGCGCGATTGCGGGTGCGCTCGGCGCCAAACGTCTGTTGCTCTTGACCGATGTACCCGGCGTTCTCGACAAAAATAAGAATCTCATTCCCGAACTGACAGTTTCAAAAATCCACGAATTGATTGCGGATGGCACGATCACCGGCGGCATGATTCCGAAAGTTGAGACCTGCATCTATGCACTCGAACAGGGCGTGGAAGGCGTGGTCATTCTCGATGGCAAAGTGCCTCATGCGGTATTGCTCGAATTGCTAACCGACCATGGCGCGGGCACGCTGATTACCAAGTGAGCGACTTGCAAGCGCAGACTAACAATGAAAGCCCCAAAGCGTTGCATCGGGCTTTCGCGGATGTGAATGTCTGGATTTTCGATCTCGACAATACGCTTTATCCGCCTGAGTCTGCGCTTTGGCCCCAAGTCGATCAGCGGATCACTTTATTTCTTGGCAATATGTTCGGCATTGACGGCATCTCGGCGCGCGCCTTGCAGAAATATTACTATCAGAAATATGGCACAACGCTGAAAGGTCTGATGGACCAATATGGCATGAAGCCGGAACCGTTCCTCGATTTTGCGCATGACATCGATGTATCGAAATTGCCGCCTAACCCTGAACTAGGCCACGCGATTGAGAAGCTTCCGGGCCGCAAATTGATTCTTACCAATGGTTCAGAGGCTCATGCCCGTAATGTGGCAGGGCGGCTTGGTATTATCGACAAGTTTGAAGCGGTGTTTGATATTGTTGCGGCTGATTTTACGCCAAAGCCCGAAGAAGCGACCTATATCAAATTTCTCGATAAATATCAGATTGATCCGTCGCGTGCGGCGATGTTTGAAGATTTGGCAAAGAATCTCGTGGTGCCCTATCAGCTTGGCATGCGCACTGTATTAATCCTGCCCAAGCAATTTGATGTCTATCGCGAAGCGTCCGAACAAATGGATGTTGATGCGCCGTATATTCATTTCAAGACAAAGGATTTGACGGCGTTTTTGAGAGAGATTTTTTAGTATTCGTCATTGCGAGCGAACGCGAAGCAATCCAGATAGTGGTTACCGTTTAGACGAGGTGTTGCCATTGCATTCCTTCTTGAATCATCAACTGGATTGCTTCGCTCACGCTCGCAATGACGGTATAATTAAATGAACCGCTGCGCCGCTTGTTTATGATCGGCCATCAATTTCTGCAGATCAATTCCTACCGGCATACTCTCAACCACGCGCCATTCGCCCCCAATCATTACGCGATCAGCGCGATGCGCACCGCAGAGAACCAGCGTCGCAAGCGGATCATGCCCGCCGGAAAAACGCGGTTCGTCTAATGTGAAGAGCGCAAGATCTGCCTGTTTGCCAACCGCAATCTGACCAATATCATCACGCCCCAAACAGCGCGCCGAACCTTCTGTGGCCCAGCGCAACGCATCAAAATGGGTGACCGCTTCAGCTGATTCATAATGCAAGCGATTGACCATCAAAGCGTGACGCACGGCTTCCATCATATTGGAGGAATCATTCGAGGCTGATCCATCAACGCCCAAGCCAACGGGCGCACCCGCACGTTCCAATTCCCGCGTTTTGCAAAAGCCTGATGCGAGCACCGCATTCGAGGTCGGGCAATGGCAAATACCCACACCATGTCTGCCGAGCTTGGTGCAATCATCCGCAGTAAAATGCACGCCATGCGCCAACCAAGTGCGCGGCGTGAGCCAGCCGACCTCTTCGAGCAATTCAATCGGGCGGCAATGATAGACTTCCGCGCAATAGGCATCTTCGTCTTTTGTCTCGGCCAAATGCGTGTGAAGGCGTGCGTCATATTTTTCGGCGAGTGCCGCGCTTTCGCTCATCAAGCGTTTGGTCACCGAGAACGGCGAACAAGGCGCGAGCGCCACACGAATAGACGCACCTTCGCTCTTGTCATGATAGCGGCTCAATAATCTTTCGCTATCAGCCAGAATTGTATCTTCATCTTGCACAACTGAGTCCGGCGGCAGGCCACCATCTTTTTGCGAGAGATTCATCGAACCGCGCGTCACCGTCATACGCATGCCGAGTTTTCGCGCCTCATCGACTTCGATGTCGATGGCTTCATCAAGGCCCGCGGGAAAAAGATAATGATGATCCGCCGCCGTGGTGCAGCCCGACATCAACAATTCAATGAGCGCCAGACGCACGGCGATGCGGAATCGTTCTGGATCAAGCCGCGCCCAAATTGGATAAAGTGCTTTGAGCCAAGGGAATAATTCCTTGTTGATCGCAGCGGGATGCGCACGGGTCAGGGTCTGATAAAAATGATGATGCGTGTTGATGAGCCCCGGCAAGACAACATGACGCGAGGCGTCGAAGGTTTGATCAACCGTTTGAGAAGGCGCACCACCCGCCGCAACCAGCTCGACAATCCGGCCGCCCTCAATGACAAGGCCCCCCGCCGCTTTGGGCTCGAGAGTGGCGAGAGGGGACTTGATAAACAGGCGCATAACCAGCTTCCACGTGACAAAAAGGCCAGGGTGGCCAAGGTGACATAAAGGCCGCCTCTTGGTAAGAAGCGCGCCGCTCTTTACTCCAATTTATGGGACGAAATGCCATGGCACACGACGCGCTCGCCTCCGTTATCGACGCCGCTTGGGAAAAGCGCACCGAATTGAACCCTTCGAGCAAGGGTGAAGTCCGTGACGCCGTCGAGTTCGCCCTGCAGAAACTCGATTCGGGCGAAATGCGTGTGGCGACGAAAGAGGCGGATGGCTCCTGGTCAACCCATCAGTGGCTGAAGAAGGCGGTACTTCTCTCCTTCCGGCTGAATGACAATGTGATGATTTCCGGCGGTCCCGGCGGTTCGAGCTGGTGGGACAAGGTCCCCTCGAAGTTTGACGGATGGACGGCAGCGGATTTTGCAAAAGCCGGATTCCGCACGGTTCCGAATTGCACTGTGCGCCGCGGCGCCTATATCGCGCCGGGCGCGATCCTCATGCCGTCTTTCGTCAATATCGGCGGCTATGTCGATACGGGCACGATGGTTGATACGTGGGTCACTGTCGGCTCCTGTGCGCAGATCGGCAAGAATGTGCATCTCTCCGGCGGCGTCGGTATTGGCGGTGTGTTGGAGCCCGTGCAAGCGGGTCCAACCATCATCGAAGATAATTGCTTTATTGGTGCGCGCTCAGAAGTTGTCGAAGGCGTTGTGGTCGGTGAAGGCTCCGTGATTTCGATGGGCGTATTCATCGGTCAATCGACAAAGATCGTGGATCGCGAAACGGGTGAAGTGCATATGGGCCAGGTGCCACCTTATTCGGTTGTTGTGTCCGGCTCTATGCCGGGCAAGCCGCTGCCGGATGGCACAATGGGCCCATCGCTTTATTGCGCTGTGATTGTGAAAAAAGTTGATGCCAAAACGCGTGCAAAGACGGGCATCAATGAATTACTGCGCGACTAATTCCAGTGTCGATTAATCCCAAAGATCCTGTCGCGTTAACGCAAGCGCTTATTCAATGTCCTTCAGTTACGCCTGAAGATGGCGGCGCGCTGCGCTTGCTTGATGCGGTTTTGAAAGAGCACGGATTCGAGAGTCACATCGTAAGTTTCTCGGACGAGAATACGCCGGATGTCGATAATCTTTATGCGCGCATGGGCACAGAAGCCCCATGTCTTGTCTTTGCAGGCCATACGGATGTTGTGCCGACAGGAGATGAAACACGCTGGACGAAAGCGCCTTTTTCCGGCGCAATTGTTGATGGCATTTTATATGGACGCGGTGCGGCCGATATGAAAGGCGGCGTTGCCGCCTCTGTTTCTGCCGCGTTGAATTTTATTGAAGAGCAAGGCGCCAATTTCAAAGGCTCGATTGCGTTTTTGATTACAGGCGATGAAGAAGGCCCCGCCGTAAATGGTACCGTAAAACTCCTTGATTGGGCAAAAGCACGTGGTGAAAAATTTGATCACTGCCTTCTTGGTGAACCCACAAATCCCAATCGTTTAGGCGATATGATCAAGATTGGTCGTCGCGGATCATTGAGCGGTCATCTCGTGGTTGAAGGCAAGCAAGGCCATATCGCCTATCCGCATCTGGCTGAAAATCCCATTCGCGGCATTGTGAAACTGGTTGCGGGTTTGAATGAAGAGCCGCTTGATCACGGCACGGATCATTTCCCTCCGAGCAATCTTGAATTCTCGACGATTGATGTCGGTAACAAAGCGTCGAATGTGATTCCGCAAGCCGCACGCGCGAGTTTCAATATCCGCTTCAATGATCGCTGGACGCAAGACACGCTCAAAGCAGAAATCGAAAATCGGCTTCGCGTAATTGCCGGAAACAGCGTGCGTTACTCGGTGAGCTTCGAACCTTCGAATGCCGATTCATTCGTCACCGCACCGGGGCCGTTTGTTGATATGGCGATTGAGTCGATTGAAGGCTCCACCGGTATTCGTCCCGAGCTTTCAACCTCCGGCGGCACGTCGGATGCGCGCTTCATCAAGAATTATTGCCCCGTGATTGAATTCGGTTTGGTCGGCCAAACGATGCATCAGATTGATGAGCGTGTGCCAGTTGCCGATATCGTTAAACTTGAAGCGATCTATCGTGGCTTTCTGACACGCTATTTTTCGTGACAGCGCGCGGAAAGCGGGTCTTTTGGCGGACTTTCCAAATCTGAAAAGCCGGATTATCACCGGACGAGAATTTTTGAAGGTTTTAAGGAGCGTATCATGGCTCATCCATCCGAGCAGCTAGTTACCGTTTTCGGCGGATCGGGATTTATCGGGCGCCATGTCGTGCGCGCACTCGCCAAACGCGGCTATCGGGTGCGGGTGGCGGTGCGTCGGCCAGATCTCGCGAATTTTCTGCAGCCATTGGGCAATGTCGGCCAGATTCATGCCGTTCAGGCCAATCTGCGTTATCCGGACTCGGTGGCCCGCGCCGTCCAAGGATCTGATGCGGTCGTCAATCTCGTCGGTATTTTAGCTGAAAAAGGTCGCCAGCGTTTCCACATCGTTCAGGCCAATGGCGCAAAGGCAATTGCCGACGCTGCTGCCCGCGCGGGTATTTCGCGCTTTGTCCAGATGTCGGCCATCGGCGCCGATGCTGAGTCTCCGTCTGTCTATGCGCGCTCCAAGGCCGCGGGCGAGGACGCCGTCAAATCGGCAGTGAAAGATGCGATCATTCTGCGCCCTTCCATCGTGTTCGGCCCTGAGGATGATTTCTTCAACCGCTTCGCCGCTTTGGCCCGCGTGATGCCCGCTCTGCCTTTGATTGGCGGCGGCCACACAAAATTCCAGCCCGTCTTTGTCGGCGATGTCGCCGAAGCTGTAGCCCGTGCCGTTGATGGCGCGTTGAAGCCCGGCGCGACCTATGAACTCGGCGGCCCCGAAGTGAAGAGCTTCCGCGAATTGATGGAAGCAGTTTTAAAAATCACCAATCGCAAGCGTGCGCTACTCCCGCTCCCCTTCCCGCTCGCGCGGTTGCAGGCTGGTGTGATGGAAATCGCGGACGCGGTTTCATTCGGCCTTTTGCCGCATGCGTTGCAGCTCACCCGTGATCAAGTGACCTTGCTGCAGTCGGATAATGTTGTCTCATCGGAATCCGCTCAAGCGGGCCTGACCCTCGAAGGTATGGGCATCAAAGGCGAAACGATTGAGAACGTCGTGCCAAGCTATCTCTACCGCTTCCGCAAAGCGGGGCAGTTCGAGAAAATGGCCGACGCTTAACGCTCTGGCATTCTCACTGCCCCGGCCGACGATCGGGATCCGCGAGCCTGTGAAGCCGGTCGGCGGCGGCGCGGGCAAGCCGGACCAGCATCGCTTTCCGCGTTGCGGCAGGCATTTTATGTTCGGGCGCCTCGCGTAACACCGCCGCGCCATAGGCATCAGCGAGGATCAAACCCGCATCTTCGGGCATAATTTCGACCGGAACATGCTCCGGAATGGCAAAAAACAGCCGATCGCAGTGAAACCGGTAGTCCGGCCATTTCTGGTCGACCCGAAAATCCTCAATGCTCGATTTGATTTCGACAATCCAGACGGTCCCGTCATCGGCGAGCGCCACGAGATCTGCCCGCCGACCGGAGGCCAACGTCATTTCAGTCACAGACACAAAGCCCAAGCTCGTCAAAAGGCGCCTTGTGCCGCGGGCAACGAGGAGTGCCGTCTCGGATTGGCGGCCATCGGGCGGTAAAATAAGGTCGGAATCACTCATGGTTATGATTTTACGAGAAAATCTGTCTGTCCGCGCAAAAAATTTAAACCCGCCAGCGGTTGCATTGCCGGGGCTTTTCTTCTATCAAACCGCCTTCGATCGCCCGGCCGGTAAGGGCTGCCGTGGCGGTCATTTTCGCTCATAACGAGACGAACAGCGCGGAAACGCACTGCATTTTTTTAAAAATCGGCGAAGTAATTCGCTGAATGGAGAGCAAAATGCCCAAGATGAAGACCAAATCGGCCGCCAAAAAGCGGTTTAAGATCACCGGATCGGGCAAAGTCGTCTATGCCCAAGCCGGCAAACGCCACGGCATGATCAAGCGCACGAACAAGCAGATCCGTAATCTGCGTGGCACCAATGTGCTGTTCGAGACTGACGGCTACAACGTCAAGAAATACTTCCTGCCCAACGGCTGATCGCCAGGGCTTTTGTATTTTCGCTTCATTCATTCCTAAAGGAGATCAGCCATGGCACGCGTCAAACGGGGTGTAACATCCCACGCCAAACACAAGAAAACCTACAAGGCCGCTAAAGGATTTTACGGCCGCCGCAAAAACACGATCCGCGCTGCAAAGGCCGCTGTCGATCGTGCCATGCAATATGCAACACGTGACCGTCGCGCCAAGAAGCGCACGATCCGTGCGCTCTGGATTCAGCGTCTGAATGCTGCCGTGCGTGAGCATGGTCTCGTTTATTCGCGCTTCATTGACGGCCTCAACAAGGCGGGCATTTCGGTTGACCGTAAGGTGCTCTCCGATCTCGCCATCACCGAGCCAGCGGCATTCGCTGCGCTTGTTGCGAAGGCCAAAGCGGCATTGCCGGCGGTTGCCTGATTCAGCAACGCTCCGACATCATCGTCGAACCGCTTCAAGGCCCGCGAGTCTAATCGCGGGCTTTTTTCATACAACAATCGGATTAAGCCTATGACCGATCTCTCCGCGCTCGAAACCGAATTGGTGAACGCCATTGCTGCCGCATCAGATGAGGCCGCTCTTGAAGCCGTGCGTGTTGCCGCGCTGGGCAAAGCGGGATCGATTTCAGGGTTGCTCAAAACGCTTGGCGCGATGACGCCGGACGAGCGCAAAGAAAAAGGCCCGCTGATCAACGGCCTTCGTGATCGCGTCACAGAGGCACTCACAACAAAACGCGATGCGCTTAAATCGGCAGCCCTCGATCAGCGCCTGCAAAGCGAGCGCGTTGATGTCACGCTGCCTTTACCACAAAGCCCTGCTGCACGCGGACGCATTCATCCGATCAGCCAAGTGATTGATGAACTCACGACAATCTTTGCCGATATGGGTTTTTCGGTTGCTGAAGGCTCCGATATCGAAACGGATTTTTTCAATTTCACGGCACTCAATTTTCCCGTTGGCCATCCGGCGCGTGAAATGCACGATACATTCTTCTTCAATCCGGACGAGAAGGGCGAACGCAAACTTCTGCGTACACATACAAGCCCTGTTCAAATTCACACAATGATGAGTGTGAAGCCGCCACTGCGCGTGATCATCCCGGGCCGCACCTATCGGTGTGACTCGGACCAGACGCATACGCCGATGTTCCATCAAGTCGAAGGTCTTGTAATCGATAAGGGTTCGCATCTCGGCCATTTGAAATGGATCTTGGCTGAATTCTGCAAGAGCTTCTTCGAAGTCGATGATGTAAAGATGCGTTTCCGTCCGAGCTTCTTTCCGTTCACGGAACCATCAGTGGAAGTCGATATTCGATGCTCGCGCAGAGGCGGTGAAATCCGCTTTGGCGAAGGTGAAGACTGGCTCGAAATTTTGGGCTGCGGCATGGTGCATCCCAATGTCATCCGCAATTGCGGTCTGGATCCCAACGAATATCAAGGCTTTGCCTGGGGCATGGGTATCGATCGTATCGCCATGCTGAAGTATGGCATGCCGGATCTGCGCCCCTTCTTTGAAGCGGATCTACGCTGGCTCTCACATTATGGATTCAGACCGCTTGATTTGCCGACGCTTGCCGGCGGCTTGAGCGTATAAGGAGAGTCATCATGAAATTCACACTCTCCTGGCTCAAAGAGCATCTTGATACAGCGGCTTCACTTGATCAAATCGTTGAAGCGCTCACGCGCGTCGGTCTCGAAGTTGAAAGCGTCGAAGATCCTGCGAAAGTTTTAGCGCCCTATATCACAGCGCATGTGATCTCCGCTGAACAACATCCGAATGCAGATCGTTTACGTGTGTGTATGGTGGACACCGGCGATGGTAAGCCTGTGCAAGTCGTCTGCGGAGCACCCAATGCGCGTGCGGGTATGAAGAGCGTCTTCTCGCCGCCCGGCACATTTATTCCAGGAAAAAACATCACGATCACGGTGGGCGTTGTGCGCGGTGTTGAATCAGCCGGTATGTTGTGCTCGGCCTTTGAGCTTGGACTTTCAGAAGATCACGAAGGCATTATCGATTTGCCTGCCGATGCCCCGGTGGGCGTGCGCTATGTTGATTATGCCGGTGTTGATGATCCGGTGATCGATGTGGCGATTACGCCTAATCGCTCCGACGCGCTCGGTGTTTATGGTATTGCGCGCGATCTCGCAGCGGCTGGACTTGGCTCACTCAAGCGGCATGATTTACCGCCGATCAAAGGCAATGGCGCTTGTCCTGTCGAAGTGAAATTGAATTTTGCTTCCGACCAAAAAAATCTCGCTCCCGCATTTGCCTTACGTCTTGTTCGTGGCGTGAAGAACGGCCCAAGCCCTGACTGGATGCAACGTCGTTTGAAAGCGATTGGTCTTCGTCCGATCAACACACTTGTTGATATTACGAATTACATCACTTTTGATCGCGGTCGCCCGTTACACGTTTTTGATGCGAAAAAAGTGAAGGGCAATCTTGTGGTTCGTCACGCGAAAGATGGCGATGAGATTCTCGCACTCGATGGTAAGACTTACAAACCTGATCCCTCCGTTGTTGTGATTTGTGATGACAATGGCGTTGAATCAATCGCCGGCATTATGGGTGGCGAACATTCAGGCTGTGATGAGCACACAACCGATGTGTTGATTGAATCCGCATTGTGGGATCCGTTGAACATTGCGCGGTCAGGTCGTGCGCTTGGCATCAATACGGATGCGCGTTATCGGTTCGAACGCGGCGTTGATCCGGCATTCTGTGTACCGGGTCTCGATCTCGCAACGAAAATGGTCCTTGACCTTTGCGGTGGCGAAGCAAGCGAGGCACGCGTTGCCGGTGAAGTTCCCGCGCCTGAAAAGATCATCAGTTTCCCATGGTCGGAAGTGAAGCGCTTAACCGGACTCTCACTGCTCGTTCCGGAAATGAAAGCGATCCTCACCGAGCTCGGCTTCTGGGTGTCAGGCAATGACAAAGACGTGAAGGTCGCCGTGCCGTCATGGCGTCCGGATGTCGAAGATAAAGCCGATCTCGTTGAAGAGATCATGCGCATTGCGGGGCTTGATCAGGTTGAAGCTGTGCCGTTTCCGCGTGAAATCGCTGCGGTACCGAAGCCCGTTCTCACTCTCATTCAAAAGCGCACGCGTCTCGCCAAACGTGCTTTAGCAACACGCGGCCTTGTGGAAGCCGTGACATGGTCTTTTATTTCGAAGGCGGAGGCGGAAGTCTTCGGCGGTGGCAAACCGGAATTGGCGCTCGCTAATCCGATTGCTTCTGATCTCTCAGATATGCGCCCGAGCCTCTTGCCGGGCCTCATCAAAGCCGCGCAACGCAATGCTGATCGCGGCTTCCATGATGTAGCGCTCTTCGAAGTCGGGCAGGTCTTTGCGGGTGATAAGCCCAATGAACAGACGATTGCGGCGACCTCTCTGCGTCGCGGCCTCGCAGCCGCAAAGGGCCTCGGCCGTCATTGGCAGGGTGCTGGTGCGCTCGACGTCTTTGAAGCCAAAGCTGATGCGCTGGCGCTCTTAGAAGCGCTTGGCATTCCGACGGCGGGATTACAGATCGTACAAGGCGGACCGTCATGGTTCCACCCGGGCCGTTCAGGCACGCTTCAATTTGGCCCCAAAATGATTGTGGGCGCCTTTGGCGAAATTCATCCGCGCATCCTCGACGCGCTCGATGCCAAGGGACCGATCATCGCCTGCGAGATCACGCTCGATGCCTTGCCGCCGCCGAAAGCACGGCCGACCAAAATGAAGCCGAAGCTGGTTCTCTCCGAGTTCCAACCGGTGAGCCGCGACTTCGCCTTCATCGTTGAGAAAAACGTCGCCGCTGCCGATATTCTGAAGGCGGCCCAAGCCGGCGAGCGTAATCTGATCAGCGATATGACGGTGTTCGACGTCTATGAAGGTCCGGGCGTGCCGGAAGGCAAAATCTCGGTGGCGATTGCCGTCACCTTGCAGCCGACCGATAAGACACTGACCGATGCCGAGATCGAAGCGGTGTCCACCCGCATCATTGCTGAGGTGCAGAAAAAGACGGGAGCTACGTTACGCGCCTAATGGCGCCCGAACCGCTGCCTGATAATGAATTCTTATCAATTTAGGCAGTATCTTAACGGCCACTTCAGGTGTGCGTTTAACGGATTCGGGACAATGATGCGTGGTTTACCCTCCTTTCTGATTGCAGCGCTGGGCTTGGGATTGATTGTCTCTGCTCCGCAGGCCTTTGCTACAGAGACAAGCGCGGAAACAAAGACGCGCGTTGCCTCGGCGAATGCTGAAACATATCAGCCGATCGCCCCACCCGATGACGCTGATCAATGGTATGTCGGCTCGATTCCGGATGAGCCCTATAATATCCCGCTTGTTGATCGCTCAAAATTGCGTTCCGATTTGCGGCGCCAAACAATATCAGCTCCCGAAGAGTATCCGGCCAATACGATTGTCGTCGATATTGATGGCCGCCATCTCTATTTTTATCCGGGCGATGGTACAGCCATCCGTTATGGCATAGGTGTCGGTCGTCGTGGCTTCTCCTGGCAAGGCAATGCGAGTGTTGGCCGCAAAGGGGCTTGGCCCGATTGGATTCCCACGGCGAATATGCGTGCACTGATTCCGAATTTACCCGCGAGCATGGAAGGCGGCGTTGATAGCCCGCTCGGTGCCCGCGCGCTTTATCTCTATCAGAATGGGCAGGATATTCTCTTCCGCATTCACGGCACCAATGAGCCCTGGACGATTGGCGAACAAGTGTCGAGCGGTTGCGTGCGCATGCTCAATGAAGATGTGGCTGATCTTTACAATCGCGTCGAGATTGGCGCGAAAGTGATCCTGCATAATTCCAAATATGCAGCGACGCGAATCTCGCAATCAGAGTGATGTACTGACACCGCTCAACGGATTATCTGAATCCCAAGTGTAGCGCACGGTTTCAAACCGCATCGCGCGTGCGTCAATCATCAAGAGCTTACCGACCAGCGGCTCACCAAATCCAACAATCGCGCGGATCACTTCGAGCGCCATCAAGCTTCCTGCAAGGCCAGCAAGGGCACCAAGCACACCGGCTTCCGCGCAAGCGGGCACCGTGCCTGCAGGCGGCGGCTCCGGAAACAAACAACGATAA
Source organism: Alphaproteobacteria bacterium (assembly GCA_037131735.1). GTDB lineage: Bacteria > Pseudomonadota > Alphaproteobacteria > Rhizobiales > Beijerinckiaceae > CAIUPE01. The sequence continues at coordinate 148,888 of JBAXQM010000004.1, forward strand.
GTGGGATTGGGTTTGCCATCCGCGCCCGTCTCGAAGGGACGAAGCGTTGTGACCGTTGCATCCATGGCACCAAGTGCTGCCGTTACAAGCGGCTTTTTCTCGCGATAGCATATATCCGACACGAGATAACGTGTTGAAAAATTATCCGATCCATCGGCAATCACATCATAAGACGCGATTAAGGATGCGGCGTTCTCCGGCGTGAGACGTGTATGATGCGCTTCAATTTTTACATGCGGATTGATGCGATAGAGTGCCTCTTGCGCACTCTCGGTCTTCGCGCGTCCAACATCGGACGTGCCATGAATAATCTGTCGCTGCAGATTGGATAAAGAGACAACATCATCATCAACAATACCCACTGTACCGACACCCGCAGCGGCGAGATATTGCAATAAAGGTGCGCCCAATCCGCCTGCACCGATGACTAAAACACGTGCGCCTTTGAGCTTTTGCTGTCCCGGCCCGCCAACATCACGCAACACAATGTGACGCGCATATCGCTCGAGTTCATCGGACGAGAGTGTGGGAAGCGTGCTCATCAATGCGCCTCGTCCCAATTCTTCGCGGCACGCGCATCGACTTGCAACGGAACTGCCAAATGCACGGCGGGATGCGGCGCGTCCTGCATGATCTTTTTGACAACCGTAATCGTCGCATCGACTTCTGCGTCGGGCACCTCAAAAATCAATTCGTCATGGACCTGCAGCAACATCGTTGCTTTAAGCTTGGCATGATGAAGCGCATCATCCATGCGAATCATCGCGCGACGAATAATATCGGCCGCCGTTCCTTGAATAGGTGCATTGATCGCGGCGCGCTCATTAAACGCACGCTCGGACGGATTTGACGAATTAATTTGCGGATAATGACAACGCCGTCCGAAGACGGTTTCGACATAGCCATGGTCGCGTGCGAATTTTTTCGTCGCGTCCATATAGTCTCGGATGCCGGGAAAACGCTCGAAATATTTCTTGATATAAGCACCCGCTTCTTCGCGGCCGATTCCCAATTGATTGGCGAGGCCAAAGGCCGAGATACCATAAGTGATTCCGAAATTGATCGCCTTAGCGCGGCTGCGG
>JBAXQM010000005.1:0-137997 GCA_037131735.1 Alphaproteobacteria bacterium
CACTTCCGCGCCTTTTTCGCCCACAAGATAGGTGCGGCCAAGGCACATGGCGGTTTCGGTCTCCGAATCCATCAAAATCATATGGGCGAACATCACCATGCCCGACACAATCGGCCAGTCATTGTTTTCATAAAACATCGGCCAATCCATCCAGCTCGGCGTGAATTTGGCGCCCAGCGAATAGCCGCAGGCATTTAGCCGGTGGGAGGAGAGGCCGTGCTCGTCCAGTACGCGCGTATGCGCGGCAAAGACGTCGCCCGCCGTTGCGCCAGGCTTCAGCGCGGCCTCACAGGCGAGCAGCGCGTCTTTAGCGGCTTGATGATATTTGAGATGCAAAGGCCGCGGCGTGCCAACGGCAACCGTGCGCATCAGCGCGGCATGGTAATGCCGATAGACGCCTGCGAATTCGAGCGTGATTTGATCATTGGTATCGAGTTTGCGGCGTCCGGATTTGTAGCGACACAAGAGCGCGTCACGGCCCGAGCCAATGATGAATTCATTGCCCGGATAATCACCGCCATTTTTGAACACCGCATTATGTTGCGCGGCGAGAATATCGCCTTCATCCGCACCGGCGCGAATGGCTTCGATCCCCGCGCGATCCGCGAGATCGGACAGGCGCGCAGCTTCGCGCACATAGGAAATTTCTGCTTCCGATTTCACCGCGCGCAAACGCGTAACAATATCGGAGGCATCAATCAGCGTTGCCTGGCCTTCAAAGGCGGCTTCGAGTTTTTTGCCATTTGAATGAACGAGACCATAGCTTTCATATTCGACGCCGATGCGCTTTCCTGCGCCGCCAAGGTCCTTCACCAGTGCCAAAAGATCGCGCGACGGATTGGCATCGCGTCCGTCTTTCCAGATTCGAATATCGGTGAGGTTCGAGGTATGTTGCGCTTGGCGCAAATCGGCCGAGCGCGTCAGCAGCGCCATGCGGCCATCAGCGGACAGATAGATTGCCTGAAAAAAGCAAAAGCCGAACGTATCATAGCCCGTGAGCCAATACATGCTCTCCTGCTGGAAAAGCAGCATGCCCTCAAGGTTCTGCTCCTCCATGACATCAATCAGACGATGGCGGCGGCGGAAATATTCATATTCGTCGAAGTGAAGCGCCATTGTTCAGGCTCCCTTTAGTCTCTCGCACCCTGTCACATGTGACAGGTACAGGACGCGCGCCAATCCGTCACCATAGGACAGCGCCCGCGATGGGCGTTTTGAGCGGGTGAGGCGGAGCTATGATCCATAATAAAATGAGGCTAGGCCTTGTCGCCGCATGCATGATCGCCTTGTCGCTCGGGGCGTGCGTTAATCGCAGCGTTAATGACGTAGCTTTGGGTGATGCGGGGCAAGCCTTTAAAGTGAAGTTCGGAACGGTCTTGGCCGTCAAGCAAGTCAATATTCGCTCCGATCCGACGATAGGAACCAGTGGAGGCCTTCTTCTCGGGGGCGCGGCAGGCGCGGGCTATGGGCATTCGGAAACCGCGGCGCTTGAAGGGGCGATTGCCGGAGCTCTTGCCGGAGCGGTTGCGCAGCAAGTCTATGAAACAGGCAATGGCTATGAATACACAATCGCCTTCACCGATGGGTCAACCGAAGTGATTGATCAAAGACAGGCAACGGAGGATGTCGTTTTCAAACCCGGCGCAGCGGTGATGGTGCAATATGGCGCAACCCGCAATCGTGTTTTGCCTGCCGATAATCTGCCCACAACTGTTGCCATGCCCAAAAGCGTGAAAGTGGCGGGTGCGCCCAAACCCACGCGGCATCTTGGCGTGACGACGTGCCAGAAAATGCCTTCTGGGAATGGTGAGCGGAAAACCTGTACCGAGGAATGATTCTGGGGGTCGGGAGATTGATCTGGTCATTCAAATTTATAGGAATATAATCATAAAATTCTTGACAAATTGAGACAATCCTCTCTACTCTTCCGTAAGGTAATTTTATCAAAAGAGAGGAGCGCCCGATGACTGTGAAGACTGAGCCGCAAACGACCCAAAGCCCGTCTCTCAGTTCAGAAGAACGGCGTTGTCTTGTTGCACTTGCCGATGAAGGCGGCTTTGGCGCGCGGGCGATGCGCGACGGATATCTCGCGCTGGCAAAGCGCCATAAAGGCATCACTCTTGCGGTATCCCTTGTGCGTGCGCGCACCGGTGAAACGCTTGTTGAACGGGGCATGGCCGCATGGAATGCGCGCGGCAGTGCGGCGCGGTTGTTAATTACGACTGAAGGCCGCGCTGCGCTGGTTGCCGCCGGACATGTGCCCAAAAATATTCATCGAAATGATTTAGTCCTTCAATCGATTGAGGCACCCGAGGGGCGACGCGAAAATTTCGTCAATCAGAAAGAGAGTCCGCTTCTCTGGTTAGCGCGCCGCAAAGGGAAAGATGGACAGCCATTTGTTTCCGCTTCGGCTTTTGTCGCAGGTGAAAGATTACGCGCCGATTTTGAACGTGCCGGACTTTCACCGCGCGTGAGCATTGATTGGTCGCGTTTTGGCATGGGTGCCGCCTCAAGAACGGGCAAAGAAGGCCACGCAAGCGATTCAATGATTGCCGCACAAATGCGCATGCGGAAAGCGATTGATGCGATGGGTGAGCGTTTTGCGGGTCCCGTGATCGATATTTGTTGCTTCTTAAAAGGGCTTGAACGGGTTGAACGGGAAAGAGGGTGGAAGCAACGTTCCGCCAAACATGTTCTCACACAAGGTCTCGCGCTTCTCGCCAAACATTACGGATTGGATGAAGAAGCGCGGGGAAGGCCAGAATCAAACCGCATCCTTGTTGCTGCGGATCTTTAAGCGTTATTTTTTAGAAAAAGAAAAAGGCCGGAGCGATTAAACTCCGGCCTTCTCGATTACAACTCTGACGCTATTCAATCATGATCAGCGTCGAGCGCTTATGCGTCTCTTGGCGAATTTGAAGGCGCATCATTTGATGAACGACGATCAGCCATGAACTGATCAAATTCAGCCTTGTCTTTCGCATGACGGAGCCGATCGAGGAATGTGCGGAATTCATCCGCTTCGCGTTCTAATTTATCGAGTGTTTCTTCCCGATAATCATCAAAAGCGCGATTTCCCGTCGGTTTGAAAAAGGGCGCGCGTTCGCCCTTCTCTTGTTCGTCATGACCAAAGAAGGACCGCATACGGTCCATTCTGGTTTGGAGCCGGTCCATTTTCCGGTTCCATTTGTCTCGGCCCCACGAGGTGCGGCCGTCTTCTCCATAGGCATAGGCCCAATTGCTGCAGCGCATTCTTCCGCTCCGTATCATGTAATAAAGGACCACAAGGCCAACGGGCCAGAACACAACAAATCCGCTAATCATGGCGGCGAGCCAAGCGGGCCGCCCCCATTCATCAAGTTTATAGATGATCGATCTGACCATACTTCGCTCCTGCCGAAGTAAATGTAAATAACATTTACATATATGGAGTGAGCCGAGACATTCGTCAAGATGAATTGGCATTAAGGTTTGGTAAGAATTTATAGGGCGGGCAGGCGCCGAGTACTCGGAGTGGCCGATTCCAATGGTAAATCAGTCGGTTCCGATGATTTATCAATGAGATAGGCGCGCACGGCTCCATCCTCTGTCAGACCTATGGCCCGCGTGAAAGCCGCTGTCGTCGCAATTTGGTCGGTGTTCAGCTGCTGCAGCAATTGGGCTTTGAGCGCCCAGAATGGCTGATAGTCCCTGGTAACGGCTTCGGGCAGTTCGGCCAATTCATTGAGACCCGCTTCCGGGCCATGGACCTCAGCTGTTGCGGCAGCAAGCCCCACCAGATTGCCAATTGTGGGTGCTTTCTGCGCGAGTAACCCATAGAGGGTCCATGTTTGAAGGCGCATATCGGCGCCCGTCAAACGCGAATGCACGAGCACAGACTGGATCGCGGCTTCCAGTTGGAAACGCCCCGGCTGCTTGAGCCTCCCAGCCCTCCGCAATTTTTCCTCGGCTTCTTTTGCCAATGGCAGATCCCAGAGCGCTGTATTCTGCTCGGCGAAGGGCACATATTGCTTATCCACTTGCCGTGCGGCCCGACGGCTTTCGCAGAACAACATCAGCGCCAAAAGGCCAAGCGCTTCAGCATCTCTTGGCTTTAATTCTGCAAGCACGCGCGCCAGCCAGATTGCTTCTTCGGTCAACCCTTTGTGCGTCTGATCATCACCGCCCACGCTGTCCCAGCCCTGCCCATAGGCTGCATAGATTGTCTCCAGCACACACTCCATGCGCTCGCTGAGTTCGTTTTCCTCTGGCACTTCAAAGGCAATCCCGATGTCCTTGATGCGCGCTTTGGCCCGGCTCAGCCGCTTGCCCATCGTGTCGGGCGAAACCAGAAACGACGATGCAATACGCTCTGCTGTCAGCCCCAGCACGGTTTGCAGCATTAGCGGCGTACGCGCGGACGGATCGATTGCCGGATGGCCGCACACAAACATCAGCTCGAGCCGCTTGTCAGCAATAATGGGCATGTCTTCATGTTCTGTAGGTGACAACACGAGAAGGCTGTCGGCCATTTGCTCGCGTGTTTTTTTCGCGCGCGCTCCATTGCGCAGAAGGTTGCGCGCCACGACCAAAAGCCATGCATCGGGGTTGGTTGGCACGCCTTGTATAGGCCAGATTTCGAGTGCCCGACCAAACGCCCCGGCGAGAGCGTCTTCCGCAGAGGCAACATCCCGCCATTGTCGTGCAAGATAGGCGAGAAGGCGCCCATAAGAGGTGCGGGCAGCGTTCTCCGCCGCCCGTCGCCCTTGTTCTTGAGGGCCGCCCTCCACTGTTTAGCGTTGGGTAGGCAGTGGCCGCAGGGGGCGTACCTCTATTGCCCCGTGAGATGCCGCTGGACAGCGCGCCGCCCAAGACAGCGCCGCATCGAGGTCCGGTACTTCGATGACAACATAACCGCCCAGCTGTTCCTTGGTCGCCGCCACGGGTCCATCCTGCACAAGGCGTTTGCCGCCTTCGATTCGTACTGTGGTTGCCGTATCCGGAGGCATGAGCGGGTCGCCCTTGAGCACGATGCCTGACTGGTAGAGCGCATTCACATAGGCGTTCCAAGCGTCCCAATAAGGTCCGGTGCGTTCGGCACTGTCGCGCTCTGAAGCAATCTCGACCTCGTTCTCAAAAAACATCATCATGTACTGCATTGTCTCGTCCTCGTCCTTGGTTGTTGAGACGGATTATCCGGCTCTGCAATACTGACACGGCTAGAGCTTCCGTTAGGACAGGTCCGATAACATTTTTTTAGGTGAACAGAAACGCCACCGGCGAACCAAGCTTTCTGACGACCGGCGTTTGTTCGTGCAGACATCTAAAAGAGAGAGACAGTTCTATTATTTTGGTGAAGATTTTAAACCATCAAGATAGATCAAAACCGCGGCCTCAAGCAGCTCTTCAGGCGGGATCGGGATTGATCTCGAGCTACGATCAGGACGGACGAAAAGTCCCGCGATTCCATGGGACAAGGACCAAATATGGAGGGCGACCATCAATGCGGGCGGCTTTGTGCCTCCCGAGAACTCCGCCAAGATGGTTTCGCAGGCCATCCGCAGGACCTGAAAAGACGCATCTGCCACTTCGCTCAAATCGGGGCGCGCAGCAATCGGCAGGCTTGATTCGAACATCGTCGAGTAAAGTGCCGGGTTCTGACGTGCGAAATCGAGAAAGCTGCGCCCAACCCGGATCAAAGCTGTTTTGGGGTCCGGTTTGCCATGTTCCCAAGCGGAGAGAAGTGCCGTGCCGAACCGTTCAAATCCGATCCGAGCGAGATCAGCCAATAGATCTTCTTTATCGCGATAATGTCGATAGGGGGCAGCGGGTGAAACCTGCGCCGCGCGGGCAAGATCGGCGACGGTAAAACCGCTCACGCCTTTTTGTTCGATCAAATCGAGCGCGGCCGCGATTAATGCTTCACGGAGATTACCGTGATGGTAGCCGCGTCGTTCGGTCGAGCTTGCCTGATTCCACGCCATGGCCGGTCTTATCCCAGTAAAAGGGCGTTCGACGCAACCGTAGATGTCACCGGATCACGCGTTGACGGCTGTCGAGTAATCTTCGACGAGGGTGCGGGAGATCATGCTTGGTGTGAATTTGTAAGGACCGATTTCAGAAACCGGTGTCACTTCTGCGCCCGTGCCGCAGATGAAACATTCATCAAAGTTTGCAAGTTCATCCGGCATGATGCGCCGTTCGATCACTTCGATCTGGCGGTCCTTAGCCAAGCCGATCACCGTTTGGCGTGTGATACCGTTCAAGAAGCAATCAGCAATCGGCGTATGAATTTTGCCGCCTTGCGTGAAGAAAATATTTGCGCCCGTGCATTCTGCAACGCGGCCTTGCCAATCAAGCATCATCGCATCGGCATAGCCTTTACGCTCGGCGCGATGTTTTGAAATTGTGCAGATCATGTAAAGGCCCGCGGCCTTTGAATCGCAGGGCGCAGTTTGAGGATCAGGGCGACGATAATCGGCGATATCCAAGCGAATGCCTTTCATCTTCTGCGCCACATCAAACATTGACGGCCAATCCCACGTCGCAATGGCCACATGGATCGTAGCATGTTGTGCAGCAACCGCCATCATCTCGCTGCCGCGCCAAGCAACCGGGCGCACATAGCAGTTTTTGAAACCGTTTTTAGCCACGACCAAGTCTTTGGCTTCGTTCAATTGAGCGACGGTGTAGGGAATTTCAAAATCGAGAATATTTGCGGAGCGCAGAAACCGTTCCGAATGTTCGGTGGTTTTAAAAATCTTGCCATTATAGGCGCGCTCACCTTCGAACACGGATGAGCCATAATGAAGACCATGGCTTAACACATGGAGCTTCGCCTCTTTCCATTCAACAAGCTTACCGTCGAGCCAGATATAACCGTCACGAAGGTCGAAAGGGATCACGGACATAGGGCGCTCCATTTGTGTTTTTTGGCGGTCTTTTGGCCGCCCCGCCGCTGCGCCCGTTCTTCGGAAAACCTTGCCGTTCCCCGAGCTTCGGTGCAGCGTTCTGGCTTGACGGGTAGCAATGCGCCTGAAATATGTCAACAAGGCTGACGTAATTTTGGGGACAGCCCAAGCGGTGCCCCGAGGGGACAGGATGGCAGGCGTGAGACAGGACGGACCTTTAGCCGCTGCATTGATCCCCGAAGCCGGGGAAACCGAACCGCTCTATGAATTGATCGAGTTGTTGTTTTTTGCCTATCGCGACTTCGTGGGTGACCCCGATCGCTTACTTGAAACATTCAGTTTTGGCCGCGCGCATCATCGCGTCATTCATTTTGTCGATCGCAATCCGGGTCTTACTATCGCGGAATTGTTGGACATTCTGAAAATCACCAAGCAGAGCCTCAACCGCGTGTTGAAGGAATTGATCACGCAAGGCTTTATTGAAAGTCGATTAGGCATTGAAGACCGGCGGCAGCGTCATTTGCATCTCACCGAAACGGGGCAGAGACTGGCGCGTGATCTCGCCTCCCTGCAGACGCGTCGCATTGCGCGCGCAATTTCTGAATGCGGTGCGTCTGACGCGCTGGCCGCGCGGCGCTTTTTGGGTGCGATGATTGAGCCAGAATTGCGTCCGTCCGTTCAGAAGATGATCGCGTCGAAAGGACCGCAAAAGTGAACGCGGCCAAACCTCGCACACCGCTTCTGCCCGATGCGGCGCATATCTTGGTTGTGGATGATGACCGGCGGTTGCGCGATTTGCTCGGGCGCTTTTTGGTGGATCACGGCTTTCGCGTGACCGTTGCCAAAGACACGACCGAGGCGCGTGCGCGCATGGGGCTCTTTGTTTTCGATGCTCTTATTCTCGATGTGATGATGCCCGGCGAGAGCGGCTTCGATTTTGCACGCGATTTGCGCAAGACCTCGTCGGTTCCGATTTTGATGTTGACCGCGCGCAATGAAGTCGATGATCGCATTACCGGGCTTGAGATCGGCGCGGATGATTATCTGCCAAAGCCCTTTGAGCCGCGTGAACTCTTGCTGCGCATCAATAATATGATCCGCAAACAAGCGGTGCAGACGCCCCCCGTGCAAGAACCACGCGAAGTTATACGCTTCGGCGCGTTCTCCTTCCGGATTGATCGGCGTGAATTGCGCCGCGATGATGAGATCATCAGGCTCACTGATCGTGAGCGTGAACTCTTGGCGATCCTCGCGCAAAAGCCGGGCGAAACGATTCCGCGCGAAGCGATTGCGGGCGACGATATTGTGAGCGACCGCACAGTCGATGTGCAGATCAATCGCTTGCGGCGCAAGATTGAAGATGATCCGTCAAACCCCGTGCATCTACAAACCGTGCGCGGGCTTGGCTATCGGCTCTTGGTGGATTGACGTCATGGCAGCCAAACGAGACGTCCCTTCAACCAACCCGCTGATTAATGCCTGGCGACGCTTTGCACGCTTTCTTGCGGCGCAAATGCCAAAGGGTCTTTTTGCGCGCGCATTGATCATTATCATCGCGCCGGTTGTCTTGCTGCAATCGGTTGTTGCTTATGTATTCATGGAACGCCACTGGCAGACGGTGACACAAAGGCTCTCTGCTTCCGTTGTTCATGATATTGCGGCGGTGATTGATGTGCTGGAGCGAGATCGCTCGCCTTCTGCACTTGATGCAACAATCAAAATCGCGAGCAATCGATTAGGTCTTGATATGGAAGTCATGCCACCAGGCAAATTGCCGATGCCCGGTCCAAGGCCTTTCTTTTCCATTCTTGATTCCGCTTTGTCCGACGAGATCGGCGCCTTTATCAAAAAGCCCTTCTGGATCGATACTGTGGGCTCTTCCGATCTTGTTGAAATCCGTGTGCAGCTTAACTGGTCGATCTTGCGCGTGATGGCGCATCGCTCGCAAGCCTATGCGTCAAATTCACATATTTTCATTCTTTGGATGGTCGGCTCGTCGCTGATCTTGCTTGTGGTGGCAATTATCTTTTTGCGTAATCAGATCCGACCTGTATTGCATCTCGCGCAAGCGGCTGAAAGTTTCGGCAAAGGCCGCGATGTTGAATATCGTCCGCATGGCGCGCGCGAAGTGCGGCAGGCCGGTGTCGCGTTTCTTGAAATGAAGCGTCGCATTGAACGTGCAATCGAACAACGCACCGCCATGCTGAATGGTGTCAGCCATGATCTACGCACCATTTTGACGCGATTCCGGTTGTCCCTCGAAATGATGGATGAGACGCCCGAACTCGACGCGCTCAAAAAAGACGTCGAAGAAATGACGCGTATGCTTGAAGGCTATCTGGCCTTCGCGCGGGGTGAAAGTGCGGAACAAGCGCAACCCGTGAATATTCGCGCGTTGCTTGATGATGTAAAAGACGAGACGGAACGACAAGGCCATACGATCACACTTGATATTGCGGGAGATCCGCTTGTGACCGTGCGGCGTGATAGTTTGAAACGCTGCATCGTCAATCTTGTTGTGAATGCGCAACGCCATGGCACAAAGATTGGACTTGCGGCGGTTGAAGATGGCCGCTCACTCTTCATTCATGTCGATGATAACGGCCCCGGTATTCCGGAAGAGCGGCGCGCCGACGTGTTCAAACCCTTCGTGCGGCTTGATGAAGCGCGCAATATTGATGAAGGCGGCTCAGGCTTGGGCCTTGCGATTGCCCGCGACATCGCCCGCGCCCATGGCGGCGATGTGATGCTGCTCGATAGCCCGATGGGCGGTTTGCGCGCGACGGTGCGCGTGCCGGTTTGAGACGGCTTCGCCGCGTTTTATGCGTCACTTCTCCAGAGTTGAAAATTTACTTTCTATATCGCGTGCGAATTGGGTGCTTTCTTCAATTAAATGGCGATAAAGGAAAAATCCGCCGAGACCGTTAAACCAAGCACCGAGGCGAACAGCAATATTCGGGAAATCAGCGCCAATTGTGCAAGTAAGCCGGCTCTTCTTGTCATCAATCGGGTTGACTTCAACAATCCATGGAACGCCAACGATGGCCGGAAACCACCGGAGAACATAGGCTTTCGTAGCTTTCGAATAGAGGGCAATACGATCTGGTCGATGCTCTATCAAAATATAATGTTGCTTGATCATTTCATTGCCGATCATTTCAACATTTACCATATGAAAAAATCCATTTTCGAACCAACTGCCCATTGCGCGATGCGCCTGGGAATAGGTTTCGTATTCGGCAGGGGTCATTTCAGTAAGCCATTTATACAAATCGACGGCATGGGCCGGTATCGTCATATCAACACTATGGCTGAGGCGCATGACAAATTTCCCTTAGGTAAAGCTGACAATGCTCGATTTATTAGGATTGTCATGTAGGCGCTGTCAACATTATAGTGGGACTTGAGTGATTGGATCGGTGAAAATGGTAAGGCGTAGATCGACCAAAATCGAAAAATCCTATCATCATGGTGATCTTCGCCGTGAGCTCTTGGAAGCCGGATTAAAAATTCTGACAGAAGAAGGACTTCATGCGCTAACATTGCGGGAGCTCGCACGCCGAGTAGGCGTATCTCATGCGGCCCCCTATCGTCATTTTGCTGATAGGGATGAATTGATTCTGGCACTTGCTTTGAATGGATTTGAACGGCTCGCGCAGGCTCTCGGGGAGGCCGGAAAGCAAATCCGCTCCCCTGAGCGGCAATTAGAGGCGATGCTGATGGCCTATATTGCTTTTGGTAAAGGCAATATGGCCCAGCTGACGATCATGTTTTCAACGATCGCTGCGAAAAAATCCGAAACGCTTCTTGAGGCCGCAATGCGTGCCTTTTCTCTGTTGATTGACGCTGTTGGAAAGGCTCAGTCCAAAGCGGGCAGGCCCAAGGTGAATCATTCTGAGATCGCACTCGGCCTATGGGTCATGGTGCATGGCTTTGCGATTTTGGGACCTGGCATCGACTTCAATTACATCGCGCCCGGATCAAGTGATACTGCTGATGATACTGCCGAACGGGTGTTGCGCTTAACGCTTAAATCCCTGCTTCCTTCAGCATGAATGCGCGCGGCGAGAATTTTTGCGTGATTAACTTTGGGTTGCCTTAGCCCGCAATGCCGATAGGAAGGGATCCAGGCTTTTCATTAAAATTTTTCCTTACAACTTAAGCGCGCAACAAGTGCGTATGGCTACTCTTAGCCCTCCGCGCAGTGACGCGGGGCATTTTGCGTTTGAGGAGGGGCTTGTTATTATTCCCTCACGTCATGCAACCGCATGACTCGGGGATTTGAACACCCCGCCAAAACCGGCAGTGCATCTGCCGAAACTAAACTGCCCTGACGCCTTCACGTCGGGGTGGCGGCGTTATGTCCAGTTCGCAAGGCTAAAAGCGCTGCGGCCATGTTTTGGTGGCTGTTCTAACACCCCGACTCCAGTGCGCTCGCGCTGGAGTCGTTTTCGTTTAGGGGGTGGAGATGCTGCCTCACTCATCTGCTCAACGCTCGAAGATGCGCATGAGGAAGCCGTGCGATTGGCCGAGACGTTGGAGCGGCGGGTGGCGGGTGAGGGGTGAGTTTAAACGAGTTCAAGCCGCAATTCATGCCCGACAATTTTTGCCGCGCGTTGGAGCGTATCGAGCGTAACGCTCGTATTGTCAGGATCAAGCAAGCGATCCAGTTGCGCGCGGCTTGTGTTCATCTCTTTGGCCATTGCGAGTTTGGTCAAGCCTTTGGCCTTCATCGCGTCAGCAATCTGCAAGGCAATCACGGCCTTGACCGCGCCCGTTGTGACCTCTTCGCGGATACCTTCCTCATCAAGCCAGCTTTCAAAGGTCGAACCGTGATGCGGATTTTTACTCATACTGAAACATCCTTCATGCGTTTGGTCGCGAGCTTCAAATCGTCAACGGACGTTTCTTGCGTTGATTTTATGAAAGCATGGAGTGCAAAAATTTCGCCATCATAAAAACAAAACAGAAGTCTCGCTTCTCGTTTGCTGGGAAGCGATGATCGCACTTCCCAAAGACCCGCACCCATCGGCCGACAGACCGGTAAGCCGATAGGCCAGCCGAATTGGACCGTCGCCAAATCTCGACCGATCACGCGTTTGTCATCGGTTGGTAAATTCGACAGCCACTCCCTGACCGGCTCGCGTCCCTGAGTGGAGCGCCAGAAACGCATCGGGATGGGATGAAGCTTGGCGATCATTCGCGCGGGAATGTACCATAAAAGATACAGAACGCAACAAAAAATTGGGTACTATCAGGAGGGGCCTGCACCAACCCCTACCTCTTCTTCCCTCTCGGCTTCGCTTCACCGCCGCCCCAATTATGCGGGCCCATATCGCCATCGGTGGGTTTGTGCGCGCGAGTGGGTGGAAGATTGGCAGCGTCGCCATAAGTCCGCTCACCTTTGAAACGACCGGCTTTGTCTTCGACATCTGATTGTCGCGCGAGGGGATCATCAGCGATGGCGAGTTCGGTAGCTTCCAATCTTTTAATTTCGTCACGCAGACGCGCCGCTGTTTCGAATTCGAGATTGGCGGCGGCCTCGCGCATTTTCTTTTCCATATCCGCGAGCGTGAGTTTGAGATTGTGACCTGCAACCGGCTTATCGGCGAGGCCAATATCAACCTGCACATGGTCGCGCTCATAGACACTATCGAGAATATCGGAAATTCCGCGCTTGATGGATGCGGGCGTAATACCATTCGCTTCGTTATAGGCTTTCTGCTTTTCGCGGCGGCGATTGGTCTCGGCAATCGCGCGTTCCATCGAGCCGGTCATTTTGTCGGCATAAAGCACGACCTTGCCATCGACATTACGCGCGGCGCGGCCGATGGTTTGAATGAGCGAGGTTTCTGACCGCAAGAAGCCTTCTTTATCCGCATCAAGAATGGCAACCAGCGCGCATTCCGGAATATCAAGACCTTCGCGCAAGAGATTGATACCCACAAGCACATCAAATGTACCGAGCCTCAAATCACGGATGATTTCAATGCGCTCGATCGTATCAATATCAGAGTGCATATAGCGCACGCGCACGCCATTCTCATGCAAATATTCGGTCAAGTCTTCTGCCATGCGTTTGGTGAGCACGGTTACCAGTGTTCGGAACCCTTGCGCGGCTACGTCGCGCACTTCACCGAGGAGATCATCCACCTGCGCGCGCGCCGGGCGAATGATCACTTCCGGATCAATCAAGCCTGTGGGGCGAATGACTTGCTCAACAAACACGCCACCGGTTTGTTCGAGTTCCCATTCACCGGGCGTTGCCGACACATGCACTGTCTGTGGCCGCATCGCGTTCCATTCTTCAAAGCGCAAGGGACGATTGTCCAAGCATGACGGCAAGCGGAATCCATATTCGGCGAGGGTCGCTTTGCGCCTAAAGTCACCGCGATACATGCCCCCGATTTGGGGCACGGTGACATGGCTTTCATCGGTAAACACAAGGGCGTTGTCGGGCAGATATTCAAACAAAGTCGGCGGCGGCTCGCCCGGTTTGCGGCCCGTGAGATAACGCGAATAATTTTCAATGCCTTGGCACACGCCTGTTGCTTCCAGCATTTCGAGATCAAACAAAGTGCGCTGTTCAAGCCGCTGCGCTTCCAGCAAACGCCCCGTGCGGATTAAATCATCAAGGCGCGCTTTCAATTCGTCTTTGATGCCTTTGATCGATTGCAGAAGGGTGGGGCGTGGCGTGACATAATGCGAATTGGCGTAAACCTTCACCGCTTCGAGATCGGCCGTTTTGTTGCCCGTCAGCGGATCGAATTCGACAATCGATTCCACTTCATCGCCAAACATGGAGATACGCCAGGCGCGGTCTTCATAGTGGGCGGGAAAGACTTCGATAATATCGCCGCGCACGCGGAAGGAGCCGCGAATAAAATCGCCGCCTGAACGCTTATATTGAAGCGCCACGAGATCGGCGATGAGCTGACGTTGCGAGACGCTTTCGCCCATTTTTACGGAGAAGGTCATCGCGGTATAGGTTTCAACCGAACCGATGCCGTAAATGCACGAGACCGAAGCAACGATGATTACATCATCGCGTTCGAGCAAAGCGCGCGTGGCGGCATGGCGCATGCGGTCGATCTGTTCATTGATCGTCGATTCTTTTTCAATGAAGGTATCGGTGCGCGGCACATAGGCTTCGGGCTGGTAATAATCGTAATAAGAAACGAAATATTCGACAGCATTATTGGGGAAGAAACTTTTGAACTCACCATAGAGCTGCGCCGCGAGTGTTTTATTCGGCGCGAGAACGAGGGCAGGCCGCTGCGTCTCGGCGATAATCTGCGCCATGGTAAATGTTTTACCGGAACCCGTAACACCGAGCAGCACCTGATCGCGTTCCTGCTCGGCAATACCGTCCACAAGCGCTTTGATGGCGGTCGGTTGATCGCCCGCGGGCTTATATTCGGACACGATCTCGAAGCTGATACCGCCTTCGCTTTTTTCCGGCCGTTCGGGCCGATGCGGTGTCCAGTCGGTACGCCCACGAAAACGCGGATCGCCGCCTTCGAGCAATTCTTTAAGTGCCACAGCGGTGGCACCCGAGCCCAAGCGCGTAGCTTCTTCCTCTTCCTCCGCATCGCGCTTCACATTGCCTTGTCGCACGCGACGTGGCGCATCTTTCAGCATCGCTTCGCGGGAAATATCCTTGTCGCGAATGCGGTCACCACGATGGGGCATATCGGGTGTAATGTCTGGCAAACCGAGCGCGGCTTTGAGTTTCGGATCATTCACCGATAGATCCGCCGTGTAGCCCGCTTGCGGAGCTTCGCCGAAGCCTTCGGAACGCCCGCTGAGCTTGCCCGCGCGCGCGCTGGCCTTCGCTTGCCGCTCGGTGGTGAGCGCGGGGTTCAGCAAGGCCGCGAGATGTTGATCAAGCGGTTTGAGGTCGGGCTTTGATGCCTTGCCGGTGGGTTTGGGTGTTTTGGCCATGCCCGCAAAATGGCCTTTCGCGTGAGCCGGGGCAAGGCTCTCTGTGTCAAAACTCACCTCAAAAGAAAAGGTCCGGAAAACCGGGCCTTGGCTGAACCGCGGAGAGAGCGGCTCGATCTGCTGCGTTTCAGCTTATGCCTTGTGGCACTTGCCGGCTTTCCAGACCATGTGATGCTTCACGCAGGTCTTTTCCGTCTTGTAGGTCTTCGCGAAAGCGAAAGTGGGGGCGAGGGCAAGACCGGCAACAACGAGGCCGGTAGCGAGATGGCGGATCATGAAGAACTCCCTTTGAAGATCGGGATCAGGCGAATCGTCTGACCTAGCATCACCCTAGAGCCGGGCACCTTCGAAGCTTATGACAACATGATTAAATTTACGTCATGGTTGTTGAGATGTGTTAAGATGTATGGCAAAGCGGCCGCGCAAATTAAGGGCAAAACTGCTTAGGGTGCTCTTGCTCCCGAGGGGGCGGGGCTTTAGGGAAAGCCGAGATTTCCCTTTGTGCCGGCGCAATGTTTGTCCGCCTGATCCGGAGTGTCCCCCATGGCCTTTCTTGCTGATGCCCTGTCCCGTGTGAAGCCCTCTGCCACGATTGCGGTCACGCAAAAGGCGCGCGATTTGAAAGCGCAGGGCCGCGAGATCATTTCGCTCTCGGTGGGCGAGCCGGATTTCGACACGCCCGACAATATCAAAAAGGCAGCGATTGAAGCCATTCAACGCGGCGAAACAAAATATACACCTGTCGCCGGCATCCAACCATTGCGCGAAGCGATTTCAAAAAAGTTCAAGCGCGAGAACGCGCTCGACTATAAGCCCTCGCAAACCATCGTCTGCACCGGCGGCAAGCAGGTGCTGTACAATGCTTTTGTCTCGACGCTGAACAAAGGTGATGAAGTTGTTATTCCTGCGCCTTATTGGGTGAGCTATCCCGATATGGTGCTGCTTTGCGGCGGCACGCCGGTTTTCGTCGATACGAAAATCGAAAAGGGCTTCAAGCTACAAGCGGAAGATCTTGATCGTGCGATCACACCGCGCACGAAATGGGTTGTGTTAAATTCACCATCCAACCCGTCGGGTGCTGCCTATACGCATGATGAACTCAAAGCGGTAACAGAAGTGCTCATGCGACATCCGCATGTGTGGATCCTCACCGATGACATGTATGAGCATCTCACTTACGGTGACTTCGTGTTCACGACGCCCGCGCAGATCGAGCCGAATTTGTGGGAGCGCACGCTCACCATGAATGGGGTGTCGAAATCCTATGCGATGACCGGCTGGCGTATTGGTTATGCCGGTGGGCCGGATATGCTCATCAAGGCGATGGATATGGTGCAAGGCCAGCAGACTTCGGGCGCGTGTTCGATTGCGCAATGGGCGGCGGTGGAAGCGCTGAACGGCCCGCAGGACTTTATCAAAGTCAGCCGCAAGGCCTTTGAAGAGCGTCGTGATCTTGTGGTCTCGATGCTCAACCAAGCGAAAGATATCGAATGCCCGATGCCTGAAGGCGCGTTCTATGTCTATCCGAGCATCAAAGGCGTGATTGGTAAAAAGGCGCCGTCAGGCAAAGTGATTGCAACGGACGAAGACTTCGTCACCGAATTGCTTGAGTCTGAAGGTGTCGCCGCTGTGCATGGCACGGCGTTTGGCTTAGGCCCCAATTTCCGTATCTCTTACGCCACCTCGAACAAAATTCTCGAAGAGGCTTGCGGCAAGATTCAAAGGTTTACGGCGAGTTTGCGGTGAGCTTTTGATCGCAACCGAGAAACAAAAAAGCCCGGCACTGCCGGGCTTTTGAATTTATATGGGCCATGAAACTTAATACGCCCAGCGTTGCGCTTTCGAAACAAGGAAGTCGCGGAACACTTGCACACGCGCGACATTTTTGAGTTCTTCCGGATAAACAAGATAGCTCTCAAGCGCTGGGGCTTCGAGTTCTGACAAGACTTGCACGAGGCCCGCATCTTTATCGACGAGATAATCAGGCAACACGGCAATACCCGCGCCGCGCGTCGCCGCGTGATAAAGGCCTGAGACATTGTTGATGGTGAGGGCAGCGGGGCGCGGGTGGCGCGCATCGCGCCCGACTGTCGTCAACCAATGCACATCGAGAAGATGTGAGGGCGTGGGTCCGCCGAATGTCAAAATGCGATGTTCTTCGAGATCGGCGGTTTCTTTCGGTGCGCCGCGCTTCTTGATGTAATCTTGTGACGCATAAGCGTGGAAATGCACGGTGAACAAACGCCGCTGAATGAGATCGGCTTGCGTGGGCTGCCTCAACCAAATCGCGACATCCGCTTCGCGCATGGAGAGATCAAGCTCTTCATCGGTGAGGAGCATTTGCAAACGTATATCGGGATAGAGATCGAGAAACTCACCCACACGTGGGGTGAGCCAATTGGCGCCCAAGCCCACCGTTGTTGTGACGCGTAAATCACCATCCGGCTTTTCGCGGCTATCGGTTAAACGTGCGCGTGCGGTTTCGAATTTCAGCATCATCTCTTTCGCCGTGCGGAAGAGATGTTCGCCTTGTTCGGTGAGGATCAAACCGCGCGCATGGCGATGAAAGAGCGGCACACCAAGATCGCGCTCGAGCGCGCTCACTTGCCGACTTACTGCTGATTGGCTGATCTGCAACACATCGCCCGCATGGGTGAAACTGCCGGCATCCGCCGCCACATAGAAAATGCGGACCTTATCCCAATCAATTGTCGATGCAGCGGAGAACCCTGTGTTGCTTGGCATTACTCAGCCGCTTTCAAATGAGTTTCATGCGCGGCCAACCACCGTTCCGCTTCAAGCGCGGCCATGCAGCCCATGCCTGCAGCCGTTACCGCTTGGCGATAGACATCATCGGTGACGTCACCGGCCGCATAGACACCTTCAATCGTTGTTGCGGTTGAGTCAGGCGCTGTCCAAATATAACCACCTTGTTTCATCTTCAGTTGGTCAGCGAAGACGGCGCTAGCGGGGCTATGGCCAATGGCGACAAACACGCCTTCAACCGGAATGGTTTTAACCGCGCCCGTCTCAGTGCTTTTGACAATCACACCTGTGACCGAAGGCGGCGTTCCCCCACCAGCAATGTCTTCAACCGTGTGGTTCCACACCACTTCGATTTTCGGATGCGCAAAGAGACGATCCTGCAGAATTTTTTCTGCGCGGAACGTGTCACGACGATGAATGACGGTAACTTTTGAGGCGAGGCCCGCGAGATACAGCGCTTCTTCAACCGCCGAGTTGCCGCCACCAATAACGGCAACCTCTTTGCCGCGGAAAAAGAATCCGTCGCAGGTTGCGCAAGCCGACACGCCGAAGCCTTGGAACTTTTGTTCGCCCGGAATGCCGAGCCATTTCGCTTGCGCGCCGGTCGCGATCACGAGCGCGTCGCAGAAATATATATCGCCATTATCGCCTGTAAGCCGGAAGGGGTGCACGGAAAGATCCGCCGATACGATCAGATCCGACACCATCCGCGTGCCGACATGTTCGGCCTGGGCACGCATCTGCTCGACAAGCCAGGGGCCCTGAACGGCTTCGGCAAAGCCTGGATAGTTCTCAACATCGGTCGTGATGGTGAGCTGCCCGCCCGGTTGCAAGCCGCTGATGAGAACGGGTTTTAACATAGCGCGTGCAGCATATATGGCGGCGGTGTAGCCGGCCGGCCCCGAACCGATGATGATCAGCTTTTCGTGATGCTCTGCCATGACATTTCCTCAATTCTTGCCTAAATAATTATCTCTCTGATCGGCCATTGCAACATTGCTCGGGAGATTGTCCCCTCTTTTTTGCATAGGTCGGGCCCGAATGAGCGGCTTTGCGACGCGGCAATTTGTCTTGTCGCCCTATGCTCCCTCGGGCTATGGAAACCCCTGAATTTGCGCGATTGTTGCGCGACTCGCTTTGTCTTCAATGGAATGATCCCGACATGATGTCTTCCCGCCCGGATTTCGACGCCGCGCTCGATCACGCTCTGGCCACCGCTCACCGTTCTGAGACGCCTTATCGGCATTGGTTCGTGGCGGGTGTTTTCCCGAAGCCCGTGGCGGATGCGCTGCTCACTTTGCCTTTTCCGGTTCCCGATCTCGGCGGGGTCTCGGGCAAGCGCGAAGTCCACAACGCGACGCGGCAATATTTTGATCACGATAATTGCTTGAAGCATCCGGTTTGTAACGCTGTGGCTGACTACCTTCAGTTGCCGTCAACCATTGCGCGATTCAACCAAGCTTGCGGCATTGATCTCACCGGCAATTATCTTCGTCTTGAATATGCGCAAGATACAGATGGCTTCTGGCTTGAACCGCATACGGATCTTGGCGTGAAGAAATTCACGATGCTGATTTATCTCTCGGATGAAGCAGGCCACGATAAATTAGGCACGGATATCTATAGCGACGTGAACACGCATTTAGGTTCTTCGCCTTTCGCGAAAAACAGCGCGATGATTTTCATTCCTGCCGACAATACTTGGCACGGATTTGAAAAGCGGACCATTCCGGGCGTGCGTAAATCGCTGATCCTGAATTATGTTACGCCTGAATGGCGTGCGCGGGAGCAGCTGTCTTATCCGGATAAGCCTGTCGTTGCCGCGTAAGGCGATTAACGTAAGACTTTCGTTGTTCTAATATTTCTTTACATTAAACAACGCCCGCACGGCATCAGCTGCGTGCTGTGTTGCATTGGGAATGGTCACACTTGATGGTGGCGGGAGCGTTCCGTCAAAGCGGGTGATCGCGCCTTTAGCTCTTAGATTATCGATGAATAATTTATGTCGCCGCGCATGACCTTCAAGCGGGACGGTCGCAACGGGTTTTCCTGCGACAAGTGCTTCCGAAACCATCGATACGGAATCTTCTGTCACGATCAGTGCATCACTTAAGCCGAGAATGCCGAAATAGGGATTATCATTCTGCGCATCCCACATCCATGTATTGGGTTGCCGTGAGGCGTAGTCCCGAATGACAGCGAGGGCACCTTCATCGGTTCGGCGCGATGGTGTAATCGCAAATCCGGCACCGGTCTCGCGTGCAAGATGTTCAAGTTTTGAAACAAGGTCACGCGCACAGGCTTCTGTAAAGCGGAGTGATGCGGTGCTTCCACCAAGCACCACGCCGATAAGCGGGCGTTTCAAGCTTTCGAAACGCGCACGCCACTGATCACGACCTGTTTCAAGTTTTTCAGGCGTAACACGATGCAGCGCTGTATCAACCGCAATCACATTCGGTCCTTGAAGCCCGTCATGATGCATCGGAAATACGAGATCAAATTCTGGCGCTGCGGCTTTGGCGTCTTGAACAAATACCGCTTTGGTTGCGCCCGACGATGCGCGCTTGATAGCAAGAGCGAGCGGGATCGTTCGTCGCCCGCAACCGATCACAAGATCAGGCCAAGGCGCGGCAAGGCGATCTGCGTTTGCTGTTAAACCCAAGAACGGCAGGGGACAAAATGTTGAGGGCAGATAACGCCACGGCGCACGCAAATCGACATTTTTTTCGATCACAGTGCCATGCACTAAATCATTCAATGCTTCAGCAAGTCCCATCACTTGCGAACGGAAGCCGGCTTCCGGCAAAAGCAGAGCCCAGATCACCGGGCGTTTTATCGTTTCAGTCACCAAGTTCTTCACGCAAGCGTTCAGCAAAGAAACGCGTCAACTCTATCAAACGCTGCTCATCATCTGACATCGACCATTGACGGTGACCTTCTGTGCGATGGGCTGCAAGCACTTTCACTCTTTTGATTTCTTTGCCGCCTTGGCGAATGACCGCAAAACCTTCTAGCCAATCCGTAATGGAAACGCGCTGCGGAAAGACCGGTTGATTTGTTCCCATCGTAAATGAGAAGGATTCAGTTTCACTGCCGAAACTAATCGAATGAATTTCAACCGTTAATGTGGGAAGCCCTTTGTTTGCGGCAACGGCACCTTGATAGGCTGCCGCAAGGCCACGCTTTTGGTAGAGCGCGATCTTGTCAGCATAACCGTCAATACCCTTCTCACGAACAGGTTCTACATTGACGAGAAGGGCCGAGTAGAGCGGGCCCGATTCTGTTCGCGCGCGCCCTGTAACGCAGCCCGTTGTTAATGTCGTCAGAATGGGCGCGAGCAGAAGGCCCGCAACCAGACGTCGACGATCAACGATAAAGGACATCGATGATTTCATAGCTCTTGCCACCTCCCGGTGTATTTACTTCGATCGTGTCGCCGGTCTTCTTGCCGATCAACGCGCGCGCAATGGGGGAGCTGATTGAAACTTTTCCGTCCTTTACATCGGCTTCCATGTCGCCGACGATTTTATACGTTTTTTCCTCATCCGTATCATCATCGATAAGTTTTACGGTTGCGCCAAATTTAATCGTTGAGCCGGAGAGTTTCGATACATCAATCACTTCAGCGCGCGAAATTTTATCTTCAAGTTCAGCAATCCGACCTTCGTTCAAAGATTGCTGTTCTTTCGCAGAATGATATTCGGCATTTTCCGAAAGGTCGCCATGGGCGCGCGCTTCCGCAATCGCCTGAATGATCCGCGGGCGTTCTTCTTGTTGGCGTTGGCGCAGCTCTTCTTCAAGCGCCTTGAAGCCCGCCGTCGTCATGGGAACCTTATCCATAATCTTGTCCGTCTGATCGAGAAAAATAGAAAACACAGGCTCTGGAGCCTGTCTTCTGCTCCAAAACCCGCAAATTAACGCCCTATCAGGAGGCTTTTGCCGCCTGTCCTTGGAAATAGTCTTGCAGAGCCTTCACTTCAAGATCGCCGGCCAGATAGGACCTGATGCCTTCTGCCGCAGCAATCGCTCCCGCAAGAGTCGTATAATAGGGGACTTTATGCAAGAGGGCGGCACGCCGCAGCGAGCGCGAGTCGGTAAGCGCCTGTTTCCCTTCGGTCGTGTTGAACACAAGCTGCACGTCGCCATTCTTGATTGCATCGACAATATGCGGACGACCTTCAAGGACTTTGTTGATCTTGGTTGCTTTGATCCCGTTCGTCGCAAGATGCTTCTGCGTGCCTTCGCTCGCCACAATCGAGAATCCAAGATCAGCGAGCATTTTCATGGTCGGCACAACGCGCGCTTTGTCAGCATCGCGAACGGACACGAACACCGCGCCCTTCTTTGGTACTTGCGTGCCCGAACCCAATTGGCTTTTAGCAAAGGCGACACCAAAGCTCTTATCAAGGCCGATAACTTCGCCGGTTGATCGCATTTCAGGGCCTAGAACAACATCGACACCAGGGAAACGTGCGAAGGGGAATACCGCTTCTTTCACTGCGATGTGATCATAGGGTTCAGCTTTCAGCTTGAATGAAGCGAGACTTTCACCCGCCATGATCCGCGATGCGATTTTCGCAATCGGTTTACCGATGACTTTGGCAACGAAAGGCACGGTACGCGATGCGCGCGGATTGACTTCAAGCACATAGATCGCGCCATCCTTGAGCGCGAATTGCACATTCATCAGACCCACAACATTGAGCGCCAAGGCCAGCTCACGGGTTTGACGCTCAAGTTCAGCGAGCGTTTCTGCCTTCAATGAGTGCGGTGGTAGTGAACAGGCGGAGTCACCTGAGTGAATGCCTGCCTCTTCAATATGCTCCATGATGCCAGCGATGAAAACGTCTTTACCATCCGCGACGCAATCGACATCGACTTCGATCGCGTCTGATAAATAGCGATCAAACAGAAGCGGGTTTTTGCCGAGCAGCGTGTTGATCTGGCCCGTCTTATCATTCGGGTAACGCGCCTTGATATCATTCGGCACGAGTTCCGGCAGCGTGCCTAAGAGATAGCGATCGAAGGCTTGCTCATCACGTAGAATTTCCATCGCGCGACCGCCGAGCACATAAGAGGGGCGCACGACCAGTGGTAAGCCGAGCTCTTGCAATACGAGGCGCGATTGTTCGACCGAATAGGCAATCCCGTTTTGCGGTTGTTTCAAGCCAAGCTTATCAAGCAAACGTTTGAACCGGTCACGATCTTCGGCAAGATCGATCATATCCGGTGACGTGCCCAAGATCGGGATACCCGCTTGCTCAAGCGCATGCGCGAGTTTCAACGGCGTCTGTCCTCCAAATTGTACAATTGCACCGAGCAATTCGCCCTTTGATTGCTCGAGACGCAAAATCTCGATGACATCTTCAGCCGTTAGCGGATCGAAATAAAGCCGGTCAGACGTATCATAATCGGTTGAAACCGTTTCTGGGTTGCAATTGATCATGATCGTTTCATAGCCCACATCGCTCAAGGCGAAGCAGGCATGGCAGCAGCAATAATCGAATTCGATGCCTTGGCCGATGCGGTTGGGACCGCCACCGAGAATAGCCACTTTCTTGCGATCAGACGGTGCCGCTTCATTGGCTGCCATGCCCGCAAAAGAGGGTGCATAGGTTGAATACATATAGGCGGTGGGTGAAGCGAATTCCGCCGCACAAGTATCGATGCGCTTATAAACGGGATGAACACCGAGTTCTGCCCGATGGCGCGATACATTCGCTTCGGTATCGGATGCAAGTACCGCAAGCCGCGAGTCCGAAAAGCCCATCGCTTTCAAACGACGCAGTGCTTCTTTCGTTTTCGGCACGCCGAATTTGCGCACGGCGTCTTCGGTATCAATAATGTCTTTGATCTGTTCCAGGAACCACGGATCGATTTTGCAGCTGTCGTGAACCTCTTCGAGCGTGAAGCCTAAACGGAAGGCTTGGCCGACCTGCAGAATACGTTCTGGCGTTGCGGTGCCAAGCACCGCTTTCACCGCATTCTTATCATCGCCTGAACCGAGACCTTCAATCTCGATTTCATCAAGACCGGTGAGACCGGTTTCGAGCGAACGCAAGGCTTTCTGCAATGACTCTTGGAAGGTGCGGCCGATGGCCATCGCTTCGCCCACCGATTTCATCGACGTCGTGAGATTGCGATCAGCACCCGGGAATTTTTCAAAAGCGAAGCGCGGAATTTTTGTGACGACATAATCGATTGTCGGCTCAAACGATGCAGGTGTTGCACCGCCCGTGATGTCGTTGTCGATTTCATCAAGCGTATAGCCGACCGCGAGTTTAGCCGCGACGCGCGCAATCGGGAACCCTGTCGCTTTCGAGGCAAGAGCTGACGAGCGCGACACGCGCGGATTCATTTCAATCACGATCATACGGCCATCAGCCGGATTGACCGCGAATTGCACATTCGAGCCGCCGGTCTCAACACCGATCTCGCGCAACACAGCAAGCGAGGCGTCGCGCATGATCTGATATTCTTTGTCGGTGAGGGTCAGTGCTGGCGCAACGGTAATCGAGTCACCTGTATGCACGCCCATCGGATCGAGATTTTCAATCGAGCAGATGATGATGCAATTGTCCGCTTTGTCGCGCACAACTTCCATCTCATATTCTTTCCAGCCAAGGACGCTTTCTTCGACCAGAACTTCATTCGTCGGCGAGGCATCAATGCCGCGTTCGATGATCTCGATGAATTCGGCTTTGTTATACGCAATGCCGCCGCCCGTGCCGCCCATCGTGAAGCTAGGGCGAATGATGGCAGGCAAGCCGATATCGGCGAGCGCTTCGAGCGCTTGCGGCAAAGTCTTGATGTGGTGCGAGCGCGGCGTTGAAAGGCCGATCTTTGTCATCGCATCGCGAAACAGTTCGCGGTCTTCGGCTTTGTCGATCGCTTCAGCGGTCGCGCCAATCATCTCGACATTGTATTTTTCAAGCACGCCCATCTTTTTGAGTGAGAGCGCGCAGTTCAACGCGGTCTGGCCGCCCATTGTGGGTAGCAACGCATCTGGGCGCTCTTTCTCGATGATTTTAGCGACAATTTCCGGTGTGATCGGTTCGACATAAGTGCGATCCGCCATATCGGGATCGGTCATGATGGTCGCCGGATTGGAATTGACCAGAATGACGCGGTAGCCCTCTTCCTTGAGCGCTTTCACGGCTTGCGTGCCGGAGTAGTCGAACTCGCAGGCCTGACCGATCACGATAGGACCGGCGCCGATGATCAGGATCGAGGAGATATCTGTGCGCTTCGGCATGAGATCGTATCTTCCTTGGTGGCCGTAACAGGCCGTCTTTAGGCATAAAAACAGGGCCACTTGGGCCCGAAGAGTTGCTTGCCGTGGTCCGGCGTGAGGTGTCCTCGATTCGGTCCGGGTGCGGCATGCCAGCGACTTAGGACCTAAGTCACGGGTTCCTAAACAAAAAAATGGGTGTAGGAAAGGCCCAAACCACGCCTTTCCCCGTCGATTTCAGTTTCGGTAGGCGGATTCCGCCGCTAATAGCGGGGGGCAGGAGTAACCGATGCGCCTTTTCGCCCGCCAATTTTCGAATTTCGTCATTGTGGGCCTGTTGGCGGCCATTGTTCATTATGGCGCGTTGATTGGCTTAGTCGAATGGGGGGAGCTTTCGCCTGTGCCAGCCACTTTGGTCGGATATATTGCGGGCGGTGCGGTCTCTTATCTTTTCAATCGCCGCTTTGCTTTTTCTTCCGGGAGGCCGCATCGCGAAGCCGTTTGGCGATTTGCGGTTGTCGCCTTTGTTGGATTTGTGCTGACCGGGCTTATCATGACCGTGCTCACGAAGGGTGTTGGCGCGCCCTATCTACCGTCGCAAGTTTTGACGACAGCAATTGTTTTATTCTGGAGCTTTGTTGCCAATCGGGTCTGGACGTTTTCAGATCACACCCGTGAGCCGAGCTAGAATGATTTGAGTCCCTCGAAGGCCATCCGCGCTTGATTATGCCCAAAATTTTTAGGCATGCGGCGTGCTGAAAGTCCCGCCTGTGACAAGAGCGCGAGAAAAGCTGGCTCTTCCCAAAATGTAAGCCCCAAGGCACCGCGAATTTTGCGATAATCACTAAACACGGTGCGGATGAGGCCTAAGACTGCCGCAAAGAAAAAACCATGCTGAGCGCCAAAGCGAAGAAGGGCTAAGGCATCCGTGATCGCGGGCACATCGGGAGGAATAACATCACCGATGACAAGGCGGCCGCCGCGCTTGAGTTTTGCATAAAGCATCGCGACCAAAGTTTTTGTTTCGTCACGTGTGAGATATTGCAGCAATGAATTGACGATGATGAGATCGACACTGCCTTCGGGAAGCGCGAGTGTCTCATCCGGACTTTGAATGACGATAGAGGGGCTCTTCGCATAACGCGCTTTGAGCTTCTCGCGCACGGTGGCGGCACCATCGGAGAGAATAAGCGTGGCGCAATGCGCGGCGACATGATGTGCTTCGGTCGCTTCACCACAGGCATAATCAAGCACGGTCATAGCGGGGTTTGTGATCTCAGCCACAATATCGCGCGCCAAAACGGAATCATGAATCTGCCGGTGACGTGCATTCACATAGATAGGGTGATCGCCGTTCCAAAAGCCTTGCCAATCCATTGAGGACTCCGCTTTCAAAAAGACGACAGGGTTAAAACCAGCATGATGGGCTTTTGAAAAGGATCATGCTGCGTATTCATCCCGCCTTCGGCGTCTTGTCTTTCATCATCGCAACAAACCGATCAAACAGATAGTGGCTGTCGCGCGGGCCGGGCGAAGCTTCGGGGTGGTGCTGCACGGAGAAGGCGGGTTTGTCGGTGAGCGCGATGCCGCAATTCGTGCCGTCAAACAGCGAGACATGGGTTTCGACAGCATTCTTCGGAAGACTATCGCGATCCACCGCGAAGCCGTGATTCATCGACACGATTTCCACCTTGTTGGTGGTGAAATCTTTCACCGGATGATTGGCACCGTGATGGCCCTGTTTCATCTTCATGGTTTTCGCGCCCACTGCGAGCGCGAGCATCTGGTGGCCCAAGCAAATGCCGAAAGTCGGCACGCCTTTTTCAATCAGCGCTTTGATGACGGGCACGGAGTAATCGCCCGTCGCGGCCGGATCACCCGGACCGTTTGAAAGAAACACGCCATCGGGTTTCAAAGCGAGAATTTGATCAAGCGATGCGGTCGCGGGTACCACGGTGACACGGCAATCGCGATCGGTCAGCAGGCGCAAAATGTTGCGCTTCACGCCATAATCAATCGCCACCACATGCAGCGCGCCGGTGCCTAAAGTGCCATAGCCTTTTTCGAGATCCCAACTCGTCTCGGTCCAATCGAATTGTGCCTTGGTGCCCACGCGCGGCACGAGATCGAGCCCGTCCATCACCGGCAATTGCGCGGCTTTGCGCTTCAACGCGTCACGATCAAATGTGCCGTCGGCTGATGTCGCAATCACTGCATTCATCATGCCGCGTTCGCGAATGAGCGCGGTCAGCGCGCGCGTATCCACTCCCGAAATGCCCGGAATGCCGCGCGCCTTCAACCGCGCATCGAAATGCGAGGCCGCGCGCCAATTTGACGGCGCGGTGATATCCGCATGCACGATGACGCCGCGCGCGTGATCCGATGTCGCCATATCCACTGTCTCGATGTCTTCGAGATTGGTGCCGACATTGCCGATATGGGGGAAGGTGAAGGTGATGATTTGCCCGGCATAGGACGGGTCGGTGAGGATTTCCTGATAGCCTGTCATGGCGGTATTGAAACACACTTCGCCTTCTGCCTCGCCGTCAGCGCCAATCGCCTGTCCCTCGATGATGGTGCCATCCGCCAGCACCAGAAGGGCTGTGGCCTCCGGCTCCACCCAGCCTTGGGCGTTGGTGAGGGCCTTGGGGGTTGAGAGGCGAGCGGCATGGGTCACGGGGTAAAACCTCGGTCAGGGGCGCGGGACGGGGCAAAGCGGGCAGCCCAACCGGATAGGGCGCGCGGCCCCCTCCGTCAACGGGCGGCTTGCGCTTCCCCTCCGGTTTTGCAAAGGCTTCTTTCACGAATTGTGGGGAATGAAGAGGAGAGCGGGCCATGGCGCTGCGCGAGAGTTTCACCGAATTGATGAAAGCGGCGATGAAAGCGGGCGACAAGCGCCGCACGGGCACGCTGCGCATGATCACCGCCGCGCTGAAGGACCGCGACATCGAGGCGCGCGGGCAGGGCAAGGAGCCCCTCTCGGACGATGACATTCTGGGCCTTCTCCAGAAAATGGTGAAGCAGCGGCAGGAATCGCTCACGATTTACGAGCAAGCCGGCCGCACCGAACTCGCGACCCAAGAGCGCGAGGAAATCGAGATCATCATGGGCTTCATGCCCAAACAGATGGACGAGGCGGAAATGACCGCCGCCATCAAAACCATCATCGCGGAAACGGGTGCCGCAAGCGTGAAAGACATGGGCAAAGTGATGGCCGTGATGAAAGAACGCTATGCCGGCCAAATGGACTTCGCGAAAGCGAGTGGCGCGGTGAAGGGGGTTCTTTCTGCGTGAGGCAGGAGCTCAGGGCTTAGGGCTTAGGCAATCATCTATAACATCCTCATGGTGAGGAGCATCGCAAAGCGATGCGTCTCGAACCACGTCCTTCGAGACGCGGCTTCGCCGCTCCTCATGATGAGGAACAAGTAAGCTCGTCATTGCGAGGCGAGGAGCGGTTCGCGAAGCGAACAAAACGATCCTGTGAATCGTTTTGAGCGACAAGCGCGAAGCAATCCAGCTAGGGGTTGTCGCTAAGACTGAATGTTGCCATGGCACTCTTTCCTGAATCGTCTACTGGATTGCTTCGCTCTCGTTCGCAATGACGATAAATTTTTTATACTACTTTTTAAGTAAGAAAAATCATCAATTTGAATTCAACTGACCAATTTTTTAATCGCTTTAATTCGGTTTACAAGCGCATCATATAAACTCTTTTTTCCATTTATATCGTCAACATAAACTTTATCACCTTCATGATACCATAAAATTTGTGGGTATTGTCGAGTATCGAAATGGATCGCATCAATACAATCACGCCTACAAGTCCAGACAATTGGAATGTCTAGGCCCATCGCAAATCCCGCCTCAAAGTAGACACCCCCTCGAGCTTCAATAATCTTTCCTCTTCCTTCCATATCTTTCGGACGTTCATTTACTAGGCATGTTAAATCTACGGCCAGTAGGCTTGATTGTTTTATTCTAGCAATAATTTCGTCATCAACTTTGCCTGTGTGATGATGTTGATCAATTCGAAAGGGAGGTGAATACCCACAATCGATTAATGCTTTTTCAAAATGATTTTTGTAAACATCATTTAGTAATGGGTCAAACCACATAGCGACAAATGCATTATCATTATGCAGTCTTTTATTGGATAGCTGTTCTAGATATTCCCAACCTTTTGAATCAATATAAAATTCTGGTCTTTGTTCTCCGCGTCTTAAATATCCAAGAGAAACCATGATATCTAAAAATTTATTAAGTTCAAATGTTCCTATATCGTGAGCTTCAATTATCGCGCTAAGATATTCAAACATAGGTTTCGAGGTATCGTAGTCTAACCATATCGTGAAATCTAATGACGGTTTAAATTTATCAATTGTTCGAAAAAAGGTCTCAATTTTTTTTGAAAATGAAACAAATGTTCTTTTCTCTATTAAATTTATTACTTCACTTGTGATCATCGGCTCGGTAGTGCCATTTAAACGTTCGCTTACAAGCCAAGTAGTTAATTTGGCTTTTAATTCGCTGTTCCTTGACTTTAAAACTTCTTTGGCAGAGCCACTTATTTTATACCAACCTCCAGATCGATTTGACTTTATTAAGTTGTAATCGCCAATAGTAGGTTTTTGATAAGCAACTGTTTCCCAAATCGTACAATCAATATTTATATGATCTTGATCTTCGGACATGAGATTTTCCTAACATCATCTGATTAAAAATTTATCATAATTAAATCAATATTTCTACTTTTCAAACTTACATAAAGGAGACTTAGATAATTTTATATAATCTGAGCAACGGAATTAAAGTCGGGATATCTTTTGATCACTTGAATCGAAACACTCCTCACCCCTAAAATCCCACTAATCCCCTTAACCACCCACAACCCGAAGCCGTGCTACGCCACACATCTCGCGCGATGCGTGTAGAGCAGGTGGTGTGCTCGGCCTTCGGGTTGAAAAGCGGGTGGGGTTTGGTAGAGTTCCGTTAGGTCATGGGGTCCATGGCCCGGGGCCTAGAAAACCTCACGAGAAGCGGCAGTGCATCTGCCGACACCAAACTGCCCTGACGCACTCACGTCGGGGTGGCGGCGTTATGTCCAGGCTGCAAGGCTAAAAGCGCTGCGGCCATCTTCTTGTGGTTTTTCTAGCACCCCGACTCCAGCGCCTCTGGCACTGGAGTCGCTTTGTTTCGGGGACTTGCTCCGGCGCCTTTCGCGTTGGTGCCGTTTTTGGATCGGGGTGCGCGATGTTGCTCAAGGATTTTCCGGAAGATTTTTCGCTCGGCTATTCCGTGCATGTGCTTTTTATTCATTTGCAATCTGTCTTGATGCGCACGCAAGAGCGCCTTGAAGACAGTGCGGGTGTTATGAGCGAGGACGAAACGCGTGCGTTTCACGTGTTAAGCGACATGCTCCACGCCGCCCTGCGTGATGTCGAGAAAATGCAGAAGCGATTGTTGAATTGAGGTGATGATCCTTCGAGGCTTTGCTTCGCAAAGCACCTCAGGATGAGGAACAATATAATACCTCATGGTGAGGAGCATCGCGGAACGCGATGCGTCTCGAACCACGCTGACATTGAAGCTCTGAACCACGCTTCACAGCGCCTGCCCTTCGCTTACGCTCCGGGCGTTCGTCGCTCAAAAAGGCCCACTGGACCTTTTTGTTTGCTTTGCAAACCGCTCCTTACCCTTCGAGACGCGGCTGCGCCGCTCCTCAGGATGAGGGACTTTATGTTTATGTCCTCCCTTCAATGGTAGGGCTAAGGAATGCGGTGAAACCCAAGCCTCCCTTCACGCTTCCAATTTATTGACGTAACGGAATATATTAAAACGGCATGGGGAGTGCTGCAGGTTTGCCTTGACCTTTTGAATTTTTGGGGCTACACAAATTATGGTTCGGATTGTTTATGATCCGTCAAAAGACGCTGCCAATTTCAGAAAGCATGGCTTGTCACTGGCGCGCGCTGCTGAGATCGTCTGGGACGAAGCCGTGATTTGGGAAGATGTCCGGCATTCCTATGGCGAGCGTAGAATGGTCGGGTTTGTACCGCTCGCTATGCGTCTTTGTGTCGTTGTTTTTACTGACCTAGACGAGGCGCGGCGTGTTATTTCGTTGAGGAAAGCCAATGACCGGGAAATCGCAACCTATATTCGTGAAGTCGAAAACGGGGCGCTTGATTGAGCTCCCGACGCCCGAGGAAAATGAGGCCATCAATGCGGGCATTGCGGCCGATCCCGATACTTTCGAATTGACTGATGAATGGGTTGCCAAGGCCCGTCGGGTTGGTCGGCCCGTGTCAGAAACGCCGAAGATCAAACGCTCGATCCGCTTTTCCGTCGAGGTGATCAGCTATTTTCGGGCCACCGGAAAAGGCTGGCAGACGCGCATGGATCACGCGCTCAAAGAATGGATTTCCATGCAAAAGCGGTGAGGGGTTTGTTGCAATGCTGGTGCAAGGCGGTCTGGGAGCCCCCCAAACCCCGCCCTTCCTCCCGCCGCCTCAGGTCTGCTAAAGAGGGGGGATGAAATTTCCGCCCTCCCTTTTGGAAGAAATCCGCGCCCGGCTGCCGGTGTCGGCCGTGGTCGGCCGCCGTGTGAAGCTCACCAAAGCGGGGCGGGAGTGGAAGGGCCTCTCGCCCTTCAATGCGGAGAAGAGCCCGTCTTTTTTTGTCAATGATCAGAAGGGCTTCTATCACGATTTCTCCTCCGGCAAACATGGCGACATCTTCACCTTTCTGATGGAAACCGAGGGGCTCGCCTTCCCCGAAGCCGTCGAGCGGCTCGCCTCCGAGGCGGGTGTGGCCATGCCCGCCCGCTCTGAGGAGGCCGAGCGGATGGAGGTGCGCGCCAAGGGGCTCGTCGAGGCCATGGCGCTCGCGGCCGAGTTTTTTGCCGCCACCTTGAAAGGCCCGCAGGGCGCCAAAGCGCGCGCCTATCTTGAAGGGCGCGGGCTCACGCGCGAGGTGTGGGCCGAGTTCGCTTTGGGCTATGCGCCGGCGGAGCGTTTCGCGCTGCGTGATTTTCTTGCGTCAAAAAATGTCCCGAGCGATGTGATGATCGAAGCGGGCTTGCTCATCGCGGGAGATGATATTCCCGTGCCTTATGATCGCTTTCGCGATCGTGTGATGTTTCCCATTCATGATGCGCGCGGGCGGGTGATCGCCTTTGGCGGACGCGCGCTCGAAAAAGATGTACCGGCGAAATATTTGAACTCGCCGGATACGCCGCTCTTTCATAAAGGCCGCGTGCTCTTCAATCATCATCGCGCGCGCAAGGCCGTGCATGACAAAGGCACGGTGATTGCGGTTGAAGGCTATGTCGATGTGATCGCCATGGCGCGCGCGGGTTTTGCGCATACGGTGGCGCCTTTGGGCACGGCGTTGACCGAGGAGCAATTGCAATTGCTCTGGCGCATGGCGGATGAGCCGATCCTCTGTTTCGATGGTGATAAAGCCGGTAAACGCGCGGCCTATCGCGCCATTGATGTCGCGCTGCCGATGATCGCGCCGGGGAAATCTTTGCGCTTCGCGCTTCTGCCCGAAGGCCAAGATCCGGATGATCTTTTCAAAAGCGGCGGTGCGAGCGCGATTGAAACTGTGATCGAACGCGCGATGCCGCTTGTCGATCTGTTCTGGATGCGTGGGCTAGAGGCGCAACCGGTTGATACGCCGGAGCGGCGCGCGGCGTTTGAAAAACGCATGCGCGGTGAATTGCAAATCATACCGGATGAGTCCGTGCGCGGGCTTTATCGCGAGGAAATTAATCGCCGCATCGCGCGCCATTTCGAAGCCGCGCAGCCCGCGCAAAATCAACAACGCGGCGGCGGCGGGTTTTATGGTCGTCGTCTGCCGCCCAAACCGCCGGGCTCGGCCATTCGCGAGCCGATCCGTTTGTCAGCGAGTTTGTCGCGCACGGCCATCTTCGCGCCGGGTGGGGCGATATCCGCGCGCGAGGCGCTCATCCTCATCAATCTCTTGGAAGAGCCGGAGCGGCTCGCCCGCCACGCCGATATGCTCGATGCCATTCCCTTCGCGCATAAGGATTCAGCCGCGCTCGCCCGGCTGGCGCTGGATACGCTCGCCCGGTCGGAAGCCGAGGATCGCGCGCTCACCGCCGAATTTCTGATGGGCGAGGTGGTACGCAAGGGTTTGGAGCCTGCTTTCCGGCGGGTTGTGGCGGCTTTGCGCCCTGGCGACCGGCTTACTGGGTCAGAATCGAAAAAAATCGACACAGATATGCTTCTTCACCAAGCAATGACCTTGCATCGCCGCGCGCTCGTCCTACATACGGAACTGCGCGGAGCCGAACGCGCTTTGTCTGAAGATCCGAGTGAGTCGAATTTTGCCCTGCTGGCCGAACTCAAGGCCCAGCTTATGGCGCTCGACGGCACTGAAGCCGAGCCTGAACCCGAGCCGTCACGTGCGCTCGACATGCCGTCCGGTTTTCGGTAGAAGCACGGTCCCGGCGAGGCCATCGGCTGGCTTTTGGGCGCCAAAGGCGGATTGGGGATAACAGGCAGGACAGGGCGAGGCGCTTTTCCAAGAGGGGAGCGCAAGACGCCCTTTTTGCGCGTTAAGGTACCGGCGGCGCGGGCGCGGCTGGAGTGAGCGGAGCAGGACGATCCATGGCGACAAAGACGGCGGATAAAAAGGGCGGCGAAGCGACAGAAGCGCCGCAAACCGACAGCCCCTTGCTCGACCTTTCCGATGCCGCCGTTAAGCGGATGATCAAGCTCGCCAAAAAGCGCGGCTTTGTCACCCATGAAGAATTGAACGAAGTTCTCCCCTCCGAAGAAGTCACCTCCGACCAGATCGAAGATATTTTTGCGATGCTCAATGAAATGGGCATCAATGTTGTCGAGCAGGAAGAGGCGGAAGCCGAAGCCGCCGAAGCGGAAGGCGAAGCAGAAGAGGAAGAAGGCGGCGATCTCGTTGAAGCGACACGCTCCGCGCTGCCTGCCACAACAACGACAAAAGAACCCACCGATCGTACCGACGATCCTGTGCGCATGTATCTGCGCGAAATGGGTTCGGTAGAGCTCTTATCGCGTGAAGGTGAAATCGCGATTGCGAAGCGCATCGAGGCCGGTCGCGAAGCGATGATCGCGGGCCTGTGCGAAAACCCGCTCACCTTCCAAGCGATTATCATTTGGCGCGACGAGTTGAACGAAGGCAAAGTTCTCTTACGCGACATTATCGATCTCGAAGCAACTTATGCCGGTCCTGAAGGCAAGAACGTTCCGAAAGTTGATGTGCCCTCCGAGATCGAACCCGCAGCGCCCCAAGCTGCCGGTGAAGATGGTGAAGTTCCGCCGCCTGAAGGCGATCTCGATGATGATGATCTCGAAAACAATGTCTCGCTCTCAGCGATGGAAGCAGAGCTGAAGCCGAAAGTGCTCGAGACGTTTGATCGCATCGCTGCCGCCTATAAAAAACTGCGTCGCTTGCAGGAGCAGAATGTCGAGTCGAAACTTCAAAACGAGAAGCTCTCTCCGGCGCAAGAGCGTAAATATAAAAAGCTCAAGGAAGAGATTATTGCTGATGTGAAATCGCTCTCTTTGAATCAGCACCGTATCGAGGCGCTGGTCGAGCAGCTCTATGACATCAATAAGCGTTTGATTGGTCTTGAAGGCCGCTTGATGCGCTTGGCTGAAAGCCATCGCGTCGGCCGCGATGATTTCTTGCGCAATTATCAAGGCTCGGAACTCGATCCAAAATGGTTGCTGCGTGTATCAAAGCTTGGCACGCGTGGTTGGAAAGATTTCGTCGCCAAGGAAAAAGATCGCATTCGCGAGAACCGCCAAGAAATTCATATGCTCGCTTCCGAGACGGGCTTAGAGATTCCGGAATTCCGCAAGATTGTGCATATGGTGCAGAAGGGCGAGCGCGAAGCGCGCCAAGCCAAGAAAGAAATGGTCGAGGCGAATTTGCGTCTCGTGATTTCGATTGCGAAGAAATACACCAATCGCGGTTTGCAATTCCTCGATCTCATTCAGGAAGGCAATATCGGCCTCATGAAGGCGGTTGATAAATTCGAATATCGCCGCGGCTATAAATTCTCGACCTATGCGACATGGTGGATCCGTCAGGCGATCACGCGTTCAATCGCCGACCAGGCGCGCACCATCCGTATCCCGGTGCATATGATCGAGACGATTAACAAGATCGTTCGTACCTCGCGCCAGATGCTGCATGAAATCGGCCGCGAGCCGACACCGGAAGAATTGGCCGAAAAGCTCGCCATGCCGCTCGAAAAAGTGCGCAAGGTTTTGAAGATCGCGAAAGAGCCGATCTCGCTTGAAACACCCATCGGTGACGAAGAAGATTCACATCTCGGCGATTTCATCGAAGACAAGAATGCGATCCTGCCGATTGATGCGGCGATCCAGTCGAACCTGCGCGAAACGACAACGCGCGTGCTCGCGTCTCTCACCCCGCGTGAAGAACGCGTGCTCCGGATGCGTTTTGGCATCGGCATGAACACCGACCATACGCTCGAAGAAGTCGGCCAGCAGTTCAGCGTCACCCGCGAACGTATCCGCCAGATTGAGGCCAAGGCGCTCCGGAAGCTGAAACACCCGAGCCGCTCGCGTAAGTTGCGGAGTTTCCTCGATAATTGATCGGGGGCAGCCTTTTTGGCCGGTACCGCTGAGGCCCCCTTTCGGGTCCCCTTGACATTATATGAGAATGTTCAAATATATTTTGTGAATAGCGGAACTACATCTAATTTTTAGCGTTGACTATCTAATAGCATTCTCAAGCTCACGCTTAAAAAACAAGTGAGTGGGGAGGCAGTGGGTGGTTTTTGGTGGAGTTTGTCATGGGCGATGCCGCGCGTCTTGTTGCTAGTCATTTGATTTCGCTTGTTGGTGATGCCAGCCGACACGGAATTGACCTTGAAACCATTTCAAAGGAGCTCGCTGTTCACAGTGCCAGTGTGGCTCTGGCCTATCTTCCCCCCTCAGATTTACACGCGATTGTTGATCTGATCGGGATTCAGGCCGCGAAATGTCATAATGGGCCGCAGAAAACGGCCAAAGTCATCCGATTTCCTGAGCGTTCCCTTCGGCCAGCCTAAGGCAAAAGGGCGTCTATTTTCTAAAAGAACCAGGGACCGCGCCGTTCTACCCGTATGAGGGGCGGCGCAGTTTGGTTGATTTGTTCGGGAAACCGATAATCTTCATTGATCGACAAGGACTTGGCCCGCGTCCCTGAAGGGCGGGCATAAACTCTGCCGCCATAATGTTTGCTCTTGATTTGCAACCGCCGGTTGGTCCAAATCATGGCAAAAGGGTGACTTAAATACGTTAAGTTTGAGCCCGTGTTTGGTGGTGGTCGACAATGAGTTCGAGTGAAAGTCCAGCTGTTGGGGCGTCGGGTCGTTTCTTTACGATTACCGATGCCTTTTTTGTTTTGTTTCTTCTCTTCATTTTTGCTGCGGTCATCATTCTCGGCTCGATGAATTATTCGCTCGCCGCGAAGACGGAAACCGCCAAGCGCCAGGCCGAAACGCTTCTCACCTGGTTTGGCGAGCAAGGCGGCAAGCGCGATAGCGCTGATTATCCTTTAAAGGACTGCGGTCCATCCCAGGTGGAAGAAGGTCAACCTCAGCCTCATTGGGCGGGCTGCCGTGCGGCGATGCTCGCGCAAGCGCCCTTCAATTCCATGCAGAACAGCTTCAATGGCGGGCCTCTCATATTCACCGATCAATGTGTGCCGGGCGAGGAAAATCTGCGCGGCGCGATCGTCATCGAAAAAGTTGTGACACTGCCGGAAGGCTCGGCAAACCCGACTGTGACATCCCCACTCGTCGATCATGACCAATTGGCGCGAAAATTGGGAATTCGTATTTCGATCTGCAATCGCGATTCCCAATCCATTTTCGTCGATGAAACCGAATTCTGAGAACGCGTCATGACCGAACAAAAAATCATCTATCTTAAAGATATTGACGCGCAGACGCTGCTCGAGGACGACAATGCGGTCGCGAATATTCCGCAGGGTTTGCCGCTCCGCAAATTTCTATATTCGTGGCTTCTCGATCCGAATATCAAGGGCAACTACCAAAAAACGATTGATAATGGTATTGCGTTTTTGATTTTGCTCAATCTTCTCGCGCTTTTGTTCGAGCGCGTGCCGCGGATTTATGAGCCCAATCATTTATGGTTTCACTATTTTGATATTTTCTCGGTAATCGTTTTTACCGTTGAATATATCGTTCGCTTCTATCTCGCCGTTGAAGATCCGGAGTTTCAGGGAAGCCGCTTCCCGCGCTTGTCCTATGTGAAGAGCCCCTTTGCTCTTATCGATATCATCGCAATCGCACCTTTCTATCTGCAGTCCTTTATTGCCATTGATCTTCGCGTGTTGCGACTGCTCCGGTTGTTGCGGATTTTCAAACTGTTCCGTGTCATCATTCCGGCCTATCGCCAATTTGTTGAAGTGAATGCGGATCGGACTTTCCGCCAACGCTTGCATGCGCTCGTCTTTCCGAGCCGCTATGGTGGTGATCTTCAGCAATATTTTGACGTTTTCATCAGCTTCTTCGTTGTTACCTCGGTTCTGATTTCGATTTTGGAATCGGTGCAAATCATCGATTATGTGATGAATGTCGAATTCTCGGTGTTTGACTCGGTCGCTGTAGCGATCTTCACGGTTGAATACACGATCCGTATTTACAGTTGCGTTGAAGAAAAGAGATTCAGCGGGGGTATTACGGGCCGCTTGAAACAGGCAACGACACCCTCGACCCTGATCGATCTTCTCGCGATTTTACCGTTTTTCTTGGAGGTCTTCCTCCATCACTTGATCGATCTACGCTTTTTGCGAGTCTTCCGTCTTACACGTCTCTTGAAGCTCACCCGCAACAGCGACGCGACGGCAATTCTTCTCAAAGTGATTGCCCGTGAATGGCCAATTCTCAGCGCGTCGGCCTTTATCATGATGTTGCTTGTGATCATGACCGCGAGCTTTGGCTATCTGTTCGAGCATGAAGCGCAGCCTGATAAATTCGATAACATTCCGAATTCGATTTACTGGGCGGTGATCACGCTTGCCTCTGTGGGCTATGGCGACATCTCACCCGTGACGACCATGGGTCGATTGGTCACTGTGATCATGGCTCTGATGGGGATTGGTATCTTCGCAATCCCTGCCGCTCTGCTCGCTTCGGCTTTCAGCGACGAACTGCGTAAAGAGCGCGAACAATTGCGCAACAATCTCTATAAAATGCTCAAAGATGGTAAACTCGACGAGAATGAAGCGAAAGTGTTGCGTGAAGAAGCGCGCCGCCTTCACCTCACGGTCGAAGAAGTTAACCATCTCATTGAGACCGTTGTGAAAGAGCAAGAGGAATTGGACAACCGCGAAGGCATGAGCATCAACGCGATTGCGAAAGATACGGTCATGTCGGTTGAGCATTTCAAATATTTGCTGGGGCAGATCCGCCAACTCGCGCAATTGACCAATAAAGATCAGTTCGAAACGGAAGCCAATCGTTTGGGATTACTGAGCGACGCTGAAAAGCAGGCGTGGTCCGTTCTAAGAGGCCGCGAGTAGGGTTTTAGTTCGGGCTCAATCCAACAGTAACTACTGGATAAAATCTTATTCGTTTTTACGATCTGAAGCGTAGGTAAATTCGGCATGACACGGCAAGAGTTTCAACGTTATGCGATGGAGGTGCTCGAAGGATCACCCCATCATAAGATGTCGCATTATGTTGAGTTAATGATCTCGAGCGTTGTTATTGTGAACTGCGCCTGCGTTATTCTTGACTCTGTGCCGTCAGTCCATGCTGATTATAAGGACTATTTTCATTTCATTGAAGTGATTAGCGTTTTTTTCTTCACCATTGAATATATTATGCGGGTGTGGACTTTGGGTTTGAAATATGGCCCGACCGAAGGCGGTGCTTGGCGCGGACGTCGCGGCTATATCTTCTCTCCCTTTGGCCTCGTCGATTTCTTCGCAACAATGCCGTTCTATTTCCATTTCATCATGCCCTCACTCGATCTCAGAATTTTACGCGTTCTCCGGCTCTTGCGTATCTTGAAACTGAGCAAATACAACACGGCGCTTCAGGATCTTTTTGGCGCGGTCTATTCCGAAAGACGGGCCTTCGGCTCGGCGGGTTTTTTGCTCTTAATTGCTACGGTTATCTCCGCATCGCTTATGCATTTTGCTGAAGGTCACGAGCAACCAAAATATTTTGAGTCAATTCCGCACGCCATTTATTGGTCGATTGTTACGATCACATCCGGTTATGGCAATGTTGAACCCGTAACCATGGCGGGCGAAATCATCGCCATTTCAACTGGATTTTTAGGCGTCTGTATGGCCGCGATCATGACCGGTATCGTGGCTTCGGCCTTCGCGACGCAGCTTAGCCGCAAAAAGGCAGCTTATGCGCAGCAGCTCCAGAAGGCCATGGAAGACGGCACACTGTCGGATGAAGAGAAGGCCAGCCTCGATAAATTGAAGGCTCAGTTCGGACTGACCGACAGACAAGTTCGTGAAATTTCACCGACGTAAGGCGTGGGTTAAGAGTTATGAGTCAATCGAGTGTTGTGGGGTCTGCGCCGGTATCTGTTGGGTTTTATTCCCGGCTTCAGCGAACTGTATTTGAGACTTTAGAAGGCGAAGTTCATAATCCGC
Source organism: Alphaproteobacteria bacterium (assembly GCA_037131735.1). Classification (GTDB taxonomy): domain Bacteria; phylum Pseudomonadota; class Alphaproteobacteria; order Rhizobiales; family Beijerinckiaceae; genus CAIUPE01. The sequence goes on from JBAXQM010000005.1 coordinate 39,490, forward strand.
TGAGTAAGGCAGTTGAAATCTTCATTGCCGTTCTCGTGCTCCTGAATGTGTTGTCGATTATTCTCGAGTCGCTCCATGAATTGCATGTCGAATATGAGTCCTGGTTTTATCTCTTTGACAGTTTTAGCGTTGTTGTCTTTTCGATTGAATATGTTTTGCGCGTCTGGTCAGGCGCTGCGAAATATGAATTTGGTGTGAAAGGGAATGCTTGGCGCGGCCGTAAGGATTACATGTTCAGTCCTTTTGGTATCGTCGATTTTGCCAGCACGGTGCCTTTCTATCTTCAATTGATTTTGCCGGGTGCGGATTTGCGCATGCTGCGCATGTTCCGCCTCCTCCGTATCTTCAAATTGTCGCGCTACAATACCGCGATGGAGGATATGTTTGCAGCGGTAAAGGCCGAGAAAGACTCCTTCTCATCAGCAATGTTTCTTTTGCTCATTAGCTGCCTTCTCTTCTCATCCCTGATCTACATCGTTGAAGGCCATGATGACCACGCGGTGTTTTCCTCGATTCCGGCGGCGATGCACTGGTTCATGATCACGATTATTTCGGGATGGGGCAATGTGGATCCTGAAACCTATCTCGGCATTTATCTCGTCGTGATCACGCAAGTGCTGGCCATCGCGCTCGCTGCGATCCTGACCGGTGTGGTCGCGACCGCCTATACGACCCAGGTGCAAAGACGTGAATCCCTTTACGAGCAGCAAGTTCGTGAAGTGTTGAAAGATGGCGTTGTTACGGAAGAAGAAAAGGCCCATTTGAAAAAAATGCAGGCTGATTTTGGTATGTCGGATGAGCAGGTGGCTCAGATTGCGGAGCAAGTTGAAGAAGAGAGGGCGAAGGCGGCTCAGGCGACCTCAGCCGCGGCGCCCGTCGCTGCTCCTTCATTGGTTCTGGTTCCTGCGCCTTTGACCCCGGCTCCCGCTGAGTCGACACCTTCGGCGCAAACAGATTCCGTTCGTATTTCCGATATCACTGCTCTCGACCCTGACGAGAAAATGAAGGTCTTGGGCAATATGATCGAGACGCTGTCACTGCGGCAGAAATCAACTTTATTGAGTCGCTTCGCCGAGAGCCTCGCCCATCATTCGATTGTTGTCGAAAATCCGACCGTTCAAGCAGGTGGCGCGGCTCTTAAGGATGGCGGGTCAAAGACCTAGCACCCGTCGGCCACGCGCCCAACTCTCTTCCACGATTGACGCCATCACTATTCTCGATCAAGTTTTGGCCTTTGGCGTTTAGCGCGAAGGGAAGGCTTGCTTATGGCTTATGTGATCGGAGTTGATGGCGGAACTGAATCAATCCGCGCCGGCGTTTTCGATCTTTCGGGTCGACCGATTGCTTTTGCCGCAACGCCTTACAAGACGAATTTTCCACATCCGGCCTGGGCCGAGCAAAATCCGCAAGACTGGTGGAATGGTTTGGGCCAAAGCGTCCGCAAGGCGCTCGCGGAAGCAGGCGTGCGCAAAGAGGATGTCGTGGGTCTGTCTGTTGATACGACCTGTTGTTCCGTCGTGGCGCTCGACGATAAGGGCCATGCGCTTCGCCCCGCCTTGATCTGGATGGACGTGCGCTCGTCACAAGAGACAGACCTTGTTTTGAAAACGGGTGATGCTGCGCTTGTTGTGAATTCAAACGGACAGGGTCCTGTTTCGGCTGAATGGATGGTGCCGAAGGCGCTCTGGATCGCGCGCAATGAGCCAGAGATTTTTAAAAAGGCCACAACGATTTGTGAATATCAGGACTATATCAATTTCCATCTGACAGGTCGCATGGTCGCGTCCATCGGCAATATCGCACCGCGTTGGCATTATCGCGCGAGTGCGGGTGGCTTTCCTGTTTCGCTCGTTGAGAAACTGGGCATACCTGAACTCGCAAAAAAATGGCCACACGAAATCACGAAGCTCGGTGAGGTGATTGGCCCGTTAACGGCAAAAGCCGCGGAGCATTGCGGGCTTATGGCGGGAACGCCTGTTGCGCAGGGTGGGCCTGACGCGTTTATCGCGATGATCGGTTTGGGTGTTGTGAAACCGGGAGCGCTCGCTTTCATTACCGGCTCGTCGCATCTTCATCTCGGGCTTTCGCCCAAACCATTTCACGGCAAAGGCATTTGGGGCACCTATGAAGATGCTTTGATTCCAGGCTTGCATGTTGTCGAAGGCGGTCAGACTTCAACGGGCTCCGTGATTAATTGGTATAAAAATCTTTTGGGCGATGCGGCGAGCTATGAAGCTCTCAATGCCGAGGCAGCGGCGCTCCCACCCGGTGCTGATGGACTGATCGTTCAGGAACATTTCCAAGGCAATCGCACCCCGCATACTGATGCGCTCTCACGCGGTGCGATTACGGGTCTCAGCCTCAAACATGGTCGTGCGCATATTTTCCGCGCTATCATTGAAGGTGTGGCCTTCGGTTCTGAGGCGATCTTCAAGGCGATGCGCGCCAATGGCTATCAACCGAGTGAATTTAGAATATGTGGGGGTGCGACAAAGTCGGATCTCTGGATGCAAATTCATGCTGATGTGTCGGGCATTCCCTTGACGCTCACTGAAGTTGCCGACGCGCCCGCCTTGGGTTCGGCAATTCTCGCTGCTGTCGCAGCCGGTCATTATTCGTCCATTGAGGACGCGGCTAACGTGATGGTGAAGGTTACACGCCGTATCGAGCCTGATATGAAAAAGCATGAAGAGTATAAGCCGCTCTTTGCGGCCTATGAGCGCGCTTACCCCGCATTAAAATCCATTGCGGGATAAGCAACGTCTCGTGATTCCAAGTCTTAACGCTTCGTCCGTTTTGTTGTTTTCTTGGATGGACTTTTCTTCACCGCATTTTTCTTGGCTGGCTTTGCCGGACGGGGGCGGTCGGACGCTGACTCAAGATCGGGCGTCTGGCCATAACTCATGCGGCGCATTTGTTCGATGACTTGATTCATCTCAACTTCGCTCAAACGCGGCGGCTCGCCGATGGCGAGTGCGTGAACATACATTTTGGCGAGCGTTTCAATTTCATGCGCGCGCCACAAGGCTTTTTCAAAGGTGTCGGCTAACACGATTAAGCCGTGATGGCCCAAGAGGCAGGCGGTGCGGCCTTCAAGCGCTTTGAGCGCCGTATCTGATAACTCTTGCGTGCCGAAACAGGCATAATCCGAACAACGGATATCGGAGCCACCAGCAACCGCGACCATGTAGTGAAAGCTCGGAATGCCACGCTCGTGCGTAGCGAGCGTTGTGCAATAGACCGAATGCGTATGGAGAACAATATTCACATCGGTTCTGTTTTTTAGAATATCGCGATGAAAGCGCCATTCGGAGGATGGCAAGCGATGACCAGAATAAGTGCCGTCAAAATTCATTGCGACGATATCGGCGGGTTTCATCTGCGCATAGGGAAGGCTTGTCGGCGTAATGAGCATACCGCCATCAATACGATGAGAGACATTGCCCGAGGTGCCCTGATTAAGGCCCGATCGATTCATTTCAAGGCAGGTTTCAATAATGCCTTTTCTGAGTTTTGTATGGGACATCGCGGGCGCTCCGAGGGTTATAAAGGGTTTATCACGGTCATCTTATACCGCTTCAAAGCGGGCTTTCCAATTTCGTGCCGCCTCTCTCAAAAGCGGTGAGGCTTTCGTTTCAACGTGATCAAGGGCAACGCTGTTCACAGGCTCTCTGCGATTAAATCTATTCCACAACAAGCCCGCCCCCAGTGCGGTGCCATCTTTTGACTGGCTGACAAAGATCTTTTGTGAGGGCCTTAAGCACGCAAGACTCTTTGCAAAACTTGAATTCGTGGCAAAGCCGCCATCAATCACGATGGACGTGGTTGAACCCAAAACATCAAGGCAAAGATCGGCGACATAGGCTGCATAGAGTGAGGCGAGGGCGCCGCGCTCTTCTTGAGTTTGGGGAGAGGGGCCAATGATATGCCCTTTGCCGCCCGAATGCGGAACGGGCCCGGGATCTTCAACAAAAGACGGTAAGGGTATCGTACCTTGGGTGATGAGTTTTTCAACATTGTTGAATGCACGATCATCACTGATCGGCGGGTCTCCTGCGAGGATTTGATATTCGCGTCCTGTCATTGTGAGCGTTGAAGCCACGGGCTCACCATCAACATCAACATTGGCTACCATCGCGCGCTCTTCGCGAAAGTCTTTGAGCGGCCGTCCGCGGTTAAATCCGATCATCCATGTGCCCGTTGAGAGCACCGTATAGTCCGCCATGCCTGCGGCTTTGTAGCGATAGAGATTAGCATTGCTATCATGGGCGCCGGCGAGAATTTCAACATCGGTTGCAAGTCCTGTGCGTTCAGCAATCTCTGGCGCGAGCGTGCCGATGACGTCGCCCGCGCGCGCGAAGGTAGGAAAAAGCGGTATCCAATTTTTTCGCTTCACGATGCTGGAGAACTCGTTCTTCAGCGGATTCCATAGATGACATTGTGCGGCCAATGACGAGATTTCAGTGACAGGACGACCGCCTAAACGGAAAGCGAAATATTGCGGCGTTAATAGAAAATGTTTTGCGCGTTTGAACTGTAATGAAAATTCGCGCTCTTGCCACAGCAAGCCCTGTGCGGGGCGCATTGCACCACCGGAGAGAGAGCAAAAGACTTCGTCATAAGAAGGGCCAATCTCGCGATAGGCGGCGTCGAGCCAGTCCGGCGGCGTGGCTTCATAATCCATCGCCGGCAGAACGGGTCCTTGATCATCGACAAGCACACCGCCGCATCCATGTGCGAAGGCAACGATGGCCCGAATGGTGTGACGTGTACCGAGCTCTGCAAGCGCATCAATCACGAGCGCTTCAATCCGCGGCAGATCAATGGCGAGATAGGGGCCTGATGTGTCGGGCGCGTTCGGAAAGGAGAGGGCTTCGACCGGCGCGCCTTCACGCGTGGCCACAAGAACCTTGATATTCGTCTTGCCGAGGTCGAGCACCGCGACGCGTTCGCCGTTATCGATCATGCTCATATCGTTACCTCCCTGGCTGAAAAATCCGCAGCACGCCCTTGCTGGATCGTGCCTTAAATTTTCCGTGTGCGGAAGGGGCTATTCAATAGAGGTCTGATCAGACGTGAGTTCGGTCGAGCTCACCATCTGGTGGCAGAGATCAGAACGGATATCGAGCTCTGCTTCATTCTTAGCAATCTCGATCCGGCGCCCGCGTTCGGGTGCACAGAGGCGGCCATCAATTTGCGCACGAATGGAAATCACTTCGCCTTTCGCAATGCCGGGCAACATGAAATAGCCATCCCGATCGGTGACGGCTTTCAAAGTGCCTTGATGCACGGTGGCGGCTCGGACCTTAATGTCGGCCATTCCCTTTTTGCCATCTTCGGTAATCCGCCCAAAGACGAAATGGCTTCCGTCATCAGCTTCACCATTGGGATCGGCGCGCAACGCACGAAGGTCTGCAATTTCTAAGCGCGTGTCGGGCGCAACATCAGAAAGCGCAATGCGAACCGCGCGTACTTCGCCGAGGGGAAGAGGCGGGCGGCGATTGGATTGCTTGCCGAAATACATCTCGGGCCAATCGAGATCGGCTGTTGCCAATGTCTCATTGCGCCATTGGCCATCGGCAGAAAGCGGAGCAACGCTCCATTGGCTCGACGGTAGGAAGGTACTGTCGGGCGCGTCTGCTTCATTGATTGAAATCGTATCGCCATTCTTCATAAGGAGATCGATTTCAATTGACCCCGAAGATTTGGAGAGTGTCGAAGAAGCCGCGATCTTACGAATTTGAAAGGCGATATGACTTGTATTCCATAAAGCGAGACCTGAGGGTTGGAACAAGATTTCAGCGTTTCCAGTTTGGTCGGCCGTTAAAGACACGAGGCCCATCGGCGCAGCATTATCATTTTTGATAATGCTCTCGGTCATCACACCGCTTTCCTCGGTCACAGAGCCCTTATCGCGAAGCGCAACGCGATCGAGAATAGCGGTCGGTGCATGATCATCGATCAATGTGATCGAGGGATGGTTTGTTGAATCCGCTTTGTTGCGCGTGAAGGTCGAAAACTCCCGCTCACCGATAAAGACACGCGCTTTATTTGTGTCAGAAACATAAAGTGTCAAACCATGAAGATCGCGGCTTCCAGCATTAACATCAGGCATGACCCGTCCGGTGATGGGATCAACCCACGGATCGATCGTGATCACATTGCCATCAGCGCTGACATGGAGATGTTCAGCAATATGGCTTTGCATCATCTGATAGCGCACCCATGTTGAAGCGGGCGGAGACCATACGCGATGGCGCTCGGGAACGCGGCCATCGAAATTGTAAACAAGATTGACGAGCTTGTTCATCCATTTCTTTGTGATCGGCGTTAGAGGCTCATCAATTGTATGTTCAAAATTTGAGCCGCGCGAACCAAAATGCGTGTACCAGAAATGTTCAACCGTTTCGCCATGCGATATTTTTTCAACGCTTGTGGCCACAAGCAAGGCGAGTGCATCGCCTTGAGCGCTATCGCAATTGACGCCGCAATAAAGATCGAGACGTTCATTCACGGTCAAATAGGGCAAAAGCTTTTCAACGTCTTTTGCAAACGCTTCTGGTGATGAGCGATCAAACTCGCCGGGATTAGTGCGGGGAATATTATAGAAGCCTTCAAAGCTCGACGTCATTTTGGGCGGTGGATCGCCGGCATTGATTGCGAGCGGACCGAAATAATCGGATTTCTGTTCGGGGAAATAAGCCCACACACCGTCGACGCCGAGCGATTTCAAAAGATCCGCATGATAGGCGTGACTAGCGGGGTTATCGGCTTGCGGCTCGCGTCGTACAACGACCGATGCATTTGCAAATAAAGTACCGGGCGTGCGTGGCACTTCGAGAACACGACCCGCCACACCAAAGTCCTGATTGAGTGTATTGCCGCCATGCGAGGTCAGAAGAGCGGGCCGAATATTCCACTTGGCAAGATCGGGTGCTTCAGCAAGTACCGTTTGGCGACTGAAATCATCGCGAATGATTTTTGTGAGCGTAACCGCACATGCGTTAGCGCAAGACGGTGCGTTGAGGGTAATTTCAGAAAGTCGTCCTAAATTAATCTGTAGTGCATTGGATTTTTTAACGACGCGCGGGATGATGAAATCAATAAACCGCTCGGATGTCTGCGTCTTCACCTGAACGAGCATGGCCTTTTGCACATCAGTGGCGGAGTAGGTGAGCGATTGACCGAGGCTGTCTTTCAGAGTGATGGAAAGATCGGCAGGAATAATACCGCTAAAATACAAGCGAATATTTTGTCGTTGTTGGTCAACTACAACCGGATCGGTCTCGGGAACCGGAATACTCACCGTCGCTGATGTCAACTTAACTGAAGGCGAAAGCTCATTACGCAATTGATAGGTGCTGTCTTCATTCCATCCATGGAATTGGTCGATATTGCCGCGATGCCATTCGCGTAACAGCACTGCAAAAGTGGGTTGATCATCAATTCCAGAGGGTGTGCGATTAAGCACATGAGGCCCAAGGAACATGGTCGAGAGCCGATCACTGCCATGAGGCCAAATGGCATCGGTTATCGGCAAGCCCATCTCTTCATTGAAAACACGATGAAGAGCGACTTCATGCCATGGCTTTAACTCATCTGTGTCGTCGCTGAAACTGACGACGTGATGAAAGGGATAGGGCAAGGCACGAATGATTGAGGACGGCGCTTGATCCGCATAGGCCTGCGACATCGGAGCGCCCGCTAAAAGCGCACAGCCGATGGTGGAAACTAGAAAGCGGGGGAGCGACCTAAACAAACGCACTACTCTTCTACACAAACATCTTAGAGGCTGAAGAGATCGAAATCAGCCGGCTGCTTTTCGCGCGGTAAAGCGCCTTTCACATCAATTACAATTTTTGCCTGAGGCTTCAGAAGCGATTGCACCAAGGACCATCCCTCATCGAGATAGGCCTTATGGCTTACCGCGAGAATGACGGCGTCAGCTGGTTGAAGTGATTTACGATCGACAAGGTGAATGCCGAATTCGTGTTCAACTTCCTCTGCTTCAGCCCAAGGATCATGAGCTTGAACCGTAACGCCAAATTTTGACAGTTCTGTGATAATATCCACAACCTTCGAATTGCGGATATCAGGCACATCCTCTTTGAAGGTTAGGCCTAAAACAGTAACACGCGGCTTCGACGCTCCCGAAGCGAGAAGGCGCTTGATGCATTCACGCGCAATCCGAGCGCCCACTGCATCATTGGTCCGCCGACCAGCAAGAATGACTTCTGGGTGGCAACCCGCTTTTTCTGCACGATAGGTGAGATAATAAGGATCGACACCGATGCAATGACCGCCAACGAGACCCGGACGGAACGGCAAGAAATTCCATTTCGTTCCCGCAGCAACCAGAACATCCAATGTGTTGATGCCCAAAGCTTGGAACACTTCGGAGAGTTCGTTCATCAGAGCAATGTTGAGATCGCGTTGTGTGTTCTCGATCACTTTCGCCGCTTCAGCAACTTTGATTGAAGGCGCTTTGTGAATGCCTGCGGTGACAACCGAACCATATACTTGCGCGACGATTTCAAGTGTCTCTGGCGTTTGGCCTGATACGACTTTCTTGATGGTTTCGAAGCGATGCACATGATCGCCCGGATTAATGCGCTCGGGCGAATAGCCGACGGTGAAATCAATACCCGCTTTCAGTCCTGAAATCTTTTCAAGAACAGGCACACAATCTTCTTCGGTCGCGCCGGGATAAACGGTCGATTCATAAACGACGATGTCGTTTTTCTTGAGTGCTTGGCCAACGGTTTCTGATGCTTTGATGAGAGCGGTGAGATCAGGGCGCCGCGCTTCGTCAATCGGTGTGGGAACAGTCACAATGAAGAAATCGGCTTGTTTCAATTGCGCGCGATCATCGGTGAATGTCAGCGAAGTTTGGTTTAACCGCGCGGATTCAACTTCATTGGTGCGATCATGCCCCTTTTTCAATTCAGCAATACGTCGTGCGTCGATATCGAAACCGATAACAGACGTTTTGGACGCTGCGAAAGATACAGCAACAGGTAGACCGACATAGCCAAGGCCGATGACGGCAATTTTGCGGGAATGAGGCACTCGAAATCTCCGGGGACGCTGGGATGGCCGTTTAAATCAGTCGGGGCGCGACTTCAATCGGCTTTTGGGTGAGGGAGCGATAAAGGGTTAAGCTCGCCGCGCCAATGGCTTCGGCTGAAAAGCGCGTTTCAACAAAGGACCGGGCGGCCGACCCCATTTCTTTTCTGAGCGCCGAGTTCCCCGCGAGGAGCGAAATGGCGTCCGCGAGGCGCGCCGCATCATCAACTGGCACCAGAAGACCGGTTTTTCCGTCGATAGCGACGTCGCGGCAGCCGGGAACATCGGTGGCAATCAAAGGGCGCCCAACCGCGGCAGCCTCCAAAAGGGCTTTCGGAAGACCTTCGCGACGAGAGGGAAGAGCAGCGATATGGCATTGCGCCCAAAGGCTCTCGATGTTCTCGACATGGCCGAGCCAGGAGATGCCCGGCAGAGAGGCAAAATGGGTCAGTTCTTCGGGTCTGATGGCGGTCCGGTTCGCGAGATCGGGATCACCGGCCAAAATCAGCCTTATGTCCTGGCCCTCGGCCTGTAATTTCTGCTGCGCCGCGACGAGGGGGCGAATACCTTTATCGTCAAGCATCCGCGCGGCGACGCCGACGGTGATCGGTCCTTGAGGCTCGGGGAGAGGCCTGATCCGATCCGTATCAACGCCCGATCCGGGAACGAGACGGATTTTGTCCGGGGCCACACCAATCTGCTCCACGGCCCGCCTGTCATCTTCATTTTGAACGACAGTCAATGTCGAAGGCCGATTGAGAAGCATCCTCAAAGCCGTGGATAGGCCCTGACGGAGCAGGCGACCGACCGGATCGAGCCCAATAAAGCCGGAGCCGAGGCCTGCAACCGTGTTGACGCTTGCGACCGAGAGACCGGTTGCTGCAAGCTGCCCCAAAATGATCGGCACAAGCGCAACGTGATGAACGACATCAGGGCCTAACACCTTGTAAAGATGTCTTATTTCAAGGATATCACGGATGATATGATGGGGCTTGCGGCGCAATTTGCTCCAGCCGAGCTCATGCAGCGTGAAGCCCTCGGCGATAATCGGCGCGCGATAATCGGCAACTTTCGTGGCGACATGGACATCGAACCCGGCATCACGCGCCGCACGGGCCATGGGGAGCCGATGCGATACGAAGTAACGATCATCCGTGATGAGGAATAAAAGACGGGGCACAGCCATGGCGCGGGTTAAGAGGATCGGAATGACCCCGCGCGTCTTTACAGAGTGGATTCTGACAGATTTATGAACGGAATCGCCTCAATCCGGACCTAATTTGGGATCATTTCACGCTTCTCCATTAATCTTGGTAGCAGGAGATCATGGACGCCGTCCGCTCAATATAGTATGCGCCTCTTCGTCGAATTTCCGTTATGCCCATCGCAATTGACCGCCGTTCCAAACCGATCCCCGTGGGATGAGCCCCTTTCGAAGGCTGTAGGCACTTAATTTCAAATAAGGACTTTATAACGTGACGTCTTACGCCCTTGTCGGAGCTTCCGGCTATATTGCGCCTCGCCATATGAAGGCGATCAAGGATACAGGCGGCGATCTTGTGGTTGCCTTTGATCCGAATGACTCTGTCGGTATTCTCGACAGCCATTTTCCGGATGCGCATTTCTTTACTGAATTCGAGCGCTTTGATCGCCATGTCGATAAGCTCCGCCGCCGCGGCGAGCGGTTGGATTATGTGTCGATTGCCTCACCCAATTATCTGCATGACGCGCATTGCCGCTTTGCTCTACGCGCGGGTGCGGATGCGATTTGTGAAAAGCCCTTGGTGCTCAATCCTTGGAATATCGATGGTCTGATCGATATCGAAAAAGACACGGGCAAGCGCATTTTCTCGATTTTGCAGCTTCGGCTTCATCCAGCGATCATTGCGTTGCGCGACAAATTTGCGTCTTCAACCAAGCGTCATCAAGTTCAACTGACGTACTGCACCTCGCGCGGGCGGTGGTACCATGCGTCTTGGAAGGGTGATGACTCAAAATCGGGTGGCGTTGCCACCAATATCGGCGTGCATTTCTTTGACATGCTCGGCTTTGTATTTGGCAAAGTCTTAGCCAATCACGCGCATCTCAAAACGCCGGAACGCGCTGCGGGCTTTATCGAATGCGAGCGCGCCGATGTAAGCTGGTTCCTTTCGGTTGATCGCAATGATCTGCCCGAAAGCGTGCAGGGCAAGAAGACAACCTATCGCTCGATTACGGTTGATGGCGAGGAGGTCGAGTTTTCCGAAGGCTTCACCGATCTTCATACCCGTTCTTACGAAGAAGTGCTGGCGGGACGCGGTTTTGGCCTTGATGCCGTGCGCCCGTCGATTGAAATCGTTTCGACCTTCCGCCAACAGCCGCTGGCTTTGCATTCAGGCATCGTTCATCCCTTCGCCCGTAAAGCCTCGGCCGTATGAGCGAAATGAAAGAGGATCCACGCTTTCCCGGCGTGCTGATTCATGAATCCAGTTATGTCGATGACGGCGCGGCGATTGGGCCGGGGACGAAGATTTGGCATTTCTGCCATATTCTCTCTGGCACCGTGATCGGTGAGAATTGTTCAATCGGCCAAAACGCCATGATTGGCCCCAAAGTGCGCCTCGGTCATGGCTGCAAAATCCAGAACAATGTCTCGCTCTATGAAGGCGTCGAGCTGGCCGACGATGTTTTTTGTGGGCCGAGTTCAGTCTTTACGAATGTTTTAAACCCTCGTGCGCATGTGAACCGCAAGGCCGAGTTCCGCGCGACTCCGGTTGGGCGGGGTGCGACGATTGGGGCGAATGCGACGATCGTCTGCGGTCACAGCCTTGGCGCCTATTGCCTGATCGGTGCGGGTGCCGTGGTGACGAAAGACGTGCCGGACTTTGCGCTGATGGTGGGAACACCGGCGCGACGCATGGGATGGATGAGCCGGGCAGGCGAGCGGCTCAATGCCGATCTCATCTGCAAGGCAACGGGTGAACGCTATAGTGAAAATGGTGCGGGTGTGCTCGCGCTTGCGAGTTGAGGAGAGAGAACGTGGATCTTCGCGGTAAAAAATTCGTCGTGATCGGAGGCGCAGGCCTTATCGGTTCGCATGCAGTCGATCAACTCGTCAAAGAGGATATCGGCGAGATTTTGATTTATGATAATTTCGTGCGCGGCACGATGGAAAATCTTTCCGGCTCGTTGAAAGATCCGCGCGTGAAGATTTTCGAAGCCGGCGGCGATATCACACAAACCGATATTCTTGATGCGGCACTTAAAGGCGCTGATGGCGTGTTTCAGTTTGCAGCCTTGTGGTTGTTGCAATGCCATGATTATCCACGCACCGCATTTGAAGTGAATGTGAAGGGCATGTTCAATGTGCTCGATTCCTGCGTGCGCAATAATGTGAAGCGTCTCGTTTGGTCGTCATCTGCTTCTGTTTATGGCGATGCGGTGGAAGAGCCGATGACGGAGGATCATCCGTTCAACAATAAGAATTTTTACGGCGCGACGAAGATTTGCGGCGAAGCAATGGCGCGTGCCTATCACTTCCGTTATGGCCTCGATTATGTCGGCCTACGCTATATGAATGTCTATGGCCCGCGCCAAGATTATCGCGGTGCCTATATTGCCGTGATCATGAAAATGCTTGATGCGATTGATCGTGGCGAAGGCCCGACGATTTTGGGCGATGGCTCGGAAGCGTTCGACTTTGTGGCGGTGGAAGATTGCGCGCGTTCAAACCTGTGTGCGATGCGCTCTGATGCAACCGATCGTTTCTATAATGTTGGTACTGGCAAACGCACCTCGCTCAAAGAAATTGCCGAGATGCTTTTGAACCTCACGGGCTGCAATCAACCGATCAATTATGCGCCACGTTCGCAAGCCACTCTCGTGCGTAACCGCGTCGGTTCACCCGTGCGCGCCTCAAAGGAAATCGGTTTCACTGCGAATATTGACCTTGAAGAGGGCTTGCGTCGTCTGATCGATTGGCGCGCTACCCACAAGGCTGAAGTTGAAGCCCGCCGCGCAAAATCAGCTTGAGCGAAGAAAGTAATCCTCCATGACCATGGCAAAAAGAACCGTACAGATCGCGCTGCCCTCAATGGGTGAAGAAGAATGGCAAGCCGTACGTGCGCCGATTGAATCAGGCTGGCTCACGCAAGGACCGAAAGTTGCCGAATTCGAAAAAGGCTTTGCTGAACGCCACAATGTGAAGCATGCGCTTGCAACAACCAGCTGCACGACGGCTTTGCATTTGGCTCTTGCGGCGATGGATATCGGCCCGGGTGACGAAGTGATTGTGCCATCATTCACATGGGTCGCGACTGCGAATGCGGTTCTTTATTGCAACGCTATCCCCGTGCTTTGCGATGTCGATCCGCGCACGAATAATATCGATCCCGCTTCTGTTGCTTCCAAAGTCACAGAGCGCACCAAGGCTGTGATGCCTGTTCATCTCTTCGGTCTTTGCGCCGATATGGACGCGTTGCGCGCGGTGTTACCGAAGCATGTGAAGATCGTCGAAGACGGTGCGTGTGCCGCCGGTGCGTCTTACAAAGGCACACCCGCAGGCGCTTTAGGCGATGCGGCGTGTTTCTCATTCCATCCGCGCAAGTCCATCACCACGGGTGAGGGCGGTATGATGACAACAAATGATGATGCGCTAGCTGCGAAGGCGCAGATCTTGCGCAATCACGGCGCATCGATTTCGGAAGAGCAGCGTCATCGTGGTGCGCAGCCTTATCTTCTGCCGGACTTTGACGAATTGGGTTACAATTACCGCATGACGGATATTCAAGCCGCTGTCGGCCTTGTGCAGATGACCAAGCTTGATCGTTTTATTGATGAACGTGATGCGGCGGCACGTCGTTATCGTCAGGAGCTTGCGGATATCGAATGGCTGCGTCAGCCGAGCGTGCCGAATGATGTGCGTCATGCCTGGCAGGCTTATGTGACTTATGTCGATCCGAAGACGGCTCCGATGCCACGCAACGAGATCATGGCGAAGCTGCATTCGCGCGGTGTGGCAACACGACCCGGCACTCATGCCATTCATATGCTTGGTTATTATCGCGAACGCTATGGCATCAAGCCGGATGATTTTCCGGGTGCGAAGGCCTGTGAAAACAATACAATGGCTATTCCGCTTCATAACCGCATGACGGATGATGACTATGCCTATGTGATCGAATGTCTGCGTGACATCGCGAAGGGTCACTGATTATGAGTTCACCGCAATGGGTCAATGATCTGCTTGGTGCCGAAGTTCCGGCTGACGGCGGTAGTGTTGTCGCGCATGGTCACACAATTACGACGGTTGCGGGTATTCCGCGCTCGGCGGAATTTGTATCGGCTGCGCAAGAACAAACGCGCGAGACCTTCGGGTTCAAATGGGCAAAGCGCGACACGTTTGAAGGTTCGGTTGCCGACCATATGCGCACTTGGCTTGTGCAGAAATATGGCGATGTTCCTCATGCGCCCTGGTTCTTTAAAGACCATGGTCCGAACCCGATCATCCTTGATGCGGGGTGCGGCGCGGCGCTTTCAGGCATTGCGTTGTTTGGTCCCGTTATGGACCGCGTGCGCTATTTTGGTGTTGATGTTTCAACGGCAGTTGATGTCGCCAAGAAGCGTTTTGACGAGCGCGGTTGGCAGGCCGGCTTTATTCAATCCGATCTCAATCAGATTCCGGTAAAGGAACGCTCGGTTGATATCGTTTTCTCTGAAGGCGTGCTGCATCACACGGATGATACGTTCAAAGCACTTGAAGCGGTGACAAAATATGTGAAGCAGGGCGGCCGCGTGATTTTTTACGTCTATCGTAAGAAAGGCCCTGTGCGCGAATATACCGATGATTATATCCGCGACAAATTGCAGAAGATGACACCCGAAGAGGGTTGGACGGCGATGGAGCCTCTCTCCGAGCTCGGAAAAATTCTTGGCGATCTCAATATCGAAATCGACATCAAGAATAAAATCGATCTTCTTGATATTCCGGCGGGCAAAATCAACCTGCAGCGCTTTTTCTACTGGCATGTGTTGAAAGCGTTTTATCGTCCCGAGATGACGCTGGATGAAATGAACCATATCAATTTCGATTGGTATGCGCCGAAAAATGCACGACGACACACGGTCGAAGAAGTGCGTAGCTGGTGCAAGACGCTGGGTCTCGAAATCGAACATGAATTCGCTGAAGAGGCGGGTATCAGTGTGATTGCGCGGTTGGGATAAGATGTGCGGCATAGCGGGCATCTATAATTTTGACGGCGCACCGGCCTCACCAGTGACGGTGAAGGCGATGACGGATGCGTTGAACCATCGCGGACCAGATGGTGAAGGCCAGTTCACCGAAGGCCCCGTGGCGCTTGGTCATCGTCGTTTGTCGATCATTGATTTGTCGGATGCGGCGCATCAGCCCATGCCATCGGCTGATGGCCGCCTTGTGATCACCTATAATGGTGAAGTCTATAATTTTCAGGAATTGCGTCTTGATCTTGAAGCGAAGGGCCATGCTTTTCGCTCGCGCGGCGACAGCGAAGTTTTGGTGACGGCACTGCGTGAATGGGGTGATGCGGCGGTTTCAAAATTCAACGGCATGTTCGCATTTGCCGCTTGGGATCGCGCCTCAAAGCGCTTGGTGATCGCGCGCGACCGGTTTGGCGTAAAGCCGGTTTATTATTGGAGCGACGGCAAGACGCTGCTCTTCGCCTCCGAGATCAAAGCCTTTCTTAAATTTCCGGGATTCAAGGCGAAACTCGATCGCCGCAATCTCGTTGAATATATGACGTTCCAGAATTTCATTTCCGATCAAACTCTGTTTGCGGGCGTGCGCATTCTTCCCGCCGGTTCCATGCTTGTAATCGAACAAGGAATGAATTCTGTTCCTGAGCCCAAGAAATATTGGGACTTCCGTTTTGTTGAAGATACGTCACTCACCGATCGCGCCGAGGTCGAGGGTGAAGTCGATCGCTTGTTCCAGCAGGCGGTGAGCCGTCAGCTGATCTCCGATGTGCCCGTGGGGTCTTATCTATCAGGCGGCATGGACTCAGGTTCGATCACCGCGATCGCTGCACGTCAGCGGCCGATGATTCACACCTTCACCGTTGGCTTTGATATGTCGTCGGCGTCCGGCATTGAGATGGGCTTTGACGAGCGCAAAGCGGCAGAGCGCATGTCCTATAAATTCAACACCGAACATTACGAGATGGTGTTGAAGGCAGGCGATATGGAGCGTTGTCTCAAATCCTTGGTGTGGCATTTGGAAGAGCCGCGTGTGGGCCAATCTTATCCGAATTTCTATGCGGCGAAACTCGCGAGCCGTTTTGGTAAAGTTGTGCTTTCGGGTGCGGGTGGAGACGAGCTTTTCGCAGGTTATCCGTGGCGTTATTATCGCGCCGCAACCGCGCGCGGTTTTGATGATTATGTCGACCGCTATTATGAAAACTGGCAACGCCTTGTGCCCTCCGAGTCGTCAGCGGCATTGCTTGCGCCCCTTGGTGCGGAAGGCGCCTCATGCGATCCGCGCGAGATTTTCCGGCGCGTCTTTGATCATCATGATGCGGAATTGAAGACACCGCAGGATTACATCAATCACTCGCTCTATTTTGAAGCGAAGACCTTTTTGCATGGCTTGTTGGTGGTTGAGGACAAGCTTTCGATGGCGCAATCGCTTGAGAGCCGCGTGCCGTTTCTTGACAATGATCTCGTTGATTTTGCCGGTCGTGTACCGGTCAATATGAAACTCGCGAATTTGGGCGAGGTGATCAAGCTTGACGAGAATACGCCCGGTTCAAAGACCGCGGCCTATTTTGGCAAAACGAATGACGGCAAGCTGATCTTGCGCTCGGCTATGGCGAAATATATTCCGGAAGAGATTGTGCAAGCCTTGAAGCAAGGGTTCTCGGCGCCGGATGCGAGCTGGTTCCGTGGCGAGAGCATTGATTATGTGCGCCGCATTCTCATGAATCCGAATGCGCGGCTCTGGTCCTATCTTGATCGCACAACGGCGCAATCGCTGATCAGCGATCATCTTGAGGGCCGTCAAAATCGGCGTCTTTTGATCTGGTCACTGCTTTATCTCGAAGTCTGGCTCGAGACATTCGGAGTGTGATGGTGAGCGATTCCGTTGCCGATCTCGCTTTGGCTTTGCGGCGCGTGAAAGAGCAGCGTGATGAGGAATTGCGCTCAACTTATGATCGCTCGCTTCCTTTTGCTGATGCGCAATTTGATCGCTGGGAGCGTGCAAAGGCGTTGGGCTTTGGTGAGAAGACCAGTATTTATGATTCCTCCGCTGTGTTTGGTGCCGTTTATGTGGGTACCAACTCATGGATAGGTCCCTTCACCGTTCTTGATGGGTCAGGCGGCGGTTTGACTATCGGCGATTATTGCTCCGTGTCCGCCGGTGTGCACATCTATACGCATGATACCGTGTTGTGGGCCGTCTCCGGTGGCGTACAGAATGCCCGTAAAGGGGCCGTGGTGATTGGGTCAAACACTTATATTGGCGCGCAGAGTGTTATTGTTGCCGGTGTGACAATCGGATCACGCTGTGTGATTGCGGCTAATTCGCTCGTCAATCGTGATGTGCCTGAAGGCACGATTGTTGGTGGCACGCCCGCGCGTGTCCTTGGTCGTGTTGAAGGTGAAGGTACGGACGCCCGTCTTGTCTTTGATCGCAAGGATCAAAACCAATGAGTGCACGGGATCAATTGATCGATCGCGAGCCGCGCCGTCTTTTGATGATCGGCTATGACAGTGTCGAGAAACTGATTGCCGACGGTAAACTTCGCCTCGATGATTTGAAAACAGTCGAATTGCAATTCAACTTCGGTAAAATGTTTGACGAAGTTCTCTACATCGTCCCGTTCGGACGGAAGAATGAAGAGCGTAGGCTATCAGATACAATTCTTTATCGCGAATTGGCTTTTGAGCGCAGCGGGTCTGGTTTCAAGAAACTCTTCTCGGGTTTGCAGCATGTGGGCACAGCCATCGGATTTTTAAACAAGGCCGTGACGCAGTTTAAACCTGACGTGGTTCAAACTGTCGGCCCGCATTACACGGCAGCGCTTGCTGTTCTTGCCGACAAGGTTCGTCGCCTTCCCAAGGTTTGTTTTATTGAAGCCTATTGGGAAGATATATTGCCATGGCAGTCTTATTTCCCGCCGCTTGTGAGACGTCTGCTGCCTTACTGGTATAGGCTTGTTTATCGGCTGTTTGATCGCTATTCCGGCGCGCCGTCGCTGGCTCCAAATTTTTATACACAACGCGGCATGGCGCGCGAAAAAATTTCACCCTGGATTCAACCGCTTGATTTATCGGAAGTGTTGGAGGCAAAGGCTGAAGATGCGCCGCCCGCCATGCTTTCGTCACCCCATCCGCGTATCGTTGTTCTCGGACGATTACACCCCGAAAAACTTGCGCCTGATGCGTTCGATATATTTGCCGATGCCGTCGACAAAGATCTCAAAGGCACGCTCATTTTCGTCGGCGATGGGGCTGATCGCGTTGAGATTGAAGCGCGCGCTACACAACGCGGGCTCTCTGATCGCGTTGTGATCACGGGGCAAATCTCCCATCGCATCGCCATGGCGGCATTAAAAGCGAGTGATCTCTCGATTGCGCCTATGCAGGGCTCGGCATTGCTGGAAACTTTGGCGGCGGGATTGCCGACCGTTGCCTATGATCACGAAACTCATGCGGCTCTAATTGAGTCACATGTCAACGGCGTTCTTGTGCCGCATCGTGATACAAACGCGGCAGCGGTTGAATTACGGAAGATACTTCTTGACCCTGCGCTTGCGTCTTCGCTTGGGCAAAAGGCGCGTGATCGCGTGGCCGAGCGTTATAATGTTGACGCGATGCGGACGCTTTTGAAAACATCCTTTGTCGAGGCCTATCAGGCACGCAAAGATACCGAGGGCACTTCTTCTGGACGACACGAAGAAGGGGCAATCGCATGAGCGGTCGTTATCTTTATGTTGATGTCAACGCGACATTTACTAATCCAACGCGCAATCTATTGCCTTTGGCATTTTTGAAAGCGGGTGATGTTCGCTTTTTTGGCCCCGGGCATGTGTCGTCAGATTGTTTAGCGCGCGGTCTTACATCATTCATTGAGTCGGAAGGCCCGTTTGATCTTGCTATTTCAAACACGCTTGTTTTGTTTTCTGATAGTGACGATCCGGCTCGTTACGCCTCGACCCTTATGTCGGCCTATGCCTATTCCGGTCCGAAAGAAGATCTTCTCTATTTGCCAATCATAGCAAAACAATTCGCATCACTGTCGCTGCCGCGTATTGCCATCCTTCTGGAGAATGATTTTTATAACTGGACCGCACGCGAGGCAGACAAAATTCTATCATCGGCTGATTATTATATCGGTTTTGGTGAAGAATTTTCGCCGCTCCGGGCTGAGCTTCCACATCTTGCCGAAGAGCGTTTTGCGGGGATTGCCACAGATGTCTGGTCAGAATTTTCGCATCAATATCGTAACCGCATCGCTTCGCTTCTTCATTTTATATCCGATGCCGAATTTGTGATTTCACCTCTGTCATCGCGGGCTTTACCGTGGTCTGTCATGGGTGTTCAATACCATGCACGTGGCGTTGCACGCGATGGTTTGAAGCGCGCAGGTATAGATCCCGTTACAGACACACGTTTGCGTAAGGTTGTGTCGCTTCTCAAGAAGACACGGTTGATGCGCGGCGAAAGGCGCTGGGTTCAAAAAGCACTTAACAATAGTTTTGCCGCGCGCATGGCGGCTACGCGCTATTCCTATACATGTGGCTCGGGTCTTCAAATGCCGATCCGGAAATTTTTTGAGATTCCGGCTGTTGGCTGCCTTCTTGTTAGTCGTCCCTTCAAAGGCTTTGAGGCGGCTGGGTTTATTGACGGTGTGAATTGCATTATCGCCGAGCCTGATCAGTTAACTGACCTTCACTTCGCCTTGGAGGCAGAACCTGAAAATGCTGAAGCCATTGCGCGGGCTGGTCAGGCTTTTGTCCTTGAACGCCATTCACTCGATGCGCGCGCTCATGATTTAAGATTAATTCTTGAAGCGATAGTGGCTAAGCGGTTCGAGGGAAGTTTTTGGCGTGACGGACAGCATCACTTGCGTGAGCCTGCGCTCAGGAGTGTAGCGTGATGACCGCTTCGCTCTTGAGACTCTTCCAAGATGTTTATCGTATCTCCGGTTGGCGCTTACCGCTCCTTGTTGGTCTTACCTTTCTGAATGCGCTGTTTGACGGTGCCACTGTTGCTGTTCTTCTTCCTCTTTTAAAAGCAGTGGGCGGTGTCGTGGGACCGGGCGATGATCGCCTCTCTCAAGCCATGACACAATTTCTTGGCATTTTCGGCTTTCCCTCAACCGCCATAACAATTGCTAGTTTTGGTCTCATTCTCATCGGCATTGGCGCTGTGATTTTTTTGGTGCAAGCGCATCTCAGTGCTAAGCTGCAAACAGATTATGTGGCGCATTGGCAACGCACACTTTTTCAATCCTATTTCCAAGCAGAGTATGGTTTTTTTCGTACAAGGCGTGCAGGCGACCTGATTGCTGCCGCGATTACCGAGCCTATTCGTTTGGGCGGTGCCTTCTATCAAGCCAATCTCATTCTTTCTTCCGTCTTATTCATCGGCGTACAGGTTCTTGTTGCTCTGGTCATTGCGCCGCTCGTCGTAGCTCTTCTTTTTAGCGCGGGCGTCTTTCTCTTTATCGTTTCTGTAGGCCTTGTGCGACGCGGGCTTCTCATTGGCGAAGAGATGACCGTGGTCAATGCCGATCTGCAGTCCGATGCGAATGAGCTCGTCCAGGGTGCAAAATTTGTAAAGGCGACCGCCACGGAGACGCGCGCGGTTGAGAGATTATCGAAGACACTCTATCGCCTGCGCGATCTCACTTTTGCGAATGCCTTTGATGTTCAAATTGTGCGGGCGCTTTTTGAATATGCAAGCGCGCTTGTTGTCATTGCCCTTCTTGTTGTGGGGCCTTTGGTGTTTGCGGTTGATGTGGGCGCGGTCATCGTGATTGTTGCGATGTTTGTTAGGCTATTTCCAAAAGTTACCGGTTTGCGCCAATGTCAGCAATCGATCAGCCTTGTTCTTCCTGCCTTTGATGCGGTGGCGTCTATGGTGAATGAAGCGCGGAGCGTGGCCGAGCCGCCTGCAGATCATCGACAGACCCTTGATAAAACAACCACTCCGGTGGGCGTGTCCTTCGATCATATAGCTGTTGAGATTGAAGGGCGACTCGTCTTGCGCGATGTAACCTTTTCAATTGCGCCGGGCGAATTTCTTGTTCTTACAGGCCCAACAGGGGCAGGCAAAACGACTCTCGTCGATTCTCTCTTAGGGCTGCGGCGCCTTTCTGGAGGCGTGATTAGAATTGATGATCAACCGCTTGATACATTTTCGATGCAAGAGTGGCGGAGTTCACTTGGGTATCTTGGTCAGGACCCTTTGCTCTTCCACGCGTCGATTGAAGATAATCTAAAATGGGTTCGCCCGGAGTCGGGGGCAGTCGAGATTTCGGAAGCGCTTGATCGGGCGTCTGCAACTTTTGTTGAGCGCTTGCCGCATAGGCTCGATACAATTGTTGGTGATGCGGGTAGTCGTCTTTCAGGTGGTGAGAGGCAACGGATTGCGTTAGCGCGTGCATTACTCGGCGCGCCGCGGCTTCTGGTTCTCGATGAAGCGACAAGTGCGCTTGATGCGGAAACAGAAGCGGGCGTCGTTGAAACGATCTCGCGCTTGAAGGGTCAGATGACGATTATCGCGATTACACATCGCCCGGCCTTATTATCTGTGGCCGATCGCGTCGTTGAAATTAAAAATGGCCAAGCAACGATCATTAATCATCCGCCTTTGGCGTCGGTATAACTTTGGGATTGTTTTATGTCTTCGGCTCCGCTCCCCTTTATTGATCTTCAGGCTCAGCGTGCACGCATCGGCAGCGCGATTGATGCTGGCCTTTTGCGTGTCGCTGCGCATGGTCATTACATTATGGGCCCTGAAATCAAGACGCTCGAAGATGATCTCACGGCCTTTTGTGGTGCTAAACATTGCATCACGGTTGCCAATGGTACCGAGGCGCTTGCGATGCCTTTGATGGCAAAAGGGTTGAAGCCCGGCGATGCTGTTTTTGTGCCGAGTTTTACATTCGCCGCCACCGCTGAAGTTGTGGCGTGGCTTGGCGCTGTTCCGATTTTTGTCGATGTTGATGCTGAGACCTTCAACATGGATCCAGCAAGTTTAGAAGCGGGCATTGCGGTTGCAAAAGCCAAGGGACTAAAGCCAACCGCGATCATCCCTGTCGATCTCTTCGGGCAAGCGGCCGATTATGATGCGATAGAAATAATTGCCAATGCTCATGGCCTTTGGATCATGAGCGATGCTGCACAGAGTTTTGGCGGCGCGTATAAAGGTCGTAAAATCGGCACGATTGGTCTTGTAACGGCAACAAGTTTTTTCCCGTCAAAGCCGCTTGGCTGTTATGGCGACGGCGGTGCAATCTTTACTGATGATGATGAAATGGCAGCCGTTCACAAATCGCTTCGCGTTCATGGTCAGGGATCCGATAAATATGACAATGTGCGCATTGGCTTGAATGCACGGCTTGATACGATGCAGGCCGCCGTATTGATTGAGAAGTTAAAAATTCTGGGCGATGAGATTGAAGCCCGCAATCGCATCGCGATTCGTTACTCGGAAGCTCTGTCTCAAAGTGTTCCGGTTCCCCATATCGCTGAGGGGCGTTATTCGGCATGGGCGCAATATACAATACGCGTGCATGCGGAGCGGCGCGCTGCTATTGGTGCTGCTTTAAAAGAGCTGGGTGTGCCAACAATGATTTATTACCCGAAGCCTTTGCATCAACAGACGGCCTATAAGCATTTTCCGCTTGCGGGGAACGGATTACCCACAAGCGAGCGTTTGGCCAAGGAGGTTTTAAGTTTACCAATGCATCCTTATCTTGATGAAGTGTCACAAGATCGGGTGATTGATGCTTTGACTTCTGCGATGAAAGCATAGTGATCAGATGGGGCAGATGATCATCATCCTTTGGCGTGTCTTTGCAACCTTGTCGGCCTTGCTTGTTGTGGCTGGTATCGTTGTTGCGGTCATGCTCCAAAATCTGATCATGATCGATATGCCGATCACGAAGGCGGATCACGCCATCGTGCTAGACGGTAATAATCAACGTCTGTTGCGTGCGAAAGAATTGCTTGATCAAGGGCTTGTTACGGATATCTATGTGAGCAATGGAGAACCGGCGCATCCCGACGAGATCGAGCGCATTGTTGCTGAGCTTGGTTATGGTGCGCCTGATAGAACCGCAATTAAAATTGAAATTTTGAAAAAGCTTGGCGTTACACCCGAAAAAATTATTGTTTTCGGACAGGGCAGTTTGACCACGCGGGATGAAGCGAAAGCGCTTGCCACGCAGTTAAACGGCCAAACGCCCCGTCTCACGCTTGTGACAACGAATTATCACTCCCGTCGTGCCCTCGAAATTTTCGAACGGGCCCTGCCAGGTGTTTCAATCCAAGTGACATGCCCGGGAGGATGTGTGGCGCCCAAGGCCTGGTGGAAAGATCCGGCTGTCGCCGCTCAATTCGTCCTCGAATTTGTAAAGCATATTTATTTCAGACTGGGCCTTGCCGTCGCTTAAGATCCGTCAAAAGCGCGATCAAAGGCGTTGATCATCTTGTCTGGTGCATAGTTTGCAATGATGCGCGCGCGATTTTGCGCGCCAATCTCCGCGCGTTGTTCTTTTGGTCGTGCTTTCATCTTACGAATTGCATCCGCAAGCGCTTCGGGTGCGCGGGGTGGCACAACAAATTGTTTATCACTCAAAACGGCAGCACAATCGCCGACATCTGTTGAAATGCAGGGCAGAGCGGTGGCCATGGCTTCAGCCAACACATTCGGAAATGATTCCGAGATTGACGACATCACGAAAAGATCAAGAGCGTTCATGACATCGGGCACGTCATCGCGTGCGCCGAGGAGGCGTACTGACGATTCCGGAATTTTATGAGCGTCAAGGAGAGTCTTAAATGAGGGAGCTTCGGCCGTAATGCCGCGTCCGACGATCATCAGAACATTCTGATTTTGTTCGTTTGTGGGCAATCTATTAAAGACGTGGGCGAAGGCGGCTAAGAGATCCGGAAAGCCCTTTTCGGGGACATCACGACCAACAGCGCCGATCACAAATTGATCGTCATGAATAGTTAAAATGCGGCGTATGCTTGCGCGTTTCGTTTCATCGGGATGATAGCGTTCCGGATCGATCGCATTTGGTATCACATGCCAACGCGCAACATCATAGCCGAGGGCGGCATGCGCAGCGCGCGCCGCTTCGGAATTTGAAATGATCGTCAAAGAGGTATGTGAGGATAATCGTGCCAAGAGCCGTTGCGCGAGCCAGCGGAAAGGCTTTTCACGAAAACGCACATAAGGCAGGCTTCTGATATGCCAAATCAACCGCGGCTTTGAAGGCAAGAATGGCCGCAAGAGTGTGGCGATCAAAGCGGGATAATAGAGCCAGGCGGAGAGCACGGTGGCGTGTGACGCGCGAAGCGCTCCAAGGAGCGCGATAAAGCCGCGCGGCAAATCAGTTATCCGCTCAATCCCGAGCGTTTGCACATCAATGCCTTTGGCGTTCAGTGTTGCGCCCACGGAGGCACCGGGCTTTATGCCGCGCAACGCGAGCACGCGATGTTGGGATGCGGCATCGGGATGGGCGCTTAAATAGCGCAGAAGCGTCATTTCGGCGCCGCCAAACCCTGAGAGATCGATGACCAGATGGAGTATTTTGCGGTCATTCATCGCGAATTCAGCCCGGCCCTATCACATGTTCCGTCAACAACGCCATGGCTACGCGATTTGTGGTCTTTTGCGAAGATGTTAATTTATGCCGTTTAACGAAAGGGCTTGAGCCTCGACGCGCTTCATGGTGAGTGTCTCCGCTCGCTGTGCTGCTTTGGGTTACGCTGAAATTTATGACGACACGCTATCTCATCCGATTCGACGATGTTGTGCCCGCGATGGCGTGGTCGCGCTTTTCGGCTTTTGAACAGATCGCGGCTGACCTCTCTCTGCCGTTACTGATCGGTGTCGTGCCGGAGTGTCTTGATCCGAAGCTCTCCGTTGAACCGGAACGCCCTGATTTTTGGAATTGGGTGCGGGCACGCAAACATGCGGGTTGGACCATCGCGCAGCACGGCTATCAGCATCTTTATGAAACGGATGCGCGTGGGCTTTTGGGTATTGGTCGCAAATCGGAATTCGCGGGTCTTCCCTACGATGCGCAAGCGCAAAAGCTGGCGGCTGGCAAAGAGATCATGCAGCGCGAAGGCGTATGGTCGGGTGTCTTCATGGCGCCATCGCATAGTTTTGATGAGAACACGGTGCAGGCTTTGCGCGATTTAAAGTTCACGGCCTTAACCGATGGCTTCGGATTTTATCCGTATGATCTCCATGGATTAACAGCGGTGCCGCAACTTGTTTCACGCCCTATAGGTTTAGGCTTTGGCGTCGAAACAATCTGTCTGCATGTGAACACGATGAGTGAAGAAGCGATTAGACGCATGATTGATTTTATTCGTGTGCATAGAAGGCAGATCATTTCTTTTGATGAAACGCTTCAGGTTAGAGCCACCGTTCCCTTCATCGCGTCTGCACTTCGTCACGTGACATCAATGGCGTTGAGAGCCCGTCGCGCGGTGAGGGTGTAACCCCATGTGTGGCATTGCAGGCTTTGTCGATCAGAAGGGTGGTTTTGATGCGACTGCGCGCCTCGAAGCGATGGGGCAGGCGATTTCCTATCGCGGCCCTGACGATTCCGGTGTTTATTTTGATTCCGAAACAGGCCTTGGCTTTGTCCATCGGCGCTTGGCGATTGTCGATTTAACGTCGGCCGGCCATCAACCGATGACATCATCCACCGGGCGTTATGTCATCGTCTTTAATGGCGAGATATATAATCACGCTGCACTGCGCAAAGAGATGGACGAGAGCGGTCACTGTTCAACATGGCGTGGCCATTCTGACACGGAGACTCTGCTCAGAGGGTTTGAAATCTGGGGTGTGAAAGAGACTCTGACGCGTGCTGTCGGCATGTTCGCGCTCGCACTATATGACAAAGAAAGCCGTTGTCTGATTTTAGCGCGTGACCGGATGGGTGAGAAGCCGCTTTACTATGGTTTTTCGCAAGGCGCGTTTTTGTTTGGTTCGGAATTAAAGGCGCTCCGTGCGCATCCGCGCTTTACTGCGGCGATTAATCGCGACGCGCTCGCCGGACTCTTGCAGCGGCAATATAGTTCAGGTCCGGCAACGATTTATGAGGGCATCCGGAAGCTTGAACCGGGCGCTCTTCTTTCGCTCAATCTCAGCACACTAACATATCGTGTTGAAACCTATTGGACCGTTCACGACGCAGCGGCGCGCGGCCTCCGAGATCGCAACCGTTTTTCGGATCAAGAGGCGATTGACGCGTTTGACCGACTGCTTGCAAACACAATCGGTTTGCAGATGATGGCCGATGTACCCGTTGGTGCGTTTTTGTCTGGTGGCGTAGATAGCTCCCTGATCGTTTCCTTGATGCAACGTCAATCATCGCGGCCTGTGAAAAGTTTCACTATCGGCTTCGAAGAAGATGCCTTTAACGAAGCGCCTTATGCGCGCGCAGTCGCAAAGCATCTGGGTACAGATCACACAGAACATTTTGTGACGCCGCGCGAGGCGCTTGATGTTATTCCGATGCTGCCCGCGCTTTATGACGAGCCTTTGGCAGACGTATCGCAGATTCCGACATTTCTCGTGTCACGGATTGCACGCCAAGCAGTCACCGTATCGCTTTCCGGTGATGCGGGTGATGAGCTGTTTGGTGGTTATACAACCTATGCGCATGCAGAGCGCATGATGGGCCTCTATGCGCAGAGTTCCGCGTTCATGCGCCCCTTGGTTACTGGTGCACTTGATGTCGCCTCGTCATTGACAGGAGCATTTGGTCAATCGGCACTTGCTCATAAACTGGGATTGTCCGCGCATGTGCTCAACGCCAGAACGTTATCAGAAGTAGGCATGCGTCTGACGGATCATTGGATCGGTGAAGCCATACCCGTGATCGGCGCCGCGCATCAAACTGCACAGTCTGATCGTTTCTCGGATCTGGCAATGAGTGATCTCGAGCGCATGATGGCGCGCGATATGGTCACTTATCTTCCTGACGATATTCTTCAAAAAGTTGATCGCGCAGCCATGGCTGTTTCTCTAGAAACACGCGTGCCCTTGCTTGATCATCATATTGTTGAATTTGCTCTGAGCTTGCCGATGTCTCTTCGTCGGCGTGAGGGGCAGGGTAAATGGATCATGCGGCAATTGCTCGATCGCTATGTGCCAAGACATTTGATTGAACGACCCAAAAAAGGCTTTGGTGTTCCCTTAGCCGCCTGGTTGCGCGGCCCTTTAAGAACTTGGGCAACGGATCTTCTCGCGCCCGAGACACTCAAGCGCGATGGATATTTTGAATCTCGTGCTATTACCCGCGCGTTGGATGATCATTTATCCGGGCGACGCGATCGCCATAATGATTTATGGCCGGTACTTGTTGCGCAACAATGGTTGAACGCAACAAAATAACACGCTGCCTAAGAGCGCTTTGCTATGACTAACAGACAAGCAAATTTTAGTGATTGCCACGCCAGGCGCGGAACCAGCCGATGAATTTTTCAACGCCCACTTCAAGCGGCGTGGATGGTTTAAAATCAACCGCTTCCATTAATGCGTCGACATTCGCATAGGTTTCCGGCACATCGCCAATCTCAATCGGTGCGAAAATCTTTTTAGCTTCGATGCCTAAAGATTTTTCCATCGTCGCGACGAGGTGCATCAATTCAACCGGGCTGTTATTGCCGATATTATAAACGCGATAGGGCGCTTTGCTTGTGCCGGGGTCTGGCTTTGCGCCATCCCAGTCCGGATTGGGCTCGGCAATTTTAGGCACCAGCCGCGTGATCGATTCCACAATGTCATCGACATAAGTGAAATCGCGTTTCATTTTACCGTGATTGAAGAGTGTAATCGGTTCGCCTTTGAGAATAGCATCGGCAAAAAGCCACATCGCCATATCGGGGCGGCCCCAGGGTCCATAGACGGTGAAGAAGCGCAAACCCGTCGACGGCAGGCCGAACATATGCGCGTAAGAATGCGCCATCAATTCATTGGCTTTTTTCGTCGCGGCATAGAGCGACAAAGGATGATCGACATTGTCGTGAATGGAAAACGGCATCGCCGTATTCGCGCCATAGACCGATGATGATGACGCATAAACAAGATGAGCGATCTTATGATGGCGGCACGCTTCGAGAATATTCAAAAAGCCGGTGAGGTTGGCGTCACCATAGGCTTTTGGATTGACGAGCGAATAGCGCACACCCGCTTGGGCTGCGAGATTCACGACATGCGTGAATTGTCCTTCGCGAAATGCTCGATCAACAGCTTCGCCATCGGCCAGATCGCCTTCAACGAAATTGAAGTTAGCGTTGGGTTTGAGCTCGGCGAGGCGCGCATGTTTCAGCGTCACATCATAATAGGGATTGATGTTGTCGTAGCCGGTGACGGTATGGCCTTCAGCCAAGAGCCGACGCGCGACGTGGAAGCCGATAAAACCGGCCGCGCCGGTGACGAGAACGCGTAAACCGCTATGCTTCGTAGGATCTGACATGGCGCGCTATATAGGCGATGCAAGAGACTTTGCCAAAGCGCTTTTTGTCCTATGTTCCGCTTGCCAAAGCAGGGCATGCGCGTTCAAGTCGATCTTTGAGGCGGTTGGGGTATCAAAATGGCGCATTTGGCGATTATTGGCTCAGGAATCATCGGCCGCTCTTGGGCAATTGTGGCCGCGCGGGCGGGGCTTCATGCGCGTCTCGTCGTGCGGCGCGCGGAGGCGCGAGCCGATGTCGCGCAAGCGATTCTCTCCGCGGCCGATAACGCTTTGCCGATCGCGCCCTCTGTGCCTGTTGATCAGCTCATGCAGCGGATCACCTTTGTTGCGACGCCCGAAGAGGCGGCGGCAGGCGCGGGGTTTGTGTTCGAAGCGATCCGTGAAGATTTGGCCGAGAAAGCCGCCTTGTTCCGTTTGCTGGAAAGCGTTGCGCCGCCTGACGCTATTCTTGCGAGTTCGACATCAAGTTTTGGTGCCTCGCGTTTTGCTGGTGACCTTCATACACGCGCGCGCATCATCGTTGCTCATCCGCTCGCGCCACCTCATTTGATTCCGGCAACCGAGATTGTGCCAGCGCCTTTCACCGCTTTGCAAACAGTCGAGACCGTGTTCGAGCTTATGCGCGCTTTAGGGCAAAAGCCGTTGCTCGTTCGCAGCGAACAGCCCGGCTTTGTTATGAACCGGATGCAAGGCGCACTGCTTCTTGAAATGATGCGTGTGGTTGAAGAAGGAGTCATGGAACCTGAAGATGTCGATAGCATCATTCGTGATGGCTTTGGCTTGCGTTGGGCCTTTCTCGGTCCCTTCGCGGGAATTGATCTCAACGCGCCGGGTGGCATTGCCGATTATTTGAAACGCTACGGATTCATGTTCGAAGATCTCGCGCGCGAGAGGGGCATGAAAACGCCTGCCGTGACGCCGTCGATCATTTCGACATTGCATGACGCACTGCGTGCCGCGCATCCACTCAACGATCAGCCTAAACGCCTTGCGATGCGCGACCGCTTGATGGCCGCACTCCGCGCGCTGCGCCGCGATCAAGGCGTGAATTAATTCTTTGCGAATATCAGTTTTAAAAACTGAGACGCGCTAAGCGGGGACAGGGTAAGCTGTTTCCGCTTTGATGCGCTCCATCGCAAAACGCGACGTGACATTTTTGAGCGGCGCTGCGGCGATCAACCGTTTATAGAACGCATCATAAGCGGCCATATCCGCAACGGTGACGCGCAATATATAATCCGTATCGCCAGCCATGCGATACATCTCCATCACTTCTGGCTGCGCTGTGATGAACTCCGCAAATTTTGTGAGCCATTCCAAGGAATGATCGCCGGTTTCAATGGAGACGAGAACGGTAAGGCCTAAACCGATCTTTTCCGGAGCAATCAAAGCCACTCGTTTTAAAATGATTCCATCCTGTTCGAGCTTTTGAACGCGTTTCCAGCACGGCGTTTGCGACAGGCCCACGCGATTGGCGAGCTCTTGAACGGACAAATCGGCATTGGCTTGTAGCTCGGTGAGGATTTTACGATCAATCGCGTCCATTTGCCCGATCCTTATTGTTCTGAATTTCGAACAAAATTGATGAGGACCCCACAAAAATCAAGCCAATTGGAGAATTAATTTCTCAATTAATATGATTATTCTCTTTTTTATACCGTAAATGGAAGAAAATACTCTTTTAGCCGTCTCTTTAAAAGAACATTCTCATTGACGAAAAAGCTCTTTTTTGGTCATTCTCTTTCCATCGGTTCGGTCATCCGGATCGGTCGCGGGGATTTGAAGCGAGCAGCTTGCACCGCGTCACCAAATGCTAAAGCGCCACGAACGCGACGCTCAAAAGGCGAATTCGTGGGCTCCCCAGATGTGAAGGAGATGAGCCATGACGTGTTTGTGTTGTTGTCGGTAGGTGCCGCACGCTGACCGGGGCGTTTCTCGCCGGTGATCCATGAAATGACATTGTCGATATCGACGATCCGTTTCGAGCGGAGCGACAGGACAAGTTTGTCTGCGCTTCTTTCCCTCAAATTTTATGCCGTTGAGCATTCGTGTTTTTGAAAGATCACTCTCATGACCAAGTTTTCATTCTCTACTCTTCTTCTTTCCCGCCGGAAGGTTCTTGCCACGGTTCTCGCCGCGTCGGCATCAGCCGTCGCACTCGCGCCGCCGAGCCTATTTGCTGCACCCACTGAAGTGCGGATCGGCTATCAGAAAAATGGTGTTCTCTATCTCGCCAAAGAAACGGGCCAGCTTGAGGCCGCGCTGAAAGCAAAAGGCCTCAGCGTAAAATGGGTTGAATTTTCTTTCGGCCCACCGCTTCTTGAAGCCTTAGGGGCAGGCAGCATTGATTACGGCACAACGGGTGACTCACCGCCGATCTTCGCGCAAGCCGCAGGCGCTAATCTTGTTTATGTCGCTGCACAAGAAGCGGCAGGATCAGGCGCCGCCATTCTTGTGAAAGATGGATCCAACATTAATGCGTTATCGGATCTTAAGGGAAAGAAAGTGGGCTTTGCCAAGGCTTCATCATCCCATAATTTGACCATTGCCGCGCTTGAGAAGGCGGGTCTGACTTACAAGGATGTTGAGCCCGTTTATCTCGCTCCCGCCGATGGCGCGGCAGCATTCGCGAAAGGCGCGATTGATGCCTGGACGATTTGGGATCCTTTCTTCGCCGTTGCTGAAGCGCAACCCGGCACCAAGGTTTTGGCACCTGCCAAAGGGATTGTGACGCAGAATTCATTCTTCCTTGCCAATGCTGATTTCGCAAAAGCCAATCCTGAAATCGTATCGGCTGTTAATGAAGGTCTCGTCGCAACGGCGCGCTGGGCTGAAACACATCGCAAAGATGTGACAGCGGTATTTTCAAAAGCAACAGGAATAGCGCCTGACATTCAGCAAAAGGCAGTCGATCGCACCGAGTTTGTCATTCATCCTCTGCGTGATGCTGTGATTGCCGAGCAGCAGCGGATTGCTGATCGCTTCCTCTCGCTCGGGCTCATTCCGAAACAGATCGCCGTGAAAGACATTGTGTGGACGTGGAAGCCCGCGAGTTGAGTTGAGTTTCGTGCTGCAGGTTTCGGGGACGTCTCCCCCTTTGCCCGAAACCTGCGGCGCGAATAACAAAATCAAGAATTGATAGACTCACATTCGAAAGACATGTCTCATGGCCAACGCAGCAAAACCTCTTGATATCTTTTGGTTCATTCCGGTCTCGGGCGATGGCGCCTATCTCGGAACGGAAAAAGGCCATCGCCCCGCAGAGTTTTCCTATCTCAAACAAATTGCACAAGCGGCGGATCGTCTTGGATTTAAAGGCGTTCTCATTCCCACAGGTCGGGGCTGCGATGATCCCTTCATTACGGCGTCGGCTCTGGCTGCGCATACAGAGCGGTTGAAATTTTTGGTCGCACTGCGTCCTGGTGTTGCTTCGCCCACTTTTGCTGCGCGTCAAGCGGCGGCACTCGATCGGATCTCGAATGGTCGTTATCTCGTCAATGTCGTGACGGGAGGCAATCCGACAGAACTTGCCGGCGATGGAATCTTCTTGCCGCATGATGAACGCTATGCGCATACGGCTGAATTTTTATCCGTCTATAATCGTTTGTTGCGCGGCGAGACTGTTGATTTTGATGGTCGCTATATCAAAGTAAAAGGCGCACGGCTTGATTTCCCGCCTGTGCAAGAACCATCACCGCCCGTGTGGTTCGGTGGGTCTTCTGATCCTGCGATTGATGTCGCGGCTGAATATGTCGACACCTATCTGACATGGGGTGAGCCGCTCGCTGATGTGAAGGCGAAACTTGACGCGGTGCGTGCGCGTGCAAAGGCGCATGGTCGCACAGTAAAATTCGGTTTGCGTATTCATCTGATCGTGCGTGACACGGAAGAAGAAGCCTGGGCGCAAGCCGATAAACTCATTCGTCATTTGCCTGATGAAGCGATTGAAGCTGCGCAAAAGAAATTTGCGGCTGAGTCAGATTCGATTGGTCAGAAGCGCATGAGCGCCCTGCATCAGGGAGGACGTCGTGACAATCTCGTCATTGCGCCGAATCTCTGGGCGGGGATTGGTCTTGTGCGCGGTGGTGCAGGCACAGCGCTTGTTGGTGATCCGGATACGGTGGCCACGCGCTTGCGCGAATACCAAGCGCTCGGCATCGAGACGATCATCGCGTCAGGCTATCCGCATCTTGAAGAAGCCTATCAAACGGCTGAATTGCTCTTCCCTAAACTCGGCATCGGTTCCGAACCGCGTCTTCGTCATGCGACCGCTCCCGGTGAATTTGGAGCGTCGGGCACGGGCCTGCGCGTCTCGGCATCGTGAGGTGAACCATGAACACGCTCGCGCTGGCACATTCCAAAGACAAGCATTCGCAAAGGAATAACAAACGCGTGAGCAGTGTTGTCGTACCGGGACCCTTCGCCCCTCTTAAGCGCTTCGTTCCCGTGCTCGTGCCGCTTGTCATTCTGAGCACCTGGCAAGCGGCATCGAGTGGGGGCGCGTTATCATCAACGATTCTGCCGGCGCCACTCGATGTCGCACGGGCCTTTATCCGGCTTCTTCTCTCGGGTGAGTTGGCAGAAAATGCCGCCGTTAGCTTCTTACGTGCAGTCTCCGGATTACTTCTTGGCGGTACAATCGCGTTTTTGCTTGGATTATCGAATGGCTTGTCGCGACTTTCCGCGCAAGCGACCGATACGACCATCCAGATGATCCGCAACATTCCCAATCTCGCGCTTATTCCGCTCGTGATTTTGTGGTTTGGCATTGGCGAAGGCGCGAAACTTTTTCTCGTGTCGCTCGGTGTGTTCTTCCCGATCTATATCAACACGTTTCACGGCATTCGCACGGTTGATCCGCAACTTCTCGAAATGGCGCGCTCTTACGGCTATCGCGGCTTTGCGCTGTTTCGGCGTGTGATTTTGCCGGGTGCGCTTCCCTCGATTTTTGTCGGCTTGCGTTATGCGCTCGGCATTATGTGGCTTACTTTGATTGTTGCGGAAACCATCGCTGCGCAATCGGGCTTAGGTTACATGGCGATGAGCGCGCGTGAATTCATGCAGACTGATGTCGTTGTACTCGCCATTCTGATTTACGCCCTGCTCGGTAAAGCGGCTGATCTTCTTGTACGCGGTTTTGAATCACTCACACTGTCTTGGCATCCAGCCTATACGAAAGGAGTGCGTCCATGAACGCTCACGCACTCCGTATCGAGGACGTGCGCTCCGAAACGGGAGCGTCGATCAAGCTTCACAATGTGACGCGGTCATTCGGATCATTGCGTGTGCTGGAAGGGATTGAACTCAGCATCGAACCGGGATCATTCGTGGCGATTGTCGGTCAATCGGGGTCAGGCAAGAGCACGCTTCTTCGGGTTATCGCGGGACTTGATTCAGAACATGGCGGCAGTGTTCTGATTGAAAAGAACAAGGCGCCTGCCGTAGCGCGCATTATGTATCAAGAGCCGCGCCTTCTGCCTTGGGCCACTGTGATTGGCAATGTTGCGATGGGCTTGGGCCCGGAGGTTGAAAGTCGCACCGCACTGACACGCGCGCGGCGCGCGCTGGATGCGGTGGGTCTTGGTGATCGGGCGGCGGATTGGCCTGCTATTCTTT
The DNA here is from genome assembly GCA_037131735.1 of Alphaproteobacteria bacterium. Lineage (GTDB taxonomy): Bacteria > Pseudomonadota > Alphaproteobacteria > Rhizobiales > Beijerinckiaceae > CAIUPE01. Next base: position 73,868 of record JBAXQM010000005.1, read on the forward strand.
CTGGCGGACAAAAGCAACGCGTAGCACTGGCGCGCGCACTCGTGAGCAAGCCCGATCTTCTTGTTCTGGATGAACCTCTCGGTGCACTTGATGCGTTGACGCGCATTGGCATGCAGAGTCTTCTCGAACAAGTTTGGCGCGATGAAGAATTTACCGCGCTGCTTGTCACACATGATGTGACCGAGGCGCTGACTCTCGCTGATCGCATCGTACTGATCGAGGATGGACGCATCGCGCTTGATATTGATGTGCCTTTCGCGCGGCCGCGTCGTCGCGGTGCCGTTCAATTCGGCGCGCTTGAAGAGCAACTTCTTTCAACTCTTTTGAAAACATCACCCCGCACTGAGGAGTATGTGATATGATGAACCCTTCCATTGATCCGTCAACTTTTCGTCAGGCCATGCGTCGTCTTGCCGGTGGCGTGAGTGTCATCACAGTCGGTTCGGGTGCAGATCGCACCGGTTTCACCGCGACGTCTGTTACATCTTTTTCGGCCGAACCGCCGCGCCTTCTTGTATGCGTTAATCGCGAAGGCTCATCTTGGTCAACGCTTTCTGATTATCGCAGCTTCGGGGTCAATCTCTTAGGTGCCGAGCAACAGGATTTGGCGGATCGCTTTTCAGGCCGGACGGGTGAGAAGGGATCGGCGCGCTTCTTCGGCGCGCCGTGGAAAACCCTTGTCACCGGAACCCCCCTTCTCGAAGGCGCGCTCGCCGCGATTGATTGCACCGTTGAAGAAGTGATCGAGCGGCAGTCTCACGCCATCGTTATCGGGCGCATTGAGGCTGTTGATCTCGGCCGCTGGTCCGATCCGCTTCTTTATTGGTCCGGTGTCTATCGCACGATCCGCGATTTGGAGACGGTCCCCTTTTCCGCCGTTGGCTGACCTGATACGCCTCTGCCTCAGACTGGGGCAGGGGAGAGTGCGGTGTCTGCAGAGATCGGCGCGTGCGACGGTATAGAGACACGCTATTCCTGGATCAGGCTTGGCATCGCCATTGTGATTGGCACAATCGGCGGTGTGGGCATGTGGTCTGTCGTTGTGGCCCTACCCGCCGTGCAAGTCGAGTTTGAGACTGGTCGCGGCAATGCGTCTTTGCCCTATACGCTTGTGATGTTGGGTATTGCGGCGGGGGGCATCTTTTTCGGCCGCATCAGCGATCAGCGTGGAATCGTTCCGCCGCTTTTAATCGGCGCAGTGGCGCTGGGCCTCGGCTATGTTGCGGCAGGTTTTTCTCCGAATATCTGGGTATTCATTGTCATTCACGGCGTGATGATTGGTGCGCTTGGAAGTGCTGCGTCTTTCGGCCCGCTGATGTCGAACACATCTTTGTTTTTTGATCGTCATCGCGGCTTGGCTGTCGCGCTGTGTGCATGCGGGAATTATATCGGCGGCGCGATTTGGCCGCGTGTCGTGCAATATGGTCTTGATACGGTGGGGTGGCGCTACACCCATATGGGCATTGGTTTGATCTGCGTTGTCACATTGGTGCCCTTGTCCCTTTTGATGCGGCAGCGACCGCCCGCAGCACCTGCACGTGCATCAACGGCAACCGGACGTCATGGTTCGGCAAGTCTCGGTCTTCATCCCGGTCTCTTGCAAGTCTTGCTCGGTGTCGCCGGCATCGGTTGTTGTGTCGCGATGTCAATGCCGCAAGTTCATCTTGTCGCCTATTGCGGTGATTTGGGTTATGGCGCCGCGCGCGGTGCCGAAATGCTTTCGATGATGTTGGGGCTTGGTGTGATCAGCCGCATTGCGGGTGGTATGGTTGCCGATCGTTTCGGAAGCATTTTCGCTTTAGCGCTCGGATCCTTGATGCAAGGTCTCGCGCTCACCTTCTTCCTCTTCTTTGATTCACTCACATCGCTTTATCTGATTGCCGCGATGTTCGGTCTGTTTCAGGGCGGCATTGTGCCAAGCTATGCGATGATCGTCCGCGATTATTTTCCGTCTGCCGAAGCCGGACGGCGCGTCGGCGTTGTCTTGATGGCCACACTGGTGGGCATGGCCTTTGGCGGTTGGCTCTCTGGTGCGATTTTTGACCTGACCGGTTCTTACGCGATGGCGTTTTTGAATGGCGTTGTTTTCAACCTGATCAATCTTGCGATTGTGGTCTGGTTGTTGATGCGCAGCGGGGGCGTGTTCGCGGTCTATCACGCGCGCCGCGCCGCTGTCCGCGTGATGTGAGTTGATTAAACAAAATGGCCTTCAAAACGCTTTTTTCGTCCTATTCTATTGGCTCGTTGTCCGTACCTAACCGGATCGTATCCACGGGCCATGATACGGTGATGGCGCATCATGGCCATGTAACCGACCGCCTCATCGCTTATCATGAAGCGCGTGCCAAAGGGGGCGCGGGGCTTATCATCGTGCAGGTTGCGGGCGTGCATGCGACGGCGCGTTATACGTCTCATATGCTGATGGCCGATGATGATACCTGCATCGAAGGCTATCGCGCGCTCGCAACAAAAATTCATGCGCAGGGCACGAAAGTGTTCGGCCAATTGTTTCATCCCGGCCGCGAGATTATGGAAACGGATGACGGCACTGCACCAGTGGCCTATGCGCCGTCCGCTGTCCCAAATTCACGCTTTGCCGTGATGCCCGTTGCGCTTGAACAGAAGATGATCGACGAGATTGTCGAGGGTTATGCAGCGTCGGCTCTGCGTTTAAAACAAGCGGGGCTTGATGGCTGCGAGATTGTTGCAAGCCATGGCTATTTGCCGGCGCAGTTTCTTAATCCCGCGGTCAATCGCCGCGCGGATCACTATGGCGGCAGTCTCGAAAATCGTATGCGGTTTATAGACGAAATCGCTGTCGCGGTTCGTGCGCGGGTGGGGGAAGATTTTGTCATCGGGCTTCGCATTTCAGGCGAAGAACGCGATGTTGAAGCGATGGACAAGAACGAGGTTGTCGCGGTGTGCGAGACCTTGGATCAAAAACACGCGTTTGATTATTATCATGTGATTGCTGGTACATCGGCTTCGCTCTCAGGCGCGATCCATATTGTGCCGCCGATGTATTATGAGACGGGGTATGTCGCGCCATTCGCGGCGCGTGTGAAAGCGGTTGTGAAGGCGCCGGTGATGGTCACCGGACGCATCAACCAACCGCAAATCGCCGAGCAGATTCTTGGCGAGGGGCGCGCCGATTTTTGCGGTATGACACGGGCCTTGATTGCGGACCCTGAGATGCCGAACAAAGCGCGCGCAAACAAGTTCGATGATATTCGCGCTTGTATTGCGTGCAACCAAGCCTGTATCGGCCATTTTCACAAAGGCTATCCGATCTCCTGCATTCAATATCCGGAGACGGGACGCGAGACGACTCTCGCCGCGCGCAAAATACCTACACGGAATAAAAAGAACATTCTGATTGCAGGCGGTGGTCCGGCAGGCATGAAGGCTGCTTCTGTTTTGGCCGCACGCGGTCACCAAGTCACTCTGTGTGAAGCATCAGCTCAATTGGGCGGTCAGGCACTGCTCGCGCAAATGCTTCCGGGTCGTGCGGAGTTTGGCGGCATCATCACCAATCTTTCGCGCGAGATGGACTTGGCGGGTGTTGATGTGCGGCGTTCAACGCCGGTTACGCGCGCGCTCGTTGAGCAGGAAAAACCGGATGACGTGATCATCGCGACCGGCGCCACCGCGCGTCGCCCCGAATTTGAAGGCTCTGACAGCGCACATATTGTCACCGCATGGCAAGCCTTGAAAGGCGAAGCGAATATTGGTGGCCGCGTTGTGATAGCGGAATGGAAAGGCGATTGGATCGGCATGGGCTTGGCGGAGAAGCTTGCGCGCGAAGGGCGCAAAGTAACACTCGCAACAGAAATGCCGATGGCGGGGCAAGCTCTACCCTTTTATGTGCGTGATGAAATGGTCGCGCGGCTTCATCGTGCGGAAGTCGAGATTGTGCCCTATGCGCGGCTTTACGGAACGGATGCGGAAACGGTCTATTTCCATCATGCGAGTTCAAGCGAGCCCATCGTCATGGAGGGCATTGAAACGCTTATTCTCTCACAAGGTCACGAGAGTGCGCGCATGCTGCATGATGACTTGAAAGATATGGATATGCCGATCCATATCATCGGCGATGCGCTTGCTCCGCGCACAGCGGAAGAGGCGGTGCTCGACGGATTGAAACTCGCTGTGAGCGATCAATTTTCGTGAGTTTAAGCGCGCGGATTGCCGTAAAACAACGTGACCACGTGCTCACCTTCCGCGAAGAAGAGCCAGCGTTCTGCCCATGCCGCGAGCAGAGAGGTGAGCGCAACGAGCGGCGCGAAGATAGGCATAGCATCCGCGCCGAGAGCAGCCAAAGCCGCGATGATCAAAAGCGCCAGAACAATGCGTCGGAGTTTTTCAGCGTGACGCCGCGCAACGACAAACCCCATTTCACGCTGCACAAAATTTTTGGTCGTATGCGGCGTTTCCCATTGGCGCACACCATCACCCAAGCCGGTTGCGGCGGCCATGGTGCGATCACGCGGCGCGCGATCAATGCCGCGCCAATAGATCGCCTTCATCAGAGCTGCGAGCAGCAGGGCGATCATCGCGAAGGGACTTAGGACGCCCACGCGATAATCAAAGAGCGCGAGTAAGGCGAGAGCAAGCGATGCGCCCGTTGCCAGTGCAAAAATCAAATAGACAGGGACGGTGAGTGGTTGGTTCCACGCACGAATGGTTGTGAGAGTGGCGTAGATTTTACCTGTGGTGAACACTGTGATCATCGCCATCAAGGCCGTGATCAAACCGAGCGGGGCAATTGCTTGGGGCATGTCATAGAGGCCCGACACCACGAGTCCAAAAAGCAGAGCGGGGGGATAAGTCAGAATGGCCGCAACGCCTTCGCGTGAAAGCCACGAGGTGCGCCATTGCGATAAAGCACGCCATGCGCGTTCGGGATGACCAAGATGAAACGTGGATGAGAGAAGCCCCGCCGTGATGAGGACGAGAGCAATCACAATCGCAACAAAAGCAAAGAGCATTGGCAAGGGACTGCCAGTCAACGCACCGATCAAGCCGAGGAGTGCAAGCAATCCATAGCCTGCGCCGGATGCCGTTGTAAAAAAGATAACCGAATAGGCGGGATTCATTTAACGCGCCCCCGCCTGACCGGAGAGCAATGACTCAGCAAGCGCAAAAAGACGGTCCATCAAACTCCCATCGCTCTTCGGCAAGGCTTCGCGTCCTTCTTCCGGTTGATCACGACGCTTGCGGGGCGGAAGATATTTATTGGTGGGCTTGTAACCCATTTCCGGTAAGAGATCGAAACCGCCGCGTTCTTTCACAAGAAGCGAGACAGCGGAATTCGGATCACCCAAATCACCATAATGGCGCGCGCTTGTTGGGCATGCGCGCACGCAGGCAGGGACGCGATCTTCTTCAACCAAATTTTCATTATAGATGCGATCAACACACAAAGTGCATTTGCGCATCACGCCTTCTTTCACATCATATTCACGCGCACCATAGGGACAGGCCCATGAACAAAGTTTGCAGCCGATACAGGTATCGGGATTAACCAAAACGATACCGTCTTCGCTGCGCTTGTATGAGGCACCCGTCGGGCAAACCGTGACGCAAGCCGGTGTTTCACAATGCAGACAGGAGCGCGGGAAATGCACGATGCGGCTGTCGTCACGCGTTTTATCCAGCACTTCATATCCATGAATACGATTAAGCCATGGCCCATGCGGATCTTTGCCGCGTGGATCTTCATCTTCGAGCGGCGCAGAATAGCCTTGCGCATTCCATTCCTTGCACGACGTCGCGCAAGCCTGACAGCCGACACATGTGTCGAGATCGATCACAAGGCCGAGCTTCTTTTCGGTTGTTGCAGGAAGCATGGTCATCGTGCGGCTCGTAAAGGTTTGAGATCAGGAAATTGCGGCGCGCTCATACCGTTCGCATCGGTCGCTTTTTCAAGACGCACGCGCAGATCATACCAAGCCGCTTGTCCTGTCACTGGATCGCTGTTGGAGAAGCGATAGCCGCCTTCGCGCTCGGGCAAAAGCTCGGAGATCAGATGATTGAGTAGAAAGCCCTGCTTGGACTCGGGCGCGCCTTTTTCAAGACCCCAAGTGCCGGAGCGTTTGCCAATCGCATTCCATGTCCAAACGGTGTCGGGATTAACGCCATTCATGAGTTTTGCTTGCGCACGGATTTGACCATGATGCGAGGTGAGCGTCACCCAATCACCATCCTTAATGCCGAGTGAAGTGGCCTTTTGATGCGCTATGTAAAGCCAGTTGCGGCCGAGAATTTGACGCAACCACTGATTTTGCGAGCCCCATGCGTGATACATCGCCATAGGTCGTTGCGTGACTGCATGCATTGGAAATTCATCTTCATTGATCATCTCGCCCTCAAAAGGCGGATACCAATGCGGCACCGGATCGAAGGCTTCAATCAAACGCTTGCGATGACTTTCAGGCGGTTGAATCGGGCCATGACCTTCAGCTGCCAATTTGAATTTCTGCAAGGGTTCGCAATAGAGCTGATGAATGACCGCGCTTGGCGCGCCAATCAGACCGAAGCCGGTCGCCCATTCGAGATAGTTCTTGTTTACATGCTTGAAATATTTTTGATCGGGAGCGAGTTCGTGAAAGAAATGACAGCCGTTTTCGATATAGCGCTTGAGCTGTTCAGGATTCGGCGCGCCCTTGCCCGAGAGTGTACCATCGACACCGCGATAACCGGCAAGTGGGCCGATACCCGGCGTGCGTTCGTGATTGACAATGTAGTCCTGATAACCGCCCGGATAACGCGGCTTGCAGTCCGCTGTTGTCATGCCCGGCAAATGAAGACGCGCGCCGAGATCGAGCAATACGGTTTGAAACGGACGCACATCCCGATCAGGTTCGACAACGGGTTGGCGAATTGAATCTGCGGGACCATCGGCTTCCGAAATCGGACGATCAAGCAGCGAGATGCAATCCCATCTTTCGAGATAAGTTGTATCGGGTAAAATGAGATCGGCGTAATGCACCATCTCGGACGCATAGGCGTCCGAATAGATGATTTTAGGAATGACATAGTCACCCGTCGTCTCATCTTTCATGGTCAGATATTTCATCGTATCCGGCACATTCATTGCCGAATTCCAACTCATATTCGCCATATACATAAATAGTACATCAATGCCGTAAGGATCGCGCTTGGCGGCATTGGTAATGACCATATGCATCATGCCATGCGCAGCAATTGGCGCATCCCATGAATAGGCTTTGTCGATGCGTTGCGGTCTGCCTTCCGCATCAATCAATAAATCATCGGGCGATGTGACAAAGCCGAGTGGTGGGCCGGGTAATGGCTCATTCGGAAACACTTGCCCCGGTTTACCTGTTGGCTTGATAGCGGGTGGAATCGGGCGCGGATAGGGCGCCTTGTAGCGGAAGCCGCCCGGCGCATCGATGGTGCCTAAGAGAATTTGCAGAAGATGAATCGCGCGACAGGTTTGAAACCCGTTTGCATGTGCAGAGATACCGCGCATCGCATGCATCGCGACAGGACGGCCGATCATCTTCTTGTGGGTGCGACCGTAATGATCAGTCCAGGGCACATCGAGTTCGACTTTTTCGCGGAATGCGTGATGCGCGAGTTCGGCAGCAATGCGCTTGATGGTTTTCGCAGGCACACCGCAACGTGCTTCAACCGCTTCGGGTGACCATGATTGATCAAGATAGCGTTCAGCGATGAGATGAAGCGAGGTCGCAGCTTTTGTCCCATCAGGAAGACTATAGCGCCCCATGAGGCTGCGGCCTTCAATCACATCCGCGCTTGAGGCGGGTGCGTTTTTGCTGCCATTCCACACGAGTGGTTGGCCATCATCACCGCGTAAAAATAAACCATGATCGGCAGCGCCCGGATTGTCGCGCACGAGCCATGCTGAATTGGTGAAATCGCGTAAGGACGGCGCATCGATTTCACCAGCGGCGAGCAACTCATGAATCAGCGCGCCGACAAATAAGCCATCGGTGCCCGGGCGAATGCCAACCCATTCATCGGCAATGGCCGAGTACCCTGTTTTGATCGGATTGATCGAGACAAATTTCGCACCGCGCTTTTTGAGTTTGCCGATGCCGGCTTTGATCGGGTTCGAGCCATGATCTTCGGCGACACCGAAGAGCATGAAATATTTCGCATGCTCCCAGTCAGGTTCGCCAAATTCCCAAAACGCACCGCCGAATGTGTAAAGACCAGCAGCCGCCATATTGACGGAGCAGAAGCCGCCATGCGCGGCGTAATTTGGTGTGCCGAATTGCGTGGCCCACCAACCGGTCAAGCCTTGGCTTTGATCGCGGCCTGTAAAGAATGCGAGTTTTTTCGGATCCGTCTTGCGCACATCGCCGAGCCATTGTGTGGCGAGTGAAAGCGCCTCGTCCCATTCGATTTCTTTGAATTCACCTGCACCACGTTCACCCACACGCAAGAGCGGCTTTGAAAGACGTGAGGGCGATGTGTGTTGTTTGATACCGGCAGCGCCCTTGCCACAGATCACACCTTTATTCACCGGATGATCGCGATTGCCTTCGATATAGGTGATAGATCCGTCTTTGAGATAGACTTTGATCCCGCAGCGGCAGGCGCACATGTAACAGGTGGTCGTTTTCGTCTCGTCCCATGTTTTAGGCGAGCGAGCGAGCGCCGGTTCAGTCGCCATGGTCGAGCATCCCCCGTAGCGAGGTCGAATCCCCGCTTTCCTTCAACGCTTTATCGCATGCCGCCCGTTCCCTCGCATGGTGCCAAAAAGCGTGCCCCCTTGGGACAGATGGGGCCAGTGATGGGAAAGGGCGAGGGGCAAACCGGACTTTCCTCTCGTGCGTAGTCTCTTCAGACCTTCAAATTCTGTAGAGTGAGGACCACCATCATGAAACTGACCTGGCTCGGCCATTCGGCTTTTCGCGTTGAAATCGGCGCGTCCATGCTGCTGATTGATCCGTTTTTGAAGGGAAATCCAAGCTTCAAGGGCAAGTTCGCCGAAGTCACCAAGGGCGTGACCCATATTCTCCTCACCCATGGCCATGACGACCATGTCGGCGATGCCGCAGAGATTGGTGCCAAGGCCAATGCGAAAAAACAGAAGCCGCAGATTGTTTCCAATTATGAAATCTGTGCCCATCTCGCCTCTAAAGGCGCGGACAATATGAACCCAGGCAATACGGGTGGCACGGTCGATTGCGGCGGCTTCACTGTGAGCTTTACCGATGCAAAACATTCGTCGGGCACGGTGGAAAAGGGCAAGAGCATTTATCTTGGTAATCCGAATGGCCTCGTGATCAAGGCGCAGGGCGAGAGGACGCTTTATCACATGGGAGATACGGACCTCTTTTCAGACATGGCTTTGATCGCTGAATTGCATCAGCCCGACATTGTTTTGATTCCTGTTGGTGACCGCTTCACCATGGGCGCGGAGATGGCGGCGATTGCACTCAATCGTTATCTTAAGCCGTCAATGGCAATTCCGATTCACTACGGCACCTTTCCGATGCTGGCGCTCGATGCCTCGGCATTTCAGAAGGCGATGAAAGGCTCCAAGACGAAAGTGATCGTGCCTGAAGTTGGCGCGACACTTGAGATGTAGGTCGTCTAACGATACACAATCTCGTTTTTTGAAATTCAAAAGCGCGAAGATTTTCAAGATCAGCGCGGAGTCCAAAGGGGGCCTTTTAGGCCCCCATATAGATACGCCGTGAGATTTGCTCTTCGAGCGTGAGCCAACGGCGACCCGCTTCATCGTCGGCGCGATGGTCGGCTGCGCGCCGCTTCAAGGCGTGGAGCCGCTCGACGGGGAGCTTTTGATGCGCATCAAGCTCTTCGGCGATGGCGACGAATGCGCGAGCGGCATCCTTGCCGCCGATGAGTGGCGCGACATCTTCATCAAGAAATGTTTCCCATGATAAAGTGGGCGACCATGAAAACCGCGCAAAAGCCAGATAAGATAATTCAACGCTCGCAAGATAGGGCGACGGCTCTCCCCATACGGTTAGCCCCTTCATTCCGGTTCGCAAACAAAGCGCCGCCATATCTGAAAACACGCGGGCGTTGAGCGCATAGCGTTCGCTCCGTTCATCACCATTCCATTGGCAGGCAAATTGACACCGGAGTACATTGGGCTGCATCGGCAAGCCCTCAATATAAGCTCTCGTCAATTCATTTTTGATGCGCGTCCAATAAGTCCTATTTGTTGTGTGTTGATAAATTCCACCAGGAGGCAAGCGCTTTTGGGCTTCCAGTGAAACAGGATCGAGAAGATTGTCCCATTGGATTTCGCTATAAATCCAGAGATCGTCTTTGCGTGTTTTGGCTGTTCGGAACAGGCGTGGAAAATTATCGGCCATATCGGTGTGTGACCAATAATCACCATGAACCTCTTTGCGTCGCGCGGCTTCGCGTTCATTGGCGCGACGCGCGACACAGCGTGAGCATCCGCACACACCATAGTCACCGGCTTCAATATTGATTCCGCCAATATCGAATGTCTCGGTGAGCCAGGCGACGCCTTCTTCCATCCACGCCATGGTTTCGGGCGCGGAGGGGCAGGCGGAAAGTGTGTAATCCGATTTCGGAAAATTGAGAGGGAAGGCGAGATCTGCAATCTGGAAGCCCACGCCCTTTTCAAGTGTCGCAGCGTGTTGGGGATTCGCTTTCAACCATGTTGCGAGATTAAACTTATGGTCACCTTCCCAATAAACGCCGCCATAAGAGCCAATGGCAATGCCGGGCAGAATCCGAACGCCGCGTTCGGTCGCATAGCGACACAGCTCTTTTGCGGCTTCAATGCCGCCATGCGGATCCCGTAAAAATCCATAAATGACAATAGCGGCAATGCGATTGCGTGAGCAAAAATCGACGCAGCGTTTATAGTCGCTCAGAAAGCCGGACGGCGGCTTTTGATATGGATTAAAAACGCCGATCTCTTGTTGACCGATTTGAGAGAGTTCCCAATTGGTCGAGTGATCCCATGTCCAAAAGGTGCGATAGGTAAGCCTTGGCACCTGATAGATCGTGTCAACCGAAACGCTGAGAAGATCCGGTTGATCGCCGCCGCGTTTGATAAGCTCTTCAACACCATAGATAACGCCTGAAAACGGACCGCCGGAAATTGTCACTCGTTCCGGTGTGGCCTCAATGCGAAACGCGCCTTCGGGAAGTGCCTTATCTTCAGAGAGCCTGATTGTTTGTCCGCTTTCGCTTTGATGCCAATTGATTTTAGGGAAGGCTTCAGAAAGACGCCGGAGCGCATGAGGAAACTGCGCGGCACCAAGAACACCAATTGATGTGTGAAATTGATGGTGGTTCGTCATAGCGATTCAGCCTTCTGATCGTAATTGACCGGAGTTACATGCCATCCGGCGCGATGCTGTTCCCAATAAAAATCTTTCAACGCGATGCTGATGGGTCCGGGGCTCCCATTGCTCATAATATGACCATTGATTTTTGAAACGGGGACGAGTCCGCCAGCGGTCGAGGTGCAGAAGGCTTCGTCGGCCGTCATCAAATCCTCGTAACGCAAAGGTGCAATTTCAGCTTTGATGTTTTTGAGTGCGCAAAGTTCAAGCGCGCTGCGCCGTGTGATGCCTTCAAGCACACCGCGATCTGGTGTGAACACTTTGCCATCGCGGATTATGAAGATATTGAAGCCAGGCCCTTCGGTGACATAGCCCTCATGGTCGAGAAGAAGGGTTGTATCAAAATCCTCATCATGCGCTTCGAGCAAGCCTTGGGTAAAATCACCCCAGTGATAATTTTTGACGGTCGGGTCAATAGCATCAGGGCTGATGCGCTGTTTAGAGGCCAACCGAATATGAGCGCCGCGCTCTTGTACCGCTTTTGGCACAATATCGATCCAAGGCACGGCATAGGCCATGAAGGTGTTCGCGCAATCGGCGGGGCGGCGCGAGCCATATATTTTCGGACGCCCACGCGTCGAAATCATCGCTACATAAGACTCACGTAAATTGGCCAAAGACACGCAACGGTCGAGAATCACTTTCATCTCATCTCGTGTGTTAGGCGGTGCCAAGCGCATTTGACCCAATGAGCGTTCAAAGCGGTCGAGATGATCATCAAGCCGGAAAAATCCGCCATTCCATACATGCACGACGTCGTAAGTGACATCGGAGCGCGTGAAGCCCCAATCAAGAATTGATATCTGTGCTTCTGTAATCGGAACAAAAGTGCCGTTAACGAAAGCCGCACCAGAGGAAAAATCTTTTGCTTGATGTTGGGTCATGGCTATGAAGATTTAAAATTCGGGTTTGAGGGGAATCGGCAAAGGCGCGTTCGCGCTGCCCTGTTTCAATTCAACAGTCGTGAAGCTCAGATCGGTGTCACCAATATTCTCAAGATCATGGATCATGCGTTCGCCTAATCCATAGGTGAAATGTTTGGTTGTACCCAGCTCATAGCTGGTCTCAATATATTTGCCGTCTGCAAGTGTTGAGCGAGATCTACCTGCGCTCAGCGCGGTCCAGAAATAATTCAAGACATGCGTGTGAAATGCCACGCGCTCACCGGGCTTGAGATCTATCCGCCAGACGCGCACGGCTTCAGTTTCGGAAAGCAATCGTTGCCCAACCAGTCCATTGCCCGGTGAAAGTGCTTTATCGAGTTCAGCTTTGCGATGATCATCCATGATCATATTTCCGCATAGAGTACAACGAGTGATGTGCAATCAAGCGGCATCACCGGATTGGTGTAGATCATGCGCGTATGGCGGCCTTTATCTTGAAACACCTCATTAATGAGATCGGACGCACCATTCAAACATTTCGGATGGTCTTTGTAAGACTCATCGACCCACATTGTGCCTTCAAGCCGCACAATGCGTTTGACCTTTGAAAGTTCACCCACCGCTTCGCGGATTTGTGCAATCGCGTTCAAGCATGACAACTGACAAGAGAGATAACCCTCGTCGCCCGAAAGCTCGCGCCCGATGCGTCCGGTATAGATAAGCTTGCCGTCGCGCCAGGGCAGATTGCCGGATGTCATCACGACGTTCCCGCTAATCGCCCAAGGCACATAATTGGCCACCGCGCCCGCGGCTTGCGGCAAAGTGAGCCCGAGTTTCTCGATGCGTTGTTCCGGTGTCATGGTGCGGATCCTCCCAAGCGCCATCGTTCCCGAAACGCGGGTGGATGCCAAGGGCGAAAGGTGTGGCGCTTTTAAGTTATTGAAATAATTGGTGGGCCCGGCAGGACTCGAACCTGCAACCAGACCGTTATGAGCGGCCGGCTCTAACCATTGAGCTACAGGCCCGCCGCGGGACGCGCGGCCCCGAATGCGGATTTTGTCGTGATAGCGGGACTCGGCCTCCGCCGCAATCGGGCGTGTCAAAGGACGAGCTCAGTCGCGTGTCGGCTTTAACAGCGGAATTGCCAGAAGAATCATCGATGCCGCTAAGCCCGAGAGCAGAAAGGCGCTGTCCGCGCCCTTTGCGTCCCATAGCCATCCCGTCAGTGCATTGCCGAGGAGCATCGCTACCCCGCTTGCAAGATTGAACAGGCCGAACGCCGTGCCGCGCAAATCCATGGGGGCGGCATCGGCAATAAATGTTGCGAGCAAGCCTTGCGTAAGTGCGAGATGAACACCCCATAGCGCAATGCCGAGGGCAACGCCCCAAAGCGATGACGCTAGCGACAGGCTCAGCGCCGCGCTCGTGAGCGCAATGATTCCAATGGCCAACACCATGCGGCGCGAGAGGCGATCAGACAGCGCGCCTGCGGGCCAAGCCAAAACCGAATAGACAATATTCATCGCAATCAGAACAAAAGGCGCGAAAGCGAGCGGGAGGCCAAGATCAGACGCGCGCAAGATCAAGAAGGCATCGGACACACGCGCAAAAGATAATACCGCGCTGATGCCCAACGCCATCCAAAACGCCGTCGGCATTATGCTTAAAGCCGCGCGCGAGAGCGGAAATCCTTTTGCTGTGCCTTTGGTTATGTTTGTCTCGGGCACAAACACAAATAAGACCGCCACCGATAAAAATGCCGGAATACAGGCAATCCAAAAAACCAGAGTGAAATCATTAGAAGCGAAAAGCATGAGCCCCATTGCGATGAGAGGGCCCAGAAAAGCACCAATTGAATCGAGAGACTGGCGTAACCCGAACGCTTCACCACGGCGATCAAGGGGCGCGAGATCGGCAACAAGCGCATCGCGTGGTGCGCCGCGTATGCCTTTGCCGATGCGATCAATGAATCGCGCCGCAATGATGATGCTGAGCGAAGACGCAAGCGGAAAGAGCGGTTTTGTTAACGCCGCGAGTCCGTAACCGAGAAGTGCTAGTGTTTTGCGTTTGCCGGTGATGTCTGAGATGACGCCTGAAAAGAGTTTGACGATCAGCGCGGTCGCTTCCGCAATCCCTTCAATCAAACCAACGGCAAACACACCTGCGCCCAGTGTGCCGGTGATATAGAGGGGTAAAAACGCATGAATCATCTCGGAAGAGACATCCATAAAGAGGCTCGTGAAGCCAAGCGCCCAGATAGCCGCAGGGAGGGGAGCGGAGAACAGGGTAAACCGTTTCATGGCCATCCCTATGGCATGATTGATATCAAGCGGCATCAAAAATGAGACGTTATGTTTCTCGGAGAGGGCGGCCTATTTTCGATCTTCTCAATCGTGTTGGCTTTCCCGAAGTGTCGGTAAACCAAATCGGTTGAATCAGGCCTTTTGGCCGTAGCGTCGCGCTTTGCCCCAAGGCGCTCGGCAAGTTTGGCTGATCTTATATTTTCTGGATCAATATAGCTAACGAGTGTTTCAAGATGTCGGGTCTTGTACGCCCAGTCGCGCAAAGCTAACGCGGCCTCATAGGCGATGCTTTGACCTTCCGCCTCCTGATACACGAACCAACCAAGTTCCCATTCCGGAAAAAGCGGCCCGTAATTAATGCCGACTTGTCCGAGGCACTTGCCAGTAGCGGTATCCTCGATCATCAGCGCGCCGCAGCCAAATAGGCTCCATTGGGCGTGATCGGCGCAAAACATTCCCCACGCCATCGATTTCGAGAACGGGCCGCCGATATACATCGCCCGATCCGACGCCATGAGACCGTGATAGGCATCCCAATCCGTCGCATTCATCGGGCGTAGGGTCAGGCGGGCAGTGTTTAAAGTTGGAATTGTCATATTTTCTAGCTCTGGATCCCTTTTGCAACAATTTGATGTCGAATTAGCCGCGTAAAGGGTGCCCGATTGAGAGAATCCTTGCTCCCGGGGGACCGTATCGTTACATACGGGCCCAATCGATTTCCCCCTTGAAGTGGAGCGTTCGGCGTTATGGCGCGGCAATTTATCTATCATATGCAGGGTCTTACGAAGACCTGGCCCGGCGGCAAAAAGGTTTTGGACAATATCCATTTGTCCTTCTATCCGGATGCGAAAATCGGTGTGCTCGGCGTCAACGGCTCGGGTAAATCGACGCTCCTCAAAATCATGGCCGGTATCGACAAGGAATTTGTCGGCGAAGGCTGGGTCGCAGACGGCGCGCGCGTGGGCTATCTCGCGCAAGAACCGCCGCTTGATGACGCGCTCGATGTGCGTGGCAATGTGATGCTCGGTGTCGCCGCTCAAAAAGCTGTGCTCGATCGCTACAACGAACTCGCGATGAATTACTCGGACGAGACCGCGGACGAGATGATGAAGTTGCAAGACGAGATTGAAGCCAAGGGGCTTTGGGATCTCGATTCAAAAGTTGATCAGGCGATGGATGCTTTGCGTTGCCCGCCGGACGATGCAGATGTGACAAAGCTTTCGGGCGGTGAACGTCGCCGCGTAGCGCTTTGCCAACTCTTGCTTGCGCAGCCAGAATTGCTGCTGCTTGACGAACCGACCAACCATCTCGACGCGGAAACCGTCTCATGGCTTGAAGGTCATTTGCGCACCTATCCGGGTGCAATTTTGATCGTCACCCATGACCGTTACTTCCTCGACAATGTGACGGGCTGGATTTTGGAACTCGATCGCGGTCGCGGTATTCCTTACGAAGGTAATTACACGAGCTGGCTCGCACAGAAGCAGAAGCGCTTGATCCAGGAAGGTCGTGAATCCGAGTCGCAACAAAAAGCACTCGAGCGCGAACAGGAATGGATTTCGCAAAGTCCGAAAGCGCGTCAGGCCAAATCAAAAGCGCGTATCCAGCGCTATGATGATCTCGTCCAGAAGCAGAATGATCGTGCATCGGGTCCGTCTGTGGCGCAGATCATTATTCCGGTGGCCGAACGCTTGGGTAACAACGTCATTGATTTTGACGGTCTGTCGAAAGGCTATGGCGACAAGCTGTTGATCGATAATCTCACCTTCAAATTGCCGCCCGGTGGCATTGTTGGTGTGATCGGTCCGAACGGTGCGGGTAAGACCACGCTCTTCCGCATGATTACCGGCCAAGAAAAGCCGGACAACGGTACGATCACCATCGGTGAATCGGTGCAGCTCGGTTATGTCGATCAGTCGCGTGATGCGTTGGATGCCAACAAAACCGTCTGGGAAGAAATTTCTGGCGGCAATGAAATCATCTATCTCGGCAAGCGCGAAATCAATTCGCGCGGCTATTGCTCGACCTTCAATTTCAAGGGCGGCGACCAGCAGAAAAAAGTTGGTATGCTTTCGGGCGGTGAGCGCAACCGCGTCCATCTTGCAAAAATGTTGAAGAGCGGTGCGAATGTGTTGCTGCTCGACGAACCCACCAATGATCTCGACGTCGAAACCCTGCGCGCATTGGAAGAAGCTTTAGAAGATTTCGCCGGTTGCGCTGTGATCATCTCGCATGATCGCTTCTTCCTCGATCGTATCGCCACACATATGCTCGCTTTTGAAGGCGACAGCCATGTTGAATGGTTCGAAGGCAATTTCGCCGATTACGAAGAAGACAAAAAGAGACGCCTCGGAATCGATTCAACAATTCCGAAGCGCATCAAATATAAGAAGCTGACGCGATAAACTCTTTCCGTCATTGCGAGCGGGAGCGAAGCAATCCAGCTGATGATTAGTGTTAAAGCGCAACGTCTCAACTGCGCCTTATCCTAAATCTCCAACTGGATTGCTTCGCGTTCGCTCGCAATGACGGCGGCTTCTTTTACTTAGAACGTCCATCAAACGACCAGCCGCCTGCGCCGTTCACGACAAGCGAGAGGAAGCCGCCGGCGATGGCGAGGTTCTTCAGGAAATTGATAGCCTGCATCTGATCGGCGAAATTGTTGTGAAACAAAGCGCCTGAAAGCACGCAGAAGCCGGCGAGCAGCAACGCAACGATGCGTGTCTGGAAGCCGATGAGAATCAAAATGCCGCCGCCCAATTCAAGCAGGATCGTGGGCCAGACAAGAAATGCTGGCAATCCGACCGAGCCCATATAGCCAGCGGTTCCTGCGGGATCCTGCAATTTGCCCCAACCGGCAACGATGAAAATCAGAGCGAGTAAAAGGCGGGACGCAACCGACGCGATATTTGACAATGTGCCAGTCATGAAAAGCTCCTTTAAAAAATGTCAGACCCAACGGAAGGAGAGTCAACTTGTCTCTATAGGGCGAGGTGACAAACTTAAATTGCACGATGTCCAGTTGCAACTTGCATGAATGCAAAACCGAAAAATCTAATTCACAGTTATACGCGCTGAATTAGGAGCCCATCAACACATAGGTTGCTGCGCTTGTGACGATCGCGGCGAGATTGATCGCAGCGACGCGCCATCCCGTTGCGTTACCGCCAGCAAAACCCGCGAGCACCGCTTTGGTTATTGTATTGGTCAGTGCGGCAATCAGAATGCCGTCGGCGACGATACCCAAATCAGCAGAAGGTTCCACCATGCGCGCGAGCGACAGCGTAATCGCATCGACATCGGCAATACCAGCGATAGCCGACACACTGAAGAGCGCTTCTGAGCCAAAGTTGCGCGCGGCCAATGTCGAGAGCATGAGGATCACACCAATGAAAAGTGCAAAGCGTAAGGCCGAGCCGACATCGAAGGGATTTTTCCAGATCAATTCATCATGCGAGCGTTTTGTGCCGGTGGATACAAGCACGGTGCCAATGACGGCCTGAATCACAGCAGCGGAAAACATCATCGGTAAAAGCGTAACCAGTAGCGCGTGATTAAACACGCCGACGATAAATAGAATCCGCAAACACATGATCGCGCCTGCAAGCGCAATCGCGCCGACCATAACCAGACGATCGCTTTCATTATCTTTAGACAGGCGTGCGAAATTCAAAGTCGCAGCGGTTGAGGAGACGAGACCGCCCGCAAGCGCCGCAATCATCACACCGCGTCGTTCGCCTAAGAGTCGAATGCCGATATAGCCGATGAATGAAATCGCGCAGACAAATATTGCAAGTTCCCAAATGCGCGCGGGATTAAGCGTGTCCCATGGATCAATCGTGCGATCTGGCAAAAGCGGTAACAGTAGAAAACTCATCGTCACGAGAATGAGCACCGCGCGCAATTCAATCCAATCGAGTTGGCGCAGAAATCCATGCAATGTTGATTTCAAGGCAAGAAGGACAACGGTTGCTGTGGCGGCTGCGGCGGCAAGTCCCGGCTCGCCGATCACGGACAGTGCGCCTAAAAGAAAAGCCATCAATCCGGCGACCGCACCGGTGGCACTGAAATTTTTCTCATCACGTGCTTCGAGCCAATGAAACATCGCCGTCACACCGGCAAAGCCCAGAAACGCAAAACCGATTACAAGCGGGGTTGTGTGTAAGCCGATCAGGGCCGCGATGCCGCCGAGCAAGCCGGAGATCGCATGCGTGCGAAAGCCCGCAGCGCGTTCACCTTCTCGTTCATCGCGTGCGCTCCATCCGCGTTCAAGACCGATCAAAAGACCAATGGCGAGCGCGACGATGAGCCGGGAGAGGGGTTGTTCGGGCGAGAAGAGCGTTTGAATATCAGGCATGGATAGAGTGTCGGCACTAAAACCTCATGCCGTCAATCCGGCAAATGCTCTTTCGGATCAGTGATCGCTCCTATAAAGAGCCCCGCATGATTAAAGCTCTCTCGCGCGAGTCCCTCGGACTTCTCCTCGGTACCATTGGCGTTATCATCTTCGGGGTGACGCTGCCCATGACACGTATCGCGGTTCAGTCACTTGATCCGTGGTTTGTCACAAGCGGGCGCGCTGCGCTTGCGGGTTTGGTGGCGGTTGTGGTGCTGACGATTCTTCGTCGCCCTTGGCCAAACTGGAATGAAATCGTGCCGCTCAGCATCGGCGCCTTTTTCACAATCATCGGATTTCCCGGCTGCACGGGCTTTGCGATGCAGCTCGTGCCCGCCTCGCATGGCGGCGTGGTGCTTGGCATTCTGCCTTTAGTGGTTGCTCTTTTTGGCGCTTTATCTTCGGGCGACAGACCGTCTCTTGGCTTTTGGCTCTCGGCGCTCGTGGGCGCGGGATTGGTTGTTGGATTTTCGCTGCGCGATGAGGCGGGCCAGCTCGGGCTCGGCGATCTTTTATTGCTTGGCGCGGTACTGAGCGCAGCTGCCGGTTACACGGCGTTCAACCGTGTCGCGCGGACGCGTGCGGGATGGGAAGTCGTCTCCTGGGCCGTGGTGATCGGACTTCCGGTCACCATCCCGGTCGCTTTCCTCACGGCACCGATTTCACCTGCTACCATTCCTCTCACACATTGGGGCGCTTTTCTCTATTTGGGACTGATGAGCCAATATATCGGCTTTTTCTTCTGGAACTCGGGTCTCGCCATTGGTGGGCAGGCGCGGGTGAGCCAGACGCAACTGCTTCAGGCCTTCGTCACTTTGGCCACGGCCGCCCTGATTAATGGCGAAAGCGTCGATATCTGGACTTGGATTTTTGCTATTGCCGTTGTCGCGTCGGTGCTTGTGGGGCGCCGGGCCAAGATTATCCGGGGACAATAGGCCCCATCTCAAAATTCGGCTTGCGCTTCTTATTTTGATGACATAAAGATATGTTTATGTCTTTCTAATGAGGCGAAGAGGCCTGCCGATGGGACCGCAAACACTCTCTCTCCCCATGACGCTTGAAGCGCTTGTCGGCGCGTTACGCGCGGCGGGGGAAGATACCCGCATTCGGATCTTGGCTCTTCTCGCCGAGGGCGAGCTCACCGTTTCGGACCTCACGGATATTCTAGGTCAATCACAACCCCGCGTGTCGCGTCATTTAAAATTGATGGTCGAGGCGGGTTTGATTCAGCGCAGCCGCGAAGGCGCATGGGCCTTTTTCAGTGTTGCTGATCGGGATCCCGCGGGCGGTCTCGTGCGCGCGCTTGTGCAACGCATTGATGCGAGTGATGCGGTGTTGCGCGGTGACCGCGATCGTTTGCGCGCTGTTCGCGCCAATCGCGCTGAAGCGGCGGCTGCGTATTTCTCCAAACATGCGGATGAGTGGGACAAGATCCGCTCTCTTCATGCGCCGGATGCGGTGGTTGAGGACGCCTTACGTGCGGCCATTGGTGAAACAGCTTTCGGCGCGATGCTTGATTTGGGTACGGGCACAGGGCGCATGATCTCTTTGTTCGGTCCGCAAGCGCGTCGTCGTGTGGGTGTTGATGCGAGCCACGCGATGTTGGCGGTCGCGCGTGCTAATCTTGAGCGCGAAGGCATGCGGCCCGTTGAATTGCGGCAAGGCGATATTTATGCGCTGCCGGTTGAGCGCGATTCATTCGATCTCGTGATTTTACATCAGGTCTTGCACTTTCTTGATGATCCTGCGCGCGCCATTCGGGAGGCTGCGCAGGCTTTGGCTCCAGGCGGACGCATGTTGATTGTCGACTTCGCGCCGCATGATCTCGAATTTTTACGTGAGACGCAGGCGCATGTGCGTCTTGGTTTTTCTGTGGCTCAAATTGATGGCTGGCTCGCTGAAGCGGGTCTTCGTGGCGAGCGTCGACGTGATATCGCGCCACCCGTGAAAGGGGGCGCGCATTTAACGGTGTCGATTGTTGTGGCGCGCGATCCGCGTCCGAGAAAATCTCAAGAGGAGATAAGCTGATGATTTCGACCGTATCAGCCCGCATGAGTCGTGATGTTACGCCGAAGCAGATTCGGGCATCTTTTGAATTTTTTCCGCCTAAATCACCGGAAGCCGATGCCGCTTTGTGGAATACAATTCGTCGTATTGAGCCGCTTGATCCGGCATTTGTATCGGTGACTTATGGCGCAGGCGGTACAACACGCGAACGCACATTGGATACTGTCAAGCGGCTTGTGCGTGAAACATCATTAAAGCCAGCCGCGCATTTCACCTGTGTAGGTGCATCGAAGCAGGACATCGATGAAACGCTTGAGGCATTTATCGCTGCCGGTGTTCGTCACATCGTAGCGTTGCGCGGCGATCCGCAAGGCGGAATTGGCACGCGCTACGAACCGCATCCGGATGGTTATGCGCAAACCGCTGATCTCGTTGCCTCCATTCGTGCGAAAGGAGATATCGAAGTATCGGTGTCAGCCTATCCCGAGAAACATCCGGAAAGCGAAAATTTCGAGTCTGATCTTGATGCGCTCAAAGCCAAGATTGATGCAGGGGCAACACGCGCCATCACGCAATTCTTTTTCGATAATGATGTCTATTTCCGTTATCTCGACAAAGTGCGCGCGCGCGGCATTACAATTCCAATTGTACCGGGAATTTTGCCGGTCGAGAATTTCGCACAGACCGCTCAATTTACTGCCAAAGCGGGAGCCAGTATTCCGGACTGGTTTGCCCAGCGCTTTGATGGCTTAGAGCAAGATCGCGAAACGCGGCGTCTCGTGGCCGCAGCGGTAGCTGCTGAACAAGTCTTTGATCTTCTTGATCGCGGCGTATCGGATTTTCATTTCTATACGATGAATCGCGCTGATCTTGCTTATGCCATCGCGCATCTCTTGGGCTTGCGTCCGGCATCCCTGTCGCAAGCCGCCTGACATTATAAACACGCAGTTACACGGATGCCCGTGACAGGCGCGCTACGCTAGGCTTCGTTATTGGAAGCGGGCGGATCGGCGCGATGATTTCTCTTGTTGATATGTGCGGCATGTGCGGGCTTGATCTCGCTGAAATTCAAGCCATTGCAGAGCATGAGCATCTGCCTGATGTCGCCGCGGCCGCTCTTGCATCCTATCTTCTTCATTGCAATCACGGCGCCGATTATGTCCGCGATATGATTATCGATGATATCCACACGGCGCTTGAGCAGGGCCGTAAAGCGCATGCGGGTGAACTTGTTATGGCGTTGCGTCACTTTTGTGAAACGCATCCGGAACTCTACCAATGAGTGTGGATTGAAATAGTCAAATTATATTTTTAAGATTTTGTTTACGAAAAGATTAGAGCTGCATCGTAACCGTAATGTTTCAAAAAGAGACTGAAACTCCTTATAAAATAATCAGTAATGCTTACGATAAAATCGATATTGTCATGAGAATGAGTTTCTCTCAGTCTTAATTGCGCCATAGTTTCAGGGCGAAGAGGGATCATGACTAACTCATATTCGTCATGCTGTGTCCGGGATGCGTTGGCTTCCGCACATAGCGACTTCCGCTTCGGCGGACAGACAGGATCATACCCGTTAAGGGGCTAACCTGAGGTTAGCGTGATCATTCACCCCACATAACTCGAATAGATTTCTGTTCCGCAATCCTGAATAAATTGGAAAGCAGAACACAGATCTTTCGAAAAAACGGAGCGATTTCATGCGCACACCGTATCATTTTTTGCGTTCGTCACTGTTCAGCCTGTTTTTAGTTCTTGGCGCATTCACGTCGGTTCAAGCCGATACGCCCCCTTCAAACTTGTCAGCACTTGCTGAGAAATATGCGAATGATCATGGCGTGCCGTCGTCACTTGTTCATGCGGTTATTGCCGTTGAAAGTGGATGGCGTCGTGATGCACGGAATGGATCATCGATTGGATTGATGCAGATCAAGCCTTCGACCGCGCGATCGTTAGGTTATCGTGGCACAACACAGGGTCTTTATGATCCAGCAACGAATATCAAATTTGGGGTGCAATATCTCGCGCTTGCTTATGAGCGCGCCGGCGGTGATCTATGCGGCACGGTCAGTCGTTATCAAAGCGGCATCGACGCCGCGAAAATCAATGCTGCTAATCGCGCTTATTGCGCGCGGGCGAAAAATCTCATCGCGACCTATCAGGGGCAAATCAACTGAGCTTTAGCTTGCCACAAAGGCATCGAACGCCTATCTCGGTCCTTGTGCCAGTCGGTTGGATGGTCGCTGGCCCTTCGGGGCTGGAGGAAAGTCCGGGCTCCACGGAGAAACGGTGCCGGTTAATGGCCGGCGGGGGCGACCCCAGGGAAAGTGCCACAGAAAATATACCGCCTTCGGTTTTCGGATTGAGGGTAAGGGTGAAATGGTGCGGTAAGAGCGCACCGCGCAGCCGGTAACGGGTGCGGCAGGGAAAACCCCACCGGGAGCAAGACCAAATAGGAATGACGAGGGGCTTTCGGGTTCCTGGGGCTGCTCCGGCCTCTGTCATTCGGGTAGGTTGCTTGAGGCAGCGGGAGACCGCCGTCCCAGAGGAATGGCCGTCCAATCCGGAGTGATCCGGAGGGACAGAACCCGGCTTATAGACTGACTGGCACGATTTCCTGATTTTTGACCGACAAAGCGGCCGGAATCTACCGCTTTTGCGGGTGCGCCGCCTCAATCTCAACCAATTTTTAACCATGCTGGCGGCAATGTTGCCTATCGAGCCCTAATTTCGTTTCCGCTGTCGTTTGCGTGCCCCTATGCCGAGTTTTCCCGCTCTCTCCGATGCTGTGCGGAACGGTGCTTCGCGCCATCGCCCGGTCATGCTTGCGGAAGTTTTGGCCGGTCTGGCACTTCGAGAAAATGACCGCGTGATCGACGGCACATTCGGTGCGGGTGGCTATAGCGCGGGGATTTTGGATGCCGCGCCCGACATTCACGTGATGGCGATTGACCGCGACCCAAATGCTATTCGCGATGGCGCAATGCTCGTTGATGCCGCGCAGGGGCGTTTGAAATTGGTCGAAGGTCGATTTGGCGATCTTGCCACTCTCGCGGCGAACAATGGCTTTATGCCCGCGGATGCCATTGTGCTCGATATTGGCGTGTCTTCCATGCAGCTTGATGATGCCGCGCGCGGTTTTTCCTTTCGGGCGGATGGGCCGCTTGATATGCGCATGGAGCAAGACGGCCCCAGTGCGGCCGATCTCGTGAATACGATGGATGAAACTGCACTCGCGAATTTAATCTACACTTATGGTGAGGAGCGCCGTTCGCGCGCTGTTGCGCGGGCAATTGTAGCCACACGTCGCGAAACGCCATTTGAAACAACCAAGCAGCTTGCCGATCTTGTTGCCAAAGTTGTGCATATGCCGCGCGATTCCATTCATCCGGCCACACGGACTTTCCAAGCACTGCGTATTGCGGTGAATGATGAGCTTGGCGAGCTTGAACGCGCATTGGATGCCTCCGAAGACGTGTTGTGCGAAGGCGGCCGGTTAGCGGTTGTGACCTTTCATTCGCTTGAAGACCGCATTGTGAAGCGTTTTATTACTGATCGAGCGGGTGAAACACCTGATCCTTCGCGCCATATGCCTTTGGGCGCGCGGCCTGCGCCCACTTTTGAAACGCTCCGTCGTAAGCCGGTTGAATCCTCCGCTGAAGAGATTGCACTAAATCCGCGTGCGCGTTCAGCACGCTTGCGGGTGGCGCGTCGCACCGCAGCACCGGCGCGTAACACTCTTCCGAAAGGGAGACGCTAATATGCCGCGGATTTTTCATGCGCTCGCGATTGCGCTGCTCATTGGCTCAGCGGTCTATGTCTATAAAATCAAATATGACACGATGGGTCTGCGCTCCGAAGTGGTGCGCCTAGAGAAACAGATTGCGCATGAGCGTGATTTGATCGCGTTGTTGAAAGCGGAATGGCAAAAACTCAACAGCCCAGAGCGTATCCAAATGCTTTCCGATGGGCATCTTGATCTTGTGCCTTTGACGGCGAGCCAGATCGTACGGTGGCAAGATGTGCCTGAGCGCCAAGCGCCGGTTGATAGTATCGGCGACAAATTGGGTACGCTCGGTTTGATTGATCACCCGACCTCACAAAAATCGCCCGACATCACGGGCAGTGTAAAGAAAAAGGACTAGGGTGTAATGGCACGCTCTTTTCCTCCCGATGATCCCTATCAACTCAGCGCCACGCGACTCCCGCGTGCGGAGAAAAAGCCGCGTCCGTCTTGGCCCGTTCGCGTTTGGCGTGCGTTGTTCAGCATGCGCATCGACAAGAGCCGTCCGCGCCTTTTGATTGTTATGGTCTGCTTTCTCGCAATCTTTGGCGCGATTTCATACAGGCTTGTTCATTATGCCAATCAACCGGAAGAAGTGGCGCAACATCGCTTTCCGGTGACTGAGATTGCCAAGGCACGTCCTGACATTATCGACCGCAATGGTGTTGTGTTGGCGACTGATGTGAAGACGGTTTCACTCTTTGCCGAACCCAAACGTATCATTGATAAAGATGAGGCGGTAGAGCTCATCACCGCTGTGCTTCCTGATTTAAATGCGAAGGAGCTGCGTGAAAAATTTGCGTCTAAAAAAGGCTTTGTGTGGATCAAGCGCGAAATCACACCCAAAGAACGCGAAGAAATCTATCGCCTAGGCTTACCGGGTATCGGCTTTCAACCTGAGAGCAAGCGTATTTATCCAAACGGGACAACAGCGGCGCATATTCTTGGCTATTCAAGCATCGATAACACGGGCATTGCAGGTATAGAACAATATATCGACACACAAGGACTTGCAGCACTGGCCAATGCGGGGTTGGCGTCTGATGCGACCAAACTTGCCCCTGTGAAACTGTCTCTCGATATTCGTGTTCAACATGCTTTGCGTGATGAGCTTGCCAAAGGCATTGATCGCTATAAGGCGAAAGCCGGTGGCGGCATGGTTGTTGATGTCACAACGGGCGAAGTGATTGCCTTGGTTTCGCTCCCCGATTTTGATCCAAACAACCCCAAAGATGCGCTTGATCCGGATAAAATCAATCGCGTGGTTGTTGGCACTTATGAAATGGGGTCAACTTTTAAAGCGCTCACAACGGCAATGGCGCTTGACTCTGGAAAGATCAATATCAATTCAACGCTCGATGCGCGCTCTGATTTGCGTTACGGCAAATATAAAATTGGTGATTTTCACCCGACGCATCGTGTCTTGACGGTGCCTGAGGTCTTTATTCATTCGTCCAATATTGGCACCGCAAAAATGGCTCTTGCGGTGGGCGTTGAAGGGCACCGCGCCTTTTTGAAAAAGATGGGGCAGCTTGACCGGTTGCAAACCGAATTGCCGGAAAATGCCGAGCCACAAGTTCAAAAATATTGGAATGAATTAACGACAGTGACTGTCGCCTATGGTCATGGTCTTGCTGTTGCGCCCATCCAAGCGGTGATGGCTGTTTCAGCGCTTGTGAATGGCGGCCATATGGTTCCGCCAACATTTTTGCCGCGCACGCCTGAGGATGCGCTTGCACTATCAAAGACGGTGATTAAGCCCGAGACCAGCGAAGCGATGCGCTACATCATGCGTTTGAACGCCTCGCATAAATTAGGTACTGCGGGCAAAGCGGATATTGAGGGCTATTTCGTCGGTGGCAAGACTGGTACGGCGGACAAAGCTATTCACGGCCACTATGATGGCAAGCATGTGTTCACAACCTTTATGGGCATAGCGCCTGCTGATAAGCCACGCTATCTCTTCATGGTTATTCTTGATGAGCCGCAAGCAGTGCAAGGCACTTATGGCTTTCAGACCGCAGGATGGAATGCTGGCCCTGTAACCGGTGCGGTGATTGAACGCGCCGCGCCGTTTCTTGATATGCCGAAGCGTTTTGAGCCACCGGTCGCGCCTTTTCCAGCTATGGTCAAACTTGGCGCTTGGGGGACGAAGTGAAACTGCGCGCGTTGTTTGATCATGTGCCCGAACGCTTCGCTGAAAGGATGATTGCGGGTCTCTCGTCCGACAGCCGCATGATCAAAAAAGATTTCGCCTTCTTTGCGCTTGTGGGTTCAAAGGCACACGGCACTCAATACATTCGTGATGCCATCGCGCAGGGCGCTTCGACGGTGATTGCGGAAGGGGGGCGGCCTAGCGATTTTCCCGATGATGTTGCCTATATCAGCACGCATGATGCACGGCTGAGCCTCGCGCAAGCGGCGGCGCATTTTTATCCAAGACAACCAGATCATATTGTTGCGGTGACAGGGACAGCCGGTAAAAGTTCAGTTGCTGATTTCACAAGGCAGATTTTTTCAAAAGCAGGATATCGCGCGGCGAGCCTCGGCACCATTGGCATCACGCGCGATGATCGTATCGATTATGGGGCATTGACAACGCCTGATCCGGTCTCGCTTCACCAGACATTACAAGAGCTTTCTGACGAGGGTATCACCCATCTCGCGATGGAGGCCTCTTCGCATGGGCTCGATCAGAAACGTCTTGATGGTGTCAGGTTAAAAGCTGCCGCCTTCACAAATCTTGGTCATGATCACCTCGATTATCACGAAACACGAGAGGCCTATCTCGCGGCGAAGATGCGTTTATTCGATGCGCTTTTACCTGTCGGCTCTAAGGCGGTTATCAACGCCGATTGCGATGACGCCCAAGCGGTTACGACTGTCGCCCAAAAGCGGGGTCTGGAGATTTTGACTGTTGGTCGCAAAGGGCAAACTATTCGGCTGAATTCCGCAACACGAATGGATTTTGATCAGTGCCTGTCATTGTCGATTGCCGGACGCGATTACGAACTTCTCTTACCGCTTGTAGGCGAATTTCAAATTTCAAATGCCTTGGTTTCTGCAGGTCTCGCGCTCGCGAGCGGGATCACGGTTGATCAGTGTCTTGCCGCGCTCCCGTCTCTCAAAGGTGTACGCGGTCGACTTGAGCGCGTGGGCGTTCGCAATGGCGGATTAATCATCATTGATTATGCGCATAAGCCCGATGCCTTAAAAGCGGTGCTTGAAGCGATGCGCCCCTTTGCGCAAGGCCGGTTGATTTGTGTGTTTGGATGTGGCGGCGATCGTGACAAAGAAAAGCGCGGGTTAATGGGCGCGCTCGCCCATCAACTGTCTGATGTGGTGATTGTGACGGATGATAATCCGCGCTCAGAAGATCCTGAACTTATCCGCAAAGCCATTCTTGCAACAGCTCCCGGTGCTCTTGAAATCGGTGATCGTGAAGCGGCGATCGAAGCGGGGCTCGCCATGTTACAAAAAGGCGATGTGTTGGTGATTGCTGGTAAAGGGCATGAGACAGGACAGATTATTGGTTCAACCACGATTCCGTTTTCGGATCATGATGTTGTTGCCGCCACTCTGCAGAAGGGGGCTTAGTGATGTCAGCTCTCATGACACAGGATTTCATTGAAAATATTATAGGCGTTGAAGCGACGGCATCTTTCTCATCAATAACAGGTGTGTCCATTGACACGCGTACGCTTGAACAGGGCAATCTTTTCGTTGCGCTCTCAGGTGAGCAACAGGATGGCCATGCTTTTGTTGAAGCTGCCTTTTCAAAAGGGGCCGCAGCAGCGCTTGTTCAAAAAAAGAACAGGTCGTCATTATCGGCGCATGGCCCGCTTATACCCGTTGAGGATTGTCTAACCGCCCTCGTGAATCTCGGTGTCGCGGCCCGCGCACGTCTTTCTAATCGCGCGCGTGTCATCGCGATTACAGGATCTGTAGGAAAAACAGGGACAAAAGAAGCGTTACGTCTTGTTTTGTCAAAACAGGGTCATACGCATGCCTCTGTCGCATCTTATAACAATCATTTCGGCGTACCTTTGACTCTCGCGCGTATGAGTGAGGCTATCGATTTTGGCGTATTCGAAATCGGTATGAACCATGCCGGTGAGATTGAGCCGCTCACACGACAAGTTCGGCCGCATGTCGCGCTGATTACAACCGTTGAAGCCGTTCACATTGAAAATTTTCTCGATGTTGAAGCGATCGCCGACGAGAAGTCGGCACTCTTTTTAGGCCTTGAAGACGGCGGCACCGCGATCATCAATCGCGACAATCCGCATTATGAGCGGATGTGGACCCATGCGTCACGCTCGAAAGCTGGCCGCGTGTTGAGCTTTGGTGAAAATCCCTTTGCCGATATTCGTCTTGCGGGTCTCAAAACCAATGCTGAAGGCTCTGATATTGTCGCCGAGATCAATGGCGTGGCGTTGTCCTATCGGCTTGGCAGTCCGGGTAAACATCTCGCGTTGAATAGTCTTGGCATTCTTGCCGCGTGTCTTGCTGTCGGGGCTGATCTTGAAGCGGCAGCTTTGGCGCTCGCTGATGTCAAGCCACCTCAAGGACGCGGCTCACGCTTGTCATGGGGCGAGGGGGATCGCCGGATTACGTTGATTGACGAAAGTTATAACGCAAATCCTACATCCATGCGTGCGGCTTTTGCGCTCTTGGCTCAAACGCAGATCGGTGAAAGAGGTCGCCGTATCGCAATTGTTGGCGACATGCTTGAGCTTGGGCGAGATGCTGAGGCCATGCATGCGGGGCTCGCCGACTCGATTAAAGATCATCAAATCGATCGTGTTTATGCCTGCGGTCCGCTTATGCGCGTCTTGTTCGACGCGTTGCCAAAGACTAAGCAAGGTGGATGGTTTGAAAATTCGCGTTTACTTGCTGCCTCAATTACTGATGCGATCCATGCAGGCGACGCGGTTATGATTAAAGGATCGAAGGGCAGCCGCATGCGCGAGGCTGTCGATGCTCTTAGGAATCGCTTTGATAAGGATAAAGTCTGATGCTGGCTTGGCTTGCCGAATATAGCGGGGCGCTCGGTATATTGAATGTGTTTCGGTATATCACATTTCGTACCGTGGGCGCGACCGTTACCGCGATGTTTTTCGTGTTCTTCTTCGGTCCCACAATCATTGCAAGCCTGCGTGTGCGGCAAGGCAAAGGTCAGCCCATTCGCACGGATGGACCTGAGTCACATTTGTTGACAAAAAAAGGTACGCCCACAATGGGCGGGTTGATGATTCTCTCAGGCGTCCTTGTTGCCACTTTGCTTTGGGGCAATTTGAAAAATCCTTATCTTTGGTCCGTTCTCGCCGTAACACTCGCCTTCGGAATGATTGGTCTCTATGATGATTATTTGAAGGTCACAAGACAAAGCCATGCGGGCCTTTCAGGTCGCGCGCGACTTCTCATCGAGGCTGTTGTCGGCATTATCGCTTGTGTTGTTATGGCGCATGCTGATGGCGGACGGTTATCAACGGCGCTGACAGTTCCCTTTTTCAAAGACATCGTCATTGATCTTGGATTGTTTTTCTTTGCCTTCGGCGCCTTTGTAATTGTTGCGGCGGGTAATTCTGTAAATCTCACAGATGGTCTTGATGGTTTGGCGATTGTGCCTGTGATGATCGCGGCCGCAACGTTTGGCTTTATTGCCTATCTCGCCGGTAATGCGATTTTCGCGAATTATCTGCAAATCCATTTCACGCCGGGCACAGGGGAACTTGCTGTTGTGTGTGGCGCGTTGATTGGTGCAGGCTTAGGCTTTCTCTGGTTCAATGCGCCGCCTGCGCAAATTTTTATGGGCGATACGGGTTCACTCGCTTTGGGCGGTTTGTTGGGCACAGTCGCCGTTGCCACCAAACATGAAATTGTTCTTGCCATTGTTGGCGGTCTCTTTGTGTTGGAAGCGGTGTCCGTGATCATTCAAGTCGCATCATTTAAATTGACGGGTAAGCGCATCTTCTTGATGGCGCCTATCCATCACCATTTTGAAAAACTTGGCTGGAAAGAACCGCAAATCGTCATCCGCTTCTGGATTATCTCCGTCATCCTCGCGTTGATTGGTCTCTCAACGCTGAAATTGAGGTAATGATGACGTCGGTTGAAAGCTTTCGTGATCAGGATATCGCCGTCTTCGGATTAGGCGGGTCGGGGCTTTCGACCATTCGCGCTCTGCGTGAAGGCGGCGCGCATATCGCGGCGTGGGATGATTCAGAACAATCACGTGACGCCGCGTTGAGTAAAAATGTTCCGCTTGTCGATCTTTCGCAAACGGATTGGTCGGCTTTTCGCGCTTTGGTCTTGGCGCCGGGCGTTCCGCTCACCCACCCTACGCCACATTGGAGCGTTAAAAAGGCTCAAGCGGCGGGCTTGTCTGTCATCGGTGATATTGAATTATTTTGTCTTGAGCGCGCGCGCCGCGCACCGACTGCGCCGTTCATTGCGATCACCGGCACAAATGGCAAATCAACCACGACATCATTGATCGCGCATCTTCTTGCATCAGCTCAGCGTGACATCGCACTCGGCGGAAATATTGGCACGGCGGTTCTTGACTTACCGCCTCCATCGGCCTCGCTTTATCATGTGCTCGAATGTTCAAGTTTTCAGATTGATCTCGCCCCATCGCTCGCACCGACAATTGGCGTCTTATTGAATATCACGCCCGACCATCTCGACCGACATGGCACGATGGAGAATTACGCGGCAGTAAAGGAACGCCTCGTCGCTTCTGCGGAAACCGCAATCATCGGAATTGACGATGAATGGTGCCAGGCGATTGCTAAACGCCGACAGGGCGCGGGTCGACCGCTCATAACACTTTCAATGGCGGAGAACGAGGGCAGCGATTATTTGATTGAGGGATCGAGAATTTCTAAACGCACGGGCACAGGCTTTACGCCGCTCGTTGATCTCTCATCAATTCCCACCTTGCGCGGCGTGCATAATTCGCAAAATGCAGCAGCGGCTATTGCGGCTGTTTCATCGATTGGAATTGATCTTGCGACAATCCAAAAAGGTTTAGAGACCTTCCCTGGTCTCGCGCATCGTCTCGAGATTATCGGGCATATTGGACGCGCGGTTGTTATCAATGATTCCAAGGCAACCAATGCGGATGCGACCGAAAAAGCTCTGATGTCTTTTCCGGACGGATTGTTTTGGATTGCGGGGGGGCGCGCGAAAGAGGGGGGTATTGAGCCGCTCAAACCCTTGTTCAATCGTGTTGAGAAAGCCTATCTCATCGGGGAGGCGGCGCAGGATTTCTCGCGAACGCTTAGCAACCATGTATCTTTCGAGATGAGCGGTACAATGGAAGCTGCGTTGTCGAGCGCGTTAAAACATGCGCAAAACTCGAAAGCCGATGAGCCGGTCATCCTGCTTTCACCGGCATGCGCTTCTTATGATCAATTCAAAAATTTTGAAGAGCGGGGTAATCAATTCCGCGCTCTTGTTCAGTCACAAGCCGGCTTTAAACCGCGGGAAAACAGGTGAGTCATGCAATCGCGTCTTGATCGTAACCCGTTGGCTGATTGGTGGTGGACCGTTGACCGCCTCATGTTTGTGCTTGTGATTTTATTGATGGTAACAGGCATCGTTTTGGGTCTTGCGGGCAGCCCGCCTGTTGCCGAGCGCCTGGGGTTGCCCACCTTTCATTTTGTTATTCGTCAGGCAATTAATCTTGCGCCGGCTTTTGTTGTGATGATGGCAGCGAGTTTTTTGACACCGCGCGCGGTGCGTCGAACAGCCCTGGTACTTTATCTTGTCGGCATGGCGCTTGTCGTTGCGACACTTCTGTTCGGCACAGAAGTAAAAGGGGCCAAGCGTTGGATTACGATTCTCGGCATCGCTTTGCAGCCGTCTGAATTTGTGAAACCGGCATTCATTATTCTTGTGGCGTGGGCGTTCTCCGAAGGCGGTCGTCGTAAGGACGTTCCCGGGAATCTTTTAGGATTGCTTTTATTGGTTGGCACAATCGGACCGCTCGTCTTACAGCCCGATATAGGGCAGACCATGTTGATCGCTATGTCTTGGGCAGGCATCGTCTTTTTATCGGGCCTTCATATGTTCTGGGTCTTTGGTATCGGTGGTATCGGTGCTGCCGGTCTATTCGCCGCCTATCAGTTTCTGCCGCATGTGCGCGATCGAATTGATCGATTCCGCAATCCGGAAGCGGGCGATACATTCCAAGTTGATAATGCGATGCAGAGCTTCATCGAAGGCGGTTGGTTTGGCAAAGGTCCTGGTGAAGGCACAGTCAAACGTATTCTGCCGGATAGCCACACGGATTTCGTGTTCGCTGTTACGGCTGAAGAATTTGGAATCATTGCCTGTCTCGCGCTTCTCTCTGTCTTTGCCATTGTCGTGTTACGCGGACTTTATCTGGCACGACAAAATGAAGAGCCCTTCTGCCGTCTCGCTGCCTCTGGCCTCGTCATTCTATTTGGCATTCAAGCCTGCATTAACATGGCGGTTAATGTTCACCTCATCCCAGCGAAAGGCATGACATTGCCCTTCATTTCTTATGGTGGCTCGTCTTTGATTTCACTCGGGCTCGCCATGGGCTTTCTGCTTGCGGTGACACGGCGTCGTCCGCGTGCGGATTATGTTGATCGCTTCCGCGCGGAGCAGGATGAATGACGGACTCCGTTAAACCGGTCATTCTGCTTGCCGCCGGAGGAACTGGCGGCCATTTGTTTCCGGCGGAAGCTCTGGCCGGTGAATTGACGGCGCGTGGTGTCATAATTCATCTCGCCACCGATCATCGCGGCATGGCCTATGGTGGCGCATTTCCGGCTCTCGCGCGTCATGAAATTCGTGCGGCGACACCATCGGGCAAATCACCGCTCGCTCTTGTGAAGGCGCTTTTTGTTTTGGCGCGCGGAACATTTCAGTCTTATCGTCTCATTCGGCAGATTAAGCCCGTCGCGGTAATCGGTTTTGGCGGTTATCCGTCTGTGCCGCCAATCATTGGTGCAGTGCTGAATGGCATTCCGACATTCATCCATGAGCAAAATGGCGTGATGGGTCGCGCTAATCTTTTTGTGGGACGCTTTGTAAAAGCTATTGCGACAGGTTTTGAACGTCCTAAAAAACTCTCGCAGGCGCTAGCGGCAAAATCTCATTATGTTGGCAATCCCATCCGCCCGCTCGTGCGCGAGGCGATGACAATTGAATATCCGGCATGCGGGCCGCAGAGTGAATTCCATCTTCTTGTAACGGGCGGCAGCCAAGGCGCGCGGATCATGAGTTCGGTCGTACCGGAAGCGATTGCGTTACTGCCTGCTGAGATCAAAGCGCGGTTGCGGATAATCCATCAGGCGCGCGGTGATGATCTTGAAGCCGCGCAACGGCTTTACAAAGCGGCAGGCGTTCAAGCGGATATTCGCGCGTTCTTTGATGATCTCCCGATGAGAATTGCGCAAGCGCATCTTGTTATTGGGCGGGCGGGGGCATCCACCATTGCTGAGCTCGCGGCAATCGGCCGACCGTCAATTCTTGTGCCCTTGCCGGGTTCGCTTGATCAGGATCAGGCGGCAAATGCGGAGAGCTTGTCAAAGCGCGGTGCGGCCATCGTTATGCCTCAGAAAGAGTTTACGCCGCAGGCCCTTGCCGACACGCTTTTAAAATTAATCGCGGAGCCGGATCGATTGACCGACTCAAGTCGAGCGGCCAAAAGCGCGGGCATTGCAGATGCGGCGGCAAGATTCGCTGCATTGATTGGTAAAGAAATCGGACTGAATTTTTCGAGCGGGTTAACTTCATGAAACTTCCCACCGAGTTGGGTGCCATTCACTTTATCGGCATTGGCGGTATTGGCATGTCCGGTATTGCCGAAGTACTGCATAATCTTGGCTATCGCGTGCAAGGCTCGGATGCGAGTGACAATGCCAATGTGAAACGCTTACGCGATAAAGGCATCACCGTGTTCGTTGGTCATGATGCGCGTAATGTAGGCGATGCGGAAGTGCTTGTTGTTTCGACCGCGATCCAGCGTGATAATCCGGAATTGATGGCTGCTCGCGAGCGGCGCATTCCGGTGGTGCGGCGTGCAGAAATGCTTGCGGAATTGATGCGGCTTAAAACCTGCGTCGCTATTGCCGGCACGCATGGTAAAACAACGACAACATCGCTTGTGGCTACGCTCCTTGTTGCGGGCCAATTCGATCCGACCGTGATCAATGGCGGTATCATCAATGCCTATGGCACCAATGCGCGTCTTGGCGATGGCGAATGGATGGTTGTCGAAGCTGACGAGTCCGATGGTACATTTTTGAAATTGCCCGCGGATGTGGCCATCGTTACCAATATTGATCCGGAACATCTTGATCACTTCAAAACATTTGACGCGATCAAAGAAGCGTTCCGCACTTTTGTCGAAAATCTGCCTTTCTACGGCTTCGCGGTGATGTGCCTTGATCATCCGACTGTTCAGGAGCTTGTCGGCCGGATCGAAGATCGTCGTGTCATCACTTATGGCGAAAATCCGCAAGCCGATGTGCGGTTGATGGATATTGATCTTTCGGGTGGCCGCTCGCGTTTTTCAGTTGCCATTCGGGATCGCAAAACAAAGGCATTGACGGTTATCGACGGTCTCGAATTGCCAATGCCCGGCCATCATAATGCGTTGAACGCCACTGCAGCAATTGCAGTGGCATTTCATCTGGGCATGACGCCAGAAGCCATACGCGCGGGCTTGAAAACTTTTGGCGGCGTAAAGCGGCGCTTCACCAAAACCGGCGAATGGAATGGCGCGCAGATTTTTGATGATTACGGCCATCATCCGGTAGAAATTGCTGCGGTATTGAAGGCGGCGCGGGCGTCGACATCAGGCAAAGTGATCGCCATTGTTCAACCTCATCGCTACACAAGATTGGCGTCTCTGTTTGATCAATTCTCGACCTGCTTTAATGACGCGGATTATGTGATCGTTGCCGATACTTATGCGGCGGGCGAACAGCCGATTGCCGGCGCTGATCGTGACTCTCTCGTCGCCGGATTAAAAGCGCACGGCCATCGCAACGTCATTGCTCTTCCTGACGCGGCTTCGCTCGCTCGTCTCGTCAAGCCTTTGGCGTCAAAGGGTGATTATATTGTGTGCCTTGGTGCCGGAAATATCACGCAATGGGCCTATGCGTTGCCAGGTGAGCTGGCGGCGCTTGAACAACAAGGCGCGTGATGGATCTGCACGCGCTTGATTTATCTTCTCTTAAAGGGGCGATCCACTTTGATGCGCCGCTCGCATCTTTATCTTGGTTTCGTGTAGGCGGTCCTGCCGATCTTCTTTTCACGCCTGAGGATGAAGACGATCTTATTGCGTTTTTGAAGCTGTTGCCGCACTCGGTTCCTCTCTATGTTATTGGGCTTGGTTCAAATTTACTTGTGCGCGATGGCGGTATACGCGGTGCTGTGATCAGGCTCGGTAAAGCCTTTCAAACCATCACGATTGAATCCGATCATCATATTCGTGTCGGCGCGCAAGCCGCCGATGTGAAAGTCGCGCGCCTGGCGGCGGAAGCGGGCATTGCGGGCTTTTCATTTTTGCGCGGTATTCCGGGCACAATTGGCGGCGCGTTGCGCATGAATGGCGGCGCTTATGGCGGCGAGATCAAGGATATTTTTGTCTCGGCACGCGGGATTGATCGCGAAGGCCGCGTGCATAAGTTTGACCATGCCTCGATGGGTTTTTCTTATCGTCATACATCAGTTGCGTCAGATATTATTTTCACTGAAGCCTTATTCAAAGGTCAGGCGGGTGATCCCGCAAAGATTCTTGATGAGATGAATGCTATCACCGATGCGCGATCATCAACACAGCCTGTGAATACGCGCACCGGCGGTTCGACCTTCCGCAACCCAGAAGGAAAAAAGGCCTGGGAGCTTATTGATCAGGCAGGATTGCGCGGGCATCGCATCGGCGGTGCTGAAATTTCAAAACTGCATACAAATTTTTTGATTGCGCATGACGGCGCAACAGCTGCTGATCTCGAAACGCTTGGTGAAGAGGCGCGGCGTCGCGTTAAAGAGATGACGGGCATCACGCTCGAATGGGAAATTAAAATCGTAGGAGAGCCCGTGTGATGAAACATGTCGCCGTATTGATGGGCGGGCTTTCAGCCGAACGCAGCGTGAGTTTGAAATCCGGCGCAGCCTGCGCTTTGGCGCTTGAGAGCGAAGGCTATCGCGTCACCCGCGTTGATGTAGGTCATGATATTTCTGACGCGCTCACACATTTAAAACCTGATGTCGTGTTCAATGCGTTGCATGGCCGTTTCGGTGAAGATGGTATCGTGCAGGGCATTCTCGAGATGTTGCGCATTCCCTATACGCATTCAGGAGTCTTGGCCTCATCTCTCGCGATGCAAAAGGATCGCGCTAAGTCGGTCATGAAAGCAGCAGGTGTGCCGGTGGCTGACGGTATTACCATCAGCCGGTTCGAGGCGGCGAAGGCCCATGTCATGCCGCCACCCTATGTGGTGAAGCCGGTCAATGAGGGGTCGTCCGTTGGCGTTATTCTCGTGCGGGAAGACCGTTCACATCCTCCTCAGGAGCTTGGTCGCGCTGATTGGCCCCATGGCGATATGGTTTTGATTGAGCGCTATATCCCCGGGCGGGAGTTAACCTGCGCTGTTATGGATGGGCGGGCGTTGGGGGTCATCGATATCCAGCCGGCGGCCGGAAGTTTTTACGATTTTGAGTCGAAATATGCCAAGGGCGGATCAATTCACGTTTTGCCGGCAAAAATTTTACCGAATATTTACCATCTTGTCCAAAAGCTAGCGTTAACGGCGCATCAATCTTTAGGCTGCCGCGGTGTGAGCCGCATGGACTTTCGTTACGACGACACGCCCAATGGTACGGGCGAGGTGGTCTGCCTCGAAGTCAACACCCAGCCGGGGATGACGGAAACGTCTTTGGTGCCCGAATTGGCTGCCCATGAGGGTATCGGGTTTGGCGGGTTAGTACGATGGATGGTGGAGGACGCGAGCTGCGAGCGCTAAGGGGGCAATCCGCCTCCAGCGAATTCGCGTTTGTACATCGTGTTCATCATTCTCGCTTTCGCGTTTTAACGTCTCGTTTTGGGTCAGACCCCCGCTTTCGCGATACGGTTTCCGCTCTCGTCACGCGTATTCCCAAGGGTATCGGCTCAACGCTGACTATCGGGCTGTTTGCCGCGACGCTTCTCTTTAGCCTTGAACGCGGCGGTCATATTCAATCCTTTCTCGAAGCGCATGGCGATTTGCGGCAAGAAGCCTTGCGACTTGCCGGTTTTGATATTCGTAGCGTCACAATCACAGGGCTTCAAACGCTGAACGAGCAGGATGTACTTGCCGCTGCCGATATCGAAGCCGATGACTCGCTGCCTTTCCTTGATGCTGATGCGGTGCGTACACGTTTGATGGCGTTGCCGCTTGTGCGCGATGTCACCGTACGCAAATTCTATCCGAATGCGCTCTCTATCGGTATTTCTGAAAATAAGCCCTATGCTTTGTGGCAGCGCGATGGAGAAGTTTCGATCATCGGATCAGATGGTCGTGTCATTGGTGACATGAATGATGAAGCCTTCGCCAATTTGCCCCTCGTCGTGGGCGAAGGGGCTGCGGCGCGGGCAACAGAGTTTGTTTCCATTCTCGATGGTGCGCCTGATGTAAAACCGCTTGTAAAAGCAGGTGTTCGCGTGGGTGATCGCCGCTGGACATTGAAACTCACAAGCGGTCTTGATGTCCTTTTGCCGGAAGAGAATCCATCGGCGGCACTGCAAAAATTTTCAAGTTTTGTGCGTGATCATAAGTTAACCGATAAAGACATTGTTCTTGTTGATCTGCGCTATCCGGACCGTGTTGTTCTGCGTCTGACCGAGGCTGCTGCTGCGCAGCGCGAAGAGCAGTTGAAAGCCAAAGCCAAGGCGAAGGGAGGTCCGGCATGAGCGAGTACGGACCGAGCCTCACGCCGCGTATGCGGCCGATCAATCCGAAACGTACAACCATCGTCTCCGTGCTTGATGTGGGCACAAGCAAAGTTGTTTGCCTCATCGCCGAGCTTTTGCCGGCTTCAGGCGCTGAGGCGCTCAAGGGCCGTTCCCATAAAGCGCGGATCATCGGCTTAGGTCATCAACGCGCGCGCGGTATCAAAGGTGGCGCGATTATTGATCTAGAAGCCGCTGAGCATTCGATCCGTCTCGCGATTGACTCCGCCGAGCGCATGGCGCGCGTCGAAGTGCGATCGGTCATTGTGAATATGACAGGCGGTCGTCTGAAATCAGAAGCCTATAACGCGGAAATCTTCTTGCGCGGGCAGGGCGTTGCCGATGGCGATATTCGCCGCGTCTTCGAGGCGATGAGTTATACGGGCGCAGAAGCCGGACGTAGCGTTTTGCATTCGCTGCCGACCGGATTCTCGATTGATGAAACGCGCCATATTCGCGATCCGCATGGCATGATCGGCGAAAAGCTTGGCGTGGATATGCATATCCTCACCAGCGACGAATATGCGATCCGCAATCTGATGCTTGCCGTCGAGCGCTGCCATGTTGGCGTTGAGGCGGTTGTGGCGAGCCCTTATGCGAGCGGTTTGTCCTGCTTGGTAGATGATGAAGCCGAGATGGGCGTGGCAGTTGTCGATTTGGGCGGCGGCACAACAAGCGTCGGCGTGTTCTCGAATGGTGTTCTTGTTCATGCTGATGCGGTTGCGGTTGGTGGCAATCACATCACGATGGATATTGCGCGCGGTCTTTCAACGGGCATCAACCATGCCGAACGGTTGAAAACACTTTATGGTTCGACCTTGGCGAGCCCGTCGGATGATCGCGAAACCGTTGCGGTTGCATCCGTTGATGAAGCGCAAGGCGATCATGTTTATCACATTCCAAAATCTCAGCTTGTTCGAATCATCCGTCCGCGTGTTGAAGAGATTTTAGAGCTTGTGCGCGATCGGTTGAAGACATCCGGATTTGCAGCGGAAGCGGGACGTCGCATCGTTTTGACGGGAGGCGGCGCATCGCTAACGGGATTGTCCGAATTGTGTCGAATCGTAATCTCGAAACAAGTTCGAGTCGGTCGCCCGCTCGGCGTGCAGGGTTTGCCGGAAGCCTTGAAGGGACCTGCTTTTGCAGCGCCTGTTGGGCTTCTCGTTTATCCGCAAGTTGCTGCGCTCGAACATTTCGAGCCGCGCACATCGGGGCTGGCTTTGGGTACTGGGACAGATGGGTATTTCATGCGTGTCGGCCGCTGGCTGCGCGAAAGTTTCTAAAGGGGATCGGCACTGCGGCGCGGCGGCCTCGGTGTCAAAAATGAGTTCAACAAAGGCGCTGCCGGGCGTCGAACCAGAGTAAAGGCGAAGACCATGACGATCAATCTTGCAGCTCCGGACATCCGGGAATTGAAACCAAGAATTACCGTGTTCGGTGTTGGCGGCGGTGGCGGCAATGCTGTTAACAACATGATCGAAATCGGTCTGCAGGGCTGCGAATTCGTGGTCGGCAATACGGATGCGCAAGCGCTTACAAGCTCGAAGGCGCATCGCGTTATTCAGATGGGCATGCAAGTGACGGAAGGTTTGGGCGCTGGCTCCCAGCCGGAAGTTGGTCGTGCGGCTGCTGAAGAAGTGATCGATGAAATCCGCGATCAACTCGCAGGCGCGCATATGGTGTTTGTCACGGCCGGTATGGGTGGTGGTACGGGAACGGGTGCCGCGCCCGTCATCGCACGCGCCGCGCGTGATATGGGCATCCTCACGGTGGGTGTTGTCACGAAGCCATTTCAGTTCGAAGGCACACGCCGTATGCGCCTTGCTGAATCCGGTATTACTGAATTGCAGAAATGCGTCGATACGCTGATCATCATTCCGAACCAGAATCTGTTCCGCGTTGCCAATGAGCAAACCACTTTCGCCGATGCGTTTGCTATGGCTGACCGCGTTCTTTATTCTGGTGTCGCCTGCATCACCGATTTGATGGTCAAAGAAGGCCTAATCAATCTCGACTTCGCCGATGTCCGCGCTGTGATGCGTGAAATGGGCAAGGCCATGATGGGCACGGGCGAAGCAACGGGCGAGAAGCGCGCCCTTCGTGCTGCCGAAGCGGCGATTGCCAATCCATTGCTTGATGATGTGAATATGTCGGGCGCGCGTGGTCTTCTGATCTCGATCACCGGCGGTTCTGATCTTACGCTTTATGAAGTTGATGAAGCTGCCACACGCATTCGTGAAGAAGTTGATCCTGATGCGAATGTGATCTTCGGCGCAACACGTGATGACTCGCTTGAAGGTATTGTGCGTGTGTCGGTTGTTGCGACCGGTATCGATCACGCTGAAATCATGCGCCAGAATGCAACGGCTCCGATCCAGACATCGGCCGTTTCTGAACATCGCTTGCGTGATATGGCCGACCGCGTGCGTAATGAAGTGACAGCCGCACTCGCGCGTCCTGTTGAACATCATACGCCGGTTGCACCCGTTGCTCCGGCAGCACCCGCCGCGTCTTATGTGTCACAGGCTCCTATGGCCGAAGCCCCCGCATATCAGCAGCCTTATCAGCCGCGCGGTATTCAGGTTGCGCCTGATCTCGCCATTCGTCCGGCTGCACCGCGTCCGATGATGCCTGAGCCACAATCACAACCTGCGCCACGTATGCCTGACTCTTATGCGCCACATGTTGATGATCGCGGTTTTGTGCCGCCGGTGTCGGAGCGTCCCATGCGTCCGGTGCGTATGCCATCGGCAGAAGATTTCCCGCCGATCGCGCAGAGAAGCCTTGAAGCCGGTCATCAAGATCGTGCTGCCCCGGCAGCTGTTGAAGGTCAGAAGAAGTCATTGATGGAACGCTTGGTTTCCGCAGGCTTCGGTGGCCGCCGTGCCGACCCAGCTGAAATGCCTGCTCCGCCGCGCGCCGTATCGGTTGAACAACAACCGATGATGGCCCAGCCGGAAATGCCGGCTCCTGTGCAGCGCCCGGTTCAACAGCCTGTACAGGCTGCACGTCCCGCCGCGCCCCAGCGGATGTTCGAGGATGACCAGATGGAAATCCCGGCCTTCTTGCGCCGCCAGTCGAACTGAAAACCCGTATTTCAGTCCTGAAATGAGAGTTCAGCCCGGATCATAAAGATCCGGGCTAAATTTTTGTAAAATAACGATTTTTTAACGTTTTCCCCAGCTCCCTTTTTTGTAACAAACGGTAAGAAACCGTGATTTGAGCCAAGAGAGAGGCGCGGGTAGAAGAGGGTACGAATTCGGTCCGCATTTTAGCGGATTCGGATATGGGGGACGGACGGGACGATGCTGCGCTGACGGATCCTCAAAGGATCCCGTTGAAAAGAGCGGGCAGAGTTTCAGCCAAGACGGCGTGAGATAAGAGACGTTATGAGTTCTTCGCGACAAGTGACCTTAGCACGCCGCGCCCGTTTGTCGGGCCATGGGGTTCATTCCGGTAAACCGGTTTCCATCATTCTTCATCCGGCAGCTGACAATCATGGCATTCGGTTCTTGCGCACCGGCCTTGAAGGGGGTCGTGAGCGTTTGATTTCTGCACGTCATGATGCTGTCAGCGCATCTGAATTATGCACCATCATCGGCGACCATGAGACGGGCGCCATTTCGACAATCGAACATTTGATGGCAGCGCTTTACGCTTCAAACATCGATAACCTTCTCGTTGAAATTGACGGTGCTGAAGTGCCGATTATGGATGGAAGCTCTGCGCCATTCATTGCAGCGATTGATCGTGCGGGTCTTGTGTCGCAGAAGTCTGCGCGTCGTTATCTTCGTATATTGAAGCCTGTGCGCGTTGAAAAAGACGGAAAGTTTTCTGAGCTCGTTCCGTTCGCACGCGGTTTCCGGTTGACGGTTGAAATCGATTTTCCAACCGCGTTGATTGGGCGTCAGAAAAAGACTCTTGATCTCACGCCTGACTCATTCCGTGATGAATTGCAGCACGCGCGCACCTTCGGCTTTTTGAAGGACGTTGATCATCTGCGGAAGGCGGGCTTTGCGCTTGGTGCCTCGCTTGAAAACACAGTGGCAATTGATGGCGATGCGATCCTCAATCCTGAAGGATTGCGTTACCGCGATGAATTCATTCGCCATAAAATGCTCGATGCTGTTGGCGACCTGGCTTTGGCCGGTTTGCCAATCATCGGCCATTTCCGCTCATGGTGCAGCGGCCACCGCATGAATGTGGCTGCTCTTGAGGCGCTCTTCGCTGATCGGACCGCCTATGAGATCGTTGAAGACAAGCGCGCTGAGGCCGCTTTAGGCCCGGTTCGCTCGCGCGTAGCGGCCGTGGCTTGCGCCCCTTCGGTCGACTGAGCCTGTTTTTGGCCGTTTGACCCTATTTCCGCCGTCTTTTGTGTCTTTTTGTCCCGCACTGCTGGCGGGATGTTAGCGTTTGGTTTATGTAACCAGCGCATTCTGCGGGCCAATGCGAATCTGTGCCCATAGCTTTTGTGATCGTCACTATCTGGGGGAGCCTTGTTGACCATGCGCCACGCCGAAACCGTCATCACGAGGGCTTCGACCCGCATCGTGCTTCCTTTGATCGCCGTCTTGGCGCTTTTGCCACTTGGTGCGTGCGATACGCTTAATCCGTTCGATAAAGGTGAAGTCTATAAGCCTGAAGTGAAGCCTGATCTTCCGGCTGAAAAACTTTACAACGAAGGTCTTGCCGCTGTTGAAGCACGTGACTTTGAAAAGGCGAATAAGCAATTCAAAGAGCTCGACAAGGTTTATCCTTATTCGCAATGGTCGAAGAAGGCACTTTTGATGCAGACCTTCTCGCATTATTCGCTGAAAGAATTTGAAGAAGCAGCATCCTCAGGCAAGCGCTATCTGCAACTTTATCCGGCGGATCCCGATGCGGCCTATGCTGCCTATCTGATTGCGAGCTCTTACTATGATGTTGTGCTCGATATCACCCGTGATCAGGAGCGTGCAGAGAAGGCGCTTATGGCATTCATGGAAGTTGTGCAGCGCTGGCCAAAATCCGATTACGCCAAAGATGCCAAATTCAAAATTAGCGTTTTGCGCGACCAGATTGCGGGACGCGAGATGGATGTTGGCCGCTACTATCTCAACAAGCGGAACTTCACCGCCGCAATCAACCGGTTCCGTATTGTCGTTTCGCAATATCAGACGACCAATCAGGTTGAAGAAGCGTTGGCCCGTTTGACCGAAGCCTATCTGGCGCTCGGCATCGTCAATGAGGCGGAAACCGCTGCCGCGGTGCTCGGCCATAACTTCCCGGAAAGCCAGTGGTACAAGGACACCTACGCGCTTTTGCAGAATAAAGGCGTCGAGCCGAGGGAAAATCAGGATTCCTGGATCTCGAAGGCGTTTAAGGCCGTGAAGATCTTCTGATGGGGGCTTGCATCCCGGTGGCGCCTCGGCGTTTCATCGTCCTATGCTGACTCATTTGTCCATCCGCGATATTGTTTTGATCGACCGCCTCGATTTGGCCTTCGAGAACGGCCTTGCTGTGCTCACCGGCGAGACGGGTGCCGGCAAATCGATCCTGCTTGATGCCTTTGCTTTGGCGCTCGGCGCGCGCGGTGATGGGTCGCTCGTGCGGCAAGGCGAAGCGCAAGGGCAGGTGACGGCCGTCTTCCAACCTGCCGATAAACATCCGGTCTTTGCAGTGCTTGCTGAGCAAGCGATTGCGCATGAAGGCGAGATCATTTTGCGCCGTGTACAAATGGCTGATGGCAAAACGCGCGCGCTTGTGAATGATCAACCGGTGAGCGTGCAAAGTCTGCGCGCCATTGGAACAAGTCTTGTTGAAATTCATGGTCAACATGATGACCGCGCGCTGGCTGATCCTGCGAGCCATCGCGCCATTCTCGATTCCTTTGCCGGCATTGAAAAAGAAATTTCAGCTTTGAGAAAATGCCATCAGTCATGGCATGAGGCGCGTGAAA
This sequence comes from Alphaproteobacteria bacterium, assembly GCA_037131735.1. Taxonomy (GTDB): domain Bacteria; phylum Pseudomonadota; class Alphaproteobacteria; order Rhizobiales; family Beijerinckiaceae; genus CAIUPE01. Next base: position 118,512 of record JBAXQM010000005.1, read on the forward strand.
CATTGCGCGTGCATCAAGAGCGCCTCGATACCGCGCGCAAAGAAGCGGATTACCTGCGTCATGCGTGCGATGAACTCTCCACGCTTGCACCGGAAGAGGGCGAAGAAACAAAACTGGCGGACCGCCGCCAAGCGATGATGGCGGCTGAAAAAGCGAGTGGCGAAATTCGCGAAGCCCTCGATACAGTGGGGGGACATTCATCACCCATTCCGACATTGATTTCGGTCCAGCGACGGTTTGAACGACGCGGCACAGAAACAGACGCGTTGCTTGGTCCGGCGATTAAGGCGCTCGCAACGGCGCTTGATGCGTTGGAGGAAACACGCTCGGCACTTGAAGCGGCAGAGCGCGCGGCCGATTTCGATCCGCGTGAATTGGAACGCGTGGAAGAGCGGCTTTTCGCCTTACGCGCGGCGTCACGCAAATATCATGTGCCGGTTGATCAGCTCGCGGCCTTGGCCGAGCGTTTCGCTGCTGATGTTGAGTCACTTGATCAAGGCGAGTCGTCCTTGGTTAAACTTGAAGCGGCATTGAAAGAGGCTGAACTTCGCTACATTGCGGCTGCTGAAATCGTTTCCAAAAAACGCGCGAAAGCGGCGGCGGAATTAGAGAAGGCCGTGATGGGTGAGTTGCCGCCTCTAAAACTTGAGCGCGCGAAATTCATTGTGGCGCTTGAGCGTGATGAAGCCGCGCGCGGACCCGATGGATTTGATCATGTGGAATTCTGGGTCGAGACGAATCCGGGTTCACGTCCGGGTCCGATGATGAAAGTTGCCTCTGGCGGGGAATTGTCTCGGTTCATGCTGGCACTCAAAGTGTCTCTTGCCGATCGTGGCTCAGCCCCAACGCTTGTCTTTGATGAAATTGATACCGGTGTCGGCGGCGCGGTGGCCGATGCGATTGGGCAACGTCTCTCGCGGTTAGCGAAAAAAGTGCAAGTGCTTTCGGTGACGCATGCGCCGCAAGTCGCTGCGCGCGCCTCGACTCATTTCCTGATTGCTAAAGGTGAAGCCGGTAAGGGCAAACGCATCGCCACAAGGGTGGTGACGATTGATGAAGCGCATCGCCGCGAAGAAATTGCCCGCATGTTGTCAGGCGCCGAGATTACGGACGAAGCGCGCGCGGCGGCAAAGAAGTTGATTGAGGCGGCAAAATGAAAAAGCCGCATGATCCCTTGCGCGCTTTAGATGTCGAAAAACTAACCCCGCTTGAAGCGCGGATGGAATGGCAGTCGCTTGGCGATGAAATTGCGCAGCATGATGTGCGCTATCATCAGGAAGACCAACCGACAATCTCGGATGCTACCTATGATGCGTTGCGCCGTCGTTATGACGCGATCATGTTGGCTTTTCCGGAATTGCAAAAAGAAGCCTCGCCTTTAACCCGCGTGGGCGCAAAGCCATCTGAAAAATTTTCCAAAGTGAAGCATGCGGTGCCGATGTTGTCATTGGCCAATACATTTTCGGATGAAGAGTTGTCCGATTTTGTAGAACGCGTAAGACGTTTTCTTGATTGGCCTTCGTTGCGCGAATTGGCGTTCACAGCAGAGCCGAAAATTGACGGGCTTTCCTGCTCGTTACGTTTTGAAAAAGGTGTGTTGACGGTTGCTGCCACACGCGGCGATGGCGAAGAAGGTGAAGATGTCACCACCAATGTGCGCACGATTCACGAGATACCACATAGGCTTCACGGGCCGGTACCCGATGTGATTGAAATTCGCGGTGAGATTTATATGGCCACCGCTGATTTTCTAAAGCTCAATGAGCGTCAGGAGAAAGAGGGAAAGCCTGCTTTTGCCAATCCGCGTAACGCTGCCGCGGGATCACTGCGCCAACTTGATTCACAGATCACAGCGCAAAGACCACTCAGATTTTTTGCCTATACATGGGGGCAGATTGACGGAGCGACTCCGGCTGATACGCAGAGTGGCATGGTCACGGCCTTTCATAAAATGGGCTTGCCGACCAATCCGCTCACTAAGCGGTGCGCCACGCTTCAAGCTATGATTGATCATTACCGTATGATCGAGGAACGGCGCGCCACTTTGGGCTATGATATTGATGGCGTTGTTTACAAAGTTGATGATCTCGCGTTGCAAGCGCGTTTGGGCTTTATCTCGCGTTCGCCGCGTTGGGCAACCGCACGCAAATTCCCTGCAGAGAAAGCCACAACCTTATTGCTCGATATCGATATTCAAGTCGGGCGCACAGGCGCTTTGACTCCCGTTGCGAAATTACAACCCGTTTCGGTGGGCGGTGTGGTTGTCTCCAATGCGACATTGCATAATGAAGACGAAATCGCGCGTAAGGATATTCGGATCGGTGATACGGTTGTTATTCAACGCGCAGGCGATGTGATCCCGCAAATTGTTTCGGTTGTTGAAGAGAAGCGTAAACACGGAGCCAAGCCCTTTGTGTTTCCTGATCATTGTCCGGCCTGTGGCAGCCATGCGGTGCGCGAGAATGATCCGAAATCGGGAGAACCGGAAGCCGTGCGCCGCTGTACCGCGGGTCTTATCTGTCCTGCACAAGCGACGGAGCGTCTCAAACATTTTGCCTCGCGCAATGCGTTTGACATTGAAGGTTTAGGCGACAAGCAAATTGAAGGCTTTTTCATTGACGGTCTTATCACGCGTCCGCGCGATATCTTTACGCTTGAAGCGCGCGATGCACGGTCATTGAAGAAACTCAAAGACCGCGAAGGTTTTGGCGCGGTCTCGGTTAAAAATCTATTTGACGCGATTGCGACACGAAAGACTGTCTCGCTCAATCGGTTCATTTTTGCGCTGGGTATTCGGCATGTTGGCGAAACAACAGCGAAGCAGCTCGCGCGGCATTTTGGTTCCATTGAAAAATTGCGCGACCTTGCGGTGAAGGCCGGCCATGATGGTGTCCGCGCGCGTGAAGAGCTCGAAGCCATCGACGGGATCGGGCCGATTGTTGCAGGCTCAATCGTTGATTTCTTCGCCGAAGCGCATAATCGCGAAGAGCTTGCTGCCTTGCTTGATCATGTCACGCCGGAGGCGATGGAAGCGGTTGAAGCCTCAAGCCCCGTATCCGGTAAAACGATTGTCTTTACCGGATCGCTTGAGAAAATGACTCGTGAAGAAGCGAAAGCCATGGCCGAGCGTTTGGGCGCGAAAGTGTCAGGCTCAGTCTCAAAGAAGACGGATCTTCTTGTTGCTGGTCCCGGTGCGGGCTCGAAGCTCGACGACGCGCGCAAGCACGGCGTTGAAGTTATTGACGAAGACGAATGGTTTCGTCGCGTCGGATCGTAATCAGATCGCGCGAGTGGCGTGATTGAGCCAGCTCTTCGTTTCCTCATCACAATAGGGCGAGACAATCGAGCGTGTCTTCGCGTGATAGGCGTTGAGCCAAGCGCGTTCCGCGTCAGTGAGAAGCGATACTTCGACAAGATTCAAATCAATCGGCGCAAAGCTGAGCGTTTCAAAGCCGAACATTTCACGTTCGGCATTTTTGATGTCACGCTTTTCGACGAGGATCAGATTTTCGATGCGGATACCCCAATGACCCGCTTTATAAAAACCCGGTTCATTGGAGAGCATCATGCCGACTTCAAGAGGCGTTACACCGATTTTGGCAATGCGTTGCGGGCCTTCATGCACGGAGAGATAAGAGCCGATCCCATGGCCTGTTCCATGATCAAAATCGAGTCCGATCTCCCAAAGCGGCTTACGCGCAAAAGAGTCGATCTGCGCGCCGGATGTGCCTTTCGGGAAAACGGCGGTATCGATGCCGATATGACCTTTGAGCACGCGCGTGAAGCGATCTTTCATTTCATCGGTCGCAGGTCCCACAGCAATCGTGCGGGTGATATCGGTTGTGCCGTCTTCATATTGTGCGCCGGAATCGATAAGGAAAATTCCCTTTTCGATTTTACGGTTTGATTCCACCGAGACTTTGTAATGCGGAATGGCGGCATTGGGTCCGGCCCCCGCAATCGAGGGGAACGAGACGTCTTTCAAAAGGCCCGTATCACGGCGGCATTCTTCAAGTTTTTCTGTTGCGCTGATTTCAGTGAGATGGCCCTTAATGGCCTCGCGATCAAACCAGGCAAGGAATTTCGACATCGCGGCACCATCGCGTGCATGTGCGGCGCGCGAGCCTTCAATCTCCGCTTTGTTTTTAACAGCCTTCATGAGCGCAACGAAGTCTGTGCCAACATCGGCGATGCCGCCCGTGCTTTCAACTTTGCGCACAAGACGTGTTGCCGCCGTTGCGCCATCAAAGCGCACACGGGCTTTCGCTTTGCCAAGCTTTTCGAGCGAGAGATCAAGCGCAGAGGGTTCAGCAATATCGGCGAGATTGGCAACCTCATCACGCACGATATTTGAAAATTTACGCCCATCCATAAAGAGCCCAGGTTTGCCATTTTGTGGCACAATCGCAAAGCCGAGCGGCAAGGGCGTGTGGCCGACATCGCCCCCGCGAATATTGAAAATCCACGCCACCGCATGGGCATCGGTAATCACAACCGCATCCGATTTCATGTCGGCGAGTTTCGATTGAATGCGCTTTATCTTTTCATTCGCATCTTCACCGGCATAAGCGGGTTTATGAAGCGCTACTGGCGCAAGCGGCACCGGCGGACGATCAGCCCAGACACTATCGATCGGATTTGTTTCAACTGCAATCAATGAGGCACCAACAGACTTGCAGGCTTCATCAAGCTTTTTGATGCCGTCATGCGTATGAAGCCAGGGATCAAAACCGATTTTCATTCCGGCTTTTACATTTTTCTTGATCCATTGCTCTGGCGGATGATCGATCAAATGTTCGGGGGCAAAGAGGGTCGCATCCACTTGTTCACGCACTTGCACGGTGTAGCGACCATCCACAAAAATGGCGGCTTTATCCGTAAGAACGATGGCCATGCCCCAAGAGCCCGCGAAGCCTGTGAGCCACATCAACCGCTCTGAAGATGGTGGAACATATTCATTTTGATGTTCATCAGTGCGCGGCACGACAAAGCCATCAAGACCGCGCTTTTTTAATTCCTCACGCAAGGCCATGAGATGCGGCGCGCCCTGTTGCGGTGTTGTTTTTTGTTCAAAACTTTGGAAAATCGCGCCGGTCATTAAATAGTCCTCGCAAAAAAGAAATTTAGAAACGGGTGAGGGGATGGCCCGCAACACGATGCAGAAGCAACGCCGCCCAGCCTTCGAGATCGATCCGCTTTTGGAGATGCCAGCCTTGTTGGCCATAAGCACTCACAACGCCTGGCACATCATGCGCAAGCAAACCGGAAAGAACGATATCGGCATCCGGTGACGCAATCCTTGCAATCGAAGGCGCAAGTCTAATCAAAGGCCGCGCAAGAATATTGGCAAAGACAAGATCATAATGGCGATGCATCATTAATGACGGATGCGAGACGCCTTTGGCCACAACGGGGCGTACATAGGCGCTGGCACGATTAAGCCGCGCATTGGAGAGCGCCGCTTCCACCGCAACCGGATCGATATCGCCTGAGGCCACAGGGGCACGCAACGCGCGCGCGGCGGCAATTGCCAGTACGCCTGTGCCCGTGCCGATATCAATGACATGGCGCGGACGCCGCCGCTTTAAAATATAATCGAGCATCAAGAGACAGCCGCGTGTCGTGCCGTGATGACCTGTACCAAAAGCGAGCGCGGCTTCAATCTCGATGCCAATGGCATTTTGCGCAATGCGATTGCGATCATGCGCGCCATGCACGCGGAAACGACCGGCATCCACAATCGAGAGTCCATCAAGCGAGGCTTTCACCCAGTCTTTTTCTGCAAGCGTTTCGAAGATCAATCCTTCCGCTGCTGCAGCGCTCACCGTCTCGCGGATCAGCGTGCGCATCGCGGCTTCATCGGGCGCGTCAGCAAAATAGACTTCGGTTTCCCAACGGGCTTCCGCTTCATTTTCGAATGCGGCGGCGGCCGTTTCATTAGGGTCGAATGTTTCCATGACGATATCAGCAACGGCGCGCGCGGTGCGCTCGTCTGAATTCAGCCGCATCAGATGGGTGGGGTTTTTGGGAGTAAGACCTTCAAGCATGATGTCCTCGTCTAGCATTCGAGGCGGGATGGGGAAAGGGTGGGCCCTTGCAGCTTTCCCCCATCCGGCCAAAATATGGGCTCGGCCCTGGCGAAGACGAGATTAAGTGATGCTCCACGCGACACCTGAGGACAAAGACGCCGCCGCGTTGCTCTGGCGCCATTGGCAGGCCAGCACGCGGATTGATGCCTTGCCGGAGACTTTGCGGCCGAGGGATCGCGCAGCGGGGTACCGAATCGGTGCCGCTGTGGCTGAGCAAGCGCGTCAGAAGGTCGTGGGATGGAAGATTGCCGCCACGAGCAAGGCGGGGCAGGCCCATATCAATGTCGATGGGCCTTTGGGCGGGCGGCTTTTATCGGACCGTATGATCGCGCCTCATCAGGCGGTAATACTCGGCGATAACATTATGAAGGTTGCCGAGGTCGAATTTGCCTTTCGCTTTGCGCACTGCTTGCCGCCCCGTGGAGCGGATTACTTTTATGATGAGGTGATGAACGCCGTTCAGAGCTTGCATCCGTCAATTGAGATTCCGGATTCACGCTACAAGGATTTCACTTTAGTCGGCGCACCGAGCCTGATTGCCGATACCGCTTGCGCCTGTTGGTTGATGATTGGGGAAGCGTTTGATGAGTCATGGCGCGAGTTTGATCTCGCAGATCATGAAGTGCGCGCCTTGAAAGGTGATGAGATTGTAGCGACGGGCGCGGGGCGAGCCGCATTAGGTGACCCGCGCATTGCTTTGCATTGGCTTGTGAATGAAGCCGCCCGCTATGCCGAGGGCATTAAAGCCGGCGATATCGTCACCACAGGAACTTGCGTTGTGCCTGTGCCGATCAAGGTCGGTGATCATGTGATTGCAGATTACGGGACCTTGGGCCGGATGAGTATTTCCATCCGATAAGGGTGCGGACTTAGTGTCCGCCACCGGCACCGCTTGGTCCGCCTGCGCGTTTGATTGCGGGGAGAACGAGCAGCATCAAAAGAAACACAAAGGTCAGTACGAGGAATACATCGCCGAGTGCCAACACCAAGGCTTCGCGTCGTGCCATCATTGAAATTTGTTTTGTCGCGGCAAGCGCCGCGTTATCGCCCAACGCAGACAAGCCTTGCGTAATATTGGCAAGCGTTTCATCTGCCACTTGCCGCCCCCACGCAATTTTTTCCCGCAAATGTTGGAGGTGAAAATCCCAGCGGTCATTGAGAAGCGAATTAATAAGCGCAAGACCCACGGCACCGCCAAGATTGCGCGTGAGATTGAAAAGACCCGAGGCGTTTTTCAATCGCTCAGGCGGGAGCGTTCCCAATGCGACATTGTTAATGGGCACCATGCAGAACATTAGCGATACGCCACGGAAAATTTGCGGCCAGATCAATTCATGAAAGCCCCACTCTTTCGTGAGTGTTGAAGCGAGAAAGGTTCCAATCGCAAATCCGAAAATGCCGATGGCGAGCATGATCCGGGGATCAAGCTTTGCTGACAAGCGTCCGGCAAAAGGAGCGGTGAAAAACATCGCGACACCGGTGAGAAACATCGTCTCGCCAATTTCAAGCGATGTATATCCGCGCACGCGTGCAAGAAAGACAGGATAGAGATAGGTTAACCCGTAAAGCCCGATTCCGATTGTGAAAGACGCCAAACAACCAGACGCAAAATTGCGATTTGAAAAGGCTTTAAGATCGACAATCGGAGTCGCTGCGGTAAAGGCGCGATAGAAAAAGATGAGGCTGCCGACAAGGCTTAAAACCGCGCACCAGAGAATGGCTTCGTCTTGAAACCAGTCTTTCGCGGGTCCTTCTTCCAGGACATATTCAAGGCCACCGAGTAAGGCGGCCATACCCGCAAGACCCCACCAGTCAAATGTTTTAAAGAGGCTCCAATTCGGCTTGTCGAAATCAATAAGAAACCATGCGGCCAATGTAACGCCAATGCCGGGAATGACATTGACGAGAAAGAGCCAATGCCATGAAAAAAGATCCGTGAGATAACCGCCAGCAGTCGGTCCGATTGTAGGTGCTAATGTCGCGACAAGGCCAATGATGGGCGAAACAATAGATTGCTTCTCGCGCGGAAAAATCGTGAAGGCGGCGGAGAAGACGGAAGGAATCATACCGCCACCAATGAAGCCCTGCAGCGCGCGCCAGAGTATCATCTCTTCAATGGATGAAGCTTGCGCGCACATCACGCTCATCAGCGTAAAGCCCGCCGCCGATGCGGCGAAGAGATAACGCGTGGAGACCATACGGCCGAGAAAGCCAGAAAGCGGGATCATCACCACTTCAGCGATGAGATAAGCGGTTTGTACCCATGAGATTTCTTCGGCACTCGCCGAAAGGCCCGCTTGAATTTCAGCCAAAGACGCCGAGACGATCTGAATATCCAAAATCGCCATAAACATGCCGAACACCATACCGGTGAAGGCGATTACACGCCGCGCGGTTAAAACCGGTTGTGGCGGCCATCCTTGTGCCTGAGCGGGCGCGTTCATGGTTTTGTCGGATCAATCTCGACCGTGACAGACATACCGGGCCGCAAAATTTGCTCGCGCTTGAGATCATCAGGCAAAGCGATACGCACAGGCACGCGCTGCACGACTTTGGTGAAATTGCCTGTCGCGTTTTCTGGCGGCAGCAGCGAGAATTGCGCGCCGGTTGCCGGAGACAGGCTTTCAACACGGCCTTCAAACACACGACCGGGGAAAGCATCGGCACGAATTTCGGCACGCATACCAATTTTCAAAGGCGCAATTTGCGTCTCTTTCAAATTGGCATCGACATAAGCGCTCTCAAGCGGAACCAGCGCAAGCAATCGCATGCCTGGCTGAACAAATTGTCCGAGCTGGATCGCTTTGTTTCCAATAACGCCATCAAAAGGCGCGCGGATGTCTGTGAAGGACAAATCACGTGTGGCGCGTGACAGAACGGTTTCAAGTTCGCTCTTGCTGCTTGTGAGTTCTGACTTTTGCGCTTTCAAAACATCAAGACCGGCTTCAGCAGCCGTTAGCCCTGCACGCGCGCTTTGAAGAGCGGCTTGTGTGCGGTCGCGATCAGCACGCACTTGATCGAGTTTTGCTCGGCTATTGAAATCGGCGGCGGCCAATGTTTGCGCGCGATCAAAATCACCTTGCGCGCGTTGTGCATCCGCTTCCGCTGCTGCGATTTGCGCGCGCGCTTGCGCGACGGATGCATTCTGTTGAAGTGATTGACTATCAAGCCGCGCAAGGCTCGCATTTTGTGTTTCGATTTTCCGTGAGGCGCTTTCAACGGCGAGGCGATAATCGCCATCATCGATTTTTGCGAGAAGGTCGCCAGCTTTGACGTTTTGATTATTGACAACCGCAACCGTCACCACATGGCCCGAAACGCGTGTTGAAATCGTGGAGACTGCCGCGCCAACATAGGCGTCATCCGTTGAAATCAGGAAACGGCCATGCGTCCAATAATTGAAGAACCACAGGCCGAGGCTGCCTAAAACAACAAGCAGCACCACGGGCAAGATGATCGCGCGCGGCGAGCGGCGCTTGGGAAGCGGTGCTGGCGAGGTATCGGCGTTGCCGGGCAGGGTCGAAGCGGCATCATTCATGGGGATTTGATCCTGTCAGGCGGGCAAAGGTCGAATTACGACATCGAAGGGAGTGTGTGTTGTGGCGCGTAGCCCTTTTACGACGGGAAGGCAATTTCAGTTTTTGGAAAGCAGGCGTGCATGGATGCAAGCAGAGCTTGTATCGGCGGGCCGGGAGCGCAATAAATAATCATCCTAACCCCTGAAGGGTCCCTTTGATGTCTCAATCCTCCTCTGTTGCTCTCGACCATGCCCGCGCGCTTTTGCGCAACTTTCCACTCGTTGATGGGCATAATGATCTGCCTTGGGTCGTGCATTCAACAAAATCGGCGGCCATGAGCGTTGCGCGTTATGATCTGTCGCGCCTCCATCCGGAGACGGATACGGATACGCCGCGATTGAAAGAGGGGCAGGTTGCGGCGCAGTTTTTTGCGGCTTTCGTGCCCACGCTCACGGAAATGCCTGGGCGCATGACCTTGGAGCTGATCGATCTTATCCGGCAGATCCCCGAGGCTTGGCCGGACAGCTATGTGTTTGCGACCTCAGCGGCCGAGATCAAGCGGGCGTTTCGCGCTGGTAAAATTGCCGTGCTCGCAACCGTTGAAGGCGGAACAGGACTCGAGAATTCGTTAGCCCCTTTGCGCGTGTGGCATGCGGCGGGCGTAAGATTGATGACGCTTTGTCATAATGAGACGCTTGATTGGGTTGATAGCGCAACGGATGTGCCCCGTCACAACGGTTTAACGAAGTTTGGCGAAGCGGTTGTGCTCGAACTCAACCGTCTCGGTATTCTGGTTGATCTCGCGCATACGGCGCCACGCGTCATGCATCGCGTGCTTGATATCTCGCGAGCACCAGTTCTTTTCTCGCATAATAACGCTACGACGCTCTGCGATCATCCACGTAATGCGCCGGATGATGTGCTTGATCGTATCCGCGCGAAAAAGAGCGTGATCATGGCGACATTCATTCCCGATTTCATCAATCAGAAAGCGCGGGACTGGTCGCGCCCCTTAAGAGACAATTACGGCAAATCGTCATTTCTGGAAAATCACGAAGAGCGTGTGGCCGCTCATATCGCTGTTGCGGGGCCGCAGCCAAAAGCGACAATTGGCGAGCTTTGTGATCATATTGAATATCTCACAAGCCGCACGGGATTGAATCATATTGGGATCGGATCCGATTATTATGGCGGCATAACGCCGGAAGGTCTCGAAGATGTTTCAAAGTTCCCGCATCTCATTGCCGCGCTGATTGAACGCGGATGGTCTGATGCCTCGCTCGAAAAATTATGCGGCGGGAATATTTTGCGCCTGATGAAATCCGTCGAACGTATGGGAGATACACTACGCGCGACAGAACCGCCGCGCACCGGTCGCATTGACGATTATGATGTGTAACTTTGAGTAATCAGCCAAACACGCGTTTGAAAATCGTATCGACATGTTTGAAGTGATAGCCGAGATCAAAGAGATCATCGATGTCTTGCGGTGAAAGCTTCGATGATACATCGGCATCTGCTTTCAAAAGTGTTTTGAAATCGCCTTCACCACGCCATACTGGCATCGCATTACGTTGCACGAGGCGATAGGAGTCCTCGCGGCTCACGCCTTTTTGCGTGAGGGCAAGCAAGACGCGCTGCGAATGCACAAGGCCGCCAAGGCGATCAAGATTTTTCTGCATGTTTTCCGGATAGACAACGAGCTTATCGATGACATTGGTGAGGCGCGCGAGCGCAAAATCCAAAGTCACGGTTGCATCGGGTGCAAACATGCGCTCGACAGACGAATGTGAAATATCGCGCTCATGCCAGAGCGCAACATTTTCATAGGCGGGCGTCACCGCAGCGCGCACAATGCGTGCAAGACCTGTGAGATTTTCGGTCAATACCGGATTGCGCTTATGCGGCATGGCGGATGAGCCTTTTTGGCCCGGCGAAAAATATTCTTCCGCTTCATAGACTTCCGAGCGCTGGAGATGGCGGATTTCCGTCGCTAACCGCTCAATGGACGACGCAATCACGCCAAGCGTAGCGAAGAACATGGCGTGGCGATCGCGTGGAATAACTTGCGTTGAAACCGGCTCAACACTGAGCCCCAATTTTGCAGCTACATGCTCTTCCACACGCGGATCGATATTGGCGAATGTCCCCACTGCACCGGATATCGCGCAAGTCGCAATGTCTTTGCGCGCGGCGACAAGGCGTTCACGGCAACGCGTGAATTCTGCGTAAGCAGTGGCGAGCTTCAATCCGAAAGTCACAGGCTCCGCATGAATGCCATGCGAGCGGCCAATTGTCGGTGTCATCTTATATTCAAAGGCACGACGCTTGAGGGCTGCAAGAAGATCATCAATATCTTTAAGCAACAGATCGGATGCGCGCGCCAGCTGCACGGCAAGTGTTGTATCGAGCACATCGGATGAGGTCATGCCTTGATGCACGAAGCGCGCATCATCGCCAATAAATTCCGCAAGATGGGTCAGAAACGCAATCACATCATGTTTGACTTCGCGTTCAATCGCGTCAATTTTTTCGACATCGAATTTTGCGGCACCGCCTTTTTCCCAAATTGTTTTCGCGGCTGATTTGGGAATGACACCCAATTTGGCCATCGCATCACAGGCATGGGCTTCGATTTCAAACCAGATGCGGAATTTTGTTTCGGGCGACCAGATGGCAACCATCTCGGGGCGGCTATAGCGAGGAATCATCAGACGGTCTCCGGTGTCTTTGATAAAGCGGACTGAATGGACTCACGCAAGGCCTTGATGGCCGTTGCATAGTCCTTTGTGGGCGTTTTGAAAATGGCAGTGCCGGCAACAAAGCTCGTCGCACCGGCGCGCGCCGCAAGCGGTGCCGTCTCTGGGGTAATGCCGCCGTCAACAGATAGATCAATGGGCCGCGCGCCAATTAATTCTCTCACGCGTGAAACCTTTGGCATCATCGCTTCGAGAAAGAGTTGACCACCAAATCCGGGATCAACGGTCATGACATTGATGAGGTCCAGAGTATCAAGATGAGGGATCACAATGTCAGCCTCATCACGCGGTGTAAGGACAAAGCCAGCACTCATCGCATGGGCGTGGATGAATTTGATTAGTCCTGAAAGATCATTCTCGAGACCGACTTGGATCATGACACGGTCGCAACCCGCCTTTTTCAAAGGTTCAATCCATTCACGGGCCGATGTCGCCATCAAATGAACATCAAAGGGCTTGGTCGTGAAGGGCCGTAGGGCTTGAAACATGTTCGGCCCGAAGCTCATATTTTTGTAAACATGCCCATCGATCATATCGAGATGGATGCGGTCACCGCCCGCGCGATCCGCGTGCACCACCTCTTCGCCGAGACAGGCATAATCGGCAGCAAGAATCGAGGGGATGATCTGGATGGGGCGGCTCATGGGGGCCCGATAGCACCGACCTGCCTGCGACACAATGCGCGGGCTGATATGTCCCCGGAGAAGGGGATTTTGAGTGCCTGAACGCTTGCCGATCCGACCGCCCTTTGCCACAACACAGCGCAAAGGGGAGAGTTTGGTTATGGCTGAGCGTGATCTGGACGTCGCGGTCCTCGGGGCTGGCATTGTCGGCCTCGGCGTGGCGTTAAAGGTGCAGGAAAAAGGTAAGGGCGTCGCGCTGATCGATCGGGTCGAAGCGGGGTCACAAACGAGCTTCGGCAATGCCGGCATTATCGAGCGCGCTTCGTTTCTGCCTTATGCCTTTCCGCGCGACATCGGCGAGTTGATTGGCTACGCGTTTAATGCGCGCACTGATGCCCATTATCATTTGAGTGCCCTCTTCACAGTCGCGCCATGGCTTGCGCGTTATTGGTGGAATTCTGAACCGCAACGCTACAAACGCGCGATTGCCGGTGCGCGGCCATTGATCGAGAATTGTCTCTCCGAACATGAACCGCTGATTGCCGCAGCGGGTGCAGACTCTCTTATTCGTCGTAATGGCTGGATCAAAGCCTGGCGCAGCGAGGCCAAGGGACGTGCTGCCATAGCTGATGCTGAAAAACTGAAAGCGTTTGGCGTCACGGCTGAATTTCTTGATCGTGCATCACTCGCAGAACGTGAGCCGCATTTGGGTGATGGCGTCATCGGCGCGGTGCATTACAAAGATCCGGCGAATATATCGGATCCGCAAGGTCTCTCGCGTGCCTATCGTGCATTGTTTGAAAAGCGCGGTGGTGCCTTTCTTCATGGTGACGCCAACAGTTTGCGGCGCGATGGTGCAGGGTGGATGATTGATACGCCCGTGGGTGCATTGCGGGCGAAAGATGTTGTGATTGCATTAGGGCCTTGGGCGCAAGAGTTTGTGAAGCGCTTTGGGTATGATTTGCCGATGGGTGTGAAGCGTGGCTATCACATGCATTATGCGACAACAGGCAATGCCGTTCTCAATCACACCGTCTATGATGCCGATCATTCTTATGTTCTCGCACCTATGGCCAATGGCGTGCGTTTGACAACGGGTGCGGAATTCGCGCATCGCGATGCCAAGCCGACGCCGGTTCAATTGGAAAAATTAGAACCTAAAGCACGCAAATTTTTTCCGCTTGCAGAACGCCGCGATCCGCAACCCTGGATGGGGTCGCGTCCCTGCACGGGCGATATGCTGCCCTTTATCGGCAAGGCGCCGCGGCATGAAGGTATGTGGTTTGCCTTCGGCCACGCGCATCATGGCTTGACCATGTCAGCCGTTACAGGTCGTCTCATTGCCGAAATGATTGCAGCAGAAGAGCCCTTTACCGATCCGACGCCTTATCGTGTTGATCGGTTTTGATAGTGGACCTCAACGTTCAACTTTTCAATTTGGAAAATTGTTCTTTCCAACTTGGCATCGCCCCCTCAAAGGGCAGCGCGTCTGCCTCATAAACACCGCGTGCGATGGCGCGGGCCAAAACATCGGCGGCGGCGATGCAGAGCTCTGTAAGCACGACGATGCCGCCCGATAAGGGTTTGTGTCCCGTTGCGGCTGCGAAGACTGTATCGCCATCCATCGGCGTATGAGCAGGGCGAACCGCACGCGCCATGCCGTCATGAGCAGCGAGTGCCAAACGTTTGCATTCCGCTTTTGTGAGTGTCGCATCGGTGGCGATGCAGGCAATGATCGTATTCTCTCGAAGTGCGGCGCCTTTCATGCGCGGCATGAGGGCATCAGCAGGAAAGGGTGAAGGCAAACCGAGACCGCCAAACTCTTTATTCTGTTCAAAAGGTGCCGCCCAGAAATGCGGACCATCACCAATGGTCACAGAACCCACCGCATTTACCGCAACAAGCGCACCGACTGTAAATCCCGATGCCGTGCGCGCGCTGGCAGATCCCAATCCGCCTTTCAGCGTCGCTGTCGTTGCGCCATAGCCTGCCCCCGCGGTGCCGAGCGTCACATCATGGCCCGCTGAAACGATCGCCCGATAACCAAGCTCCCAATAAGGCGGCATGCGGCCCCAATCTTTCTTGCCGCCATTCAAAAGATCAAACAGGATCGCTTGCGTCACAATCGGCACGCGTGCGGGGCCAACTTGAAGGCCGCGTCCTTGCGCGACGAGGGCGGCCATCGCGCCGCCTGCGGCATCAAGCCCAAAGGCTGAACCGCCCGAGAGCAGAATGGCGTCAACGTGATCGACGGTCATTTCTGGTTCGAGCAGCGCCGTATCGCGCAGGCCCGGCGCACCGCCGAGTGTGGCGATTGAGGCGACCGCAGGGCGGTCAAACACAACCGCGCTCACGCCGGTAGCGGCGGCTTCATCATGGGCCTCGCCGATTTTGAGCCCCGGCACATCGGTAATCAGATTTTTCATCGTGCGGGAGAGTGGCGCAGCGCGCGTCTGGGTGCAAGTGTTCCTGATGTTGATCCCTTGCTTGCAGTGGGCTGCCGCCCTATCACTTCGCTATGACCGATGTTTCCTATCCGATGTCCGCTTTCGCCGGCCTTGTTTCTTTTCTAAGCCCTTGCGTCTTGCCGCTCGTGCCGCCTTATTTGTCATTCATGGCGGGCACAGCCATTGAAGATTTTGCCGCTGGCGGGGAGCGGCGCATGCGGCGTGATGTGCCGCTTGTGGCGCTTCTGTTCGTGCTCGGCTTTTCAACGGTGTTTGTTTTGCTTGGCGCAACGGCTTCCGTTTTTGGTCAAGTGCTTCGCGCCTATATCGATATCCTCTCGATAGCGGCGGGGATTGTGATCATCGCGATGGGCCTCCATTTCCTCGGCGTGTTTCGCATCGCCTTGTTGTTTCGCGAAAAAAGACTTCAGGTTGAAAAACCTGCAGGACCGCTGGGCGCTTATGTAATGGGTGTGGCCTTCGCGTTCGGCTGGACACCCTGCATTGGTCCCGTGTTGGCAGCTATTCTCGCAGTTGCGGGTTCGGAAGACAGTGTGGGCCGCGGTGCGTCATTGTTAGCGGTTTATTCGCTCGGGCTCGGCATACCATTTATTCTTGCGGCCTTTGCGATGGAGCATGCGGTGTCATTCATTCGTCGCTTCCGCGCGCATCTCGGTAAGGTCGAAAAGGCGATGGGGCTTTTGCTTGTGCTCACCGGAATTGCCTTTTTGACAGGCTCTATGAACATCATGTCATTCTGGTTGATTGAGACATTTCCGGTGTTGGGCAAGCTCGGATAATTGTTCAGAGTTCTTGAGAATCTCTTCTTAAGGCAGCTCAGAAAAAGTAACTTTTTCGCCCGATTTTTTCCAGATGAAGACCGCGTAATCCGAGCGCGCGCGGTCACCTTGTTTATCGAATGACAGCTCACCGATCACCGTTTTGAAATTTGTTCCCGATCGCATGTCTTCGGCAATTTTCTTCGCGTCCGTTGATTTCACTTTACGCGCGGATTCGACAAGAATTTGCACGGAAGCATAGGCATTGAGGGCATAAGCATCAGGCTCAATGCCGCGTACTTCGAGTTTTTTGAGAAGCTCTTTTGCCTCCGGCCGGTTTCGCGGTGTTGAGGGAAAGGTCATCACGGTGCCCTCGGCCCCTGGTCCGGCAATCGGCGCCAATTCATCCGACGCAATCGCGTCACCTGACATGAGAACTGTCTTCAAGCCCTGCTCGCGCATTTGCTTGATGATGATGCCCGCCTCAGGATAGGAGCCGCCCCAATAAAGAAGATCGGCTTGCTGCGCTTTCAGTTTACTGACGAGTGGTGAGAAGTCTTTCTCTCCGATTGATACGCCTTCGAATAGAATTTCATTTAAACCGAGAAGCGCCATCTTTTTGCGTGTGGAATCGGCTAATGATTGGCCGAAACTTGAACGGTCATGCGCGAAGGCGATTTTCCTGTTATCAAAATGTTCTTTGATATATCCCGCAGCAACGGCAGCTTGATGATCATCGCGACTTGAAACGCGAAAGACATTCCATAGGCCGCGCTCTGTGAATTTCGGACTGATGGCGCTTGGCGAAATCATCAGAATATTTTTGTCTTGATAGAGGTCGGACGTTTCAATGCTCACATTGGAATTGCCATGGCCAATGACAAATCTCACGCCGTCAGCAATGAATTTGCGCGCGATGGCGATACCTTGTTTGGGATCAGCAAAATCATCGCCGATGGTGAGTGCGATCTTCTCGCCATTCATGCCGCCGGACGCATTGAGGTCTTCAACCGCACTCTGTGCGCCTTTGAGAATTTGCTGACCAAGAAAAGATTGCGCACCGGTCAAAGGCGCCGCAATTCCGATCAGAACATCAGCACGGGCAGGGGTTGCAAATGCTATGAGGCTCAAAAGAGCAAGGCGCACAGAGAATGTCGCGATCCGCTCTCTCTCAATTTCCAACCCCGTCAGCATGATTGATCACCTTCTATAGGCCCATCTCATCATCAAAATCATAGCATAAAAAAAGCCCGAAGATCAGGAGATCTCCGGGCTTTAATTTTAGCTCAGATCAATCTTACTTGATCGAGTCGTCCTGGGCATACTTGCCGCCCTTGAAGGCGTGCCAAGCATATTTCGGATCGAGAACGTCACCCTTGTTGTCGAACTTGATCTTGCCAACTGGCGTTTCAAGCGCGGTGTCGTTCATAGCAGCAACAACCTTCTTCGAGTCGAAGGAGCCTGCCTTCTTCGCAGATTCTGCCCAGACCTTTACGGCGACATAGGCATAGAGCGTGTAGGTGGCGACCGGTGTGCCCTTAGCAACGAACTTGGCGCAGATGTCCTTGTTCGCTGGGTTCATGCAGTGATCCGGTGGGTTGGTGAAGATCGCGCCATCAGAAGCGCCACCAGCGATCTGAGCGAACTCATTATCACCGAGCGCGTCACCCGAGATGAACTGAGCCTTCATGCCCTGTTCAGCCATCTGCTTCACGAGCAGACCCGACTCTGGATGATAACCAGAGTAATAGAGCACATCGACCTTGAGCGACTTCAACTTCGACACGATAGCGGTGTAATCCTTTTCGCCAGGCGTGATCGCGTCAACGATAACGGGCTTCAAGCCGTCTGCGTTGAGAGCCTTCACTGTTTCAACAGCAAGACCAGCTGCGTAAGCTGACTTGTCGTCGAGAACAGCGACGTTCTTGCCCTTGTACTTCGCAGCGATGAAGGCGCCAGCAATCTTGCCCTGCACGTCGTCACGACCGATAACGCGGAAGATCGACGGACCAGCGCGCTCGTCTGTGAGCTTCACGTTGGTGGAAGATGGCGAGATCATGATCGTGCCTTCTTCAGCGTAAACCTTAGAAGCGGGGATCGACGAACCCGAGCAGAAGTGGCCGATTACAACAGCCACTTTCTTCGAAACGTTATCGTTGGCAACAGCCACGGCCTGCTTAGGGTCGCACTGATCGTCGCCCACAACAGTCGCAATCTTCTGGCCATTCACGCCACCAGCTGCGTTGATTTCTTCAACAGCCATGTTGAAGCCGGCTTTGAATTGTTCGCCGAACGCGGCCAAACCACCGGTCATCGGACCGGCGAGAGCAACCGTAACATCAGCATAAGATGCTGATGAAGAGAGCGCGATGCCAAGAGCGAGCACCGGCAAGGTCTTTGTCAATTTGATCATTAAATGACCTCCCAAAAACAAACATCAACAAATGCCCCCGAAAGGTGAACCCTTCCGAACCATTGTCTTAAGGAAAAGCTATCCTCTCGCGGCGCGAGAGTCACTTACTTTTTTGCTGAAAAAGAGCGAATTTAGTGAGCTCCGCCGCCCAAATACGCAGCTTTGACGTCCGGATGGGTCAGAAGTTCTTCACCAGTACCCGAGAGCGTAATGCGGCCATTGACGAGAACATGGGCGCGGGCTGCCAATTTCAACGCATGATTGGCGTTTTGTTCGACAAGGAACACCGTCAAGCCCTGAGTTTTGTTGAGTTCCCGGAGCGTATCAAAGATTTGCTTCGCGATCAGGGGCGCCAAGCCGAGCGAGGGCTCGTCAAGAAGCAAGAGGCGGGGGCGTCCCATCAAGGCGCGCCCGATGGCGAGCATTTGTTGTTCACCCCCCGAGAGCGTTCCCGCGCGTTGCGATTGGCGACGCTCAAGAATGGGGAAGAGCGTGAAAATCTTTTGTACATCTTCGTCGAAATGCGCGGGGCCAATCGCGGCGGTGCCGAGCTGAAGATTTTCAAAAACCGTCATACGCGGAAAAATGCGACGACCTTCGGGCGAAAGCGAAATGCCAAGTCTGATAATTTCATGAGGCGGAATAAGATGGATGGGCTTGCCATCAAAATGGATCGATCCGCGCGCTGCTTTGTTCACGCCGCAGATCGCCATCATCAAAGTTGATTTACCGGCGCCATTCGCGCCGATCATGGTGACGATTTCACCTTCGCGCACATCGAGATTGACGCCATGCAGCGCTTGATTGCGGCCGTAAAAAGTTTCGACACCTTGAATTTGGAGTAAGGGCCTTGTCATC
>JBAXQM010000006.1:0-115590 GCA_037131735.1 Alphaproteobacteria bacterium
TTGTTGATATCGTTTGAGATGATCTCTTTCAAATGCGATAAACGATCAAGTGGCATTGTGCGCGCTACGGCTATCACGACTTCTACAAAAACATCAGCGCCCGCACGACGGATCCGCAAATCTTCGATCGCGACCACGCCGGGAATCTCAGTTAGTATTTCACGAATGGTCAGCGTCATGCCTGCAGGGGCGGCATCGAGCAACGTATCGATTGTGCGGCGTGCGAGGCGATAGCCCGCAATGCCGATGAAAAGAGCCACACCGATCGCTACGAGCGCGTCTGCTTCCGGATAACCTAAGGCCGCGGCGCCAAAAGCAATTAGCACCATAACGGAATTAATCAGATCAGAAGAAAAATGAAGCGCATCAGCTGCCAAGGCTTCACTGTTTGTCTCGCGGGCAACGCGGGTGAGCGTCCACCACCGCCAGGCATCAATAGCAATTGAACCACAGAGCACCGCTATGGCACCCCAGTGAAGTTCAATGGTGGTTGTGTCTTGCCAAAGACGTCTTATGCCCTCAACCGCTACGGCACCGGAAAGAAGAAACAAAAAGGCGGTTTCAGCGAGTGCCGCAATCGATTCAATTTTACCATGGCCATAATGATGTTCATCATCGGCGGGTTTTGCCGCCGCGCGAATGGCAAGCCAAGTCATGGTCGTTGCGGCAACGTCCAGCAAACTATGGGCGGCATCGGAAATAAGTGCCAGCGATCCCGTCGCGAGTCCTGCGCCCCCTTTTCCAAGAGTGATGACAACGCTCGCCAGAATGGAGGACAGCGCCGCTCTTTCTTTGGCATTTGACATGGGGCTTCCCACCGGACGGATGATCGTGCCGGACTAGTCTCTTTGGGGCCTTGGGTCAATTGGCAGCTTTTGAGCGGGAGGGGCGGCCTAGAAGGGGTTGCGCCCGCTAGGGCTTTTCGCCAGTGTTGGCGTTATAAACAATCAACCGAATCCCATTCAGGAGAAGCCGTGATGATGGAGTATTTGCATACGATGGTGCGGGTTGGAAATCTTGAGCAGGCGCTCGATTTCTATTGCAATAAAATGGGCCTTGTTGAAGTGCGACGTAGCGAGAATGAGAAGGGCCGATTCACGCTGGTGTTTCTCGTTGCGCCCGGAGACAAAGCGCATTTCGCCACAACAACATCGGCGGCACTTGAACTGACCTATAATTGGGACGAGCATGAATATACGGGTGGCCGGAATTTCGGTCATCTCGCTTATCGTGTCGATAATATTTATGACTATTGCAAAGCTTTGATGGACAAAGGTGTCACAATCAATCGTCCACCCCGAGACGGTCGCATGGCTTTTATCAAATCACCTGATGGAATCTCCGTCGAACTCCTCCAGCGCGGTGAGGCCTTACCGCTTGCCGAGCCTTGGACGTCTATGCCGAATATTGGCAGTTGGTGATCCGCACAGCGGGATAGGATATCATTGGTATGAAAAGACGTCTTTTCGGAAAACTTGGTGATGAACCGATTTACGAAATTACCATTCGCTCGAAATTGGGAGCGGAAGCGGCGATTCTGAATTGGGGCGCTGTCATTCGTGATCTCGTTGTGCCGCTGAGAGCTGAGAAACAGCGGGTGGTGCTTGGGCTTGAACGGCTTGAGGATTATACGAAACACTCGCCGCATCTCGGTGCGCTTGCAGGGCGTTATGCCAATCGTATTCGTGATGGGCTTTTCTCCATTGATGGCACGGCGTATCAACTTGAGAAAAATTTTCTTGGCAAACATAACCTACATGGTGGCGCTTCAGGATTTGGGCAGCGTCCATGGCAAGTTGCGCATTGGGATTCGTCATCTGTTACGCTAACGCTCGTATCCCCTGATGGTGATGGGGGATATCCCGGAACACTGACGACAACTTTGACATATCGATTTGTTGATGATGCAACATTGCGCACAGAGATTGCCGCGATGACGGATCGCCCGACGATTCTTAACCTCGCTTTGCATTCCTATTTCAATCTTGATGGGTCGGACGATATTCTTGACCACCAATTACAGATTGAATCCGATTTCATCACGGCGCTCGATCCGGAATTGATCCCGACAGGTGAAATTCGCCGCGTCGCTGACACGCCCTATGATTTTCGGACGATGCGTCCCATTTGGCATCAAGGCTCAGATGGGGGGCTCTTTCATTATGATCAAAACTACATGCTGAGAGACTCGTCTGGCGCATTGCGTCGTGCCGCGACCGCAAAATCGGGCCGCAACGGTCTTAGTCTTGAGGTTTGGACTACGGAGCCGGCCATCCAATTCTATGATGCAAAAAATTTGAATGTTCCCGTCCCCGGCATAGCGATGTCGCGCTTGAAAGCTCGCGCTGGTTTTTGCCTGGAACCGCAGCGTCCGCCGGATAGCCCTAACCGCGCCCATTTTCCGGATCCGGTGCTCCGCCCGGGCCAAGTTTATCGCCAAATCACGGAGTATAGGTTCCTTTAAGGTCAATTTGGGGCTTTTGGGCACGGCTTTTCGGATAATCCCCCTTCTGTCGCGATAAAAAGTGAGTCATGATCAATTTATGAAACTGACGACTCATATTCTCGACACGGCTCATGGCTGTCCCGCTCACAACCTTGCGGTAACCCTGACACGCCTTTCGGATGGCGCTGTTTTAAAAGCGATCCGCACAAATGCCGATGGGCGAGCGGACGCTCCGCTTCTTGAAGGCGATCAATTTCAATTCGGGATTTACGAACTATCTTTTGCCGTCGGGGATTATTTCCGGGCGCGCGGCATCACGCTTCCTGAGCCTGCGTTCCTCGATCTTGTGCCGATCCGTTTTGGCATATCAGAACGGCGGCATTATCACGTGCCGTTGCTTGTTTCCCCTTACGGGTTTTCGACCTATCGCGGGAGCTGAGCGATGTCGCGCGCAAGCATAAGCTTTTTACGACGCGGGAAACGGATCGATGTTGAAAATATCGATCCGCGCATGACCTTGCTTGAGTGGTTGCGTCTCTCCGAACGTTCGACAGGGACCAAGGAAGGATGCGCCGAAGGGGATTGTGGCGCTTGCACGGTGGTGCTCGCGCGTGAACGAAATGGTCGCCTTGTTTACGAGCCCGTGAATGCCTGTATCCTTCTTTTAGGCCAAGCGGATGGCACAGACGTAATAACAGTCGAAGATCTTGAGACATCGCAGGGTCTCCACCCCGTTCAAACGGCGATGGTTCAGCGCCATGGCTCACAATGTGGGTATTGCACGCCCGGCATCGTGATGAGTTTGTTCGCTCTATCACATGCAAGACACGAAGCGCTTGACCGTGATGTAATCAATGATGCGCTTGCAGGTAATCTCTGCCGGTGCACCGGCTATAAGCCTATTGTCGAGGCGGCGCTTGAGAGTTGCGCTGCCGCAGCGCCTGATCAATTTGATGGACGTGAAGGCGCTACCCTTGCCGAGCTTTCAAATTTTCGTGCCGGTGAAGATGTATTTATGGGAAATGATGAGGCGTTTTTTGCCGCACCCGGTAGTGAAGCTTCGCTCGCCTTTTTGTTAAAGAGTCATCCGGATGCCACGCTTGTTGCGGGGGCAACGGATGTTGGTCTCTGGATTACAAAGGGGCTGCAGGATCTCAAAAAGATTATCTGGCTTGGCCGTATTCGGTCATTGGCAACGATTGAAGAAAGCGAAACGAGTTTAACAATCGGTGCTTCGATCACCCATCAGCAAGCATTACCGCGATTAGCGGCCCTCGATCCCGACATCGGTGAATTGGCTCGTCGGTTTGGATCAACGCAAGTGCGGATGTCTGGAACAGTGGTAGGTAATATTGCGAATGGCTCACCCATTGGTGATTGGCCGCCGGTTTTCATTGCGCTTGGCGCAACGCTTGAATTACGCGAAGGCTTTTCAAGCCGCAAATTGCCTCTCGAAGATTTTTTTATTGCCTATCGCAAACAAAATCGTGAACCGCAGGAATATCTCCGGCGCGTTACAATTCAAAAACCCGGCCCCGATGATCATATTCGCGTGTTCAAAGTCACCAAGCGCAGAGATGAAGATATCTCGGCGGTGATGGGTGCGTTTAAGATCACGGTGAAAGATGGCATCGTGGCGGATGCGCGGATTGCCTTTGGCGGAATGGCCGGAATTCCAAAGCGGGCTTTCAATACAGAACGCGCAATTATCGGCGCTTCGATCAAAGATATTGCCACATGGCGTTCAGGCGCTGAGGCGATGGAGCGGGACTTCGAGCCTTTGTCTGATCATCGGGCGTCAGCTGAATACCGCATGCGTGTCGCGCGCAATCTCGTGATTAAAGCCATGGCCGAAATCGCCGGTGTTCCCTCGTCAACCACTCGTATCTTTGCGCATCGTGAGTCGACCCATGCCGCAGAATGATGCGCCTCAACGCTATCTCGGACAGGCGCTGCCGCATGACTCGGCTGAACGACATGTCAGCGGACGCGCGCTATATATTGATGATCTTCCCGAGCCTGAAGGCCTCTTGCATATTGCTGTTGGTGGCTCGCCCGTGGCGCGAGGAAAGCTCGTTTCGCTTGATGTGACTGATGTGCGCAGTGCACCCGGTGTTGTGGCGGTTATAACGGCCGCTGATATTCCGGGCAAAAATGATGTATCGCCGGCAATGGGTGATGACCCGATGTTTGCAGCGGATCGCGTTGAATTTGTTGGACAGGCGTTGTTTGCGGTTGTTGCGCAGTCTCGTGACGCAGCGCGGCGTGCAATTCGTCTTGTGAAGACTGTCATTGAAGAGGAGAAGCCCTCTGTAACAGTTGAAGATGCGCTTCAACGTGATGAAACGGTATTGCCTGATTATGCGTTCGGCCGCGGTGATGTGGCGGAAGCGCTTTCGTCTTCCCCTGTTCAACTTGAAGGCACGTTCAATATTGGCGGACAGGAACATTTCTATCTCGAAGGACAAGTTGCCTTAGCTCTTCCCGGTGAAGGGCAGGAGATGCAGGTTTATTCTTCAACGCAACACCCGACTGAGGTGCAGCATGCGGTAGCGCGCGTGTTGGGCGTTCCTGATGCCTATGTGACTTGCGAAGTACGTCGTATGGGTGGTGGTTTCGGCGGCAAGGAAAGCCAAGCGACACAATGGGCAGCGATTGCAGCACTCGCGGCGCGCGTCACGGGAAAGCCTTGTAAGATTCGTCTTGATCGTGACGACGACATGATGATGACCGGCAAGCGTCATGAATTTCGTGTTGATTGGAAAATTGGAACGGATGAAGCAGGCCATATTCGCGGTTTGGATCTCTCGCTTTTGGCGCGTTGCGGCTATTCGGCTGATCTCAGTCAGGGCGTTGTTGATCGCGCGATGTTTCATTCCGACAATGCTTATTTCATGCCTGCAGCGCGGATCGGATCACGTCGATTGAAAACGAACACAGTTTCGAACACCGCATTCCGAGGCTTTGGCGGGCCGCAAGGAATCTTGGCGATTGAACGCATCATTGATGCGGTGGCAAGTGCCACGGGACGAGATCCACTCGATATAAGAAAAGAAAATCTTTATCGGCCTGACGGCGCGGTGACGCCCTATGGGATGCCAGTTGAAGATCATGACATCGCTCATACAATCATCGCTCAACTTGAATCCCAAGCGGATTATCGTGAACGACGCCAAGCGATTGATGCGTTCAATGCGGATTCACCTCTGATCCGTAAAGGCCTCGCATTAACGCCCTTGAAGTTCGGCATTTCCTTTACGCTCACGCAGCTCAATCAAGCTGGCGCGTTAGTTCATGTTTACTCAGATGGATCGATCCACCTCAACCACGGTGGAACGGAAATGGGGCAGGGGCTCTTCCAAAAGGTTGCACAGATCGTAGCTGAAGAATTTGGTGTGGCGATCGAACGTGTGCGCATCACGGCAACAACAACGGGCAAAGTCCCGAACTCGTCACCAACTGCGGCCTCTACCGGATCAGATCTTAACGGGATGGCCGCGCTGTTAGCCGCGCGCGCGATCAAAAATCGCATGGCGGAATTTCTTTCATCTTCGCGCGGCGTGCCGATAGACGTAATCCGCTTTGTCGATGATCATGTGATTGTCGGTGATGAGCGGATTCCTTTTGGCGATGTTGCCAAAGCCACGCATCAAGCGCGTATTCATCTTTCCGAAGCCGGCTATTATAAAACACCAAAAGTTGAATGGGACCGGGCGAATGCACGCGGTCGTCCCTTCTATTATTTTGCTTATGGTGCCGCCTGCAGCGAAGTGGCGATTGATACGTTAACAGGTGAGATGCGTCTTGAACGCGTCGATATTCTTCATGATGTTGGCCACTCATTAAATCCCGCGCTTGATATTGGCCAGATTGAAGGAGCCTTTGTGCAAGGCATGGGGTGGCTCACGACGGAAGAGCTCGTCTACGACAATAAAGGACGGCTCAGAACGCATGCGCCTTCGACCTATAAAATTCCGGTGGCCTCTGACATTCCGGCTCATTTCAATGTCACGTTGTTTCAAGGCGCAAATCGCGAGGATACGGTTTTTCGCTCGAAGGCCGTTGGTGAGCCGCCATTGATGCTGGGCATCTCGGTCTATTCAGCGATTCTCAATGCGATTTCTTCTTTGAAGCCGGGTGCTCAGGTGCCGCTTGATGCGCCTGCAACACCAGAGCGCATATTGAAAGCTGTTCAGGCGCTTGGCGGCGGCGGCGGATTTTGAGAGCGCCATGACAACGCTTGCTCTTTTTGAACGGCTGCTTGATCGGCTCGCGACCGACAATATCGTCGCGCTTGTTACAATTCATGCGGCGCGTGGATCGACACCTCAAGGTGAAGGTGCGTCCATGATGATTACAGAAGAGGGCGCGATCAGCGGAACGATTGGGGGTGGCGCTCTTGAATATGCCATCATCAATGAGGCTGTTCACCTCATGAAATCCGGCACGACCGGGATCATCAAAAAACATTACCCGCTCGGTCCGGATTTGGGGCAGTGCTGCGGCGGCTCGGTTGAAATTGAATTGGGCATATTTGACCAGTCGATGCGCGCAGACATTCAGATGAAGCGAGACGCCATCCGTCACGACGCCTCAACGCCGCTTTATCTTTTCGGGGCAGGGCATGTGGGGCGCGCGCTTGTTATGGCTCTGGCACCCTTGCCCTTTACCGTGACATGGATTGACGAACGCGCCGAGATTTTTCCGGATCATATACCGCGTAATGTCAACGCCAAACGTGTTGATAATCCTTTAGACGAGATTGGCAATATTCCGCATCAAGGCTTCTGTCTTGTCATGACGCATTCGCATCCGCTTGATCTGGCTTTGGTGGGTGCCGCGTTGCAGAGGAATGATCTTGCCTATATTGGCCTGATTGGGTCGGCGACAAAGCGTGCGCGGTTTGAATCGCGGTTGCGGCAGAGCGGACAAGGGGCAGCAGCGTTGAAGCGCATGATATGCCCTGTGGGATTGCCCGAACTTTATGGTAAGGAGCCTGCGGTCATCGCTGCTTCAATCGCTGGTGATTTATTGATCCGCCGGCAGGCTTTGCTGAATGCCCATGAAGCGGGTCCAGTGGATGTCAAAGAAAGACTCGCGAGTTAGAGTCCGCGCTTAGAAAAGGGGATGGCGTCGATCATGACTGATGATGAGCGATTTCTGGCGCGTGCGATTGCATTGTCGCGTGAGCGTATGGAAGCCAATGAGGGCGGGCCTTTTGGTGCCCTCGTGGCGCGCGATGGTGTTGTCCTTGCTGAAGGCTGGAACATGGTGACATCGTCGAATGATCCAACGGCACATGCCGAGGTGAGCGCAATTCGCCGCGCCTGCACGGCTGTTGGTCATTTCGAGTTAAAAGGTGCGACGCTTTATACAAGCTGCGAGCCTTGCCCCATGTGCCTGGCTTCTGCTTATTGGGCGCGCGTATCGCGTATCGTTTATTCAAACACGCGCGATGAAGCAGCGGCAATCGGATTTGATGATGCGTTCATCTATGATGAAGTGCCGAAAGATCCCGCCATTCGCAGTCTCCCGATGGAACATCATCCACGCGACGATGCGCGGGCTGCTTTCGCAGCCTGGGCCGCTAAGCCTGATAAAATTCGTTACTGAGGACTTGTTATGACCGCATTCGCGCTTGATTGGATTAATCTGGCCATAAGATGGTTCCATATGATCGTGGGGATCGCATGGATCGGCGCGAGCTTCCATTTCGTCTGGCTCGATTTTTCTTTGCGTGCGCGTGAGAATATGGCGAAGGGCGTGTTTGGCACATCATGGCTTGTGCATGGTGGTGGTTTTTATCACGTTGAGAAATATCTCGTTGCGCCGGCGAGTCTTCCCGCAGATCTTCACTGGTTTAAATGGGAAGCCTATTTGACATTTTTAACCGGCTTCGCCTTGCTCGCGGTACAATATTATTGGAACGCGTCGGTTTATCTCGTTGATCCCAATATCTATGCGATGACAGGCGCAAAGGCGATTGTGATTTCCGTCCTGTCGCTGCTCGCGGGCTGGGTGGTTTATGATCTTTTGTGTCGCTCGCAACTTGGCGAGCACACAGGCTTTTTGGCGCTTGCCGTTTTCGTTTTGATCGTCGGTGCCGCCTATGGCTTCACCCATGTATTTTCTGGTCGTGGCGCTTTCATTCATGTCGGCGCGATGGTGGGGACAATCATGGCCGCCAATGTTTTCCGCGTGATCATTCCTAATCAGAAGAAAGTGACCGCGGCGCTCTTGGCTGGCGAAACACCCGATCCGAAATATGGAAAAATCGGCAAGCAGCGTTCGCTCCATAACAATTATCTCACTTTGCCCGTTTTGTTGATGATGGTGTCAAACCATTATCCTTTCCTCTATTCGCACCCCTCTTCATGGTTGGTCGTCGCTTTGATTGTTGTGGCTGGGGTTATGATCCGGCATTTCTTCAATCGCATTGATGCGGGTGATATTCCGCAGAAGGTCCTATGGACTTTGCCCTTGGCGGCGTTTGCTTTGGCTGTTGCAATTTGGTGGACAGCACCCGCTACGAAAACAGTAACGGGCACAGTGAGCGATACTGAAGTTCTCGCGATCACAACAAAGCATTGCATCATGTGTCATCAGGCGCAGCCGACTCATGAGAGCTTCAAGGGCGGTGAGCCCCCGAAAGCGGTGATGCTCGATAGTATTGAAAATATCAGAAAAAATGCACAGCAGATTCTTGTGCAGGCGGTCGATGGACGCGTGATGCCGCTTGGCAATGAAACGGGTATGACCGACGAAGAGCGAGCCAAGCTTGGTGCTTGGATTAAAGCGCAATGAGTGACGCGTTATCGCTCGCCCAAGTCAATGCCCTTTCGCGTGAAGACTTTGTTGCGCAGTTTGGGGACATTGCGGAACACTCAATATGGGTGGCTGAAGGCGCGGAAACCTTGCGTCCCTTCAAAAATCACTATGAGCTCGTTGATGCTTTTCAGCGCGTCGTTTTAGCGGCGCCTGAGACTACGAAAGATGCGTTGATCAGTGCACATCCTGATCTTGCCGGACGCGCCGCCAAAGCGGGCGATCTCGCTGAGGAGTCGCGACGCGAACAGAAAGGCGCGGGGCTAGATCGGCTAACGGATGAAGAGTTTAAAAAATTCCATAATCTCAATGATCGCTATCGGGAACGTTTTGGCTTTCCCTTTATCTTTGCGGTGTCCGGTGCGACAAAGCACCAAATCCTTGATGCTTTCGAGAATAGAGTCGGCGGAACAAAGACTGAGGAACGTCTAACGGCTCTTGCGCAGGTTTTACGCATCATCCGGTTCCGTCTTGAAATGCGCGTCAGAGATTAATCCGCGCATTTCTGTTTTTGTATAATCGCTTACTGAATCTTTGGCGGTGCCAACATATCAATCGTGGGCATATCACCACCTGACGGCGCGAGTTGGAATTGCTCCATCGCCTTTTTCTCGTCGATGATCACGGCGCCGTCTTTGTAATGCATCACCATTTGCGGGAAGGCGATTACGAGCGCGACCATGATGAGCTGGATGATCACGAAGGGCACAGCGCCCCAATAAATCTGCTCGGTCGTGACCGGCTCCATGCTCCGCTTTGTAAGCTTGTCGATATATTTTGATTTAGGTGCAACGGATCGCAAGAAGAAGAGCGCGAAGCCGAAGGGCGGATGCATGAAGCTTGTTTGCATGTTCACGCCGAGTATGACGCCGAACCAGATGAGATCGATGCCGAGATGTTCTGCGGCCGGGCCAATCAAGGGCACTGCAATGAAGGCAAGCTCGAAGAAATCGAGGAAAAAGGCGAGTACGAAAATCAGCGCGTTGACGAATATCAAGAAGCCAACTTGTCCGCCGGGCAGATTCACAAGAAGTTCTTCGACCCATTTATGTCCGTTCACGCCATAGAAAGTGAGCGAGAACACACGCGCGCCGATCAGAATGAAGAGAACAAAGGCTGAAAGTTTTGCTGTTGACTCCGTTGCTTGCCGTAACAAGTCAAAGGAGAGACGGCGTTTCATGATCGCGAGAATAATCGCGCCTGCCGCGCCCATCGCTCCACCTTCTGTTGGTGTGGCGACGCCAATAAAGATCGTGCCAAGAACCAAGAAGATGAGGCCCAAAGGCGGCACCATCACGAAGATGGTTTGCTCGGCCATACGCGAGAGAAGATTTAAACCGCTGATCTTGTTCAGGACGGCGATCACGAGAGCCACCGCCACACCGACTGTCAGTGTGAGCACAACAAAGTCGGGCCCAGCGGACGTTCCTGTTTCCCGAATAACGAAATAGCCGATTAAACCGGCAAGGATTGCGACAACAAGCAGCGATGTGCGGCGTGCTTTACCATCGGCATCGGCCAATGTTTGCGCTTCTAGCGGAAGGCCGGGCGCGGCTTCCGGTTTAATCATGGTGACGAGAAAAACATAGCCCGCATAAAGCGCCGCGAGAACGAGGCCGGGAATAAAGGCCCCCGTATACATATCGCCGACAGAACGGCCGAGCTGGTCAGCCATCACAATCAAAACGAGCGATGGTGGGATAATTTGTGCGAGTGTTCCGGATGCCGCTATCACGCCGGAGGCAAGGCGGCGATCATAGCCGTAGCGCAACATTATGGGCAGTGAGATAAGGCCCATAGAGATCACTGACGCCGCAACAACGCCGGTCGTCGCTGCCAACAGCGCACCCACGAAAATCACAGCATAAGCAAGGCCACCACGGATGGGGCCGAAAAGCTGGCCTATCGTATCGAGCAAATCTTCCGCCATGCCCGATCGTTCTAAGACGAGCCCCATAAAGGTAAAAAAGGGAATGGCGAGCAATGTGTCATTATTCATCACGCCAAAGATGCGCTCAGGCAGGGCTTGCAAGAAGCTTGGATGGAAGAGCCCGAGCTCTATGCCGATCAAGCCGAAGACGAGACCATTGGCCGCGAGTGAAAAGGCCACCGGATAACCGAGTAGCAACAACACCACCAGCGACGCGAACATGATCGGCGCCATATTATGAATGATGAAAGCGGTCATGGCTTTTACTTCCGTTCAAGTCACGCGTTGGTTTTCGCGGTTCAGGATTTTTGTAAGTCGGTTTGCGCGAGAAGTCGTTCGGCCTCTGCTTCCGCAGACGCGTGATGGCCACCGCCGCTGAGTGTTTCAGCAAGGTCACCTCTTAATATTGCGACACGCTTGATGATCTCGGATACGGCTTGAATAAGCAGGGCGATGAATCCGACAAGGACAAGAAGTTTTGCAGGCCAAAGCGGTAAGCCGCCCGCATTGCTCGATTGTTCATTGCCGATCAGTGAACGCCACGCAAAAGGCCCGCCTGTCAAAACCATAATCACCGCGAAGGGGAGGAGGAAAACAAGGTGGCCGAAAAGCTCAACATATCCGCGCATCCGGCTTGGGAGTTTCGAATTGATGATGTCGATGCGAATATGTTCATTCGACAACAATGTCCAAGGCGAGCAGAGAAGAAACACGAAGCCAAACAGCAACCATTGCAATTCGAGCCAAGAATTTGACGACGTATTGAATATCTTACGGATGAGTGCGTTCACCGTCGAAACGACAACAGCAACGAAAATAAACCAGGCGACGGTACGACCTATGCGTGTCATCGCGGCGTCGATCAATCGACTTAGCGTCAATAGTCCCTGCATGGCTTCCCCCAAAGCTCTGCACCCCGTGACGTATCCGGGATTTTGCATGCATTATAGCATGTCAGATATGCTTTTGGATCACTTTTTGCGGCGAAGGTCCACAGATTTGTAGTCTTAAGCTGGATCAAGTAGGATGCTGATCGACGCTTCGTGCCTTCCGGCTTCGTCTTTGTTCGCGATAGCCCATGAAGAGACCGCTGCCGACAACCAGAATTGTGCCAATGATTGCCGCAAGGCCTGGCCTTTCGCCAAAGATGAAAATTCCTGTTCCCGCCGCCCAGACGACAACGAGATACCGTAACGGCGAGAGGATCGCGATATCGGCATTCCGATAGGCGGTTACCATCAAAGCGTTGCCAACCGATACGAGGACCGCGGCGCCGCCGAGATAGAAAAATTCGACAGGCGTGGGCATGCGCCACTCTTCACCAACACCGAGGATCACGCCGCCAAAAGTGGCAAAGATCGTTGTGGTCAAGATCACAATCTGCGGCGGGATCTCGTTCGAAATACGCCGCGTGATCAAATCGCGAATGGCCACGAAGGTAGCGGAGGCGAGCGCAATCAAAGAATAGATAGTGAAACTCGATCCCCCCGGTTGCGTGATGAGAAGCACGCCGGCAAAGCCGATAAAGACCGCAAGCCAACGCGGCAGATCAACCAGTTCAATGCCCAGTATAGCGCAGAGAATGGTCATAATGATGGGCGTCGCTTGCATGATCGACGTGATATCGCCAATCGGCAATTGCGCGATCGCCGTGATGTAAGTGAGTGTTACCATCACTTCGCATGTCGCCCGCAAGATGACGATTGGCTTTAATGCGGCACGCAAATTTTTCAGGTTGCCCGTGAGAGCGATAACGATAAGGACGCATGAGATTGCGAATATGCCCCGCACGAGAAGCAGTTGACCTATCGGAATTGTTGACGTTGCCAGTTTAACGAGGACATCATTGAAGACAAAAAAGGCCCCGCCAACAATCATGGCAATGATGCCGCGTCGCGCTTGAGCTGCCGTCTTTTCTGAAAGAAATGACGTCACGCCGAATGCCTGGTCATAGACGGGTTGGAAAAGCGATCAAGGCGGAAAGGAGACAAATCATAAGGCGGATTTTTGCCCTGTGAAAGATCAGCGAGGATCTCGCCCATCACGCTTACAAATTTAAATCCATGTCCCGAGCAGGGTGACGCAATAACGACCTGTGGCGCGCCGGGTAAATGATCGATGATGAAATCTTCATCGGGCGTCATTGTATAGATGCAGACTTTTATTGAGAGCGCAGGCCCCATGGCATCAGGTAGATATCGCGATAGGCAATCACGCAAGCCGACCTCATCTTTGGGACGGTTTTCGCGAATTAACGTATCGGGATCACAAAGCTCTCGGCCATGATGTGGCCCCCCAACTTTTAATCCCGGAAGCCCATGGAGAGGGAAGCCGTAATAATGGCCTTCTGGAATTTTCAGTGTGAAGCTCGGGAATTGAGCCCGTGAAAATAATTCAGGTTTCAATGGACGAAACCATCCGAACACTTGGCGATAAGGTTTTGCTATACCTTCAAGGGAGGGAATGAATTTTGTAATCCATGGACCTGGCGAGAGCACAACGCTACCGGCTTCATAGACGCCGGCATCGGTTTTGACGCGCACGCCACCACTTTGCAAAGGCTCGACATCAATAACGCGCTCGCGCGGATGAAGCTCTGCACCAAGATCAACCGCGGCTGCTGTTAAAGTCATGATGGCGCGTTCGCTCATCACAAAGCCACCATCGGGCTGAAACAATCCGTTATAATCCTTAGGCAGCTTGAAGGCCGGATGACGACGCATGATGGCTTCGGCATCAAGCAATTCATAGGGCAGATCGAACGTCTTACATGCCGCTTCGCCGCGCTCAACAATATCAAGGCCTGGCTCAATGATGTCGAGCGTGCCTGTTGTTTCCATCAATGATGTATTGAGGCGTTTACCTAGATCTTGCCAAAGCCGATGAGCACGCAGCACCATCGGCACATAGGATTGGCCTTCAAAATAAGCGAGTCGGATCATGCGCGTTTCGCCATGCGATGATCCCATCGAATGGCCGATATCATAGCGTTCAATGCCGAGAACACGTTTGCCGCGACGAGCGAGTTCGTAAAGCGTGGAAGACCCCATGCCACCGATGCCGATGACAATCACGTCATAGGGTTTGGTCATGATCAGCCTCCCGTCACACTCATATGCCGTGTGACAGCGGGGCGTGAATGGGTTCGCTCGATCACAAAATCATGCCCTTTGGGCTTGCGTAAAATCGCGTTGTCGATGGCTTGTGATACGAGATGATTATCAGCAGAAGCGCGCAAGGCTGCGCGCAAATCGGCTGAGTCATCTTGGCCTAGGCACATATAAAGCATGCCCGTGCAGGTTAACCTCACACGGTTGCAGCTTTCGCAAAAATTATGCGTCAAAGGTGTAATGAACCCGATACGTCCGCCGGTTTCTCTCACACGCACATAGCGTGCGGGGCCGCCTGTTTGATAATCAATATCAGAAAGCGTGAAACTCTTTGATAGATGATCTTTCACTTCCGTAAGCGGCCAATATTGATCGAAACGATCCGGTTCAATATCGCCCATCGGCATCACTTCAATGAACGTGATGTCCATACCGTCTTCATGAGCCCAGCGCACGAGAGGCTCAATCTCAGTATCATTGACGCCTTTGAGCGCCACGGCGTTGATCTTAATTGAAAGTCCGGCTTTTTGCGCAGCCTTGATGCCGCCCAGTACACGATCAAGATCACCCCAGCGCGTGATGGCCTTAAACTTTGCGGCATTAAGTGTATCGAGTGACACATTGATACGTTTGATCCCACAGGCAGCAAGCTCATACGCGTAACGTTCGAGTTGTGAGCCGTTTGTAGTAAGAGTCAGTTCTTCGAGACCATTTCCAAGTTTTTTAGAAAGCGAGTGGAACAGCGTCATGATATCGCGACGCACGAGGGGTTCACCACCCGTGATGCGAAGTTTTTTGACACCTTTATCGATAAACACGCTGCAAAGCCGGTCGAGTTCTTCAAGAGTCAGCAAATCCTTTTTCGGCAAAAAGGCCATATCTTCTGACATACAATAAACGCAGCGGAAATCGCAGCGGTCCGTGACCGAGACCCGCAAATAGCTGACCGCGCGCCCGAACGGGTCGATCATGCTAAGATCTGCTGCACTTTTCGGACCCACGGCCAAGGCACCCCTGAGATTGTTGTTTTTCTTCGCGGGTTGTAGACGGTTTTGGCCCGTAGGGACAAGTCCATCTGCGGTAAAGCACCTGTCCAAACCGGGTTGAAAAGGGGATCGCAATTTATGACTGACGCCGACTGGCCCGATGAAATCAGACTTTCACAAGACAAAACCCGTCTAACCCTCGTCTTTTCAGGCGGAGAACCGCTCGCCTTGGAGGCGGAATATCTGCGTGTTGAAAGTCCGAGTGCGGAGGTGCAAGGCCATTCCCCGGATGAGAAAAAGACGATTGCGGGTAAAAGCAGCGTGCGGATCATGGCCCTTGAACCGGTTGGCAATTATGCCGTCCGGATCCGCTTTGATGACGGGCATGACACAGGCCTGTTCACCTGGGCCTATTTAAAAAAGCTAGGTATCGAGCGCGAAACGATATGGAAGACTTATCTTGATCGCCTCGCAGCAGCGGGGCTTTCGCGCTAAGTACCGATTAAGGCTCGATGATCACCTTCGTGCCGACTTGCACGCGGCTATAGAGGTCGATCACATCCTCATTCGCCATGCGGATGCAGCCGGACGAGACTGCCTGACCGATTGTTTCTGGCTCGTTTGAGCCATGTATGCGGTAGAGTGTGTTGCCAAGATAAAGTGCTCGAGCGCCGAGCGGATTATCCGGCCCACCATCCATATGTTTCGGTAAATCTGGTTGGCGCTTCAACATTTCATCCGGCGGGGTCCAGTCTGGCCATTGCCGCTTCATCGAAACACGATACTCGCCCGACCATTCAAATCCTTCGCGGGCAACGCCTATGCCATATTTCATGGCCGAATTATCGCCGAGGACAAGATAAAGCCGCCTCTCGGACGCACGTATGATGATTGTGCCCGGCTTTTCTTCGCTCTCAAACCAAGTCTGAAAGCGTTTTATCGGCGAGGACGCATCCGGCATTTCCGCAATGATCTGGTCAAACGCCTTCACATCCCGCGGGCTTGCCGCCAGAATCGGCTGTAAAGCACCAAAAACAATGAAAAAGGCAATCAGAAGCCGCTTCATAGGCGGAGAAATCCTAAATTAGTGACATTGAGCGCGCAAAGCTCTTTCCGCGCCTTTGCCTTGAGAACAAGCCGCCAAGGAAGCAAGAGCCGGATAAGAACTGCGCGCCGACAATGAGTCGAGCAGGCTAAACGCCGACAGGAGATGCCACGGTTTTTTCGGCAACTCAAGCGATCCGTACCCAGTTTTCCGCTTTGAACATCGGTGACTTTTTGTCTCCGCGCCCCCCGCGGTTGGCCTCTGCCCTGATGCGGGGGAGTACCGATAGCGCCGCTGCGACAACGCGCCTATGTCTCGATGATCGAGCAAGCGCTCCGGAGAAAGCCGCCTTTTCCCGAGCGTTTGAGGAATAGTACTTCAACAATAAACAGGCGGGTGGGAGGCTTTTTTCGTAATTTCAAAATCAAAAAGGAGCCGACAATGTTAGCTAAAAGATGTTTTTCGCGCGCTGCTCTTATTGCGTTCGCTTCACTCGGATTCCTGACGAGCGGCTACGCCAGTGAATTCAGTGAACATTTAAGAAACGATCCGACCGCGATCCCGCGCCCTCAAAGCACGATTGGACCGATGGACTCCGAAGTAACCCGCTCGCTCAGGACACCAGGTGAAGTGGATATCTATGCGACGCCGATTTGCTCCTATGACTCTTTTTACTGGAACACGATTTATGCCTGTGATCCGGCGCATCAGGGTCGGCAGGACTATGAAAATCGTGGGTCCGAAAAGTAAGGATCAACTTAAGGCATCGCCCGTCGTCTTTGCGGCGGGCGATTTTTTGCTGTGGGTTTGACCCAAAACATTCGAGATTTTTTCGGGCAAAAGGTTTCAAAAACGGCTTGTCGAATGAAAAATGGCCTAGTGCGGACCCGAGATAGGCTTGCTTAACCGCAAGGTGGAAGCTAGAGAACCGTCCGGATCAACGATCGTTCCAAACGACGCGAAATCCGGGCGCGTAGCACAGCGGTAGTGCGTTCCCTTCACACGGGAGAGGTCACAGGTTCAATCCCTGTCGCGCCCACCATTAAAATCCGATCGATTTGAGATAAGCGCGATTTTCACGGGCATCATCAACGGGTGATGTCGGGCCTGCAGGATCACAATCTTGTTCCACCGTGCACCAGCCTTCATAACCAGTTGAGAGCAGTAATTCGCGCACGGCTTTGAAATCGGTCATGCCTTTTCCCAGATTGCAGAAAATGCCTTGCGCGCAGGCATCATAGAAGCCTGTTCTATTGGCGACCGCATCCGCTTTCACGCGTGGATCAATGTCTTTGAAATGCACATATGCAAGCCGGTCGCGATGGCGACGCATGAAGGCAGCCGGATCGAAACCCGCATAATGCGAATGGCCCGTATCAAGGCAGAGTTTCAAGAGGTGCGGATCAATCTCTGCAAGAAGACGCTCGGTCTCCGCTTCGAAATCGACAAAGCCCGCCGCGTGCGGATGGATTGAAACCGTCAATCCATACTTCTCAGCTCCCATGCGCGCGATGGTCCGGAAACGATCACAAAATCCCTTCCACTCATCCGCATCCATTTGTTCGGCTTCATTCGGACGTCCGGCAGTTGGAGCGCGGCGCGGCGAAATGGAATCGATCAACACAAGATGTTTTGCTTTATGGGATACAAGCGCGCGGCAGGTGCGTGTAGCAGCGTCCACCACATCGTCCCATTGCGTCGCATCATGGAAGGGGCGGAATACGACACCGCCGATTAATGTGAGGCCACGTTGGGCAAGTGCATCACCCAATTCATGGGGATCTTCTGGCATGAAACCAATCGGGCCTAATTCAATGCCGGTATAGCCTGCCGCTTTGCATTCATCGAGAACGCGTTGCCATGAGGGGTTGCGTGGATCCTTGGCAAATTCAACACCCCATGAGCACGGCGCATTTCCGATTGTAATCGTCATGATGTTTGTCCCGATTTAAATTTCAGAAAGAGAGACCCAACGTCGCTCGGAATGAGACAAAAAGGCCGCTTCTACGGCCTCGCTGACTTTTAATCCGTCACGAAAGGTGGGCCAGAGTGATTGTTTTGCTTCAAGCGCCTTTAGAAAATCCCGCGCTTCAATGATGATCTGATCTTGATAGCCGGTGCCATGGCCGGGGCCGAGGCAAAAGGCTTTGTAATCGGGATGTTCTGGGCCAGTGAGAATTTTTGTAAACCCCTGTCGGTCGTTGCGTTGGTCCATTCGATAGAGCCACACTGTATTTTGATCTTCGCCATCAAAACGGATCGCGCCTTTGGTGCCGTAAATATCATAGGCATAGCCCATTTTGCGGCCGGTCGCGATGCGGCTGATATAAAGCGATCCCATCGCACCGCTTTCAAACCGGCACAACATATGAGCCTGATCATCATTCGTCACCGCGCGCGGGCCTGTGGGTGAGGGACGCGTGGTATGTACTGTTTCAATATCGGCGATGAGTGATTTGATTGGTCCTGCCAATGCGAAAGCCGCGTTCAAGATATGCGGCGATAAATCGCCCATATTGCCTTGTGCACGACCCTCAGTACGCCATGTTGCAGGTAAGTTTGGATCGGCCAGAAAATCTTCAGTATGCTCACCACGGAAATAAGTGATATCGCCAATTTCACCGGCCTTGATCATCTCACGCGCGAGCTGCGACGCGGGTGTACGAATATAATTGAAGCCCGTCATATTGACGACACCGGCTTCCTCGGCCTTTTGAGTCAATATGCGTGCTTCTTCGAGAGAAAGACCAAGCGGCTTTTCACAGAAAACCGGTTTACCCTTTTCAAAAGCGGCAAGGGCGATGTCTTTATGCGTATCTTGCGGGCTCGCAATGATGACCGCTTCTACTTTCGGGTCGTTTACGAGCTGACGCCAGTCGCCGGTTGAGCGGTTAAAGCCGAATTCTTGCGCGCGCCGCTTTGCGCCATCCTCAGTGGATGTGCAAATCATCTCTAACACGGGCCTCAGACGCGTGTTAAATACGGCGCCGACAGAGGCATAGGCCACCGCATGCGCCTTGCCCATATAGCCGGCACCGATGATGCCGATCCCAATCTTTTGCGTTTCCATCGGAAATCTATCGCAATCGATTGAAAACCTGTCAAACGACATTTAGAGTTACAAACAAATCAGGGATTTAATCGGGTTTTGGGGAGGAAGAACGTGGCAGGAAAATCAGTCAGATTGACAATGGCGCAAGCCTTGGTGCGGCATCTTGCAGCGCAATATATTGAGACCCCCAAAGGCGAAGAGCGGCTCGTGGCAGGTGGCTTTGGCATTTTCGGCCATGGCAATGTGATCTGCCTGGGCGAAGCACTTTATGAACATCGCGATATTCTACCGCTTTGGCGCGGACAGAATGAGCAATCCATGGCGTTGGCTGCGATTGCTTATACCAAAGCCAAGTTGCGCAAGCGGGTAATGTTTGCGACCGCCTCAGCCGGACCGGGCACGACCAATATGCTGACCTCCGCAGCGGTAGCGCATTCCAATCGTTTACCTCTCTTGCTTTTGTGTGGCGATACTTACGCGACGCGGTTGCCGGATCCCGTGCTGCAACAGCTTGAACATTTCGGAAATCCGACAACCACCGTGAATGATGCGTTTAAATCAGTCACGCGCTATTGGGATCGTATAACGCATCCGGCGCAAATTATTCAGTCATTGCCCGTTGCGATTTCAACCATGCTTGATCCCGCCGATTGCGGCCCCGCTTTCTTTGGTTTGCCGCAAGATGTGCAAGGCTGGGCTTATGATTATCCGGTTGAGTTTTTTGAGCGGCGTGTTCATCGCATCAGACGCCAGTCAGCCGATAAAAGAGAAATTGCCGATGCCGTTGCTCTTCTGAAAACAGCTAAGCGGCCGATCATCATCGCTGGCGGCGGTGTGCAATATTCTGAAGCGACAGAAGATTTGAAGCGCTTTGCTGAAGCGCATGGTATTCCCGTCGTCGAGACGATTGCAGGGCGCGCGAATATGCTCGCTTCGCATCCGTTGAATTGCGGCGCGCTTGGTGTAACGGGCTCAAACTCCGCCAACGCTTTGGCCGAGAAGGCTGATGTCATCTTGGCAATCGGAACACGCCTGCAGGATTTCACCACAGGCTCATGGACAGCATTTGATCGTGATGCTCGGATCATCGCCGTTAATGTTGGCCGTTATGATGCCGGCAAACATCGCGCACTCTCTGTGGTGGGCGATGCCAAGCTTGCTTTACATGATTTAGAAGCGGCACTTGCGTCCTATCACGTGCCCAAAGAGTGGGGCGACTTCGCTGCAAAAGAACGTGCGGCATGGCATTCCTATGTTGCCGATAATGTGAGCCCACAAACACGTGAAGGCGGCAATCGGCCGATGGCCTATGCGCAGGTCATCGGTGCGATTAACGAGATTTGTGATCCGCGCGATCGCATTCTTACAGCAGCGGGTGGTTTACCCTCTGAGCTTGCGGCGAATTGGTTAACCAAAGGCATCGGCACTGTTGATGTTGAATATGGCTTCTCCTGTATGGGTTATGAAGTAGCCGGCGGGTGGGGCGCACGCATGGCACAGCTTGAAGATGAGCCTGAAAAGGAAACCGTGGTCTTTGTTGGCGATGGCTCCTACCTTATCCAGAACTCGGATATCTATTCATCCGTGCTGACGGGCAAGAAGATGATCGTCATCATCTGTGACAATGGTGGTTTTGCGGTGATCAATAAATTGCAGAACAATACCGGCAATGTGTCTTTCGGTACATTGATCAAAGATAGTCGGTTGGCCGTTGCCCCCTTCTCGGTCGATTTCGAAGCGCATGCGAAATCCATGGGTGCCTTGGCTGAAACCGTAACGTCAGTGCAGGGATTGAAAGATGCCTTTGTGCGCGCGCGGAAAGCGGATCGCACTTATGTGATCTCCCTGAAAACTGATCCGCATGAAGGTTGGACAGCCGAAGGTCACACCTGGTGGGAAGTCGGATCGCCGGAAGTATCTCAAAGCGAAAAAATCCGCGCGGCTCATGAAGAGATCGAAAAGGGTCGCGCCAAACAGCGTCCAGGAATCTAAGTGTGAATCTCGAGCGGATCAAAAGCGGTTCCTTTCTCGTCATCGGTCGCGCGGGCATGGATCTCTACGCCGATCCGCCGGGAACGTCCATTGAAGCAGCGCGTGCCTTCTTTCCTGCGCTTGGTGGTTCGGCCGCAAATATCGCCAGTGCGATCACACGATTGGGTCGGAAGGCCGCGCTCGTCACAACTGTGTCTGACGATGCGGTGGGACGTTATGTTATTGGTCAATTAAAACACTATGGTGTGGTGACCAACCATATTCGGTCCGTGAACGGCGAAGAGCGTACCTCATTAGCGGTTGTTGAGACACGCGCTGACAATTGCCAATCTGTATTATATCGAAACAATGCAGCGGATTTTGAACTTTCGTCTCTCGATGTCGGAGCGATTGACTATAAAAATGCGGCAGCCCTTATTGTAACGGGGACGTCTTTCGCCATTGAACCGTCACGCAGTGCAAGTTTTGAAGCACTGAACCTTGCGCGTGCTGCCGAATGTCCCGTGATCATAGATGTCGATTATCGCCCATATTCCTGGGCGAGCCGCGAAGAGGCATCAATGATTTGCGGAAAGGCAGTCGAGCAAGCCGATATTCTTATCGGTAATGATGAGGAATTCGCCGTACTTGCTAGGGAAGCAGACGGCCTCTCTTATGCGCGTTCATGCGCAGAGAAGAGGGGATCAATCATTGTCTATAAACGCGGCGAGAAAGGCCTGATTGCCTTTGCTGAAGGCGAAGCCATCGAGATGGGGATTTATCCTGTAACAGCTCTTAAACCAACGGGGGCGGGTGACGCCTTCATGGGCGGTTTTGTAACCGGTTTGGCTGAAGGTTTATCAATTCGACAAAGTCTTCAATGCGGCGCGGCATCAGCAGCCCTTGTTGTCACGCGGGTCGGGTGTTCGCCAGCTAATCCGACGCCAAATGAGTTACAGTCCTTCATGGCCACGCATCATATCAATAAATAAGAGTGTAACAGGAGATCGGCATGCATATTCCGCCATATGACAATCACAACAAGGCTGTGATTGATGTCGATGATGCGCGCGTGCCGCTCAATTATTTCAACATCGTCAAATTGAAGCGTGGCGAACATTTTTCATATTCTATTCCGCATTATGAGACGTCTATTGTTCCCGCCACTGGAACGGTCGATGTCGAAATTGAAGGCGTATCCTTTGAAAAACTCGGCAATCGTGTTGGCGATGTTTGGGGCGGTGAGCCGGAAGGCATTTATGTGCCTACAGGGGCAAAAACGGGGCTGACCTGCGTCTCGGAGACAGCAGAAATATTTATCGCCGGCGCGCGCTTCGACAAAGTGCTTGAACCCTTTGATGTGCGCGTGGCTGATCTTGATCATGTCCAATATGGATCGGATGACACGAAGACACATCGCAAGATCAAGCATATTCTTGGCACAAAATATCGCGATCGCGTCGGGCGCCTTTTGATCTCTGAACTGTTCACAGTCGGGCAGGGCGGATGGTCGGGTTTTCCGCCACATAAGCATGATACGGATCGGTTGCCCCTCGAAACACGCCACGATGAAACCTATAATTTCCGTTTCAAACCCGATCATGGTTTTGGCATGCAGCTTGTGCAGCGTGAAGATGGACAGGTGGGTGATGCCTATCACATTGTGAATGGCTCAACGATCATTCTCGATAAAGGTTATCATCCCTGCGTCGCGGCACCCGGCTATGAGATGTATTATTTCACCATTCTGGGAGGCTTGAGCCAAAGGCCGCTCGTACAATTTTTCCAACCCACTCATGCCTATCAGATCGAAACGATTCCGGGCATCAAGGACATGATTGCAAAATTCAAATGACGGCAGCGACGCTTAAGGATGTGCTTCAGCCCGCAATAGCGGGGCATTATGCCGTTGCCGGACTTGTCGTGCTCGGTTGGGAAGATGCAAGGGCCTATGTCTCGGCAGCGGAAGACTTACAATTACC
The DNA here is from genome assembly GCA_037131735.1 of Alphaproteobacteria bacterium. Taxonomy (GTDB): domain Bacteria; phylum Pseudomonadota; class Alphaproteobacteria; order Rhizobiales; family Beijerinckiaceae; genus CAIUPE01. Next base: position 23,348 of record JBAXQM010000006.1, read on the forward strand.
GCTTATCCTACAAGCGGGGCCAGGCTGTCGCAAACATACTCCCGTATCCGTTCTTGGTCGTATGTTTCGCCATCTTGCTGACCACGCAAAAGTGCCTGTCGTTTGCCATATTGATCACGCGCTTCACTATGACGAATGTGCCGAGGCCGTTGATCATGGATTCACATCTCTGATGATTGATGGATCGGCTTTGCCACTCAATGACAATATTGCGCTCACTCAAAGAGTGGTGGCGCTTTCACGTCGTCATGGCCTCTCTGTTGAGGGTGAAGTGGGTGCCGTGGGTTATGAGGGGCGTGGAGGCTCAACGATGACATCGCCTGAGGAAGCGCAGCTTTTCGAACGAGAAACGGGTATTGATGCGCTCGCAATTTCGGTCGGTAACGTCCACCTCCAGACAACGCATGCCGCGGTAATCGATCGGGATCTGCTTCAACGTATCGAAGTCGTTACGACGGTCCCTCTCGTGCTTCATGGCGGTAGCGGAATTCTTCCGGATGAACGGCGCCGTTTGTCACAAGAAACGCGGGTCAAGAAATTCAATATAGGGACGGAACTCAGGCAGGAATTCGGGCGGTCTTTGCGTGCCCAGCTTGATGCAAATCCGGCTGAATTTGACCGGCTTAAGATTCTTTCGGGCACAATCGAGCCGATGCGCACGCTTGCCGCAAAAATCATTCGCGATCTGGGTCCCTGATATGATAGATTGCGAACAATAAACAACCACCCTTCGGGAGGCCCCACATGAACAGACATGTCCCCGCACCGCGCACGCGCTGGTTTGATGAGACGTCGATTTCGCTGCAGGATTTTATTGCCGATGTAAAAAAGGCAGAGGCGCAGACGAGCTGCCCCTTAGCCGATGGCGTCGAAAAAAGCGTCCCCATTTATAATGCCTCAAAGATTCATGCTCTGCTTGATGATCAGAGCTCAATCGACCGCTATATGAATGAGTGGACGGATGTATTGCTTGATGGCCCGGGCGTTGTCGTGTTTCGTGGCGCCTTTTCCGATACCAGCATTGTTGACCGCACGACCGATGTTTTGAACGGTTTGATTGCTGAAGAAAAGCGCGTGATGGGTGAGCGCGGTGACCATTTCGGCAAAGTGGGTCAAAATGCGCGTCTCTGGAATGCGCATGAGAAGCTCTGCGTCGCTAACCCCGAGGCGTTTATTCACTATAACGCGATTGATGTGGTTGATTTGATTAGCCGCGCGTGGCTCGGTCCACTTTACCAAATCACCACGCAAGTAAATGTCGTCTATCCGGGTGGTAAAGCGCAAACCGCGCATCGCGATTATCATATGGGCTTTCAAACAGCCGAGCAGCTTTATCAATATCCAGCGCATGCCCATCGGCTTTCGGCAGAACTCACACTTCAAGGTGCCATCGCTCATTGCGACATGCCGATTGAAAGCGGGCCGACACAGCTCTTGCCGTTCTCCCAACGCTATTTGCCGGGCTATCTCGCGATTCTTCGCCCCGAATTCCGCGACTATTTCCTTGAGCATCACATCCAACTACCCTTGAAAAAGGGCGATGCGCTCTTTTTCAACCCCGCACTCTTTCATGCCGCCGGCAACAACGTGTCGAGAGATATCGTGCGCTTTGCCAATCTGATGCAAATCGGTTCGGGTTATGGCCGCTCAATCGAAGTGGTTGATCGCGTGCGGATGAGTGTAGGCCTTTATCCAACGCTCCATAGCATGGTCAAAGCAGGTAAGCTTTCGCCACGTCAAATCGATCTCGTGATTGCCGCGACTGCGGAAGGTTATCCGTTCCCGGCCAATCTTGATATTGATTCACCACTGTCGGGTATGGCGCCGCCAAGCCAACAAGATCTTTTGAAATTAGCGCTTCATGAGAATTGGACGAGTGAGAAAGTGAAGAGCGAGTTTGACGCTTATGTTAAGCGTCGTCTCACGCACTAATTCTTATAATCGTATAATTATAAAAAAGGAGACCGCGCCTTAATGAGTGGCGCGGCCATCCGTTCCTGTCTTCGCGCCCGTGATGTAAGCGACGATGTCTTCGCTGTTTGTCTCTGATTTTTTCAGATTAGCAACGATACGACCACGACGGAACACTACTATGCGATCCGCTAGTTCAAACACCTGACGCATATTGTGCGAGATCAGAACAAGCGGCTCGCCATTCGCTTTGAGTTGTCGAATGATGTTTTCAACTTGCGCAGTTTCTTGCACGCCAAGCGCTGCGGTCGGTTCATCCATGATGATGAGTTTAGACGCAAAAGTCGCGGTCCGCGCAATCGCCACGCATTGCCGTTGGCCGCCTGACATATTGCGGATTGTGTTAGCAAGGTTTGGAATTTTTACAGCGGTGCGCTTCAACGCATCTTCTGTTGCGGTGCGCATGCCTTTGAAATCGAGAATAGAAAAGGGCCCCAATTTTACGAGAATCTTCTCGCGGCCCAAAAAGAGATTAGAGGGCACATCAAGATCATCAGCCAAAGCGAGATTTTGAAACACGGTTTCAATGCCAGCTTCGCGTGCTTCGAGCGGACCTTTGAAATGGACTTCTTGACCATCAAACAGAACGCGGCCGCGCGTGCGTTGTTCAACACCCGTAATCTGACGCACAAAGGTTGATTTGCCGGCGCCATTATCGCCCATGATGGCGACATGTTCCCCGCGTCTTAATTCGAAATTGGCATCTTCAAGCGCGTGCACACCGCCATAATGTTTCGTCAGACCTTCGGTCTTGAGAATGATGTCGGAGCTATTTGATGACATGGGTCAGACCTCCCGTGCCTGGCGTTTTTGTCGCCATTGATCAAGCGCCACCGCACCCACAATGATCGCGCCTTTCACCATGTTTTGATAATAGGCGTCGACCGACAAGAAGATGAAACCGGAAAAGATGACTCCGAAAATCAGCATGCCGAGTGCTGTACCCAAAATACTGCCGCGGCCACCCGAAAGCGACACGCCGCCGATTACCGCCATCGCAATCGCATCAAGTTCGTTCATTGTGCCGAATACGGCTTGCGCGGTTTGCGCGCGGGCAACAAGCACCAGACCAGCAAGGCCTGCAAGCAGCGCTGCGATCACATAAACCTGCATCAGATGCCGCTCGACATTGATGCCCGACATGCGTGCCGAGGCTTCATTCGATCCAATCGCGTAAGTGTGTCGCCCATAAACAGTGAATTTCAAAATCAAAGTAAACAGTGCCGCTATGGCTATAAAAATCCAAACTGGCATCAAGCCGTCACCAATCGCCATGAAACTTTCGGTCGGGAAGCTGATCGGTTGGCCCTTCGTGTACCAGAGCGCCACACCGCGAGCCGATACCATCATTCCGAGTGTCGCGATAAAGGGCGGCAATTTCACATAGGCGATCAACAACCCGTTGATCAGCCCGCAGATCAGCGCCACGGAAAGGCCGACCATAATCGGAATGATGATCGGTAAATCGACCCAGCCTTGCGCGTGAAAAATTGCACGCGCATTCGTGCCCACTTGGGCAAAACTCATGGCGATCATGGCGGTTGCGCCAATAATCGACCCGCCGGACAAATCAATACCGCCCGAAATAATGACTTGCGTTACACCCACCGCGAGAATACCGACCACGGCAACCTGCGTGATCATGATCGACAAGCGTAATTTGTTCATCAAAAAGCTTTGATCAACGACAATCCAGCCGATGATTTCAAATAAAATCATAATGACGATGAGCCCGATCAGGGCATTCAATTCCGCAGGCCATGCTTTACGCTTGGAGCGTGCGCCCGGCATAGCGGCAACACTTGAGTCCGTCATTTGATCATCCCTGCGTTTTTTTAAATCGCGCCGGGCCGAAGCCCGACGCGTCATATTCGTTCAGAATAGAAAACTCGCGTTCAATCAATCAGTTTTTTGCGAGATAGTCTTTGATGTTCGCAGGTGTCACGAGCCGGAAGGGGATATAGACCTTCTTGTCGACCTTTGCACCGCCCGCAATCTTGAGCGCCGTATCAATTGAGCCGCTGCCTTGGCCAGCAGCGTCTTGGAATACGGTCACAGCCAGATCACCATCCTGCATCGCTTTCAGGGCTTCTTGTGTGGCGTCAACGCCGCCCACAGGAATGTCCTTAGTTGAGATGCCAGCCTTCTTGAGCGCATTGATTGCACCGAGTGCCATATCATCGTTGTTGGCGATGATGGCATCGAATTTCACACCCTTCGAGATCCAGTTGGTGACGATGTCTTGGCCAGCATCACGCTTCCAGCCACCAGTTTGTTCTTCAACAACTTTCATGAAGTTGCAGTCTGGTGTTGCGATCACGTCATGCACGTCTTTTGTACGTTGCACAGCAGCTTGGTTCGACAATTCACCGACGAGCACAACGACATTAGCGCCTTTGCCTTTGCCCTTGTCTTTCAGGATGCGGCAGATCTCTTTTGTTTCGAGCGTGCCGGAATCAACTTCGTTCGATGCCACGAACGCTTGATTGTCAGGCAGCGTATCAACATTGATAGGCTGACGATTGACATAGACGAGCGGAATCTTGGCCTTCGCTGCGGCATCCGTCATGGCTTGCGTAGCCGATGTATCAACCGCATTCACGATGATCGCATCAACGCCCGAAGCAATGAAGTTTTGAACCTGAGAGAGCTGATTGGCGACGTCATTCTTGGCGTCTTCCAACTGCAACTTAACGCCAGGAAGCTTTGCAGCATGATCTGTCATGCCTTTGGCCATCACAGCAATAAATGTAAATTCGAGACTTGAAAGTGTGGCACCGATTTTCTTGTCTGCTGCCTGAGCGCCGGAGCTGATCAGGGCAGCGGCACCCGCGCCAATGACGAGCTTTTTCATCCGTTTCCTCCAAAATATGGTGTCCGATCGCACCTGATTTTTTTTAGCATCGCCCCGTAGACCGGAGTACTTAGCACCCTGAGTGTTGCGTAGTTTTCGCGCGACGTCAAAGCCTAGAACAATGGGCGAGGGTTCCTTTCGGATAAATAGGCCCCCCATCGAACGATCTGAAATCTGTTGATTTGAAACAACCACTATCTTGATCAAATTTGATCAAGATAGTGGTTTTCAGATATGAACGTCCCTGCATAGGGTCGGAGCAATCGACTCTCATTGCAAAATAGGTAGGGATAGCCCGATGCTGGCTCTCGACACAAAATCAACAAATCTTGCTGATTTTCCAAGGGATTACTCCCTGACAGGCCCGCTGAACCAGCAGGCCATCGAGCGTGGGCTTGCCAATGCCGAGTGGTATCGGACCGATATTCCGCGCGCCCGGATGAAGGAATTGATGCAGCGTTCTGATGGGCCAGCCACCCGCGACACGGCGATCTGGCTTGGTTCAATGTTCATTTTAGCAACAGCTGCTATCTATCTCTGGCCAAGCTTCTGGTCGATCCCGCTCTTTCTTGCCTATGGCGTGCTCTATGGCTCGGCAAGCGACAGCCGCTGGCATGAATGCGGCCATGGCACAGCGTTCCGGACGCCTTGGAAAAATGAAGTCGTTTATCAGCTTGCTTCCTTCATGATCATGCGCAATCCCGTGATATGGAAATGGAGCCATTCACGCCACCACACGGATACGATCATCGTCGGGCGCGATCCGGAAATCGTGGCGATGCGTCCGCCCGATCTCTTGCGCTTGGCTCTCAATTTTTTCGGATTGATCGATGCGCCGGTGGCACTGTGGCAAACACTTCGCCACGCTTTCGGCGTATTATCTGGCGATGAGAAGGAGTTTGTGCCTGAGTCCGAGTGGTCCAAGGTGTATATTGTCGCGCGTTTATGGGTGCTGATTTATGTAACGACAGGGGCGCTCTGCATCGCACTCCAGTCCGTTCTTCCTTTGATGGTGATTGGCCTGCCGCGTCTTTACGGAACATGGCACGCTCTCTTGTGCGGTTTGACGCAACATATCGGCCTTGCCGAAGATGTTCTTGACCACCGGCAAAATTGCCGCACGGTCTATATGAATCCCGTGAGCCGTTTCATCTATTGGAATATGAATTATCACGTCGAGCACCACATGTTCCCGATGGTGCCTTATCATCGCTTGCCCGAACTCCATGCCGAGATGCTCAGCGATACGCCCGCACCCTATAACGGGTTTTGGGATGCCTATCGTGAAATTCTACCCACAATCATCCGACAAGTCGGAGATCCGGATTATTTCGTGCGACGGGTTTTGCCCCCAACCGCAAAGCCTTTTAAATCTCTGCCAGAAGAGGCAGTCTAGGCCATCGCAAACCAGAACTATTCATAGCAATAATACAAATAGGTGAGGACAAGATTATGGCGCAGTTTTCAGGAAAAGTGGCCGTTGTGACCGGATCAACACAAGGCTTGGGTTTGACTGTGGCGACATTGCTCGCCGAGCGGGGCGCGGCCGGTCTTGTCTTGTGCGGACGCAACAAGACACGCGGCGAAGCCAATGCAAAGGATCTTGCCGTACGTTTTTCGACAAAGGCAATTTTTGTTGAGGCCAATCTCGGAAAAGTTGAAGACTGTCGTCGCGTTATCGCAGAGGCCGATCGCGCCTTCGGCCGCGTTGATGTGCTGGTCAATTGCGCCGCCGATACAAGACGCGGCACGATTGTGAACACGTCACCCGAACTCTTTGACGAACTGTTTTCCGTCAATGTGCGTGGTCCGTTTTTCCTGATGCAGGATACGATCAAGATCATGCTGCGCGAAAAAATTGAAGGCACGATTGTCAATATTGGTTCAATGTCGGCGAAAGCGGGTCAACCCTTCTTGGCCGCTTACTCGGCAACAAAGGGCGCTTTGCAAACCCTTACTGAGAATATCGCCTTTGCCGCACTTAAAAACCGCATTCGCGTGAATGCTTTGAATATCGGCTGGATGGAAACCGAAGGCGAGCATGCAATCCAGAAGTCGGATGGCAATCCGCCCGACTGGCTTGAAAAAGCAGCACCCAATATGCCTTTCGGGCGTTTGGTGGATCCGAAAGAAGTCGCGCGTGCGGTGGCGTTTTTGGCGTCCGATGAATCGGGATTGATGACCGGATCGGTCATTCAATTCGATCAATCTGTATGGGGCGCTTATGAAGGGGCGCCATCGCCGTCGAAGCCTCTCACATTGTGAGGCGCGTCTTCAGTTAATCACCTTCACAATCAGAAGCGGATTAATCCCATTTCGAAAACAACAATCAAAAAGATTGCGGAATTGGCCGGCGTGGGAACGGCAACCGTCGAACGCGTCTTGAATGAACGCGGCGGTGTTCGCCCCGAGACGGTGGAGAAGGTGATCCGCGCCTTGCGCGATGTTGATTATCCGCGGCGTATTCCGGGCAAGCATCAGGGCCTGATGCGCATTGATGTCTTGCTCGTGAATCCGCAACAGACTTTTTTCGAAAGATTGGCGCGCGCTTTTGCGCGGATCGCTGCCACACTTGATCCGGCAATTTCCGTTCATCGCACCTTTATGGATGAATCCAATCCTGAGGCGATTGCACGAAAGCTGATGGATCCCGCGGTTCGACGTTCCGCAGTCATCATTGCAGCGCCGGAGCATCCCGCTGTGCGGCGAGCTCTTTTTGCGTTACGCGAGCGCGGTGTACCGATTATTCAAATCGTTTCGCGTATGAACGGGCTTGATGCCGATTATATCGGCATTGAAAATGCGGCAGCGGGTCGCATGGCGGGGCTCTTAATGTGCGGCATGCAACGCCGCGCTGGACGCGTCATCGCGATGTGCCACTCCGGAATCTATGAGGCGCATCGCCAACGCGTCTCAGGCTTTTCCGATTTTCTCGCGCGACAAAGCGAAAGCAGTTTACACCTATCAACAGTCTCCTTTCATCATGATGATGCAGACCGGTCGCGGGAGTCGTTGCAAGAAGCGCTCGATAAGTATTCTGATCTTGTTGGGCTTTATAATGCAGGCGGAACAAATTCTACTTTATCTGACGTTCTTCGTCGTCATTCGAGAGGGCGGGATATTTGCTTCATCGGACATGAATTGACGGAACGGTCTAGCGCGGCCCTGCGCGATGGCACGATGGCGGGGATCATCGATCAGGTGCCTGAGGCACAAGCGCGCCGCGCTTTGGATATGGCACTTTATCGCTTGGGACTGCTTGAGCAGACTGTTGATTTCCGTCCGATCCCCTTTGTCACCGTGACGAAGGAAAACATATGATCGAACGACTTTATCCTCGTGTTGATTGTAGCACTTTGAAAGCGGGGCTCTTTGGTCGCGCAACGAAATCGAACCCATTCAGCCGGAGAGATGTGTCATGACAAGGAAACGACCAACAATCGCTGATATCCGCGCGAATAAGGGCAAATATCAATATACGATGATGCGTGTCGAAAGCTGGGACGAGCTGGCAGCAGCCGAAGCCGCCGGTATCGATATGGTGTCGGTGCCTCCAACAATGCTTGCAGATCGGCGCTTTCGTGATGTTGCGCCGACATTGTTTGCGATCCCGGGTTTAAGTGTGTGGGACTATCCGGGCCCGACTGATGATTTCTTGCGCTGGGGCTATGAGATGATGCGTCACGGTGCCGATGCTGTTTATTGCGCCGCGTCAATCGAAACGGTTGGCCGTATGGCAGATGAAAAAATTCCGGTCATCGGCCATGTCGGATTGATCCCGCATTATTGCACGTGGACGGGCGGCTTTAAAGCAGTCGGCAAAACGGCTGAGAGTGCATGGGAGATTTACGAGCGCTGCCGCGCCTATGAAGATGCCGGTGCTTTTGGTGTCGAGATTGAAGTTGTGCCCCCTGAAGTAACGGAAGAGATTTCTAAGCGTACATCGCTGTTTCTGGTCTCGATGGGCGGCGGCGCGGGCGGTGATTGCCAATATCTCTTTGCGTGCGACGTGCTCGGCACCAATCGCGGCCACATGCCGAGACATTCCAAAAAATACGTTGATCTTGCGAAGGAATATGACCGGATTCAGGAGATGCGGATCGGGGCCTTCAAGAGCTTTGTCAAAGACGTGCAGAAGGGTGCTTATCCGTCCGAGCCCTATCTTGTCACGGCGCCGAAAGCCGAGATGGCCGCATTTCGTAAAAAAATGCGTGCCAAAACGTGAATCGATGCTAAGCATCCGCCGCAATAATTGAGGTGAAGGACAAAGACATCATGGCAAATTGGGTGAGAGCTTGCGCGGTCAATGATATTCCAGATGAAGACGTGATCCGTTTCGATCATCAGGGTTCGACTTTCGCAATCTATCGCAAAGACGAACAATTTTATGCAACGGATGGTCTTTGCACCCATGAGAAAATCCATCTCGCTGATGGGCTCGTGATGGATTTCACCATCGAATGCCCCAAACATAATGGTCGTTTCGATTATCGTTCCGGCAAGGCAAAGGGCGCACCGGTCTGCATCGATTTGAAAACCTACCCGACCAAAATCGAGGGCGATGCGGTCTTCATCGATCTCGCCTAAGCGGCCGATCTAACATAATTTGATTTAACAAGACTCGAGACAAGGATCATCAAGATGACAATATCATTCGGACTTTTAGGCGCGGGCCGTATCGGTAAAACACATGCCACCGCCATTCTCGGTATTCCCGGCACAAAGCTAGCGGCGGTTTTTGATCCGATTGATGCGGCGGCTGATCATATTGTCCAGATGTCAGGCGCGCGCCGCGCGTCGGTCGAAGACATCCTCGCGGATAGGTCGATTGATGCCGTATTGATTTGCACGCCAACCGATATGCATGCTGATCAAATTGAATTGGCAGCGAAGGCGGGGAAAGCCATCTTCTGCGAAAAGCCGGTTGATCTTTCCGCTGATCGTGTGCGGGCTTGCCTTAAAACGGTCGAAGCCACAAAGGCAAAATTGATGATCGGTTTTAATCGCCGCTTTGATACGAATTTTGCAGCGGCGCGCGCACGCATTGATGCGGGTGATATTGGAACGGTTGAATTGGTGCAGATCACTTCACGAGATCCCGGTCCGCCGCCTGTTGATTATGTCAAGCGTTCAGGCGGCTTGTTCCGTGATATGATGATCCATGATTTCGATATGGCACGGTTCTTATTGGGAGATGACGAGATCATCGGCGTGTCGGCGACAGGCTCAGTCCTTGTCGATCCGGCGATTGGCGCTGCCGGTGACGTCGATACAGCGACAGCAACCTTGCGCACAAAGGGCGGCAAGATTGCCGTCATCACCAATTCACGCCGCGCAACTTATGGCTATGACCAGCGCATCGAAGTGCATGGTTCAAAGGGTGCTGTGAGTGCTGCGAATGTTCATAACAATACAGTCACGCTTGCCAATAAAGACGGCTATCATGATGCGCCGCTTCTCGACTTCTTCATGGAGCGTTATGCGGCTGCCTATCGCACCGAGTTGCAAAGCTTCGTGAAGGCGATCACCTCGGGCGCTGCGATCTCACCCACAGGCCTTGATGGGTTGAAGGCGCTTGAATTGGCTGATGCTGCTGTCAAATCCATGCAGAGCAAATCGGAAATTTCTGTCTCGATATGAGCGATCGGCGTCGCATCGTCATTATTGGTGCAGGCGAGTGCGGCACGCGTGCGGCACTCGCTCTTCGCGAAGATGGATATGATGGCGCAATTGATCTGATTAATGGTGAAGTGGCGGATCCTTATGAAAGGCCGCCGCTTTCCAAGCTGGGTCCCGACGAATTGGTGTTAAAGCCGATTATGGGTTCAGAGAGGTTCGCCTCTGAAAACATCACGCTTCATCGTGATCAGCGTGCCGTTCAAATTGATCGGCACACGAAGACGGTAACTCTCTCAAATGGCGATAGCCTATCTTATGATCGCCTCGTCCTCGCAACGGGCGCGCGTCCGCGCAAATTCACGGTTGATGGACTTGAGCGTAGTGATGTTAGGGTCTTAAGAACCTTTACTGATGCGAAGGCTCTTTATGAGGAACTCAAGCCGTGGTGTCGCTTAACGATTATTGGTGGCGGTTTTATCGGATTGGAATTGGCTGCGGCCGCACGCCAACGGGACGTCATAACGACAGTCATTGAAGCAGCGCCATGCTTGCTCGCTCGTGCCGTTCCTGCAGTGATCGCTGCGCGTATTGAAGCGCGCCATCGTGCAGCCGGCGTCAATTTTCATATCGGGAAATCGATATCATCGATTAATTCTACCCGTGTTATCACTCTGTCCGATGGCGTTGAAATCTCGAGCGATGTGATTGTCGCGGGTATTGGTTCGGCGCCGAATATAGAATTAGCCGCAGCCGCAGGGCTGTCGATCGATAATGGCATTGCGGTTGATGAACATCTCCGCACATCCGATCCCGATATTTTTGCCGCCGGTGATTGCTGCTCCTTTCCTCATCCGCTTTATGGCCAAAAGCGCATGAGGTTTGAGAGTTGGCGTGCGGCGCAAGAGCAGGGGGCGTATGTCGCGCGCGCCGTATTGGGCACGACAGAACCCTATAGCGCGGTGCCTTGGTTCTGGTCTGATCACTATGATCTTTCCCTGCAAATTGCAGGTATGCCTTCTGAGGGCACAAAGACCGTCACGCGATCAATAGATGAAGAGTGTGTTCTTCTCTTTCATTTTGATGAGGCAGGGCGACTTGTTGCGGCAAGCGGTATCGGTCCGGGTAATCGCATCGCGCGCGATATTCGTCTTTCAGAAATGCTGATCGACAAGCGCAGTCACCCGAGCGAAGCCGCTCTGGCTGATCCGTCTGTCACACTGAAATCAATTTTATCATCCGCATCAAGCTAAGCGCGTATTCACCTTAAAGAGGGTGGACGCGCATCCGTCCATTGACCGCCATTTTTGTGGGAGTCGACAGCCGCTTTGATGGCCGCAATCGAGCGCAGGCCATCAACAGCCGTTGGGAATGACAGCGCATGGCTGTCTGGAGCGCGACCGTCCTTTTTCGCCGTAATCGCCTCAGCAAGGTCGAGATAGATATTTGAAATAGCAGTGGTGAAACCTTCAGGGTGGCCGATGGTGACGCGCGTTGCTCGTGCGGCTTCTGGCGATTGTCCTGAGCTGCCACGCTCAATGATTTGCGTGCGCCCATTCAAAGGTGTGTAGAAGAGTTGGTTCGGCCATTCTTGTGTCCAGCGTAAGCCGCCAGTTTCGCCATAGACTTCGATGTTGAAACCATGCATGCGGCCCACCGCCACTGAGCTCGTCCAGAGCCGCACGAGCGCGCCGCCATCCATGCGGATCGATACCCACGCATCATCTTCGAGCGTGCGGCTTGAAAGAACCGACGCAAAGCTCGCCGATAATTCTTTGGCATCTTGTCCGGCAACGAAGCTTGCCAAATGAAGCGCATGAATACCGCAATCAGCAAATTGCGCCGAGATACCCGCTTGCGCCGGATCGTAACGCCACCGGACACGCGGGTTATCGGCATCAGCCGCATCAGCGTGAAAGCCATGGGCAAATTCAGTGCGGATCAATCGAATTTTGCCGAGGTCGCCGCGTTTGATCATCGCACGCATTTCGCGCACAAGCGGGTAACCGCTATAGCCGTAGTTTACAGCACAGAGCGTGCCCGTCCGTTTGGCGGTCGCAGCAATCTCTTCAGCTTCTTCAACCGTCACCGTCATCGGCTTTTCGCAGAGCACCGCGATGCCCGCTTCTAAGAATGCTTTTGTGATTTCAAAATGCGTTGAGTTTGGTGTCGCAATGGTGACGAGGTCAATGCGGTCCGCGCGCGTCTTCTCGCCCTGCAACATCTCTTTCCAATCGCCATAAGCGCGGTCGGACGCTATCCCTAAACGTTGTGCATAGTCGCGCCCCCGGGCGGGATCAGCGTCAAGCGCGCCAGCTTTGAAGACAAAGTGCCCATCCATGGCCGTCGCGATGCGATGGGCCGGTCCAATCTGACTGCCTTCACCCCCACCAATCATGCCCCAATTCAACGCTTTCATAATCACTCCACCCCTGATCGAAGTTTGTTTAAAAAATCTCCGCTGAAGATGCCGATATGCGCATCAATGTCAAATTGCGGGGCCAAAAAAACCTACTGAACGGGTTGGCCTGTCTCATCTTGAGGGTCGGTGCAATTAATGCCGGCAATAGGTCTTTGTTCATAGGGATTATGGGCATGCAGCGCCGCGCGCTCAGCGCATAAAGGAAAGGCCTTCGCAAGGGGCGTTGCTTTTGGCAGCGTTGTGCGGAGCGCTTGGGCGTGCGCTTCTTCTGTAAGCCAATCGTCGTGGCCTTCCCAATTCATCGCAAAGGCCATAGGCGCGCTAGGCAACAAAACCAAAAAGACGATGAGTGACATCACTTTAAGGTTACGAGGAACCATTCGAAAACATGCGTGCGATAGGGTCTGTTCGATTTTCATTTGGATGACTGTCGAAATATCTCTTTCACATAGACATTGAACAGACAGGGAGACCACGGGTCGACCCGATTGCCATTCGGATAGTTTGGTCCTTATCGCCCCTTCTGGCAAGGATATAGAAAAGCCGCCCCCTCGAGAAAAAAAGGGAGCGGCTTTATTTTGGTTCGAAATCTTTAAGTCATGCTATCCGCAAGGCTTAAGGTTGCGCTGGTGCCCTTCGGAATTGAAAAGCAGCAAACCCTGCCGCAGCCACGGCAAGAAGAACGAGCTGCGGAAGCAGAGCTTCGAGGGTCTTCTGAAAGCCAATCGAATAGAGAAGCGAAGGAATATTGATCGGGCTTTCCGGCAAGAGATGAGCTTCTTGCAGCTCATGCAAGCCATCGCCGAGGAAACGGAACGCCATCACAAAGAGGAATGCCGATGTCACCACAAAGAGCGGGCGAAGCGGCAAACGCACCGTTAAAAGGCGCATGGCGATAAAGATAAAGGCGAGGCCAATTGCCGCCACCACGAAGCCGGTCACGATCGCTGACGTCCATCCACCTTCTGCCTTTGTTAGCGCATGATAGAACACGACCGTTTCTGCTCCTTCGCGAATAACTGAGAAGAAGGAGAGAACGCCAATGGCAAAGCCGGATTGTTTCGACTGTAACGCTTGGTCAGCATGATTATGGATGTAAGCTTGCCAAGCACGTGGATCTTGTTTCACGAAGAGCCAGCCTGAAACGTAAATCATCAGACCTGCCGCTAACAACAACATCACGCTTTCAAGAAGCGCGCTCTGCTCTTCGCCCAGAAACGTTTCGATGATCATAGCGAGGCCGAAGCTTGCCGCTACACCGATCGCTGCGCCGATATAAAGCGATGAGAGATGTTGGCGTGCGCCCGATTTCAAAAGATAGGCGATTAACGCGCTCAAAATCAAAATGACTTCCAGTCCTTCACGCAAAAGAATGGAAGCGGATTGGACAAACATTGTCCATGACTCGGTATCATACATAGCAAATGTCCCCTGCATCACGACGGTCAAGGCGCCGCTGCCGTCGTCGGACCTATCACCGCAGTTTAAGAGCTTCAAATAAAATGAGCTTGCGAAGGGCCTAGTTTGAAAATTTTGTAAAGTAAAAACACATAAAATTGGCGTGATTTGAGATATATTCGGACGGTGAAGTCTTCAACGATTGTGTGATTTCGGGCCGAAAGGTTAGCACCTCACCATTTGAGGCAGGCTGTCTCAGTTGTGATGCCCGAGGCCTTCTCCGCCACACGCGCGGCCGTTCCGCTTGAACGGGCGGGATTGCGACGGATCGGATTTGGGAGGCTTGCCGTTAGGCGCGCGGCCTCGTCGGCAGTCAAATCGGCGGCCGATTTTTTGAAATAGAATTGCGCGGCAGCTTCAGCGCCAAATATGCCACGTCCCCATTCCGCAATGTTGAGATAGATCTCCATGACCCGCTTCTTGCCCCAAAGAAGATCAATCAAAAGGGCAAGCGGCAACTCGAGTGCTTTGCGGATATATGAGCGACCGGGCCAAAGATAGAGATTTTTGGCAACCTGCATTGAGAGTGTGGAAGCGCCGCGTGAAGGACCGCCGCGATCAGACAAGACCGATTGCAGCTCAACAAAGTCGACGCCCCAATGTGAACAGAAACGCTGGTCCTCTGCGGCGATGACCGCTTTCGTTAGGGCGGGCGAGATCGACTCGATGGAGACCCACCGCCAGGCGGGAACGGTTCCGGTTACAAATTGACCTATGATGAGCGTGGAGGGGAGAGGAAAGATCCGTCCCCATATGAGGCTTATAACGAAAAGTGCCATGAGCGCCTGAAGGGCGATTTTAAAAAATCGAAAAAGGCGTCGAAAGAAGGGCATGGATACGGGGACTCTTAAGCGCGAGCGCTCTTTAATAGAGGGGATGACGATGATCTGCAATTTTGAATATGAGAGCCCTTAGGGGGCGTGTCATATCCGCAGGGGTGGCTTTTCCTTGCCTTATTCATATTTTTAATCTTTTGTCTTACTTACGTCGTTAGTTAAGTTTTGTGTACTGGTGCGTAATGGCCTTCGTCGTTTCGACATTCATCCTTGCTCTTTATCTCGCACTGCTCGTGCTTGCGCTGATTAGGCGAGGGAAAAACCTCACAAGCCGGTGGCTTTTCCTGTTGAGGGGATTTTTTCCAAGCTGGCGCTTTTTTGATTCTCCCGGATATCAACCGCGTCTTTTTGTGCGCGCACTTTTGACGAATGAACAATGGAGCGACTGGGTTCAGTTCATTCCCCGCGCATCATTCAAATTATCGGATCTCTTTTTTAATCCCCAAAATAATATACGGATGACGGAACAGACATTAATTGATCATTTGTGTCTCGATCTTCAAGCGCTTCCGGAGACCCAAAGTGCCGGGAGTCTTGTCTCCTATATGCTCACCGAAAACATTGCGGGCGATTTCATTCTCCGTCATGTCAATGAAAGTGAGATCAAAGCCTATCAATTCGAGATTCGCATGTTGCCCGGTCTAAACTTGGAAGACTCTGAGTCAGTTGTTTTGGTCTCACCAATCATTCATGAGACGCTTCATGTCTTTTGAAATCGCGAGCCGTCTATTTTGCTCATTTCTATCCTTGAGCCTTATCATTCAAACGATAGAATTTCTGACACTTTCAAGCTCGGCTGATGTTCGAACAAATTGGGCATGGTCGGTGCAACGCGGGGATCTTTCTCATGCAAGTAAGTTCATACGCGGATTTTTTGATTTCATTTTTCGTGACTCCGTTCACTCAACCCATCTCGTGCTTCGGCTTCTATTCGCCATGAGCCTTGTCTGGGGTGTAACTTTATTCTCAGGCATTTTTCTTTTTCTGAGTACGATTATACTTCTTATTCGGTGGCGCGGCGCCTTTAATGGCGGTAGCGATTTCATGACGGTTTGCACCGTTACGGGCCTGCTCATTGTTGTAACGGCATCTCAGTTTGTCGATGAAGCGAAGGCGTGGACTGCGGCGCTTTGGTATGTAACGATCCATTCCATTACATCCTATTTCATGTCGGGAGCTGTGAAATTGTTGAATGGCCATTGGCGAAAGGGAGTGGCTCTTACTTATTTTCTTGATGGCGGTCTTTATGGACCACTCTCTGAAAACTCACTCTTTCGAAAGCCTTTGATTGCAATTCTGGCTTCTTGGTCATTTATACTCTGGGAAATGTCCTTTCCCCTCGTCCTCATCGATCAGCAATTAGCTGTGGGTTTCTGTGTCATCGCGTTCGTGTTCCATCTACTCGTTTTTCGCTTCTTTGGTCTCAATCGCTTTGTTTGGGCTTGGACGGCGACTTTTCCCGCGATTATTTATTGTTCCGGTCAATTTTGATCTAGATTCCTAGCCATGATTTTGTAAATCGAATGATATGGCAAAAACTCTCTCGCAAAATGCTCTATATGAACTCGTTGCTGATTTTGGCGAGGTCATTGGCATTGGCTTGCGGCGTGATAGTCATCTATTGCGCGGTGTTGATGATCCCGTAAACTGGTTGAAGCTTGCCAATAATATCGGGCGTGATCGTGCGGCTAAATTGAAAAACAATTCAGTCGAACCGTCTTTTGCCGAAGTGCAACATCTAATCCATTGGCAGGTCAAAAATGCTCTCGATCACTTAAACGCAGAAATGACACCAACGATTTGGCTTTGCCAAGCGGATGATGGTCAGGTTCTCGCGATTGAGGGGTGGGGCGATGCGATTGAGGTCGAACTTATCTTCCGCTTGATTGGAAGATATCCCTCACGCGCCCATGCTTTGGATCAGATAAAACGTCTCTATGTTTTTGACGCCGATGATTTATGATTGTCGATCTGGGTTAAAAGTCACGCTTTTATCTTTTGATTTTTCGGATCAAATAACGGTTTCAGATGAATTTTTGCAGGCACGCGGTCTTGCGCGACCACAAGGTCGTAATCGCCAGAGGTTAGAAATTCCTGATTAACGCCTTCGGGGTTTTTGACATAGCCGAAGCCAATGGGGCGGTCGACTGAATAGCCAAAGCCACCGCTCGTCAAATAGCCGGCGATTTTTCCATTTCTAAGAATTGTCTCGCGGCCGACAAGTGTCACATCTTTCCGTTCAAGCGTGAAGCAAGACAATCTCTTTTTTAGCGGAGAGTTTAATTGCGCCTCAAGTGCCTTTCGACCAATAAAATCGACGTCACTTGAAAGCTTCACGGTCCATCCCAAGCCGGCTTCGAAGGGCGTATCATTCGGCGTAATATCGGCACCCCAAGCGCGATAAAACTTTTCAAGCCGAAGTGACTCAATGGCGCGATAACCTCCAAGCTTGATCTCATGATTTTTATCGGCTTGTCTCAACTGATCAAATATAAATTGTGTATCAGCCAATGGAATATGAAGTTCATATCCCAACTCGCCAACATAGGTGACGCGATAGGCGATCACATCCTTGCCTGCGATATTTATTTTTCTGATGCAGCCAAAGGGGAAATCCTCATTTGAGAGGGAGGTATCCGTTAGTCGAGCAAGGATGGCGCGGGATTGGGGCCCCATGAAAGCGAGCACCGCAAAGGATTCAGTCACATCTTGGAAAGTAAAGCGGGTTGAATCCGAAATATCTCGACTATGGTCGAGGATCCATGATTTATCATGTGTTCGAAAGCCCGTGCCTGTGATGATCCGGTAATGCTCATGATCGAGATGCATCACGGTGACGTCACATTCAATCCCGCCGCGTTCATTCAGCATTTGTGTATAGACCCCCTGCCCAGCGGGAACGCGAATGTCGTTGGCACAGAGCCGATCTAAAACTTTGGATGCATCGGGACCAGTAAGATCAAATTTTGCAAATGAAGTCTGATCAAAGAGCGCGGCTGACTCACGTGCTGCTTTATGTTCTGCTCCCACGTAAGGAACCCAATTGGGTTCCGTCATGGAATATTCGTCTTTAGGCTCTATGCCCTTCGGCGCGAACCAATTGGCGCGCTCCCATCCGAGTTTTGAACCAAAGACTGCGCCTTCGTCTTTTAGTCGTTCATAGAGCGGAGATGTTAAAAGGGGGCGACCGGACTCATATTCCTCTTGAGGAAACGCGATCGTATAATGTTTTCCATAAGCCTCTAGCGTTCGCGCGCAGGTCCACGCTCTGTCGCGATGATGGTCACCAAACCGCTTAATGTCGACAACCCAAAGATCCATTGGCGCTTCGCCGGCATGAACCCAATCAGCGAGCACCCATCCGGCCCCCCCCGCCGATGCGATACCGAAGGCGTTAAATCCTGCGCCAACATAGAGGTTATCTAACTCAGGCGCACGGCCGAGTATGAAATTACCATCGGGCGTAAAGCTTTCGGCACCATTGATCATTTTTTTTATGCCCGCCTTTTCAAGCGCGGGAATACGATCAATGGCAGCAGTTAAATGCTGTTCGAAATGACCCCAGTCATCATCAAACAGTTGAAAGGCGAAATCATTAGGCAAGTCACCGGTTAGCCAGGGCAGGGGATTGGGCTCATATCCGCCCATAACTAAACCGCCGACCTCTTCTTTATAATAGGTTCTTTTATCCGGATCACGAAGGGTTGGCAGATCGCTATGAACGCCCGCAATTTGTTCTGTGATGATATATTGGTGCTTTACAGGTTGAAGCGGCACGGAGACGCCAACCATTTCAGCGAGCTGCCGTGTCCATTGGCCGGCACACAACACAATTTTGTCGCAGGTGATATCGCCAAGATTTGTCGATATTTTTTTAATTCTATTTTTGTCGAGCGTAAAATTGTTGACAATAACATTCTCAACAATCTGTGCGCCATGCATCCGTGCTCCTTTAGCGAGGGATTGCGCAATGTCGGAAGGGTTTGCTTGTCCATCAGTCGGAAGCCAGCTCGCACCAATCAAATCATCCGTATTCAACAAGGGCCACATTTTTTTGACTTCGGCAGGTGAGATCAAGCTCATATCAAGGCCGAAGCTTTGGGCGGTTGTTGCGAGTCTTTTATATTCAACCCAGCGGTCTGGATGGGTTGCGAGACGCAAGCAGCCTGTCATCTTCCAGCCGGTGTTTAATCCGGTTTCTTGATCAAGCTTCTTATAGAGGTCGACCGAATATTTCAGCAATTGAGTGATGGAGGCCGATGATCGTAATTGTCCAACAAGTCCAGCCGCGTGCCATGTTGATCCGCTGGTCAAGCGATCACGTTCAAGCAGCACCACATTGGCGTTATGATTGCGTGCGAGATGATAGGCTGTTGAGCAGCCAATAATTCCTCCCCCAATAACGACAATATCAGCGTGTTTAGGAACAGAGGGGCTTGTCATAATGCATATCCATATCTGATTTCGAATTGGGTAATCGCAGCGTTGGAGCGCTTTTTATACTCTGCCTCATGCGCAGCATAATCAATACCAGGGAGCGCAAGATAGCGCGCGGAAATTTTAGCCCATAACATTTCCCGCAAGGAGCTGGCAATTTTCATAGCATCAAAGGACTTGATCAAGAGTTCTGAATTTTTGCTTTGAAAATAGTATTCAAGCATACGGCTATCATCATCGGCATCAAAATTTCCATTCGCGGAGATATTGGCCAGGTCAAACATCGCAGTGCCAAACCCACCATATTCCCAATCAATGAGCCATAGTCTTTTGCCATCATCAATTATATTGGCGGGGAGAAGATCATGATGACCAACGATGATCGGTAAGGGCTCTTGGAGTTTTTCAAGCGTTGAAATCAGCTTTTCAATCTCACTCAGATCTTGGGTTTGATCTTTTAGTAGTCCAACATAATCGCGTAGGACATGAAAGACCCAAAAAATATTCACTGATCCGCGTAGATGTGACGCCATTGTCTCATGGACAGTCCGGATGACGTCGATAATTCGCCGAAGATTTGGCCTCATATCGGCTTCTGTCATTGTCTGACCGTGAATGAAATCAATGACGAGGAGATCATCTTCGAAATATGTGACTTTGGGAGAAATTTGCGCTTGAGCCGCGGCAAGGGATACAGCACGTTCCTGTTTACGGCTGACATGGTGCACCGGAATATCGGATCCAATGCGGACGACATGATCGCCCCCAAAATCACTGACTTTGAATGAACGCGTGCTTAGCCCGCCGGAGAGGGGCTCTATTTTTGGCTTCCCCCGCCAGCATTCCAATTTGGCGATACGGTCCTCGAAACTCACCAGTGATCCTTAAAATGGCTCAATTGCTTTTGACCGAGATTGGCACGAGACGCTCGTCGGCTTCAATGGGCGGGACACATCTCCGATTGGGGATAAGATGCCTTTTGCGGTCCTTTGGCTCGTAGAAAGGCCCGGTATGCCGTTGAGGTGTGGGTTTTAGAGGTCTGCCACTGATTTACTCGTCCGTCGGTTCAGCCCGCCCTTCAAGGTAATAGGCAGAACCGACTACCGCTCTTTAATCGCAAGCGATGAGACTTCTATCAAGGGCGAGAGAAAATAATCTAGCAAACGACGCTCTCCGGTTTTTATCTCGGCTGTAACGGCCATACCGGGTGAAAGCGCGATGTCTTTGTCACCACTCGTTATTGCCGAACGCTCGAGTTTTAACACAACGGGATAGTAAAGATTCTGCACACGTTGTGCGGTGATAGGTCCTTTGGGATTTGCTGATTGGCCGGGACTACTCTCCGATGCAATCGCTTCGGGCAAAGGAATGGCATCTTGCCCCACCCGCAGTACTGTTGCTTCGATCGTACCATAACGGGTGAAGGGGAACGCTTCGATTTTAATGGAGGCATGCTGTCCTTCATGCACAAAACCAATATCCTTATTGGGTAGATAGGCTTCTGCTTCCAAAGTTAACCCATCAGGCACGACGCGCATAACTTCTTGTCCCGCGATAAGCACTTGTCCCGAATTAACGGCGGAAGAGGCCTGGACGACGCCGGAAACAGGCGCGCGTAAGGTGAGATTATCAATTCTCACTTGCACTTTTTCACGCCTTGGACGGGCCTCATCCGCCACTCTTTTTGCGTCAGAGGCTTTTAAAATATTCTCCGCGATAAAATTTTGAAGTGTTCTATTAATCTCTGCAGTTAGGGCGTCAATGCCCCGCTCGGCTTCGATCAATTGCCCGCGTTCCGTCGCGAGAAAAGTTTTTTGATAGGCAAGCGTTTCCTGCGCATCGATTAAACTCGCTCTCGTGCCAGATGCTGAATTTTGTAAGGCTTGCCGCATATCAACGCGTTCGCTCAAAATGGTAATCAATGCCTCTTGCGCGCCAATGGTGTTCGTTAAGCGCTCTCGCTCCGCCTTCTTCTGATCTCGCTGTGCGTCTAACGACGATATCTGCGCGCGTAACTGTGTGAGATCAGCTTTGGCAACTAGTTCCTCGCGGGTTTGAACCTCAAGGGGTATGAAAACAGGCCAAATCACCTTGGCACGATCGTCGTTACTTTTTGCCGCTTCGACCACGGCAAGGCGCCATATATTTTCTGCGCCGGCGGCCCATAAGGCCACGTCAATTGCACGACCTTCGGCCTGCGCGTCATCACTTTGAAGTTCGATGAGTGTATCGCCCTCAGCAACCTTCTGGCCATTAACGGCGCGAATTTTCTCAATCTTGCCACTTTCGATGGGCTGTACTGTTTTTACGCGGCCAGAGGGCTGAATCTTTCCCTGTGCGATGGCCACAATATCGGTGTAGCCGAACCAACTCCATGTCAGCGTTATCACTACGATTGCGCATATGGAGACCAAGAGTGCCAAGGCAATAGGGGAAGGCGGTCGTTCCAGAATCTCAAGCGCGGAAGGCAAAAACTCCTGATCACTTCGTGACATGAAGTTTAAGGCCGATGGCTTTTTGCCGACCGTCCTTAGAGTAGCCGGAGACGTTGGAGCGGTTTCTTCACTCATGCGGCAACCCCGGAACTTTGGATCGACCAGAGCCGCTTATAAAGGCCTTTATCACGGATGATTAATTCATCATGACTGCCCATCTCGACGATGCGGCCGTCCATCATTCCCACAATGCGGTTGGCGTTTCTAACGGTCGAGAGTCGATGCGCGATGATGATGACGGTGCGGCCTTTCACGATCTTTGCCATATTATGTTGGATGATGACTTCGCTTTCATAGTCGAGCGCGCTGGTCGCCTCATCGAGAATGAGAATGCGGGGGTTCGTAGCGAGCGCCCGCGCGATGGCTAATCTTTGACGCTGGCCACCGGATAGATTGGCGCCCCGTTCTTCGATGGGTGTGTCATAACCCATCGGCAATTTGGCGATAAATTCATGCGCGCCCGCAAGTTCTGCAACCGCAATCACTTTCGCACGCGGCATAGCGGGATTGGCGAGGGCGATATTTTCATGAATGGTTTTTGCAAAGAGCAGATTTTCTTGCAGCACAACACCGATGTGCCGCCTTAGCCATGCAGGATCGACTTGCGTTAGATCCAGTCCGTCAATGCGGATTTGACCTTCTTGCGGCGCGTAAAAACGCTGCACGAGTTTTGTCAGCGTCGATTTGCCAGACCCTGAGGGACCAACAATGCCAATTGTCTCGCCAGGTTCAATCGATAGCGAGATGTTTTTTAAGATGTCTTGCCCGCCTTGGGTATAGCGGAAACTGACATTTTTAAATTCAATCGCGCCTCTAGGTGGCGGCAGGGCTGCCATCGCCGCATTTCCGGGCTCCGGGGCCGCGTTTAGAATATCACCAAGGCGGTCAACGGAGATCGCGACTTGTTGAAAATCCTGCCAGAGTTGTGAGAGGCGTAAAATCGGTTGAGACACTTGGCCGGCGATCATGTTGAAAGCCACAAGCGAGCCGACCGTCATCTCGCCATCCATCACAGCGACAGCCCCAAAAAACAATAAGAGCGCGGTTGATAATTTGCTCACCAATTGAATGGCATCTTGCCCGCCAAAGGCCATCAACGCCGCTTCAAAACCCGTGCGGATATAAGCCGCCAGCCGTTCTTCCCATTCCGCCCGCATGACAGGCTCAACAGCGCTCGCTTTTATGGTTTGAGCACCAATGATTGTTTCGACAAGAAATTGCTGGCTATAGGCTCCGCGATTAAACTTCTCTTTCACGCGTTCGCGCAGAGCGGGGGCAATGACTGCCGCAATGAGAATGTAAAGCGGCACGGTGGCTATAACGATCAGCGCCAGTTTAACCGAATAAACAAACAATACCGCCACCATCACGACGGTAAATACAAGATCAAGCGCGGCAAAGAGTCCTTGCCCAGTAATAAAGTTACGGATTGTCTCAAGCTCACGAATGCGGGCTACCGTTTGCCCTGCAGGCCGGGTTTCGAAATATGAAACCGGTAAACGTAACAAATGCGCGAACAGGCGCTGGCCCAATTCAACATCAATCCGGTTTGTCGTGTGTGTAAGCGCATAGCTTCGCAAAAATTGGAGGAGCACATCGAAACAGGAAATGCCGATGAGACCGATTACAATAACATCCAGCGTTGAAGCGCTTCGATGCACCAACACTTTGTCGATTACAACTTGAAAGAAGAGCGGTGTCACCAGGGCAAAAATCTGCAAGGCTAGGGACGCCACGAGCACATGCGCCAACGCACGGCGATAACGCCAAATGGACGGTAAAAACCACGCAAAACTGAAATGCGCGGGATGAATACCAGGGCCACCGATGCGGCGTTGCACGAGGATGATCAGTGGCTCAAGCGCTTGGGACACTTCCTCAATAGGACGCTCCAGATCGGCGCGTGTGAGCGGGTCAACGGTTCGAAACAAGCCGCTTGGCGTTAGCCCGCCAAGCACGATGAATGATCCGTCTTTCGTCAGCGCAAGCGAAGGAACGGGCAGAGCCGCAAGTCGCTTGGCGGATGTATCGCGAATGATCCGCGCTTTCAGCCCCAATACATTCGCGGCCCGGACAACATCTTCAGCGGTTGCATCACGTTCGCCCAATGCGAGCTCACGCGCAAGATGACGCGGATCAGCGGGGATACGGAAATAGGCCGCAATACCCGTTAAGCCATGAAGGCCAGAGAGAGTGACATTTCGTTTGGTGTTGGCTTGACTGTGATCATTCATGAGCTCTGCGTTCCATGATGCACGAGCTTAACATTTTCGCGCGTTGGAGCTCCTGAGCAACCAAACTTAGGTTGAAATACGGTTCTTGAAAAATATTCCCGGCATGCGTTCCCTATATTGCGCGATGCTTTGCTGGATATTCTCGATTCCAGTAATCGAGCTAATGGCACGAACTGGCAAGTTGGGACGACGGCCGTTACTCTTCTACCGCGAGAAAAAATTGGGACCCATGCGTCACGTTATTTTTGTCCCATTCAAGCGAGACCCGATCCGGAACCGCTTTCGCTTAGCCAAACTGAGCTGGAGGCTTGGCCCAATGCCGATTTGAGGGAGTTTGACTTTCGTCCCGGCTATTTTTGGCGCCCCTAATTGACCGAGAGATTTCAAAGGAGTCCATCTTTTAACATCGCAAGAATGTGATATAATAACTGGGAGTTAATCGGGGTCGCAACCCACCCGGGAATTCGATCAATGAGTGTTGAACAGAAACCTAATCCGTTTGATCTTCAACTCAATAAAATTGAGATGGTTGAGGCTTTAGCGAAACTTGGTTCGATTAGCGCGGCCTCAAAGGTTTTAGGAATTTCCGCTCTAGCTGTAGCCAAAGGCATACGTTCGGTAGAGGAAAGCCTCGATGTCGTTTTATTTAATCGTACCAATACGGGTTTGGTGCCGACCAAATTTGTAATTCCATTTTTGAAATATGGCAGTCAAATTCTGCATGAAGTCGAAGTCGCGAAAGTCGACATCTCTCAAAAGGTATCAAAAGATCTAACAGAACAAACACAACATTCATTGCGCATTGCAGCGGGAATGAGGAGTTGTCGTCTTTGGATCAACGAGGCCTCAAAACAAGTATCACTTCAGCATCCTGACATTCCCATATCGATCGATCATGATCTTCTTTATCTCTATCGACGCCTTCTTCAGAATGATATTGATGTCGGGATTACGATGCGTGCTTTGTTGCCGCTTGCGCCCGAAGGTGTGAAGATTCAGACATTGGGCGTCTGGCGCGCCTATTTTGTCTGCCGAACCGATCATCCCTTAACAAGGCTCAAAAATCCAAATGTCGTGGATCTCCAATCTTATCCGCTTGCCGGAGAATACAATTTTCCAGTTTTGATGAGAATTCTTGAATCCGGCCATTTTGACATTGAGCATTTTAAGTCTCACCCCGACTGGCTGCTGTCGGCAACTCATGTCGATGGGCTGGATCAGATGAATGATCTGATCAAATCAAGCGATCATATTGCCATCATGCCTTATGACGTGATTGCTGATGAAATAAGAAATCGTGATCTTGCAATATTGGACATCGCTGAATTTCGGGACCTGAAACTCGAAGTCGTATTTGTCTATCGAGAAGAAGATAAAAATGAGCCCTTGGCTGAGTTTGTAGCTACAGTTCGAAATCTTGAGGATGCACGTCACAAGATGGACGAGCGGTGTTGACGCAGGTCTTTGCTGCTTAAATATTTTCTACCGAGATCTAAAGCGAACTCTGCAAATGGGACATTATGACTGATTGTAGCGGGCCCTGTTAAACAGGATTTCTCATAAGAGAAACTTTTGACTTCAATGGAAAGATCCGAATAGCCGGACACACCGGTTGCCGAAGGTGACCATTTCCCGAGGCGGGCATATTGGAGAGTGTCAATTGAAGTTTAATCGAACCTAATGGTGCCCAGGGGCGGTCGACCCAATCTTCATGAATTCAATAGGTTAGCGATGAGTGGGACAGGTGAAAGGCAGATATTTTTTTATACTATTTGCTATGATTGTCCCACCAGACTTGGGCGGACAAGAGGTGCGAAGAGAGAGCATTTGATATTTTCAGGTTGAGAATTTTTTGTGATGTGATTGCCGGCAGGGTAGATTGCGTCTTCTACATTCCTCGTGCTGGAACATTTCAGGCTTGGATTCATATATTTGGACTTGAAATAAGTCTCAGCGCACCGTTAGTTTGAGACCTTGGCAGGCTTTTTATATCGTTGAAGTGTGATTATCTTAAAAGCGAGTTTTGTCAGTCGATTATGAGGAATTCGGTATGCCCATGATTTTTGCCGCGGCGCTGATTTACGGTTCGATTTTTCCTGTCAATCGAATTGCTGCTGATTTGGGCTGGCCGCCTCTTTCTTTTTCTTTTTTACAGTCCCTCGGCGGCGCTGTGGTTTTAGGTCTTGTTGCTTTGATCAGGGGCGAAAGAATTGGTGTAACTCGCTCGCATATCTTGGCTTATATTTTGATTGGCGGACTCGTAGTCGGCTTACCGATGGGCTTACTTGTTACAGCGGCACCGCATCTTGATCCCTCTGTTTTGACGCTTGTTCTTTGTCTCTCACCGATCTTGACACTCTTTATCGGCGTTCTTTTACGTATTGAGGTGCTCGATCGTCGTATACTCTTCGGTATGGTTCTCGGGATTATTGGCATTGGTCTAATTGTATCACCACAGACTGGCATTATTGCTCCGGAGAGCGGCGGTTGGTTTGTGCTTTCGCTCGGCGCTCCCGTCATGTTCGCAACTGCTAATAATCTTGCCCAATATATAAGGCCTGCAGCGACTGGATCCCTGTCGATGGCCGCAGGAACATTAGGTGGCGCGGCGCTTGTCGCGCTTCTGATCGTGCCGCTTTTTGGTCAAACGCCGATACCCGCGAATTTGGGGCAAGACATGGTGATGACTCTCGCGGCGGCCGCTGCCATTAACGCTGCCTTTTATGTTTTGTTCTTCGAAATTATTCGCAGGGTAGGTCCAGCAAAATTTTCGTTTTTCAATTATCTTGCCGTTGTTGCCGGTATATTGTGGAGCTTAGTCGTTTTCAGAGAGCCGCCTCCAACTCTTTTCTGGCTGGCTATCATTGTGATGTTTGCCGGAATGGCGATTGCTTTGCGTAAAAAGCCCGCGTGAGTTATTTCAACTGAGACGCAAATATTCTAAGAGTTTACTCCTCAATAGTGATGGGCGCGCCCATCCCAGCATTCAAAACATCCGGTTGTTTCAATCGAGAGAGCATCAAAACGTAAGGCGAGGCCATGCGCTGAGTCATCAACACCAATATCGGCGCTGCTTCCGCCCATTTCGGTTCTTACCCATCCGGGGTGATATATGCCAACCGGAATACCCTCATTCCTTAGATCGGTTGCAAGATTTCGCCCTAGATTGAGAACAGCTGCTTTCGAGGCACGATAGATATAGGCACCACCCGGTGCTTTTGTATCTGACGCCATTTGAGAGGATATGATCGCGATCTTGCCATGCGCTGCACGAATATTGGGCAGCAATGTTTGGATTGTCATAAAGACACCTGTAACATTTACAGCAAAGGCGTCCGTCCACATCTCAGCGGGATATCCGCTTTCGAGTTGTTGGCCGCGATCAGGATAAATGCCGGCATTGCAAACCAAAAGGTCAATCGGCTTTCCTGCAAGGCGCGATGCGAGAGCAATGTGCGAAGCATGGTCTGTGACCTCAAGGTGCTCCCATGTGAGTCGGTCCTTGGATGCGGGCAATGCTCCACGCGCGGTGCCAATAACATTCGCGCCACGTATTACTTCATATTCTGCAAGGGCGAGACCAATCCCTCGATTGGCACCGGTGATAAGAATGGTCATAAGACTGTCTACCAAAGTTTGAGGTGGAGTGGAGAGGCAGGTGAACGAGCTTTGAGTTAAACGTGAGTGTATTTTTATCAAATGGATCGCGTCAATAGACGCTGGATCACACCGGGCAGCGGTCGGGTAATGTAATGTATTGGAGTGGTGTCTGTTATCAGGGCGACGCACCGCTAAATGCGAGACTCAAGAAGTCTCTCAACACAGTCGTTGCGGGTGTTTGTTCATTTAATTTATTCCAGGCGAGCCCCACATCCATTGTGGGAATGTCATCTCCAATAGATCTCAATTCGATCCGCTGTCCTTCAAGAGACCAAGGGCGGTAGACCATATCGGATAGAATTGTAATGCCGAGTCCGTCAGCCACCATACTGCGAACAGCTTCCACCGATGACGTATTGAAAACAATATTCGGCTTGAGATCAAATTTTTGCCAATAGCGCTCAGCCGTGCGGCTCGCTTCATCAACTGTGAGCATAATATAGGGGAGTGAAACGATATCAGAAAGTCTGATTGTAGAGGAGCGGAGCAAAGCGTGTTCCACGGGAAGCCAAAGGCGTCTATGGGACCGTAATAGTGTTTCGTGGGAAAGATTTTCGCTATCTTGAATATTTGAAACCAACATCACGGCGAGATCAAGCGAACCTTTGTTCAAGCCGCTCTCGATATCCTGTCGGGACATTTCAAAAATTTCGACCTCGATGTTCGGATATGTGCGTGCAAATCGAGCATAGTGACGGGGTAAAAAATAGCCTGCGACCGTGTAGCTGACGCCAACTTTTACGAATCCCGACATTGTGCTCAAGGTGCTCAAAGGTGCGGTCTCAGCCGCGTTAACGGCGGCCATGATTGTCCGCGCATGTTGCAGAAATCGTGTGCCCTCCAAGGTGAGGGCAAGTCCGGCATTATGGCGCGTGAACAGACTCACGCCGAGATCGGCCTCTAATTGTTGAATCGCGGTCGTAATCGCTGATTGGGCGACATTTACCTCGGTGGCCGCTTGGCTAACCTGTCCACGGTCTGCCGTGGCAATGAAATAGCGGATTTGGCGGAGTGTAATGGCCATCGTGCCCCGTTACCTTAGATATGGCTTCAGTAAAAGCTTTATCTGATTTTCAGAAATTAGATTACAATTTTTCATATTTTACAATAGTCAGCTTCGCCTCAATCATGGGGGTAACAATAAAATCAAGGTTACGGATTGTGACACTTGGCTTGGGGGCTTTCAGGCGGCGGGTTTTAACAAGTGCACCGGCAATCAAGACATTGATCGCTGGGCGCATAGACCCCGAAAGGCATGAAATCCACCTTTTTGCGGCGGAACAAAAGGGAATACCCGATGGTGGAGCGACAAATTAGAGCACGCATGTCGGATGCGCTGGGGAGCGCCCGGTAACGCCATGACCTCATCCGCCCTCACGTCAGTTGATATCTCGGTTTCATTTGAGGGCTTAAGGGCGCTGAATAAGGTCAGTTTATCCATCCCGCGCGGTCGCGTTACGGGCTTAATTGGTCCCAATGGGGCTGGCAAAACGACGATGGTTAATGTTTTTACCGGTTTCCAGGCAGCCACCCAGGGACATGTGGCTATGGACGGTCTGACCCTTGATGCGGCGCCTGCCCACCGCATTCGTCATTTGGGCATTGCCCGCACATTTCAGTCGGGACGGTTGTTCGGCGATCTTTCGGTTCTTGATAATTTGGCGGTGACCGGCGTGGGCCTTGGCTTATCCCGTAAGGACGCCGAAGCGCGCGCGGAGGCCATGTTAGCATGGATTGGTATCTCGTCCCTTGCAGATCGGATCGCCGGAAGCCTGCCCTATACAGACGAGCGCCGTGTGGCGATTGCGCGCGCTTTGATGCTTGAACCGAAATATCTCCTTCTTGATGAGCCCGCCGCGGGTATGTCAGCGGCCGAAGGTGATGATCTTGTTGCTTTGATACGCAGGATTGTTACAGAGATTGGTTGTGGCGTCCTTCTGATCGAACACAATATCGGAATGGTGTTGAGGATCTGCGAGCACATCTATGTTCTCGATTCCGGCGAGATCATTGAAGATGGTGATCCGGCATCCATTAAAGCCAGTGAGAAGGTCCGACACGCCTATATGGGCACGCAGGCCGATGCCGAAGGGGAGATCCTATGAGTCTCCTCACCATTGATAACATTTCAGTAAACTATGGACGCCTTACCGCTTTGCGCAATGCGAGTCTTACACTCGCAAAAGGCGAGACCTTTTTCGTTACAGGTCCCAACGGGGCAGGCAAATCGACTCTGCTCAAGGCGATTGCCGGTGTTGTTGCGCCAAAGTCGGGAACAATACATTTCGCCAATACGGATATCGGAGGACGCACACCGGAAGATATAGCGCGCCTAGGATTTTCCATGGTGCCTGAAGGCCGTCACGTGTTCGGCTCACTCACGATCGAAGAGAATTTGCGCCTCGGTGTTGGTATGCGCGACGATAAGGATGCCGCCGAGCGTGAGCTTGAAACCATCTACAGCGTCTTTCCGATGCTCAAAGATCGTCGCTACCAAACGGCGGGCGTATTGTCCGGCGGGCAGCAGCAGATGTTGGTGATTGGCCGCGCTTTGATGGCCAATCCGCAATTGATTGCGATTGACGAGCCTTCGTTGGGTCTCGCGCCTAAAGTTATCGACGATGTCTACGCAGTTCTTTTGAAATTACGCGATACGCGCGGGCTCACACTTTTGATCGTTGAACAAAGCTCAACGCGCGCCACGATGACGGGAGGTCGCATGATTCTCTTGCGCGGCGGTGAGATTGTTCTCGAAGGGGATGCGCGGGAATTGACAAAAGGCGACGCTTTGAAGGCCGCCTATTTCGGTTATGGGGAGCATCATTGATGACCGCTCTTCTGCAGATTCTGTTTGATGCGCTAAGTTTGGGAAGCCTCTACGCATTGGGGGCAATTGGCATTGCGCTTATTTTTGGCGTGATGCGACTCGTGAATTTTGCGCATGGTGATTATATTTCGTTTTGCGTTTTTGCGCTTCTGTGGCCCTCAATCGACGCGGCAGCGATCGTTTTTGCAGGACAATTACCTGCTTATCTATTGATCCCCATTATTCTTGCCACAGGCGCTTGTTTGTCGATGCTTTCGGAAATCCTCGTGTTCCGTCGCTTCCGCAATGCTAATCCCGCAACAATGATGATTGCTTCCTTTGCGCTTGGTTTTGTCATTAAATATACGCTTTTGATGCTGTTTTCGAGCCGGCCGAAATCAATCGATTTGTGGTCTGAATTGGCGCTTCCTGTTGAAATTCTCGATGCGCGCATTCCCCTTTTGCAGGTCATTACAATCATCATCACGGTGTTGATTTTAGCAGCACTTGTTGCCTTTTTAAAACGAACGCGTTTCGGACTTGAAATGCGGGCGGCTGCAGAAAACTTTACCATGGCACGCATGCTCGGCGTGCGCGCCAATGCGGTAATCCTACTGGCCTTTGCGATCAGCGGAATGCTCGCCGCGTCAATCGGATTAATTCTCGTCACGCAAACAGGAACGGTCGATATCCAGATGGGATCATCCGTTATGCTCGTAGCGTTCATTGCGACGGTGATTGGCGGGCTCGGCAGTCTACCGGGTGCCGTAGTTGCAGGTTTTTTAATCGGCGGCATCAGCGTATTAATGCAGGTTATTCTTCCTCTTGATGTCCGTCCCTTCCGCGATGCCTTTGTGTATGGCGCGGTCATTGTCGTTTTGATCTGGCGTCCGAATGGGCTGTTCGCGCCACGCTCCGCAAAGCAGAGGGTCTGACCATGACTGAGCGCCCCTCTATATTTATGCGGACTCTCTCGACGCCGATCATTCTTATTATGGTGTTGGTGTTCTTTTTGGCGCTTGCGGCGCTTGTTAATTCAGGTCCCTTTAACCAGGTCGTAATCGACGCGATGGTTAAGGTGACGCTTGTTGTTGGTCTTTACGTGTTTATCGGGAATTCTGGCGTCATCTCCTTCGGCCATATTGGATTTACATGCCTTGGTGCCTATGCCACCGCGTGGCTGACCATTCCGCCGATGATGAAAAAAATGTCACTTCCGGGTCTGCCGGATTTGATTCTTGAAACGAAATTGCCTTTTGGAGTCGCCATTGTGCTTGGCGGCTTGTTTGCCGCTCTCTTTGCTCTTGTTGTTGGTAAAATTTTGATGCGGCTTTCGGGCATCGCTGCATCAATCGCTACTTTTGCGATGTTGGCGGTGATCAATACTGTATATTCGAATTGGGAACGTGTAACGGGCGCAACGAGTTCTGTCGTAGGGATTCCGATCGTGCGCGTTGTCTGGCCGTATTTCCTTGTGGCAGCGGCAGCAATTTTGATTGCGCATCTTTATTCCATTTCGCGATCAGGTCTCGCCTTGCGTGCGGCGCGTGACGAAGCGATCGCAGCGAGTGCTTCGGGCGTAGACATTGGTCGGGAACGTTTAACTGCCTTCGTGATCAGCGCGTTTATTGCCGGCTTAGGGGGCGCTTTGTCCGCGCATTCCGTTGGCGTCGTGACGCCCGATACGTTTTATCTCAATCTGACTTTCATATGTCTCTCGATGTTAGTCGTTGGCGGGATGAACAGTCTGTCGGGCGCCGTCATGGGTGTAGTCGTTCTTTCGGTTATCATTCAGGTTTTGCGGCAATTCGAGAAAGGTGTCGATATTGGCGGATCAATATTGGCTATTCCTAACGGATTGCAGGAGATCACCATTGGTATCGTGATGGTTGTGATCTTGATTGCACGGCCTTCGGGTTTAACTCGAAATACTGAAATTGTTTGGCGAGGGTGGCCATTCAAACGCGTTTCTGCGGCGGCGGAGTCCTGATGGACAATCTGATCGCAGGATAAATGAAGTGTAACGCAAATGGAGGATAGGATGAAAAAATTGCTGACCGGCGTTGCCGGCGCCACCGTTATGATGGCGGCGCTCGGCACGGGTGTCGCGAAAGCGGACGATATTGTCGTCGGCTTCGCAACGGCATCATCAGGCTTCATGCAGGCCTATGATAAGCCCGCACAAGATGCGGCTATGATCCGCATTGATGAAATCAACAAGGCCGGTGGTCTTCTTGGTAAGCAAATCAAAACGGTAGCAGCAGATACAAAGACAGATCGCGCAGAAGGTGCGAAAGCTGGACTCGAAGTGATCGATAAGGGCGCAAGCCTTGTCGTCGTTTCGTGCGACTATGACTTTGGTGCTCCGGCCGCTCTTGCGGCGGAAGCAGCAGGCAAGGTTTCGTTCTTCCTCTGCGCCGAGTCGATCAAGGCTGGTATTCAGGGCGTAGGTCCGCGTTCTTTCTCGGCATCGGTTCTCGCTGCTGTGCAGGGCGCAACTATGGCGGAATGGGCTTACAACAAAAAGAAAGCTCGTAACTTCTATCGTCTTCTTGATACCTGGACTGAATATAACAAGGGCATTTGCGATGGCTTCGATTGGATGATGCCAAAGCTCAAGGATGCAAAGCTTGTTGGTCAGGACACCTTCAAGAATGAAGACACCTCAATTGCTGCGCAAATCACCCGCATCAAGAGCTTGCCACAACAACCTGATGCCATCATGCTCTGCTCGATGATGCCTGGCGTCGTCAGCGCCGTGAAGCAGATCCGTGCAGCGGGCATCAAGTCGATGATTCTCAACGGTTCGGGCGTCAGCGGCGGTTACTGGCTCAATGCAACGCCGGACCTGTCGGACTTCTATGTTCCTGATCAGGGCTCAGTCTATGGCGATGATCCAAATCCTGCCGTTAACGAGTTCAACAAGAAGTATAAGGCCGCAACGGGTGGTGATCCATCGAGTCAATATGTCTATCCTGGCTATGTCATGATCGACGTGTGGGCGAAGGCTGTTGAGCGTGCGAAGACAACAGACGCTGACGCGGTTGTGAAGGAGCTCGAAAAGATGAAGGACGAGAAGACCCTGTTCGGTCCGCGCACCTTCACCGACAAGATCCATCACCAGAATCGCGGTCGTTACCTCATCACCGAAGTCAAAAACGGCAAGCCTGGCGTTGTTGATGAATGGACGATCTCTGAGCCGATTCCGGTTGAATATCTCGTGAAAAAGTAATCACGATTAACAATTGTTCCGGGCGGTCGAAGGATCGTCCGGAACTTTTTTCGAAATTAAGACTGTGTTCGATGTGTTTTGAGATTTGAGAGTATGACCGGTTTTAATCCTGATGCATTTTCAGCCGCTTGGAATGCCCATGACCTTGATGCGATCATGGCGATGTCGAGTGATGATTGCGTTTTTCTGGCTTCGGCAGGTTCGTCGCCGTCCGGTGCAGTTCACAAAGGGCAAGCCGCTGTTCGAGCCGCGTATCAAAACATCTTTGATACGTTCAAAGATGCCCAATGGAGCAATAGCCGGTCGACATGGATCGCAAAAGACCGCGTTCTCACAGAATGGTGTTTTCGAGCCACTAAGGCGGATGGCACATCCTTGGTTGTTGACGGTCTTGATTTGCTTGAAATTTTTGGTGACAAAGTTCGTGTAAAAAATTCATATCGAAAATCGGTATGATAAAAATTTAAGGCGTTGAAGGGAGGCATAAAATGGTTTCAATCAATTGCGATATGGGCGAGGCCTTTGGTCTATACAAGCTTGGCGATGATGAAGCTCTGATGCCTTTAATTTCAATCGCCAATGTGGCCTGTGGCTTTCATGGCTCTGATTTCAACCACATGCGCACAACGGTGCAACTCGCAAAGCGGCATGGTGTAAAGGTCGGTGCACATCCTTCTTTGCCAGACTTACAAGGCTTTGGTCGCCGCGAGATGAAAATTTCCCGTGAGGAAATGACCAATTGCATGATCTATCAGATTGGTGCCTTAAAAGGTTTTCTTGAGGCTGAGGGTATGGTGCTTAATCATATCAAGCCTCATGGCTCGCTTTATGGCATGGCGGCACGTCAACCCGATATTGCGCATGCGGTTGCCGATGTTGCCGATATTTTCAAAGTTCCCTTGCTTGGTATGATCAATACGCTGCATGAATCCGTCTATACTGAGCGCGGACATGGGTTCATGTCTGAATATTATGCTGACCTTGATTATTCGGATGATGGCTTTGTGATCATCAAGCGGCAATATGATTGGAAGGATGCGACTGAAGCAGCCAAGCGCGCCGTCGAGGCGATTAAAACCGGTACGACAGTTTCTGTGAATGGTAAGACTGTAGCCGTTCGCGCAGATACGATTTGCGTTCATTCTGATTCGCCAAACGCCGTTGCGATTGCAACGGCGGTCCGCGAGGCCGTAATGCCCTATCTCACAGCAGCATGATGGCGCTGCTTATCTCAATAAACCTCTTCAGAAGGACCTTTTAATCATGGCGACCAAAGATATTCTGAGCCCTCTGCCGGGAACATTCTACCGTAAACCCTCGCCCGATGCCGCTCCTTACAAGAAAGAAGGCGATGCGGTTAAAAAAGGCGATGTGATTGGCCTGATCGAAGTCATGAAAAGTTTCCATGAGGTCCATGCCGATGCCGATGGCACCATTGCTTCTTTCATCGCCGAGAATGAAGAGCCCGTTATGGCTGGCCAACCGCTTATGACTTTAAACATCTGAGGATTTTTTCGTGGCGCGTAGAGTAAAGACACTCTTCATTGCGAACCGTGGGGAGATTGCCGTGCGCATTATTCGCGCGGCTAAGGAACTTGGGCTCAAAACAGTCCAGGCGCATAGTCTTGCTGATGCGGAGTCGCTTGCCGTTAAATTGGCTGATATTGCGGTGAATATCGGACCACCATCGGCCTCAAAATCATACCTTAATGTTGATGCCGTTGTGGCTGCCGCTGTGGCGAGTGGTGCTGACGCGGTTCACCCTGGCTATGGATTTTTGGCCGAGAATGCTCGCTTTGCAGAAGCGGTAGAGGCGGCTGGTTTGGTGTTTGTTGGTCCAACGCCGCATCAAATTCGCATGATGGGCGATAAGGTATCAGCGCTTGAAGCGGCCATTGCGGCGGGTGTTCCGACAGTACCGGGCAGTCGCGGTCGCGTTGAGACACCTGAAGAAGCTGCTAAAGTCGTTGAACGTACCGGCTTTCCCGTGATGATCAAGGCATCTGCAGGGGGCGGAGGCCGCGGTATTCGCGTAGCCAATTCACGTGATGAATTTGATCGGCTTATGCCGCAGGCGAGTGCTGAAGCCTTAGCAGCCTTTGGCGATGGTGGGCTTTATATCGAGAAATTTGTTTCAAGCGCGCGGCATGTTGAAGTGCAGGTGCTTGGTGATGGTCATGACGTCGTACATTTCTTTGAACGTGAATGTTCTTTGCAACGCCGTCGTCAGAAGGTTTGGGAAGAAGCGCCGGCAGCCATGCTTCCGGAAGATGTTCGTATGCGGCTTTGCCAATCGGCCGTGGATCTTGCCAAAGCGGTTAATTATCGAGGCGCTGGCACAATTGAATATCTCTATGATGAGACCACGCGCGAATTCTATTTTCTTGAGATGAATACGCGCATCCAGGTCGAGCATCCGGTCACGGAGATGATCACTGGTTATGATCTCGTTCGTGAGATGATAAGAATTTCCATGGGTGAACGGTTGCGCATGCGACAAAGCGACATCGTCATGCGGGGTCATGCACTTGAATGCCGGATCAATGCGGAAGATCCCGCGAAAGGCTTTATGCCCGCGCCGGGCACGATTGACTCGCTCGCTATTCCCGGTGGTGCGGGCGTGCGTTTTGATACGTTGCTGTACCAAGGCTACACGGTGCCGCCTTTCTATGACTCGCTTCTCGGAAAGCTAATCGTCTGGGATGAAAATCGTGAAGCGGCATTGGATCGCATGCAACGTGCGCTGAATGAATTGAAAATCGGTGGCCTTAAAACGACAAAGCCGCTGCATCTCGCTTTGGCGGCAGATCCGGATGTGCGGGCGGCGCGCTTTGACACACAATTTTTAGAAGCTTGGCTTGAGCATCGCGCCGCGATGCTCGAAGATCAATGAACGTAAAAAGGGGAGGGCAGAAAGAGATGAAGACAAGATACTCTTTCGGTGGCGACGAACACGTCTTCGTCGAGTGCGACGAGGAAATGTCGCTGCAGGCTTTTTTTAAAGGGCTGTCGATTACAAATGCGGTGCGCGAAAGCAAGATCAAGGGTGTAACCGAGATTTGCCCCGCGAACGCATCGTTTCAGATCAAATTTGATCCGGATGTTATTTCGCCCGACGATATGATGGCTGAGTTGAAGCGCCTTGAAGTCAGTGCTTCAAAAGGTGTGTCGTCGATTAAGACACGCGTTATTGAAGTGCCCGTGCTTTATAATGATCCGTGGACGCATGAAACCTTGATGCGTTTCCGTGAACGTCATCAAGATCCGAACAGCACCGATATCGAATATGCAGCGCGGGTCAACAATCTTGAGACCGTTGATAATTTTATAAAGGCCCATTCCGGCTCACCATGGTTCGTTTCCATGGTCGGCTTTGTTGCCGGTCTTCCATTCCTGTATCAAATGGTTGAACGTGGTCGTCAGATTGAAGTTCCCAAATATCTTCGTCCACGGACCGATACGCCAAAACTGACCGTTGGCCATGGCGGATGCTTTAGCTGCATCTACTCTGTGCGCGGTGCGGGTGGCTATCAAATGTTTGGTGTTACGCCGATGCCGATTTATGATCCGGCGCAATCAATCTCCTACCTTAAGGATTTCATGATCCTGTTCAAACCAGGCGATATCGTGAAATGGCGACCGATTGATCGCCCCGAATATGATCAAATTGTCGCCGATGTAGACGCAGGAAAATTCGTGCCACGCATTCGTGAAGTTGATTTCGCACTTGATGAATTCGAGCGTGATATTGATGGTTACAACAAGAAAATCGAGGGGACGCTCTATGGCCATTAAAGTTGTCTCACCCGGATTATCGACGACGGTGCAGGATCTTGGCCGTCCGGGATATTATCACATCGGCATTCCGCTTTCGGGTGCGATGGATCGTGCGGCGTTCGCGGCTGCCAATTTGCTCGTCGGTAATGACGAGGGTGCCGCGGGCCTCGAAGTTGTATTTATGGGACCAGAGCTCGAATTTACAACGTCAACAATTGTAGCGGTAACGGGTGGTGAAATTCCTCCCAAGCTCAATGGAACCGCTTGTGAAACCTGGACGAGCTTTGCTGTGAAGGCCGGTGATGTTCTATCATTCGATTTTCTGAAAGCAGGTGCCCGCGCTTATATTGCCGTTGCAGGCGGGATTGATGTGCCGGTGGTTCTCGGCAGTCGTTCAACTTATACGCTCGGTGCTCTAGGTGGTCATGAGGGACGTAAGCTAAAGGCCGGCGATGTTTTGCCGGTTGGTACGGCGTCGTCGAAGGCGCGTGCCGGTCGTTCACTCGATCAAAAGCTTCGTCGTAAATCGAGTAACCCCGCTGAGCTTCGAATGTTGCCGGGACTTTATTGGCATCGCATCACGGAAGAGGCCGGTAAACATTTCCTCTCTGATACTTGGAAAGTTGCTCCTGAAGCGGATCGAATTGGATATCGTTTCCGTGGCGGACGGCCGCTTGATTTCGTTCCGCGCACGCCACCATTCGGTGCGGGCTCTGATCCGTCAAACATCGTCGATGCCTGTTATCCATACGGGTCGATTCAGGTACCAAGCGGCACGGAGCCGATTGTGCTTCATCGTGATGCGGTATCGGGTGGCGGCTATTTCATGGTCGGCGCGGTGATCTCTGCTGACATGGATTTGATCGCACAACTACAACCTCATATGCCGGCACGATTTATGGCGGTTGATATGCCTACCGCACTTGCTGCACGCAAAGACATGAATGCACATGCTGCGGCTGTGCGCGCGGCGCTTCAGTCCTAAACTCATTCTGAAAGTGGATATAAAATCATGCAAAGCACTCTTACTCTTCTGAAAGATTGGGGCATTCGTCGTAGTCTTACGCGCGACGCAGTTCTTGTTGTTTTGGGATCGCTTCTCTTGACCCTCTCGGCAAAGGTTCAGGTTCCGTTTTGGCCTGTGCCGATGACGATGCAGACTTTTGTTGTGTTGATGCTCGGTGCCCATGCGGGCTTTCGCATTGCGGCGCCTACAGTCGCGCTTTACTTGATCGAAGGCGCAGTCGGCCTTCCGGTTTTTTCAACCGGTGCAGGACTGGCGTTCATGGCTGGTCCGACAGGGGGATATCTTTTTGGCTTTTTAGCATCCGCCCTTGTCGTTTCGGCCTTATTCGCAAAAGGTTTCGACCGCCATCTCCCAGTCGCTTTTGGTGTATTGGTTCTAGGCGACGTCTTGATTATGGGCCTCGGCTTTGCATGGCTTTCAACATTGATTGGCCCGGAGAAGGCCTTCGCTGTTGGTGTTCTCCCGTTCATTCCCGCAGAAGTGTTGAAAGTTGCATTAGCAACAGCCTCATTGATTGTAACTCGGGTGCGCAAAAACGAAACGGAGTAAGTTCACCCCGTTTCAATTTGGCATAGGCTTTAATGAGTTTGAGTTAGCGCGATCGGTCGGCTAGTCCCGCCCGGTCGCGATATTCTTTTGGCGAGAGGCCAAAGCGTGCTTTGAAGGCGCGTGAGAATTGCGCGTGATCGCCAAATCCCCAACGATAAGCAATTTCTGCAACCGTTTGACGATTGGTTGTCTCTTTCAACGTCTCGCGGCACGCTTCTAGGCGCTGCTCGCGGATCCACTGACCGAGAGTTTGATTTGTATCGCGCAGTAATTCGTGAAGATAGCGGGTTGAAATTTCGCATCCCCGTGCGACCATCTCTGGATCGAGGTCAAACCGTCCAAGATTTTTGCGCACGAAACTTTCTATACGCGTCAAATGCGCAGCGCGTACGGTTGAGGCGCCTGAGGTTAAGGTTCGCTCATCAGATTTCAACGATAAAACCAGCATATCGATAAGCTGACGCCCGAGAACCGAGTGGCTTTCGTCGCTCATTGTTGCAAAACGCCGGGGGACAAGATGCAGCATATCAGTGAAGAGGCCGCCCGCGCCGTTGGTGGCATCGAATTCCATACTGCAGAAGCGGTCGGGTGAGCGGATTTGATGGCCGAGGGCCTTGGCCTCGATTTTCAAGACCCATAAATCTGCGGCTTCCGCATGGCTGAATTCATACGGCTCATGGCTGCGTTCAATAATGAAACCACCGGGGTTGCACCGCACATCCTTGCCGCATTGCGAAAAGAAGATTTCGGATTTTGCTGGCACGGTAACGAGGAAATGTTCTTCCCGCTCATTGAGAAAATGGCGGGACATCCGCTGATAACGTAGTGCTTCGGACGTCAGCCGGGAGAGCGACATATCGCCCAACTGCCAAATCTTCAATTCGCCCGTGAAACGGTCAGGTTCACGAAATTCCAGATCAAGCGGAAAATAGGTTGACGCGATGGCGTCGTGCCAGTGGCGGCTGCGCCGCTCAGGCTCGATTAGGGCGGTCGAAAATTCTTTTGTGGCGGCGTTTATCACAGGTCCCCGCGCAATGTTTTGGTTGTCCAAGTGAAGGCCGGAATGCGCGCCAAGTCAAGAAAGGGAGCGCGCTTTGCAAAGACCATTTTGACGCCATCTGCCTAGACTGAATGCAATAGTGAAAAGGTGCCAGGGAGGATGTTCCATGAGAAAGCCCAAGATACAAAAGGCCTCGATAAAGAGCCGGCCCGCAACGAAAGCTGCCAAGTCCAAAAGCGCCGCAAAAAAATCTCTTCCTCGCAAGGCGGTCGCTAAAAGCGGGCGTTCATCGACGGCTCGGTCGAAACCGGCATCTGTTGACCCGATTACGCTGTCCGTTGTTCGGGGCGTGCTCGAAACAACGCAGCGTGAAATGACATTGGCGCTCGAGAAGACGGCGCGGTCAAGCGTGTTCAATCTCGCGCATGATTATTCAACTGCAATTTTCGATGCTAAGCCTGAAATGATTTTGCAGGGACAGGATATTCCCATCCATCTCGGCTCCTTGATGCCCGCTATGAAGGCAGTCGCAGCCTATTTTGGTGACGATATCCATGAAGGTGATCTTATCCTTCATAATGATCCTGCCTTTGGCGGAAGTCATGCGATTGATACCTGCATGTATAAGCCCGTCTTTTACAAAGGTAAGCTTGTTTATTGGACGGTCTGTAAAGGGCATTTGACCGACATCGGCGGCCCCGTGCCTGCGGGCTATAATCCGAATGCAAAAGAAATTTATGCGGAATGTCTGCGTATTCCCCCAATCAAAATTTGGGATCGCGGTAAGCCCCGCAATGATGTTCTCAACATGATTTTTACGAATATGCGCGCGCGGCGTGACCAAGAGGGTGACTTCAACGCGCTTATTGGTGCCTGCCAAGTTGGTGAACGCAATCTCCTTGCGATGATTGACAAATATGGCAAACAGCAAGTCGATTCCTGTGTCGGCGAACTGCTTGATATGGCCGAACGCCATATGCGCTCTTTGATTAAACAGGTTCCTGATGGCACTTATGAAGGTGTAGCCATTCTTGAAGATGCAGGCCACGGCTTTGGTGATTTTGAAATCAAAGCCAAAGTAACAATCAAAGGCGACAATTGCCATATTGCCATTTCAAGCCCACCGCAGATTCCCTATTTCATCAATTCCTATGAAGGAAACTCCCACTCGGGCGTTTATCTCGGCTTGATGATGTTTGCGCAATTACCGCCGCCCTACAATGAAGGTCTCTATCGCTGCGTATCTTTGGACTTTGGTCCGAAAGGCACGATCTGTAATGCGAAAGAGCCGGCGCCGCATATGAATTGCACAACGACACCGATGGAGACACTCACCGATGCTGTGCGTCTCGCATTTGAAAAAGCGGTGCCATCGAAAGTGTCCGCATCATGGGGGCACGCCAATGGTCTCAACATTGCTGGTTGGGATACACGTCATGATGAAGAATATGTCACCATGGTTCTTGCGACCATTATCTCGGGAGCGGGCGCAACGCCGAAACAAGATGGTTGGCATGCGGTTGGTCCGGAATGCTGCTTTGGCGCTTTGACATCGGGCGATATCGAACTCCTCGAATATTCCTATCCCATCATTATTCATCGGTATGGATTGATGGAAGATTCAGGTGGCGCAGGCGAATTCCGCGGCGGGTCGGGTACAGCTTGGGAAGTTGAACCGCTCGATAAGGAAATGACTTTCATCATGTTTGGTGAGGGACGTCGTATTCCCGCTGTGGGCGCAGCCGGCGCATCATCAGCGATGGTTGAACCGAAAGTGGGTCGCCTTGAACGAAAAATTGGCGGTAAAGTAGAAGTTATCAAGGACAACATTATCGGTACGATCAAACCGGGCGAAACGGTAACGAATATGAATCCCGGAGGCGGAGGCTTTGGCCATCCCTTCAAACGGTCGATCGAAAAAGTCGTGTGGGATGTGAAGAACGGTTTGGTCTCGATCAAGGGTGCGCGCGCTGATTACGGTGTTGACATCAAGGACAAGGCGACGCTTGAAGTTGATCACGCACAGACCGCCAAATTGCGTGGCGCACACGCGGCCCATTGATCCCCTCGGCATTTAGAAAGAGATAATCCCATGCTTAGCAAATATCGTCTTGGCATTGATGCAGGCGGCACATTTACCGATTTCGTTCTGGCCGATCGCAGCGGACAAATTCGATTGTTCAAAGCTCTGTCGACTCCGTCTGATCCCACGCTTGCCATCCGCAATGGTTTGAAACTGATTTCTGACGAGATCGGTGAGAGCCCTGAAGAGATCGTGTCAAATTGTGATTTGTGCATTAATGGCACGACGGTTGGTTTGAACGCTCTAATTCAACATAAGGGGGGCAAGACAGGTTTGATCTGTTCAGCTGGTCATGAGGATTCAATCGAAATTCGATTGGGTCACAAAGAAGATGGCTATCGTTATGATGCTGAATACCCAGCTGCCGAAATGCTTGTGCCGCGATATTTGCGAAAGGGTGTACGTGAGCGTGTCGTTTCCGATGGCTCGATTAAAACGCCAATGCATGAAGAGGATGTGAGAGCAGCGTGCGAATTGTTCATCAAAGAGGGCGTTGAGACAGTTGCAATCTCCTTTGTGTGGTCCGTTCTAAATGGTAAACACGAAACGCGCGCCGCCGAGATTGTGCGTGAAATGATGCCGAATGCGATCTTAACGGTGGGGTCCGAGCTCTATCCGCAAATACGCGAATATACGCGCACATCAACGGCTGTAACGAATGCCTATCTTGCGCCAATTTTACGCCGTTATGTTTCAGCCGTTGATTCCTATTTCAAAAAGCTCGGCGCCAAATATCCGGTTCGCTATTTCCAATCGAATGGCGGGTTGGCCATTGGCCAGGCCATGACCGACCGGTCCGTTTATGCGATCAATTCCGGACCGGCGTCGGCACCGCAAGCAGGTCTCTTTGTTTGCGAACCGTTCAAGCATAAGAACGTGATTACCGTCGATATGGGTGGAACTTCATTCGACATCACCTTGACGAAGGACGGCTTAACTAACGTCAACAAGAATATCGATTTTCTGCGCTATCGAATTGGTGTTCCGATGATTCAAGTAGAAACACTTGGTGCAGGGGGTGGATCGATAGGATGGATTGATTCACTCGGCCTGTTGCAAGTTGGTCCGCAAAGCGCGGGTTCTGATCCCGGACCGGCATGTTATGGACAAGGTGGCAAGGATCCTACGACATCCGACGTTAATCTCGTTCTCGGCTATCTCAATCCTGATGGACTGCTTGGCGGTCGCTTGCCTCTGGACAAAAAGAAAGCTGAGCAGGCGCTCAAGAAAGTGGCAGATCCGCTTGGCATTTCGGTTGAGCGTGCAGCCTATGGCATGTACACGATCGTCAACAACAATATGGTCAATGGCATTCGACGCGTCTCGGTTGAACGCGGCTATGACCCTCGTGATTTCGTGCTTGTTGGTGCAGGCGGTGCAACAGCGGCGCATATTACGGCGCTTGCGCGCGATATGGGCATCAAGACCGTCGTATTACCGAAACTCGCATCCGGCCTCTGCGCTTTTGGTCAGATCATTTCTGATGTGAAGTACAATTATATGGCGACGAGTCCGGAGCGGCTCGATAACAAACTCGCTTATGGCCGAATTGATAAATTGTTCAAAAAAATCGAGAAGCAGGGTATCGCGCATCTTGAAAGCGACGGATTCAAGAAGAATCAAATTGCCGTCAAACGTTCGATGGATATGCGGTATGTTGGCCAAGTTCATGAATGCACGGTTGAGATTGGCACATTCGAAGTAACAGAAAAGACGATCGGTAAAATCATCGAGGCGTTTCATAAACGCCATGAAGAGCTTTATACTTATTCGGAGCGTCAAAGCACGGTTGAAATCGTGAACATTGAATCTACTCTATATGGTAAGGTGGATAAGCCTAAAGCGCCTAAGCTCGGTCGCGGATTGCCTCCAGCTAAAGCTCTCAAAGGTACTCGCAACGCGATTTTCTCCGCTGACGGCAAAGCCAAAAAGACGCCCGTTTATGATGGCTCCAAATTGGGTGCAGGCGCGAAGATTACAGGTCCAGCGATCATCGAAGAAGTCACGACAACCATTGTCATTGAGCCAGGCTGGACTGCAAAACTAGATCAGAGTGGTTCTTATGTGATCACGAATAAATCATTGTGATCGGCGCAGTGCGTGGCGTTTA
The DNA here is from genome assembly GCA_037131735.1 of Alphaproteobacteria bacterium. Lineage (GTDB taxonomy): Bacteria > Pseudomonadota > Alphaproteobacteria > Rhizobiales > Beijerinckiaceae > CAIUPE01. The sequence goes on from JBAXQM010000006.1 coordinate 67,915, forward strand.
TGGCGCTGCCGTGATGGTGGCGGGGAGAAATTGATGACCTTTAAATGCGATGTTCCGGCGCGTCCAACCGTGCAACTTGATGATGATGTATGCCGCATCACGCGGTGGGATTTTGAACCGGGTGCCGCGACCGGCTGGCATGAGCATGGCTGGCCTTATTTTGTTACCATGTTGGTCGAAGGTGTTCTCGCCATTCATGATGGTGAAAAAGTAACAGAAGTGCCGCTCGCGGCGGGTCAGTCTTATCGGCGTCCTTCGGGAATTCGGCATGATGTTATGAATGCATCAAAACATCCCATTGCATTTGTAGAGATTGAATTGAAAGCCTAAGTAACGGGCCAAGAAGTAGAGAGGCAGAAATTATGGATAATAATGCAAGGTTAGCGACCCGGCGTTCTGAGTCGATATCGCGAGGCGTCGGCGTAACGACGCAGATTTATGCCGATCGGGCAGAGAATGCCGAGATCTGGGATGTGGAAGGCAAGCGTTATATCGATTTCGCGGCGGGTATCGCTGTGGTCAATACGGGCCATCGCCATCCGCGCGTGATTGATGCGGTGAAGAAGCAGCTCGACCGCTTCACACACACCTGCCACCAAGTTGTTCCTTATGAGAATTACGTTGAACTCGCCGAGCGCTTGAACAAAGCGGTGCCCGGCAATTTTGCAAAGAAAACAATCTTTGTATCGACTGGTGCCGAGGCCGTAGAGAATGCGATCAAGATTGCGCGTGCGGCAACAGGCCGTTCGGCTGTCGTTGCATTTACCGGCGCCTTCCATGGCCGTACCTTCATGGGCATGACACTCACCGGCAAAGTGCAGCCCTATAAAGTGGGCTTTGGCGCCATGATGCCGGATGTGTTCCATGTCCCGTTCCCGATTGAACTCCATGGCATCAATGTCGATGAATCGCTTCATGTGCTCGACAAGCTTTTTAAAGCCGATGTCGATCCGAAGCGTGTAGCGGCGATCATCATCGAGCCGGTGCAAGGCGAGGGTGGATTCTATCCGGTGCCGCAAGCCTTGATGAAGGCCTTACGTGCATTGTGCGATGAGCATGGTATTCTGTTTGTTGTCGATGAAGTGCAAACCGGTTTTGCGCGCACGGGTAAACTCTTTGCTATGGAACATTATGGCATCGAAGCGGATCTCGTAACGATGGCCAAGGGCCTTGCCGGCGGCTTTCCCCTCGCAGCGGTAACAGGCCGAGCTGAGGTGATGGATGCAGTTAATCCTGGTGGCCTCGGCGGCACTTATGCTGGTAACCCGATTGGGATTGCTGCTGCTAACGCCGTGCTCGATGTTATCGAAGACGAAAAGCTTTGTGATCGCGCCGAGCAATTGGGTTCACGGTTGAAGCAGCGTTTGCAGTCTTTGCGCGCGGATGTTCCGGAGATTGCGGATATTCGCGGTCCGGGCTTCATGAATGCCATCGAGTTCAATCTGCCAAAATCCGATAGGCCTCATGCGGATTTTGCCAATGCGGTTCGCGTGAAGGCGCTTGAGAAAGGTCTTATTCTTTTGACCTGCGGTATCTACAACAATGTCATCCGCTTCTTATCGCCGATCACAATTCAGGACTCGGTGTTCAACGAAGCGCTCGACATTATCGAGACATCAATCCGCGAAGTATCGAAAGACGATCGTCAGTCATAATAAATTAAACACGTTAAGAGCTTAGAAATCATCAGGCATGATCAATATTGGTCGTGTTTCTGGTGATTTCTGCTTTTTGTTTCAAGGAAAGCTAAGGAATAAATTGATCCATTTTTTATGATTTCGTCATAGATGACAGGGTTTGTTGCGATATAGAAAAGCCATCGAAGTTAAATGTCAAAACGCGTTTTTTTGATATGGCAAATGCGAGGTCTGTTTAAAAAATAAAAGCGACAAAATTTTAGAACTCTTTGTAAATCTCTTTAACTTTCTAGATTGGCGTGTGGTCAAACGACCGACATTGTGATGTGATTTAAGGGCCTAGAATTCGGGCCGAAAGAGACCAAAACCCGAAAAAAAGTGTCAAACTCGTTTCCAAAAAGTGTCAAACCTTTTGGGGTACCCTCGCTTAAGTCATTGAAATAATGGTGCCCAGGGGCGGTCTTTGCAGTCTCTGTGTGTTCAATAAGTTACCCAGAAGTAGGACACTGCTTTAGGCCTCATTTTCCCAATAATTTCTAAACAAGTGTCCCACCAAAATTTACCTATTAAAGCATCGCGTAAGCTCGTTAAGCGGCTGCGAGCGGCTCTATATCTGAAACATCAATTTGTTCCTTTGCCCTCGCCAAGTCCCAAGCCCTCTGGAGGTTCATCCAATACTCGGCCGTTGTACCGAAAACCTTGGCGAGCCGCATGGCTGTGTCGGCTGTAAGTGATGTTTCGCCCTTCACAAGCCGTTCAATTCGGGTGCGCGGTACATGAATGCGCTTTGCAAGCATGTAGGACGTAAGCCCGAGAGGGATGAGGTAAAGCTCTTGGAGAACTTCTCCTGGATGCGATGGATGGCTGACCAGAGACATTTTGCGTTTCATCCTTTAATGATAGTCGATAATTTCAACATCAACTGGCCCCTGCTCGGACCACTGAAAACAAATGCGCCATTGATCGTTGATGCGAACGGAGTATTGACCCACGCGATCACCCTTGAGTTCCTCTAGATGGTTTCCAGGCGGAAACCGGAGGTCCTCAAGCTGTACCGCGGCATCAAGCGCCGATAGCATTGCTCGCGTTCTCTTGATCAGATGGGCCGGGAACCCCTTGCCGTACTGATTTTTGGCCGCGGCAGTTGCGAGTTTACCCTTAACACTCACGATCATGTTTAATGGTATCACGTCGTGATACGTAATGCAAATAATTTCGGCCGGATGCGGCTGATCAAATTAGGGCATCGGAAGTTGGCCCTAGCGATTGAAACGATATGACGACACTGGGGCGGCGAGCCCAAAAGGAGTGACGTCGTCGGGCGTCTCGAGATTGTCATAAAAGGCCAAAAGTCCTGCTGATTTAAAGGCAGGAAATTCAGGCAGACTAAAAATCGACCAAGGAAGGCAAAGCCTCTCGAGTAAATGAAGATTTGATCGAATTTGAGAAGAAAATGCTCGCGTCGTGCCTCTTGAGTGGAACATCAATTGTCCCACCAACAAATTAGCAAATAAAACCAATTATTTATCTGGTTGGATGGTGCCCAGGGGCGGGCGATCCAATTGCTATAAATTCAATAAGTTAGTGAAAAGTGGGACATGTGAACGGCAGATATTTTTCTACAATACATGTTGAAATTGTCCCACCTAAAGTGATGTCCTTCTATCACAAGCGCGTGTTCAACTCAGATTTTCTTGATGTTAGTTCAGCCGCTTACCGGTCGCGCCTTCAAATACATGAATTTTGCCAATATCAATATCGAAATTGACGTGCTGCTCCGGATGGAGCGGTAGAGTTGCCGGGACGGTGACTCGCAAAAGAACATCATCGATTTTGAGCGTCACGACTTTTTCAACACCATGATTTTCAACATCATGGACAGTTGCTTTGGTGCCTTGTGACGTGAGCGTGATATTTTCCGCCCGGATACCGAAGGTAATGTCACCGGTCGATGAGCCCAGTCGCGCACGTTGAGCGACATCAATTTTGATTGAAAATGCATTGTTGCCAATGGTGATCTGATCGCCGGCCAATGTACCCTTTAAGAGATTCATAGCTGGCGAGCCCACAAAGCCCGCCACAAAGACAGAATTGGGCTGATTATAAATATCGTAAGGGGTTCCAATCTGGATGATCTGCCCTTGGTTAAGAACTGCGATCTTGTCTCCCATCGACATCGCTTCGACTTGGTCATGGGTCACAAAGAGAAATGTCGCTCCCAAACGCGACTTCAAATCTTTCAACTCGGCTCGTAGTGCCTCTCGTAACTTGGCATCAAGATTGGAGAGAGGTTCGTCCATTAGAAAGATTTTAGGTTGCCGGACAATAGCGCGGCCGATCGAGACGCGCTGCATTTCACCACCTGAGAGACGATCCGTTTTGCGATCAAGCAAGTGATCGACACGCACGATTTTTGCGGCGCGCATGACGCGTTCGGCGATCTCCTCGGCACCCATGCGGCGGATACGTGATTTCAGCGGAAATTCGAGATTTTCTCGTACTGTATAGCGCGGATAAAGAGAATATTGCTGAAGGACGAGAGCGACATCGCGCTCTGCCGCGCCAAGAGCGCTGACATCGCCGCCATTAATAAATACTGTTCCCTGATCGGGCTTTTCAAGACCGGCGATTAAACGGAGGGTTGTTGTTTTCCCCGCGCCGGTTGGTCCTAGGAGAACAAAAAACTGTCCGTCCTCGATTTCAATAGACAGATCATGAAGGGCGGTGTGGCCTTTGAAACTTTTTGAAATATGATCGAGTTTTACATGGGCCATGGCATCAACCATTCATTCTCGGCAACACGAAGCCGGTTTCGCTATCAAAGAAATGTGTTTGTGCGGCTTCAAGTTCGACGTGGACCTGAGCACCAGAGCCAGACACAAATCCACTCGGCGTGCGCGCACGCAAGAAATGTGAGCCGAGTTTAAGGTCGACAATATCATGCGAGCCCAAAGGTTCGATGAGATGAGCAGTCATAGGTATTGTTGAGGCTTTCGCCTCATGGGAGAGCTTAACCGACTCTGCGCGAATGCCCAGCTTAAGGCCTTTTGTTTTTGCCATTGGTAAGTGTCCACCGAAGGGGATCAAATCGGATGTGTCCTCCAATCTCAGCTTGCCCTGATCCATCTGTACATCGAAAATGTTCATAACGGGCGAGCCAATAAATTGGGCAACGAAAAGATTGGCTGGATTAAGATACACATCGGTGGGTGTGCCAACTTGTTGCAGCACGCCATCATTCATGATGGCAATTCGATCAGCCAAGGCCATCGCTTCAATTTGATCGTGGGTGACATAAATTGTTGTTGAGCCGTTCTCAAAATGGAGCCTCTTCAACTCCGTACGCATATCCTCGCGCAATTTAGCATCTAGGGCACCGATCGGCTCATCCATCAACATGGCCTTTGGGCGCCGCACAAGTGCACGGCCAATTGCGATGCGTTGCATATCGCCGCCCGAGAGTGCTGAAGGCCTAAGCTCAAGAAGATGCTCGATCCCGATGGCCTTCGCCACGCGACGCACTTCTGACGCAATGACGTTCTGTGCTTGTCCGGTCGCTCTTAGGGGGAAGGCTATATTCTCGAACGCAGTGAGATGGGGATAGAGAGCGAAAAGCTGAAAAACGAAGGCAATGTCACGATCTGAAGCATGGAGCGATTGCACCGCTTTGCCATCAATCAGAATATCACCCGTATCAATTTCCTCGAGACCAGCGATAGCACGCAAGGTCGTCGTCTTACCACAGCCCGATGGGCCCAACAAAACCACAAATTCCCGATCCTTGATCGAAAGATTGAGCTTCCGGATGATATAACTATTACCGAAATATTTTTCGATATCTCGAAGGACTATATCGGCCATATTAATGCCCACCCTTTTTGTCGGACGGCCCAAAGCGCGCAAATATCGTAAACAAGATTAAACCGACCAAAGTGATCGTAACGCTATAGGCGTGAAGTAGCTCAAACCATGGTTGGCAGAGAGATATTAGACCGCCGATCATGAGGATCATCGCAAAAGGAACGATGACTTTGGTGTTAAAATCGAGAAATGAATCTGACATGAGGGCCTCACTATTTCCGAATGGCGCCGAAAGTGACACCCCGCAGCAAATGATTCCGCAGCAGGAAGGTGAAAATCGATACAGGTAGCAGGAATAACAAGGTGCCGGCGGCAATCGCTGTCCAGTCTGTGATGCCGGACCCGAGCTGCGCGGGAATAAAGGGCGGCGCGGTCTGCGCTTCCTTATTCGTCATCATCAAAGCGAAGGCATATTCGTTCCAAGCTGTGATAAAACAAAACACGGCTGTAGCTGCAATACCGGTCGCGGCTTCGGGAAGAACAATTTTGAAGAAAGCCTCTATACGCGTATAACCATCGACAAGTGCTGCTTCTTCATACTCCTTCGGGATTTCATCCATAAAGCCTTTCATTAGCCAAACAGAGAAAGAGAGATTAAAAGCCGTGTAAAGAATGATAAGTCCGATATGCGTGTCTACCAGTCCAACGACGCGATACATGAGGAACATCGGAATCGCGACGACAACGGGCGGCAACATGCGCGTGGAGAGAATAAAGAAGAGAAGATCTGCCTCGCCTGCTATTTTAAAGCGGGAAAATCCATAGGCCGTTATTGTACCCATAGCGACCGCCAGAAAGGTTGATGTGACGGCAATAATCAATGAGTTAAGAAAGCGGCTGGGATAGGCAGACATCTGCGGTCCGCCGGCAACCTTCAAAACGCGCTCACCAGCATCATAGATTTTCTTCTCCCACCAAGGCGCTTCATCGTAAGTCGCTTGATCAGGCTTCTTTTGTAACTGAACGCGCTTTGTGAACAGTTTGATAAAGGGGGTTACCTCTGGCGAAAACACTACAGTTGGTGGAACAGTCGTCGCAAGACTGCGGGGTTTGAATGCTGTCGAGGCAATCCAATAGATTGGCGATAGCATGATTATGGTGATGGCGATCACCGCGGCAATGGCGAGGCGATGACCAATCTTTTGCGCATTTGAACGGACAGCAGCCATCTCAGCGCTCCTTCACCTGATTAAGATATTTCACATAGATATTTGTAATCGCCACAACCATGATCAAAACAATATAGGCGAGCGCGCAGGACTTACCCGTCTGCCATTCTTGAAACGCGAATTTATAAAGCCGGATCGCGATCACTTCCGTTGTCGGTTGTGTCGACATGATAAAAGCAATGTCGAATGTTTTAAATGCTTCCATAGTCCTGAAAATGATCGCGATGAGGAGAAGAGGCGATACAAGCGGCAACGTAATGCGCGAAAATGTATACCAGCCACTGGCCCGATCAATCGAGGCCGCTTCATAGAGATGCTTGGGAACGGCCGAAAGACCTGCGAGGGATAAGAGCATAACGAAGGGTGCCCACATCCAGATATCCGTTATCGCGACAGCCCAGAGTGCCGCGTCAGCATCCGAAAGCCACGCGAAATCGCCTAACCCAAATACATAATTTATGACGCCCCATGACGGGCTATAGAGCAATTGCCAGAAGAGACCGACAACGGCGGCCGACATCATCATGGGCAGGAGTAAGAGTGTCGTGATAAGCCCTTTGGCGGGTAAAGCCCGATTGAGAAGGAGTGCTACACCAAAGCCTACGAGAACCTGACCGCCCACAGAAATGATCACATATTTCGCGGTAACGGTGAAATTGTTCCATATATTGGGATCAGAAAGGAGATCGCGGTAATTTTGTAAACCGACAAAGACCGGCTCTTCGCTGCCTGCCGCGCTATAATCATAAAATGAATAGCCGAGTGAATAAATCAGCGGGAAGATATTAAACACGATCAGGAAAATGATTGTCGGAATGATAAAGAGATTCCGAATTTTCAAATCGCTTAGACCGCGAAGCGCATGCGATGAATCTGGTTTCAAAGTTGCAATCACCGAGCCATCCTCCCCCAAAATCGCGAATTTTTAAACTTGCCGGGTACCCGGGAGAATACCCGGCAAGTCTATTGGTATGACCTTACTTGTAGCGCTTATATTTCTTAAAGGTCGCTTCCCAATCCTTCGTCATGCCGTTGAGGGCTTCTTCAGCCGTGCCTTTTCCGGAAATCACGAAAGGATAGATCCGTTGGTTCATTGCGGTGAGAAGTTCGGCATATTCTGGAGTTGCCCAAAAGTCCTTCACCATCAACATCGAGTCATAGAATGCTTTGTTATAAGGTGTTGCATTCTGGAACTCGGCCGACTTCAACACAGCGGTCGAGCAGGTGTAGCCACCGAGCTCAGCCCATTTCTTTTGTGTTTCGTCCTTGATGAACCACTCAAGGAATTTCATCGCTGCTTCTTTCTTCTTCGAATAAGAAACGATTGAAATACCCTGACCACCAAGAGCGGCGAAGCGCTTGCCGGTAGGACCTGCCGGATTCGCAAAGAAGCCGGTGCCCTTGGCGTTCGGGTTCGTTGCAGGATTGGCAAGGGCCGGGAAGAAGGCAAAGTAATTCATGCTCATCGCAGCAAGATTTTCTGTAATGGCCTGGTTGTTTTCGAGGAAGAAGGCCTTCGCCCAGCCTGGAGGTGTGAACTTATAAAGTTCCCGATAAGCCTTCAGACCCTCGATCGACTCTTTTGAATTTGTGATTCCGTCCACTTTATATGTGGCATAATCACCGAGATCACCACCATAGGAGAAGATGGTTTGCTCAACACCCATAGCCATCGCGTCATAGGAGTTATCGGTATAAAGGGCTACACCATAACGCTTCTGATCAGGACGATGGAAGAATTCAGCAATGTCTCTGAGTTGCTTGTAGTCTTTCGGCACATCGAGATCATAACCATATTTCTTCTTGAAGGCTTCTTTTTCCTTCGGATCTTCGAACCAATCCTTGCGATAAGCCCAACCATTGGCATCGCCTTCAAGCGGGATCGACCAATATTTTTTTGATCCAGCGGGATATTCTGCATAGCCGGCAACTGTTGCAGGCAGGAACTTATCCGCTAGCTTATTTTTCATGAAGAAGTCTGACAGATCGACATAGTGCCCATCTGTTGCACCCGCGCCAACCCATTGGGAATCACCAACGACCATGTCGAAGGTTGAACCCTTGGCCGCAAATTCGCGGAATGTCTTTGTTTGGAAGTCTGACCACGGTGTCGTTTCCACCGTGACTTTGACGCCCGTTTCTTTGGAATAAATATTGACGAGTTCCTGCAGATAATTTGCAGGATCCCATTCGGCCCAGAAGATGGTCAATTCTTCCGCTACCGCCGCTGATGCACCGGCAATCGTCATCGCGACGCCCGCCATCAACGAAGCAAAAGTCCGTTTCGACATCGTTTCCTCCTCGTTTCTCTCCGCTGCCGGATTTATTTTTTTCGGGGTGGCAGCTGAACGCATTTAGGAAATGCGTTCCCCCTTTCGCTTTACCCGCGGCGGAGAGGGCATCGTCCCCTTTTTTAATGATCGATGCCTTTTGGCCGCCGCAGATTCCTGAAGTGCTGCATTGACGAGCGTTTTCGCCGTCCACATGGCGATGTCAGCCGCTTTGGCGCCACGTAAACGCCAGACGTCACTCAAGATCACAATTGATTCGATGCCAAATACCAATGAGAGCGACTGCTTCAATCGTTCATATTCGGTCTTGGTTAAAACGACCTCGAGGGGTTCAAGAGCGTTTTGTAGCAATGTCCGTCGCAGCCCGCGCACAGGCGGTGCGCCTTTGTTTTTTGCCACTTCATGAAACGCCATAGCGAGCGATGCCCGAAGCTGCGTCTCATTGGCTTGCATACGGGGATAGGCAAACTCCATAAGATCTTCAATGCGTTCAAGCGCATCCGATGAAGATGAAGACCATTCGAGAATTGGGCCAAGCGCCTCAACAACAATCGCCTTGACGAGAGACGCCTGCGTTGGAAAATAACGATAGGCCGTAGCACGTGATATTTCGCAGGCTTCAGCCACTTCGCTGACCGAAGGAATCCGTCCCGTATTGGCGATGGTCACAGCGGTTTCGAGCATGACCTTATACATTCGTGCGCGTGGCCCGCGAACGGGTCTCTTGTCATCAGCAATCACTTGACCTGAGATCATCATATCCATATGATACGGGCGTCTCATTTTTTTGCAACGGGCAAAATGAGACACCACGACGAAAAAATAATTCGCCGGGACGACAGGGAGGGATTGCGGAGCATGCAGCTCGCCGCACACGGTTCTTTTTGTCGCGAAACTCAACGCCGAAGCTTAAAAAGCAAGGCTTTATTGTCGTTTGTGCAAAGCAATAAAGAGCGAGGTTTACCATGACTTCGCGGATACTTGTTGCAGGAACCGCCGACACAAAAGGTGAAGAACTGGCATTTCTTGCCGAAGCGATCCGTGAAGCAGGTGCAACGCCGGTTATTGTTGACCTTGGTGTTGGCAAAGCTTCAATTGCTGTGGATATCACCAATAACGACGTCGCATCACACGATCCAACGGCAGCCTCGTTGTTAGGCACACATGATCGAGGCCCCGCTGTAACCGCGATGGGACAAGCCTTCGCAAGATTTTGCGCTGCATATAATTCTTGCGATGCAGCAATTGGCATTGGTGGTGGCGGTGGCACATCGATCGTGTCGGCTGGATTTAAGTCTTTCCCTATCGGATTTCCAAAGCTTATCGTTTCGACGATGACATCGGGCAATATCGCGCCTTATGTCGATATCTCCGACATGGGCATGATCTACTCTGTAACGGATCTTGCTGGTTTAAATCGTTTGAGCCGTCGTATATTGCGCAACGCTGCTTTCGGTATTGTCGGTATGGCAAAGGCCCGCAGTCAGGAGACTGATCAGCGATCTGTCATTGGCCTTTCAATGTTTGGTGTCACGACTCCCTGTGTTACAGCGATTGTGGACCAATTAAAGGCCACTCAAGACTGCCTCGTCTTTCACGCAACGGGCTCTGGCGGGCGTGCTATGGAAAAGCTCGTCGATAGCGGCATGATTTCGTCGCTGATCGACGTGACGACGACTGAGATTGCCGATGAATTATGTGGTGGCGTATTAACCGCCGGACCCGATCGACTGGGTGCGGTGATCAGAACCGGAATTCCCTATGTGGGATCCGTTGGGGCTTGCGATATGGTGAATTTTGGTGCGCCGGATACCGTGCCTTCAAAATTCAAAGATCGTCTCTTCTATCATCACAATCCGCAAGTCACATTGATGCGCACAACGCCGGATGAATGCAGAGCTATTGGCCGATTCATTGCTGAGAAGTTCAATCAATGTCACGGACAGATCCATATATTGTTGCCTGTCAAAGGTATTTCGATGCTGGATGATGAAGGCAAAGTCTTTTTTGATCCCGTTGCTGATGAAGCGTTATTCTCTGCGCTTGAGAGCCATTTGACCGCAACATCCAATAAAAAATGCGAACGTCTTTCTTATCATATCAACGCTCCGGAATTTTCACACGCGCTTATCAAAGCGTCCCTTCATCAAAGGCACTGAGTAACAATCATGAGTATACCCAACCGTCAGGCAATTATTAAAAAATTCCAAGGAATGATTGAACAAAAAATCCCCATCATCGGCGGTGGTGCGGGTACAGGCCTCTCGGCCAAATGTGAAGAGGCGGGGGGGATTGATCTTATCATTATCTATAATTCCGGGCGCTATCGAATGGCGGGCCGCGGCTCAGCTGCTGGGTTGCTGGCTTTTGGCAATGCCAATGAGATTGTTAAAGATATGGCGCGCGAAGTCTTGCCCGTCGTTAAACATACGCCGGTCTTGGCGGGTGTGAATGGCACCGATCCTTTTGTGCTCATGCCGCAATTCTTGAACGAATTAAAAGCAATGGGTTTTTCCGGCGTGCAGAATTTCCCAACCGTTGGCCTTTTTGACGGCGTCATGCGCGCAAGTTTTGAAGAGACGGGTTTGGGCTACGGGTGTGAAGTTGATATGATCAAGCTTGCCCATAGCCTTGATCTCTTGACGACGCCCTATGTGTTTAACCCTGATGAAGCGGTCGCTATGACCAACGCAGGCGCTGATATCATTGTCGCCCATATGGGTGTTACGACAGGCGGATCCATTGGCGCGACATCATCTAAATCACTTGATCAATGCGTTATCGAGATAGACGCGATCGCTCATGCGGCACTCTCTGTGAGGAAAGATGTTATTGTGCTCTGTCATGGCGGTCCCATCGCGATGCCGGATGATGCCGCCTATATTTTGAAACACGCAAAAACATGTCACGGCTTCTATGGCGCGAGCAGTATGGAGCGACTACCGGTTGAAGAAGCGCTGACAAAACAAACCCAGAATTTTAAAAAAATTCAATTCTAAAAGCGAACATTAACGGGGAGGATGAAATGGCAAGAACCTATCGCAGTGCGGTCATTCATGCGCCAATTGGAAAAGTGTGGGCGATAATCCGTGATTTCAACGGATTGCCAACATGGCATCCGGCCATTGCTAAAAGTGAAATCGAGGATGGACGCGCATCTGATTCAATTGGATGCGTAAGAAGCTTTTATCTTCAAGACGGCGGTCACTTGCGTGAGCAACTCCTCGCGCTCAATGATCCCAAACATACATTTACTTATAACATTCTGAAATCCCCGATGCCGGTTAAAAACTATGTCGCCACATTGCGGCTGACCCCCATCACAGTAGGAAATGAGACGCTTGCAGAATGGTGGGCGGATTTCGACGTTACATCCGGAACGGATGATGAAATGATCACCCATATTGGTGACAATGTTTTTGTTGGGGGCTTTGCAGCGCTCAACGCCAAGATCGGTCGCTAGATCTCTCTTTAAATGTTTTGGAGGAACCCATGAAACTCGGATTTAATCTCCTTCTTTGGACCACACATGTTCGTGAAGATCAGTTCCATCTCATCGATGATCTCAAAGCGACTGGTTATGACGGCGTTGAAATTCCGCTCTTTGAGGGCGACGTCGCTCATTATGAAAAGCTCGGTAAAAAAATAAAACAGTCTGGCATGAGTGCGAGTTCGGTGACCGTAATGATCGGGGGTAATGCGCTTTCACCCGATAAGGCGTTACGGGATCGCGCGCTTGATCATCTCAAATGGGCGATTGATTGTTCCGCCGCCTTGGGGTCGAATATTCTTTGTGGACCGTTTCACCAGCCTCTTGGCGAATTTTCAGGCGTGGGGCCGACAGAGGATGAAAAAAATCGCTGTGCCGAAGTGCATAAGGCTGCTGCGCTTTATGCGGCTAAAGCCGGTCTCAAACTTTCCGTTGAGCCTTTAAATCGGTTCGAATGTTATTTTCTGAATACGGCGAGCGCGTCGGCAGATCTTGTCGCGCGGGTGGGTGAAAAAAATTACGGCTATCTCTATGATACGTTTCACTTCCACATCGAAGAGAAGAACCAACCCGACGCGATCCGAAAGACGATTTCAGCAATCAACCACGTCCATATATCGGAGAATGATCGCGGTACACCGGGAACAGGGCAGGTCAATTTTGATGCCGTGTTCAAGGCCTTGAAATCATCAGGCTATGACGGATGGTTAACCGTCGAAGCTTTTGGAAGCGCCTTGCCGGATTTGGCAGCGGCGACAAAAATTTGGCGTCCGCTCTTCAACAAGCCCGAAGATGTCTATCGCGGGGCCTATACGTTGATGAAAGAGGGTTGGGCGCGCGCTTGAGCCGCTCACCTTTTTCGGCGTCAAAGTGCAATTGACATGATATTGTTTTTCGATTGCAACGCGCGCAGGCGCGTTGCTTTTGTTTTGTGCGGGTGAATCCACATAAATGTGTATTGTTTTTCGATCGGTTAAACGGAACGGATTTTTTTCTTAAGTGGCAGGCGAAAACGCGTTTCAAAAAAGTACCAAACTTTTTGGGTCACCCTCGCTTAAGTCATTGAAATAATGGTGCCCAGGGGCGGGATCGAACCACCGACACTGCGATTTTCAGTCGCATTTTTTCAGGTCTAAGTGATTGATTTCATTAGATGTGTTTGACACTCTTCGCTCAAAATCGATCACTAGAAATCAATGCCTTACAAGCCGAGTGTCAAACTGTTTTTCGATCTCTGAAAAACGATCCTATGCCCATAAATTGGTTCGTATGGATTCCATTGATAGCCGACAAGTTTACCTCCTTTGGCAACCGAATGATCAAAGCAAAGCGCGTTGTCGGATTCGATACGGGGTTCGCCGGAGAGCCAATAATGACCAAAGAAGATCGGAGTGTTTTCGAGATAGTGATAGTGTGAGCAGTCAATGGGTTCTTCAGGCAGTTGTAAATTGCTGCCACCAACACCAATGGCTGCGGATTTTAGAGTTGTGGCACTCCGGTCCCGCCAGCGAAAGCGCGCTTCTGTATGTCTTATCTGTTCTTTATCGTAACAGTGAAATTCGGCGGGTAATTTGATTTCGGGCCCTTTGAGTAAAACTTCGACTTGCCGCAACTAGGCGACAATCTCTTCAGGCTTGTGTCTCTTCTTGCTCATTCTTCCGTCCTCCATCGGCTTAAAAGCCATACATCAGGGAGGATCACTTTTCAGGAGGCAGACCATCATCGGTCTTTAGAGCATCGGAAGTCCAGAGTCTTGTTTTAGTTGCTCCATTACAATCTTGCTTTCTACTCGGGCAACAACGGGGTGTGGCAACAAGCGATTTTGAATGAGCTCGTTCAGGGCTGATAAGTCGGAGCACCAGACTCGCATAAGATAGTCTGCTGCTCCGGTGAGGGTCCAGCAGCCCGTTACTTCCCGCATTGTTGCGACTAATTTGGCAAAGCTTTGCGCCGCATCCGTATTGTGCGCCGCCATTTGGATTTGAATAAATGCTTGAACACCAAGTCCCAGTTTCTTTGGATCCAATTTGGCTGTGTATCCAAGAATGAAGCCTTCTGCTTCTAGTCTTTGTCGCCGCCGAACGACTTGGCTTGCGGAAAGACTGAGCGCCTCCGCGAGTTCTTGCCCGGTTGAATCCGAGCGTTTTTGTAATTCTGAGAGTAAGCGCCGATCTAAAGAATCTAGCATACAATAATTCCGCAATAAATTGATCAAATATGCATAATATATTCGAAATTTAATGAAAACAATCATAATTTTGCGCGCAAATTTCATTATTCTCGTGCGATTTTGTCTCTAAATCAATCAGGGAAGAAAAAATTATGGGCCCTTTTCCGCATGACGCACCACGTGCGACGATTTCTAATGAGAACCCTGCCGGAACAGATGGTTTCGAATTTGTTGAATTTGCACATGAGAATCCGCATGAACTGCGGGAGCTTTTTTCCAGGATGGGTTTCGAGCTGACTGCCCGCCATAAGTCCAAAGCAATTGAGCTTTGGCAGCAGGGCGACATCACCTACGTGCTTAATGCAGAACCGGGTAGCCACGCCCGCCGGTTCGTAGAAGAGCATGGCCCTTGTGCGCCATCTATGGCCTGGCGAGTGGTCGACGCCGACTATGCTTATCGGCATGCGCTATCGAAGGGCGCAGTTCCATATACTGGCAATGATAAAACAATCGACCTGCCGGCCATTGTTGGAATTGGCGGATCGCTTATTTATTTTACTGATAAATATGGTGAGGGTCGATCGCCTTATTCTTTTGAATTTCAATTTGTCGCCCCACCCAAACCTTGCGGAGTAGGTTTTCGTTATCTTGATCATCTCACCCACAATGTTCACAAGGGCAATATGGATATCTGGTTTAACTACTATGGCGACCTGTTTAACTTTAAACAGATACGCTTTTTTAACATTGAGGGTAAGTATACGGGTCTACTGTCTCGGGCTCTCACTAGCCCTTGTGGCCGCATCCGGATTCCTATCAACGAGGATCGAGGCGAGACTGGTCAGATTGTAGAGTACCTGAAGCGCTATAACGGCGAAGGTATTCAGCACATTGCCATTGGTTCAAATGATATTTACTCCTCAGCAGATGCTATTGCCGCGCGTGGCCTGAAGTTCATGCCAAAGCCACCGATGTCCTATTACAAGCTTTCTAAAGCTCGTGTTGTGGGTCATGAAGAGTCGATCGAAGCTCTTTCGAAGCATGGAATTTTGATTGATGGTGAAGGTGTTATCGATGGTGGTGTAACCAAGATCCTTTTGCAGATATTTTCCAAGACCGTCATAGGCCCTATCTTTTTTGAATTCATCCAACGCAAGGGAGATGACGGCTTTGGCGAAGGGAATTTTAGAGCCCTATTCGAGTCAATTGAGCAAGATCAGATCGATCGAGGCGTCATCATAGCGTCGTAATTCCATTCATTCCGCATCAGGTTGTCGAGATGGATGAGCTTTAGAAAAAGCGTCGATCATCTCGCAAGAGTGCTCGACCCGCTTTATCTTTCGTAGATGCTCGTAATCTACGTTGAAGCGTTTAGCGTTCAGCAACTGCGGCCAAAGAAAACAATCTGCGAGCGATGGCGTGCTGCCAAAACAAAAGTCATCTCCTGGGAGTAGCTTTTCAATTGCATCGAGGCCGCCATTCAGCATCCAGTAACGGATCCAAACATCGACAGCCTCCTTGGATTGGCCAAGCTGACCCTTAAGGTAATTAAGAACCCGAAGATTATTTAGCGGGTGTATCTCGCACCCGATGATCAGTGCCACTGCCCGTGCTTTCGCCGCTATTAACGGATCATTCGGGATTAGGCGAGCGCCAGGAAAGCTGGCGTCGAGATACTCAATGATCGCCAGAGATTGGCAGAGGACCGTACCATCATCGAGTTCCAGCACCGGCACCAGAGCTTGGGGGTTTAGCTCTCGATGTTTCGGAAATTTTTGCTGACCGCCGTCCTTCAACAGATGCACTGGCACATGTTCAACTGCAATGTCTTTCAGATTGAGCGCGATACGCACCCTAAAGGCGGCGGATGATCGAAAATAACCATAGAGTTTCAAGTGTTTTCTCCAGCTCCATCCAGCAGCGCCTTCTCCAGAGCCGCTAACCCTTTGAGTAGTGCCCGACTATCAGCATCTGAGATTAATGCGACGATATTCTGCTCGAATTCGAGAACCAGAGGTAGAAGTTGTCGGAATAGCCGGCGCCCCGTTGTTGTAAGCGAGAGTGTAAAGCTCCGTTTGTCGACTTTCGAAATCTTACGGGTGATGAGACCGCGGTCTTCGAGGTCCTGAACTGCCCGGCTGATGGTTGATTTGTGGCTGAAAGTAAATCGTGCAATATCTTGAGCGCTAACGTCGCCGCGAGAGGCTAGATTGGCAAGTATCCGCCATTGTGGAATATCTAAGTTGAACCGCGAGGCGTAGATGGCCGATAGCTGCTGCGATACAGTCTGTGCAAGCACGTTCAGACGGAAGGGAAGAAATTGTTCTAGCGAGAATTCATTACTCATCATGATACCCTGACAGAAGATAGTAGCGCCTGCAACGGGTTAAAATTCGTCTTTATAGTTGCGACGTAGTTTCTACCTTCGTATTTTTAGCGAGTTTTAACGCCTCAGAGATTACGGTGTTGTCGCCAATGTGGTTAATCAAGATTAGAATAAGACGGGCATTAAGGGCATGGCTTTCCTGTTCACTTAGATCCTCATGAGTGACGATAAGCTGAGCATATATCTCATCCGGCTTGGCCAGGTTAGCTTTAGTGATAAGCATTATCATTCCCTCCCGATTGCGAGAGCAAGCGCCTTGACTACGGCTGCTTGGTCGTAAGTTTCCCAACGGGCAGTCACGTGTTGATCTGGCCGAATTAGGTAGACCCCACACCGGGCGGAGCCAAGATAGCGATTCTGCAGCGCGTCGTTAACGTCCAACTTGAGTATCTTTACAGTTAAGCCGTGGGCTGTCAGCGTCTCGGGCGCATTCGTGTTTATTGACATTAATGTAAAACTATCTCCTAGAGCATTCAGGAGCCATCCATTTGGCAGAAGCGCATCAGGGCAGGGACTGCCCGGACGGCTGCGTTCAGGCATTCCTTTGACATCTGGTCCGTTCAACGGCGAACAATCATAAATACAGGGAAGCGAAAGCCGTCCCGAATTAACAAAGGTACGCGCAAATGGAACGGTCTCGCTGAGTGCTAGAGCAGCGTTTCGAAATAACTTCGAGATGGCACTCTTCGGCGTAATGAAGTCGGTTGAGCGGGTGGAGTTTAATATATTTTCATCGGCTCCGTGAACCCGCTCCTTGTCGTAGCTGTCAAGCAGACTTTCCGGAGCCGTACCAGCGATCACAAGGGCTAGTTTCCAGGCAAGATTTTCGGCATCTTGTATGCCTGAATTTGCACCGCGTGCGCCAAAGGGAGAAACTTGATGAGCGGCATCACCTGCAAAGAGTACGCGGCCGTGCTTGAACTTTTCCATTCTGCGGCATTGGAAAGTGTAGATGGAGCACCAGTCGAGCTCATAGGGAACATTTGGGCCTAGCATTGCATCGACACGTGCCTTGATGCGGTCCGGTTCGAGTTCCTTCACGCGGTCGATGTTCCAACCGAGCTGGAAGTCGATGCGCCAGATATCGTCAGGTTGTTTGTGTAATAAAGCACTTTCCCCAGACTTGAAATGCGGCTCGAACCAGAACCAGCGTTCCGTTGGAAAGTCAGCTTTCATCTTTACGTCAGCGATAAGGAAATTATCTTCGAACACACGGCCTTCAAAGCCGAGTCCAAGCACGTTACGAACTGGTGAACGCGCACCATCGCATGCGATCAACCATTGCGCTTCAAGCTTGTAGGCGCCATCTGGCGTCGTTATGTCGAGCAGTACGTGGTCTCTAGTTGGGGTGATGTTGTCTACGCGGTTTTTGCCGCGGATCTCGATTTGAGCACCATGCTTTCGCGCGCTATCGATGGCGTCATATAGGAAGTGTTCGAACCAGGGCTGTTGGAGGTTAATAAAGGCGGGAAGGGCATGACCATCTTCTGCAAGAAGGTTGAATTCGTAGAGCAATCGATCATCGTGAAAGACCTTGCCAACGTTCCACTGGACTCCCTTGTCTAGCATGGGTTTCACGGCGCCGAGTCGGTCGCAAATTTCAAGAGTGCGTTTGGCAAAGCATAGAGCTCGGCTTCCTAGGCCCGGACCCTCGTGGTCGTCGAGCACAACCACCTGTACACCACGCCTGCCAAGATCGAGAGCTGTTGCAAGACCTACTGGGCCACCTCCTGCGATGACCACTTTATGGCGCGCAGGAGAATTAGCGTCTTGGTCGGCCGATCGGTTGTATGGGTAAAGCCGGAAGGCCAAGGTGTAGCGATCCGGTACTAGCTCGTTCATTGTACATCCCTCACAGCCACTTCAGCCTTGAAGCGCGGTCCACATTTCGACGTCGCGTTGTGCAGTCCAGATGCGCGGATGATGGATGCCTCGGGCTTCGTCATAGGCCCGCGAAACGTTGAACGGCAAGCAGTGCTCATAGATTGCGTAGTCCTTGAATTTTGGATCGCATTCTGCGCGCATCGCGTCCCAGGCTTCCTTTAGTGATCCGCCGCGAACGGCAACACGCGCAACGGGCCTGTAAGTTGACTCAATGAAATCCTTGGTCCGATCCAATGCACCATTGACCGAAGTGCGGCCGATTACAACGTCGCCACGTCCCGGCGCTATGGCATCTAGGTCAAAAGAACGCACTGCTTCTAAGGTGTTGCTCCAGTCGGAAAAATGACCATCTCCACAATAGCAGGCGGAGTGTGCTTCTACGATATCACCGGTGAACATGACATTCTGGTCCGGTACATGAATAACCGAGTCGCCTGCAGTGTGGGCTCGGCCAAGTTGCATGATGTCTACGCGGCGCTTGCCGAGCCAGACAGTCATCTTGCCGTTGAACGTTGTGGTTGGCCAAGTTAGACCGGGAATGCTCTCATGCCCCTCAAACAAACGCGGAAAGCGTTGGAATTCGCTGTCCCAGTCCTCCTGTCCGCGTTCGGCGACCATGTTTCGTGCAGCTTCGGACATAATAATCTGATTAGCTTTGAATGCGGAAGCACCAAGTACGCGGACTGCATGGTAGTGTGTGAGTACGACATGCGTGATAGGTTTGTCCGTAACTGTGCGAATATAGTCGATCACTTTCTGAGCTAGTCGCGGTGTTGCTTGGGCTTCAACGACCATGACGCTGTGATCGCCAATGATAACGCCCGAGTTCGGATCGCCTTCAGCCGTGAAGGCATAGAGCCCCGCGCCAATTTCAGTGAAACTTATCTTCTTTTCCGTCAGGTCGCCCTGAGATGCGAATGTCTTGGCCAATTCACGTCCTCCCATAAGGGTCTGTCAATGCGGGAATGACCTGTCCCGTACATTCGCCAAACCCGATCCTGTATCCATCACCTTGCGCGTAACCACGAAGGATGAGTGTGTCTTTGTCTTCAATGAAGCTGCGTGTTCCGCCAGCAATTTGGAACGGCTCTTTGCCGCCCCAGGACAGTTCCAATAGGCTACCCTGACTATTCTTAGTTGATCCTGAGATCGTCCCTGACCCAAGGAGATCACCGGTGTTCATGGCGCATCCCGAGGTTGTGTGATGAGCCAACTGCTGAGCTGCCGAGTAATACATTTCGCGATAATTGGTTCTGCTGATAATAGTCTCAGATCCACCATCCGGTACGAGGCTGATCTCGAGCGCGATGTCATAAAGCATTGCGCGATCCTCATGCAGGTATGGAAGCAGTGGCACTTCTCTTTTGGGGGTCGAGACCCGGAAGGGTTCAAGAGCTGTTTTCATCACGATCCAAGGTGATATCGTGGTGGCCGTGGCTTTTGCCTGAAAGGGCCCCAATGGCTGGTATTCCCAAGCCTGTATGTCACGAGCCGACCAGTCATTCAGAAGCACGTAACCGAAAATCATATTGTCTGCCTCTGCAACTGTCACGGGGCGACCGTTAGTCGACGGTAGTGCTACCACTGCGCCCATTTCCAACTCGATGTCGAAACGGCGCGATGGGGCAAATCGCGGTACGTCGTCGCTCGGTCCCTTGACTTGCCCCCAAGGTCGCCGCACTGGAGTGCCCGAGACCACGACCGATGAAGCGCGCCCGTTATAGCCGATAGGGATGTGAAGCCAGTTAGGGGGCAGGGCATTCTCTGGCCCCCGAAACATTGCGCCAACATTGAAGGCGTGATGACGCCCCGCATAGAAGTCCGTATACTCGGAAACCCGGAACGGAATTTTCATCTGAACCGCAGACATCGGGACAAGGAATGGCTCAATAGCACGCCTTTCGGCGCTACCCTTTGCTAGAAGTGCTGTAAGTTGTTGCCGCAGAGCGGACCATGCGTTCGAACCAGCCGCCATCAGTTTATTCCACGCTGGCTCATCGAAAAGTGGAGCATCAAGAAGAGAAAGGAGATTCGTTTTTTCGAGCGACGAGACATCGAGGACGAAGTCGCCGATGGCAACGCAGCAACGTGCATCTTTTCCGGACCAAAATACGCCACAGGGCAGGTTATTCAGAGGAAAGGGGTGATTTAGCTTGTTTGCTGTTTCTACCCAGCTGTAGATTAGGCTCATATTTTTGGAAGCCCCTATTTCTTGACACCGGCTGTTCCGTCGAACTTTTTGTCGAGGCTGTCCCAACAATCGATGTAGTCATCCTGCAGCGGTGCGTTCTTCGCCGCCCACTCTGTGAGGTGCTGAGGAAAGCGCGTTTCAAACATGAAAGACATTGTCTCATTAAGCTTTTCGGGCTTCAGATTTGCGTTGGATGCCATTTCAAAGGCATTCCGGTCGGGTCCATGTGGCAGCATGCAATTGTGAAGACTCATACCACCGGGAACGAAACCCTTCGGCTTGGCGTCATAGATGCCATAGATATTGCCCATTAGCTCAGACATAACATTTTTATGATACCAAGGCGGGCGAAAGCTGTTCTCAGCCACTAGCCAGCGCTCCCTGAACAGAACGAAGTCAATGTTCGCTGTCCCTTCGAGACCTGAGGGAGCAGTCAGAACCGTGAAGATAGAGGGATCCGGATGGTCAAAGAGGATCGCTCCGACAGGGCTATAGGTGCGCAAGTCATATTTGAAGGGGGCATAGTTTCCATGCCAAGCTACGACATCGAGGGGGCTATGCCCAATTGGCGTTTCATGAAACTGTCCGCACCACTTCATAGTCACCCGTGAAGGTGCATCACGATCCTCGAATGCTGCGACTGGCGTTTTGAAATCTCGCGGATTGGCGAGGCAATTTGCACCTATTGGACCGCGGTTCGGCAGAGTAAAGGGAACACCATAATTTTCGCAGACGAAGCCGCGGCAAGGCCCTTCCAATACTTCGACGCGGTATAGGAGGCCGCGCGGGAGAATTGCAATCTCCTTGGGTTCGAGATCAATGATCCCCAGCTCTGTGCAAAAGCGCAATTTGCCTTCCTGTGGCACAACAAGAAGCTCGCCATCTGCAGAGAAGAAATAATCGTCTCGCATCGATTGTGTTACGAGATAGACGTGTGAGGCCATGCCGCATTGGGTATTGACGTCGCCGGCCGTCGTCACCGTGCGTATCCCCGTCACCCAGGTTAGGCAGTCTTCACCGTGCGGAACTGGATCCCAACGGTACTGGCCAAGACTAAGCACGTCGGGGAGAATATGGGGTGCAGACTTCCAGTAAGGTACGTTGATCTTATGGAATCGTTTGGTGTGCTTGACGCTCGGTCGAATACGGTAGCACCAGGTACGCTCCGGGTGAGGCTTGGTGAAAGCGGAACCCGAGAGCTGTTCTGCATAAAGACCATAGTTGCACTTCTGGGGACTGTTTTGGCCATGAGGCAAAGCGCCCGGGAGCGCCTCGGTTTCGAAGTCATTAGCAAAGCCTGGCATGTAGCCTTTTGTAGTGCTTGTATTTGATGAGGCTTGGACCATGCCGTCCAGTCGTGTGTGAGTATTCATAGGGAGTTCCTCAACCAGAAGCTCCTCCGATATTAGTTGCGAATGCAACTAAGTCAAGCTATTATTTAAATCGACTCTAAGAGGACTTTTCTCAAGTAATTTCAGTTTGTGTAGCGGCTCTCCAGCATCAAAAAATGTTGGATAAGATAGTTTTTTATCTGTCATTTGATCGGATAAATGACCCATTTGATTTACCAATGGGGAAGCAAGAAATCTTCGGATATAATTCAAACAATCTCCAGCGTTTCGTGGCTAAAGGTTTGGGAACGGGACAAAAGAGAATGGATAGCCATTGAATGATTTGTTGATGACGCGAGGCGCGATGGATCGTATAATGAAGATATTTTTGAATCGCTGCGGGTAGGTGTCGTCGCTTGAATGATCGTTACGAAGTGAGGTCTTTATACTACTCGCATGCGAGCATGCATCGCATATACAAAATTAGGATTGCGAAATGTAATTGAACAAGATGACCCGTAGTAACTTGAGCGATAGACCGAGACGAGGCTGCGTAAAAGTGTTTGGGTGTTCTTTAAGATGCTCTCCGGCGGGAGATTGGTTTTGGACTTAAGCGTTCGATCCAATGATTCTAACCGGATTTTTTAGTTAATCGCCCGCTTATCGTTTAATGACATTGACATAGAATTACTTTGTTAGTACGTTATTCGTAATATATTATGTAATACGTAATTATTTATCGTCACAAGCATGTAATGGAGACTGCGGCCATGCAAGACACGCGAATTATCATCTTCGGCGTCGGTTCTGTCGGAAAGGAGGTTGTGCGTGCTTTGATGACTAAAAAGGGTTTGCAAATCGTCGGGGCGTTGGACAAGGGGCCAATTGCAGGTCGCGACCTAGGCGACGTTGTAGGCCTCGGTCGCAAACTAGGAGTTATTATAACGAACGATGAAGACTCGCTGTTTGCGGGCACCAAGGCGGATGTTCTAATCCACACGACTACGACCCGTGTCTCCGAAACGTACGAGCAACTGCAAAAACCAATAGCAGCGGGTATCAACGTGATCACCGCGGCCGAAGAGCTTTCAAGTCCAGCAACTTACGATTTTCACAATTCAAAATTGTTGGACGAATTGGCGATAAAACATAATGTCACTGTGCTTGGGACTGGCTTGTGGCCGACATATGTGGATATCGATATACCTCTTCTTCTGAGTGCGGGAAGCCGCGATGTGAAGAGCATCAAATACTGTAGGCACAGTGACTTCCGCGCATACATGGGAAGTGTCGTGGCTAAGCACTTCGGAATGGGCGTAACCAAGGAAGTCTATGCTCAGGGTGTAAAAGATGGTGTCATTGTTGGGCACGTCGGCTTCGAAGGATCATTCGAGCGTCTCGGCCATTATTTCGATTGGAAAATTGATAAAATAACAAAGGACGAAGCACAGTTCTTCGGCCCGGAGGCTACGACGACCGGTATTCGTACGATAGCACGTGGTTGGGAGAATGGTGTTCAGCGGATTGAGATGGAGATTCATGTCTGCATTGATGAGGGCTGGGAGACCTATGATCGGTTTGATATCGAGGCCGAAGTCCCAACCCATATGATCATTAAGCCGGCACTTTTCGGCACGGGCCCGGTCGCTAATGTACTTGTAAACCACATACCCACCCTACTTCGGGCCAAGTCGGGATTAATGTTACGTTCGAACGTTGGCGCATTTGCGTTTGGCGGAGAAGTAGGCAAGTACCTGGGTGATCGCTAGTCACCGAAAGTTCAGGATGGAGCTCAATTTCCACACACTTGACGTATTCACGACCGATCGATTTGGCGGCAATCCTTTGGCCGCTGTCCTAGGGTCTGATGATCTGTCAACTGAGCAGATGCAGGTCATTGCGCGAGAATTTAATCTTGCCGAGACGATCTTTGTAAGAAAGCCAAAGGACCCCGCGAATACGGCCAGTGTGCGAATCTTCTTTCCCACCGACGAAATATCCTTTGCAGGGCATCCGACGATCGGCTGTGCTATCCTTCTGGCTGAAAAGTTGAAGGGTGTGGACGAACCGTTCGAGACCGAGATCCTTTTGGAAGAAGTTGCGGGGCTGGTCTCTGTCAAAGTTCGTAAAGACAGGGGCGCAACCTGGGCGCAGTTCACTGCGCCGATCGTCCCCTATTCCGTCCCGAGGGTGCTGCCCTCGGTTCACGAAGTGGCCATCGCTCTGGACCTTGCTCTATCTGATTTATGCCCTAACGGGATGCCACTCGGTTTACACGAAGGCGGGCCTAGGTTCTTATATTTACCAATCACGTCTCGTGAGGCCTTGGCTCGTGCGCGTCCGCAAGAGCCACAATGGTCCAACATTCTGAACGCCCTGGGAGCGGTCGGCGGTTATCTTTATGCTAGGGGCGGCCAAACACCCAGCACTGACTTTGCAACTCGGATGTTCAATCCTTCGGGTGAAGGCATCGAGGATCCGGCGACGGGTTCAGCGGCGGCCCTTTTTGCCTCTCAACTGCACAAGGTGACCAGCCTGAAAGATGGCACGCATATATTCCGGCTAGAGCAAGGCTACGAAATGGGACGGCCCTCTGACATTCAGATGGAAGCGGATGTTACGGGCGGTAAACTTGTTGCGGTGCGTGTAGCAGGAAGTGCTGTTCGGGTGATGGAAGGGCAGCTTTCCCTATAAGGAAACTAGGGGAGGATCTATGAGCGCAGAGGCCAGATTGAAGGACTTGGGGATAACCCTTCCTGAAGTGCCGGGACCGATTGGTAATTTCGTACCTGGAGTTCTGCATAATGGGCTTCTCTACATGTCTGGCGAGGGGCCGCAAATCGATTTTCAGACTTCGGCTACGGGTGTGGTTGGTAAGGACGTGAGTATCGAAGAAGCATATCAACATGCGCGCCTGACGGGCCTCGCCATGTTGTCTTCGGTGCGGAGGATACTGGGATCGCTCGATCGGATCGAGCGGCTTCTTTCTGTGCTTGGCATGGTCAATGCTGTTCCAGATTTTATACACCATCCCAAGGTGATGAATGGTTTTTCGGACTTGATGGTCCAACTTCTTGGTGAAAACGGTCGACATGCGCGAGCTGCCGTGGGTATGGGGTCGCTTCCCGACGGAATCACGGTCGAAGTCACCGCGATATTTGCAATTAGACCCTGAGGCGGAACTAGCCATGCACGATGAATGGTTGAGAGCCAACCACCCCCGCTTCACCAAAATTAGGCGCGATCTGCATCAGCACCCCGAGTTAGAATTTTCAAAATACCGTACTAGTGCCTTTGTGGCGCAAAAACTGGCACGGTTCGGTTATGAGGTCACGACTGGCATAGCAAAGACCGGCGTTGTGGGCAGCTTGAAGCGAGGTAATGGCAACCGAGCCATTGCGATCCGAGCCGACGGGGCGTGTTTGCTACGGGATCGAACTGAACCCGGCCTACACGGCTGTCGCGACATTGATGATCCTCTTTTCGACCGCCTTGTTTATCCTGATGCAGCGCCTGCAGCGCCGTGCCCGTCCGCAACAGAAGTAAGGAACCCCAGTATTGCCAGCCGAAACCGGTTCGTCGTCCCGCCAAGCCACCGGGATAATCCTCGTAGTCTTGTCTGCAATCCTGACCGCTGTGGTCCCGACGGCGGCAAAACTGGCCCTTGAAGCAGGCGCGACGACACTGACTGTGCTCAGCGCTCGTGGCTTGATTGCGGTCGTGGTCCTGTCCCTGGCGATGCTGCTCACTGGGCAACGCTTCGCCATAGGGCGCGGGGCCCTAGTGGCCTGCCTTCTTGCCGGAATAGCTTATCTGTTTATGGCTTACGGCTACATCGGTTCGGTGGCCCATATTCCGGTCAGCCTCGCCGTCCTGATCTACTTTACCCACCCCTTGCTCTTGGCGCTGATCGCCCATCTGCGAGGGACCGAAAGGCTGAACGCCCGTAAGATTGGCCTTGCCATAGCGGTTCTGTTAGGCCTGACCCTTGCGATTGGCCCCGAACTGGCAGTTTTGGACCCGTTTGGAATTGCGCTCGCCACGCTGGCATCGGTAGCCGTCTGCGGGCTGATCCTGTTTGCGGTCGAGGCGCAGAAAGGGGCAAACTCGATTCAGATCATGGTTTATTCGGGCGTCATTACGTCGGTTTTCTTTTCCGCGGTCACCACCGGCCTTGGCGCTTGGTCCATGCCCGTCTCCACTTTGGGATGGATTGGTCTGCTCCTTGCTGGTCTCGGCTCTGCCTTTGGGCTTTTGACTTTCTTCGCGGCCTTCCGCTATATCTCGCCAGTCCGGGCCACGATGATCAGCAATCTAGAGCCGCTGCTTGGTGTTCTGATTGCCGTGGCGTTACTGGGTGAACGCCTGGCAGGCTGGCAGTGGCTGGGTGTTGGCGTGGTCGTGGCCGGGCTCGTCCTTTTTGAAAAGGCATCCGGCAAGCAATGAACGCCCCTTTGCCTCTGTAGGCGCGATCGGATAGTGTCGTGCGTTGCAGTCAAAACCGATGATGGCGTGACCAACCGCGTTTTCGCCGGTGATCGCTTTGGATGCTCGCGCCCGACTCTACGGCCATCTACAGCCGCCGCTCCACCGTGACAGGCCGGCGAACTGGTCGCCGGCCTGTCACGGTTTCATGCCCGCACGCGCTCCTGTTTGGGATCATACCAAGCGCCCAGACGCAGTTCTGCAGGGAACCGATCGCAGGCGATCTCAACCTCGAACTTGCCATTGGCCAGAAAGGCTGCGTCCACACCGTCGTCGGAGCGGATCATGCCGAGGGCCAGCGAAGCCCCAACACGATGCCCGAATGCGCCGGTGGTTACCGAGCCTATCATCCGCCCGTCCAGCAGGATTGGCTCGTTATGGTGGAGGAGAGGAGCCTTGTCGCCGCCTTCGAGCCTAATCAGCACCATCCTGCGGCGGGGCTTGCCGACGGCCTTGGCATTCAAAAGCGCGTCGTGACCAAGGAACCCTCCGGGTTTGTTCCAGGCCACCGCAAAGCCCAAGCCCGCTTCGATCGGCGTATCTTCTTCGCCGATGTCGTGGCCCCAGTGCCGGTAACCCTTCTCCATGCGCAGGGAATTGAGCGCAAAATAGCCAGCATGGCGCAGCTTGTCGCCGCCCGCCTCGACGATCCGGTCGAAGACGTGCTGTGCAAAGTCGGCAGGCACATAAAGTTCCCAACCGAGTTCGCCCACATAGGTGATACGCTGGGCCAAGACCCTTGCATATCCGATCTCGATTTCGCGGGCGCTGCCGAAGGGGAAAGCCTCGTTGGACAGATCCTCTCCGGATAGGCGCGTCAACAGGTCCCGGGAGTCGGGGCCCATGAGGGTCAGCATGGCAAGACCAGCGCTGGCGTCCGCCACATGGGCGCGAGCGTCCTCTGGAACATGACGCCGCAACCAGGCAAGGTCGCGCGTATGCGAAGCCGGGCCGGTCACGACCATGAACCGGTCTGAGCCAAGCCTCGTGACAGTAACATCCGCCTCGATACCCCCGCGCTCGTTCAGCCATTGAGTATAGACAACGCGCCCAGGTTCAACGTCCACGTCACCGGCGCTGATCTGGCCAAGGACCTTGCAGGCATCCCGCCCCTCGACGGTAAACTTTGCGAAGCAGGATTGGTCAAAGAGGCTGACGCCTGCGGCAGTGTGCCGGCACTCTTCGCCGACGGCCGAAAACCAGCTTGGGCGCTCGTAAGAGAAGTCCAGAGGTTCCGTCACGCCCTTGCGCCGGAAAAGACCGGGCCTTTCGTGTCCGGCGCCTTCGGTCATGATTGCCCCTGCGGCAAGAAGGCGATCATGGAAGGGGCTTCGCCGCGCGCCACGCGCCGTGTCATACTGGCGTGAAGGCCAGTGCATTTGGAACAACAGGCCGAGCGTTTCCTTGGTGCGGTCGAAAAGATACTGCTTTGTCGACTGGAAGGGTTGCATCCGGCGGATATCCACATCCGCAACATCCATCGGCGAGCGTCCGTCCTTGATCCAACTCGCCAAGAGCCGCCCCGCGCCGCCGGACGACAGAATGCCGACGGAATTGAACCCGCAGATGCAGAAAAGGCCCTGCACTTCAGGCGTCTCACCCAGCAAGTATCGGTCGTCCGGAGTGAAGCTTTCAGGGCCGTTGAAGAACAGCTGGATCCCTGCGGTCTTTAGAAGGGGGACGCGCCGCGTTGCTGCCTCCAGAACCGGTTCGAAATGGTCGAGGTCTTCAGGCAGTGAATCAAAGCAGAAATTTTCTGGAATACCCTTGTGGCCCCAAGGCTTGGCGACCGGTTCAAAACAGCCCATCAAGATCTTTCCAGCGTCTTCCTTATAGTAGGCGTACTCGTCGGGGACGAGCGCCACTGGCAGGTTCCTTTTCAGCCCGGGGATCGGCTCAGTCACCATGTAGAAATGTTCAGCAGCATGCAGGGGCAAGGATGCGCCAGCCGTACTCGCTAGGTCACGCGACCACATTCCTCCGGCAATCACGACCTTTCCAGCTCGGATGACGCGGTCGGCAAGCTGGACGCCGATAGCTTTCGAGTTCTCGACCAGAATATTCTGGACTTTGACATTCTCAAGAATACGCACACCGCCGCGCCGTGCGCCTGCCGCCATCGCCAGTGTTACGTCCACTGGGTTGATCTGCCCGTCATTTGGGTACCAGGTCCCACCGACGACGTCTTCCACTTCTAGGTGCGGCCATCTCTCGCGTATTTCGGCAGGAGTGACGACATGACCCTCTATGCCGAAGTTGTGGGCCATCGAGAGACCTCGTTTGAATTCGTGCAGGCGGTCGGCGGTTTTGGCCACGCGAATGCAGCCGTTTCGTTTGAGCCCGGTCGCCACCCCCGTTTCAGCTTCGAGGCGCCCGTAGAGTTCGCTTGAATACCGGGCGAGCTGCGTCATGTTATGTGAGGCCCGCAACTCAGTCACGATCCCTGCGGCGTGCCAGGTTGTTCCACAGGTCAGTTGACGCCTTTCTAGGAGCACAACATCTTGAACACCAAGCTTTGCCAGATGATAGGCGACCGAACAGCCGGCCACTCCACCTCCAATGATGACGACCGCGGCTGATTCGATATTGGCCGCGGAGTCGCCTTGAATAGGCCCTTCAGACATCTTTATTTCCCCTCATTACGTAAATCGTAATTACTTATATTAAGAGTAATGTATGAAAACCGACGAGTCCAGTTGTATTGATGAGCTGCCGGCTCGGGCGCTTGCCTCTCCTGGTGACTCCCATCTGAGCAGGACCGAGGGGTTAAATCGCCGGAAGGCAAGTGCTTGCAAAAGGTTGTGGTCGTTGGGGGCCTTGCGCTTGGCCCCCAACGGATCGTGCTCGTTCAGGGTGGAGTTGTGATCGAAGGGCTGACTTTGAAATAGGGCCCTTTTCACCAACGACCGACATATCAAACCGCTCGGGGCTACATTGTTCGGAAATTCTAAACCAGCGCTTTGCGTCCCCATGTCCATGATGCTGCTGGGCGAACGCCCATCAGGTTGGCAACGGCCGATGGTCGTTATGGTATTGGCCGAGCTTGTCCTTTTGAAAAGGCATCCGTCAAGTAATGAGCGTTCTTACGCCTCTAGTGGACCTATCAGATATTCCCACGCGTTGCGGTCAAAGTCGACTATGGCGTGTCCTTCAGCAATTGCGCCGGTGATCGCAGCCCGCAGTCGCATCCGCTCTGCCAAAGCGCGCGGGGGGTCGCTGTGGATCATCGCGTCGGACCCTTCGGCGAGCTTAAGCCGCTGCGCCACTTTGCCATTGGTCGTCGCCGGCAGTCCGGTCGCCCGTGCACTGACCTTGATGCTGCTGAGGCGCCATTCTGCTAGCAGCCGGTCCGAGGGAAGGCCCGCGTTGATACCTTGCATGTCACCGTAATAGTCGGGGTAATAGATGCGGACGATGGCGCCGAGCGTGCCAAGGTTCAGGCTTGCGTTCAACCCGCGTAATGGGTCGAAGGTCCACCTTACAAGTTCGATACCACGCGCGAGACACCAGTCACGCTGATACCACTTCAGCCGCGAGCCAAGATGCAATCCGCGTGCGTCAGGATGGACCGCAAGACGATGGGAATGCTGCGCACGAGGGTCCTTGGTTGGAAATCCAAAGACATAGCCGATCAGCCGCCCTTCCAGAAACGCACCAGCACAAAGCCCGCCTTCCCCCTGGATCACCATCATCAGATCAGCTGGGTCGGCGGGGTCTTCCTTGCCCCAAACCGCGTTCTGCAAAGTCTCAGCCTGTCTGTATTCTGCCATGGTGGACAAGTCGCGGATTTCAGGTTGCGCCATCATCTTGCTCCCTTTGAAAATGTCTCAGTGCTAGAGGAAACCTTGTCGAGGAAGG
This sequence comes from Alphaproteobacteria bacterium, assembly GCA_037131735.1. GTDB lineage: Bacteria > Pseudomonadota > Alphaproteobacteria > Rhizobiales > Beijerinckiaceae > CAIUPE01. The sequence goes on from JBAXQM010000006.1 coordinate 98,668, forward strand.
ACATGTCCAGCGTCACACCAATGCCTGGCCCGGGTGGAACCGGCATCAGCCCATCTACGGCGGTCAAAACCTCGTTGATGATATCCTTTTTGAAATAACGGCTGGAACTGGAGGTATCACCCGGTTTCAAGAAGTTAGGTTGCGTCGATAGATGGATGTTGTGGGCGGACCGCCACTGGATACGCCACAGGCACTGGCCTTGCACCGCGAACCACAGGCCAATGTCGAGCGTTATGACGGTCTGCGCGCCCAGATTGCCGGAGGCAGTCATGCGTCATGATCCTGCCGCCGGCGCCATCGTCATCATGCTGCGCAGTCTGAAGATGTATGGTATGGCACAAGCCGTCACCGACCTGATCGAGCAAGGCGCCCCGGCTTTTGAGGCTGCTGTCCCGATGCTGTCGCAACTGCTGAAGGCCGAATTGGCCGAACGCGAAGTTCGGTCGATCGCCTATCACATGAAGTCGGCCCGCTTCCCGGCCTACAAGGACCTCGCGGGCTTCGACTTTGCTGCCAGCGAGATCAACGAGGCCACCGCTGTCACATCCTGGAGACCGGAAACGACAGCTTCCGCTTCAAGGCAAGCTCAGCTGCCGCATCCGCTGCAAAGAAAAAGAAGGAGACAACACACAGCTTGACACCGCCCTGAACCGAAATCCATAATCAGAGGTGGCTCACTTCTCGGTGAAAAACCCGGCTCACTTCTGAGTGAAAATCAACATTCAACGATGACTTAATCCCGCAGGCAGCGGCCTTTTGGTGCCGCCTGGTCGAGCATATGTTGCCGTCTTGATATCCTCAAAAGTTCTTCCGCCCCGCAAAGGCATCCGACAGCCGTTGTGTAGCGCTGATGACTTTTTGGACGAGACGACTATTAATATTGATATCGATGCGACCAGCTTTAGCAAAAACGCTGATTCCCATAATGAACTTACCCGATGCATCGAATACGGGTGCACTCACGGCCGCGTTGCCACTGTTGCCTCCATTTTCAATTGTCGAGACTCCGCTCTTTCGGATTGCTGCGATAAGCTTATCAAGTTCGATCATGCTATGAGGCGCATTAACTCTGCTCAGCAATAGGTTCTGTTCGATTTCGCGATGTATTAGGGCCGAGGTGCGAGAGGGGGCTTCATAGGCACTGAACAGCAGGCCTGTCGCCGACCACGTTAAGGGGCAGATATGGGTGATGGGCACAGTGCTGGCTTGCCCGTGACGAGCTTCAGCCATCCGAATGAACTTCGGACCAGCTTCGCCCCAGGTGACCAGCGCGGCGGTCTCGCCGATTTCGAGGCTGAGCTGTTCTATGCAATCTACAGCCTGCCGCAGAATGTCAAAGCGTATGAGGCCTTTTAGCGCCAACTGAAGCGCCATGGGCCCTAAGTCGTAGAGCCCGGTCGCGGTGTCTTGGGACGCTAAGCCAATTCGAGTTAGACTGACCAGATAACGATGAGCCTTAGCAGGATGCATGCCTGCTATTTTGGCAAGGTCCCCCAATCGCTGAGGTCCATCCGCATCGAGGAGTACCCTCAAGATGTCGCCTGCCACCTCGACGGACTGAACGCTTCCCTGTTGTTTCTCATCGGCCCCGGTAATCATAATCAATTCTCCAAAAGTGTCCTGATGCATTTGGTAGCCATTGACAAGTAATCAAATTATCTTAACATTCAAAAATCGTAATAAATTATATAATTCGTAATTTAGTGACATGGATAGGGCTCGAACTTTGACAAGCTATCATTGGTGGCCAGTCGATCTTTGGAAACGGGGCTTGAAGATAATCAAGGTGGCCCTGGTTGCGCTTCGATCTTTGGATGCAGCTATCGAGCGAATGAGCAATTCCGCTTCCGAAGAATTGAAGAAAGATTGCTGTTGGCCATGGCCTTGATCCAGTTCGAAAACATTTTCAAATACTATGGGGGAAGGTCGGTTGTCGCTGTCGATGACTTGAGTCTGGGTATTGAAGCCGGGGAGTTTCTGACCCTGCTTGGTCCGTCCGGCTCGGGCAAGACCACTTCGCTAATGTTGCTTGCCGGTTTTGAGCAACCGAGTTCCGGAACGATCCGCCTTGACGGTACCCCAATCGAAGCTATGCCAGCCCATCGCCGAAACATGGGGGTTGTCTTCCAGAGTCATGCTCTTTTCCCGCATATGACGGTCGCCGAAAATGTTGCGTTTCCGCTTAAGGTCCGCCGGGTTTCACGAAGCGAAATCGCAACGCGTGTCACACGCGCTCTGGAAAAGGTCCGCTTGGCAAAGTTCGATGATCGAATGCCGCATGAACTATCAGGCGGCCAACAACAGCGTGTCGCTTTAGCACGTGCGCTCGTATTCGATCCTCGCCTGGTTCTTCTGGATGAGCCTCTCTCGGCGTTGGACAAGAAGCTTCGCGAGGAGATGCAGCTTGAAATTCGGCGTCTTCATCGTGAGCTTGGCGTTACTATGGTTTTCGTTACCCATGATCAGTCAGAAGCTATGGTGATGTCTGATCGGATTGCGGTCTTCAATCATGGAAAGATCGAACAGATTGGGCCCCCTCAGCATCTTTACGATGCGCCATGCAATTTGTTTGTAGCCAGCTTTCTAGGTGATAACAACACGATTAAGGGTCGTTCCAGCTTAGGATCAGTGGCACAAGGTGGGCAAGCAGAATTCCGGCTTACCAATGGATCGGTGCTATTCGGTCTTATTGCAAGCAAGACCGCAAGCGGTTCTTCACACGTCCTTTGCGTGCGTCCCGAGTGCCTGAAGGTGGGTATTTACGATACGGAATTAAATACTAAAAACCGTATACAGGCCCATTTAGTCGACATCATTCGACAGGGGGACCACTGGCGGCTTGTTACTTCACTCGCGGGTGTTGAGGGTCATTCTCATGCAGATAATTGGATTGTCAAGGTCAGTATCGGGGCGGCACCGCCTGGACTTACTATAGGTCAACCACTCGTATTGGGCTTCCGTCCCGAGGATGCTTGGATCTTTTAAGTAATGAAAACGGAATAAAATGGCGAAGGATCTGGAATGTGACGTTTTGGTGGCAGGCTCTGGTGCGTCGGGCTTTGCGGCGGCTTTAACTGCTGCTGTAGATGGTCTCGATGTCATCATGGTTGAAAAGGCTGAAGTGTTTGGTGGAACAACCTGTTTCTCTGCTGGGGTTATCTGGATTCCAGGAAGCCGCCAAGCGACAGAGATTGGCATCACGGATAACAGGGATGATGTGCTTGCCTATCTTGAAGCCGAGGGTGGAAACCGCCTCGATCGCGATAAAGCTGAAGCCTTTGCCGATAACGCGGCAAGCATACTAGAATGGTTCGAGGCCAATAGCCATGTTTCATACATGTTATCGCCCGCCTGGAGCGATTACCATCCGGGTCAACCTGGTGCTTCGAAGGGTGGACGTTCACTAGGCCCGCGGCCGTTTGATGGACGCTCTCTTGGCGAGTGGTTTGACAAGCTTCGTCCACCTCTTCAGACGACAACGATTTTAGGTGGAATGATGGTAGGGCGCGAGGACTTGCCCCAATTCTTCACGATGACCAAGAAGCTGTCTTCTGCCCGACATGTAAGCAAGTTGCTTCTGCGCTATGCGAAAGACAGACTAAGCTACGCTCGGGGTACGCGCTTATCGAACGGTAATGCTCTGATTGGTATGCTTGCCCGCTCCGCATTCGACCGTGGCGTAAAGCTTATGTTGAAGACGCCGGTGGTGGAGCTGACGACCCATGCTGGGCGAGTTAGCGGTGCAATCGTTAATGCGCCGGAAGGACGGATGACAATTCATGCCCGCAAAGGATTAGTGCTGGCGTGCGGGGGATTCCCGGCCAACGAAGAGTTGCGAGCTAGGTACTACAATCATGTGATAGGAGGTAAAAACCATCGGACCGTCGCTCCGGCAGAGAATACTGGTGACGGGTTAAAGCTAGCAAGTCTGATGAATGTGGCTTTGGTTGAAGGGCAAGCCCAACCTGCTGCATGGGTGCCTATTTCATTGGTGCCCCAATCGGATGGGACGACGCTCCCGTTTCCTCATTTCATTGACCGTGGGAAGGCGGGCTATATCGCAGTAGATAAGCGCGGACGGCGTTTCGTCAACGAGGCCATGTCGTATCATGACTTCGTTCCTGCCATGGTTGAAGCGTGTAGGAATGATGAAGATGTCCACTGCTATCTGATCTGCGATAGCACAGCTATCAGGGCCTACGGTTTAGGGGCAGCTCCACCTTTTCCGGGTCGCTTAGATCCGCATCTTGCTTCTGGTTATATAAAACGCGCTTCTACGCTGTCTGAACTTGCGGCGATCTGCAACATAGATGTTAAGGGTTTGAACGAGACCGTAGAACGGCTGAACAGGGGAGCCGCACTCGGCGAAGATCCTGAATTTGGAAAGGGTACCGATCCTTATCAGCGTTTCAACGGCAGTATCGGCCATGGCCCCAACCCGTGCGTGGCTCCCATCTCACGAGCTCCATTCTATGCAATGCGGCTCGTACCAGGCGATATTGGAACTTTCATCGGTTTGCGCACGGACGCCCACGCCCGCGCACTGGATACCTCCGGCCAACCAGTCGGGGGGCTATATGTTGTGGGAAATGACGCCGCAAGTTTCATGGGCGGCACCTATCCAGGAGCGGGCATTACGCTAGGTCCGGCCCTGGTCTTTGGCCATCTGGCCGCAAAGCACATCGCTTCAAGCACACAGCAATCTGACACATCGTCCAGCAAACGTGGTGTGGTTGGCCCGTACTGACGTGTTTGAGCTTTGCACAAATCTGTAACAAGAACCAACTGGAGGAATTTTGATGAAGTGTAAAACAAAAATGGCAGTGCTAGGGCTTTTTGCGCTTGCGGGCCTAAGCCAGCCAGTCGCCGCGGGTGACATGACGGTAGTGGGTTGGGGCGGGCCCCACCAAGAAGGTCTCCACGCAGTCTATTGGGAGCCCTTTGCGAAAGCTAATGGCATCAAGATTAACGAAGAAACTTGGGACGGCGGCATTGGTGTGCTGCGGACCAAGATCCAGGGTGGAAACAACACGTGGGACATTGTTCTGACCGAAGCGCCCGAGGTAGCTGCGGGTTGCGATGAAGGTCTGTTCGAGAAGATTGATCCCACGGCAATCGGGGGTGCCAACCGCTATATCCCTAGCGCTGTCACCACGTGCGGCGTCGGCGCTTTGGTCTGGAATATCATGCTGGCATATGATGGCAACAAGCTTGCCAATGGACCAAAGGACTGGGCTGACTTCTTTGATAACAAAAAGTTTCCTGGTAAGCGGGCTCTCAGAAATAATGTGAAATGGAGTCTTGAAATAGCACTTCTCGCAGATGGAGTTCCCCAGGATCAGGTCTACAACTTGCTTAAAACGCCCAAAGGTGTGGATCGCGCGTTTGCCAAATTAGATACGATCAAGAAGGACCTTGTTTTCTGGAAGAGCGGGGGCCAACCGATTGAGATGCTTGCAGCCGGCGACGTGGTGATGGCTACGGCTTATAATGGGCGCATTTTCAACGCTAACAAGAAAGATGGAAAGAACTTCAAGGTAGTGTGGAAGGATTCTCCATATACAATGGATAGTTGGGTAATCATGAAGGGATCTCCTAACAAAGATAAGGCTCTTAAACTTATTGAGTTCATGGGCCGTCCAGAAAACCAGGCCAAGATGGTTCCCTATTCGCCCTATGGAACCACGGCGGTCGGTGCAGATGCGCTTGTTGACGCAACGCTGGTTAGCCAATTGCCAACTGCTCCCGCCAATCTTGCTGTCGTTTTCCACGAGGATGCTTCATTCTGGAACGATAACGGTGACAAGCTGGCTGAGCGTTGGGCGGCTTGGACTGGCTCAAATTGAGTGAGGTGTCTCGCAATGAAGAAGGCTCGTCATAGGCAGTTTCTTTTAGCACCTTTGTTAGCCTTTCTTCTTGTGTTCTTTGCGGGTCCGATTGCGGATCTGCTATCTAGATCTGTGCGCGAGGTCGAAGTTCCTCGCGCACTACCCCGAACCATCGAGGCAATTCAAACTTGGCATTACGGCGGCCCGTTGCCCTACGATGTGTTCTCCAAGTTAGCGGATGACCTCGTCGAGTCGAGAGAGCGCGGAACACTCGCCGATGCAGCACGTCGACTAAATTACGAGATTCCAGGTTTGCGCACCACCTTGATGCGCGCATCTAAAAAGGTAGGGGCAGCACCGGAAGGTACAGTCTTTGACAGTACTTTTTTTACTGAGCTCGACCCCATGCTTGGTAGCCCTGAGTTCTTTGCTGTAGTTCAGCGTGCGCGCGGACCAGTGTCAGATTTTTATTTGCTCTCAGCATTCGACCTTCAACGCAACTTCAGTGGCGAAACTCAGAGTGCACCCAAAGAGTATCGAATATACGTCGACGTTTTGATTAGAACACTACTCATCAGCGGCTGCGTCACTCTAGGATGCATCCTGCTTGGATTTCCTCTTGCCCATCTATTGGTGTCGGTGAGTGAGAAAACAGCCGATTGGTTGATCATCTTGGTCTTATTACCATTCTGGACCTCCCTTTTGGTAAGAACAGCCGGTTGGGTTGTGCTTTTGCAGCGTGAGGGCCTTATAAACAAAGCATTAATTGATTTGGGATTTCTCGTAGAACCTTTAGATCTAATCTACAATCGTACGGGCGTTTTAATTTCGATGACGCATGTATTACTGCCTTTCATGATCCTGCCCCTTTATGGCGTGTTTAAGGGCATCGACCCAGTCTATATGAAAGCGGCCTCCAGCTTAGGGGCCGGGCCGGTAACGCGCTTCGTTTGGGTCTATATTCCGCTTGCGGCGCCCGGCTTGGTCGCTGGTAGCCTCATGGTCTTTATTCAAGCGCTTGGTTATTACATCACGCCCGCTCTTGTTGGCGGCGCCTCAGATCAAATGTTGTCGTTTTTTGTGGCGAACTACACTACCGATACTGGAAACTGGGGAATGGCGGCAACTCTGGGCCTTACAATGTTCATCATTACCTTGGTCCTTTATGCAATTGCCCAAAGACTTTCGGGCAGTCGCGCCCAGCTTGGAGGGTGATTTCCTCATGTCTCCCTGGAAATTTTTATACTGGGCTCTCTGTGCGGCGATTTTAGTATATTTAATAGCGCCGATCCTCGTTGTAATTCCACTGTCCTTTTCCAGCGGCAATCTTGTCAGCTACCCTTTGCCTGGGTTTTCAATGCGATGGTATGAAGAAGTGATACTAAGCGAAAAGTGGATGAGAGCGATCGCGAATTCAATCGTGGTTGGCTTTATGGCTACGGTCTTATCTGTCGTGCTTGGTACGCTCGCAGCGTTAGGATTAGCTGGATCTCGATCACGCGCAGCAGCGGCGATCAAAATGCTTTTCATTTCGCCGATGATTTTGCCCGTGATTTTGATTGCTGTCAGCTCATACTTCTTCATGGCACCTCTTGGTCTTACCAACAGCTATCTGGGTCTAGTTCTTGGTCATACGATTATTGCGGTGCCATTCGTAGTGATGCCCATTTTGACAGCGCTTGAGTTGCTTGATCCTAATCTCTCCCGTGCAGCGGCTGCCTGTGGTGCGTCACCAGTATTGTCATTTACGTCAGTTATCGTGCCGATCATCATGCCGGCGATGGCATCGGGAGCTCTCTTTGCTTTTGCGACGTCCTTTGATGATGTCGTCGTTGCTCTATTTATTGCTGGTCCCGATCAACGCACGCTTCCGAAAGAATTGTTCACAGCAATGAGAAGCCCGATGACACCGGCCTATACGTCTGTTGCTACCTTGATGATTCTCTTTTCAACTGCATCGTTCATCCTGATGCAGCGCCTACAGAGGAAAGCGAAAGCCCATCAAAAGAAAATTACGAGTTGAAGGCAGTCAAAGCTGTTAGCTCCGAGAAGCATTCAAACCGCAAGTGTCTAAACTGTCGAGATGCGCCGGAGAATTATGTGAATAAGACAATTTCAAAAACCCAATTAAATCTTCTGGAATTAGTTAAAAACGCCATTGGCTCTTCCCACGTGTTGACCGGCGTAGATACGGTGCCCTGGGCATGTGACTGGACTGGCGACTGGCGAGGTGACCCACTGTTGGTCGCGCGCCCTGGCTCAACCGATGAAGTCGCCAGGGTTGTCAGACTTGCTTACGAGGCGCGACAACCGATCGTCGCTTCAGGCGGTCGTACCGGATTGACGGGGGCAAGCAGGGCAGACGGCGCCGTTGTGATTTCATTGGATCGCATGAAACGGATACGCGCTGTCAAGCCTGATGCACGTGTTATTATTGCCGAAGCAGGTGTTACCATCCAGGGTCTGCAGGAAGAAGCCAAGCTGCACGACCTCTATTTTCCACTCACTTTTGGGGCTCGCGGGTCCGCAATGATTGGCGGTGCGCTTTCGACTAATGCAGGCGGTTCAAATGTTCTGCGCTATGGTTCGGCTCGCGAACAGTGCCTTGGCCTTGAGGTCATATTAGCGGATGGACGCATGCTGGACCTGATGTCCGAACTGCACAAGGATAACAGTGGTTATGCATTGCGCCACTTGTTCATAGGTGCGGAGGGCACTCTCGGTATCATTACCGCAGCTGTACTCAAGCTCGTTCCAAAGCCACGTGAGTACGTGACAGCGATGATAGCGGTGCCGTCCATCAGAGCCGCGTTAAAACTCTTGGGCATACTTCGAGATGAGACGTCGGGTGCTGTTGATGCTTTCGAATATATGCCAAGAAATTTTATTCAAGCTCATATTCAAAAAGTCCGCGGTGCACGTGAGCCCTTTGCGGCTGCCTTTGAACATTGTGTTATGGTCGAAGTCACTGCACATTCTGCTAATGCCCTAGAGTTCGCAGAAGACGGAAGTTCAACACTTTCCAATCGTATTGAAACTCTCTTAGCGCAGGCGCTTCAGGAAAACATCATTCTTGACGCGGTTTTAGCCCGCTCAGAATCGCAACGACAGGAAATGTGGGCGCGGCGCGAAGCTGCTGCCGAAGTCACTCTCGATCGTCATCCCTGTGTTGATACAGATGTAGCAGTGCCACTCGATTGTGTTGAGGATTTTCTTATTGCAGCCCGAGAGCAAATATTGCAATTGGACGCTCAGGCCGAAGATTTGGCTGTGGCTCATCTTGGTGATGGCAACATCCACTACACTGCTTTCCCTTCACGCTCAGATCCAAACCTTTGCGACGCTATGAGGGCAGCTATTGATCGGGTGGCTATTAAACTTGGCGGCACCTTCTCAGCGGAACATGGGATTGGTCTTCTTAAACTTTCGTCAATGCGCGCTCATAAGAATGTTGTTGCGCTTGAGACAATGCGCGCCGTTCGTTTTGCGCTCGACCCATTTGGCATCTTGAATCCTGGCAAGACGATTCCACCGATAGATGAAAACTAGTCAATGCAGAACCGTATCCCTGATGACGATGGTTCTAAATGAAACTTTGGCCTGCCGCATAGGGATCGTGCCGATTATGGCTAGTTATAGTGACGGCGTGGCCAGACAAATCTTTTTTGATCAGGTAATCGGCAATAACAAAGCGATCGTGAACCTTCAATCAACATGTAGGATTGTTTGTAGGTTTTCCATGGCGGTAGATGTCCAAACAATTCATCAGCCGATTTTGCAAATTTGTTTAGTAAAAGCGGCATCACTGATAGCAAAAATCATCGTGAGCGGAGGTTGAAGCAATGGATCTACATTTAAATGGACGGACCGCGGTGGTCTGTGCCTCAAGCAAGGGGCTCGGTAAGGCCTGCGCTGCAACGCTTGCTGCAGAAGGAGCTGACGTAGTTGTTAATGGCCGAAAACCTGAAACCGTTGCGGCTGCTGTCAAGGAGATTTCTGCCGTTGCCAAAGGGCGCGTTATTCCGATTGTGGCCGATTTGACGACCGAAGAGGGGCGCTCGTTAATAATGCAGCCAATTCCTCAGCCTGACATTCTTGTAACGAATTGTGGCGGCCCACCTTTCGGGAATTTTCGAGACTTTGATCGTAGAGACTGGATGCGTGCGATCGAAGGTAACATGTTGTCGGCCATTGACCTTATCAAGGCTGTGATAGACCCGATGATCCAGCGGCGAAAAGGGCGGATCGTAAATATAACATCGGTTGCGGTGAAGGCGCCAATCGCTGAGCTTTGCCTTTCGAATGCGGCACGCAGCGGCCTGACGGGCTTTGTTGCGGGCCTTGCCCGTGAAGTCTCCCGGTTCAACGTAACAATTAACAACCTACTGCCAGGGACTTTTGCCACTGACCGCATACTTGAACAGGCCCGTCATGCGGCCAATAATATCAGCTACGAAGAGCAAGTGGCACTTTGGCAAGCGCAAGAAGTTTCGGGTCGAATGGGCATGCCGGAAGAGCTCGGTGCCGTTTGTGCGTTTTTATGCAGCGACCACGCTGGTTACATTACCGGCCAAAACATATTGATGGATGGCGGGGGTTACCCGGGGACCTTTTGACCGTCATGTCAAGAAATCAAATCGCGACCGCTTTTTGATAACCTAACTTTGCAAGCGTGGCACGGGCAATTAAATGATGTTAGAATCAAACGCCAAGACGAATTTGGCTGCTTCCAACATTAACTCAAGCTGACAACTTTGCGCAAAGCGAATTCGGTGACAATCTTAGAATTCTGAACTCGTCCGGTTGATTTAATATTCATATGGATCTATATATCCTATATGGATAATTTAAATTACATCTCTGAGTTAGCCCTCTCGCACGGCCAGGTCCTCTGGACGATTGAGGCCATGCATATTGTTGATTGGCTCAATCGACCCGCTTTGGACTCGGTTTTAAAGAAGTTCCGGCGTGAAAAGGTGCCGGACTTCTCTGAAAGCGGTCAGAAGGGGCGGCAGGGCGCCGATTTTGCCTATTCCTTTGAACATTTGATGGATTGCGTCGTTGCTATGAAGTTTGTGGCGGAAGGCCTTCCTTTTCGCCATGTAGTGGGGCTAATGCGGTTCGATCCTGAAAAGCTCCGGCAGCACTATCGCCGAGCCTTTTTGGAGGCTGAATCTGCGCAGGGTGCCAGTTTGGAAGTATCTGCGAAGGATGGTCGTAAGATCACGATTGGCGGCTTATATCTCGACTTTCACGCCATCATTTCAAAAAATGGAGTGCTTTCGACCCCAGGTCCTCGGCTTCTGGATCCATGGTCTGCACTCAATCGATATATGGGATTTTACGCAGGCCTTCATCCAACAGGAATGGTCCGCCTCAGCCAGCTGGCAACCGAAGCCGTGCGGATCGCAAGGGAAGCCCCCGTTACCAAGCGCGGCCGAAAAAGCTAAACGGTTGGGGATAGCCTTATCTGAACACGCTTGACTTATTGCATATCCACTCACGTCTACTCATATATGGTTGTGAGTGGATCTTGATTCGTGCCCGCCGGAGCAATTCTGGTTAGCCAATCGGTAAGAGGTGTATCATGGCAAGTCATTCTTCAAACAAAGCGCCGGGCGCTCTTCTAGCCGTCGACGCGGTTGCTGATCTGTTAGCGGTCAGCATCCGGACTGTTCGCCGGATGATTGCTGCGGGTGACATTCCAATCGTGCGAATTGGTCGCGCGGTGAGGATCCGCAGGGTCGATGTGGAGGCCTTGATCGGGCGCAGTCTCACGGGAGGCGCTCTATGAAACGCCGCCCGAACACTAGTCATTTACTGTCATTTCAAGGCATTGAAATTAAATGGTTTAATTTATTGTCGGTAATACAATATACATTAAACTGGGTTAGTTTTTTGATTGTTGTTTTACCGAAAATGGACTACAGTCACCCTGAGGCTTACCGAGACCTTTGGAGGCACAAATGACCGCTTCACGAGCCCCTTCATTGGCCGATGTATTGGCCGCTGTCAGTGTCATGGATCTCCCAGGAACGGCTGTCAGGGACATGACTTCTGCTCTTCGGAGGGTGGCAAGCGTCCTCGGGCGTAACCTGGCCGAAATCGCAGCTGATCCGGCCAAGCTGGGGCCCAGGTTGCAAGAGATTGCACCGTCGGCTCACGGGATATCCAAACAAACTTGGGCTAACTGTCGGTCCTTGACCTTGAAGGCGATCGGCTTGGTCAAACCGGTGATGCCGAGCCGCCGGCTTAACCCGATGTTACCCGACTGGAAGGAAATCTCCGACCGGATTCCGACCCTTCAGGCGCGGTATCGGGTAGGTCCAGTCCTCAGGTTCTTGTCGGAGGAGGGCATTGGCCCCGAGGCCGTCACAGAGAGCGATCTCATTCGCTATCGTGACCAATTGTTGGCGGATAGCTTTCGTGGTGATCCCCAAGAGAGGTGGGATGCTCTTTTGTGGGAATGGAATAAATGCGTCCGTGAGGTCGAGGGCTTCCCTCATATTGAACTTCCTCGCGAGAGCCGCCGCGTCCAGAAGTCTTTCGGCTGGGATGCGTTTCCGGCTTCACTTCGTGAGGAAATGGAGGGGTGGACGGGTCGTCTGAGTAATGACGATCCCTTGGGTGATGGTCCGCTTAAACCGGTAACGCAGTCGACCAAAGAGACACGACTATATCAGGTTCAATATTTCGCGTCTGCTCTCGTCCGGGCGGGTGTTGATCCGTCGACGTTGAAGTCACTTGCCGAGCTGGTTTCACTCAAAAACTTTGAAACCGGAATGAGGTTCCTATTTGACGAAAAGGCTCGCACAAAATCCTCCCATCTGGCCGGTATTGGCGGCGCACTCATAGCGATTGCGCGTCATTGGGTTCTCCCGAAAAGTGGTCTGTCTGACAGTGAAGTAGCGGCAATTTTTCAGCGTATGCGGAGGATTAACAGTGCAGTTAGTCCCTCAACCGAAGGACTCACGGACAAAAACCATGAACGCATTTTGCAGTTCGAATCTGAGGAAGCGATCGGGCGCTTTCTCAATCTGCCTGATGAACTTCGTGCCAAAATCACTCGTGGCAAGATCCCGCTCAACCAGAAACATGCGATGGCCGATGTCGCCCTAGCGCTCGAGATATTGTTCGCTGCCCCCATCCGCATGAAAAATCTGAGCGGTATAGAACTTGATAAAAATCTGATCCGCCATCGGGATGGATACATGCTCGTATTCAAATCGGATGAGGTCAAGAATAAAGAGCGCTTGAATTACAAATTACCGCCTGAGACCTGCGCGGCCATCGACTGGTATATGAAAACCATTCGTTCCGAACGCGTGCGGGGCGAGACAAATGCACTTTTTGTCGGGGAGGATGGTATCCGCCTCAAAGCCCAACACACGCTTTCACAACAAATTGCGAACAAGGTGAAGGAATATACGGGTCTAAAATTCAACGCACATTTGATCCGTCATGTAGCAAGCTTCTTATTCTTGACCAAAGTTCCTGGCGGGCATCACGTCATGCGGTTGGTTCTGGGGCATAAAAGCGTTGAGACTTTGGTCCGCGCTTATTCAGGAGCGGAGAGTAAATCAGCCCACGCACTTTATGACGGTGTCATAAGAGACCTCAGAACACGCCATGCGCCTGTAAAGAAGCGCGGCCGGCCGGTTAAGCCCGCCGCTTCTGAAAAACCGGATTACTCAAAAATGCCACTACCGGATCATGGGCGCCTTAAAAAGAGGGGGCGTTGATGGTTGGTCGTTATCATATCAATCCAGAAACGGCCGTCATGAAGATTGCCGATTGGCCGCAAGCCGATCGCACGCTGTTTGAAAAAAGCCTCGTAAAACATGATCCGTTTTCCGATGAAGGACAGCGTGCGGATCATCGTGAGATCAGCAACCAAAAGGTGGCCAAAGGCTATGGACGCTATCTGACTTTCCTAGAGCGTCATCACCCTGAAATCTTTGTAGGGCCGGTCGAAGAGCGGATTACTCATGACCTTGTAAAATCATTTGTCGCGAATTTGGTTTCCGTTGGAAACCGCAAGATGACAATCCTGGATCGGCTTCAAGAGCTTCACTCGATTGCTGTCATATTGGCTCCCACAAGATCATTTCGCTTCATTAAGGATTTTGAGGCGCGTATCCGCGCCCGTATGAGCGACAAAGAGAAGCCTGAGCAACGTTTCGTCACTGCCGACGAACTTTTAGCCCTCGGCCTCAACTTGATGGAAAATGCCAAGTCCCTATCGACACCCAGGCTTCAGGCCATCGATTTTAGGGACGGGTTAATCATAGGCCTTTTGGCTTTGCGGCCCATCAGGCGCAAAAATTTTGCAGCCTTGAAGCTCGATCACAACATCGTCAAACGTAACGGATTGTGGCGCATTGTTCTTCATTCCGACGAAACAAAGACCCATGTTCATAGCGAAGTTGAATGGCCTTCAGATCTTGTTCAAGCCTTGGAAATCTATCTGGAGGTTCATCGCCCCGTTTTGATGGCGATTAAGGGACGCTGGCAAAAGCCAATTGATGACGCGCTTTGGGTTTCATCGAACGGCTCACCACTCACCCAAATGGCTTTTTACCAACAAGTGACAAAGCGGACCGGGGATCATCTTGGCAAATCAATCAATCCGCATCAGTTCCGGCATATCGCTGCCTCAACAATGGCTATGGAAAAGCCTGTTCATGTTCGGGCGAGTGCGAGTATTCTCGGGCATTCATCATTCCAAACTACCGAGGATTACTACATTCAAGCGCAACAGGCGCAGGCTCATGAAACTTATGTTTCTGTCATGACTCAGACTCGGAAAGACCTGAAAAGGTAGTTTGGCTCATGAATCGTCGCGGGTCGCATTTCACAAAAGCAGATATGAAAAGGATGCTCGAGGCAGCGCGTGATGCGGGCTTTGAGGTCGCTGCATTCGAAATGAAGCCGGATGGTACAATTCGGATTGAACAGAACGTGCGTGATTTGGACGGCAATGAGGCCAATGACTCGTTGAAAAGTTTGATCCTTCGGGAGGCAAAAAGCTATGAAACTTAAAGCCGAACTTGATTACATTCAGGCCTTCAAAAATCGAAAATATGGCAAGGTTTACTATTATTATCGGAGGGCCGGTAAACGTATTCCCATCAAGAGTGAATATGGAACTGCTGCATTTCTGCGTGAAGTGGCGGACATAGAAAAGAAGTTCACCAAATCGAGCGAAAACGCTCCGGGTACTTTAGGCTTCCTGATTGAAGCATATAAAGCCAGTCAGAATTTTCTGGAGCTCAAAAGGGCGACGCGCGTCAGTTATGAGCGCGCTTTTTCCGTGCTAAAGCCCTTTATGACTGCCGATATCAAAGACTTCAAACGGCCGTCAATTATCGAACTTCGCGACCGGGTTTTGTTACCAAAATACAAAACGTGGATGGCCAACTATGCGATTTCAGTGTTGAGCGTTTTGTTCCGCTTTGGGCATGATCTCGGCTTTTTGGAACAAAATCCCCTTCAAGAGCGCGTTCGCAAATTGAGAAATCGGGAGAGGCTGCCCGCAAACCGTCCTTGGACGGCGAGTGAACGGAAAGTTGTTCTTGAAAGCGCCGCGCCTCACATCAAGCTCCCTCTTGCATTGGCCATGTGCACGGGCCTGCGTAAGGCCGATGTTTTCACGATCACGATGGCTGCGCTCGCTGATGGTGTTATCTCAGTGCGAACATCAAAACGGGGTGTTCCCATAAAATTGCCGTTACATCCGATTTTGGTGGACGCACTCGCGGGGAGGCCCAACGTTGATGCGGTTCAAATTGCTTTGCGTGCCGATGGGAAACCATGGACGCCAGATGGTTTTGATACCGCTTGGCATAAGCTAAAGACAAAGCTCGAACGCGAGGGAAAGATTGATAAAGGACTGACCATTCACGGCCTTCGCCACACGCTCGGAACCCTACTCAAAGAGGCTGGTGCCCATGACGGTGAGATCGCGGATGTGCTTGGTCAGACGACCACGGCAATGGCGCGTCACTACAGCAAAGAGGCGGGACTTTCCGATAAGATGAACGATGTCGTCAGGCGCCTTGAGATTGTCACGAAAGATAAGAAATCCAATTAGATTCGGACTCCCATTCTCTCTGTTTGTTTTATATTTTAGGACTTAGGCAGCCGCTAGCGGTTCTATATCAGAAACATCAATATGTTCTTTGGCGCGGGCCAAGTCCCAAGCCCTCTGTAGGTTCATCCAGTATTCAGCAGTTGTGCCAAAAACTTTTGCAAGACGCATGGCTGTGTCGGCAGTTAGCGTGGTGTCACCCTTTACAAGCCGTTCAATTCGGGTGCGCGGTACATGAATGCGCTTTGCAAGCATGTAGGACGTCAGCCCGAGAGGGATGAGGTACAGCTCCTGAAGAACTTCTCCAGGATGAGAGGGATGGCTGATCAGAGACATTTTGCGTTTCATCCTTCAATGATAGTCGATAATTTCAACATCAACTGGCCCCTGCTCGGACCACCGAAAACAAATGCGCCATTGATCGTTGATGCGAACAGAGTATTGACCCATGCGATCACCTTTGAGTTCCTCTAGATGGTTTCCAGGCGGAAACCGGAGGTCTTCAAGCTGTACCGCGGCATCAAGCGCCGATAGCATTGCCCGCGTTCTCTTGATCAGATCGGCGGGGAAACCCTTGCCATACTGATTTTTCGCCGCGGCAGTTGCGAGTTTACCCTTAACACTCACGATCATGCGCAATGGTATCATGTCGTGATACGTAATGCAAACAATTTAGGTTTTAGACGCCTGAGCAAAAACAGGCCAAGATGGTTTGCTCTCGCGATTGATCCGAGATGATGAGACTGGCGATAAGAACCCAAATTGAGCCACGTGATCAGGCGTCTCGCGATTGTCACAAAAGATCAGAAATCCGGCTGATTTCAGGGCCTAAAATTCGGGCCGAAAAAGACCAAAACCTGAACAAAAGTGTCAAACTCGTTTCCAAAAAGTGTCAAACTTTTTGGGGCACCCTCAGCTAAGTCATTGAAATAATGGTGCCCAGGGGCGGGATCGAACCACCGACACTGCGATTTTCAGTCGCATGCTCTACCAACTGAGCTACCT
>JBAXQM010000007.1:0-107908 GCA_037131735.1 Alphaproteobacteria bacterium
CTACAGGACGCAGCGCTCCTGTTAGACCAACCTCACCCATATAAACGCGCGTCGCGGGTAAAGGTGTCGCGCTTAACGAGGAAATGAGTGCTGCTGCGGCGGCAGCATCTGCCGCGGGTTCGTCAATCTTCAATCCGCCTGCCACATTGAGATAGACATCATAACCGCCGAGCTTCAATCCACCATGCGCTTCAAGAACCGCAAGGATCATGGAAAGGCGGCTTTGATCCCAGCCGACCACCGCACGCCTTGGTGTACCAAGTGAAGAGGCGGCAACAAGCGCTTGAAATTCAACAAGAACAGGCCGCGTACCTTCCATGCCGGCAAATACGGCAGTGCCAGCGGATTCAGTGTCCCGACCTTCAAGAAAGAGCGCCGAGGGATTGGTGACTTCGCGTAAGCCCAGCCCCGTCATTTCGAATACGCCGATCTCGTCTGTTGGGCCAAAGCGGTTTTTGGCCGCGCGTAAGATGCGGAAATGCTGCGCGCCATCGCCTTCAAAGGAGGCGACCGCATCGACCATATGCTCCACGACGCGCGGGCCAGCGATTTGGCCGTCTTTGGTCACATGGCCAACAAGGATGACGCTGGCGCCACTCGTTTTGGCGTAGCGGATCAGGGACTGCGCCGAGCCGCGCACCTGCGTCACCGTGCCGGGGGCAGAGTCGACAGTGTCCGACCACATGGTCTGAATGGAATCGATGATCACCAATCGTGGGGCCGGACCCTTTGAGAGTGTCGCGATGATGTCCTCGACATTGGTTTCCGAGGCGAGTTCGACCTTGGCCTGACTGAGGCCCAATCGCTCGGCGCGCAATCGCACCTGACCTGTCGCTTCTTCGCCCGAGATATAGACCACCCGCTCGCCTTTATTGGCAAGCGCCGCAGAGGCCTGCATCAGAAGCGTCGATTTGCCGATGCCGGGATCACCACCGAGGAGAATGACGGAGCCCGGCACAAATCCGCCGCCGGTAACCCGATCAAGTTCACCAATGCCGCTCGGCATACGCGGCGATTCCGTTGAATCACCAACCAAACCCTCAAGCGGAAAGATGCGGCCCTTTTTCCCACGAGACGGACCGGATGAGCCGGGAAGGGGCGCTGACGCCGCCTCCTCCGAAAGAGTGCTCCATTCGCCGCAGGCGTCGCATTTGCCTTGCCAGCGGTTATAGACCGCGCCGCATGCCTGACAGATGAAACTGGCTGTTCGTTTCGCCATGAAATAGATCAATCCTTGGTCGGAAGACTGCGCCGCCGGAATCGGGGGCCGAGATGAACAAGAATCTCATAGCCGATCGTTCCTGATTTGGCTGCAACTTCATCAAGCGTTATCTCGTCGCCGATCATCGTTGCCATCATCCCGCGTTGGACCAATCCTTTGGGGCTATCGGTGATATCAGCCATCACAAGATCCATCGAAACGCGGCCGAGGATTTTACAGCGTTGTCCGGCGATCAGACACTCGGCACCCGGTTTGATGTCTGTATTCTTTGCGCCGCGAGGATAGCCATCACCATAACCGATGGACAACGTCGCAATAACGCTGTCGCGGGTAACGGTGATTTCTCCGCCATAACCAACCTTTGTGCCTTTTGGAATTGTGCGTGTTTGAATGATGGGGGCATCGAGACGGATCACTGGCTGCATGTGATTGGGTTCATCCAAAAACGGATTGCCGCCATAAAGCGCATAGCCGGGACGCACGAGATCATAAGAAATGTTCTTATTGAGAAACACACCAGACGAATTTGAAAGGCTTGCCGGAACATCTGGAAACAATGCGCGAAGCTTTTCGAAGAGCGCGATTTGATGTTCTGTTATAGCAGAAGAACGCATTTCACTTTCAACAAAATGAGTGAGCAAAAGCGACAGTGGTAACGGCGTTTTTTCCGTTGAACGCCGCGCAGCGTAAGAATGCGCCTCTTCGAGTGAAAGCCCTAAGCGCGCCATGCCGGTATCAATGTGAAGCGCAGGCGGGAGAAGTTTTTTCCCCGCTTTGAGTGCGGTTTTAAATTCGATGATCTCGTCTTCCGCGCCCAAGACAGCGGTTAAACGATAAGTTTCGTAAATAGCAGCGGCGTTACTGGGGAAACCATTCAATATAAAAATTGTGGCGTCTTGCGCATGGTGTCGCGCGGCTACGCCTTCAGACAAGGTCGCAACAAAAAAATGCTGACAGCCCGCTTCAACCAGTGCTGGAACAACAAGATCAATGCCGAGACCATAGGCATTCGCTTTGATATTTGCGCTTGCTTTTGCAGGTGCGACGCGTTCGGCAATGAGCCGGTAATTGGCCTTGAGCGCGTTCAGATCGATTGTAAGCAGAGCGGCGGTTGGATCATCCGCAAGCAGGGCGGATAAAACCATCTTACTCGATCCTTTCCGGAATACGGTCATCGCTGATGAGCGTCGAGAAGCGTGTGACTTCAGCATCGAATTGTAAGGTCACAGTACCTGTCGGTCCATGACGTTGCTTGCCGATGATCACTTCGGCGCGACCATGGACTTGCTCCATTTCCGTCTGCCATTTGAAATATTCTTCGGTGCCCATTTTGGGCTCTTTGTTTTTCAAATAATATTCTTCACGAAACACGAAGAGCACAATATCGGCGTCTTGCTCGATCGAGCCCGATTCACGCAAGTCAGAAAGTTGTGGACGTTTGTCATCACGTTGTTCGACTTGACGGGAAAGCTGTGAGAGCGCGACAACAGGCACATTCAATTCTTTGGCGAGCGCTTTGAGACCTGTGGTGATTTCCGTAAGTTCTTGGACGCGGTTATCGCCCTTGCGCGCTGAACCCGAAAGCAGCTGTAAATAGTCAACTACGAGAACATCAAGACCCTTTTGGCGTTTCAAACGGCGAGCACGGGCAACAAGTTGCGCAATCGAGATGCCGCCGGTCTCATCGATATAGAAGGGAATACGTTCCATCTCGCGTGCGGCATCGGCGATTTTAGAAAAATCCTGTTCCTGAATTTCACCGCGGCGAATTTTATAGGAAGGCACACCCGATTGTTCAGCGATGATACGCGTTGCTAATTGCTCAGCCGACATTTCGAGTGAGAAGAAACCGACAATGCCGCCATCAAGGCGCTTGACGCTGCCGTCTTTGTTTTTCTCATGCGCATAAGCGCGCGCGATATTGAACGCGATATTGGTGGCAAGGGCGGTTTTACCCATACCTGGACGACCCGCGACGATAATCAAATCTGATGACTGCAAACCGCCGAGCATGCGATCGAGATCAGAGAGACCGGTTGCGACACCTGATAGTTTTCTATCGCGCCGAAACGCTTCGGCAGCGAGATCGACCGCATTGCGCAGCGCACTTGAGAAATCCTGAAAGCCGCCATCGTAACGACCTTGTTCGGCCAATTCATAGAGGCGACGCTCGGCATCTTCGATTTGCTTGCGCGGATGATCATCAACCGGCGCGTCATAAGCGACATTCACCATCTCTTCGCCAATATTAATCAGCTGACGGCGCATCGCGAGATCATAGATCGTGCGACCATAGGCTTCAGCATTCACAACCGTTGTCGCTTCAGCAGCCAAGCGCGCGAGATATTGCGGCACGGTCATGCCACCCAAATCCTGATCGCCCACAAAAGACTTGAGCGTGACGGGCGTTGCCAGTTTTCCGCCGCGGATCAATTGCTGCAAAATATCGTAAATGCGGCGATGCAGTTCTTCCGAAAAATGCGTAGGCTCGAGAAAATCTGAAACGCGAAAATAGGCGTCGTTGTTGACGAGGATTGCGCCAAGCAGAGCTTGTTCGGCTTCCACATTGTGGGGCGGGACGCGATAAGGCGTTTCGATATCAGCGAGGCGGATAACAGATGACATGGGACAATCCGGTTTCTATCGCAGGAGCTTTACGATGATGCTGCCTGACGAATCACGCCTTGGTTATGATTCTATGCAAGGCGTGCCCGTTTTCCACAGCGTGCACAGGGAACTCAAGAAACATCAAGTTTTTGACCGAATTCTCTTGCTTTGGACAATCAATTGAAAAAGCCCGACTTTCGCCGGGCTTTTTGAATTTATAGGGATTTTTGAACCCTTGATTATTCGCGGTCGTCGCTTTCAGCCAAAGCTGCGCCGACTTCGAGGCCAAGATCGTCGAGATTGACTTCTTCACGCACGATCGCGCTTTCGCCTCGTGCCTGACGCTCAGCTTCTTCAGGGCTACGCGCAACGTTGACGGAAATTTTGACCGAGACTTCTGGATGCAGAAGGACCGGCACAGAGTGCAAGCCGATGGTCTTGATCGGAATGTTCAACACAATCTGATTGCGGTTGAGGCTGAAGCCGCCCGCGGTTGCTGCATCAGAGATATCGCGTGCAGCCACTGAACCATAGAGCTGACCCATTTCGCCAGCCTGACGGATGATGACGAAAGACTGACCGTCGAGCTTTTCAGCAACCGCTGAAGCGTCTTTCTTCGCGGCGAGATTGCGGGCTTCGAGCTGCGCACGCTGTGTTTCGAAATGAGCGATGTTTTCTTTCGTCGCGCGCAGTGCTTTTTGACGCGGCAAAAGGAAGTTGCGGGCGTACCCGTCTTTCACGCGGACGACATCGCCCATTTGTCCGAGATTGGGAACGCGCTCGAGAAGAATGACTTGCATGGTAATAATCCTTTCTAGATTTTAGGAAGCAGAGCTGGAGGGAAGGGGCGCGGTTGAAAACCGTGTCCGGAATGAGAGCCACATATCGGCAATCCCCAGAAGCGCGATGCCGATGATCGGCCATCCGGGAAGCACAACGAAAACGAGATAGATCGCGAAGAGCAGGCTGCGGCGTGATTTCAAGGGCCGCGTAATGCCGTGAAGAACCGCGAGGCCTTGCAAGCAAAAGCCAGTAATCAATCCGGCAAGGCCAATCCGCCCCGCAAGCGCAGGATAATCATGCGCGGCAATCGCGAGCGCGAGCGAAAAGACCAGAGCGGGAACTGCAAGGCGCGGCAGCTTGAGTGTCGACAGATCGGGCCAAGGACGGGGCAAGCGGCCCGAAGCCTGGACGATGCGTCCCGCCACCCAAAGAAGAATTACAGAAATTATGACGCTGGCGGAGGTGCTAATCGGCGCTGCGATATTGGCGAGAAGTGAAGCGAGCGTTTCGATGAATTGGGTTTTCTCTTCGGCTGAAAGTCCCGCCACGAGATCTGGGTCATAAGTCAGAACCACATCAACCGCGCGGCTGAATGTGGCGACAAAGCCCGCATAATCGGGAGCAATCATCACAGCGCCGGCAAGCGTAAGAGCAACCGACATGCCGATGATCCAGAAGAGAACGCGACCGAGCGGATACCATTCCATCTTTTCGGATGCGTCAGTCTCTGACGAGCGACCGAGCAATAAGAGATAAGCGGTGAACCAAGACGGTAGGCCAATCGAGAGGGCCTGAATCATACCCGCCATCGGCGAAAAAATCAGCGCGGTTACGGCGAGGGATACGAGCGTCGCCACGAGCCCGGCATGATGGCCAAAGCCCAAAGTCGCAATCAAAATGGGAAGGGGAGCGATAAGGTAAAGCAGGAAGGCGAGCGGTGAACCCGTTGAAATAACGGCAAAAAGCAACGCTGAAACTGCGCCGCATCCCGCTCCAAATGCCCAATTTCGTCCTGTGGTCATCCCGCTGTCCCGCTGACCCCTGTGAGGGGCGGTTAGGAACGGATCATGTGTCCGTGCCAACATATCCGGCTGCGGCAAAAGCTGCGTTCACCCGATATTTGATGAAGAGAACCGGGACCCGTAGGTCCCGGTAAATTTATTTGAAAACGATTGACGTCTTACGCGATCACGTACGGCAGAAGGCCGAGGAACCGCGCACGCTTAATGGCTTGCGCCAATTCGCGTTGCCTCTTGGCCGACACAGCCGTGATGCGTGACGGTACAATCTTGCCGCGCTCCGAAATGTAGCGCGAGAGCAAACGCGTATCCTTGTAATCGATCTTCGGGGCATTCGTGCCCGTGAACGGGCAGGACTTGCGACGACGATAGAAAGGACGACGAGCGCCGCCCGATGATTCAACAGCTGACATCAGAAGCTCTCCTCTTCGGCATCGCCTTCTTCACGACGGGGGGGACGCGGAGCGCGGCCGCTGCCGCCTCCACCACCGAAGCGGCTGCCACCTGGGCGGCCACCCGGACCACGATCACCACGGTCATCATCACGATCACGCTTCTGGAGCATAGCCGATGGGCCTTCTTCCAGCGCTTCGACACGGATGGTGAGCGAGCGGATCACGTCTTCGCTGATCGCTTCGAGACGCTCGACTTCCGCGACGGCGGTGTGCGGAGCATCAACATTGAGAAGCGTGAAATGCGCTTTCCGGTTCTTCTTGATCCGGAAGGCGAGGGTCTTCACGCCCCAATATTCAACCTTCGTGACCTTGCCGCCATTGGCTTCGATCACGCCTTTGAACTGTTCATTGATGGCCTCGACCTGCTGCGCCGTTACATCTTGGCGCACGAGGATAACATGCTCGTAGAGAGCCATGGGTTAGCCTTTCCTGTTTCACGCGAGCTTTCGGCGCCAAGCCCTTCGAGCCACTTGGATTTTTACATCCGAGGAAAGGCCCGAAACGAGAGAGCAACGAAGGCGGAGACAAGGGAAACGGAGAGGGATTCTCCTGCCCGGAAACCCGGGTTTTCCTTCCAGCCACCGGCCGATCGACCGCGATTGAAGGCGCTTACCTACTGGCAAAGTCTCGGAAAGGCAAGGGGTTAGCGGAGATAAATGCCCACTGCCTTGCTAGGTGAAGACGCCGATCACTAGCGTCACATTCAGCCCAATGATCACAAGAGCGATGGCCACCGCGAGTAGGGTGAGAAGCCGGGGCGCGACCAGTGCCCCCATCCGCTTTTTGGACGCGGTGAACAGGACGAGGGGAACAACGGCAAAAGGCAATTGCAGGCTCAAGACGACCTGGCTGAAGACGAGCAACCGTGTTGCGCCCTCATTGCCATAGGCAAAAGCGACAAAGGCGGCGGGCCCGACCGCGATCAACCGGGTCACCAGCCGCTGCACCCAGGGGCGGAAGGCGATTTTGAGAAATCCCTCAAAAACAATCTGCCCGGCGAGCGTTGCCGTCACCGTGGCATTCAGCCCGCAGCCAATAAGGGCAATCGCAAAGAGGATGGGGGCGAGCGATGTCCCAAGCAGGGGTTCAAGCAGCGCATGGGCCTCGGACAATTCGGCGATCCCAGTCTTTCCATGGGCGTGAAAGGTTGCCGCCGAGAGGATCAGGATCGCGGCATTGATGAGAAACGCAAAGCAAAGCGCGATGCTTGAATCGATAGTTGCGAAAGTGAGGCTCTCGCGCCGTTCTTTGGGGCTCGAGCCCAACATCCGGGTCTGGACGATGCCGGAGTGAAGATAAAGATTATGGGGCATGACCGTCGCCCCTAAAATCCCGAGCGCGAGATAAAGCATTTCGGGATTGGTCAGAATGACAGAACTCGGAACGAGGCCCGGAAACACCGCTGTCCAATCGGGTTTTGCCAGCGCGATTTCGACGACAAAGCAAAAGGTGATGAGCGCCAGAATACCGATCACAACGGCTTCAATCGTGCGGAATCCATAGCGCTGCAGCGCAAGGATCAAGAGCGCATCGAGCGCCGTGACCGCGATTCCGACCGGCAGCGGCCATCCGAAGAGAAGTTGCAGCCCGATTGCGGTGCCGATGACTTCAGCAATATCTGTGGCGATAATCGCAATCTCGGCCAGAAAAAACAGAAAGAGATTGAGAGGGGCGGGCAGATTTTCGCGGCAGGTCTCCGCCAAATCCTTGCCGGTCGCGACGGCGAGACGCGCGGCGAGGGACTGAAGAATAATCGCGGTCAGGCTTGAGAGCAAAACCACCGACAGGAGCGCGTAGCCGAATTTCGAACCACCCGCGAGCGAGGTCGCCCAATTGCCCGGGTCCATATAGCCGACAGCTACGAGATATCCCGGCCCGAGAAAGGCCAAAAGCTTCCGCCCGAAAGACCAATGGGCAGCAACGTGAACAGTTTCGTGATCGGCACGCAAGCCATGGAGCGTTTGCGGGCGTTGTTGGTCCAGAATCCCAGTCATTCTCTATAGATTGCTCATTGCCCTGCCTTCCTCAAGGCCAAGTCGTGAATTTCGAAGGCGTTGAGGCCGTCGGATCGGCTTTTTTGTGACATGGGCACAACACATCCGACCAAAAAGACGTCTCAGACTTAGGTTGAAGGCCTTTTGCCGAAAATTGGCCACAATGAAGCCGATCTGGAATGCTTGTACGGCAATTGAAAAGTAACCCCTTTGTCGCCATGGTGTCGCCCGCACTGTTTGATGAAACAGTCAGGACCCTAGGGAGAGACGGACGGAGAGGTGATTTTCCGGTCCGCTACAGAGAAGGTTTGAAAGGCCAGAACGTCTCATGAGCGATCGTGTTTTTGATAAATCCAAATTGCCTAGCCGCTATGTGACGGAAGGCCCGGCACGTGCGCCGCACCGGTCTTATTATTATGCGATGGGCTTGAACCGCGCGCAGATGAGCCGCCCCTTTGTCGGCGTGGCCTCTTGCTGGAATGAAGCGGCGCCTTGCAACAACACGCTCATGCATCAGGCCCAATTCGTGAAAAGCGGCGTTGATGCGGCCGGCGGCACACCGCGTGAATTCGTGACGATCACCGTGACCGACGGGATCGCGATGGGCCATCAGGGGATGAAGTCCTCGCTTGTGTCGCGCGAAGTGATCGCTGACTCGGTCGAGCTCACCATGCGCGGCCACTCCTATGACGCGATTGTCGGTTTGGCGGGTTGCGACAAATCACTTCCCGGCATGATGATGGCGATGGTGCGTTTGAATGTGCCGTCGATTTTCATCTATGGCGGATCGATTTTGCCGGGCACCTTCAAAGGCAAGCCCGTCACCGTGCAAGACGTGTTCGAAGCTGTCGGCAAACATTCGGTCGGCGCGATGAATGAAGAAGACCTCTACGAACTCGAAGCGGTAGCCTGCCCGTCTTCGGGCGCGTGTGGTGCGCAATTCACGGCCAACA
This sequence comes from Alphaproteobacteria bacterium, assembly GCA_037131735.1. Taxonomy (GTDB): domain Bacteria; phylum Pseudomonadota; class Alphaproteobacteria; order Rhizobiales; family Beijerinckiaceae; genus CAIUPE01. The sequence goes on from JBAXQM010000007.1 coordinate 9,034, forward strand.
CAATGGCAACGGTGTCCGAAGCCATTGGTCTCGCACTACCTTATTCAGCCGGTGCGCCTGCGCCTTATGAAATTCGTGAACAATTCTGTCGCACTGCTGGTGAGATGATCATGGATCTCATCGCTAAAAATATTCGCCCGCGTGATATCGTTACCCGCAAAGCACTTGAGAACGCGGCGACTGTTGTTGCTGCTTCGGGTGGTTCGACCAATGCCGCGTTGCATCTTCCGGCGATTGCACATGAAGCGGGTATCGAATTTGATTTGTTCGATGTTGCCGAGATCTTCAAAAAGACGCCTTACATTGCTGATTTGAAGCCCGGCGGAAAATATGTCGCGAAAGACATGTTCGAAGTCGGCGGTATTCCGCTTCTCATGAAGACCTTGCTTGATCATGGTTATCTGCATGGTGATTGCATGACGGTGACCGGCCGCACGATGGCTGAGAATATGGCGAGCGTGAAATGGAATCCCGATCAGGATGTTGTTTACGCGGCAAATAAGCCTTTGACAGTAACAGGCGGTGTTGTTGGCCTTAGAGGCAATCTCGCTCCCGAAGGTGCGATTGTAAAAGTCGCCGGTATGCCTGTCGAAAAGCAAGTCTTTACCGGTTCAGCACGTGTCTTCGACAATGAAGAAGCCTGTTTCGAAGCGGTGACAAAGCGTCAGTATAAAGAAGGCGAAGTTCTCGTTATCCGTTATGAAGGACCGCGCGGTGGTCCGGGCATGCGTGAAATGCTTGCCACAACAGCGGCGCTTTATGGACAAGGTATGGGCGATAAAGTGGCGCTCATCACAGATGGTCGATTCTCCGGGGCAACACGCGGCTTCTGCGTGGGCCATGTTGGTCCTGAAGCGGCCATTGGCGGCCCGATTGCACTCTTGAAAGATGGCGACATCATTCATCTTGATGCGATTAAGGGCATTTTGTCTGTCGATCTATCCGATGATGAATTGGCCCGCCGTAAAAAAGACTGGAAGTCGCGCGAACATGAATATGGTTCGGGCGCGATCTGGAAATATGCGCAAACGGTTGGATCCGCTCGAGACGGTGCAGTGACCCATCCGGGCGGCAAGGGTGAAAAATTCGTCTATGCGGATATTTGAGTCCATAAGACCAGGTTTGATGATTGTCCTACCGGCTATGATTTTAGCCGGTGGGGCCTTCACCAATAGAGTCTATGCGCTCGACCGCAGTACAAATACTTCAACCGTTTCTTTGCCCAACGCGGAAAGCGCGTCCGATCAGGATGAGTCCGGATCCGAGGCAATCAAAACGGCCAAAGCGCCCGCATCAGTCATTACGCCTAACGGTACACTTAAGAGTGACGACGATCAGAATGCGTCAGCAGAGGCAGCCGATGGTCCTCCCAGCACGAATGATCTCACGAAAGCGCCGCTTGAAGCGTTGAGCTCGGTTGTCGATGCGACACGCAATGCGATCCGCTCTTATCTCGCTGGCAATAAAGACGAAGCCGTCAAATCGCTTGAATTTGCAGCCGATCAAGGTCATGCGCCCGCGCAATGGAAATTGGCTCGTATGTATGCCGAAGGCGATGGTGTGCCGCGCGATGATTTGCGTGCGTTTGAAACCTTTTCAAAAGTCTGTGATCGACACGCTGATGAATCACCTGACTCACCAACCGCACCATTCGTATCCAATTCCTTTGTTGCGTTGGGGTCGTATTATTTGAATGGTATTCCCAATAGTTCGGTGAAGGCTAATCCGGAACGCGCGCGGGAAATGTTTGCTTATTCCGCAAGTTATTTCGGCGATGCACAGGCGCAACTTATTCTCGCCCGTCTGCATCTCGAAGGTATTGGCGGCACAAAAGATATGAAACAAGCGGTGCGTTGGCTCAATCTTTCAGCTGAAAAAGGCAATCGCATTGCGCAAGCTCAACTCGGACAATTGCTGTTTTCGGGCGAAGCAGGAATGAAACAACGCGCACGGGGCTTGATGTGGCTAAATGTTGCGCGCACGGGCGCGGATCCGGAAAAAGATGCGTGGATCATTGATGCGCATGAAGAGGCGATGGAAAAGGCGACTGAGGCCGACCGCTTTGCGGCCACTGCCTATGTTTCGCAGCGCGTAAAGCGCGCAAAGTAATTTTTATTTTTTCTGCTGATTTGTTCAGCGCGCTCTAAAATTCAAGATCAATTCTGACCGGCACATGGTCTGAGGGCTTTTCCCACCCGCGCACATGGGAATCAATCGCCGATGATTTCAATCCATCAGCCGCTTGCGGTGATAGAACAAGGTGATCAATACGAATACCATTATTCTTTTGCCACGCGCCCGCTTGATAATCCCAGAATGTATAGAGTTTTTTTGCATCGCTCGTCGCACGCACAGCATCGGTTAATCCGAGCGCCAAAAGCTCTTGCCATTTCGCGCGTGACTCAGGGCGATAGAGCGCGTCATTCACCCATAGATCAGGATGCTCCACATCGGCTGGTTGCGGAATGATGTTGTAATCACCGGCGATCACAAATGCTTCCTCACGCATAAGCCATTTTTTTGCATGCGCAATGAGGGCTTCGAGAAAATCGAGTTTGTATGAAAATTTTTCAGTGCCGAGCGGATTGCCATTCGGCGCATAAAGTGATGCCACGCGAACTGGCTTTTGTCCCTGAGGGGCAATCAGCGCTTCGATATAGCGTGACTGTGGTTCGCCGGGTTGATGGGGCAGGCCGCGCTGGCATTCTTCAATCCGGTGCTTCGACAAGATTGCCACGCCATTGAAGGTTTTTTGGCCGAGTGTTTCGACGTGATAGCCTAGGGACTCAATTTCGAGACGAGGAAAGGCATCGTCCATACATTTCAATTCCTGCAAACAGCAGACATCCGGCTGGGTCTCATTAAGCCATGCAGTGAGGTGCTCAATCCTTTGGCGGACTGAATTGACGTTCCAGGTGGCGATACGCATGATTTTTTCCAGCGACAGAAGAATCGGGCAAGGGACATTACGAGAGCCTCTCGATACTGACCAGACCGGCGATTTCTTACCCGGAAAGGGTCGCTCGCTTGACTCTTCCCGCGCCGTGGCCCACGAGCGCGCGGCACTTGGGCGCCAGGGGCGCTGTGGGGAGACGAGACGATGACGGTTGCATTCACTTTTCCGGGGCAAGGCAGTCAGGCGGTTGGCATGGGTAAAGCCTTCGCCGATAATTTCGCGGCAGCCCGTGCGGTGTTTCAGGAAGTTGATGACGCGCTGTCCCAAAAGCTCTCCTCTTTGATGTTCGAGGGCCCGGAAGATCAATTGACGCTGACTGCCAATGCGCAGCCCGCTTTGATGGCGGTCAGCCTTGCAGTTTTGCGCGTTCTTGAAACGGAAGCCGGCATTACGCCAACAAAACATGCCCAATTCGTTGCGGGCCATTCGCTCGGTGAATATTCAGCGCTTGCGGCAGCAGGAAGTTTAACCATTGCCGATACCGCGCGTCTTCTCCGTATTCGCGGCAACGCGATGCAAGCGGCTGTTGCCCCCGGTGTCGGCGCAATGGCGGCATTGCTTGGACTTGATTTTGATGCCGCTGCTGCAGTCGCCAAAGAGGCGGCGCAAGGCGATATTTGCCAAGCGGCGAATGATAATGGCGGTGGACAGGTTGTCGTTTCAGGCAGCAAGGCTACGGTTGAACGGGCAGTCGAACTCGCAAAAACCAAAGGCGCAAAGCGTGCCGTTATGTTGTCCGTATCTGCACCCTTCCATTGCGCGTTGATGCAACCCGCAGCAGATGCAATGGCAGAAGCGCTTTCAAAGGTCACAATCTCGAAGCCGGTCGTGCCGCTCGTAGGCAATGTCACTGCAATTGCGGGTTCAGATCCCGAAGAGATCCGCCGCAATCTTGTGACACAGGTCACAGGCACCGTGCGTTGGCGTGAAAGCGTCTCTTATATGGCTGCGCAAGGCGTTACCCGCTTTGTCGAAATCGGTTCGGGTAAAGTGCTGACGGGTCTCGTCAAGAGAATTGCTGCCGAGGCTGAAGGTGTTTCGGTTTCGCAACCCGACGATGTGGCGCTTTTGCGTTCACAGCTCGGCGTTTGAGATTTTAGTTCAGGAGATTTTCGATGTTTGATTTGACAGGCCAATCGGCTTTGGTCACCGGCGCGACGGGTGGTATTGGTGGTGCGATTGCGCGGGCGCTGCATGCGCAAGGCGCAACGGTTGCTCTTTCAGGAACGCGGCGTGAGGCGCTCGAGGCGCTGGCCTCTGAATTGGGATCGCGTGTTCATGTCTGCCCGGCCAATTTATCTGACCCAGAGTCGGTTGAAGCGCTTGTGCCTTCCGCCGAAGAAGCGATGGGCGGGCTTGATATACTCGTCAACAATGCCGGGATTACACGCGACAATCTTTTCATCCGTATGAAGGATGAAGAATGGTCCGATGTGATGCGGGTCAATCTCGATTCTGTATTTCGGTTGAGCCGCGCCGCTGCCAAGACCATGATGCGTAAACGCTATGGCCGGATCATTTCGATCACATCCGTTGTGGGTACAACCGGCAATCCGGGGCAGGGCAATTATGCGGCTGCCAAAGCGGCGATCGTCGGCATGTCAAAGGCGCTCGCTGCCGAAGTTGCTACCCGCAATATTACGGTCAATTGCGTTGCTCCGGGCTTCATTGCGACCCCGATGACCGACGTGCTGAATGAAAAGCAACGTGAGTCGGTGATGCAAAAGGTCCCGATGGGTCGTCTGGGCGAGCCGAGCGAGATCGCCGCAGCGACGCTCTATCTGGCAAGCCGCGAAGCCGCCTATGTGACAGGCCATACACTCCATGTAAATGGCGGAATGGCAATGATTTAAATGAGTTATGCCATATTTCTCAATCAATTTTTGAGAAGTTGGTATGGCTCGCCTTGGGCATTCGAGTGTGGTAAGCCTCTTCCCGATTGAACTCGGGGGCTTGACGGCGAGCAGTTAGCATCGTTTGAACGCTCTGAGGTTCAGGTTTCCTCTGGTTTTGCCTGCGGCCTTGGTTGTATTCGGCCGGAAGGTCCGGTTGTTTGAGGAAACCCGTGTCGGCGTTTGTAAACAGTAAAAGCGTCGTCGCAACAGGAAGACAGTGAGGATAAACGAACATGAGCGATATCGCAGCCCGCGTGAAGAAGATCGTCATCGAGCATCTCGGTGTTGACGCCGACAAGGTCGTCGAGAGCGCCAATTTCATCGATGATCTCGGTGCCGACAGTCTCGACACGGTCGAGCTCGTGATGGCGTTTGAAGAAGAATTCAGCGTCGAAATCCCCGATGATGCGGCAGAAACGATCCGCACCGTGGGTGACGCGGTCGCCTTCATTTCCAAGAAGGCCTCCTAATCCCCCAATCGGGGTGATTAATCGAGGATGTCAGAGCGGGGAGATCAGGCCATGCGGCGTGTCGTCGTAACGGGGATCGGCATGGTGTCGCCGCTTGGCGGCTCCGCGGAATCTTCCTGGTCAAGATTGCTTGCGGGCGAGAGCGGCGCGGTGAATGTCACGCGCTGCGACGTCTCTGATCTTGCCTCTCAAATTGCTTGTGAAGTGCCGCGCGGCGATGGCTCGGGCGGCACCTTTAATGCCAATGATTGGATGGACCCTAAGGATCAGCGCAAGGCTGATGAGTTCATTTTGTTTGGTATGGCAGCTGCCACACAGGCCTTGGCCGATGCGCAATGGGCGCCGTCCACGGATGAAGATAAACATCGCACCGGTGTCATGGTTGGCTCAGGTATCGGTGGTATCGGCACGATTTATGAAACTTCGGTGACCTTGTTTGAAAAGGGCCCGCGTCGTGTTTCGCCGTTCTTCATTCCGAGCGCGATCATCAATCTTGCTTCGGGTTGGATTTCAATCCGTCACGGATTGAAAGGGCCCAATCACTCCGTAGTGACAGCCTGCTCGACAGGTGCGCATGCGATTGGTGATGCGTCTCGTTTGATTATGCTCGGCGATGCGGATGTGATGGTAGCGGGGGGCACGGAGTCACCGATCAATCGCATTTCGCTTGCAGGCTTTGCGGCTTGTCGCGCTCTGTCTACTGGATTCAATAATGATCCGAAGCGCGCATCGCGTCCTTACGACAAAGATCGCGATGGCTTTGTGATGGGTGAGGGCTCGGGCGTTGTTGTGCTTGAAGAACTCGAGCATGCCAAAGCACGTGGTGCAAAAATTTATGCCGAGATCGTCGGATATGGCATGTCAGGCGATGCCTACCATATCACGTCACCGGCAGAAGATGGTGATGGCGCCTATCGCTGCATGTCGGCAGCCTTGAAGCGCGCCGGACTCCAAGCTTCGGATATCGACTATATCAATGCGCATGGTACATCGACACCGCTCGGCGACGAGATCGAATTGCGCGCCGTCGAGCGCTTGCTTGGCAATGACACAACCAATGCATCCATGTCGTCGACAAAATCGGCAACGGGCCATTTGCTCGGTGCCGCTGGCGCAATTGAAGCGATCTTCTCCATTCTGACCATCCGTGATCAGATTGTTCCACCAACGCTTAATCTCGACAATCCATCCGTTGAAACCGCGATAGACCTTGTGCCGCATAAGGCCAAGGCTCGTAAGGTTGATGCCGTCTTGTCGAATTCATTTGGTTTCGGAGGCACCAACGCCTCGCTCGTTTTCAAGCGATACGAGCCTTAAGCCCCATGGTCGCCGCAATTCCGGTGTTCACGTCTTGAAGGCCGCATTGAAGTGGTGGAAGCGATGACCGAAGAAAAATCGCCTATCGGAACGGACAAGACGGAACCGGATCAGCAATCGGTTACTGTGTCCGAACCCGTATCTCCGGCGATTACAGCTGAGCCAACGGCTCATGCAGAAGATGTGATGAAATCCGACGCTATCAAGAGTGAGGTGGACGCGATTTCACTTTCGCCCGTGAGTGACACAGCGCGGACAAAGCCGCGCGGATTTATGCGCCGCATGATCGTGCGCAGTCCTGCAGCGGCTATCCATCCGGAGACGGTTCCTGAACCACCGCAACATATAGAGCAGGAACGAAAAGAACGACCGCTTACCAATTTCTTGAGTGGCCTTTTGTCATTCATTGCGATTTTTGCGGCTTGTTTAGCTGGACTGTTTTTGTTTGCCGAGCGCCAGATTTATGCGCCGGGACCGCTTGAGAATGACAAGGTTGTTCTTGTGCGCGGGAGCACCTCTGAGGTCATCGATCGATTGGAACGAGAAGGCGTCGTTGATAAAGCATTTTTGCTGACACTTTACTGGCAACTCACGGGTCGCGCGGCGCAAATCAAAGGCGGCGAATATCAGTTCAAAAAAGAAGCAAGCCTCGATCAAGTGACGACTACACTCATTGAAGGCAAGACGATCAAACACTCATTGACGATTGCCGAAGGTAAAACATCTCAAGAAATCATCGAGCTTATGCTCGCCGATACAAATCTTGCAGGCGAGATCAAAGATATACCGAAAGAGGGAACGCTTCTTCCTGAAACTTATAAATTTGATTTCGGCATGTCGCGTTCGAAGCTCCTCGATCATATGACGCAAGAGCAAATGAAACTTGTGCGTGAAATATGGGCGAAGCGTGATCCGGACCTGCCACTTGCAAGCCCCCAAGACCTCGTCATTCTTGCCTCTATTGTCGAGAAGGAAACGGGTAAAGCGGATGAGCGCCCGCGTGTGGCCGGTGTATTCGTCAATCGCCTCTTGAAAAAGATGCGGCTCGAATCTGATCCAACCGTTGTTTATGGCTTGGTTGGTGGCAAGGGATCGTTAGGGCGCGGGCTGACGAAAGCCGAACTTGATCAATCAACACCTTACAACACCTACACATTACCGGGACTGCCTGCAGGACCGATTACCAATCCGGGTCGCGCGGCGCTTGAAGCAGTAGCCAATCCTTCACGCACTAAAGATCTTTTCTTTGTGGCAGATGGGACGGGTGGTCACGTCTTTGCTGAAACCTATGAGCAGCATTTGAAGAATGTTGCGAAGTGGCGGCAAATTGAAGGACAGAAATCTGAGACAGCACCGAGTGTGGCAACACCGGCAGCACCCGCCAACACGACATCAAAATCGACAGCAGCCAGCGATACACCGGACGCATCAAAGACACCGACAACCGCCACACCTAAAGCTACGCCTCCAGCCAAAGCACCTGCAAAGCCGGTTAAGAAAAAGGCGACTACAACCGACGGCGGCGCGGAAGGTGCGACTGCCCCAGATTGATATGTATTCGATCTTGGGAGCGTGATGCTTTCAGATCTGATTGATTGAGGAGTTCTGCTTCGATGATCGCCCATTTTGCCAATGAGCAGATTTCGCGTCGCGGTTTGATGTTTGTCCTCTCATCACCATCTGGTGCAGGCAAAACAACGCTGACACGATTGCTCCGTGAACAGGAGCCGAGCCTCACGCTGTCCGTGTCAGTGACAACGCGTAATCGCCGCCCGAGCGAAGTGGATGGCATACATTATCACTTCATCAGTGAGGCCGAATTTTTTGCGATGAAGGAACGCGGTGCTTTGCTTGAATCAGCGCAAGTACACGGGAACCATTATGGCTCGCCGCGCGACAAAGTTGAACAAGCGCTTGCGGACGGCAAAGATGTTTTGTTCGATATCGATTATCAAGGCGCACAACAACTGACCGAAAGCGCGCCGGATGATGTTGTCAGTATTTTTATCCTTCCACCTTCAATGCAGGAATTACGCGCACGTTTAGAGCGGCGTGCCGAAGATGCTCCCGATGTGATTGAACGGCGTTTAGCAGCGGCGCGCAAAGAAATCATCCGCTGGCGTGATTATCGTTATGTTTTGGTCAATGATGACCTTGACCGCACATTTTCACAATTAAGGATGATCCTTGCTGCCGAACGCTTAAAGCGCGAACGGCAAACCGGGCTCGAGACCTTTATTGATTCATTGATTGATCAATAATTCAAGTTCCTTCGAGCACTTGTGCAAGTGCCACGAACTCCTCGATCGTTACTGTTTCCGCACGCGCCGTCGGATCAAGACCGACAGTCTCGCATAAAGCAATCGGATTAACGCCAAGGCTCTTCAAGCTTTGTCGGAGCATTTTGCGCCTTTGTCCGAATGCCGCTTGGGTTACGCGTGCGAGAATTTTTGGATTGCAGGCTAGAGGTTGAGCGCGCGGCGTTAAGCGCACAACGGAGGAAATAATTTTTGGTGCTGGTGTGAAGGCTTGAGGCGAGACATCGAAAAGTATCTTTGCATCGGTCCGCCACCCGCAAAAGACGCTCAAACGTCCATAATCATGTGGGGCTGCAGGTGTGGCGACAATGCGTTCCGCGACTTCGCGTTGAAACATGAGAACAAGATCATCAAAACGCGGCGGCCAATTCTCAATATCGATCCAGTTCATAAGAAGTGCGGTGCCAATATTATAGGGAAGATTGGCCATGATTTTGAGAGAACCGCTTTCCTCAATTGATGCGGGATTAAATGTTAGGGCATCGCCTTCGATGATTGTAAGGCGACCGGGATAATGAGCGGCGATTTCTTCCAGCGCCGGAATGCAGCGTGGATCGCGTTCGATGGCGATTACTTTTCTGGCGCCTGCTGCAAGAAGCGCGCGCGTAAGACCGCCGGGGCCGGGGCCGACCTCAAGCACTGTAACATCCTCAAGGGAGCCCGCTGAACGCGCGATACGTGATGTTAGATTCAGGTCGAACAGAAAATTTTGACCGAGCGCTTTCTGCGCTTGTAATCCATGCCGCGCAATAATGTCGCGCAGGGGCGGTAAGCTATCAATGGGCACTTATTGTTGTCCCGTAAAATCGCTTACCTCTTTCTTCGTCTCGATTGTTCCCAATGAACGCAAGGTTAAACGGAAGAAGATCGTTTGATCTTGCGATGTGGTTCCTGTCGCATAGGGCTCACGGCCAATATAGGAGATCGAAAGATCGGTACACTCATCATGATAGGCGGCACTAGCTGAATAGGCGGCCATGTAAGCCCGGGGCAAATCGGGATCGGAGAGATAGCGCGTTAGGGCGAACAGCGTGTTGCCTGAGACGCTCCAATTTGGTGTGAGCCGATAGCCTGCGCCAAGGCCTAAACCTTCGCGTCTTTTCGTAATACCAACATTGGGCTGGGCTGCGTAATTCGCATAAACCAAACTTGTCGAAAGATCACCGAAAGATGCGCGATTTTCAAGTTCAAACCGTTTTGAATTCATCCCATCAGGATCAAAACGGCCCCGCGCGGTGAAGGAGTAATTCGCGCTCGGAACAAATTGTAAACGCGAGACATAATCCGACGTGGTTTTATCGAGGCCTGAGTCTGTGCCTTCAAGCGCAAGGCCACGCTGGGCATAAGAGTTTAATCCAGCCATTTGAACAGATTGCCCAACGAGCATATTTGCATGCGCGCCATTGGAGAGCGCCAGTGAATATTGCGCGCCATAATTTGCACGTGTTCCGCCTTCAACGCGGTCATAGCCCGTATATTTGTCAACAGAGAACAAATTCGTCTCATCGAATACAAGGCTCTGGGAATCTTCATTCGGCAGATTACCGATATTCGTTTCATCTGGACGAGAGATGACTTGCACAATAGGCTCGAAAATATGAGAGCCAAATGAAGAGGCTGCGACGAACGGATAGCGGTACGTCATGCCGACGGTGCCCATCGCGCGTGTCATGCCCTGATTGCCCGTCGACAAGAAGCTGTCTTGTGCCGAATTCGTTGTTCCATTTGTGAACAGGGTTGTGAAAGCGGCATCACCACGCATTGATGCAAAAGGCGTCCATGATTGCCCTATCGGATCGATAAAGCTTCGGCGCCATCCGATTTCAGTTGTGTATCGGTTATAATCACCACCAATGCCGCGCATAAAGCAATTTGTTGTCGTTGGCGTAGAGCAGCTCCCTGACAATGTGCCGAAATCGGCCTCAAGGCGAGATAGATTTGTAAGATTGGCATTTAGGGCGATCTCACCGCCCAGTGTTCCGCCTAAATGATAGCGGCGATCATAATCAACAACCGGTAACACCAAGGGTTGTTGATTTTGATTATCTTCCGTCAACAATGTTTGGAAATAATAGCCACGCGCGTCAAAGATACTGTTCTTGTCTTCACCGCGAAGAAAGGCCGTCGATGTTGACTCGCGTTTGATCGTTCCGAGCTGCGTGACGGAAGGCGTATCAATCCGATAATTCTGATAGAACCATTTATCGGAAACATAGGCGAGGTCCCAACCCCACCGCCAACGCGAGTTGATTGGGAATGCTCCGATGGTTTCAATATATCCGCGCACTTTTTGATCACCCGCCCCATTCGGCGATGACAAAAATGCCCCTTGATCATTTTGCGAAATGACGGCGGCGTTCACGCTATAGGTTCCGGTTTCAAGCCGCTGGCGCCATTCACCAGCCATCATCAACCCCTGCCGCGTGTAATAGGTTGGTGAGATCGTAAAATCGCGATCCGGCGAAACCACGTGATAATAGGGGATAGAAAGTCCCTGACCAAGCGAGGAGGTTGCCGAATAGACGGGATTAAGGAAGCCTGACTTTCTTGCGATCGTATTGTCGGGTGCCGAGAAATAGGGGAAATAGGCCACAGGCACGCCAGCGATATCGATCGTGGCATCTTCGTAATAGATAACTTTCTCGACTTGATTGTGAATGATACGCCGCGCCTTTACCTGCCAAAGCGGCGGCTTTGTTGGATCCTCCTTACACGCGTCGCAGGCTGTGTAAGTACCTTTTTCAAAGATCGTTTGGCGACCCGAAATACGTTCAGCGCGGGGTGCCACGAAATGTGTCTTGTCGATCGTATCGACACGCATGGATTGAATAAATCCATCATGGAACTGATCCGTGAGCTCCAGTGAGTTGGCGTGAACAACTTGTCCGTCAGGTTCCGTTAAGACGACATGGCCTTCGGCGAAAACGCGCTCACTCTCGCTACGATAGATGACTTGATCGGCCTCGAGAATTTTTCCCTTGTAGTAGAGTTTGGCATTGCCACGCGCCGAGATGGTTTTGTTGTCGGTGTCATAGACAATTTCATCGGCATCGACGGTGAGCTTGTCGGCTTCAGTCTTCGCCTGAGGAGCATCTTGCGCATGAGAGACAGACGCACCAAATCCGCTCGCCAAAAGCATGGCAAGGCAAAGGCTCCGAACCGCTAAAACGGCAAGGTTTCTGGCCGATTGGGCAATCAAAGCGTGCGTTCGCTCTGTAAGTCGTTCATCCGTCTTCAAGATACAGCAAGACGAGGGTGCAGAGCAAACCTGTAGAGAGGGGCGGAAGGAAAGAAGCGACAATAGGGTTAAGCAATCCATTCGATCCGAAATCGCCCGCCACTTTGGCAAAAACATAAAAGGCAAAGCCGCCACCGATCCCCCCAAGGATCGATAAAGGCCGGATCCCCGTCCGCGCAAACCGCAAACTAACGGTTGCGGCGATCATTAGCATCGCGGCCAGGACCACGGGTTTAGCAATAAGTAGTTGAAATTGTTGAAGATATCGCGTTGCATCAAGGCCGGCGGCGGTCGTCGCACGGGCCCAGCTGGGGAGATCATAGACCGAAATCGTATCGGGTTCAGAGAGTGATTGCCGCACTTGATCGCGCGTCAGATAGGTCGCGAGCTCATAGGTGTCGTGTCTTTCCGGCGCGGTCCCCGGCGAGAGAACCCGCGCTTGGCGCAAAAGCCAGAGGCCGTCGTCAAGATGGCCATTCGGGGCCTCGACCCTGTGAATAAACTGGCCGGAACGGTCAAATTCGAAAACGGTCATTCCCCGGAAGTCCCCGGATTCGAGATCGACGACGTCGGCCCGGATAATCGCCTCGCCATCCACATTCTTTTGCCTTAGCCAGATATTTTTGGGCTTTGTGGGTTGATCGTCTGTGTTCGCGCGCGCCATAATCGCGTCAGCTTGGGACTTAAGCGACGCCGATACGGGATTGAGTATCAGCGTCCCCAGTGCGCCAACAAATAGGGCGGCCAAAAGCGGCGGCGTGATCATTTGCCATACCGACATCCCCGCGGCTCTGACCACGACCAATTCGCGGCTCCGCGCCAGCGCAAGAAATGCGAATAGCCCGCCGAAAAGCGCAGCAAAGGGCAGGACCTGTTCGGCAACAGAAGGCGTGCGCATCAAAGCCAATTCAGCCGCAAGGGTCAGCGCACCGGCGGATGCATCATTGGCAATGCGGGTTAATTCTATGAGATCGAGAATAAAGACGAGAGCAGAAACGATTCCAAAGACTGTTAAGATTGAGATGCTAAATTTTTTGAAAAAATATCGGAAGAGAACTGAAAATGATTGGGTCATGACGCGTGTCCCGAAGGCGAGGGCATAGCGTTTCGACTAACGAAAGGAAAGACCGCACTTCGCGCTATTCTGTGTCCAAAGAGTGCGTCAAAGATAAGAATGATAACAGCGCAAACAATCGGAAAGGCAATTGACCCAAAGAGATAGAAGGGAAGATCTTTGCCATTCACGATGAAGACAAAACCTGCGACACGAATTATGGCCGCACTCGCAATCGTATAAAGAACAGCACTCATGCGATGAGCGCGGGTCGAACGGGGGCGTCCGAGAAATCCCAGTACAAGACAGGCAAAAGGAAAGGCGTAAAGAGGCGTAGCAAAGCGGTCAGCAAGCTCCGTTTCTATGCGGAGCAAATCAGCGCTTGTTTCCCGCCCAGAGAGATAGGCCTGAATTAGGTCATCGGATAAGCGCTCATGCGGAGAGAATGTTATTTCTCCATTTCCCGGCGCGAGTTGGGTGAGATCGAGCGCGTAGCGTTGAAAGGCAACAATACTGGCATCGCGATTACGCGGCGTTTCCCGTTGCACGCTGCCATTTTCGAGAACCAGATAATTTCCAGACGTGCCATTCACAATCCGTCCGCGTTCCGCAACATAAACAAGAATGAGGTCAGGGTCGCGTTTGTCCTGGATGAACAATCCTAAGAGTGTATCACCCGCTCGCTCGCGATAATGAAAAATGACATTGGCTTCGAGCTCGTTGAAACGACCTGCCTTGATGATTTTGGTCAGAAAATCTGAGCGGATTTGCGTGATCATCAAACGCCATAGTTGCATGCTCTCGGGCATCAATTTGAGCGTCAGAGTGCCCGTAAAAAGTATGGCAACAAAGGCAGCAATCAAGAGCGGCTTTAAGAGGCGAAAGGACGATATGCCGGCTGAAGCGAGCACAGCTAACTCACTCTCGGCATTCAACCGGTTGAGTGTAACGATGAGGCCTATGAGCAGAGCTACCGGCGCGATGATGGCGGCCATCGAAGGCAGGGTCAAAATCGTCATTGTCAGAAATTTGAGAGCTGACTGCCCTTGGGTCGTCATCAGATCGATGTCGTGGAGCGCCTGGCTGATCCAGATAACGCCGGACAGGGCGAATAGGGCCCAAAAGCTCGTCACGCCGATCTGGCGAATGAGATAGCGGTCGATCAACGACATAAAGAGCGCCTTACTTGGCCGGACGCCTTGCAGAGGCGACCTGATTGATGCAGAGCTAGCAAGGTCGCCCCTGCAAGATCAAGCTTTGTCTTGAGCGCGGGGTGTGATGACCGAGGGATTTACGTGATTATCGGGAGAGTTTCATGGCTGCCGCGCTCAAGATTGGCTTCGCTTCACCGGCTTTGGATAAAACAGGGACATTGGTCCTGTTTATGGGGAGTGATTTGGACCTCAGCGCCGCGACAAGGAAGCTCTTGGGAACGGCCGGTGCCGGAACCGTAAAGCGGGCGGTCACAGCAGAAAAATTTAAAGGCAAAGAGCGCTCCACGCTCGTCATTCCCGCGCCGCAAGGGGCCGATGCGGATCGCCTCGTAATTGTTGGAGTAGGCAATGAAGAGGAACAGGCGAAGACGGATTATGTTCGTCTGGGCGGTGTCATCGCTTCGATTTTGGGCTCGGCCAGTGCTGCTTCGATTTTGATGGAAGGTCCATCGAAATGGCGCGCTGATGCTGAGGCTGTGGCCGATATCGCTTTGGGCTTACGGTTGCGCCATTATCGTTTTGATAAATACAAAGCGAAAAAGCGCGACGCAGGCGATGGCGATAAGGCTGATACGCCAGTGTCAATAACCATTCACGTTGAAGATTCAAATGGGGCGAAGCGTGCGGTTCGTTCACGCGAAGCGGTTGGTTCGGGTGTGGTTCTCGCGCGCGATCTTGTTAATGAACCGCCGAATGTTCTTGATCCCGTAGAATTTGCTAAACGTGCGAAGGAACTCGAAAAGCTCGGCGTTGAAATTACTATTCTTGATGAAAAGCAATTGGCCAAAATCGGCATGCGCGCGCTTTTGGGTGTCGGGCAGGGGTCCGAAAAAGAAAGCCGCGTCGTTATCATGCGCTGGAATGGCGCCAAGGCGAAAAAGGGCGCGAAGGCGCCACCCGTCGCGTTCATTGGCAAAGGCGTTGTGTTCGATACGGGCGGCATTTCGATCAAGCCCGCGCAAGGCATGGAAGATATGAAGGGTGACATGGCGGGAGCCGCCTGCGTTGTCGGCCTCATGCACGCACTGGCCGCACGCAAAGCAAAAGTGAATGCGATCGGTGCGATCGGACTTGTCGAGAATATGCCCGATGGCAATGCGCAACGTCCGGGCGATATCGTGACATCGCTTTCAGGTCAGACAATCGAAATCATCAATACAGATGCCGAAGGACGCCTCGTTTTGGGTGATGTGCTTTGGTATGTGAAGGAAAACTATAAGCCTTCATTCATGATCGATCTTGCGACATTGACGGGCTCGATTTTGATCGCGCTTGGTCAAGAACATGCCGGATTGTTTTCGAATGATGATACACTTTCGGAACGTTTGCACGCCGCAGGACAGGCGACAGGCGAAACCGTATGGCGCCTGCCACTCGGCCCTGTTTACGACAAGATGATTGATTCAAAATTTGCCGACATGAAAAATACGGGCGGCCGCTTCGGTGGTTCAATTACGGCGGCGCAATTCCTCAAGCGTTTTGTAGGCGATACACCGTGGGTCCATCTTGATATTGCCGGTACGGCCATGTCCTCCCCTGAATCAGAGATCAATAAGAGCTGGGCCTCGGGTTGGGGTGTTCGTCTGCTTGATCGTCTTGTTGCTGATTATTACGAAGAGCGGGACTAAGACGTTTTCAGTCTCGCTGAAGCATCATCATCATGACCGAGATTTTGTTTTATCATCTTGAACGGCAGCCGCTTGATCAGGTCTTGCCATCACTTCTTGAAAAAACACGCGAGCGCGGTTGGCGCGCGATTGTCCGCACGGTGAGTGCTGAACGCGCGACTGCTCTTGATGAGACTCTTTGGTCCTATCGCGATGAGAGTTTTCTACCTCATGCGTTAGCGGCCCATGCGGGGCCGGGAGAAGAAGGCATTGTGATTGCGATCGACGAGCCTGATCTCAATCAGCCTCAGGTGTCGTTCCATATCGATGGTGCGGCATTGCCTCAAAGTCCTGAGGCCTATGAACGCATCGTGGTTCTCTTCGATGGCAATGAGACCGTTGCTCTCGAAAGCGCGCGCAGTCAGTGGAAAGATATTCGCGATAAAGGGCTTGCGGCGACCTATTGGCAGCAAAACGAGCAAGGCCGCTGGGAGAAAAAAGCATAAGCCTTTAGAGGCGGACTATGAGCTGCTTTCAAGCTCGCTCGTCAGTTCAAGCCATTCCTCTTCCGCTGTTGCAAGATTGGCGTGAAGCTCGGCCTGTTGGCGCGACAGAGTGGCCGCTTTCTCAGGATCTTTCTTAAACGTATCGGGATCGGCAAGAACCGCATCAACGCGCGCGATTAAATCGCTGATTTTTTGCATGCGTTGTTCGGTTGCTTCGATTTTTTTTCTGATGTTTCCCGGATTTGATTTCTTGTTTGGTTTTGATGTTTCCCGTTCATCAGGAGCCGCCGCTTTACGCTCTGATTTTGGGGAAGACGGCGTTTCAAGTACTTTGGCACGATAGGCATCGAGATCGCCGTCAAAGGGTTTGACTGTGCCGTCACCGACAAACCACAAGCGATCGGCGCATGATTCCAACAAAAACCGATCATGCGAAATCAATATGATCGCGCCATCATAATCATTGATCGCATCCATAAGCGCAACGCGTGAATCAATATCGAGATGATTGGTCGGCTCATCAAGGATGAGAAGATGGGGCCCGTGCAACGTTGCAATACCCATGAGAAGGCGTGCTTTTTCACCGCCTGACAGCGATGTAACAGGCGTATCGGCGCGCGAGCCCGAAAAGCCAATCCGCGCAACGCGTGCCCGGATTTGCGCTTCAGTGAGGTCGGGCATCAAAGCGCGGATATGGGTATAGGGCGTGCCTGTAGGCGTTAGTTCATCCAATTGGTGTTGGGCAAAATATGCCACCGTCATTTTGGACGATTTTCTTATCGTTCCCGATAGCGGATCAAGACGCCCACCGACAAGTTTGGCGAAAGTTGATTTGCCATTACCGTTTGAGCCGAGAAGGCCGATGCGATCATCATCAGCGATCGAAAGTGATAAACGAGATAGAACGGGTTTGTCTTGATAACCGACGCTGACGCCTTCCATCGCAACAAGTGGTGGCGATAGTGGTCTCTCAGGCGAGGGGAAATCGAAAGGCAAAACATCGTTTTCAATGATGGGTGTGATTGTTTTGAGCTTCTCAAGACGCTTCACACGTGATTGCGCTTGGCGTGCTTTAGAGGCCTTCGCTTTGAATCGTGTGATAAACGCTTCAAGATGTTTGCGCTCCTCCGCCTGCTTTTTGGCAAAACGCGCCTGGACTTCTTGATCCTCCGCGCGTTGCTTTTCGAAACTGTCATAGCCGCCTTTGTAGAGGCGCAATTTGCCTTCCGAGAGATGCATGATCTGGTCAACCGACTGATTAAGCAGATCACGATCATGGCTGATGACGATCACCGTATGCGGATAGCGGGCGAGATAATCCATCAGCCACAATGTGCCTTCGAGATCGAGATAGTTGGTCGGCTCGTCGAGCAGCAGCAGATCAGGCTCGGAGAAAAGAACCGCCGCGAGTGCCACGCGCATTCGCCAGCCGCCGGAAAAAGCGGAGCAGGGCCGATTCTGCGCGTCGGCATCGAATCCGAGACCGTGAAGCACAGAAGCCGCCCGCGCCGGCGCGGCATGGGCACCAATATCGGCGAGGCGAATGTGAATTTCAGAAATTCGGTGGGGATCTTTTGCGGTCTCTGCCTCGGCGAGAAGAGCCGTGCGTTCCGTGTCGGCGGCGAGCACGGTTTCGATCAAGCTCTCTGGACCGCCCGGCGCTTCCTGCGCGACGGAGCCAATTCGGAATCCACGCGAGAGCTGGATTTCACCCGATTCCGGACCAATTTCACTACGAATTAGGCGGAAAAGCGTGGTTTTTCCCGTTCCATTGCGCCCTACAAAGCCGACCCGCGCTCCAGTCGGGATGGTCGCCGAGGCCTTGTCAAAGAGGGTTCTAGCCCCAAGCCGATAGGTGAGATCATTGAGAATGAGCATGGTTGGCGTGTCTTGGACGATCAGGGGCGAGGGTGCAAGACATGAGAAGAGTTCACCATTATTGCAAGAAACGCCTTGAAGGATCGCGCGACAGGACATAAACCCTTCTTCGCGCATTGGTACCGGGGCTTAGCGCAGTCTGGTAGCGCATCTGCTTTGGGAGCAGAGGGTCGCAAGTTCAAATCTTGCAGCCCCGACCAATGGGCAAAGTTGATTGAGGGATGATTTGCGATGACGGCCCGTATTTCCCGCCCCGCCAAAACCGCCATGCAGTCTGGCAAGGCGAAATCCGACCGCTGGCTTCTGGAGTTTACGCCTGAACATCCCGGGCAGGTTGATCCGCTCATGGGCTGGTCGGGAACCGTTGATATGCAGACCCAAGTCAAATTGTGGTTTGCGAGCCGGGAAGACGCGATCGCCTATGCTGCACGGCACGGCATCGTAGCTCAGGTGGAAGAGCCGCAAGAAGCGAAGCGGCGCACGATGTCCTATTCCGACAATTTCAAATCGAACCGGATCGGTTCCTGGACGCATTGAGTGTCTTGAGGAATTGAGACTCGGGGCCTGATCGGCTATTAAACCTTGGCCGTAAGGCTGGCGCTTTGACTCCATAGCTCAGCTGGATAGAGCAGCCGCCTTCTAAGCGGCAGGTCGGAGGTTCGAATCCTCCTGGAGTCGCCAGTCGCTTATTCAGGGCCTATTCGTGAGTAATGATCTTCCTCCTTTCTTAGCGACACTCGAAGCGGTGCTTGATCATGGCTTTGCTCTGATTGTGAAGTCTGTGCGCGCGCGAACAGCGCCGATGCATACGCCTGTCGTTTCAACGATTGGTCGTGATGGACGTCCACGCTCGCGCGTGGTTGTCCTGCGCGCTTTTGATCCAGAAACGCGGGTCTTGCGCTTTCATACCGATGTAAGATCTGAAAAATATCAAGAGCTGTCGGCAGATCCGCGCATCGCGGTTCTCTTCTATGATCCGGCTGAGAAAATTCAGCTTCGTATTGAAGGTCACGCCACTCTTCATCACGATGATGAAATTGGCGATGCTGCCTGGGCGTCATCGCAAGCGATGAGCAAGCTTTGTTATGCGACTGAACCAGGCCCGGGCCATGAGATTGATCATCGCGACGATTTTTATCTGCCGCGTGATCGCGCTGAAGCGGAAACAGGTCGCATGCATTTTGCGGCCGTCACCATTGTGATTGATGAACTTGATTTTCTCTGGCTCGGATCAGAGGGCAATCGACGCGCGGCCTATCAATTTAAGTCTCAACAGACCGACGCGCGATGGTGTGTGCCTTAAGCGTTATGTGCTGCCCGTAAACGAGCAAAGCCCGCTTCCAGATCCGCTTGCAAATCTTTCACATCTTCAAGCCCGATTTGAATACGTAGCGCAGGACCGCCCGGATTCCATGTCGTCACTGTACGGTAAGTCGCGCAATCAAAGGGAATAATGAGGCTCTCAAATCCACCCCATGAATAGCCCATACCGAACAACGCAAGATCATCGAGCATAGCAGCGACGGCTTTTTGTGACGCGGGCTTTAGAATGATCGAGAAGAGGCCGGAAGAGCCCGTAAAATCGCGCTTCCAGATCTCATGGCCCGGACAATCGGGAAGGGCCGGATGAAGCACTTTTAAGACGTCTGGTTGGGCCTTCAACCAATGCGCCATTTCGAGCGCGGCTTTTTCCTGTTCCTTCAAACGCAGAAGCATTGTGCGCATACCGCGAAGGGCTAAAAACATATCTTCCGGTCCGGCACAAATTGCCATGGCGTCATAGGTCGCACGCAGATCCTTCCATGTGCGTTCATTGGCTGACACGAGGCCGAGCAAAATGTCCGAATGACCCGAGAGATATTTCGTTCCCGCTTCGATCGCGAGATCGACGCCCATTTCATGCGGTGAGAAAAAGAAGGGCGTCGCCCATGTATTATCCATCAACACAACTGCATCTCGCTCATGCGCAACACGCGCGATGGCGGGAACATCTTGCACTTCAAAACTTTGCGAACCGGGCGCTTCGGTAAAGACAGCCTTCGTATTGGGCTTGAAGAGTGACGCGATGTCGCCACCAATCATAGGATCGAAATAGGTTGTCTCAACACCAAACCGTTTGAGCATCCCGTCACAAAAAACGCGGGTAGGGCGATAGACACTATCGGTCACCAAAAGATGATCGCCCGCTTTCAAACAGGAGAGCAGCGCGACGGCGACGGCAGCGAGACCTGAAGGAACGCAGACGGTTCCTGCTGCTTTCGCTATCGCGGTCCAAGCATTCTCGAGCGCATCGCTCGTTGGTGTCCCTTGGGTACCATAAATGTAGCGACCCGACCGGTTGAGCAGCGTCTCCATGGTCGGCGAAATGACGGTTGAACCGCGATAGATCGGTGTATTCACGAAGCCATGCTGCTCGGTCGGGTCACGTCCGGCATAGACAAGCTTTGTCCGGTCCGAGAGGCGGGAAAACACCTCCTGCGTCATTTTGTCAGTCATAAAATGGCCTTTCGTCCCAAATTTTGGGCATTGGACGGCAAATTTGATCACTTGGTCAAGGATAATGTCACGATTTTACTGTTGAGCCTGCGTATTTCCCTTGACCGTGACCACTACTTCAAAATTTAATGCCTGCCATGCCTTGTTGGCATGGATTGGGCTGCGCGTTTGGCGGGCCCGAACATCTGGAGGACCAAATGAAGAAACTGATCGCTGCGGCTCTTGTGGCCGCTGCCAGTGTCGGCCTTGTTTCGGCGGCGTCTGCCGGCACGCTCGACAATGTGAAAGCTAAGGGACAACTCGTCTGCGGCGCCAACCCGGGTACAGCTGGTTTCGGTGTGCCGGACCAGAAGGGTAACTGGACAGGTCTCGACGTTGATTATTGCCGTGCTATCGCGGCTGCGATTTTCAACGATCCGACCAAAGTGAAATTCGTTCCGCTTTCGTCGAAGGA
This sequence comes from Alphaproteobacteria bacterium, assembly GCA_037131735.1. Taxonomy (GTDB): domain Bacteria; phylum Pseudomonadota; class Alphaproteobacteria; order Rhizobiales; family Beijerinckiaceae; genus CAIUPE01. The sequence goes on from JBAXQM010000007.1 coordinate 30,437, forward strand.
TCGGTTCACCGCTCTCGCTTCGGGTGAAGTTGACGTGTTGATCCGTAACTCGACTTGGACCATGTCGCGTGAAACCACGCTCGGCATCATCTGGGCTGGCGTGAACTTCTATGACGGCCAAGGCTTCATGGTAAACAAGAAGCTCAATGTGAAGTCCGCTAAGGAACTGAACGGCGCTTCGATCTGCGTGCAGCAAGGCACAACGACCGAGTTGAACCTCGCCGACTATTTCCGTTCGAACAAGATGGACTACAAGGTCGTGACATTCGGCACTTCGGAAGAAGCGTTGAAGGCTTATGACTCAGGCCGTTGCGACAGCTACACGACTGACCGTTCGGGCCTCGCTGCTGACCGTCTGTCGATGGCAAAGCCTGATGATCACATCATTCTTCCGGAAGTGATTTCGAAAGAGCCGCTCGGTCCTGTTGTCCGTCAGGGCGACGATCAATGGCTCAACCTTGTGAAGTGGGTGCATTACGCTCTCATCACCACGGAAGAACTCGGCATCACCTCGAAGAATGTTGATGAGCAGGTGAAGTCTGACAATCCAGAAATCAAGCGCGTTCTCGGTACCGAAGGTAAGTTCGGCGAGTCGCTTGGTCTTTCAAACGCCTGGGTTGTTCAGATCGTCAAGGGCGTGGGCAACTACGAAGAAATCTTCGAACGTAACGTTGGCCCAAATACCCCGATCCAGCTCGCTCGTTCTTCGAACGCGCTCTGGTCAAAGGGTGGCTTGCAATACGCACCGCCAATCCGCTAATCTAAACACACCGGCGGGACATCACTGTCCCGCCGGATTTATTTTCACGATTAACAGTCAGGCGAGATAGCACTATGAGCGTCGGCGTTGAGGGGCGTCCGTCAGACTCGAAGGTCGTTTTTTATAACGACCCCCGAATCCGCAGTCTGTTTTTGCAACTTCTTCTTTTGGGTTTGATTGTCGCGCTCTTTTGGTTTGCGTATGACAATACTGTTACCAATCTCAGAAAACGCAATATCGCACAGGGCTTTGCCTTCTGGGATGTTGAAGCCGGTTTCGACATCAGTCAGACTTTGATTTCCTATAGTGCAGCATCCTCTTATGGACGCGCCTTCTGGGTCGGTCTTCTCAACACAATGCTCGTCTCATTGGTGAGCATATTCTTCGCAACCATTCTCGGTGTGATCATCGGCATTTTGAGATTGTCGCGGAATTGGCTCGTTGCCAAATTGGCGATGGTTTATGTCGAAATCTTCCGGAATGTGCCGTTGCTTCTCATTCTTTATTTTTGGTACCGGGGCGTTTTGGGGCTTCTGCCTGAGCCGCGTGACTCGATTAAACTACCCGCTGATATTCTTTTGAATACGCGCGGTCTTTTGATGCCTAAACCTGTTTTCGCGGATGCGTTCATCTATCCGCTGATTGCCTTTGTGAGCACGGTGATTTTGGGCGCGGTTTTATTCTGGTGGGCGCGGCGCGTTCAGGCGCGGACAGGTAACCGTCCGAATGCGGGTTTATTCTCGACCAGTATGATCATCGGGTTGCCTCTGATTGTTTTCTTTCTCTCGGGCTCGCCTTTGAGTTTCGATGTGCCAGTGCAAGGGCGCTTCAATGCCTCCGGCGGCATGACTCTGCCGCCAGAATTCGTTTCGTTGGTGATTGGGCTTACGACGTATACTGCGGCTTTTATCGCTGAAAATGTTCGTGCCGGGATTGTTGCGATTTCAAAGGGGCAGACAGAGGCCTCTCAGGCTTTGGGTTTGAGTCATGGCCAAACCATTCGCCTCGTCATCATGCCACAAGCGCTTCGTGTGATCGTGCCACTTCTGAACAGCGAATATCTCAGCCTCACGAAAAACTCATCTCTCGGCGTGTCGATTGGTTATCCCGATCTTGTGAATGTGTTCACGGGAACGGTGCTCAATCAAACGGGGCAAGCAGTGGAAATGGTATCGGTGACGATGCTTGTTTATCTGACGCTCAGTCTTTTGACGTCTGCTTTCATGAATTGGTTCAATCGCCGCGTGGCTTTGGTGGAGCGGTGAGATGAGCGGTCAAGCTGAATTGAAATTCATCCGTTCCCAATTTAGTGACGCGCTTCCGCCACCGATGCGCACGTCCGGTTTTTTTCATTGGGCGCGCGAAAATCTGTTTTCGTCGGTGTTTAATTCAGTTCTGACGATCCTGATTTTATTTGGGCTTTATCAAGTCATTCCGGGAATGATCGATCGCTTGATCATCACAGCGGTGTGGACAGCCAATAGCAGCAAAGATTGTAACGCCGAGCTTCTCGGTCATCCGGTTGGCGTATGCTGGGGCTTTGTAAATGCTCATTGGGGCTATTTTATTTTCGGCCAATATCCCGAACATTTGCGCTGGCGTCCTGAGCTTTTCTTCGCGCTCGAAGCTCTTGGCCTAGCTTGGCTCCTCGTGCCGAGTATTCCCCGCAAAGATTGGGCGATGATTTATTTCTTCATCATCTTTCCCATCGTTGGCTTTTTCCTTCTCAATGGTTCTGAGACTTTAGGGCTTACGCCTGTTCAAACGCATTTTTGGGGTGGCTTTCTTGTCTCCATCGTCATTGGCACAGTTGGAATCGTGATTTCTGTGCCTTTGGGTATTCTTCTCGCGCTTGGTCGTCGTTCGCATATGCCGGTTGCACGTTCGGCCAGTGTTGTAGTGATTGAATTCATTCGTGGTGTGCCGTTGATCACGGTGCTCTTTATGGCGAATGTGATGTTCCCGCTCTTTGTTCCCGAAGGCTGGCGGCCGGATCCCTTGCTGCGCGTGCTTGTGGGTGTGGCGCTCTTCTTCTCAGCCTATATGGCCGAGACAGTTCGCGGCGGACTGCAAGCTATTCCCCGCGGCCAATACGAAGCCGCGCAAGCCTTGGGCCTCAGCTATTGGCAGATGATGGTGAAGATCATTCTGCCGCAAGCGTTGAAGATCGTTATTCCGGGCATCGTGAACAACTTCATTGGTTTGTTGAAAGACACAACACTTGTGGCCATCGTCAATATTTTCGATTTCCTTAAAGTAATCGAAGCGTCGTTGAACAATCCGGTGTGGCGTCTTTCGCAGATGCCTTTTGCGGGTTATCTCTTCGCCGCAATTGTCTATTTCATCCTCTGTTACGGCATGGCGCGTTATTCGATGTCCGTCGAAAAGCGCCTTGCTACCGATCATCGTCATTAGGAAGTTCTGATTATGGCAGCTGAAGCGACCCTCAATCTGAAGCCTGGAAAATTGACGCATGAGAATGCGATCGAGATTAAAGGTATGAACAAATGGTATGGTGCCTTTCATGTCCTTCGCGATATTGATCTCACCATTAAGCGCGGTGAACGCGTTGTGGTCTGCGGCCCGTCGGGCTCCGGTAAATCAACCTTGATCCGTTGCATCAATCGTCTTGAAGAGCATCAAAAAGGATCGATTGTCGTTGATGGCACCGAGCTTACCGCCGACGTCAAAAAGATCGATGAGATTCGCCGCGAAGTCGGCATGGTCTTCCAGCACTTCAATCTCTTCCCGCATCTGACCATTCTTGAGAATCTGACTTTGGCACCGATTTGGGTGAAGAAAATGCCCAAGAAAGACGCCGAAGAAATCGCGATGCATTATTTGAAACGCGTCAAGATTCCGGAGCAGGCTCAGAAATTCCCGGGACAGCTTTCGGGCGGTCAGCAACAACGCGTGGCGATTGCGCGGTCATTGTGCATGAGCCCGAAGATCATGTTGTTTGATGAGCCAACATCCGCGCTTGATCCGGAAATGGTCAAGGAAGTGCTCGACACAATGGTGTCACTTGCTGAAGATGGCATGACCATGATTTGCGTCACGCATGAAATGGGTTTTGCGCGTCAGGTCGCCAATCGCGTGATCTTTATGGATCAAGGACAGATTGTTGAAATCAATACGCCGGACGAATTCTTCAAGAATCCGCAGCATGAACGAACGAAGCTCTTCTTGAGTCAGATATTGCATTAACCCGTCATGACATCGCAATCTTCGCGTGCGCCCCATTCGGCCCATGAGCCGTCATAAAGCGCGTGGATCGGTTTGCCGATTGATTGCAGAGCAAGCGCAAGTATGGCTGCCGATACGCCCGAGCCACAACTTGTGATGATCTGCTGATCGAGATCAACGCCGGCCTTTTTAAAGGCTGCTCGAAGATCGCTTTCGTTTTTCAACGTACCATTGGCGACAACGTCACCGAATTGCACATTGAAGCTTCCCGGCATGTGACCGGATTTTAAACCGGGACGGGGTTCAGGCGCATCGCCTCTAAAGCGATCAGCTGGACGCGCGTCAACAATCTGCGCCGATTTGGTTTTGAGTGCGGCTTTGATGGCTTCCAGATCAGCAATCGCGGTTGAATCTAAATTTGTTTTGAATGTTTTTGGCGCTGGATTTGATTTCGCGTTTGTCCATGTGCGCGCTTCCGCTTTCCAGCGCGGTGCTCCTCCCTCAAGGATTGATACACGCCGCGCTCCCATAGTGGTGAAGGTCCACCACACACGCGCGGCAGCGAATAGTCCCGCGCCGTCATAAACAACGATATGATTTTGATCTGAAATACCCATTGCGCCCACGGCTTGCGCAAAGTCATCAGGATGCGGCATCATATGCGGCAACGTCGTTGTTTTGTCGGCAATGGCATCAATATCAAAAAATACCGCGCCCGGAATATGGCCCTCTTCATACTCGCTTTTGCCATTGCGATTCATCGTCGGTAGATACCAGCTCGCGTCGACAATAGAGATATCTGCGTGACCAAGATGATCAGAAAGCCATTGCGCTGAAACGAAAAGGGGAGCGGTCATAAATTTAAAATCCTATTTCAGAAAAATTAGAGCAACGCGATACGAACGCGGCGATTGATTTTGCCCTTCTTCTCAATCGCTGTGATCACAACCGATCCGATTTCGCTTGTATTATCTACATGCGTGCCGCCGCAGGGTTGTAAATCGAGGCTTGCGATTTCAACCAAGCGCACACGACCCGTGCCCATAGGCGGCTTTACCGACATGGTTTTAACGAGTGACGGATTGGCCTCAAGTTCTTCATCGGTAATCCAGCGATAGGTCACATCAGCATTTTGGGAAATGCGACGCATCAATTCCGCCGTGATTTCATCTTTGTCTTGTCCCGCATCGGGAATATCAAAATCCAATCGACCTTCACCATCCCCAATGGCGCCGCCGGTTACTGGATAAGGGAGAACGGTGGTGAGCACATGGAGCGCCGTATGGATACGCATTCTTTTATAGCGAATATCCCAGTCAAGCGTTGCTGTGACTTCTGAGCCAATTTCAGGAAGTGTCTCGCCTTCTGCGGGCACATGAATGATTTGGCTTTTATCTTCACCATACACTGTGGTGGCAATCTTTGTATGGGTGCCGTTAGCACTTACAAGCACGCCAACATCGCCGGGCTGTCCGCCCCCCGTTGCATAAAACACGGTGCGGTCGATAATGATGCCGTTACGCTCATTGATATCTAAGACGCGCGCGGATGTTGATTTGAGATAGGGGTCATCACGAAAGAGAAGCTCTGTGGGCATTAAACAAGATCCGCTTTGAGGGGGCTTTGCTGTTCGAGCCAATGCGGCACAGGCAATCCCTTTGATCGTAGGAAGTCAGGATTATAGAGCTTCGAGGCGTAACGCGAGCCACCATCGCAGAGGATCGTCACAATCGTGTGCCCAGGACCCAAATGCTTTGCGAGTCTCATGGCACCCGCAATATTCACACCTGATGAGCCGCCGAGAGCAAAACCTTCCTCTTCCTGCAATTTGAAAATCAGGGGAATGGCCTCATCATCGGCAATCTGAAACGCGACATCAATCGGCGCGCCTTCGAGATTCTTCGTGATGCGGCCTTGGCCGATGCCTTCGGTGATTGAAGAGCCTTGGGATTTCAGTTCGCCGGTTGTGTAATAAGAATAGAGCGCAGCACCCATCGGATCAGCAAGGCCGATGGTAATTTTGGGATTTTTGGCTTTGAGGCCCAATCCGGTTCCGGCGAGCGTGCCGCCGGTGCCGACTGCACAGATAAAGCCATCGACTCTGCCTTCCGTATCTGTCCAGATTTCCTCGGCGGTTGTGCGCTGATGCGCCTCCCGATTGGCAACATTGTCGAATTGATTGGCCCAGATCGCGCCATGCGGCTCGGTCTGCGCGAGTTTCTCGGCCATTCGCCCCGAGACTTTCACATAATTATTTGGGTTTGCATAAGGCACGGCTGGCACTTCAATCAGCACCGCGCCCATTTGCCGAAGCGTAGCCTTTTTTTCATCTGACTGCGTTTCGGGGATTACGATTACGGTTTTGAGACCCAAAGCGTTGCCGACAAGCGCGAGCCCGATGCCGGTATTGCCCGCCGTTCCTTCCACAATCGTGCCGCCGGGCTTAAGAACGCCCCGCGCCATCGCGTCCATAATAATACCGAAGGCGGCGCGATCCTTGACCGATCCACCCGGATTCATAAACTCAGCTTTGCCGAGAATGGTGCAGCCGGTCAGTTCGGACGCGCGTTTCAGGCGGATGAGGGGCGTTTTACCGATCGCGTCGAGAAGAGTGTGGGCAAGGGCCATGGCTTTTCGGGGGTTAGGCGGGATGGAAATGGCGGAACAATTTGTTAATTTATCTATAGATAATGAGCGGAACCGCCGCCCGCAATCTTTGATCGCGGCGTCCGGTCGCGTGTCAATCAACTGCGACAATATGTATTGTCAGAATTATCAGGTAAGCGTGATCCGACAGTCTTGGAGGATCGTAAGTCCGGCAAATGGGATGTGGAGTTCCGGGTTTTGGCTATGAACGGTTTCAATTCTGAGCGGGAAGGGGCACTAAATGCGCTTCTCGCCGATTATGCGGCGGGTCATTTGAACCCTGCACTTCACAGTTTGGTGGCGGCCCATCTTGAGATGAAGCCGGATAACCGCTCTTTCGTCTCTTCGCTTGAGGCCTTTCACGCCCGCGTGCTTGACGATGTCGCTCCGGTTGAGCTTTCAAACCGTCAGGCCATGCTTGATCGTATCTTCGCGTTGGGTGATAGCCCCGTATTATCTTCACCAAAAAAGACCTCTGTTCTTCCCGAAGCTCTTTATGCCTATGTCGGCCGCGATCTCGAAGACATCAAATGGCGGAGCGTTCTGCCGGGATTGAAAGAGTTCCGCATTTCGGAAAAGGGCTCTGAGACGGAAGCCTCTCTTCTCTGGATCCGCTCGGGTCGTCGTATGCCCGCTCATACCCATGATGGTCAGGAAGTGACGCTTGTCTTGAAGGGCGCCTTCACCGACACGATGGGTCATTATGGTCGGGGCGATATCTCGATTGCGGATGGCGATATTGATCATCGTCCGCGTGCCGATGATTCAGGCGATTGTATTTGTTTTGCTGTAACGGATGCTCCATTGCGTTTGACCGGCCCGATCGGCCGTTTCCTTCAACGTTTCACCGGGCATTGAGATGACCGCGCTTTATCGCGCGCAGCCTCAGGATGGTCTCGCTTGGGTTACCGGTGCGAGTTCCGGCATCGGGCGCGGCACCGCGCTCGAATTAGCGCGGCGTGGATTTCGTGTTCTTGCAACCGCGCGTTCGATTGATGCGCTTGAGTCTCTTGTACAAGAGGCGGCGTCATTTCCCGGTTCAATCATTGCGCGTTCTGTCGATGTGACAGATGCCGAATTACAAAAGCGCACCATCGATGAGATCGAAGCGTCGGAAGGTCCGATTGTCCTCGCGTTTTTGAACGCCGGAATCTATTGGCCGATGCGCGCGCATCCTTTTGATGCGGCATCATTCAAAAAAGTCTTTGATGTTAATGTTGGCGGTGTCGTAAACGGTCTTGATGTATTGCTTGATCGCATGACGGCGCGTGGACGCGGACAAATTGCGATCAATGCGTCTGTTGCTGGCTATATTGGTTTGCCGCGCGCACCCGCCTATTCCTCTTCAAAAGCCGCGTTGATTGTCATGGCTGAAAGTATGAAGATTGAAACGGATTCACTCGGCATAACATTGCAAGTGGTGAATCCCGGTTTCGTCAAAACGCCGCTTACCGACAAGAATGATCATCCGATGCCCTTCTTGATGGAGCTCGATGATGCCGCGCGTTTTATCTGTGATGGATTTCAGCGGGGTGGATTTGAAATCACATTCCCATGGCAATTGTCACGCATTTTGAAATTCTTGCGGCTGTTGCCATACGAAACTTATTTTTCGCTCATTCGCAAAGCGACCGGCTTTCCGCCAAAACCTTAAGCGTTACGATTTCGTGTAAACGATTTGGCGCACGTCAATATTGCCGGCGCGGAATCCCGCTTCGCAATAAGCAAGATAATATTCCCACATTCTGCGGAATCGTTCGTCGAAGCCGAGCGGCGTAAGATCAGGCCATGCGGCACGGAACCGATCACGCCATTGCGCGAGCGTATCGGCATAATCAACACCGAAGACGCGCTCATGGCGGATCATCATGCCCACGCGTTCACCAAGTTGCTTCATTTTACCGGGTGAGGGCAACATACCGCCTGGGAAAATATAACGCCGAATGAAATCCATCTCGCGGCGATAGTCTTCAAAAAAGCGGTCTTGAATAGTGATCACTTGAAGGCCTGCCACACCGCCTGTTTTCAAGCGCTCTGATAAAGTATTGAAATAGACCGGCCAGAATTGTTCGCCTACCGCTTCGAACATCTCAATCGAGGCGATACGATCATAGATGCCACGCTCGTCGCGGTAATCTTGTAATTTGATTTCAACTTTTTCGTTGAGACCCGCTTTAAAAATACGCTTCTTCGCGTAATCAAACTGCTCTTGAGAGATCGTAATTCCAGTTACGCGACATCCGATTTCTTTGGCAGCAAATTCAGCAAAGCCGCCCCAACCGCAGCCGATCTCGAGAACGGAATCGTGGCTGCCAATGTTGGTCTCGCGCGCAAGTGCTGCGTATTTCGCCGTCTGGCCTTTTTGTAAATCTTTCTCTGAGGATTCAAACAGCGCCGATGAATAGGTCATCGAGGGATCAAGCCATTGCGTGTAGAATGCATTGCCCAAATCATAATGCGCATGAATGTTGCGCTTTGATCCGGCTTTGGTGTTGCGGTTCAACCAATGTTTGAAGAGCTGCCAGTATCGAATGAAAGGCCGTCCGGCCAACATCGTTGCAATCAAATGATGATTGGCAGCAAAAAGGAGAAGGAAGGCGGTTAGGTCCTTTGCTTCCCATTCGCCCCGTAGAAAAGACTCGGCGATTCCGATATCGCCTCCAGAAAGCATACGCTTTGCAAAGGTGTAATCGTGGATCGTCATATCGGCATGCGGTCCGTCCTTTGAGCCTTCAAACATAAAGGCGCGGCCATCCGGAAGGCGGACGGTTAAGGACCCTTTTTCGATCCGTGTCGCATAGTTGAGTGCTTGACGGATCAAGAAGGGAAGATCGGAGACGAAAGTGCTTAACGTCTCGCGCGTCACTTTCACCGCATTGGTGTTGTGATTTGCCGTATCAAGCATGCCATTCCCGTTCCTGCCAGAGGACGCCCCTTCTACGAGGGGTCCTTATTCGTTACCAATCACACTTGAAGGCGCAGGCGGCTTGGGGCGGGATTTAAGGCGCATCCCTTTGATCCAAAGCCGCAGGGCTTCAATATGAATTCCGCCTATGATTTTTAGTGTCAAGAACGGGATCGTCAAGCAGAGGCGAAGAACGGACAGGGAAGAAAAACGTAAAAAAGTTCCATGAAAGGTCGCCGCGAGCACCGGTTCCGAACCATCTGTAACCAGAATCCTCAGTCCGACCGTCTGATCGGGTGGGTGGATGCGGAAGCGGTAGGACATTTCTACAGGATTGAAAGGTGAAACAAAAAAGCGCTTCTTGGTTTCCTGCCTTATACCCGCTTCATTTTGCTCACCGGGCCTGATGGGTGCAACATAGGTATGATGCTCGCCAAAGGTGTTGCGCACTTCATAGAGAAGGCCGACCAACGCGCCGTGCCTGTCATAGGCAAAATAAACGCTCAAGGGATCGAAGACGTAACCCAAGATGCGCGGATAGCAGAGAAGCCGGACGGTGCCGCCCTCCAAATCCACTCCCGACTCTTTGAAGAGATCTCGTGCATAGGTGGACAGCGACGAGCCATCGCGCGGCCCGTGATCGCGCTCGTAAAAGCTCATCACATTAAATCGATTGATCGAGAACAGGGTGCTTTGTCGATCGATTTCTTCGAGTTGATCGAGATCGATCGAAATTGAAAAAACAGAATATGAAAAGCGGTGATGCACCGGGCGCATACGCGCATGCATTACCGGACCTTGATAGAAACTGATCGGATCAAGGCGCGGGCTGCGCTCTGCCACGATGCTAAGATCGCTCATTCAGCTGCAGCAGCCAAGCGAGGAACCGCGGCCCATTCCGGCATCGCTCCAAAATGCGCGGCGACATCGAGGCCGGACATCAAACCATCTTCATGGAATCCATAGCGCGTCCACGCTCCGGCAAACCATGTCCGGTTTTTTCCTTGCAGGCTTCCGAGCTTAGGCTGAGCCGCAATCGCAGCCGCATCAAATTGAGGATGATCATATGTATAGCAGCCGAACACGTCTTTATCCGCAGGAGGTGTCTGCGGATTCAATGTGACGAATACAGGTCGGCTATGATCCAGATTCTGCAACATATTCATCCAATAGGTCACGCAGAGATTATCTGACTGACCCTTCTCTTGCAGCACATTCCAAGCGGCCCAGGCGCGTTTGCGTCTAGGCATAAAACGCGGATCGCGATGAAGATATACTTTATTCGGCTTATAAGGGATTGAACCGAGGAGAGTGCGTTCTTCCGCTGTTGCCTGATCGCCAAGAATTGCTAGAGTTTCGTCGGTATGGGACGCAAAAATAACACCATCGAAATTTTCTGCGGTGCCGTCGGACAGCGATAGCCGAACAAAATCAACATGCCGCTCGACCGATGTCACGCCCACTCCAAGGCGAAGGCGATCCTGATAGGCCGCAATCATTTTCTTGACATAAGAGCGGCTGCCACCCCGCACGGTCCGCCACTCAGGTCCAACAAAACCAAGAAGATGGTGATTGTTGAAAAAGGCGATGAAGCTGCGTGCAGGGAAATTCAACATCGACTGGGTCGACATCGACCAAATCGCAGCGCCCATCGGCAACAGATAATCGGTACGGAATTTTAGTGAAAAGCGATGACGTTCAAGATAATCACCAAGTGATAACTCATCAAGGCGATCGGCCTTTAGATCATCTAATGCTGTGCGGTTAAACCGCAAAATCTCGAAAAGCATTTTGAGATAGCCGGGCGAAAAAAGATTTGATCTTTGCGCAAAGAGACCGCTCACAGGATTTTTTGCACGACCGCACCATTCAAACCGACCGTGATCGGCGGAAAGCGAAAAGCTCATATTTGAGAATTCGGTCTCAACGCCAAGATGATCGAAAAGCGACGTGAGAAGCGGATAATTGGTTTCATTATAGACAATAAAGCCCGTATCGACGGAAAGCTTTTTGCCATCATAATCGATATCGACCGTTGCGGAGTGACCGCCCGCGCGTGTCTCTTTGTCAAAGACTGTGATCTCGTGTGAGGTGCTTGTGGAGAGAGCGTAAGCAGCAGCGTTGCCTGCAATCCCGGTGCCGACGACGGCTAACCGCATTTTATCCCCGCTTCGTGTGCGTAATGACGTGATCATGATCTTCAAGCTGATTCCTTCAAAGATTTATATGCTGCTAATGCACGAGCGCGCGCGGCTTCGTGATCAACAATGGATTTGGGATAGGTTTTACCTAAAATAACGCCTGCAAGTTCGAGTTCTATAGGCTTTGCCGTCCATGGAGCATGGATTGAACGAGCCGGTAATTTGGCAAGCTCGGGCACATATTTTCGCACATAGGCACCATCAGGATCAAATTTCTCGCCCTGCAACATGGGGTTGAAGATGCGATAATAGGGTGCCGCATCGGCGCCTGAGCCCGCGACCCATTGCCAGCTTGCGGGATTGTTGGCGACATCAGCATCAACCAACGTATCCCAGAACCACTCTTCACCGCGACGCCAATCGATCAACAAATGTTTGATCAGGAATGACGCCACAATCATGCGGACGCGATTATGCATGAAACCGGTTTGCCATAATTCGCGCATACCCGCATCGACGATGGGATAGCCCGTCATGCCACGCGACCACGCCTTGAAAAGTTTTTCGTCACTGCGCCAAGGGAAAGCATCAAAGCCCCTCTGCACATTTGTACGGGTGAGATCTTTTTCGTGAAAGAGAAGATGATGGGCAAATTCGCGCCACCCAAGTTCTGCTTGAAACACGCGCAGATCTTCTGATGAGGCTTTGCTTTTGCGGGTCTTTATCGCGATGTCTGCTGCATGCCAGACTTGCTTGATCGATATTTCACCAAAACGCAGATGCGGTGACAAGCGCGATGTTGAAGGCCTATCCGGCCGATTGCGATCTTCCGCATAGCCTTTGAAGCCAACCTCAAGAAACGCGTTCAAACGCTCAAGCGCACCGGCTTCGCCCGGTGTCCATTCCGCATTAATGCCAGTAGCCCAATCAGGTTTTGTTGGAAGCAGGTCCAGATTTTTGAGAGGGATTGCGCCTGAAATTTTTGTCGCTTGAAGGGGGATCAATTTTTTCGGTGCAGGCTCGGGCGAGGCGACCTCATTAACAAGCTGCGATGCTCGCCAGAAGGGTGTGAATACTTTCATCGGATTGCCGATTTTCGATTTCACTTCCCAAGGCTCACGCATCAAAGACCCATTGAAGCTTTTTACGGAGAGACCTTGCGCTTCATAACGCGCTTTGAGCGCCGTATCGGCAGCGACATGCGAAGGGTGGTAGCGGCGGTTCCAGAAAATATTGCCGACGCCATGATCAGCAATCAGACGGTCTATTATCTTTGTGGGATCGCCTTCGAAGATATGAAGCGCGCCGCCGCGGCTTTCGATCGACTGCGCGAGCGAAGCCAGACTGTGATGCAGCCACCAGTTTACAGCCGCGCCCAAGGGTCGACCACCGGTTGGCGGCTCTTCATAGATATAGGCGAGGATCAACGGCTTTTTTGACGCAACCGCGGCAGCAAGGGCCGGATTGTCGGTCAGGCGTAGATCGTCGCGAAAGAGGAGGAGGGCGGCGTCGCTCATAACCGGATTCGGAACTCACAGGGTACGCGCTTTTTACGCCGGAGGTCCGAAGTCGGATTTCACACGGCAAAAATGCACCCGATTTCACGTCCAAATCGGTAAAACGATCGAATTTTAGGGAAGAAACGGGATGGCTCCTCGAGCAGGACTCGAACCTGCGACCATTCGATTAACAGTCGAACGCTCTACCAGCTGAGCTATCGAGGATCACCTGAGGGGAGCGGATACATCAGACATGACCCCGGACGCAAGAGGAATCGGCCTCGCTTTTCGACAGATCCCGCGCTAATCGACCGAAATACCGCCACAACCCATTAAAGTTATGGTTTTGAGATCAAATTGATTGACCAGGCGCGGAGAGTGTCTGTATCTGTCCGGCGTCGACCGACACGGGGCCTCGTGGCGGAGTGGTTACGCAGAGGACTGCAAATCCTTGTATCCCGGTTCGATTCCGGGCGAGGCCTCCATAAATTCCCGGTTATCTTGTAACCGTTGGTCGTGTTTCGCGTGGGTTTGCCGGCGTCTTACGGCTCGTACGAAGTTAAACTGCATAAAAATAGCGTTTTTACATCCGGTTCCTTGCGGATCGCGTTGCGACTCTCATATAGGAAAAGCGTTAACCATATTCGTTCCCTCATATCCGGTATTGTAATCATGACCTTTTCGCGTCCGCTTTTGGCCTCTGTCGCCGTGCTCGCGTTGACACTTTCAACAGGTGTCGTTCGCGCCGAGACGATCGAAACGGCACTGGCCCGAGCTTATGCCACCAATGCCGATTTGAATGCGCAGCGGGCAAGTGTGCGGGCCGTTGACGAACAGGTTCCGCGTGCGAAGTCGGGATATCTGCCGCGCCTCTCGGCTTCAGCTCAGGGTGGCAAAGCGCAGGAAGAGCTCAGCTCTTATGGTATTCAAAACATTACGCCGAGATCCTTAGGCGTCACTGTTTCACAGAACCTTTATAACGGAAATCGAACTGAAAGTCAGATAAAAGGTGCAGAATCTGGCGTTTTGGCTGCGCGTGCGGGATTGCGTCAATCTGAACAAACTGTGTTATTGAACGCGGCGACGCAATATATGAACGTCGTACGTGATGAAGCTGTAGTGCGGCTGCGCACGGCAAATATCAATGTTCTGAAAGAACAATTGCGGCAGACACAAGATCGCTTTCAGGTAGGCGAAGTAACGCGCACTGATGTGGCCCAAGTCGAAGCGCAACTTGCCGCTGCGGAAGCTGATTTTTCGACAGCGGAGACCAGCCTTGCTGTAAGTCGCGCGTCGTATGGTCAAGTGGTGGGCGCTGAGCCTGTCGGCTTAGCTGATGCCGAACCGGTTTCAAAAGGTCTGCCCTCAAGCTTGAAAGATGCTTTGAATGCCGGTGAGTCCGCTCATCCGCAGCTTCAGGCCGCGCGGTTCGCAGTTGAAGTTGCCGAAGCGACCGTCAAATCGACCGAAGGTGAATTGAGGCCAAGTGTCGATTTGCAAGGATCACTTTCACGGTCATGGGAATCTCGTACTGAAAATGATTGGGGCACGGACGCACGTCTGCTCGGTGTTGTCTCAGTTCCTATATATGAAGCGGGCGAAGTGAGCGCGCGCGTTCGCGCGGCTAAAGAAATACTTGGTCAACGCCAGCTTGAAGCGGACAGTGCACGTTTGGCCGTTCGCTCGGCAATCGCGGGCGCATGGAGCCAGTTTGAAACGGCGAACGCCCGTTTGAAATCGGCGAAGGCTCAAATTGCAGCAGCTGAAATTGCTCTCAATGGCGTGCGTGAAGAAGCCAAAGTGGGACAGCGCACGACGCTTGATGTGTTGATCTCAAGCCAGAACTTGCTTGCCGCTCAGGTTAATCTTGTATCGGCGCAACACGATCGCGTTGTTGCGTCCTACCAAGTCTTGGCATCCGTCGGCCGTTTGTCGGCTTCGGGTCTCGGTCTCAAAGTCGCAGCTTATGATCCGAAAAAGCATTATGAGGCGAGTAAGGGTCGTGCAACCGGCACGGACCTTTCTGCTCATTAATTGGGCGATAGTGCTGTATCCGGGGATTTATCGACAGGCTCGCTGACCTTGGGCCTTGCTGTTCTGCGTAAGGGCGTTTTAATGTCCTCGCCGAAAGAGAGAATATGATGTCTGCCGCAACTGCCCGTAACGCTGAACCGACGATGGAGGACATTCTCGCCTCCATTCGGAAAATCATTTCTGATGATCTTGAGGGTGGCGGAACGCGGCCAGCGGCCGATGATCAGCAGGGTTCCTCGGCAGATATCTATGATTTGGCCGACCAGATGGCTTTTCAAGCACAGAAAGAAGCAGCTCTCTCGAGTCCGCTCGGTGCGGTTGATCAGCGGATTGATAGTGCGCCCGAGCGGACTGAGGCGCAGCAAATTGTTTCTGACCCGGTCGCGGTTGTGACCGAATTGGCGGCGCGGATGCGCAGCGCAGTAGAAGCGGCGCGCCCTGACCGCGTCGAACGTGCGGCTCAAGCCCCGGTTGAAGCGCCGCCGGTTCCTGAAAAGACCCTGTCGCTTTCCCCGAATGTTCAAAACACGATTGCGTCGGCGTTAGAGACGCTCCGCCAAGTTCCGGTAACGCCGCCCGCGCCATCGCCTGAGGCGGTGGACACCGTGCTGCGCTCAATCGTCGAGTCCGCCTTGCGTCCGGTTCTGGGGCAATGGCTTGATGCCAATCTGCCGGGCATTGTTGAGCGGCTTGTGAAAGCTGAAATCGAGCGGATCGCGCGCGAACGCTAACCCTCCCTTGGCCTATTTCCGGCTTGCGGCGTTGACAGGCCGCCCTTGCTCCGCTTTCTAGCGCCTTTATTACGCGCAATAGGGCCGATTCCGGCCAGGATGATCATATTATGATGGACAATCGGTTCGATCCGGCAGCAGTCGAAGCCCGCATTCGCGACGTGTGGGAGAAGGAAGGCGCGTTTAAAGCCGGACGTGCGGATAGGGCAGGGGCCAAGCCCTATACGATTGTCATTCCGCCACCGAATGTGACGGGCTCACTCCATATGGGGCACGCGCTCAACAATACGCTGCAGGATATTCTCTGCCGTTTCGAGCGCATGCGCGGACGCGATGTGCTCTGGCAACCCGGCACCGACCACGCAGGGATCGCGACGCAGATGGTGGTTGAACGCCAGCTTGCCGAGCGCAAGGAAACATCTCGTCGCGATATGGGCCGTGAAAAATTTCTTGAACGCGTGTGGTCGTGGAAAGAAGAATCTGGCGGCCTGATCATCAATCAGTTGAAGCGCCTTGGCGCATCTTGTGATTGGTCCCGCGAACGATTCACCATGGGCAAGAATGGCGCGGCCGACGACCAAATGGTGCGTGCGGTCACGAAAGTCTTCGTCGAGCTCTATAACAAAAAGCTCATCTACAAAGACAAGCGCCTTGTGAACTGGGATCCGCATTTTGAATCGGCGATTTCCGATTTGGAAGTCGTGCAGGTCGAGAAGAAGGGTTCGTTCAAATTCACGCGTGGCGATGAAGCGACGTTCAATCCCGATGCGCTTCAAAAAGCGCTCGCTAAAGATCCGCACGGGCATCTCTATTATTTTAATTATCCGGTTGAAGGCGAAACCTATGATCCGGAAAATCCTAAGACATTCGTGCCGATTGCGACAACGCGTCCCGAAACAATGCTAGGCGATACCGCGATTGCGATTCATCCCGAGAACGAGAAGCTCAAACATCTCATCGGCAAGCATATCATTCTGCCCCTCGTCGGTCGTCGCGTGCCTGTTGTTGCGGATGATTATGCCGATCCTGATAAAGGCACAGGCGCGGTGAAGATCACGCCTGCGCATGACTTCAACGATTTCGAAGTTGGCAAGCGTCACAACATTCCGGCCATCAATGTACTGACGCGCCAAGCGAAGATGTTTGTCTTGAACAACGACACCTTCACGCCTGACGCAAATACGCTTTCCGCTGATGTTAAAGCACTTGAAGGGCTTGACCGTTATGACGCACGCAAGCGTGTAGTGGCGATGGTGCATGATGCAGGCTATCTTGCGAAGGTTGAACCCTATGCGAGCCAAGTGCCGCATGGCGATCGTTCGAATTCCGCGATTGAACCCTATCTCACAGACCAATGGTATGTGGATGCGAAGACGCTTGCCCAAGACGCGCTTGAAAGCGTGCGTTCGGGGCGTACAAAATTCGTACCCGAGAATTGGACGAAGACCTATTATCAATGGCTCGAGAATATCGAGCCATGGTGCGTCTCGCGCCAACTCTGGTGGGGCCATCAGATTCCGGCATGGTATGGTCCGGATGGAAAAGTGTTTGTCGCATCAGACGAGCATGATACGCGTGCTGACGCTGAAAAACATTACGGCGCGAAGACCGAATTGACACGCGACGAAGACGTACTCGACACGTGGTTCTCATCCGCGCTCTGGCCGTTCTCGACTTTGGGTTGGCCGGATGAAACGCCGGAACTCGCGCGCTATTATCCGACGGATGTGCTCGTCACCGGCTTCGACATCATTTTCTTCTGGGTTGCTCGCATGATGATGATGGGCGATCACTTTATGAAAAAGGAACCGTTCCACACGGTCTATATTCACGCGCTCGTCCGCGACGAGAAGGGCGCGAAAATGTCGAAGTCAAAGGGCAATGTGATTGATCCGCTCGATCTCATTGATACTTATGGCGCCGATGCGTTGCGCTTCACTTTGTCGGCAATGGCCGCGCAAGGCCGCGATATCAAACTTTCGACACAGCGTATCGAAGGCTATCGAAATTTCGCAACAAAGCTCTGGAATGCCGCACGTTTTGCCGAGATGAATGGCTGCGCGCGTGTTGCGGGTTTTGATCCCAAAGCCGTCAAGCTCTCTTTGAATCGTTGGGCGATTGGTGAATTGGCGACGGCGACCGCTGAAATCACACGGGCGATTGAAGCCTATCGTTTCAATGATGCCGCGAATGCCGCCTATCGTTTTACATGGAATGTATATTGCGATTGGTATCTCGAACTCGCAAAGCCCGTTTTCATGGGCGAAGACGAGGCAGCGAAATCAGAAACGCGTGCAAGTGTTGCTTTTGTTCTCGACGGCATTCTAAAAATTCTTCATCCGTTCATGCCTTATCTCACGGAAGAACTCTGGGCGATCAAAGGGGCTGAAGGGCCAAAGCGCGAAACAATTTTGGCGCTGACCGATTGGCCGTCGATGGAGGGATTGCTCGCTCCCGATGCAGAAGCTGAAATTGGGTGGCTTGTCGATCTCGTGACTGAAATTCGTTCTGCACGCAATGAAATCAATGTGCCAGCGAGCACGCAGATTCCATTGGTTCTCGTCGGAGCGTCGGCTGCCACACGCGATCGCGCCATGCGGTGGTCGGATATGCTTAAACGTCTTGCGCGTCTCTCGGATGTTTCCTTCGCCGATCAAGCCCCGCCGCAATCGGCACAAATGGTGATCCGCGGAGAAGTCTCGGCTCTGCCGCTTGCGGGCGTGATTGATATTGGTGCGGAACAAGCACGATTGAAAAAAGAGCTCGAGAAGATAGCGAGCGAAATTTCAAAGATTGGCGCGAAGCTCGGCAATGCCGATTTCATGGCGCGCGCGCCGGAAGAGATCATTGAAGAGCAACAAGAGCGCCGCGCTGAATTTGCCGAGCGGCAGATTAAGCTTAGCGAGGCTTTGTCGCGGCTTTCATAGCAAACCTTTAAACTATTCCTTCGCTCTTCAAAATCCGGCAGCCGGTGATTTTCCATTCACCGGCGCTGTCGCGCTCGAGTGTATAGAGTGCATTCCAGACGCGCCCCTGTTCGTCAGTCAATTTTACGATCTGCGAAATGCCTGTTTCGGTTGTTATTGGCTCGGCAAAGCTCCATGATTTTGCGCGATAGACGGGCGGGTAACCCGTGCGCACCATCTCCATGAAAATCGATTTTGAGGGAAAGAGCTGTTTGATCATGTCTGATGCATGATCATAAGCACGCGTATCATCATCTTTGCCGAAGGCATCGAGCTGGTCGGCGATGACTGATTGGATCTCACTTGTCGTGTCTGCGCGCGCGGCGGGAAGAGATAGGCCGACGAGAAGAATGATAAAGGCGAGGCGGGAGATGATCGTCATAACCATGAGGCGCTCTCCTAAAGGGTTCTCAACTTTTCTCGATCAGAAATGACAGGTTTTCATCGGTACGTGTCTGCTCGATGAGCCGATCACCGGTTCCCTGCAAAGCATGGGGAATATCAATGGCCGCCATCGGATCGGTCGCAAGCACGTGAAGGTGCTCGCCGCTTTTGAGGCGTGAGAGAGCCTTGCGCGTGCGCAACGCCGGTAGCGGGCATTTGAGACCCTTCAAATCTAGTGTAGTCACCGTCATGCGCCCACTTTTGACAAATTGGGGCGATCCCGTCAAAGCGGGTGTGGTTGCGTTTAAGGGCAAACGAAATGCGGATTATCGGATTGGCAGGGTGGAGCGGCGCGGGGAAGACGACGTTGATCAAACGGCTCTTGCCCTGTCTGGTCTCGCGCGGGCTTTCCGTTTCCACGGTCAAACACGCGCATCACCGTTTTGATATTGATCACCCGGGAAAGGATTCCTTTGCGCATCGCGAAGCGGGCGCCAAAGAAGTGCTAATCGTATCAGGCGAGCGATTTGCCCTCATGCATGAATTGCGTGGCGATGATGAACCGGAACTCAAAAACTTGCTTTCGCTCATGACGCCTGTTGATCTCGTTATTGTTGAGGGATTCAAATCAGAGGCCTATCCGAAAATCGAAATTCATCGGGTGGAGAATGGCAAAGCCTTTCTTCATCCAGAAGATACGATGATTGTGGCAGTGGCGAGCGATCAACCTGAACTGATTACTGACCGGCCTTCATTTGACCTCGCAGACATAGAGGCGATTGCGGATTTAATTGTCGTCCATGCAAAGCCTGTTGAAGAGGTGATGGGCGCGCTTACGCGCTCTTAATCCGCTTCACACGCAACACGGCTTCCGCGAGATCATCCGGCGCATTGATATTGAAAAACGGATCATGTTGATCCGTCCATTCCACTGTTTCAAAGCCGATATGATGCGCGAGGCCGCGTAAAGAGCGGTCGTTATTGTCACTTTCATCGGCTTCAAGCAACACATGAGGTGAGAGGGGCCAAAGTCCTGTTGAATAATGGATTTGTCCTTTTGACGCCGCGAAGATGCATGACGGTGATGGTGATCGCGCGACACTCAGGCGGCTAAAAAGATCCGAGGGAATAAAGGGCGTATCGCCTGCCAGAAGCGCCACATGGCTTGCATCTGGAACGGTTGCTTTGGCCCATTCTAGAGCTGATCGCAGCCCTGTCAGCGGGCCTTGATCTGCAACGGGGTCCGGCAGCAGCGGGAAGCCAAATGAGCGATAGGGTTCCAGATCGGCGCGTGTCGCCAGTGCGATGTGAGGCGTCTGTGGGGCGAGGATGTCGATCACGTAGCTAAGCAGGGGGCGGCCTGCCAAAGGCATCATAGGTTTATCCACGCCACCCATCCGGCGTCCGGCACCGCCAACCAAAATGACAGCAGGGATCACGTCACCCGACATAAACAGCCCCGACACGAAATGAGTTTCGCATCGGGGTCATGGCATAGTTCAGGGCGAAGTCACAATCATGACGCGGTTTTGACCGGTATCTCTTTCGCCTTTGCGCGGATTTCAGCCGGCTTTTTGACGAGGATTTTCAGGACGCCGTGATCATATTTAGCGTCGATTGCATCGGATGCGGGCTCGAAATCGAGCGGAATGGTGCGGCTAAAGGCACCAAAGCTCCGTTCGCTCACATAAAAATCCTTACCCTTTTGTTCAGCCTCTTTTTTCTTTTCACCACTGATGATTAGGCAATTTCCCTCAAGCGATACGGAAATGTCTTTTTCAGAAACGCCCGGCAATTCTGCCGTCACTTCGATGTTATCTTTCGTCTCCGCTAGATCGAGCGAGGGCATCGCCATGAAATGACCGTTGGGCTCGCTATCCGGTAGGCGGCGCTCGATCATGCCGAACATATCCTGCATGTCACGCCGAAGAGACTGGAAGGGATCGAATTGGGCACCCCGGTTGTTGGTCCACAATGAGGGAATCAAAGACCGCATGAGAACGCTCCTTATTTTTGATGACGATGACGGAAGGGGGAGCGCGCGGCCCGTCGCAAGGCCGGACATTAAATGACAACCTAGCAGGGGGTCTGCCGCTTTTCCTTGACCCATCTCAAGCTTTCGGCCGATAGAGAGGGGCCCCGCTTTGGCGGGTGTCATGAGGCGTTCATGATCCGGGCCATTTCTTCTTTTCCGGTTTTCATGGTTTCATGAGTCGTCTCGAGGAGATTCGCCTATGGCATCCACCGTTATAGAAGTGGCACTCAAGGATCTGGATGAGGCGGAATCCGATCGCATCGAGCAGCTCGTTGAAACTTTGGCCAATGACATCATTCCGTCGCTCTCCGAGGCGGCGGGCGTGTCAGGGACCGATCTCGCCGCAAGGTTGATGGCCGAACTCGGCTATATCGTTGGTTATACGAGCCATCCCGCTGATGCGCTTGATGTTTTGGCCGCCACTGGTCAGGCCGTGCGGACGGGCGTTGCTGAGGCTGAAGCACTGGCAGCGGCTGATGGTGCTGAGTCGGGCGAGGAAAGCGAGCGCGAAGCCACTTGGGCGCCGCGCACTAAAACGGGCGGTAATCTTCATTAAAATCCCTGCCTGCCGGTAAGGGGCGGGGTGGTGAGCGCGCCGGGATTCGAACCCGGGACCTACTGATTAAAAGTCAGTTGCTCTACCGGCTGAGCTACGCGCTCTTAACGCGTGCCCTGCCTAAAGGGTGGGGGAAGGCCGGTCAATAGGCGAAACCGCCGCATCAAGGCCTTAAATGCCGCGCACTCATATTGTATTCATCGATTTCCACTAGAGATCGGGAGGGTCGGCCTCCCGAATCGGTGGGCGGGTAACAAGGACGGTCGGAAAAAATGCAGGCTACGGGATCTGAGCGGCGGTGCCTCGCGGTTGTATTGGCAGCAGGTGAAGGAACGAGGATGAAATCCTCCCGTCCCAAAGTGCTCCATGAAATCGCTGGGCGTTCCATGCTCGGTCATATTCTTGCGACCATTCAGGATGCGGGCATCGCAGATGTCGCAGTCGTTGTCGGCCCAGCGCGTCCGGATGTGGAGGCTGAGGCGCGCGCCCTTTCGCCTCGCGCTTCAATTTTCGTCCAGACCGAACGCCTGGGAACGGCGCACGCCGTTCTTGCCGCGCGCGACGCGTTGGCGCGCGGCTATCACGACATCATCGTTCTCTTTGCCGATACACCTCTGCTTGAGACTGAGACGCTCATTGCGATGCGGCGGCGGCTTGAGGCGGGCAATGCTGTTGTCGCACTCGGTTTTGAAGCGATTGATCCAACGGGCTATGGCCGCCTCGTTACTGACGGAACAATGCTCAATGCTATTTGCGAACATAAGGATGCGTCCGAGTCCGAGCGCGCGATACGGTTGTGTAATTCTGGGTTGATGGCGATTGATGGTACGCTTGCGCTTTCGCTCCTTGATGCTGTTGATCAAAACAATGCGCAAAAAGAATTTTATTTAACCGATATTGTCGGCCTTGCACGCAAGCGTGAGTTATCGACGAGTTTTGCGCTCGCGCCCGAAGATGAAGTGATGGGTGTGAATGATCGTGTTCAGTTGGCAAAAGCCGGAGCGCTGATGCAGAATCGCTTGCGTCGCAAAGCGATGCTGAATGGCACGACATTGCAAGCGCCCGAAACTGTTCATATGAGTTATGATACGGTGATTGGCCGCGATGTTGAAGTCGAGCCTTATGTTTATTTTGGTCCGCGTGTGACGGTTGCTGATCATGTCGTCATTCATGCGTTTAGTCATCTCGAAGATACTGTAATCGAGAGCAAAGCCTCACTCGGACCATTCGCGCGTACGCGCCCAGGTTCACATGTGGGGGCTGGCGCGAAGATTGGTAATTTTGTCGAACTCAAAAAGGCAAAAATCGGTGCAGGCGCGAAAGTTAGTCATTTGAGTTATATTGGTGATGCTGATGTGGGGCGCGATGCCAATATTGGTGCTGGCACGATCACCTGTAATTATGACGGATTTTTCAAATATAAAACGACGATCGGTGTGGGTGCTTTTATAGGCGCTAACTCGTCGCTCGTCGCGCCCATCACAATTGGCGATGGTGCTTATGTCGGCTCAGGGTCTGTGATCACCAAAGATGTGGCGCCGGATCAATTGGCGGTGGCGCGTGGCAAACAATTGGCAAAAGATGGCTGGGGCGCAAGTTTCCGCGCTGCGAGCGAAGCCAAAAAGAAAGCCAAGGATCAGAAATAAACATTCGTTTGGGATCTCTTATCGTTACGATTTGAAACCCAATGTGTTTTGAAAATTTTCGATCTGGTCGTTAGGTAAGCGGCAGATCATTTAGGGATGTCACTGAAGATGTGCGGAATTGTTGGCATATTGTCTACCGAGCCTGCGGCGGCGCAAGCCATTGAGGCGTTAAAGCGGCTCGAATATCGCGGTTACGATTCTTCAGGCGTCGCATCTTTATCGAGCGATGGTCGTATCGAGCGTTTGCGCGCCGAAGGTAAACTCAAAAATCTTGCGGCAAAATTGGCTTCGCATCCGCTTTCCGGTCACCTTGCAATTGGCCATACACGCTGGGCCACTCATGGTCGTCCGACCGAAGATAACGCCCATCCCCATGCAACAGATCGCGTTGCTGTTGTGCATAATGGCATCATTGAAAATTTCCGCGAATTGCGTGCCGAGCTTGAAACTGAGGGTGTTAAATTTTCGAGCGAGACGGATACGGAAGCTGTGGTTCATCTCGTTGATCGCGCGTTGCGTAAAACGAATGACCCGACTAGGGCGATTGCTGAAGTTTTGCCTAAACTCAAAGGGGCCTTTGCCTTAGGGTTTGTGTTTTCGGGTCATGACAATCTTCTGATTGGTGCACGGCAAGGCGCACCTTTGGCGATTGGTTATGGTGAAGGCGAAATGTATCTCGGCTCTGATGCCTTGGCTCTGGCGCCTTTCACCGATACCGTCACCTATCTCGAAGAAGGCGATTGGGTTGTGCTCTCGCGTGAAGGTGCAGAGTTTCATGATCTGACCAATGCGGTGGTCAAACGCGCGAAGCAAAAAAGCGGCGCGGGCGCCTATCTCGTTGATAAGGGCAATCATCGTCATTTCATGGCAAAAGAAATTGCCGAACAGCCTGAAGTGGTCGGTCGTACGCTCGCGCATTATCTTGATATGAATGCCGGTAAAGTGAGACTGCCTGTCGAACTACCATTCGACTGGAAGGCGCTTAATCGCATCACGATCACGGCATGCGGCACCGCAAGTTATGCGGGCCATGTTGCCAAATATTGGTTTGAGCAATTGGCGCGTATTCCGGTTGAAGTCGATGTCGCGTCCGAATTCCGTTATCGTGAAGCGCCTCTGTCTGAAGGTGGTTTGGCGATTTTCATTTCGCAGTCGGGTGAAACCGCTGATACGCTTGCGGGCCTTCGTTATGCGAAATCGCAGGGGCAATCGATTTTATCGGTTGTGAATGTGCCGACGTCTTCGATCGCGCGTGAAAGTGATGTGGTGATCCCGACCCTTGCGGGTCCGGAAATTGGTGTGGCCTCCACGAAAGCGTTTACCTGTCAATTAACGGCATTGGCGTGTTTAGCAATTGCAGCAGGCCGCGCGCGCGGCACATTGTCGGAAGCCGACGAACAGGCCTTTGTAAGCGATCTTGTCGCCATTCCTGCTCTTATGGTTGAGGCTTTGAAGAGCGAAGCGCATATCGAACATGTCGCGCATGATATGGCGAAGGCGAAAGATGTTCTCTATCTCGGTCGCGGAACGAGTTATCCTTTGGCGCTAGAAGGCGCTCTTAAACTCAAAGAAATTTCCTATATTCATGCCGAAGCCTATGCGGCGGGTGAATTGAAGCATGGACCGATTGCGCTCATTGATGAAACATTGCCGGTGATCGTCATCGCGCCGCATGATTCAATATATGAGAAGACGGTGTCCAATATGCAGGAAGTGGCGGCGCGAGGGGGGCGGATCATTCTGATCTCTGATCGCGAAGGGCTTCATGCTGCGGGGTTGAAACCGGTCGCGGGTATCGAAATGCCGAAAATGAATCCGCGTTTCGCGCCGATTGTCTATTCGGTTCCGGTGCAGTTGCTCGCTTATCATGCTGCGGTTGCGCTTGGTAAGGATGTGGATCAACCGCGCAATCTCGCGAAATCTGTTACGGTCGAGTGAGCCTCTTCCGTTTCGAGCAGAAGCGCGCTACATTTTTGAAATGAGCTCTCAGCCGCACTCACCTGAACATTCACCAACACCGGGTTCCTTTGATCCAGTTGCGGCTGTTCGTCCAACGCTTGGCCAAAAAATTCGCGGCTATTTCCTTACGGGTATTATTGTTGCTGGGCCTTTGGCGGTCACAGTTTACATCACGACGTGGATCATCGGCTTGATTGATTCATGGTTTAAGCCGCTTATCCCCTCAGGCATGTTTCCGGAATGGATGACGCCTTACAATCTTCCGGGTCTCGGACTGATCATCGCCTTCGTGAGCCTTACGCTTCTTGGTTTTCTCACGGCTAATCTTGTGGGACGTTGGCTTATCGGTTTTGGTGAAACTTTATTGGGACGCATGCCTGTGGTGCGCGGGCTCTATAAGGGTGTCAAACAAGTTTTTGAAACGATCTTCTCGCAGCAGGGCACGAGTTTCAGAAAAGTCGGGTTAATTGAATATCCGGGCAAAGGTCTTTGGTCTTTGGTATTTCTTTCAACAGCGCCCGAAGGTGAAATACGTTCGGCGTTGCCGGGCGTTGACGACTATGTGTCGGTCTTCTTGCCTTGCACGCCCAATCCGACAACAGGCTTCTTTGTTTATGTGAAGCGCAAAGACGTTATCGATTTATCGATTTCGATTGATGAGGGTGCGAAGCTCATTATGTCGGCAGGACTTATTCAACCTGCGTCTGCAGCGTCGCCTGTTCGTCTGGCAAATCCTTCTAACCTGCCCCCACAAGCCTGATCGCTTCATCACGCTCAAAGAGATAAAGCAGTGTACGCACGGCTTCGCCGC
The DNA here is from genome assembly GCA_037131735.1 of Alphaproteobacteria bacterium. Taxonomy (GTDB): domain Bacteria; phylum Pseudomonadota; class Alphaproteobacteria; order Rhizobiales; family Beijerinckiaceae; genus CAIUPE01. The sequence continues at coordinate 56,696 of JBAXQM010000007.1, forward strand.
GCGGGGATTGCAGCGCGGAGTCTTTTGCAAGCAACGCCTTGGCATCATCGCGGGCGATCGACAAAAGCGCGCTGTGGCGGGTAGGGACCGTTAAACGGAAACCGGGCATTCCGGATTGGCGCGTGCCGAGTACGTCACCTTCACCGCGCAATTTCAAATCTTCTTCGGCGATTTCAAAACCGTCTTCTGTTTTGCGCATTGTATCAATACGCGCGCGACCGATTTCTCCGAGAGGGCCATAAAGCAACACGCAGGATGAGCGTTCAGCACCGCGACCGACGCGGCCGCGCAATTGATGAAGCTGCGCCAAACCAAAGCGTTCAGCATGTTCGATGATCATGATCGTGGCATCGGGCACATCGACACCTACTTCGATCACTGTGGTCGAAACAAGAATACGCGTGCGGCCTGACGCGAAATCCGCCATCGCGCGATCTTTGTCTGCGCCTTTCATCTTGCCATGAATGAGTCCAACCTTATCATCATAAATTGCCCGCAGGGTTTGAGCGCGCTCTTCGACGGCGGCGAGATCAAGATTTTCGGATTCATCAACGAGGGGACAAACCCAGTAAATGCCACGACCTTCACTCAAAGGCCGTTTAAGGCTTTCAACAATCTCGTCGATCCGCTCAAGCGGTAAGGCGCGTGTATCAATGGGTTTGCGGCCGGCAGGTTTTTCCCGAATGAGGGACACATCCATATCGCCAAAATATGTGAGCACCAGCGTGCGCGGTATCGGCGTGGCGGTCATCACGAGCATATCGACCGCATCACCTTTATGCGCGAGCGCCAATCTTTGATGCACACCAAAGCGATGTTGCTCATCGATCACCGCAAGGCCGAGCTTTTTAAATGAAACCGCTTCTTGAAAGAGCGCATGTGTGCCAATCGCCAAATGGGTTGATCCCTCTGCGAGGCCGGACAAGGCTTGTGTTCTTGCCGCACCTTTTTCGCGCCCTGTGAGTAGCGTCATGGAGAGGCCGATGGACTCTGCAAGCGGCTTCAACCGCTCATAATGTTGGAGGGCGAGAATTTCGGTGGGCGCCATCAATGCCGATTGCCATCCTGCCTCAGCCGCCATCACCATGGAGAGAAAGGCAACGATGGTTTTGCCCGATCCCACATCACCTTGGAGCAGCCGCAACATGCGTTCATGTGAAGCGAGATCTTGATTGATTTCTGCAAGCGCATCACTTTGCGCTTTTGTTAGCGAAAAGGGCAGGGCAGCGAGTGCGGCTTTTACGAGATGTCCATCGCCGGACCGCGCTGTGCCTGCTTCTTTCTTCATTTGCTGCCGCATTAAAAGCAGCGCAAGTTGTCCCGCAAAGAGCTCGTCATAGGCTAATCGCAAACGCGCAGGAGCCTCAGGCGCGAGATTGTCTTTTGCCTTAGGACTATGAAGGCTTTTCAAAGCCTCTGCGAATGAAGGCCATTCTTCGCGTTTTACGAGAAGCGGATCAATCCATTCCGGTATTTCGGGAAGTTTTGCTAAAGCCGCTTGCGCGGCCTTATGCAGAATGCGCAGATAAAGACCGGCTGTTAATCCATAAACGGGTTCATAGGGCGGAAGCTTCGCATAGGCTTCTGCATCTAGTACGCGATCAGGATGGGTCATCTGGCGATGACCATCAAAGAGTTCTATTTTACCTGATACAAAGCGTATTGATCCGACAGGTAACATCGAGTCAATGCGCGCGCGTTGGGCGTTGAAAAACACAAGCGCCATATCACCCGTCTCGTCTTCAACAAAAACACGATAAGGCACACGCGCGCGACCGGGAGGCGAAGGCTTATGGGCGAGCACACGGATTTCAAACGTGCCAGATTGTCCAGCAACCGAGTCAGATAGTCGTCCGCTCAACCGACGATCAACGGCGTCATGCGGCAAATGAAGAAGAATATCGATCAGACGCGCCTCGCTTCCTTGCGGCGCAAGCAAGCGATCAAAGAGCGGCGCGAGTTTCGGGCCAATTCCTTGTAAAGAGCGGATCGGTGCAAAGAGCGGATTGAGGATTGTGGGGCGCATGATTAAACGGGTGCAATCGCCACACGGTTATCGTGAAACGCCGCGCCACCGAAAGGAGCTGGTGAGTCAGCGCCCGTAAGAGTGTTTATGCCTTTACCATCAATATAGGCCGTGTTCGGCCAAATTGATTCAGCGACCAAAACGCCGCGTTTTATCCCGTCAAAATATTTTGCTTTCAACGTAACAGTGCCGCGCTCATTGGTGAGCGTGACGCGCGCGCCGTCTTTGATCGCGTGAGTGTGGGCATCATCCGGATGAATAAGAACTGTGGGCTCACCTTCTCGTTCGCGTGATGTCTTCGTCTCAGTGAAAGTTGAATTGAGATAGTTGCGCGCGGGGCTTGTTGCGAGGCGGAACGGATAGGCGCTTGTCGCATCTTCAATAACGGCCCAATGATCGGGAAGGTGGGGCATATCATTAATAGGCCCCATCGCCTGACCACCGGCGAAGGGCACGCGCGACCAGTCGGGCGCGAAACGATATCTCCCATCTTTCCACGCAAAGCCTTTGCGGAAATGCGCATCGTCAAACGTAGGCTGTGCGTCGATATAGCCTTTCTCTTCTAGCTCTTCGAGCGTGCCCCAATTTGAATTTTGCAGAGTCCAATCGATGAGTTCGCGATCACTCATCGCAAAACCGGGATGATCAGCACCCACGCGTTTTGCCAAATCGCAGATCACTTCATGATTGGAGCGGCATTCGCCGGGCGGATCAATGAGTTTGGGACCGAGCCCGATATATTGATGACCGCCGCCTTGATAAAGATCGTGGTGCTCCGTGAACATCGTCGCAGGGAGAAGAATATCGGCGTAACGCGCCGTATCAGTCATGAATTGCTCATGCACGACCGTGAATAAATCTTCGCGTGAAAAGCCTTCAATGACTTTTGTTTGTTCCGGCGCAACAGAAACGGGATTGGTGCTTTGAATGAAAAGCGCCTTGATCGGTGCGCCGTCCTTTAAAGCCTCTGCATCACCTGTAAGGACACGACCGATTTTTGATTGATCGAGTTTGCGTATGCCGGGCTTTGCAACATCAAGCCCTTCTATCATGCTTTTGCGCCAATGATAGATGGCACCATTATTATGAAAGGCCCCACCGCCTTCATGGGCCCATGCGCCAGTAACAGACGCGATCGATGTTGCCGCATGCATATTCACTGCGCCATTGCGCTGACGAGAAAAGCCATAGCCCAAACGAAAATATGTTTTCTTATGTGTGCCGACGAGCTTCGCGAAGGTTTCGATTTCTTCGACGCTGAGACCTGTGATTGATGCCGCCCATGCGGGCGTACGTGTGTTCAAATGCGCTTCGAGTTGATCGGGGCAATCCGTATGGGCCGCCAAAAATTCGCGATCGGCTAAACCATCGCGGAAAAGCACATGCATTACCGCGCAAGCGAGCGCGCCATCTGTTCCCGGCTTAACGATTAAAGCGAGATCCGCTTGATCAAGGGTGGGTGTGCGATAGATATCAATCGCAACAATTTTTGCACCACGTTCTTTGCGGGCGCGCACTGCATGCGTCATTACATTGACTTGCGTGGCAACCGCATTGGTTCCCCAAATCACGACGCAATCAGCTTTCGCCATTTCACGCGGATCCGGGCCTTGAAGTTTTCCTGTTCCCGCAATGTAGCCGGGCCATGCGAGATTGATGCAGATCGACGAATAAAATCCGCAATAGGATTTCGCATTGCGCAACCGGTTTATGCCATCGCGATGCACAAGCCCCATCGTGCCCGCATAGTAATAGGGCCAGATTGTATCGGCCCCAAAAGTTTTCTCGATGTCGAGAAAGCGCGAAGCAATCTCGCTCGTCGCCTCTTCCCATGAGATGCGTGTGAATTGGCCCGAACCCTTCGGGCCGACACGCTTCATCGGAAAGTGCAAACGATCGGGATGATGATTGCGCTCGGCATAACGCGCGACCTTCGCGCAGATTACACCGGCCGTGTAGCTCTGCTCTTCTGATCCATAGACGCGGCCAATGCGATCAGGCCCCGCGACTTCCACCTCAAGCGCGCAAGCTGAAGGGCAATCATGCGGACAAACGGAACGACGGCGCGGGAGGGACGTAGGAGCATTCATGGTGTGAAGTCTAAGGACTTGGGCGCGGCTTCGCAATCAACGCGCGGGCTCTCCAACAAAAAAGCGGCCCCAGAGGAGCCGCTTTTGGTAATCGATCAGGGAAAAGCGAAGCCGTGATTAGCCGACGATTTCGTTGCCTGAGAAGAATTGCGCGATTTCGACGGCCGCCGTATCCGGCGCGTCCGAACCATGAACGGTGTTTTCACCAACGGACTTCGCAAAGAGCTTACGGATCGTGCCTTCAGCGGCATTGGCGGGGTTCGTAGCGCCCATCACTTCGCGATATTTCGCGATGGCGCCTTCACCTTCGAGGACCTGCACAACAACGGGACCCGAGGTCATGAAATCGACGAGCTCGCCAAAGAAGGGGCGCTCTTTATGGACGGCGTAGAATGTGCCGGCCTGGTCGCGCGTCATGTGGATCCGCTTCTGGGCTACAATGCGCAGGCCAGCCTTTTCGATGACAGCATTGACGGCACCTGTGAGGTTACGGGCGGTCGCGTCGGGTTTCAGAATGGAAAAAGTGCGCTCGAGCGCCATGATGTAGATCCTTTGCCTTGAAATGAGGTGGGGGCTCTATAGCCGTGCGTCGCGCGATGGTCAAAGGGGGCGAGGGTCAATCAGGGGCAAGAATCTTGGCGACTTTCGAAAGCGCCTCCGGATAGAGCCGGTTTTCCGCAATGAGGACGCGGGCGCTCAAGCTCTCCTCCGTATCGCCGTCAAGAACGGGAACGATTGCTTGCGCGATGATGGGGCCCGCATCGAGCTCCGGCACAACAAAATGAACCGTGCAGCCGTGCTCTTTAGCACTGTCGGCAAGCGCCCTTTTATGCGTATCGAGGCCCCGATAGGCGGGCAGCAAAGAGGGATGAATATTCAATATCCGGCCTGTCCAGCGGGATACGAAATCCGCGGATAGCACACGCATGAATCCGGCCAGGCAAATCAACTCAATTTTTGCTTCATTCAATGCATGAGAAAGCTCTGCCTCAAACATTGATTTATTTGAATAATCTTTATGTGAAATAGCGAGCGATTTGATACCAGCAGCCGTTGCTGTTTCTAACCCCTTAGCGGTCGGAATATTCGAGATCACAAGGACAATCTCGGCAGGAAAAGACGGGTCACGCGCCGCTTCGATCAGCGCCGCCATATTCGTCCCGCGACCAGAAATGAGAATGGCCGTGCGGCGACGGGAGGTCATCAGAAAGCGGGCTTGCCGTGATAACGGACGCGCGGGCCTTTGCCGTCATCAGCTGTAAGGCGCCCGAAGCTGACCGGTTCTTCACCCTGATCGCGGAGCGCTTTCGTAACCGAGGCCTCATCCGCTGCGCCACACACGACAATCATGCCTATCCCGCAATTGAAGGTGCGGAGCATTTCCTCATCGGCGACGCCGCCCGTGCGGGCGAGCCATTGGAACACGGGCAAGACGGGCAGCGCGTCGAGGTCGAGTTCAGCCGCAACATGAGAGGGGAGAACGCGGGGAATGTTATCGGGGAAACCACCGCCTGTGATATGCGCCAGCGCCTTGATCCCCGAGGTCGCTTTGAGTGCCGCAAGAAGCGGCTTCACGTAAAGCCGCGTCGGCTCGAGCAAGGCCGCACCGAGCGTCTTCTCCGGCGCAAACGGAGCGGGTGCCTGATAAGACAGACCCGAACGCTCGACGATCCGGCGCACGAGCGAAAACCCATTCGAATGGACGCCAGAGGAGCGCAATCCAAGGATCACATCGCCCGGGCCAATATCATTATGCGGAAGGAGATGGCCGCGCTCGGCAGCGCCAACAGCAAAGCCCGCGAGATCATAGTCACCCTTGGCGTAAAGACCCGGCATCTCGGCGGTCTCACCGCCAATCAGCGCGCAGCCGGACTCAACACATCCCCGCGCGATCCCTTTGACGATGGCCGCGCCCGCATGGGGGTCGAGTTTTCCGGTTGCATAATAATCGAGGAAGAAGAGTGGCTCCGCACCCTGAACCACGAGATCGTTGACGCACATGGCAACAAGATCGATCCCGATCGTGTAATGAATTCCGGTATCGATGGCGATTTTGACTTTTGTGCCGACGCCGTCATTCGCGGCGACAAGAATAGGGTCCTTGAAACCGGCCGCTTTCAAATCGAAAAGACCACCAAATCCGCCAATCTCAGCATCAGCACCTGGCCGTCTCGTGGCGCGGACATGCGGCTTGATTTCCTCGACCATGGAATTACCGGCATCGATATCGACGCCGGATTGGGCATAGGTCAGGCCATTCGGTGGAGGGGTCGCCATGCTGGTCCGCTTTCGTTTTTGGCTCCTAGTCGGGTTACGCCGTCAAATTCCGCCTTGCAAGCGGGCGGCCGCTTTACCACATCGCAATTATGTCGAAATCCGTGCATAGGTGAGGGAATGCTCCCCAATCTCATCTCAATCCTGCGTCTCTTTCTGGTTCCGCTCATTGTCGCGCTCATTCTCGACGGCGATTGGGGGTGGGCGCTTTTCGGATTTCTGATTGCGGGCGTGTCCGATGCGATTGACGGATTCATTGCTCGCCACTTCGATATGCGCACGGAATTGGGGGCTTATCTCGATCCGCTCGCGGATAAGGCGCTGCTTGTTTCCATTTTCGTGACACTTGCTCTTGTGGGCCAAATTCCGGGCTGGCTCACGATTATGGTCGTCACGCGCGATGTGATGATTGTCGGCGGGATTATTCTGGCTTGGCTATTGGGCTCACCGATTGCCGTGAATCCGGTTTTTCTTTCAAAAGTGAACACGGTTGGCCAAATTGGTTTCGGCGTTATGGTTTTATCCGTCAAAGCCTTTGATTTATCTCTTTCAAGCCTTGTGCATTACGGGGGCTACTGCGTTGCAGCCCTAACAGCCGCCTCGATGCTCGTTTATGTCATCCAATGGCTCAATCATTTCTCGGAAGCTCCTGAATGAACGAAAAACCCCGCCAGATTCCGCTCGACCTTCCGGTCGCCGAGCGGTTGGAGGCTGAGGATTTTCTCGTAAGTCCGAGCAATGAGGCGGCATTTAACCGTATCGAAGCCTGGCCGGCATGGTTGGATCCGATCTTGTTGCTCATCGGGCCGGAATCGAGCGGTAAGTCGCATCTCGCAACTATATGGGCACTGAAAGCGCGCGCTTGGACGATTAAGGCCGCCGATATCACAACGGAGCGCGTGCCCCATCTCGTCTCAAACGGCGCGCTAGTGATTGAGGATGCTGATCGCGGCGTTGATGAACACGCGATGTTTCATTTGTTGAACGCATCGCGTGAAAAGCGCGGTTTTGTGGTGATCACGGCGCGTAAAATGCCTGATCTCTGGGGTCTCAAGACGCCCGATCTTGTTTCGCGTTTACGTCTTGCCCCATCAGTAACAATCGAGCAGCCGGATGAAGCGCTGTTGCAAGCGGTGCTGGTTAAACTCTTCGTTGACCGGCAATTAGTGGTTGATACCGCTTTGATCGGCACTTTGACCAAACGGATTGACCGGTCAATTGCGGCGGCGCGGCAAGCCGTGGAGCGTCTTGATCGCGAGGCACTCGCACAAGGGCGACGGGTTAATCGGGGATTGGCGCTCGATCTCTTCCATGAAAATCCAACGGACCCGCTTGAGGTCGAGCCAAACTAGTTTGTGCTCGCATTAACCCTCTTCAGAATTGGCGGGTTGCGGAACATGGTCACTTTCGTGTCAAATGACCGTCATAATTCTTTGAAATAACACCATTTCTTATTTGAATTGATCGGAGTCTGGGGCCGTGCCTCATACGAAAAAGGCAAGCTCGGTATTAGCACGGGCGCGGGCAACGGGACCGCGCACGCCGGCGACGCTTGCCAAATCGCCAAGACGTTTCATCAATCGCGAATTGTCATGGTTACAATTTAACCGGCGCGTTCTTGAAGAGTCTGCAAATAGCGGCCATCCGCTTCTTGAACAGCTTCGCTTTTTGTCGATCTCGGCCACCAATCTCGATGAATTCTTTATGGTGCGCGTTGCGGGTTTGCGCGGGCAGGTGACATCCGATGTTGCGGAAATGTCCGAAGATGGCATGAGCCCACTCGAGCAATTGGCGCGTATCGGTGAAGAGGTGACGCAACTTTGCGCTGATCAACAGGCGCGGTGGCGTGATTTGCGCGGCAAGCTCAACGACGCGGGCGTGTCACTCGTTGAAGGTGATGGTTTAACGGATGATGAGCGCACGTGGCTTGATACTTATTTTGTCGAACAAATTTTTCCTGTGTTAACGCCGCTTGCGGTTGATCCGGCGCATCCATTTCCTTTCATTCCCAATCTCGGCTTTTCGCTCGCGCTTACTTTGGCACGGGTAAGAGATGGCCGTGCATTGAATGCGTTAATCCGAATACCTAGTAAAATTGATCGCTTCATTCGTCTTCCCTCTGTCGTACAAACGGATGAAGATGCGCCACAACCCGTGCGCTTCATCGCGCTCGAAAATGCGATTGGTTTGTTTATCAGTCGGTTATTCCCCGGTTATAGCGTGAAAGGACTCGGTGCTTTCCGCGTGATCCGTGATAGCGATATCGAAATTGAAGAAGAAGCCGAAGATCTTGTGCGTCTTTTCGAGACTGCATTGAAGCAAAGACGTCGCGGTTCAGTTATTCGGTTGGAAGTTGACGCGGGAATGCCCGCTGAAATTCGTCAATTTGTTGTCGAAGAGTTTCTTGTGGCACCTGATGCGGTGTTCGAGATTGATGGCATGCTGGCGCTCAATGATTTGTCGCAGCTTGTTGGCGTTGATCGCCCAGATCTCAAATTTATTCCCTATAATCCGCGTTTTCCTGAGCGTATACGCGATCATGGCGGTGATTGCTTCGCCGCGATCCGCGAAAAAGATCTCATCGTTCATCACCCCTATGAGAGCTTCGACGTTGTTGTGAATTTCTTGCAACAAGCGGCGCGTGATCCGAATGTTGTGGCGATTAAACAAACGCTCTATCGCACCTCGAATGATAGCCCGATCGTGAAAGCCCTCACTGAAGCGGCTGAAGCTGGTAAATCGGTAACGGCGCTGGTTGAACTCAAGGCGCGTTTCGATGAAGAAGCAAATATCCGCTGGGCACGCGATCTTGAGCGCGCTGGTGTGCAGGTTGTTTTTGGATTTATTGAGTTAAAAACGCACGCGAAATTGTCGATGGTGATCCGGCGTGAATCGGGTCAACTCGTTACATACTGCCATTTGGGCACAGGTAACTATCATCCTATTACCGCGCGCGTTTATACGGATCTTTCATTCTTTACTGCTGATCCGGCGATGGCGCGCGATGTGGCGCGTATCTTCAATTATATCACGGGCTATGCCGAGCCCACACATCTTGAACGCTTGTCGGCATCACCTTTAACGCTCAAAAAAACGCTTCTCGATAACATCGCGAAAGAAATTGAATTTGCGAAAGCGGGAAAGCCTGCAGCGATCTGGTGTAAATGTAATTCGCTCGTTGATCCGATGATCATCGACGCGTTTTATGAGGCGAGCCAAGCCGGTGTCGAGATCGACCTCGTTGTGCGCGGCATCTGTTGCTTGCGTCCCGGCATCCCGGGCTTCTCAGAGCGCATTCGGGTAAAATCGATTGTCGGTCGCTTTTTGGAACACACGCGAATTTACGCGTTCGGCAATGGGCATGGCCTTCCTCATGCGAAGGCCAAGGTTTATATTTCCTCAGCCGACCTCATGCAGCGCAATCTTGATCGCCGCGTCGAAGTATTGATTCCGATTCTCAACCCTACCGTGCATGAACAGGTCCTCGACCAAATTATGGTCGTAAATCTGAACGATAATGAGCAAAGCTGGCGTATTAATGCCGATGGCACGTCTACGCGGATGGAAAAGGCTGAAGGTGATGCGCCTTCAAACGCCCATCAATATTTTATGACGAATCCGAGCCTTTCGGGGCGTGGCAAGGGCGTAAAAAAATCCTCCTCAAAAAATATCCGATCCGGTTCCACAAAAGAAATTCGTCACGATACGTGAAATTTTTTCGGAACTGCTTATGATCCGGCGCGAATCAAAGCGGATGGGAGTCATGCCGAAAAACGCGCAGGGCCGATTGAAAATCGGGAAACCCTTGGCCATTGTCGATATCGGGTCGAATTCGGTGCGTCTCGTGGCCTATGAAGGGCTGACACGTTCGCCAACACCCATCTTCAATGAAAAAGCGCTTTGCGGTCTGGGTCGTGGTGTATTGGCGACAGGGCTTCTTGCCGAAGACGCGATGGAAAAAGCCTATGAGGCTTTGCGCCGCTATCGCGTTTTATGCGACATTATGAAAATCAGAGATGTGCAGGTTATCGCGACCGCCGCCGCGCGCGATGCGATTAATGGCAAAGATTTTCTCAAAGAATGTTCGCGTATCATGCGCACCGAAGCGCAGTTGCTGACCGGCAAGCGCGAAGCCACGTTATCGGCTCTTGGCGTGGCTTATGGGATCCATAACGCGGAAGGATTGGTCGCCGATTTGGGCGGCGGCTCGCTCGAATTGATTTCCGTTAAAGGCGCAACATTAGGGAACGGGGTTACGCTCCCTATCGGTGTACTTTCTTTGCAGGACTTGTCCGGGGGCAATCTCAAGAAAGCGCAAAAGATCATTCGCGATGAGCTTGATGATTTACCTCAGTTAAAAGCAGCGAAGGGCAAATCGATTTATGTGATCGGGGGAACTTGGCGCGCGCTTGCAAGGCTTCATATGAAACAGCGGGGCTATCCGCTTCAAGTCATGCATAATTATGTGATCCCCGTGCGTGACGCTAAAGATTTCACAGCCCTTGTTGAACGCGTCTCGACCGAGACAATCGACTCGATTGAAGCCGTCTCAGCAGCTCGGCGTCCCTTGATTGCCTATGGCGCTCTCGTTCTTGAAGAACTCATCAAAAAATGCGCGCCCATTGATATTATCGTCTCCGCGCTGGGTGTGCGTGAAGGGTTGATTTTCGAACGGCTTCCAAAAAAGCAATTGAAGGAAGATCCACTGATCCGCGCGGCACATGATTTGAACATTCTCCGATCGCGCTCCCCTGAGCATTGCGAAGAGATTATTGGATGGACCGATCTGTTTATGAAATCGGCCCATTTTGAAGAGACAGTGGATGAAAAACGTTTGCGCCATGCCGCGTGTCTTTTGGCCGATATTGGGTGGCGGGCCCATCCTGATTATCGGGGCGAGCAATCTTTGAATATTATTGCGAATGCGAGCTTTATCGGCGTTGATCATCCGGGCCGCGTTTACCTCGCACTTGCGGTTGCCTATCGCCATATGGGTCTGAGCGAAGATCAAATTAGTCCGCGTTTGCGCGAATTAGCCACAAGCCGCATGTTGGACCGCGCGCGAATTCTCGGCGGCGTTTTGCGTGTCGCTTATCTTATAACCGCAGCGATGCCGGGCGTTCTTCAATATACGCCGTTATATTGCACCAAAGACGCACTTATTTTGGAAATTCCACACGAGCTTGCGCCGCTTGCGGGTGAGCGCGTATTTAATCGCTTGAAGGCGCTTGCCCGTATCATCGGCAGAGTGCCGAAGCTTATCGTTGAAGATTAAGTCTCGTTACGAGGCAAGGCGACGACACGGCCTTTTGAGAAGGCGAGCGCTAAATTGCCGTTTTTCAATTCAACCGCATGCTGCCCGAAGATTTTATAACGCCATCCTTTAAGGGCTTGCACATCGGCATTGTCATCAGCCGCGATAGATTCAAGATCGTCGACTGTAGCGATGAGTTTTGCTGCAACACCTTCTTTATCGCATGTCATGCGCAAGAGGACTTTGAGCAATTCTACAGCGGCAGGATTATACGCCTTGCGTTCTGTTCGTTCGATAACCGGAATTGTTGATGGCTCGCGGGCTAAGCCTTTTTCGACAAGGGCTAAAATTTCAGTACCCACGCGCGAGCGCTCAAAGCCATTGGGGACCGAACGTAATTTACCGAGAGACTCAACCGAGCGCGGCGCTGAGGTGGCGATATCGATAATTGCATCATCTTTCAAAACACGCGAACGCGGGACATTGCGGCTTCGTGCTTCGGTTTCGCGCCACGCGGCGATTTCCATGAGAACGGCAAGATCACGGGGTTTACGAATGCGACCGCTCAGGCGACGCCATGAGTCTTCCGGCTTCAGATCATAGGTTTCCGGGGAGGTGAGCACACGCATCTCGTCGGCCAACCATGGCTCGCGGCCTGAAGCGGTGAGTTTATCGAGAAGCGCCTTATAGATAACGCGCAGATGGGTGACGTCAGCACGCGCATAATTCAGCTGTGCATCGGAGAGGGGCCGTTGTGACCAATCCGTGTAACGCGAGGATTTGTCGATCCGCGCCTTGGCGAGATCATGGGCCAACTGCTCATAGCCGACGCTATCGCCATAGCCCGCCACCATTGCCGCGACTTGCGTGTCGAAACAGGGGCTGGGGATGCAGCGATCAAGGATCCAGAGAATTTCGATGTCCTGCCGGCCGGAATGGAACACCTTGACCACGCTTTCCTTGCGCATCAGGGCAAAGAAGGAGGTCAAATCAATATCGGGCGCTAAAGGGTCAATAAGGACGTCTTCGTCCTCGCTCGCCAACTGAATCAGGCATAATTTCGGGAAAAAGGTCGTTTCCCGCATGAATTCCGTGTCGATTGTCACAAAATCATGTGAGCCAAGTCTTTGGCAGGCCGCGTCCAGCGCCGCAGTATTAGTGATCAAGGGCATGGTTGGATGAACAAAATTTACGAATCATGGGCCAAGAGGAAGATGGGTGTTAGCACGAGTTCCGGCAAAATGTCTGCCAAGCCCGCTTTCTCTTGACAAGGGCGGGCGGCGCATGCGTTTTCCGGGTCAAATTTCCCTCGCCGACGGTCAAAAGAGGTCCTAATGCATCGTTATCGTTCGCATAATTGTGGCGCGCTCCGTGAGAGCGATGTCGGCCAAGAGGTTCGGCTTTCGGGCTGGTGCCACCGCATCCGCGACCATGGCGGCGTGCTCTTTATCGATTTGCGTGACCATTATGGCCTCACCCAATGCGTAATTGATCCGGATTCCAAGGCCTTCAAGCTGGCCGAAACATTGCGCTCGGAATGGGTGGTGCGGGTAGATGGCAAGGCGCGTCTGCGTCCTACTGGCACCGAGAACCGCGATCTGCCAACCGGCCTCATTGAAATCTATGTAAGCGAGATTGAAGTGCTCGGTCCGGCAAAGGAATTGCCGTTGCAAGTGTTTGGGGATCAGCCCTTCCCGGAAGAGACGCGTCTCACTTACCGCTTCCTCGATCTTCGTCGCGAGACGCTACACAACAACATCATGACGCGCGTCAAAGTGATCGACGCGATGCGCGAGAAGATGAAGGCGCAAGGCTTCAACGAATTCGCGACGCCCATTCTGACAGCATCGTCACCGGAAGGTGCGCGCGACTTTCTTGTGCCGTCACGCATTCATCCTGGTAAATTTTACGCGCTGCCGCAAGCGCCACAGCAATACAAGCAGCTTTTGATGATGGCGGGCTTCGACCGCTATTTCCAAATCGCGCCGTGTTTTCGCGATGAGGATCCGCGCGCGGATCGGTTGCCGGGCGAATTCTATCAGCTCGATTTGGAAATGAGCTTTGTTGAGCAGGAAGATATTTTTGCAGCCGTCGAACCGGTTGTTGGCGGTATCTTCCGCGATTTCGGTAAGGGCAAACATGTGACGCCGTCGCCATGGCCGCGCATTCCCTATGCGACATCAATGGAAAAATATGGCTCCGACAAGCCCGATCTTCGAATCCGCAATCCTTACACGAATGCACCGCTTGAAATGGCCGATGTGTCGGATCATTTCCGTGGATCAAACTTCAAAGTCTTTGCGCGCATTCTTGAAGATGCCAAGAACCGCGTTTGGGCGATCCCGGCACCATCAGGCGGCCAGCGTACATTCTGCGATCGTATGAACTCATGGGCGCAAGGCGAAGGCCAACCGGGCTTGGGTTATATGTTCTGGCGTGAAGGCGAAGAGGGCGCTGCCGGTCCGATTGCCAACAATATCGGACCAGAACGGGCTGAAGCGATACGCGCGCAATTGGGATTGAAAGCGGGCGACGCCTGTTTCTTTGCTGCTGGTGATCCCGATAAATTTGCAAAATTTGCAGGCAGCGCACGCATCAAGGTTGGACAAGATCTCAACCTCATTGATGAAAAACGTTATGAGCTTGCTTGGATCGTCGACTTCCCGATGTTCGAGTATAATGATGAAGATAAGAAGGTCGACTTCTCGCATAATCCATTCTCGATGCCGCAAGGCGGCTTGGACGCATTGACGAGCCAAGATCCGCTGACGATCAAAGCCTTCCAATACGATATCGCTTGCAATGGTTTTGAAATCGCATCTGGTGGTATTCGTAATCACAAGCCGGAAGCGATGGTGAAGGCTTTCGAGATTGCAGGCTATGGCGAAGAAACCGTGATTGAGAAATTCGGTGGCATGTATCGCGCCTTCCAATATGGCGCACCGCCGCATGGCGGCATGGCAGCAGGTGTTGATCGTATTGTGATGTTGCTTGTCGGCGCACAGAATTTGCGTGAAGTCGCGCTCTTCCCGATGAACCAGCAAGCGCTTGATTTGCTCATGGGTGCGCCCGCTGAAGCCACACCCAAGCAGATGCGTGAATTACATCTCAGAGTGAACGTACCCGAGAAGTAAGAGTTGAGTGTCTGCGCGGGTCATTGTTTCGGGGTGGTGAGGAGAGAAGAAGATGGCGTCATCATCACACGGATCTGACGATCTTCGCGCGGGCTCGATGATTTATCATCGCTTACCGCGCCCCGGTAAGCTCGAAATTCAACCAACCAAGCCGCTCGGCAATCAGCGCGATCTGGCGCTTGCCTATTCGCCAGGTGTTGCGGCACCCTGCGAAGCAATCGCCGAAAATCCTGATCTCGCTGCGGAACTTACTTCGCGGCAAAATCTTGTGGCCGTGATCTCTAATGGCACGGCCGTGTTGGGCTTAGGTAATATCGGCCCGCTGGCGTCTAAGCCGGTGATGGAAGGGAAAGCCGTTCTCTTTAAAAAATTCGCAGGCATCGATGTGTTCGACATCGAGGTCGCAGAAAATGATCCCAAACGTTTTGTCGATGTGGTCGCGGCGCTTGAGCCCACCTTTGGCGGGATTAATCTTGAAGATATCAAAGCGCCTGAATGTTTCGAGATTGAAAAACATTTGCGCGAGAAAATGGCCATTCCGGTTTTTCATGATGATCAACATGGAACGGCCATTATCGTTGGTGCTGCGGTTTTGAATGCGGTTGACCTTTCAAACAAACGCATAAGTGATATCAAGATCGTAGCCTCGGGCGCGGGGGCTGCAGCGCTCGCGTGCCTTGATCTTCTCGTCTCGCTTGGTGCGAAGCGCGAGAATATTTGGGTGAGCGATCTTGAAGGAGTTGTCTATGAGGGCCGTGAAAAACTCATGGACCCGTGGAAAGCAATCTTTGCGCAAAAGACAGATAAGCGCACACTTAATGATGTGATCGACGGCGCTGACGTGTTCCTTGGTCTGTCCGCTGGGGGCGTTCTGAAAGCCGATATGGTCAAGCGCATGGCTGAGAAGCCTTTGATCTTGGCACTTGCTAATCCTAATCCAGAAATCATGCCTGAGGAGGCGCGCGCAGTGCGCCCTGATGCGATGATGTGCACGGGACGGTCTGATTATCCGAACCAAGTGAATAATGTTCTCTGCTTCCCATACATCTTCCGTGGCGCGCTTGATGTTGGCGCGACAACAATCAATGAAGACATGAAGCTTGCTGCTGTCGCAGCGATCGCGCGGCTCGCGCGTGAAGCGCCGTCAGAAGTGGCCGCGCGTGCTTATGGTGGTGATGTGAAGACCTTCGGCTCTGAGTCACTGATCCCGTCACCTTTTGATCCGCGTTTGATTCTGCGTATAGCGCCGGCTGTTGCGAAAGCCGCTATTGCTTCGGGTGTCGCGCGTCGTCCCATTACCGACTTCAAAGCCTATGAAGAAAAACTCTCGGGCTTTGTATTCCGTTCGGGCTTCATCATGAAGCCTATTTTTGAACAGGCGAAGGCAGCGCCGAAGCGCGTGATTTACGCTGATGGTGAAGATGAGCGTGTGTTGCGCGCGGCGCAGATCGCTAGAGAAGAAGGTTTTGCTATTCCGATTTTGATTGGTCGACCGTCGGTTATTGAAACGCGTTGTCAGCGTTATGGATTGTCGATCCGTCCGGGTCGAGATGTTGAGGTAATCAATCCTGAAGATGATCCGCGTTATCGTGATTATGTTGCGACATTGATCGAGCGAGTCGGACGAAAAGGCGTTGCCCCTGATGCCGCGCGTACGCTTGTGCGCACCAATTCAACCGTTATTGCTGCTGTTGCCGTTATGCGGGGTGATGCCGACGCGATGATCGCAGGTCTTGAAGGGCGCTTCCATTCGAAGCTGCGCAATATCCGTGACATTATCGGGTTGCGCGAAGGAGTGCGTGATCTATCGGCCATGACATTGATGATTACATCAAAGGGTAATTTCTTTTTAGCTGATACTCATGTGACACATGAACCGAGCGCCGAAGATATTGCCGACATCGCGATCCTCGCGGCGCATCATGTTGAGCGCTTTGGTATAATTCCGAAGATCGCACTCGTCTCACATTCTGATTTTGGCGACTCGGATGCAAAGTCTGCCCAGAAAATGCGCGTGGCACTGGATTACATCAGAAAGATCGATCCCGAGCTTGAGGTTGATGGCGAGATGCAGGCTGATACGGCGCTCGTTCAAGCCATACGGTCAAAGCGCTTGCCCGATAGCCATATTGCCGGTGATGCGAATGTGTTGATCATGCCCAATCTTGATGCGGCGAATATCGCCTATCAATTGATCAAGGTATTGGCCGATGCGTTACCCGTTGGCCCAATTTTGATTGGGACGGCCAAACCCGCTCATATTCTGACAACATCCGTTACAGCTCGCGGTGTTGTGAATATGACGGCATTAGCCGTTGTTGAAGCACAGGCCGTTGACGCGCCTCAACTTAAGCTCGTCTGATCTTAGTTCTGCGAAATCATCAGATCGAAGGCTTCAAGCAGTTGCGCTGGGTTCTCAGCCGTTGCGCCTTCCGCTAAAGCGACCCCATCCGGATTTTTTGACCGCGCTGTGATTGAAAGCCGTGAGGGCTTGTCGATGAATTTCGCAAGCGCTTGGGTGAGCGCTTTCGCATTTGGTGCCATGCCAAGGTAAACCTGCAAGCTAGCTGAAGCCGCAGCGGCATAATTCTTTCTCACTTCCTGCGGCGATCTTTTTGTTTTGATGGCATCTTGATCGATCAAACGATCTGCCAAACCGCGATTTTCAACAGTCACAGACAAATCTTTTACCCGCGCTCCGGCGAAGGCGATGAGTGCTGCCGAAGGATCGCGCATTAAAAGATCGACGGGTACATTGATGAGATTGGTTGTAACGCCCACCGCACCCATATTTTCGCCCGATATCAGCGCTTCAGTTTTGAACATCTTCGCTTTTTCATCGATAGCGAGTTTTAATGTTCCCGAAAGGCTTACATCGCGGTAACCCAGCGCAATGAGATTATCGATTGAAGGCTCGTTACTGTCTGAAGGAATAGGACCAAAGAGGCCATCGAAAGCGAGATCAATTGATTTTGGAATACCGCCGCTAGGATTGTCGACCGACAGAACCATCGAGCGCAATCCTGCATGGACAGGCGGGACATCAGTCGTATCTATCGTTACATCACGAACTTCAAATTTGCCGATCACGGGAACAAAGCTCAGCGGATCGGCTTCGGATAATTTTCCATTTGGATTTGAAGCTGTCGCGCGAACAGAAGAATACACAGGGTTAAACGAAAAACCCGATTGCTCAACGCTGCCAATCCGAACACGGCTGCCCTCAAACGCGCCTTCAAATCCGTCCATCCGAATATGCTGACCTTTACCGCTCACTTCACCTTGATAGACGATGTGATTGATGCGCGCATATTCGCCTGATTTTTTATCTTCAATACGAATTTGCGTCGCGTCGGATGTGGCTATAGCGAATCCGGAGAATAGATCGACAATATCGAGCGCCATAGAATTGATGTCGGCATCGGTCGATGGTGTTGACGACTGTCGACTGATTATCCGCTCGGCAAGTGCCGAAAGTCCTTGCTCAGATGTTTTGATGCTGAAGTCGGTAATGCTGATTCGATCGACTGTGATCACCGGGCCTGCGGGCGCTTCAGTCGTGATTGTGGTGAGGATGACTTCGCCATAGGCCGTGCGGTAATCATCTTTTTTACCCGTCTTTGTGGCGCCACCGGCAATTAAAATGCCGAGATCAATTTTGCTTGCCGTGATCGGGCCCATCGTGCCGGCCTGCGCATCATTCGCATCACCAGAGCCAAATGTGCCGCCGTCCGCTTTTAGGCTTTCTGCCAAGCCCGCTTTAATTCCGGTTAAAACCACATTGCGCAAGATCGATGCCGATATCTGCCCATTGATAGAGGTTTCTTGGCGCAGCGATCGGATGGTCACGCGGTCGGCATCAAATTTTGCTAAGGCATCGGCCTGTGAAGCGGGATTTTGGTCTGCGAACAGGGCCTTGAGCGCATCGGCTGATAGATTTGCGTTTTCAATTTCAACGGCATCAGCCTTGAGACTGTTCAGCCCGGTTTTTAATTCGAGACGATCAAAGGTGAGCTTATCACCGGCCTCGGCTGGTGCGTTCGTCAACGCAATAAAGAGGGTAAGGAATGCGCCGCCGATAAGGGCTAGTCCTTTACGAGAAAATTTCAATTTAAAATCGTTAAGGACAATTGAGCGGTTCACGGTGACCTCAGGCTGCTGGACGGAATTGTTGCATGATGGCCGAGATATCATTCATCGACGGCAATCCGGCTTCATTGCCTAGTTTTTGAATCTTGTATGTTGAAGCGGCGCGCGCAAATTCGAAGTGCGATTCCCAAGGCAGGGCCGGCCTTGCAAGATAGGAATACATGTATGCGCCGTGAAACACATCGCCTGCGCCGTTCGTATCAATGATGACATCAGACGGCACTTTGAGTGGCGGCTGTGTGCGGATGGTGCCGCTCTCATCATACCAGAGCATACCGCGCTCGCCGCGTGTTACGCCACCAACTTTTACACCTTTAGCTTTCAAGAGATCGAGCAAACCCTTATCATCGAGATTGAGTTGCTCGGCCAAGCGTTCGCCACAGACCGCGACATCAACAAAGTTCAAAAGCTCATGCGTATTTGAACGCAAGCCGCCGCCGTCGAGTGATACCAATACTCCGCGCTCACGACACAGTTGCGCATAATGAAGGGCGGCATCGCTTTGATGCCCATCGAGATGCAGCGCGCGAATACCATCCAAGCGTAATGTTGGATAAGGATGGAGATAGTCATCATCACGGCAACGGATGATTGCGCGCTTGCCATTATTTGGAATGACGAAGGAGAGGGAACTCTCTTTGACTTTACGACCATGGACCGGGATTTGATATTTCGCTGCCATGTCTAAAAACATGCGGCCGAGCCAATCATCAGCGAGCGATGTGAGGAGATCCGGCACGACGCCAAGCTTGGCGCAACAGAAGGCGGCGGTTACCGCATTGCCGCCAAAGGATACGGCATAGTTATCGGCAACGGTTTTATCGTCGCCGGTCGGGATGTGATCGGTGATGAAGGTGACATCGATATAGGTTTGGCCAATAAAAAGCGCATCCATTGTCGGGGTCTATCCTCGAGAAAAGTCAGGTCTTTCCTATCGAGTGGCCGAAAAACCTGAAACCGACAAGGAAAAATTGAGTTTGCGACTGAAATTCTTCGAAAACAATGCCTAATTTTCAGCCGATCGAGAAACTCGTCCCGCAACCGCACGCGGCAGTGGCATTCGGGTTCTCGACCCGGAAACTCTGACCCATCAAATCATCGACAAAATCGAGCGTGGAGCCTTCCAAAAAGGGTAGGGATGTCGGGTCAATGAGCACAACCGCGCCATCTCTCTCGACCCAGATGTCGTCCGCCGCGTCGGTGGTCTCGACGGCAAAGCCGTATTGAAAGCCAGAACAGCCCCCACCGCTGACGCTGACACGCAGTTTTGAGCCCTCGGGCTCAGTGGCCAAAATCGTCCTAATACGCTTGGCCGCGCGTTCCGTTACCGAAAAATTCTGAGAAGGGCTTGCATCCATGGCCAAGGGTCTGTTTCTGGTCCTGTGACTTCGGTCACCCCAAAATAGGGGTTCGGCGGGCTAAGTGCAACGGGAGGATGGAAGGTGGAGGGACGGTTTGATCGCTGGCGTGCCGCTTACGCGACGGATCCTGCCCGGTCGCGTGGTCGGCTTTATGCTGAGCCGTCATCTCCCACAAGGAGTGAATTCCAGCGTGACCGTGACCGGATTATCCATTCGACCGCTTTCCGCCGCCTGAAGCATAAGACTCAGGTCTTTGTATTTCATGAGGGTGATCATTTTCGTACCAGGCTTACCCACACAATTGAGGTGGCGCAGATTGCGCGCTCAATTTCCCGCGCCCTAGGGCTCGATGAGGATCTCGCGGAAGCTTTGGCCTTATCGCATGATCTTGGTCATCCGCCCTTCGGCCATACGGGCGAAGATGCTCTGGCGCTTTGCCTCAAAGACGATGGCGGGTTTGATCACAATGCGCAGGCTTTGAAAGTCGTTACAGCGCTCGAGCGGCGTTACCCTGATTTCGATGGTCTCAACCTCACATGGGAAACGCTCGAAGGTCTTGTCAAACATAATGGGCCACTCATCAGTTTAGATGGGACGCCTTTGCCGAGCGTGAAGACAAAGACTGTGCCACAAGATATTCTTGATTTTGAGCGTGTATTTCCGCTCGCGCTTTCCGACCATGCGGGACTTGAGGCGCAAGTTGCCGCGCTCGCTGATGATATTGCCTATAACACGCATGATATTGATGATGGCTTGCGTGCCGGACTTTTTGCCATCGATGAATTGCGTGAGATTCCTTTTCTCAGCGTCATCTTGAACGAGATTGATCGGCAATGGCCAAAGCTCGAGACCGCTCGACGTATTCATGAGTTGGAGCGCCGACTCATTACGCGCTTTGTTGAAGGTGTCATTCGGCAAGGCCAAGAGGCATTGAAGCCATTTGCTTCTGCTGGCGTCGATGATGTGCGCAAAGCTGGCAAAACGTTGATCCGGTTCCCCGAAGACCTTTCAGAAGCAGATCGCGGGATTAAAAAATTCCTCTTTGCCCGCATGTATCGCAGTCCGTCTGTCATGCGCATCCGTGCGGATGCAGAGCGGGTGGTTCAGGACCTTTTTGTGGCCTATGACAGCGATCTGGCGAATTTACCGGCTGACTGGCGCGGGGGTCTTCAGTCGGGCGAAAGCTTTCAAAAGCGGCGGCGCATCGCGGACTATATCGCTGGGATGACGGACCGCTTTGCGCTCGATGAACATCGCCGCCTGTTTGACGTTACTCCCGAATTGCGTTAGCGCCCGTGAAAGGCTTCACTCGAAACACGATCATTTATTGAATAAAATCATGAATCTCTTTGAACTTTTCCAACATTGCATTGCCTCCTGTGTCGAGGTCTTGGGTCAAGAGGGCGTATTTCCTACATCGCTTGATGCTAACCGCATAACGGTCGAGCCTCCGCGTGATCCATCGCATGGCGATCTCGCAACCAATGCGGCGATGGTTCTCTCAAAAGACGCCGGAATGCCGCCGCGTGTGTTTGCTGAAAAGCTTCTCCCGAAACTTGCGGCACTTGAAGGCGTGACATCGGCCGAGATCGCTGGGCCGGGTTTTATCAATCTTCGTTTACACGCGTCACTCTTTCATCAGGTCGTTGCCGCCGTGCTCACGCAGCGCGAAAAATTCGGTATGAGTACGAAAGGCAAAGGCCAGAAGGTCAATGTCGAATTTGTGTCAGCCAATCCAACAGGGCCGATGCATGTGGGCCACGGTCGAGGAGCAGTGTTTGGCGACGCGCTGGCGAGCCTTCTGTCATTTGCTGGCTATAATGTGACACGCGAATATTACATCAATGACGCTGGTGCGCAGGTTGATATTCTCGGCCGCTCGGCCTTCTTGCGTTATCGCGAAGCGCTTGGCGAAGACATCGGCGCCATCCCTGAGGGCCTTTATCCCGGCGATTATCTGATGCCGGTTGGTGAAGCGCTCGCAAAGGCGCATGGTTCATCCTTGCTCACGAAGAGTGAAGCCGAGTGGTTGCCACTTGTCAGGCAGGCTGCGATTGATGCCATGATGGATCTTATTCGTGATGATCTTTTGGCCCTTGCGATCAAGCATGACGTGTTCTTCTCCGAACGGTCTTTATCGGTTGGAGGCAACCGCGATGAAATCGCTGCTTTGCTCGATGAATTGAAGAAGCGCGATCTTATCTATCAAGGACGTCTGCCACCACCGAAAGGCGCGCCGATTGAGGACTGGGAAGACCGCGAACAAGCTTTGTTCCGTGCAACACAATTTGGCGATGATGTTGATAGGCCGCTTTTGAAATCAGACGGCAGCTACACATATTTTGCTGCGGATATTGCCTATCATCGTTCAAAATTTCTTCGTGGCTTTGCGACGATGATTGATGTTTGGGGCGCAGATCATGGTGGCTATATCAAGCGCATGACCGCCGCCGTAAAAGCAGCGACCGATGGCTTGGGTGATCTTGATGTAAAGATCTGCCAACTCGTGCGGCTATTACGGAATGGCGAACAAGTTCGCATGAGCAAACGCTCCGGCGATTTCATTACCTTGCGCGAGGTCGTTGATGAAGTCGGGCTCGATGCGGTGCGCTTCATGATGCTTTATCGTAAGAATGATGCCACGCTTGATTTCGACCTCGGCAAGGTCATCGAACAGTCAAAAGACAACCCGGTCTTTTATGTTCAATATGCGCATGCGCGATGCGCGTCCGTCGCGCGACAAGCGCTGAGCGTTGTTAATTCCTCCGCAGATGATCTTAAAAAAGCGGCGCTTGAACGTCTGGCCGATGAAGCGGAATTAGGCGTCATGCATCGCCTTGCTCAATATCCGCGTCTCGTCGAAAGTGCGGCGTCTGCGCATGAGCCGCATCGGATTGCGTTCTATGTTCATGAGCTTGCAAGCGATTTCCATGCGCTATGGAATCGCGGCAAGGATCATCCGGACTTACGTTTTGTCATTGAGAATGATAGAGAATTGACGATCGCGCGACTCGCTCTGGTTGATTCGGTTCGAACTGTCCTTGCGTCTGGCCTTTCGGTTTTGGGTGTTTCGGCCCCTAACGAAATGCGGTGATTGTTTTTAGGACTTCGTTCCGCCGTCTGGAGCATTTGGGACCGGAACGTAACGCATGACGGATGACGGGCGCGGACGGAGTTCCGTGAACCTTGAAGAGCTGGAACGGCAGCTGCGGGAAGCGTCGCGCAGCCGGATTCGTGCAGCCGCATCAGATCCTGCGTTGCGGGGCGCTGAGCCCGAGCAGCCATCCATCCCTGACCTTGCCGCTTTGACACGACAGTTTGGCCCAAGGCCGACGGCAACATCAGCACCAGCTGCTGAACCGTGGTCAAACACACCGTCTCCGTTTTCAAGACTCGCGCCATCTTTTGAGCCGCCGCAGCCGCAAAGCGATCAGTGGCCCGATTCTCAAAGCAGCCCATTGGCCGGTGGAAATGGGCAGCCCGTGCCGCCGTTGTATCAACCGCAGGATCAATCATCGTCAGTCTCCTATACGGGTTCTAGTTCAGCGCCCTTCGCTCAATCCGAAACACGTCAACCGCCGCCCTTATCGGCGATGCCGAACCCGATTAAACCGCCGCCTGGCGGCTATACGGGTCTCGTCGGGGAATTGCCGCGCGGTTTTGCTCAACCGGTCAATGATCGATTTCCGGAACTTGAACGAGAACGAAGAGCGTCTTGGTCTGGTCTTCGTTCGTTCATCATTCTTCTGATTGTCGCGCTTGGTGTCGGCGGTGTTTACCTTTTTCAATCGGGACGCTTTGCGGTAACGCTCGGCCCACAATCTGATCAGAAGCAAGTACCAGTCATTAAACCTGACCCGACACCGGTAAAGATCGCTCCCGATAATAAAACGGCAGAAACGGTACCTGCCGGTACGGAACTCTTTAAAAAAGATACACCCGAAAATCCGGCAAATGTAACGAAGCGTGCTTCGCCTGAAGTGCCCGTAGATATTAATGCTGTTGTGAAAGCAGCGCCGGCTACCAAGTCGATTGTTCCCGCAATGGGTGATCCGAAAGCGGTCAAGACGGTTACAGTAAGACCTGACGGAACGATTGTGGGTGATCCCCAGATAACCCAAACAAAACCCGCCTCGGAAACCGCGCCACAAGTGGCGCAGCCCCCTAAAAATGTTGCGGCCATTGAGCCTGCGCCTGTGGCCCCTAAAGCTGAGCCCGTTGTCACACCAGCACCTCCTCCTCAGACTGCTCAACCGGCTAAGCCAAACTTGCCGCCTTTGGTGGGTCAGTCGTCTGATGTACCTCTTCCGCTCCCGCGACCTAATGATCTCGATAGCGTCGGTGCGTCTGCAGGGGCTGATCCTTTGGCCGATCTCGTTAAATCAGCAACGGAAAGCCCCGCTCAAAGCGAGCCGAATACAGAGCCCGTTGCCGTACAAGCAACGGGAGACTATGCGGTTCAGTTTGGTGCGCCGGCAGTTGAAGCTGATGCCAATGGTTTGGCGAAGCGCGTGAGAACTGAATTCGCTGAGCAAATCGACGGACGCGACGTCGTCGTCATTAAAGCGGATAGCAATGGCAAGATCGTGTATCGCGTGCGCGCGGTCGGTTACACCCGAGACGAAGCGAATGCGGCCTGCGGTGGCATTACCTCTGCCGGCGGGAAATGTTTCATCGCGCGCAATTAAAGTGAGTTGAGATGCCGATCTCCGGTCAATCGTGCCGCGCCTTTGTTTCCGGTTGCGCGGGTCTTACTTTAACGACCGAAGAGCTCCGATTTTTTGAGAGAAGCACGCCTTGGGGCCTCATTCTTTTTAAGAGAAATATTTCTGAAGCTTCTCAGATTAAAGACTTAATTTCTGATTTTAGAGACATAGTAGGGCGTTCGGATGCTCCCATTCTGATTGATCAAGAGGGTGGTCGGGTCCAACGCCTTGGTCCCCCTCATTGGCGTAGATATCCGGCGGCGCAGCGTTATCTTGAAGCGGTGTGCGGCAATGTGGACGCTGCCCGCTCCTTGGCCCGGCTTGGTGGTCGATTGATGGCGCATGATTTGGCTTTGTTGGGAATCACAATTGATTGCGCGCCTGTCCTGGATCTCGCCTTTGAAGGGCGGACCGACGCTATTGGAGATCGGACTTTCGCAAAGGACCCGCATACTGTTGCGATCTTGGGGCGCGCTTTTGCCGAGGGCTTAATGGCCGGGGGTGTCTTGCCGGCGATTAAGCATTTACCCGGACATGGGCGCGCAACGATTGACAGTCATAAGGCACTGCCGCGCGTCGATGTTGCGCTGGCGGAACTCATGACGACTGATTTTGATCCTTTCCGCCGTCTTGCCGATCTCCCGATTGCCATGACCGCTCATATTCTCTTCCCGGCGATTGATCCTTACGCGCCCGCAACGCAGTCTCCGAAAGTCGTTCGCGACATTATTCGCGGGGAGATCGGCTTCGACGGACTACTTTTATCCGATGATTTGTCGATGGAAGCACTTCAAGGTGATTTTCAGGCCCGGACCGCCGCCATTTTTGCGGCAGGCTGCGATATCGCTCTCCATTGTAATGGCAGTTTAGCGGAGGTTGAGGCGGTGGCTGCAGCGAGCCCCATTTTGGCGGGCAGGGCGCTTGAACGTGCCGAGCGGGCACTTTCGATGCTGAAAAGGCGTCCAGAACCCTTCGATCCTGTGGATGCAGGCGCGAAATTGGATGCTGTGCTTGCTCTTGCTTGAAAACGGGACCAGAGTTCGGCGCATAATTCGTCACGAGAGCGCTGTAAATTATGACCGAGTCCGAGTTTTTCGGGGGTTCCGATTTCGAGGAAGATCGCGCAACAACCGATCCCATCCTCTTGATTGATACGGAAGGCTTCTCGGGTCCTCTCGACCTTTTGTTGGAGCTTGCCCGTCGTCAAAAGGTCGATTTGGCAAAAATCTCGATTTTACAGCTCGTTGAGCAATATCTCTCATTCATTGAACGCGCGCGGACGCTTCGGCTTGAACTAGCTGCCGATTACCTCGTTATGGCGGCTTGGCTTGCCTATCTGAAATCCCGGCTTCTTGTCCCGGCGCCTGAATCAAGTGCTGAACCGGATGCCGCCGATTTGGCTGCCGCTTTGGCTAATAAGCTCAAGCGGCTTGAGGCCTTCCGGGGTCTGGCGCGAATGCTTCAGGATCGGCCGCAGCTCGACCGCGACATGTTCGGCCGTGGCCAGCCTGAACCTGTTGCGATGCGCAAGATCCCTATCTTTGATGCTTCGATCCACGACCTTCTGAACTCTTATGCACAGCAAAGGCAAACCCGCGTCCTTTCACGGATTTCGTTGCATAAACGGGTCGTTTGGTCGCTTGACGAGGCCCGGGCCGCGCTTGAACGCCTTGTTGGTGTGGCACAGGAATGGGCCGTACTTGATGATTACCTCATTGCCTTTATTACTGAACCTGAGCAAAGACGGACCGTGCGCGCGACGGCTTTGTCGGCTTCGCTCGAGCTTGTAAAAGAGGGACGGGTAGAGCTTCGTCAAGACGTTGCTTTTGCCCCAATCTATCTCCGGGCGCGTGCCTCAACTGAACCAAGACTACAGAATTGAATTGAATAGAACATGACTGAAATGGCCGTATCGTCCTCGCATCAAGATAATGAGATCGACTTCGACTCCGAAGGCGTGACACGTGATGCCGTGTTTTTGCGCGATAAACGCATCGTTGAAGCGCTTTTGTTCGCCTCCGAGCGTCCCTTGGGTGAAGATGATTTCCGGTTTCATCTCGGTAAAGAGGCTCAGGTTGATGCCATTCTTGCTGAATTAGCGGCTGATTTCGCGCCTCGTGGCGTTAATTTGAAAAATGTAGCCGGCAAATGGGCGCTGCGCACGGCGGAAGACCTTGGCTATCTCCTGATCCGCGAAAAGCATGAGCCGCGCAAACTGTCTCGCGCCGCGATGGAGACATTGGCGATTGTTGCCTATCATCAGCCTGTGACTCGCGCCGAAATCGAAGACATTCGTGGCGTCGCGACCGCCAAGGGCACGCTTGATGTCTTGCTCGAAACCGGCTGGGTGCGGTTGCGTGGTCGCCGGAAAGCGCCGGGCCGTCCGGTGACTTATGGCACGACCGAAGATTTTCTTGATCAATTCGGCCTTCAGGCGATCAATGAATTGCCGGGTCTCGCCGAATTGAAGGGTGCCGGCTTCTTTGATGGCCGTTTGCCAGCCGATTTCAACGTACCTGAACCCTCAGACAGCGCTGAGCTTCACGCAGATGAAGATCCGCTCGAGGAAGATCTCTTCGTGGCTTTGGCCGAAGAACGGTCGGGGGTTGCCGAAGAACGTCTCGAAGCTGCCAACGACGAATAGGATTCAGCCGACTTGGTCGTGATGCCGCAGGGGCTGTTGCCGAAATTCGGCCATTCTCGAGATGTAGTGCTTGTTTTTATAGGGCGAGCACCCTAATTTCACCCGATGCAAGGGAACGGCTCCAGCCGGAACCCGTTCTGGCTAGGAGGCTTTGATGGGAAGCGTAAGCATTTGGCACTGGATTGTGGTCGGCATCATCGTGATGTTGCTGTTTGGCCGTGGAAAAGTGTCTGAATTGATGGGCGATGTCGCTAAGGGCATCAAATCCTTCAAAAAAGGTATGGCGGACGACGATACGACCGCGTCGAGCGAGCAGTCTTCCGATCCGTCTAAGCCGGTCGCCGATCAGCGGCAGGCGTCACCGTCGCACGCGCCGAGCGAACACAAAGCGGGTTGATCGCGCTCTGTCAGGCGGTCCTCTCGTAGAGTGGACCGCTGACACCTGAATGGACAGAGACTATGTTAGATTTTGGTTCCGGCGAACTCGTGGTGATCGGGGTGGTCGCCTTGGTGGCGATCGGTCCCAAGGAGCTGCCGGGTTTACTGCGCACGATCGGTCAGGCGATCGGCAAACTGCGCCGCATGGCAGGCGATTTCCAAAATCAATTCAATGACGCCTTGCGTGAGGCCGATATGGCTGACGCACAGAAAATGGTCTCTGATATCAAGTCTGATTTTTCGACGACAATGACCGGCATGGGGTCTATGTCACCGCCGATCGTGATGCCGTCATCGGAAACAACAGAGACCGCGAGCGAGTCCACAACAACGGACAATACCGAGACTAACAGTGCGCTCCATGCGGACGATGCATTGGCACTTGGGTCGGTTGACGTTGCCGAACCGGTTGCAAATTTTGCAAGTGAAGACATCCAATCGATTAGTACGACGGATGCGCCAGCAGATGTGAGTGTGGCTGATGCGGCCCAAAGCGACGCGCACGCTGATGACTCATCAGCGCCGAAGACGCAAGTAGGCGCGGCATGACCACGGAAGATATGGACGCGTCGAAGGCGCCGTTGATCGAACATCTCGTTGAATTGCGCTCGAGATTGATCAAATCATTGCTCGCTTTTCTCGTGATGTTTTTCGCGTGCTTCTTCTTCGCGCGTCATATCTATAATATTCTCGTGTTTCCTTATGTGATGGCGGCTGGTGGTGATGCCTCGCAGGTGAAGCTTATCTACACCGCGCCACTCGAATATCTGTTTACGCAAATCAAAATCGCGATCTTTGGCTCGTCATTCTTTTCGTTCCCTGTTGTCGCCACTCAGATTTATAAATTCGTGGCCCCGGGTCTCTATAAAAACGAAAAAGATGCGTTTCTGCCTTACCTAATCGCGACCCCCTTATTGTTTCTGCTGGGTGCGGCTGTCGTATTCTTCATCGCAATGCCGATTGTGATGACCTATTCAATTGGCCAGCAGCAGATAGATGTTGCGGGCGAAGCGTCTATCGCACTGTTGCCTAAGGTCAGTGAATATCTTTCTCTGATTATGACCCTGATTTTCGCGTTCGGGATTACATTCCAATTGCCCGTTGTTTTGACATTGTTGGCACGCGCGGGCGTAATTGATTCAACATTTCTCAAAGAGAAACGTCGTTACGCAATTGTGCTCGTGTTTGTTATCGCGGCGGTTTTGACCCCGCCGGATGTCATCTCCCAGATGTCGCTCGCTATTCCAACTTTGGCGCTCTACGAATTGTCAATTCTATCGGTTATGTGGGTCGAGCGGAAACAAGCCAAAGCCGATGCGGAGCGCGCGTCGGAATAATCTTCGGATCATTCGCCCTGAAATGAGGTCGAGACATTAATGTTTGATATTCGCTTTATCCGTGACCACGCGGACATCTTTGACAAAGGCTTAATCAATCGCGGCGCTGCTCCGCTATCAGCGCGCCTGATTGCTCTTGATGATGAGCGTCGTGCGGCAATAACGGCCTCACAAACCGCGCAGGAAAAGCGTAACGCATTATCGAAAGAAATCGGCCAAGCCATGGCTGCCAAAGATCAAGGTCGCGCTGAAGCCCTCAAAGCTGAAGTTGCCGCATTAAAAGACAGTCTTTCAGCTTTAGAAGCGCGCGAAAAGACACTCGTCGAAGAGCTTGATCGTGAGTTAGCGGCAATCCCTAATACGCCGCTTGCTGAAGTGCCCGTCGGTAAAGACGAGCATGATAATGTCGAAATGCGTAAATTCGGTACGCCGCGCACCGAAGCGATGATGGGTTTCACGCCCAAGCAGCATTTTGAAATCGGTGAGGCGCTCGGTCTCATGGATTTTGAAACGGCAGCGAAGTTATCAGGTGCACGTTTCGTTGTTAACAAAGGACAGCTTGCACGGCTGGAGCGGGCGCTCGGCCAATTCATGCTCGATCTTCATACGAGTGAGAATGGCTACACGGAAGTTAATCCCCCCTTGCTCGTTAAAGATCACACAATGTTTGGCACCGCCCAATTGCCAAAATTTGCTGAAGATCAATTTCGTGTTTTACCCGATTATTGGCTGATCCCGACTTCTGAAGTACCGCTGACCAATCTGGTTCGGGAAAGCATTGTTGATGAAGCGTCTTTGCCTATGCGCTTAACCGCTTTAACACCGTGCTTTCGCGCGGAAGCGGGTGCGGCAGGACGTGATACGCGCGGTATGATCCGCCAACATCAATTTACAAAAGTTGAACTTGTTTCAGTCACGACCCCCGAAACGTCAATTGCGGAACATGAACGCATGACCGCTTCAGCAGAAAAGGTGCTGCAGAAGCTCGGCCTTGCTTATCGCGTCATCACACTCTGCACGGGCGATATGGGTTTCGCGGCGCAAAAGACCTATGACATTGAAGTGTGGTTGCCGGGGCAGAATGCCTATCGTGAAATTTCATCCTGTTCCGTGTGCGGCGATTTTCAAGCACGCCGCATGAATGCGCGTGTGAAGTCACCTGATGGTAAAGGTAATCGCTTCGTCCATACGTTGAATGGTTCTGGCATTGCGGTCGGCCGTGCCTTGGTGGCCGTGCTTGAGACCTATCAAAATGAAGACGGATCGGTGACGGTTCCCGATGTCCTGTTGCCTTACATGGGTGGCTTAAAAACAATTTCGAAAGCAGCATGATATGCGTATTCTTGTTACCAATGATGACGGTATTCACGCTCCTGGCTTAGAAATATGTGAAGCGATTGCACGGAGACTTTCTGATGATGTGTGGTTGATCGCGCCAGAGACCGATCAATCAGGCGTTGCGCATTCCTTGTCACTCAATGATCCCTTGCGCTTGCGGCAAGCGGGTAAGCAACGCTTTGCGGTAAGCGGGACACCGACTGATTGTGTCATCATGGGCCTTCGTCATGTGCTTGACCGTAAGCCTGACCTTATTTTGTCCGGCGTTAATCGCGGGCAAAATGTAGCCGAAGATGTGACCTATTCGGGTACGGTGGCAGGTGCGATCGAAGGGACCATTCTTGGCGTGCCGTCAATTGCGTTGTCGCAATGCTATGGTTTCGAAACACGATCGCAACCGCATTGGGATTGCGCTGAAACGCATGCGCCCGATTTGATCAAAAAAATTCTTGCCGAGGGTATTCCAAAAAACGTCCTCGTGAATATCAATTTCCCGGATTGCAAAGCACCCGATGTGCAAGGCACTTCAATTGCCGTGCAAGGTCAACGGCAACAGGAATTATTGCGCATCGATGAGCGTCTCGATGGACGCGGCAATCCTTATTATTGGATTGCCTTTGGTCGCGGTAAGTCAGAGCCGGGTCATGGCACTGATCTCGAGGCGATTGCGGCGAAGCGGATATCGGTTACACCCTTACGTCTCGATCTCACTGACGAGCCGACGCTTACGCGTTATGCGAGTTTGTTTTAAGCGGCGCTGAAATTATTAGGGACCATTGATGCCAAAACGGATGTCAGAAGCCGAGGCGATTGTGTCCTTTCAACTCAAATTGCGCGAGCGTGGCATTTTTGATCACGCGCTTTTGCAGGCGTTTGAGCTCACGCCGCGCAAAGACTTTCTCGAAGAGCGGTTTAGTGATGTGGCGGAGACCGACATCGCATTACCGTTACCGTGCGGGCAGACACAAGCCGCACCGAGCTCGATCGCTCGAATGATCACTGCACTTGATGTTGGGTCTGGTGATCGCGTTCTCGAGATTGGAACGGGTTCAGGCTACGCAACCGCACTTATCGCACGAATGGCGCTAAGTGTAACGACACTCGAACGCTATCGCGCTCTTGCAGAGGCAGCGAAGAAGCGTCTTGCGCGGCCGAGCCTTGGCACAATCGCCGTGTGGCATGCTGACGGCACCCATGGTTATCCTGAAGAGGCGCCTTATGACCGGATCATTCTTCATGGCTCAATTGAAAGCGAACCGGCGAGTTTAATCGATCAGTTAACGCCCGGTGGTTCGGTCGTTGCGATTTTACGTGTGGGTCAAGTAACGGAAATCACAAGGTGGCGCCGCGCCGTTACCGGTCGCGTGCTGGAGATTGATCATTTCGGGCGGCTCGATTTGCCCAAAATCATTCCCGGACTTTCTGAATCGCTTTGAGCGATTGAAAATCTTGGCGTTCCCGACGTCTTGGAAAGAAGTTCTTAACCTAAACAGAGGATGAATCAAAAAGAGACGATTGTTGAGTCGTTATGTGGTCATGATCGGGAGGTCGACCGTGCTTTCAAGGCCCGCGCTTCGCATTCTTAGTACCTGCGGTCTTTGCCTTATCATGTCGGCATGCGGCACTGATGTAGTGCGCATGTCAGAGCAGCTTAATCCCTTTGCGGGTTCTGCGCGTTTTGATCCGAAGACAACCGGATCTCTTTCAAAATCACAGAATAGCGGGTTAGCGCCTGCTGCGGATGTCGGTGCGTCCGACGCGTCTGTTCAAGGGAGCGGTCCGATCGCTTCCGCGCCTTTGACGGCTCCGAATGACGCTTCAACATCCGCTAAATCTTCGGTCGTTGCAAAGTCTACCGCGGCGCCCGCCGCGTCGCAAAAAGTAGCATCTTTGTCATCGCCTGTTGCCAATGCGAAGCCAGTCGCTTCGTCTGCTGATGGTGGAAAATGGGTTGCCGAGGGCGGCACTGAAGTGACGCTCGCAAATGACGAGACGATCAAAACATTGTCGGATCGTTATGGCGTTCCAGAAGATGCGATCCGCAATGCTAATGGTCTTAAGGCGAAAGCGAAGCCAAAGGCTGGCGCGAAGCTGATCATTCCGGTGCATGTCGCTGCGGGTGTGCAGCCGACAAAGGCTAAGGCTGGGGCAACAAAAACTGCTGAAATTGCGGCGCCGGTAACCGATGCCTCGGTTGATGGGTCAAAGACGGATCCACTCAAAACGGATCCCAAGAAGCTTGCGCAAGCGAAGACGCCGCAAAAGACAGATGCGGCACAGCCAAGGCAACAGGCCGCCTTAGAAGCTCCGGCGACATCAGCGCCATCTGATCCTGCGAATTCATCTGACGCGACGAAGGTAAGCACGGTTGGCTTTCGTTGGCCGGCGAAGGGTCGCATCATTCAGGCCTTTGGTGACAAAGGAGGCGTGAAGAGCACCGGAATTAACATTTCAGTTCCAGAAGGAACGCCGATCAAGGCCGCTGAAGCCGGCACGGTTGCTTATGCGGGCAGTGAAGTTAAAGGTTTCGGCAATCTTGTGATGGTGCGTCACTCTGATGGCTGGGTGTCAGTTTATGCGAATGCTAGCGAAATCAAAGTGAAGCGTGGTGATCTGATCAAGCGCGGCCAAGTTATAGCACTCTCGGGTCAGTCGGGTGATGTCGCGGCACCGCAACTTCATTTCGAATTGCGCAAAGGGTCAGTGCCCGTCGATCCGGTTGATCACTTGAGCGAAGACTGATTTCAGTTTCAACCTGAATAATTAAAAGCAGCCTTTTGGCCGCTTTTTTACTTTACGGTCCTTCAAGTCTCACGCCTAAGCGGCCAGCGAGATCTTGAATATATTGATAGGCTGTACGGCCCGAGCGTGAGCCGCGTGTCGTTGCCCATTCAAGGCTTTCATGCTCGAGGCTTTCGCGGTCGATGGGCAAATCATAATGGCGCGCATAACCACGGACCATATCGAGATATTCATCCTGGCTGCATTTGTGAAAACCGAGCCAGAGACCAAAGCGATCAGAAAGCGATACTTTCTCTTCAATCGCTTCCCCGGGATTGATTGCGGTTCCGCGTTCATTCTCCATCATGTCGCGGGGGAGAAGATGACGACGATTTGACGTTGCATAAAAGATGACATTATCGGGTCGGCCTTCAATGCCGCCCTCAAGTACCGCTTTAAGAGACTTGTATGAAGTATCGTTAGAATCAAAAGAAAGATCGTCACAGAAGACGATAAAACGGTAGTTTGACTCGCGCATGAGCGCCATCAAATGCGGCAACGTCTCTATGTCTTCACGGTGAATTTCTACGAGTTTCAACGCTGCCGTTCCGCCTTTTGAAGCAATCGCGGCCGCTTCTGCGTGCGCCGCTTTCACAAGCGAGGATTTGCCCATACCGCGTGCGCCCCAAAGCAGCGCGTTGTTAGCCGGAAGGCCGCGCGCGAAGCGGTTCGTATTTTCGTTGAGAAGATCACGCACGCGGTCGATGCCGCGCAGCAAAGTCATTTCAACGCGGTTGACCTTGGGGACTGCGACAAGCTGTCCCGTATCCGGCCGCCACACAAAGGCATCAGCCACTGAAAAATCGATCACCGGCTTTGTCGGTGGCTTTAACCGCTCAAGCGCATCGGCAATGCGGCGTAGTTCGGCAAGAAGGGGGTCAGAGGCAGACGGTAAAGAGGACATGGGTCAACGGGGAGTGAATAGAACAAAAGGGATTTGTTCAATACAGGCGATTTAACGGAGCGTCCATTCCAGATGAGCGCTCTTCGTGCACCCAAAATGCCGTGCTTTTGATTGCAATATGACCGCCAAAAGCTATAGTCCGCCCGACTCTGGGGGGAGGTTTGCATCCTTCCCGGACTAATTGATTTTTGGAGGTCCTACGTGATTACACCAGCCTATGCTCAATCTGCGTCCGCTTTGGGCGGTTCCGAGATGTTGATGCAGGTCGTTCCCTTCATTCTCATTTTTGTCATTATGTATTTTTTGATGATCCGTCCGCAGCAAAAGCGCCAGAAGGAACATCAAGAAATGATCAAGAATGTCCGTCGCGGCGATCAAGTGGTGATGAGCGGCGGCTTGATCGGCAAAGTGGCGAAGGTCACGGATGATAATGAAGTGGAACTTGAAATTGCTGACAATGTTCGTGTTCGTGTGACCCGTGCATCGATTGCCGATGTAAGGTCTAAGGGCGAACCTGTAAAATCCTGATCGGTCTGGCATTCATTCATCATGCTTCGTTATTCCCGCGCTAAAATTGCCGCTGTCTTGCTTCTTGTCGTTGCTGGATTCCTCTATGCTGCGCCAAGTTTAATGTCGCCTGAAACGCGTTCAGCGCTTAGGGAGGCGACACCAGGCTTCTTGCCGTCATGGCTGATCCCGCATCAGGCTATTGTGCTTGGCCTTGATTTGCAGGGCGGATCGCATGTGCTTCTTGAAGTGGACAGTGCGGCGGTTTTGAAAACGCAAGTCGCAACCTTGCGTGATGATATGCGCCGGATCTTGCGTGATGAGAAAGTGGCACTTGCCGGTGGTCTTGCGGTTTTGCCGCGCGGTGTGTCGGTGCGCATTACGGACGAAGCGGAACGCAAACGTGTTGTTCCCAAATTTCGTGAATTGGCGACACCCACCTCTTCGCTCTTGAGTGGCGGCGGCACAAGCGCGATTGATCTTGTTGAAGATCCTGACGGTTTGGTCACGCTGGCGATCACCGAGGCGGGTGTCACCGAGAAAATCCGAAAAGCGATTGATCAAGCGATTGAAGTCTTGCGTCGTCGTATCGACGCTTTGGGCACAACAGAACCGAACATCCAGCGTCAGGGCATTGACCGCATTCTCGTGCAGGTGCCCGGTTTGCAGGATCCGAAGCGTTTAAAAGAAATTCTTGGCACTACAGCGCAACTTGAATTCCGTATGGTTGCTGAGGGCAGCGGCGCTTCTGCAGACGTTGAGATGCTGCCGCAAGCGGAAGCCAATCAACCACCATTACCGATTGAGAAGCGCGTGATTGTTCAGGGCGAAGATTTGATCGACGCTCAACCGGGTTTTGATCAGCGCAACAGCGAACCAATCGTCAATTTTAAATTTAACATTCGGGGTGCGCAGCGCTTTGGTGCAGCAACAACTGAATCGGTTGGTCGTGCGCTCGCCATTGTCCTCGATAAAAAAGTTATTTCAGCGCCGCGTATTCAAACCGCAATTACGGGCGGGCAGGGACAAATCTCGGGACGCTTCACCGTTGAAGCTGCAAACAACCTTGCCATTCTTTTGCGCGCGGGTGCCTTGCCTGCGCCATTGACGATTGTTGAAGAGCGGACTGTCGGGCCGGGCCTTGGACAGGACTCGATCAATGCCGGCAAGATTGCTGCATATGTGGCGGCTGTCCTCGTCGTCGGTTTTATGTTTGTGACCTATGGCCTCTTCGGGTTGTTCGCCAATATCGCGCTCATCATCCATGTCGTATTGATTTTCGCGATGATGTCATTGATTGGCACAACGCTCACTTTGCCCGGTATTGCGGGTATCGTGTTGACCATCGGCACAGCGGTTGACTCGAATGTGTTGATTTATGAGCGTATTCGCGAAGAAGCGCGGCAAGGTCGGAGTATGATCGCGTCGCTTGATGCGGGCTTTACACGCGCCTTTGCAACAATCATTGACTCGAATGTCACAATGTTTATCGCTGCGGCAATCCTGTTCTTCTTGGGCTCGGGTCCCGTTCGCGGTTTCGCTGTGACAATGGTGTTCGGTATCGTGACAACAGTTGTGACGGCTGTGACGATGACACGCATGATGATTGCGCTCTGGTACACGCGCGCGCGTCCGCAAAAATTGCCGTTCTGAGGGAGATTGAACCATGAAACTCCTTCGCATCATTCCTGATGATACATCCTTCGGCTTTATGGCGTTTCGGCGCCTCAGCTTTCCCTTCTCTGCAATCCTCTCCGTGATTTCTGTCGCCGCCTTTTTTGCGATTGGCCTTAATTTTGGCATCGACTTTACCGGCGGCACGCTTATCGAAATGAAGGCCAATTCCGGCAAAGCCGAAATTGCGTCGGTACGTTCTGTTGCTGCCGAGCTCGATCTTGGCGATGTTGAAGTGCAGGAATTTGGCAATCAAGGTGAAGTCTCACTTCGTTTCGGATTGCAGCCGGGTGGCGATAAAGGTCAACAGGCTGTTGTCGAACGGGTGCGTGCGAATTTCGGTAAAGATTATGAATTCCGTCGCGTCGAAGTCGTCGGGCCGCGTGTCTCGGGTGAGTTGGTGCAATCCGGAATTCTTGGCGTTGTTCTCTCGATCGTGGCCGTATTGATTTATCTTTGGTTCCGTTTTGAATGGCAATTCGCGGTGGGTGCGGTGATTGCCACGCTGCACGATCTCGTTTTGACGATGGGCTTTTTTGCGATCACGCAAATCGAATTCAATATGACGTCGATTGCCGCTATTCTTACAATTGTCGGTTATTCCCTGAATGACACGGTTGTGGTGTTTGACCGAATTCGTGAATTGCTTCGTAAATATAAGAAAATGCCGATTACCGAGTTGCTTGATCTCTCGATCAATTCGACGTTGTCGCGTACGGTTATGACATCGGTTACAACATCGCTTGCGCTGTTGGCGCTCGTCCTCTTTGGCGGATCAGTGATTAAGAGCTTCTCATGGGCGATGATCTTCGGCGTTGTCATTGGAACTTATTCGTCGATCTTTATCGCGGCGCCTGTTCTCATTTATCTCGGTGCTCGTGTCACTGGTGATGCGCAAGACACCGCTTCGGAAAGCGGCGAAGCCTCTAAAACGACATCCCGATGACGGCGCGTGGCGAAGGGTTTGTTCCCGGACGCCATGCGATTGATGCGGTCGGGCAGGGCGGCTTTCGCTTTGCCGATATGTCCCATCGCGGTTCGATTTTCATCTTGCCATCGGGTATTCACGCCTGGCCGATCTCTTCTGTAAGCGATCTCACAGCGACGTCATTTCAAGAGTTGTTCGCTGAAGCACAGGACATTGATTTTGTTCTGATCGGGACTGGCGAGAAAATTCATCGCCTTGCGGAGCCTTTGCTCTGGCGGTTTCGTGAATATCAATTTCAATTCGATATCATGGCGACACTTGCTGCCGCACGAACTTATAATGTTCTTGTAGCGGAACATCGTCGTGTGGCCGCAGCGATGATTGCTCTCCCTTAATGAATACAGAGCTCGCCCGTTTTGTGAAGGATTTCGATCCCGTTCTTTATTGGTCGGTTCTCTTTGCACCGCCTGATCGACGCGATGCGTTGTTATCGCTTTATGCTTTTGCAATTGAGATTAAACGGATTCCGTCACTCGTCTCTGAACCCGCTTTGGGTGAGATCCGCATGCAATGGTGGATCGATGGGTTGAAGGGCGAGCGTGGAGGTGAATTGCAATCCCATCCACAAGGGCAAGCACTGCTTGAAACCTGCGCGCGTTATGCTTTACCGCATGCGCCTTTGATTGCACTCATTGAGGCGTACGCATCGCGGCTTTTACAGGACGATCCGCTCCGGCGTCCTGATGAAGCGACGCTTGAGCTTTATTGCGGGCAGACCCACGCATCACTCATTCAGCTTGCGTCATTGATCTTGAATGACGGTCGCGATCCACAGACAAGCGAAGCGTCTGGTCACGCCGGAATGGTTTTGGGTTTGATCGCGCTGATCCGCGAGGGAACCACAGAATTATCGCAGAAAGATCTTGTATCTCTCGCGCGGGAACATTTGATCAAGGCACGTCACGCGCTTCAAACGGTTCCGGAAAAAATCAAGCCGCCATTTTTATCACTCGCGATTGCCGAACCTTTTCTTAAGAATTTGGCGGGAGGAAAAAGTCCTGAGCGCGATTTTCCCGCGCCTTGGCGCATTCTTCTGCGCATGATGCTCGGTCGCCTTTAAGTCGATAGATTTAACTTAGCGAACTCATCCAGAGATCAATATCCGCGGCCGCCCGCGCGGTGATGGCGTGTTTGCGAGCGATGGATTTTTCAGTGCCGCGTAAACGCTTTCCTGTTTCATCTTTGGTTGGCGCTGCAATCGGTGGGAACAAACCGAAATTGATATTCATCGGTTGAAAGCTCGGCGGACCGGCATCAATGGTCTCTATATGGCCGCCGGTAATATGATTGATGAGTGCACCTAATGCCGTTGTTGAAGGAAAGATCGGGTGCTCGAGACCCAACCGGTCCGCCGTTGCGAAACGTCCGGCAGCAAGGCCAATCGCGGCGCTTTCAACATAGCCTTCGCATCCCGTAATTTGTCCGGCAAAACGCAAACGCGGTCCGGCTTTAAGTTTCAAAGTGGAATCGAGCAAGTTGGGCGAATTTAAATAGGTGTTGCGATGCAATCCCCCAAGGCGTGCAAATTCCGCATTCGCTAATCCCGGAATAGTTCTGAAAATACGAACTTGCTCGGCATATTTGAGCTTCGTTTGAAAACCCACCATATTATAGAGCGTGCCCAGCGCATTATCCTGTCGCAATTGAACAATGCCATAAGGCTTCACTGTTGGATTATGCGGATTGGTAAGCCCCACGGGCTTCATGGGTCCATGACGTAGTGTTTCTGCACCGCGCAGGGCCATCACTTCGATCGGCAAACAGCCATCGAAATAGGGAACACCTTCAAACTCTTTGAATTCGGTTTTCTCGCCTTGCAAGAGCGCGTCAACAAAAGCGAAATATTGGTCTTTATCGAGCGGACAATTGATATAGTCGGCACCTGTTCCGCCGGGGCCAACTTTATCGTAACGGCTTTGATACCACGCAAAATTAAAGTCGATTGTTTCTTTATGAATGATGGGCGCAATCGCATCGAAAAACGATAATTGCTTTTCACCGGTGATCGATAAGATTGCTTCAGCCAAGGCAGATGACGTAAGCGGACCCGTGGCAATGATCACATTGTCCCATTCTTTAGGCGGCAATCCATTCACTTCACCCCGTTCAATCATGATCAAGGGTTCTTTGGAAATTGATTCAGTAACTGCTGAAGCGAAGCCGTCGCGATCAACCGCTAAGGCACCACCAGCAGGCACCTGATTGCGATCGGCGGAGGCCATGATGAGGGAATTAAGTTTGCGCATCTCGGCATGAAGAAGGCCTACAGCATTCGCCTTCGCATCATCGGAGCGGAAAGAATTTGAACACACGAGTTCTGCCAGCGCATCGGTTTGATGAGCAGCCGTTTTACGCATCGGGCGCATCTCGTGAAGAATGACGGGAATATTTTTGCGGCTGATCTGCCAAGCGGCTTCTGAACCCGCAAGACCGCCGCCGATAATATGGATGGGCTTAACTGACATGGCGCGGACCATAATGCGCGCACGGAGCCTGAACAAGACATTCCCTTAGATACGAAAACGCCCGCCGGGAGGGGGTGGCGGGCGTCTCGTTCGGTTCTCGGAAAAAGGGGAATCCTGAGAACCAAATACCGCACATCGTCATAGGAGGGGGAGACGATACCCGGCTGAATTGTGTTAGTGTGCCGCAGCGTGCTTCTTTGCGATGAAGCGGATGTCGCTGCGCGAAATACCGAGATCAGCGAGATCACGGTCGGTGAGCTGCGAGAGTTCGCGGATCGTGTTGCGCACGCGAGCCCAGCGGCGAAGATTGCTCTTCAAAGTAGAAATCGTAAGCATTTTCATTACCTCTTTTGTTCGTACATGCAGGAAAGCCGCGCATTTCGTGGTCCGAAACGGGTTGTCCCTGAATTTGCTGCACTGCATATAAGAGAGGAATGTAATCTTGACCAGTCGGTCAGATAGCAAGTCAGATATGCATTTTTGTGTGATCCACGTTAAATTAGTCCTAATGCCATTCAATTTTCACATAGAAGACATTATTTAGCCGCAATTGAGCTCGCCTTTGACTTTTGGGATTTTTCGGCTTTCGGCGGCCGTCTGGACATGATTTCCGCGAGGAATCGAGCGGTATGTCCCTTATTGCCCTTCACAATATCTTCAGGCGTACCTTGAGCGACAATAACGCCGCCGCCATCTCCACCTTCCGGTCCCATATCAATGACCCAGTCGGCGGTTTTGACCACTTCGAGATTATGTTCGATCACAATGACCGTGTTGCCCTGATCGACAAGCTCATGCAGCACCTCGAGGAGCTTGGCCACGTCATGGAAATGGAGGCCGGTGGTGGGCTCATCGAGAATATAGAGTGTTCGGCCGGTCGCGCGGCGTGAGAGCTCTTTGGAGAGTTTGACGCGTTGCGCTTCACCACCCGAGAGCGTTGTCGCTTGTTGACCAACCTTAATATAGTCGAGGCCGACGCGGGCGAGGGTCTCCATCTTCTCGCGGATTGAGGGCACTGCTTTGAACAGATTGGCGGCTTCTTCAACGGTCATGTCGAGGAGATCGGCAATGGACTTATCACGGAATTTTACTTCGAGCGTCTCGCGATCATAACGACGTCCTTTGCAGACATCGCATGTCACATAGACATCGGGAAGGAAGTGCATCTCGATCTTGATGACGCCATCACCCTGACAGGCTTCGCAACGGCCCCCTTTGACATTGAAAGAGAAGCGCCCGGGTTGATAACCGCGCGCCTTTGCTTCGGGCAATTCCGCGTACCACTCACGTATTGGTGTGAAGGCACCGGTATAGGTCGCGGGATTGGACCGCGGCGTACGACCAATTGGTGATTGATCGATATCGATGACTTTGTCGAGATGTTCGAGACCTTCAATGCGGTCAAACGGAGCCGGTTGTTCAAAGGCACCATTCAATCGCCGCGCGACCGCACGATAAAGCGTGTCGATGATCAAAGTTGATTTGCCACCACCTGAAACACCTGTGATGCAGGTGAATGTTCCGAGCGGAATTTCCGCCGTTACATTTTTTAGATTGTTACCGCGCGCACCAACGAGTTTGAGCATTCGGCCTTTTTGCGGCTTGCGACGTTGCGGCGGGGTTGGCACACCCATCTCGCCTTTGAGATATTTTCCGGTCAATGATTTCGGATGATCAAGAATATCTTGCGGTTGGCCTTCAGCAACGATCTTGCCACCGTGAATACCCGCACCTGGGCCGACATCGACGACCCAGTCCGCTTGCAAGATGGCATCTTCGTCATGTTCAACAACGATCACCGTATTACCAAGATCACGCAATCTTTTGAGTGTACCGAGCAACCGCTCATTGTCTCGCTGATGAAGGCCGATTGAGGGTTCATCAAGAACATAAAGCACGCCCGAAAGGCCTGAGCCGATTTGCGAAGCCAAGCGAATACGTTGGCTTTCACCGCCCGAGAGCGAACCGGAGTTACGCGAGAGCGTGAGATAATCAAGACCGACATCGACAAGAAATGTTAGACGATCACGAATTTCCTTTAAGATACGACCGGCGATTTCATTCTGCTTTTTCGAGAGCGCTTTAGGCAAACGTTCAAACCAGCGATGTGCTTCAGCGACAGAAAATTTCGATACATCTGCGATGTGATGATTGTCGATTTTGACCGCAAGCGCTTCGGGTTTCAAACGATGGCCATTACAAGCCGAGCACGGCGTCTCCGACATGAAGCGACCGATTTCTTCGCGCGCCCAATCGCTATCGGTTTCTTTCCAACGGCGTTCAAGATTATTAACCACGCCTTCGAACGGCTTTTTCACCGTATATTTGCGCGCACCATCATCATAGGAAAAGCGGATTTCTTCATCGTCGGTTCCAAAGAGCACCGCTTCACGTGCTTTCTTTGTCAACTCGCTCCACTTGTTGGTGAGCTTAAAACCAAAATGGCTGCCGAGCGCCTGTAAGGTTTGCGCATAATAAGGCGAGCTGGATTTCGCCCAAGGGGCAACAGCACCCGCCTTCAAGGTGAGGCTATCATCAGGGATAACTAGATCAGGATCGATGCGCATCTCATGGCCCAAGCCGTCACAAACAGGGCAAGCGCCAAAAGGATTGTTGAAAGAAAACAGACGCGGCTCAATTTCGGGAATCGTAAAGCCAGAAACAGGGCAAGCAAATTTACGTGAAAAGATCACGCGCTTGGCTTCACCTTTGGTTTCTTTCTCGTCGGCGAATTCAACTACAGCAATGCCATCAGCCAATTCGAGAATTGTCTCGAGACTCTCAGCAAGGCGCGCGGCGATATCAGCGCGCACGACAATACGATCCACAACAACATCAATATCGTGTTTCAGCTTTTTATCGAGCGGCGGTGCTTCGGGAATTTCATAAAACTTCCCGTCTATTTTTACGCGTTGGAATCCGCGTTTTTGGAAATCGGCAAGCTCTTTGCGATATTCGCCTTTGCGGCCACGCACGACGGGCGCGAGTAAATAGAGACGCGTCTTCTCCGGTAGCGCCAAAATGCGATCTACCATTTGTTGAACGGTCTGACTTTCAATCGGCAAACCCGTTGCGGGTGAATAGGGAATACCAGCACGCGCAAAGAGCAGGCGCATATAGTCGTAAATTTCGGTGACAGTACCGACAGTAGAACGCGGATTTTTTGATGTCGTCTTTTGTTCAATGGAAATGGCTGGCGAGAGCCCATCAATCTGGTCGACATCGGGCTTCTGCATCATTTCCAAAAATTGACGGGCATAGGCCGAAAGGCTCTCGACATAACGACGCTGGCCTTCAGCATAAATCGTGTCGAAAGCGAGCGAGGATTTGCCGGAGCCCGAGAGCCCCGTGAAGACGACGAGGCGGTCGCGCGGAATGGTCAGATCGACATTTTTGAGATTATGCTCGCGGGCGCCGCGGATGGAAATGGTGCGCGCGTCGCGGCCTGAGCCGGAATTAAAGAGGTCGTCGAGCTTTGCCATAACATCATCCCGTCTTGCCGTTGCGGCTCTACCTAATGTGTCCTTGGTAAGAGCGCCATAAGGCCACCATGTTTTCTGGTTGACATACGGATGAGCCTCATGTTGGATGAGAACATATCAGGAACAAGGGGTGTTTTCTATCTTCTTAGACGGAGTGGGGCGCCTGTCCATGTGGATAACCGTGTTCAGAGGGGCCCTTTGCCGGATGGCTTCGGCTAGGGTCTGTCATCACTATTTAGCGCGAGAAAGAGCGGGAGCGGATTATGTCAGGCAGCGTCAACAAGGTGATTTTGGTTGGAAATGTTGGGCGTGATCCGGAAGTGCGGCGGCTGAATTCGGGCGAGCCTGTCTGCAATTTCTCTCTCGCAACGACTGAATCTTGGCGCGATAAGGCCACGGGCGAACGTAAAGAACGCACCGAATGGCATAATGTCGTGATCTTCAACGAGAACCTCGCCAAGGTTGCCGAGCAATATGTGAAAAAGGGCTCGAAGCTTTATCTCGAGGGTCAACTACAGACCCGCAAATATACCGATAAGAATGGCCAGGAACGCACAGCGACAGAAATTGTCTTGCAGCGCTATCGTGGCGAAATGACTTTGCTTGATGGTCGCGGCGGCGGATCGAGCTCGAGCGATGATGGCGGATCCGTATCTTATGGCGGCGGTCGCGCATCAGGTGGCGCGCCAGCGGTCACGAGCCGTGGTGGCGAAATCGACGACGATATTCCGTTTTGAGAACCAGCGCATATCGGACAGCTTGCCTTTCGATTGCACCCATTGAGCGGGCGTCATTCGCTAATGTGCGTTTGAGCCTTCGTCTTTGAGCTCTTGGCTCAAAAATGTTTCCGTACATAAATGCAGTTTTTATAGCTTTTGCCCGGCCGGATTATGAATTAAGTGCCTTTCGTCAATTAGCGATTATTTCCATCTAATAACTAATTGATTTTACTTATGAATTTGGCCGTGGAGAGTGCGGTTTTTTATTAGGAGCTAAGGCGGGAATCGGCTAAACAAAATCGTCGTGATTCCTTAGCGGAATCGCGTTTGTGTTCTCCGCTTTGCGAGCCCCTATTTTGTCCGATAATCCCGTTTCGCCCATCGTCCCGACCCCGCAGGACATCCGCCCGGTTTCGATCACCGACGAGATGAAGCGCTCCTATCTTGATTACGCGATGAGCGTGATTGTATCGCG
The DNA here is from genome assembly GCA_037131735.1 of Alphaproteobacteria bacterium. Taxonomy (GTDB): domain Bacteria; phylum Pseudomonadota; class Alphaproteobacteria; order Rhizobiales; family Beijerinckiaceae; genus CAIUPE01. Next base: position 101,442 of record JBAXQM010000007.1, read on the forward strand.
GGCGCTTCCTGATGCGCGGGATGGGCTAAAGCCCGTTCATCGCCGCATTCTCTATTCGATGATCGAGAATGGCTACACGCCCGATAAGCCTTATCGTAAGTCGGCGCGCGTCGTGGGTGACGTTATTGGTAAATATCACCCGCATGGTGACCAATCGATCTATGACGCGCTTGTGCGTATGGCGCAGGATTTCTCCATGCGTCTGCCGCTCATCGACGGGCAGGGCAATTTCGGTTCGGTTGATGGCGATCCCGCCGCCGCGATGCGTTACACGGAAGTGCGGCTGGCGAAGCCCGCAATGTCGATCGTTACCGATCTTGACGAAGACACTGTAGATTTCCAACCGAACTATGACGGCTCAGAACATGAGCCGGTTGTTCTTCCTGCACGTTTCCCCAATCTTCTCGTCAATGGCGCTGGCGGTATCGCTGTGGGTATGGCGACGAATATTCCTCCGCATAATCTTGGCGAAGTCATTGATGCCTGTCTCGCTTATATTGCCGATCCCGCCATCGGTATCGATCGTTTGATTGAAATCGTACCCGGTCCAGATTTCCCCACAGGCGGAACGATTCTTGGACGTGGCGGTGTGCGTGCGGCCTATCATATTGGTCGCGGTTCCGTTGTTGTGCGCGCCAAGGCGACCATTGAGACAGGCAAGCAAGGTCGTGAAGCGATTATCATCACCGAGATTCCCTATCAGGTGAATAAGGCGCATCTCATCGAGAAAATTGCAGAGCTCGTGCGCGAGAAGCGCGTCGAAGGTATTTCCGATCTGCGTGATGAATCTGATCGTGACGGCATGCGTATCGTCATTGAATTGAAACGCGATGCGGTTGGCGATGTGGTGCTCAATCAGCTGTGGCGCTTCACACAATTACAATCGAGCTTTGGCTGCAACATGGTGGCGCTTAATGGGGGGCGTCCTGAAGTGTTCAACCTGCTCGATTTCATTCGGGCCTTTGTTGAATTCCGCGAAGAGGTTGTCAGTCGCCGTACAAAGTTTAGGCTTGGCAAAGCGCGTGATCGTGCTCACGTCTTGGTTGGACTTGCGATTGCAGTCGCCAATATTGATGAGATCATCCATCTGATCCGCACCGCGCTCGATCCGAATACCGCGCGCGAATCCATGATGGAACGTGAATGGCCTGCGCAAGATGTGGCGGCACTCGTCGAATTGATTGCTGACCCGCGTCATAAAGTTTCTCATGAAGGCACCTATCGGCTGTCTGATGCGCAAGCGCGCGCCATTCTCGAATTGCGATTGGCGCGTTTAACCGCTCTGGGTCGTGATGAAATTGCCGATGAGTTGAATAAGATCGCTGTCGAGATTGCGGACTATCTCGATATTCTGCGGTCTCGCTCACGGATCATGTCGATCATTTCGGATGAATTAAACGAGGTGAAGTCGGCCTATGCGACGCCGCGCAAAACTGATTTTGTAGAGTGGGATGCCGATGTTGAGGATGAAGATCTCATCCAGAGACAGGATATGGTCGTCACCGTGTCGCATGCGGGTTATATCAAGCGTGTGCCGCTATCGACCTACCGTGCGCAGCGTCGCGGCGGCAAAGGTCGTTCCGGTATGCAAACGCGTGATGAGGACTTTGTCAGCCGTTTGTTTGTTGCGTCAACCCACACGCCCATTCTGTTTTTCTCGTCGATGGGGCAAGCCTATAAAGAAAAAGTCTGGCGCTTGCCGGAAGCAGCACCCAATGCGCGCGGTAAAGCACTCATCAACATGTTGCCGCTTGATGCGGGAGAGCGCATCACAACAATCATGCCTCTTCCCGAGAATGAAGAGGATTGGGATCGTCTCGATGTGATGTTTGCGACCGCCCGTGGCAATGTCCGCCGCAATAAATTGTCGGATTTCACGCAGGTTAACAAAGCCGGTAAGATTGCGATGAAACTTGATGAAGGCGATATGATCGTCGATGTGCAAATCTGCACGGCTGATGATGATGTGCTTCTCACAACGGCAGATGGTCAATCGATCCGCTTCGCGGTTGATGATGTGCGCGTCTTTAAGGGACGCGATTCGACGGGCGTTCGCGGCATCAATCTCGCCAAAGAAGATCACGTGATCTCTATGGCGATCTTGCGCCATGTCGATGCGTCCGCTGAAGAGCGTTTGGCCTATATTCGCATGCGCCGCGCGGTTGCGGGGGAGACCACGCAAGATGAAGCGCCAATGGATGAAGAATTGTCAGGTGAAGCAGCGATTTCGCAAGAGCGTTACGCCGAGCTTTCCGCTCGTGAACAGGTCATCCTGACAATTTCTGAACAAGGTTACGGCAAGCGCAGTCTTGCCTATGAATATCGCGTCACCGGCCGTGGGGGCAAAGGTATCGTCGCGATGGCGGTTAATGAGCGTAACGGAAAACTCGTTGCCTCATTCCCGGTCGAGATGTCGGACCAGATCATGTTGGTCACTGATGGCGGTCAGCTTATTCGTTGTCCGGTCGATGGAATCCGTATTGCGGGTCGTGCCACGCAAGGCGTCACCGTCTTCAATACGGCGGAAGGTGAACGTGTTGTCTCGGTCGAGCGTATCAGTGATGACGGCATGGACGATGCCGAGACTTCAGAGTCTGGTGACGATCAAACGGCCGATAACACCTGAGTGCGGCTTTTTTCGAAAGGTCAAATACAATGACGTCTCCGAGACTGCGCAAAGGCCTTTACGCGGGATCATTTGATCCTTTAACACTCGGCCATGTCGATGTCATCGCAAGAGCTTGCGCGATGGTTGATCATTTGACCATTGCTATTGGTGTTCATCCGGGTAAGGCACCACTTTTCTCAGCTGATGAACGCGCCGCCATGATCCGCGAGAGCGTGGGCGCGTTGGCGCATTCAGCGGGAACGGCACTCGACGTTATCACCTTTGATGATCTTGCTGTGAATGCTGCCAAGCGCGTCGATGCGACATTGCTTATCCGCGGTCTGCGTGACGGCACCGACTTTGATTATGAAATGCAAATGGCGGGGATGAATGGTGTCATGGCACCGAAAATCAATACGGTTTTTATTCCCGCATCTCCGTCCGTGCGCCCCATCACCGCCACATTGGTGAGGCAAATCGCGAAAATGGGCGGTGACGTCAAGGACTTCGTGCCGCCTACCGTAGCTCCGAAACTTTTGCAAAAAATTAAATCTGTTTGATTATTGGAATTGTGCGAAGGCTCACCTTTTTGGAGAAGGTCTCTATGATCCGCGCTGCTCTCGTTGCTTTCATGCTTTTGTTTGGGGTGCAATATGCAAGCGCCCAAACGCTGGACCCGCAGAATACGCTTTATCTTGAATTAAAAGATGGTCGTGTTGTTATTCGGTTGCGCCCCGATCTCGCGCCCAAACATGTTGAGCAGATCAAGGCTCTCGTGCGGCAAGGTTTTTATGATGGCATTGTTTTTCATCGCGTAATCGAAGGCTTCATGGCGCAGACGGGCGATCCAACGGGAACGGGAATGGGCGGATCAAAACTTCCCAATCTTCCGGGTGAATTTACGCCGCAGCCCTTTAATAGAGGCACGTTGGGTATGGCGCGGTCGAATGATCCGAATTCAGCCAATTCGCAATTCTTTATTTGTTTTCAACCGTCCGCTTTCTTGAACGGCAAATATACTGTGTTCGGCGAAGTTGTATCCGGAATGGAATTTGTTGATAAAATTAAGAAGGGTGATCAAGCCCAAAATGGTATGGTCAAAGGTCCCGATAAAATCGTAAAAATTCAAGTTATGGCTGACACAAACTAAGGAACGAGAGTCAATGGCTGCTAAACCTAAAGCGACAAAACCTAAAAAAGAAGCTCCGGCAAAGAAGGCAGCTCCTTCAGCGGGCGCTGCAAAAGCGGCGACCAAGAGCGGTAAGGATCATCTCGTTCTTGAGACGACAAAGGGTAATGTCGTTATCAAATTTCGTCCCGATCTTGCGCCTCATCATGTTGCACATATCAAGAAGCTAGCTGAAGAGGGTTTTTATGATGGCATCGTGTTCCATCGCGTTATTGATGGCTTTATGGCGCAAACTGGTTGCCCCCATGGCACTGGTACAGGCGGATCGAGCTATCCGAATTTGAAGCAAGAGTTCAATCCGGAACCGCATGTGAGAGGCACATGTTCCATGGCGCGCTCGTCAAATCCTGATAGCGCCAACTCGCAATTCTTTATCTGCTTTGATGATGCGCGCTTCCTCGACCGTCAATATACGGTTTGGGGCGAAGTCGTTGAAGGCATGGAGAATGTTGACAAGATCAAGCGCGGCGAACCTGTGCGTGATCCTGACAGCATCGTGAAAGCGAGTGTTGTTTCTCTTTAATTTCTCAAAGGCGGCGTTCGTCGATGCGTGTCGATGATTTTGATTTCGAATTGCCGCCGGAGAGCATCGCGCTTCGGCTCGCTGAACAACGTGAAAAAGCTCGGCTTCTTGTTGTTCGTTCGGGTGTGAGTGAATTTGAAGATCGGCATATTGCCGATCTTCCTCACCTGCTTCAGCCGGGTGATGTCGTTGTCGTTAATGACACAAGGGTCATCCCGGCACGCCTCACGGGATGTCGCGAACGTGGCGCAGCTCGAGCTAAGATCGACGTTACTCTTCATAAAAGAGAGTCAGCGGATCATTGGCTTGCCTTTGTTCGCCCTGCAAAAAAGCTCGATCTTGGCGAGATCATTCATTTCAGATCTGCAAAATCGAATACTCAATCCCTCAATGCCCGCGTAGAAAGCAAGGGTGATGGCGGTGAAGTGCTGTTGCGGTTCTCTATAGCGGGGGCAGAGCTCGACGCTTTGATAGCGCAATTTGGCGAGATGCCATTGCCGCCCTATATTGCAGCGAAACGCGCTGAAGATGAGCAGGATGAAAAAGATTATCAAACAATTTTTGCGGATCGTTCAGGCGCGGTTGCAGCGCCGACCGCAGGACTTCACTTTACGTCCTCATTGATTGATAAATTACGCGCTCGCGGCATCGATCTGATTCGCGTCACTCTCCATGTCGGCGCGGGGACCTTTCTGCCGGTCAAGGTTGAGGATACACGTGATCATAAAATGCACGCGGAATGGGGCGAGATCAGCTCTGAGACCGCCGATCGCCTAAACCGTGCGCGCCAAGAAGGGCGGCGCATTGTTTCGATTGGAACGACGTCATTGCGGTTACTTGAATCTGCGGTTCAGCCAGACGGGTCTTTTGTTGCATGGAGTGGTGACACATCGATCTTCATCACACCGGGCTATCGGTTTAAGGCCGTTGATGTGCTTTTGACGAATTTTCATCTGCCCCGTTCAACCCTCGTCATGCTGGTTTCGGCCTTTTCAGGTCTGGACAGGATCATGAAAGCGTATAGACACGCGATTGAAACGGGTTATCGCTTCTATTCCTATGGCGATGCCTGTCTATTGTTCCGTGTCGAGCCTTAAAATCCTGCCGTGACAGATCATAACGATTTCGCATTTAACATAACCCAACGCGACGGAGCCGCGCGGACAGGTGCCGTGCACACACCGCGCGGTCCTATTCGCACGCCGGCATTCATGCCCGTGGGGACGGCAGGAACCGTGAAGGCCATGCATCCGCATGAGGTGCGGGCGCTGGGAGCCGATATCGTTCTCGGCAATGTGTATCATCTGATGTTGCGGCCGGGAGCCGAGCGCGTCGCTGAGCTTGGCGGATTGCATCACATGATGAATTGGCCGCATCCGATTTTGACAGACTCGGGTGGCTTTCAAGTGATGTCGCTTGCCAAATTGAGAAAGATTACGGAGCAGGGCGTAACCTTCCGTTCACATATTGACGGCTCCTCTTACGAATTGACGCCTGAGCGGTCGATTGAAATTCAAGGGCTGCTCGGCTCCGACATTCAGATGCAGCTTGATGAATGCGTGAAATTGCCGTGCTCTGATCGTGACACGGAAAAAGCCATGGAGCTCTCGCTGCGCTGGGCAGAACGATGCGCGGTAAAATTTGGTACGCAGCCGGGCAAAGCGATGTTTGGCATTGTGCAGGGCGGCGCCGTTGAAACTTTGCGTGTGCGGTCCGCTCAACAACTCGCGCGCATGAATTTGAAAGGCTATTCGATTGGCGGTCTTGCTGTCGGCGAGCCCCAAGAAATCATGCTCAAAATGATCGACGTGGTTGAACCGCATTTACAACAAGAGAAGCCACGCTATCTGATGGGCGTTGGCACACCCGATGACATTGTCGAGAGCGTGCGACGTGGCGTTGATATGTTTGATTGCGTGATGCCGACGCGTGCGGGGCGTCATGGATTAGCCTTTACACGGTTCGGCAAGATTAATCTTAAAAATGCGCGGCATGCGGATGATCCGCGTCCGCTCGATGAAGAAAGTTCATGGGAGCCAGCGCGGATTTATAGCCGCGCTTATCTTCATCATCTTGTCAAATCCGAAGAGATCCTGGGCATGATGCTACTCACAGGGATCAACCTTGCTTATTATCAAAGCTTGATG
>JBAXQM010000008.1:0-96038 GCA_037131735.1 Alphaproteobacteria bacterium
CGGTTGTCGGCGCGATTGATGCAAAGACACTGGCCGCTGAACTTGAATCCATCTTTGGTAAGCTTCCCGCAAAAGCCCATCTCACGCCGATCTCTGTTGCGAAGCCAAAATTGATCGGTACGCGTAAGATCGTCGATCTTGATATTCCGCAAAGCTCGATCCGCTATGGTGGCCCTGCACTTCAGCAAAGCGATCCGGATTTCGTAACGGCGAGCGTAGTCAATCATATTTTGGGCGGCGGGGTGTTTTCGTCACGACTCTTCCGCGAAGTACGTGAAAAGCGCGGGCTTGCTTATTCCGTATTCTCGCAATTGGCGCCGCTTGATTATGGCCCGCTCCATATGGGCGGCACATCAACCAAGAATGAACGCGTCGCTGAATCCCTTGCAATCATCGAAGCTGAAATCAATTCACTTGCGAGTGATGGACCCAATGACGAAGAGCTCGATATTGCAAAAAAATATCTGATCGGCTCTTGGCCCTTGCGGTTTGACACTTCGACAAAACTTGCCAATCAACTCATCCATATGCAGATCGAAAATCTCGGTCTTGACTATATGGAGCGGCGCAACGGCCTCGTGGCCGCCGTTACGAAGCAGGATGCGGCACGTGTTGCCAAGCGTGTTTACGGAACGGGCGAGATCTTCACAGTGATTGTGGGCCGTCCGGTCGGCGTTTAGGCGCATAGGGTTGGTCAATCTTTGCCCAAAAGGCCAAGTGCCTTATCCTTAGGTTCAAGGCGACGAATGCGCGATTCGGGCCGCCCCAGAGGTGATGATGTCCGTTCGCAAACTAGATCCCGTTCTGATCGACCGCATCGCGGCAGGGGAAGTCGTTGAACGGCCCGCCTCTGCGGTCAAAGAACTTGTCGAAAATGCGATTGATGCCCACGCGCGTCACATCGAGATTGTGATCACATCGGGCGGACGCGATCTCATTCGTGTCGTCGATGATGGTATGGGCATGAGCGAGAATGATCTTGCACTCGCGGTAGAACGCCACGCGACGTCAAAAATTCCGGACGGCAATCTTTTCGCCATTGCGACGTTAGGTTTTCGCGGTGAAGCGCTGCCGTCGATTGGTGCCGTAGCGCGCTTGACGATTGCCTCGCGCATGAAAGACGCATCAACAGGATCGACCCTCACCGTCGATGCAGGCCTCAAAGGCGACGTGAAGCCGGTCGCGATGATGCAAGGCACGCGCGTCGATGTTGCCGATCTTTTCTTTGCAACACCCGCGCGTTTGAAATTTCTCAAGACGGATCGTGCAGAGGCACAGGCCGTCGCCGATATGATCAAGCGGATCGCGCTTGCGCATCCGGAGATACGTTTCACTTTGGTAAGCGATGGCTCAACGCTTATCGATTGCCCAAGTGAGACGGGTGACGACGCGTTCGCTCGACGTGCCGGACTCATTCTCGGCAAAGACTTTGCTGAAAATTCAATCGCTGTTGAAGCGATCAGAGACGATGTGACAGTGTCAGGGCTTGCAGGGCTTGGCACTTATCACCGCCCGACGGCAAACAATATTCATTTCATCGTCAATGGCCGCCCCGTGCGCGATCGTTTGTTGATCGGCGCTTTGAAAGCCGCCTATCAAGATCTCTTGCCCGCCGGGCGTCATCCCGCTGCCGCGCTCATCATTACACTGCCGCCGCATCTCGTTGATGTGAATGTGCATCCGGCAAAAAGCGAAGTGCGCTTTCGTGATCCCGGTCTTGTGCGCGGGCTTCTTGTGTCAACCATTCGCAACCTGTTGCAACACGCAGGACGCACGACATCAACCTTGGCACAACGGGCCTTCAACGCATTATCTCAAAATCGCAGCGGCTATTCGAATAACGCACCCTCAGCGTCGTGGACTTGGCAGGAGTCTCCGTCGCGTCCTGATGGATTTGGTGAAGCCGCGCAAGCGACCTTCGAAACACTGTCTCATCCCTCAGTTGATCGACGTGCCGGTGTTGCGGTTCCCTTAGATGAAACGCTCGACAAACCGCTTGGGGCCGCGCGCGCGCAGATTCATGATACCTATATTGTTGCGCAAACACGAACCGGATTGGTGCTTGTTGATCAACATGCGGCGCATGAACGCCTTGTTTATGAAAAGCTCAAACTTGATCGGGAGAAAAAGTCACTCGCACGCCAGATGCTTTTGATTCCGGTTATTGTCGAACTTGATGCAGTGTCCGCTGATCGGTTGCTCTCCAACCAAAAACTCCTTGAAGAGCTTGGTTTAGCCATCGATTCCTTCGGACCTGGTGCAATTTCAGTCACCGAAGTTCCGGCATCACTTGCCGAAGGAGATATCGAAGGCTCCGTGCGCGATCTTGTCGAAAGCTTTGAAGAATGGGGCACAGGCGCCACACTAGAGGCGCGGCTTGATCATGTTCTCAAAACTTTTGCCTGTCATCATTCCGTACGCGCGGGGCGTCGTCTTCGTCCGGAAGAAATGGATGCGCTCTTGCGTGAAATGGAAGCCACACCGAATTCGGGCCAATGCAATCATGGCCGCCCCACTTATGTCGAACTCAAACTTGCTGATCTCGAACGTTTGTTCGGACGGTCTTAAACTTCAATAAAAAAGAGAAACTACATGCCGATCACTATTCGCCCTGTTGAACAGAATGATCGCGCGCAATGGAACGCGCTTTATCAAGGTTATGCTGAATTTTATACAGTCACACAGACGCAAGACATGCGTGACACGGTATGGTCTTGGCTCTTTGATGAAGCGCATGAAACGGAAGGCCTCGTGGCCGTTGATGACAAGGGCGCGCTTATCGGCCTCACGCATTTCCGGCCCTTTGCACGGCCGCTTTCGGCAACGACTGGCGGCTTTCTCGATGATCTCTTTGTTACACCCGCATCGCGCGGTTCGGGTGCTGCACGCTCACTGATTGAAGCCGTGGCACAGATCGGCAAACAACGAGGCTGGACCGTCATTCGTTGGATTACAGCAGAGGATAATTACCGCGCGCGCAGCCTCTATGACAAAGTCGCCGATAAAACCAAATGGGCGACTTACGATATCAAGCTATAAGAAGTGATTGCATCACGCCGCGTCGCCCTGCCCCATCAGCGCAGATACATGAACGGCGACCGAGCGCGAGAGCCCTTCAAGATCATAGCCGCCTTCAAGAAGCGATACGACACGCCCGCCGGAATGTTTTTCGGCAATATCCATGAGCCTGCGTGTCGCCCATGAGAAATCCCGCTCTTCAAGATTGATATTGGCAAGCGGGTCGCGCCAATGCGCATCAAAGCCCGCTGAGATAATCACAAGCTCAGGAGCAAATTGTGTAAGACGCGGCAAGATCAAATGATCAAACGCATCGCGAAACATTTCACCGCCATCGCCCGCACTCAAAGGTGCATTGACGATGGTGTCGTGATCACCGCGCTCATCACGCGCACCGGTGCCGGGATAAAGCGGCATTTCATGCGTTGAGCAATACATGATCGACGCATCGCTCCATAAAATATCCTGCGTGCCATTGCCGTGATGCACATCCCAATCAATAATCGCCACGCGTCCAATGCCATGTTTCATCTGCGCATGACGCGCGGCAATCGCGGCATTGTTTAAAAAACAAAAGCCCATAGCGGTGGCGTGTTCAGCGTGATGTCCGGGCGGTCGAATAGCGGCAAAGGCGTTTTTTGCTTCGCCTTTTAGTACGGCATCGACCGCACGTGTGGCGGCACCCGCGCCGCGCAAAGAGGCTTCAAGCGAACCGGGTGACATCACAGTGTCGGAGTCGACCGAAGCAAAACCTTCTGACGGCACAGCGCGTTCGATCGCAGCGAGATGGCGTTCCGGATGGCATGTGAGAATAGATTGACGATCAACGAGGGGCGCTTCTTCACGCCAGAGTGAAGCAAAGCGCTCGTCTTCAAGAACACGCTCTACAGCACGAATGCGATCCACACGCTCGGGATGCCCGGACGGTGTTTCATGCAACTTAAATGAGGGATGAGTGAGAAGAAGCGTGGTCATAAGTCATCAAGACGGGAGACAGCCTCACGCGTCAAGCGCACGCTTCCGGCTTTTCAAACGAAGATTAATCGACAAAGTGCCGATAGAAATCGGCGTGAAACGGCTTCTCCGCCTTGCGGCTCGATTTCACAATTTCTGCCGCGGCCGCTACCGCCGGAATACCAATACGGCCGAAGCGATGCGGGGTCTCACGCGGGGCTTGGGCCGGCTGGGGAATAGCGGCCGCCATTTGTGCCGCGGCTTTGGTGTTTGACGGGGTGTTAGACATTGCGATGTCCTCTCCTGAAAATGAAATGTCTTAGCGTTTTTATCGCTCCTGAACCTGTTTCGCGGTCAAATGGGGCAGTTTTGGGGACCAAACAGGGCGCTGTTAAGAATTGTTGTTAAATTTGTCTGGCCTTTTCTGATCGAGACCGATTAAGACTCGGTAAATCCGGAAAAATCCGGAGTGTGCTCTCAAAATCCGGACTCTCGATGCCGCTTAAAGCCCTTCTCTTCGATAAAGATGGAACCCTCATTGATTTCGATCGCACATGGGGGCAGGCCGGCTATCACGTGATGCGAAAGCTCGCGCGTGGTGATGAGGCCAAATTCAATCGTCTCGTCGACGTTACCGATTATGATTTCGAGCGCCGTTCCTATCGCCCCACCTCGCATATGATTGCGGGGGCAGCCGCGGATTATGGGCGGATTTGGGCTGACGCTCTCGGCCGCACCGATATCGCCGCCGTGATCACGGAAATGAACCATCTCTTCATGCAAGAGGCCGTGACAACCCTTGTGCCCATCGGCAATCCTCTCGCTCTGCTTCAAGATCTCGCCGCAAAGGGCTATGCTCTCGGTATTGCCACCAATGATGTAGAAGCAGCGGCCTTCCAGCAGGCGGATCTGTTGGGCCTCACACCGCATCTCGACTTCATTGTGGGGCATGACTCAGGCCATGGCCGTAAGCCTGACCCCGGCATGGTCCACGCCTTTGCCGCAAAGACAGGGCATAATCTCGCTGATGTCGCGCTGATTGGCGATTCCACCCATGATCTTCACGCCGCGCGCGCCGCCGGTGCCGTAGCCATTGCCGTTCTGAGCGGTCCCGCCACGCGGGATGATCTTGCCGCCCATGCCGATCATATTATTGATACAATTGACGATCTGCCGGCGCTGCTTAATCTTATCTGACCCTGCGACCAAGATCGCACTTCCCTTCGGTCCCCGCTTCTCTATTCTGACGTTCAATAATTGGCGCGGTAGACGCGTCGCAGTGACTAAAGAACCAAGGGGAGAAACGCATGCTGGGTCTCATGCAAGACTGGCCGCTGCTCATTCACCGCGTGATTGATTACGCCGCGACGCAGCATCCCCATCGCGCGGTCATTTCACGCGCGGTTGAAGGACCTATGCGCCGCACCACCTATCGCGATGTCAAGCTGCGTGCGTTGAAACTCGCGCAACGTCTTGCGCGTGACGGCGTCAAACTTGGTGATCGTATCGGCACACTCGCATGGAACACGGATCGTCATCTTGAAAGCTGGTATGGCATCACCGGTATTGGCGCGATCTATCACACGCTCAATCCGCGTCTCTTCGAAGATCAATTGATCTACATTGCCAATCACGCGGGCGATAAAATGATTTTCCTTGATCTTACCTTTGTGCCGCTTGCCGAAAACCTCAGCGCGCATCTGACATCAGTTGAGCGCTATGTGATCTTTACCGATGCCGCGCATATGCCGCAGACATCGCTCAAAAATGCCATCGCTTATGAAGACTATATCAATGACGTTGACGGTGATTTTCAGTGGATGAGTTTTGATGAGAACACCGCTGCCGGCATGTGTTACACATCGGGTACGACAGGCCATCCGAAAGGCGTTGTCTATTCGCATCGCTCAAACTTGTTGCATGCGATGTCGGTGATGATGCCGGATTCGCTTTGTCTATCCTCACGCGACACGGTGATGCCTGTCGTGCCGCTGTTTCATGCGAATTCATGGTCGCTTGCCTTTTCTGCTCCCATGGCGGGATCAACGCTTGTAATGCCCGGCGCGAAACTCGATGGGGAATCGGTTTTCAACATTATCGAAAATGAAGCCGTAACCGTCACAGCGGCTGTGCCGACCGTATGGTTGGGTCTGCTTCAATATCTTGAAACAAGCGGGAAGAGACTCACCAAATTGAAACGCGTGGCAATTGGCGGCTCGGCGTGCCCGCGTGCGGTTACGGAAGCCTTTGAGAAAAACTATGGCGTTGAAGTCATCCACGCCTGGGGCATGACAGAGATGAGCCCGATTGGATCATTCTGCACTTTAAAACCGGAAGTAACAGGGCTTGAAGGCGAAGCGCTTTATGATTTGAAGCAGAAGCAGGGCTTTGCGCAATTCACCGTTGATATGAAAATCACTGATGATGACGGCAAAAACCTGCCGTGGGATGGCAAAATTTTTGGCCGCCTGAAAGTGCGCGGTCCTGCAGTTTCAAAAGCCTATTTCGGTATCGATGACAATATTCTTGATGAAGAAGGTTATTTCGATACGGGCGATGTCGCGACCATTGATGAGCATGGTTATATGAACATCACCGACCGCGCGAAAGATGTCATCAAGTCGGGCGGCGAATGGATTTCATCCATCGATCTCGAAAATATCGCCGTGGGTCATCCCGATGTTGCGGAAGCCGCCGTCATCGGCATTGCGCATGAAAAATGGGGCGAGCGGCCTTTGCTTGTGATCGTGCGCAAGACAGATTGCACGCCAACAAAAGAGGACATTCTCAGCTTTATGAAAGGCAAGATTGCCTCTTGGTGGATGCCGGATGAGCTTGTCTTTGTTGATGATATTCCGCACACGGCGACAGGCAAAATATCAAAGAAGACACTGCGCGAGCAATTTGATCAGTTTCAGTTTGGAAAGTGATCTTTCGAGACGCGCCTACGGCGCACCTCAGGATGAGGAGCAAGAAAATTCGTCATTGCGAGCGGTGAGGAGTGGCTTGTAAAACAAGCAAAATGATCTTGTGAATCATTTTGAACGACGAACGAACCAATCCAGTTGATGATGCAAGGAAGAGCGCAATGGCGCCGTTCAGCCTAAGTTAAAACCACGAGCTGGATTGCTTCGCTCGCGCTCGCAATGACGGCTTTAAAACCCGCATCACAGAGCCCCTCCCGCAAACGCCCACTCAATCACACTTGATAATGAACGGTTGCCAACAGCGTCGTATGATTGGCGTCGAAGACATAAAGGAAGTTATTCGTTGTGCTTGTGATTGATAGTGTCGAGCCGTCCGAGTATTTGCCGGTCGTCGCATTTACATCATTCGTTTGCCAGAAGCTGTAAAGCGAATTACCCACGAGCGTCAGACTATCACCACTCATATCAAATTTGAGATCCAACGTTCCCGCATTAGCCGATGTCGATGACGAGCCGCTGAGGATTTTCTGAATATCGTCGCCGCGGAGTTGCAGATTGACGGAGCCGCTGGTGTTCGAGAAATCAAGCCATTCTGCATTCGATAACAGACCCGAGAAGGCAGAGCCGTCAAGCGTGCCGCTCGACGCACTTCCGGCAAAGCTTATCGTGTCGCTGCCTGCGCCACCATCGAGGCGCGACAGGCTGATGCTCGACCAATCAAGACGAAGCATATCATTGCCGGCGCCGCCCAAGAGCGTATCGGCCCCGCCCCCACTGACAAGCGTGTCATTACCCGCACCACCATCGAGATAATTCGCGAGATTGTCGCCTGTCAGGCTATCAGCAACCGTGCTGCCGATAATACCCTCAAAATTCGTGATTGAATCGATGTCATTTGCTCGAAGAGTTATACTAATCGCACCGGTCGATCCATTCAATGTCAGCGTGAGTGCATCGGTACTGTAGGAATAGTCCACAATATCAATTGTGCCCGCACTATCGCCAAACCCGCTGCCATTGCCATCAAGCGTGTCATTATTGACACCGCCCGAAATCGTATCGCTGCCTAGACCACCGCTAATCGAGTCGTGACCGGCATTACCGAAAATATAATTCGCATTACTATCACCGCCGAATGTCTCACCAGAATTTGAACCAATAATGCCTTCAAAATTTTTGAAAGACAGATTGGCATATCCACCACCATTCATGACCGAATTAGCAAGAGACACATTTACACCAACCGTCGCCGATGCGAAGGAGATGAAATCGAAACCGGCACCGCCATCAAGCGACTCGTCCGTACCTCTCCCGCTATTGATGGTGTCATTCCCCGCGCCGCCGAAGATCGTATCATTCAGCGTCGAGCCGGTAATCGAGTCCGCATAGATCGAACCAATCGCGCCTTGGAACGTGCCCGAAACTGAGTCAACGCCCGCACCGGTCGTGTAAAGCAATGTCGGTATTGCTGAATAATTTCCGAGCGTAAGGGTAACGCCTTGCCCCCCGATCAGCGATGCATAGTTCAACCAATCGATGCCCCCACCGCCTGTAATCGAGTCACTCGCAGTACCACTGCCACCATCGAATGTTTCATTCGCTCCTGTGCCCGTGAGTGTATCGGAATATTGCGAGCCGATGACACCGACAAAAGTACCATTCAGCGTATCGGTACCCGCCCCACCTGTGGCCAAGGTCGTATCATTATAGGTACCAAGCCGAACCGATACTCCTGCATTGGCGCTCAAAGAGGCATAGCTCAACCAATCATTATTGCCGCTGCCACCCACAATCGAGTCATTGCCCAATCCGCCATCAAATGTTTCAGCCGCCGCGGTGCCACTGAATGTGTCACTGAATTGCGAGCCGATGATACCTTCAAAATTGACATAGGTATCCGTATGACCGCCACCGCTCATACTAGCCGTAACATTTTGCGCGGCTAACGATACGGTGACTCCTGACGTTGCAGAAAGGAAGGACAACATGTCATTGCCGTCACCGCCATCAAGCGAATTGGTTCCAGCCCCGCCATCAATCGTATCATTACCGCCATCGGCAAATATCGTGTCGAGCCCGGAGCCCCCGCGGAAGAAGTTATCAACCGCGTCGCCCGTCAACGAGTTGGTGCCATTGCCCGCAATGATGCCCTCGATATTGATGAGCTGATCTTGATCACCTGCTCCCGCATTAACGGCGAGGGGTATAGTCGACCCCTTAAGCGCAATCGTTAGCGATTGAGTGGTGTAGGAATAATCGGCAATATCGAGGCCATAGCCACCACCTCCGTCAATCGTGTCATTGCCAAGATCACCCTTAATCGTGTCACTGCCTGCGCCGCCGCCAAGATAATTCGCCACCGTATCACCGGCGAGCGAGTCATTCCCCGCGCCGCCGATCAAGCCTTCAAAATTCATCACAAGATCACTATCACCTGCAGCAATGCTGACCGATTGGAACGCTATTGTGCTGTTGAATTTTGAGAGGTCGAGCGTCACATCCGTGGTGAGATAAGAGTAGTCTGCAATGTCATTCGTGCCGGTGCCCCCATCCATTGTGTCATTGCCATTGCCGCCTGAAATCGTGTCGTTTCCTGCGCCACCAAAGAGCGAGTCAGCGCCGTCGAGGGCCTGGAAGGTACCACCCCAGAGCACAACGCTTTTGCCCGTGCCTACAGTCGATAGAGTATTTGTGATGGAGCTTCCCGACGTAGAGATTCCGGGATCTGAATCCAGTATATTCACATAAGCTTGGCCACTCGCAGTACCAGAGGACAGGGCAACGCCTGTGATCGTGATCAGATACCAATTATTGGCGAGCGCCGTAACCGAGTTCGCGTTTGACGAAGAATTCAAGGAGACAGAGCTGCCTGAAGTCAGATTGAGAGCAATGAAACTCGCCGAAAGTCCGTTGCCTGTGCCGACTTGGATAGCTTGCGCGGAATTGGTCGGCGCAAAATGGGCATAGATCTGGAACTGATAGGTTGTGCCGATTGCAATCGCTGCATTTAAATAAGGGCCATGCCAAGCGGTGTTTGCAGCCGAACTGACCACATCGGCACCCGTCGAGCCATCAGGCGCAAGGAGCGTTGTGATGTTTGAAGCGGTAACACTTGCATTATAGTGGGCCCAACTCGAGAGCACATTGACATTGACGTGGCGGTTGGCGGAATCGGTGCCGGTCGTAACGTCACCACCGCGCAACACGTCATTGCCATTATTGCCGATAAGCGTATCCGCACCCGCGCCGCCGACAAGCGAATTGTTGCCCGTGCCGCCGGTGATGACATTGTTCAGATCATTACCGATACCGGTAAAATTACCCGAGCCGATCGTCGTGCCCCAGCCGCTCGACCCCCAAGTCGCCCCCTCCGTGTAAAGAGAGTTTGCGGAATCCAGATAATTCAAATTGCTGATGATAAGACCAGCACCATATTGCGTACTGGACAGATCGATCGAGGTCAGTGTGGTGTTGACGGTGTTAAAATTACCATAGCCGCCAAAGTAGGGGTCATTTATCTGCGTTGTGGCGGAACGGATATAGTAAGTGTCATTATCCAAATTCCCGTCGAGCGTCATTGCGCTGCCGCCGCCATCGTCAAGCGTATCGGCACCACCCCACCCTTGGATATAGATGTTACTCGTCGTGGCAGAGCCGATGAAACGATCACTTATGCCATAGCCATTATTGTTACCCAGCGAGGAATTAGTGTGACTCAGCCAAATATATTCAAAACTGGTGAAATTCACGGTTGAGGAATTTGAGTTGAACGGTGATGTGGATGAGAAACCTTTCATCGTTCCCGTTTGGCCCGTCATGGTAACCGCTTCGATTCCATAAATCGCATTATTAACGCCGGACAAATTTAGCGTATCGCTCCCCAAGCCGCCATCAAGCGTGTCATTGCCACCCCAGCCGACACTGAAACTGTCATTCCCGGCACCGCCAATAATGGTATCGGCACCCGCGCCTCCCGAAACTGTTTGTGCGGCCGTTAAGGATGACGCGTTAAAATTCAAGACGGCTGATGACCCGAACATCGAGATATTGTTGAAGCGATTAAGCGTATCTGTCTCGCTCGTGAACACTCCACCCGAGACATTACCTAACCACGAGGTCGCGTTTGTAAACGTGATACTGACTGTTTGGCCCGTCTGCAGATAGCCATAATCAAGAATATTGTTCCCGCCACCGCCATCGAGAGTATCATTGCCGGTTCCGCCGCTGATCGTGTCATTGCCCGTTCCGCCCAGAATCGAGTCATCGCCCGCACCACCGCTGAAGGTTCCACCGGTATTATTTCCCACCAAAGTGTCGGCGAATTTTGTACCGACAATGCCTTGGAAATTGATGAGCGTATCCGTGTCGCTGACACCATTGACGGTTTGGCCGGTTGTGAAATTTATCGTAGGCGCGTTGAGAGATAGCGAGATGCCCTGCGCCGAGACATTGTCGAGATAAGAATAATCAACGGCATTGCTGCCCGCACCGCCATCAAGCGTATCATTGCCGAGCCCGCCTGAAATCGTGTCATTACTGCCCATGCCATTGATGGAATTAGCAGCGCTGTCGCCGTAGAGAATGTCAACGCTCCCCGTCCCGGCGACATATTCAACATTAAAGATCTTGGCTTGTGACCAGGTCTGCACGCCGGTGCCGTTCCAGCCGGCGAATGAATTGGTGGCGAGATTCACAGACACGGCATAACTCGACAGTCGCGAGAAATCGGCTGTGTCTATGCCATCACCGCCATCAATCGTCTGATTATTGCCGTAACCGATTTGAAGGAGATCATTTCCCGCACCCGCATAGGCCGAGAAATAGTTGAAGAAAAGTGAGCTATTCCAAGAAAGCTGCGGATTCGTGATCGTATCATTGCCTGAGCCGGTAATGATGCCTTCGACATTGATCAACGTGTCGACATCTAAACTGCCAATAGACACCGTCGATGTGATCGGCAGCGTTGCGCTATTCAGATAATTAAGTGTGACCGAAAGATTATTCGTGGCGTAGGAATAATCGGCAATATCGATGCCTGCGCCGCCGTCAAAATAATCATTGCCGCCATTGCCTCTAAAATAATTGGCGACATTGTCACCGATGACCGTGTCATCGCCCGAACCGGTGATGATGCCTTCGATACTGATGACAGAATCGGAGAAACTGCCGCCGTCTGACTGCGTTCCAGACAGCGCTACCGTGCCGGTTGAAGCAATATTAAAAGTGATATTGTTATTCGCGGCCGAGTAATCAACAGTGTCAGCACCCGTACCGCCGTTAAGCGTGTTACTACCCGCACCACCTAAGAGAAAATCATTACCCGCACCGCCGAAAAGAGTGTTGGTGAAACGATCGCCGATAAGCGTGTCATTGCCCGTGCTGCCGACAAGGCCTTCGATATTGATGAGACGATCAGTTTCAGTCGTTATGGTCGTTGTGACGCTGCCATTCACACTCACACTTGTGACCGTAGCGAGCGACGCTGTTGTGCCATTCAGCGTGACACTGACACCCGAATTTGCGGACGTTAAATAGGCATAAGAGACGATATCAAGAGCGGCATTATCGGCTTGGCCCGAACCATTGCCCTCCATCGTATCATTGCCGTCGCCGCCAATGATCGTGTCGCTGCCCAATCCGCCAAGCAAGAAATCATTGCCGGTGCCTGATGTGGTTGTGCCGCCCGAGATCGAGTCATTACCCGCCAAGCCATTGAGCGAGTTATTCATCCCGTCGCCGGTGATCGTATCGGCGAATTGGGAGCCGATGATGTTCTCGATATTGACGAGCGTATCGACATCAACACCAGCAGAGACTGTAGCCGTTCCCCCATTGCCGCTCAGCAGCGCATTGATACCGAGCGACAGCGTATTGCCATTGCCGACATAGGAATAATCGACCCAGTCAATACCTGAATTACCCGAAGCCGCATTGCCGCCATCAAGCGTGTCGAGACCGAGCCCGCCGATGAGCGTATCAGCGCCATCACCACCTTGCAGCGAATTGGTGTTTGCATCACCCACGAGACAGTCGGCATATTTGGTACCGATCACATTCTCGATATTCGCAAGCCGATCCTCATCCGAACCCGCTTTGGCCACGACAGAAATGCTCGCGGTACCATTCAGCGCTACCGTGATCCCTGATGTGTAATCGGTATTGCTGTTGATATAGGAATAATCCGCCGTATCGCGACCAAAGCCACCATCAAGCGTATCATTACCAATACCGCCCGAAAGCGTGTCACCGGCCACGCCTCCATAGAGTGAATCATTGCCCACGCCGCCTGTGAGGGAGTTACCAAAATCGGCGGTCTGCACGGTTGAAGAGGCAAAATAAATAGTCTGGCCCGTATTGGCGACGGAAGGATAGCGACTATTGACGTCGCTCGTACCCAACGCTAAGACCCAGAACGTTCCCCCATTAGTGGAAAGCGAATTGGCAGCGACGGAAATGGAATACCAATCATTACCCAAACTCGTGATGATTGTGTCTGACGGATTGATGCCTGTTGAATTCCCGATTTTCCCGGTGGCCAGGTTGAAATTGACGAATATCGCAGTGTTAAGATACGCGCCCGTAACCTGGATCCAGGGGTTATTCAGATCGGCGGCTTTAACAACAAAAGTCTGCGCCTGCCAGGCGCCAACCGGCGTTGATTGGACGTAGAAAACCCCATGGGCAACGGATCCCCCGGTCTGTGTCAGAACTCCCACCGTGCTCCCAAGTCCGCTCCATGTCCCGGCAAGTCCAGCAATGCTCGACACGGGCGTTGAAACGAACGTCGCGGCCGAACCAGCCACCGTCCAATTCGTGACAGTGGGGAACATTGTTGAATAGCTCGACGCGGTCGAACCGCCCACAATCGTATCATTACCCGCGCCGCCATCGAGCGTATCGCTATTGGAGCCGCCTGTAATAATATTATCGAGCTCATTCCCCGTTCCGGAGAAGGTCGATGAGCCGGTATAAGTCAGGTTTTCAATAAAGTTATTTGCGCTGCCACCATTTGCAGTATCGATACTGCCAAGCACAATATTTGTGGCCGTCGTCTGAATTGTATCAATGCCGCCATTGACGGTTTCGACAATCGTATCATTTCCGCTTGAGGTGATATAAATATCATTGCCATCACCGCCGCGCAGCGTATCAGCACCGCCCCCATCAATGATGGTGTCAGCATTTATGCTGCCCCAGATCGAGTCATTGCCTGAACCACCCACCAGCGAATTGATCGCGCCAAGCGAACCGTCAATCGTGTTGTTACCCGCACCACCGCTGAGTGTGTTGCTACCCCTGCCGCCGATGATCCAATCATCGCCTGCGCCACCCGTCAGCGAATTGAGCGAATTGATCGCGCCACGCGAACCGTCAATCGTGTTGTTACCCGCGCCACCGTTTATTGTGTTGTTGGCAGCACCACCGATAATCGAGTCATTGCCTGCGCCACCCACCAGCGAGTTGGTCGCGCCAAGCGAGCCATCAATCGTGTTATTGCCCGCGCCGCCATTGAGCGTGTTGTTGAAAGCGCCGCCAATAATCAAGTCATTGCCCGCGCCCGTCACAATCGTGTCTAATGCACCGAGCGAGCCGTCGATTGTAACGCCGGCACCGGTCGTCGTCATACCTGAAAGATTAACGGTGTTGAGGCCATAGCCAAGCTTAACGGCCTCAATATTTTGCAAACTATCAACGTCTGAACCGACCGCCGCCGTCGCGCTCCACGATGTGTCATTCGTGCGCGTAAGCGTGAACGTATTTGCCGTAGACGTTAGATAGGAATAATCGGCAATATCATTGCCTGTGCCACCTTGCAGCGTGTCATTGCCGAGACCGCCCGCAAGCGTATCGCCATTCACGCCGCCGAGGATCGAGTCAGCGCCAGCGCCGCCACGGATCGAATCCGTGCCCGCTTGCGAGCCATCCACTGTAAGACCATAGGCGGTGGATGTGAGCGCCGATAAATCAACAATGTTATCGCCTGTGCCCAGCCGGATGGTCTCGATATTGACGAGACGATCGATGTCGGTTCCGCTCAAGCCCACAGCGAGCGAAAAGGCGTTGGACAACCCGACAACAGCTGTTTGGCTTGACGCGACAGCGACAAGTCTCGCGCCGGGTGCGTAGCTATAATCGACAAGATCGCTATTCATGCCCCCGTCAAGCGTATCATTGCCGGCGCCGCCCACAAGCGTGTCATTGCCGAGGAAGCCGAAGAGCGAGTCATTGCCCGCGCCGCCATTGAGCGAGTCACTGGTGTCGCCCATAACGGCACCACCCCAAAGCAAGATCGTTTGCGGCGTGCTTGCATTATAAGAGGGATTACGGCTGTTAGTATTTCCCGACAGCATACCGAGATAGACTGACAAACTGCCATTGGCAGTGCCCGATCCCGTCAATGAAATCGACCACCAATCATTACCGGCATCATTGATCGCATAATCGGCCTGCTGAAGGCCGCTAAGGGCAAAGCCTGTAGATCCGTCTTTGAGATTAATGTTAACCCAATTCGGAGAACCAATCCCGCTGGTAGGACTAAAAAGCAACTGGACCCAGGTATCACCACCGGTCTTCTTGACGTGAAATGTTTCCTGATAGGTCACGCCCGCTGTGGCCGTAAAAGCCGTCCCAATATTATGCGCATTACTACCAAAGTCAGTTAACTGATAAACATTAGTCGGGTTGGATCCGGCAATCGTTGGACCGAGCTGAGTGGTTGGCGTTGCCGTAGAAAAATTTCTGGTCCAACTTGACGTATCAAAGGCATTGAAAACGGATGCGATAAGATTTGGATTATTTGACGCGCCCATAAGCGTGTCATTGCCGCTACCGCCAATGAGCGTATCACTGCCGCCGATGCCGCCCGAGAGCGATAGATCACTCGTGGCGTTGTTTAAGTCCAGCAGATCATTATTGTTCGTACCGATCACGGCTTCACTATTGAGAAGCGTATCGATTTCAACCGTCGTTGCCCCATTGATAACGGTGACAGAGAAGGTTGTACCCGAGGCGGACGCGACAAGTCTGCTGCTGGTCGCGTTCAGATAGGAATAGTCAACAGTATCGAATCCGGTACCCCCATCGAGCGTATCATTGCCGACGCCACTCGTTGTTGTACCCGACCCGTTCAAAAGGAGATCATCGCCCTCGCCACCGCCGAGATAATTGGCTCTTATGCTTCCAGTCAGCGTATCATTACCCGCGCCGCCCATAAGGCCATTGATATTGACAAGCCGATCAATGTCGCCCGTCGCGCTGTTAATGGTAAAGCTTTGCGTCGCGGCCGTTGTTAGTGTGAGCGCGATGCCATTTGTAAGATAAGAATAACTCGCGACATCCACACCGCTTGACGCTGAAACACCATCAATCGTGTCACTGCCCGCGCCGCCCGCGAGTGTATCGCTTCCGGTGCTAGCATAGACGCTGTCATTCCCGCTTCCGCCGATTATCGAATTATTGCCGCCAAGACCATTGAGGGTAAAGGCATCGGTTGCGGCCAACGCATTGATCGTATCATTGCCCGCCGTGCCGTTGATGATCTGGATATTGGTGAATGTATCGGTTTCGATCGATGTCGTCGTGCCGATGATCGACGTTACATTGGCTGTGTAGGTCGTGTTCGTTGCCGCCGAAAGCGTAATATTGACGCTGTTCGCATAACCATAATCAAGCGTATTGATGCCGAGGCCGCCATCAATCGTATCATTGCCGAGGCCGCCGATAATCGTATCATCACCGCCGTCGCCCGTGAGCGTGTCATTGCCACTAAAGCCATCAAGGCAATCATTGTTAGAACCGCCGGCGATACTGTTATTGTCGCCTGAGCCGACTGCTGTGAATGCACCGGTGCCCAGATAGGCGATATTGCGAATGCCGATGCTCGTCTGGAGATTAACGGAATTAAGTACCGTATTCGCCGTATTGTTGCCGAATGAGGCAGCGCCTTGCAAATCGACAGTCAGCTGATCACCCTGATGTAACACATAAAATGTGTTGTTGCCGCCGCCATAGGCAATCAGCGTATCGGCACCACCAACGCCATCATAGCTTTGCAAGGAACCATCGACATTGAATGCGATTTTGCCGCCGGAAATGGTGTTATTGCCGTACCATCCGAGGAGATAATCTTGCCCTTGACCACCGATCAGATAATGCGAATTCGCGCTCGTAACAGCATCGGTATTCTTACCGGCGGTAATCGTATTTCCCGTATTATCGCCAATACCGGTAAAATCACCGGTGCCAACATATTGCAGAGCCCATTTCGTGTCTGGCGATGCAACGGCTTTGAGCATCGCCCCGACAGTGCCCGCCGTTGTATCATTGAGATTGATCGTCTGGAACGCATTGGTCTGCAGCGTGTTGATGCCACCCGAGTCGAAAATCGAGTCATTGGCGGAATTCGAGAGATAGGTGTCATTACCGGCGCCACCCGCCATCGAATTATTGCCACCGCCGCCAAAGAAATAATTATTCCCGCTTGTCGCATAAAGCGTGTCATTGCCGGCGCCGCCGATGAGCGTGTTATTGCCATCACCGGCGGCAATCGACATATGGCGCGTCGCATCGGTAATCGCACTCAGATTAATCGAGTCATTGTTTTTGCTGCCAATGATCGCTTCTATATTGGCGAGCGTATCGATATCGCCAACGCTTACAGATCCATTAAACGTGCCATCACTATTAACCGTAACGGTTACGCCGGATGATCCCGCATTGAGATATTCATAACTGACCTGATCAAAGCCAATGCCGCCATTGATTGTGTCATTCCCGCTGCCGCCGGAGAAACTATCATTACCCCCGCCACCCAAAAGCGAGTCGGCGCCTGAACCGGTCGCAATCGAATTTGACCCGGCTTGCGAGCCATCAACCGTGACCGCATAAGTGATGCCGGAGAGATTGACGATATTGGTACCCTTGCCAAGCGTAATGGCTTCAAAATTCGAGAGCGTATCCTGATCCGTTGTGCCCAGCACACTGGCCAACCACGTGGTTGATGAACCGGTGATCGAAAGCGTCTTGCCGACAACATAAGTAAAATCGACCATATCCGACGAGCCGACCGCATTGCCGCCGCCATCAAGCACATCCGCGCCCGCGTCACCCGAAAGCGTATCATTGCCATCGCCGCCAAAAATCGAATTGTCTTTGCTATCGCCAAAGATCCGATCATTCCGGACGGACCCAATAATATTCTCGATATTTTTTAGCGTATCTTGATCGCCGCTCACACCACTCACAACCGCCGCCGTGGTCGTGTTCAACTGAACCGTGATGCCATTCGTGCCCGATGTGATGTAGGAATAATCGGCTGTGTCACTCCCGTCACCGCCATCGATACTATCATTACCCTCGCGACCCATAAGCAGGTTGGCATTGCCGTCACCAATGAACGTATCGGCGCCCTTACCGCCTATAACATTCTCGATATTGTAAATCTTGTCGGTGCGGTTTGATGTGCCCGTTAAAACGGCCGTACCTGCCGCCGATCCGTTGAGTTTAACGGATACGCGGGTGGTACTACTTCCATTCGCCAACGCGGAATAATCAAGCGTGTCACTCTCATCTTTACCATCAATCGTGAGGTTGCGGCTTCCTTCATTGAGCCGAAAAATATCCTTACCCGATGTGCCGGTGATGTTTTCAATATTGAGTAGCGAAACCGAACTGAATAATGCGCCCGCAGACTTGAGAATATTAACAAGCCAATTGCCACTCGCATCTTGCGTAGCGTCAATACGATTGGCCTGAGTGAGGTCGACACCCGTTGATGTCGTAGTTCCCACGAGCGAGAAATCAACCAGGTCTCGTGTGCCCGTTGTTCCCGTACCGCTGACACCTTCCCCGTCGATCGTGTCATTACCCCCGGTATAGAGGAATGTATCATTGCCACCGGCGCCCGAAAGCAAATCATCCCCTGTACCGCCGGCAATAAGATTATCGAGTGCATTACCTGTGCCGGTGAAAGCCGTCGCGAGATAATTATTGTTATAGTCGCGATGATAGAGCTGTTCGACATTAACGCCATTGGTCGCGAGGTTGAAATTCCCGGTCGCATAGATGGTGTCGTTACCAGCCGATGCGCTCTCTAAGACAGAATCTGCGCCACTATCAACGTAATAAAGATCATCCCCAATACCGCCCGCGAGCGTATCACTGCCCTTACCGCTCTTGAATGTGTCATTGCCAGCATTACCAGCGAGAGACATATTGACCGTCGAGTCCGTGACATTGGTCATGTCGAAGATATCGTTACCGCTACCGCCAATAATCGCTTCGATATTGAGTAGCGTTTCGGTTCCTATACCGGCAGCAATCGGTACGGAAACGGTAATAGTCTTTGAATCAGTCGCGGTGAAATTCAGATTGATCGTTTCTGAGCTAAATCCCGCCGTATCGAACCCGTCGCCGCCGTCAATACTGTCAGCGCCTCGACCACCGACTAAAGAGTCATTACCACTACCACCCACCAGCGTATCGTTGAGCGTGCCGCCGAGGAGTGTATCATCGCCAGAATTGCCAGAAAGCTGAACCGCGGCCGTTGATACAGAGGCATCGATAAAATCATTGCCCGAACCGGTCGTGATTGTATCGGCACCACCACCACTGGTGAGCGTAAGATCACCTTTCGCGCCCCCGAGATCGACCGAGTCACCATTTGCTGTCAGCTTGATTGATTCAACATTGATCAATTGATCAGTGCCGACCCAGGTGCCCGATGAGAGATTTCTTACTTGAAATTTATTTGTATCAGCATCGAGCAGCGTGAGCGTTACGTTTTGACCGCCCGGCGTGAAGGCATAATCAACCCAGTCACTACCTTCGCCACCGTCAATCGAGTCATTACCTCTTCCGCCTCTGAAACTATCATTACCCAAATTGCCAAAAAGCGTCAGATTTCCTGTTGCATTACGCATATCCATAACGTCATTGCCGGACGAGCCGACAAAGATTTCAATATTCGAAATTGTATCCCGACCGGTATCACCACCATAAGCCGTTGCTGCAAATGCTGTCGCACCACTTGAGGTAATTACAACGCTGCCTGACGTGTTGTTCAAATATGAATAATCGATGATGTCTTGGAGCGCTGCCCCCCCGATAATCGTATCATTACCGGCCCCGCCTGAGAGGTTTACGGCCTGAGTTGATATCGATGCCGACGCATCAATGAGATCATTGCCAGAGCCGGATAGAATTGTATCAGCACCGCCCTGTCCAATCAGTGTCAGATTTGATGTGGCATCCCCGAGGCTGACGTAATCGGCATTCTTGGTCAGTGTCAGCTTTTCGATATTGACGAGAGAATCGGTTCCGAAAGTCGGATTTGCCGCAAAGCCTTGCAGCGTAAAGCTCGTCCCGCTTCCGGCTATTGTAACGCGCTCATCATTGGCGCCGGTATCGGAATAATCGACCGAATCTGAAGTGCCGTTACCGCCATCAAGATAATCATCCCCGGTGCCGCCCTTTAGCGTGTCATTACCCTCGCCGCCATAAAGAGAGTCATCTCCTGAATTACCGAAAAGACTATCGCTGCCGTCGCCGCCATTTAATCTGTTTTTCTGGGAGTCGCCGCTCAGCGTATCGTCGCCATAAGAGCCGATGAGATGCTCGATATTATAGATCTTCAAGCCATCAGCGTCGCCCCGTTGACCTCTGTTGCGGTCAAGGTCTACCGAAATACCGACCGATGAATTCTCAAGCGCGCCATTCGGATCATTCGCAAAGCTTAGACGTTGACTGAAATCCGCGAGGTCATCGTCACCGACGCCACCGTCGATATAATCGCCACCGCCACTCCCGAAAAATGTATCATTGCCGTTCCCGCCAAACAGCGAATTCGCAGCGTTATCGCCAATGATGCAATCATTGCCACCCGATCCCAAAATATTTTCAATATTTTGAAGAACATCGATCTCACCATTGCCGATGGTCGATGTAATGGCGGTTGCTCCGGCAACGCGTAACACATAGGTACCGACCGAATTGAGATAGGTGTAATGAGCAATATTGTCACCCGCGCCACCATCAAGCGTATCATTGCCCGTTCCGCCCGAAAGACAATCAGCCCCTAGCCCGCCTGAGAGAGAATCATCGCCGTCATTGCCACTGAGCGTATCGGCACCATCGCCGCCTTGAAGACTATTGGCGTTTGAATCGCCGCTAATACGATCATCATTCTTTGTACCGATGACATTTTCAACATTGACGACTTTGTCCTTGATGTCGGCGTTCAGGGACAAATTCGCAATTGTCGATCCTTTAAGCGTAAGCTCAAGCCCACCAACTCCATTGTAGCTTGAGTAATCGATCGTATCGCTATCACCCGTGCCACCGTCGAGCGTATCATTGCCCCCACTCATAATGAGAAGATCATTCCCACCACTACCTGAGACAATGTTGTCGCCATTGTCACCGGTCAGTGTGTCATCATGAGTGGAGCCCCCAATATTTTTGAAGTTGCTAAATTGGTTGCCCTTCGAATCCTGACCCGCTGCAAGAGAGACAGATACGCTTACTGACGATTGACTATAATCGAGCCTATTATCTCCCCCACCGCCAACGAGAGTAGAATTGGATGTGCCCCCAGCATCAATGGTGTCATTGCCGTCTCCGCCAAAAATGGACGATCCAGAGACCCCGGCAATCAAGAGGTCCGATTGCGCAGTGCCGATGACGGCTTCGATATTGATCAGTCGATCACCCGCAGCATCGCCGCCACTGCCGGTCCCATTGATCAAATCAACTGTTACACCTGTCGATGACGCTGAATAATCGGCAAGATCAAAGGAACCATCGGTACCATCAAGCGTATCAGCGCCCGCGCTGCCCACCAATGTATTGCGGCCAGCGCCACCGACGAGGGAGTCATCGCCCTTTCCGCCTGACAATAAATTGTCATCGGAATTGCCAATCAACGTGTCATTATAATCGGAGCCGATAACATCTTCGATATTGATATAAGTATCACCGCGCGCAAAGCCCTTCGCGCCCGTACCCGTGGCAAGATTAACCGAAACGGCATCACTCGATAAATCATAGACAACGCGGTCACGGCCGTCACCACCGTCAATACAATCAGCGCCCGCTGCGCCATGAACCGTATCATTGCCGTCGCCCGCATTGACAATATTGCCGGTCGGATCCCGCGAGAGGCTGACCATCAATTTACCGGTATTCGGATCAAGCCCAATCTGTTCAGCTGCGGATGTGACATCGCGAATGCCGACGGTGGCACTGGCGGTCACGGTGCCCTTTTCACCTTTTGTATTCACGCCAGAAAATTCGAATGCAAATAAATATTTGAAGCCTGTATAAAAGCCGTCGCTGTCTTTTGTTGTGGTCTCTGTCGGCAGCTTATAGACAAGCTTCATCGTAAACGTGTTGCCCGGACCTACATCCAATTGGTAATCATTGCCGCCTTTAGAGATCGCACCAATAATTTTAACACCGTCTGGTGCGGTGACGACCACTTTCGAGACAGTAACGGAGCTTGAGGGCAGCGTGATCTGTAGTGACCGCCCCGCCATTCCTGCTGGATAATCCGTGGGATCTTCGCCCCAGATTTCGTCGCCCGTCGCACTGCCGGTCAAAACTTCTTTGGTGTTTTGGACGGCATAATCAGCGTTAGAATCGGCCGCCCCCGTGCCGGTCGCACCCTTGATCAGATTACCGGATTTTGCAGTACCGACCGTTTGGAACAATTGACCGGTAACGGTCGCATCAAAGGCGAAGGATGATTTTGTCGGGTTCTCATCAATGCTTTTTGTCGGCGTAACGACAGAGGGATTGGAAATCGCATTATTGCTCGAGCCCGATGTAACGGCGCCGGCCGTAACTTCGCGAACGGGCGGAGACTGAAAATCACCCGTCTTGGTTTGCGTTTCATTTGCGCGATTATCGTATTTACCACCCGACACGATGGGCTGCGGAGGAACGGGCGGATCACCACTGCCGATACCATCTTGTCCGGTCGCATTTTCATGCTCACCCTTCACGGGGCCTGATGGCTTCTTCGGCAAAAAGTCGGAAGATGAGAAGTGAACCGAGGGCGTCGCATCGGCAAGCGTCACTTGGCTGATCGCCGCGATGACGGACTGAGCGGCGACCGCCTTGCCCAAGAAGTTCAACTTCGGCGGATTTGCTCCCAGAAGACCAACCGCAAGATTGGGCAGTATCAATTTCGAGCTGTCGCTGAACACCATCACCAGGTCGACATCGAGTGCAGCGATGTGCACATCTGACGGCGCGAAATTAAAATTTATCTCAGCAAGACCCGCCGTATCAATAACACGAATTGTCCCTTCAGAAGGGCGCGGGACAGACGCAATGGCCTGAGACGCAATCGCGCCCGTTGTCTCGGGAACAACTGGTTGCACGATAACAGGAAGAACGCGCGGCACATTGGTGCGATCGCTGCCCGACGCAAAGTCAGGAAACGTCTCATCTACACCTGTCGACGGGCTCGTCTTCGGCTCCAAGTCCATGAGCGAAAATCATTCCTGTGCACAATAAAGGGATTGATACGAACAGTTTGATACAACTCACGCACACCACTCTTTGTCACAAAGTCGGAACGCTCGCTATTATTACCTAGCGGCAGCCTTAACACCCTTTCTCGCCAAACGTGCGAATTTTATCTAAACCCGCATAAGTTTCAAAAAACACACTTGTCAAACCAAACAGACGATACGGGGTAACCGACGTAGATCATTGAATAATTCCTAGGATTTTGACTGCCCAAGCGTCAATCAATCCCAAGTTGTATAGGAGTATTTTTTCTCATTTATTAGAAAATGCAGAAATAAATCGTTTCAGTGCGGGATTTTTGTCCAAGATTTGAACAAAAAATTAAGACATTCAGCGAGTCCACTCGATTCGCGGTTGATTTCCCCAACGGAATATATTCTGTATGACGCCGATGTGTATCTTGGCCGCACTCGAAATTTATGCCACTTCCCTTGGGTCAGGTACAACTGGAAGATGTAAATGTGGGTATTAAATTCGTCGAAGAGGCAATTGAGATTTACTCAGCCTTTTCAGAAATTTATCTTTTCTTTGACCATTGTCTTGAGCGTCGGCACGCTGGCGCAACCCGATGTGCATGCTGACGAGATCACAGGCGTGACGCAAGCCTTCTCCGAGAAGGTGAAAGTGGCACAGGCAGAGAGCGCGACTCAATCGGGAAATCCACCCCCGGCGGCAAACCCAAAGAAGGCTAAGGCCGCCGCAGCCGGAAATAACCTGGCAGCGAACAAGAAGGCCAACGCGAGCGGTAAGGTCGCGTCGCGTCCCCTCCCTGATAATCTGAAAGAGGTGGTTGCCTACGCAATTTCAAACCACCCTCAGGTTGCCGTGGCCCGCGCCCGCGTGGGTGAGGCTAAAGCCGGCATTATTGTTTCGGAAGCCAATAATGGTTTCCAACTCGAAGGCTCCTTGGGACATGGCTATGGTGCTCAGAGCACAAATACGATTCCTCTTGGCAATGAATTGTTCCAACAGCCAAATTTGGGTAACGGAAAGCGCTATGTTCTATCGCTTACCGGCAAGAAATTATTATATGATTTCGGGACGACCGAAAAAAACATCAGCCGCGCGATGAAGTTGGCCTCGGCCGAAGAATTTAACTTGGCCGTCCGCATCAATGATATCGGTCAGGCGATGGCGCAGTCCTATCTTAATGTCGTGGAAACGCGCGATCTCTCGCGGCTAAATAAAGACAATATCGCTGCACTTGAAGAAATCCAACAACTCGTTGAACTCAATCAAACTAACGGAAATGGCACAGTAGCTGATGTAAAGCGCGTAGAAGCCCGCCTTGTCGATGCGCGTGCGGTAGCGGCTGATAATGAAGCGGAATTACAAAATGCTCTTGATCGTTTCCAAAGACTGGTTAAGGCAGAACCGGGCGATTTAAAGCCGCTCCCTGACCTCGCCGATTATACGCCTGCGAAGGTTGAGGCAGCGATTACGCTTTTACCGCAAACAAGCCCCCGCATTAGAGCAGACGAAATGGCGCGGCGTGCGACCGAGCTTGAAATTGAATCGAAGAAATCAAGCCTGTTACCACAAATAATGTTTCAAACAGATTCAACGCTGAAATCTTATACAGGCAGTTACTGGAATAATTTTGATGCCCAAGCCATGGTGTCGATGACCTATAAATTTGCGGATGGCGGATTGTCACAAGGTCAGATCGGCCAGGCACTTGCCCGTTTGGAACAAGACGAGCAGCGCTATAATTTCGACCGTGACGAAGCTGAAGCTGATTTAAGGAAATTCTACATTACAATCGCATCCGCTCGTTCAAAAGCCGCAAGTTTGGCTGAAGGCGTCGAAGCCAGCCGTAAGGCACGCGGTCTCTACAAGGAACAATTCCAGGGCGGCAAACGCACGCTCTTCGAATTGCTTGATATACAAACCGCAGCTTTTAATGCTGAACGCGCGTCAATAATGAATATGTTTGAGGAGCGCCGTGCCGTTTATGGTGTACTCAGCACCTTAGGCGTTTTTGTTGATGCGGTGAATGGTCAGCATAATACAATAATCGCTGAGGAGGCTAAAAATACTAAAGAAGTAAATAAGACAAAAACGCCTTAATGAGACACAACGATTAAGCGATAAACAAGGCACTCTGAGCGAGTCTTAATCCATCAAAACCAAATGATCTGTCGACGACGAAGACATTTGAGTTGCCGCGGTCAGGCGCCCATCACCATCGAAGTCAGCTTCGCCTTTTAACGCCAAAAGCTCTATCAACCGCGCACGCGCGCGGTTCACGCGGCTCTTCATGGTACCCACAGCACATTTACAGATTTCCGCTGCGGCTTCATATGAAAGTCCGGAGGCACCCACCAGAATCAGCGCTTCACGCTGATCGGCTGGTAACTTTTGTAACGCCACTTTGAAGTCGAGAAAATCCATATGTCCGGGTTGATTAGGCATAGTGGACAACCGCCCTGCCATCTCTCCGTCCGGATCGTCGACTTCGCGCCGGCGTTTGCGATACTCCGAATAAAAAATATTTCTGAGAATCGTAAAGAGCCAGGCCGGCATATTGGTGCCCGCCGTAAAAGACCCTATATTACCCCAGGCCTTCACAAGCGTTTCCTGTACAAGATCGTCTGCACGATCAGCGTTGCCACAGAGCGAAATCGCAAAAGCGCGCAAATTCGGAATCGCAGCGATCAGAGCCGTACGAATCTCTTGGGGCGCTCGGATTTCGACAGGAGCATTCATGCTTCAACCTCCTCAATGGCCTTAGCGGAAGCTTGGTCATCTGCACCCAATTGATCGATTAGGTTTAAAAAGCGATCAGGTATGGGTTCAGCCAAAACTTCATTGTAAAGAGCCCTCAATTCCTGTCCGATATGCTGATCAATCGAGCGCACAACCGAACGATCTCCGGCTTCGCGGACATCGGGAATTAAGGCACGACGGGGGAGCGTGTTCATTCATTTATCTCCATAGTCTGGATCAAGGCATCGCGATTTATACGCTACGTCAAAAAACTAAGTTGGAAACTCCGGACAAACCCTGAGGTTCCAAAAACCAAAAAATATTTCGGCAATTCGATTGATCGAGATCAAGTTTCCGTATGGGGATGGAACTTATCCTCATCTATAGAGTTAAATATTCGCAACCTCTATATTAGAGATCTGGAAAGTAGCATGACCCTCGCCCGATCTTTGATTGCAGAAATTCCCGCCTTGCGCCGATTTTCATGCGCCTTGGTGGGCCATGTGTCGCGCGCTGACGCGCTTTTAGAGGACGCTCTGACCGAGCTTCTTTCCAACCCGTCGCCACTTACCGCTAAGTCAGAGTTGTATGGTCTTGATCTTAGGCTTGAACTTTTGCGTAGCCTGATCAGCACGATGCCGCTCAGGCTTGACGAGGCCGACCCCTGCGGGGGGTGCGCCATGGAGAGGGCTACTCAGAATATCCTTCACCGCCTCCCCCTTCGGCCCAGAATCGCATTTCTCCTTCGAACGCTGGAAGAGCTTTGTGACGACCAAATCGCCTATGTGATGGGCGTTTCACCGCTTCAAGCTCGCCTCCTCATCGATTTAGGAAGCGCCGCGATCGCGAGCGAGATCTCAACCCGTGTTCTGATAGTTGAAAGCGACACCTCAACAGCCGATGGACTGAGCACGCTGATCGAAGAATTAGGGCACACGACCTGCGGAAAGGCGCACTCTCCCCTTGAAGCACTTATGCTAGCGCGTCAAGAAAAACCGGGGCTGATTTTGAGTGAACTCGCTTTTCCAGAAGTGTCATCGGGTATCAGCATGATTGAAGAGATACTTAAAGATCATGATATACCTTTAATTATCATCACTGATCGTCCTGATCTTTGGCATAAAGATTGTGGCATTACTCCGGCAGGAATCATCACAAAGCCCTTTTTATCCGATACCGTTCGCGCCACCGTCAGTAAGGCACTCTTTTTCAATAGGCGCGCGAAATATCCCTTTTGGGATTATGAAAAAGAAAATTTCACAAGGCACTAAGGTAATGTCCTGAGGGACATTATCGGAACTCCTATTGTTCTTGCACGTTTTCTTTTATGCGGTTTTGCATGAAGGGAGACTGAGATGTCCATTATAATTTTGAACGATCTCTATCGACGCATGGCTAAAGATCTTCATTCCGTTCTGAAAAATCATGATGGCACGCAATCTCCACATGAACGCCCAACGACGGCAAAAGATTTCGATCATGCGCTGAGAAAAATTTTGACATCGAAATCCAATCGTCTCACTGCCGTCTAAGGACTTTCCTACCATCGCTCCCCCTGCGTTGCCAGGAGGGCTAAGTCAATGACCAAAGATTCTGTGCGTCAACCGGGGCGACCGAGAGGGTTCGCCGCGATGGATGTCGAGCGCCAGCGTGCAATTGCACGAAAGGGCGGAGAAAGTGTACCCAAAGAAAAGCGAAGCTTTGCACGAAATCCCGCTTTGGCTATTGAAGCGGGGCGAAAAGGGGGACAAAGCGTAGCGCCCGAACATCGCAGCTTTTCAAAGAACCCCACTCTTGCCGCCGAGGCAGGACGTAAAGGCGGCGAGGTTACGCAAGAAGCGGCGCGCAAAACGCGACTACCCGTCGTCCCTGAAAAGGTCAATGAAACGCCTTAAAAAAAATTTGTGCCGACGATAAATGATCACGCACGAGAAGAGAGCTTTCGCTCAAACGCCAAAGCATGTTTAACGATAAGATCAAGGTCATCAAATTGTGGCTTGAAGCCAAGCGCAGATTTAATCTTATCGCCTGTTGCGAGAACAATGGGGGGGTCACCCGCGCGACGTTGAGCAAGCGCAACAGGGAAATCAACGTTCGAAACTCTTTTGACTGACTCGAGCACTTCATTAACAGTCGAGCCGTGGCCATAAGCGCAATTCAACATCAATCCCTCATGACCTGCCCTTAAGTAATCAAGCGCAAGACGGTGAGCGGCCGCAAGATCGGACACATGAATATAGTCGCGAATACACGTACCATCGCGCGTGTCGTAGTCGGTCCCAAATACGCTAATTGAGGTCCGCTTTCCGGTAACAACTTCACAAGCCGTCTTTATCAGATGGGTCGCGCGTGGGGTGGCTTGGCCTGAACGCGCATCGGGATCAGCACCGGCAACATTGAAATAGCGCAACATCATGGATTGAAGACCATGGGCACGGCGCGCGTCTTCGAGCATCCATTCGACCATTAACTTCGACCGGCCATAAGGCGACACCGGATTAGGGCGCGTGGTTTCACTCACCGGCATTTCATCGGGCTCGCCATAGACAGCCGCGGTCGATGAGAAAATAAACTTCGTCAACCCACTCTTAACCGCCGCATCAATTAAATTCCGTGCTTTGGCCGTATTTGATTCATAATATCCTAAAGGATCGCTCACCGAGTCAGGCACAACAATCTTCGCCGCAAAATGCGCAATCGTATCAATATCATAATCAGCGATGATCTTGCTGACCAAAGATTGATCAGCAATATCGCCACGGATCAACGGAACATGATCCGGCAAAAGCCAGTCAAAGCCGGTTGACAGATCATCGAGTACAACGGGTGTTTCACCACGCGCGACGAGATCAAGCACCATATGGCTGCCAATATAGCCCGCGCCGCCTGTAATCAGAACCGTCATCGACTGGATCTCCTTAAAGTGCCCGATCCGCCAAGACGGAACGTCTTTGGACACACAACGTTTCTCCTAACGATTGGGCGCGAAAGGAGCAAGATGATGAGTGTGGATCGGGACTATTCCGAACGTCAGGCAGAGTGTGCGACGATGTTGGTTGCCATCGCCCAACTCTTGCTGAATTCATCACCGCCCGAATTTGCATGCTGGCTTCGTTTGCTCGCGGATGAAATCGACGCCAAGGGTGTTCATAAAGGACTGGGCCTTACAATGGCTGCCAATGACGACGACTAGTGCTACCCCGCGAGGCTCTCATTACCCTCTCGTTCAAGCTTCATAGTCGAAGAACAAACGCGGCACCTAGGACATCGGTTCCCCAAAAGAATTGCCCTCAATTGCCTGAAAAACGAAAATCAGTGTATGCGAGGACTTCATGCGTCGCCGCCTCTCCCGAGGTGCGGGCAGGCTTCTAAAGAGAATACGTACCGTCTATGGTTGATCAGCCTGAGTTTGACCGTCAAACACCGGAAGCGGGGCAACTCGAGCGGCTGAGCCCGCTTGTGAGCCGACTTATTGCACCCAATGCCGGGCCTTTCACCTTCACAGGTACCTGCACCTACATTGTCGGCGATCGCGATCGCATTGTGATTGATCCCGGCCCCGATGATGCAGCGCATTCTGATTTGATATTGGAAAGCATCGCATCAGATCGATTGGCTGCGATTTTCGTGACGCATACCCATCGCGATCATTCACCCTTGGCAGCGCGTTTGAAAGCACTCACCGGCGCGCCCATCATAGGATGCGGTCCGCATCGGGCAGCCCGCGCGTTAAGCGAAGGCGAAATCAATCCGCTCGATGCGTCGTCTGATCATGACTATAGCCCCGACCGTATTCTTGATGACGGTGAAATGGTTCGCATCGGCGATCTCGAATTCGAAACTGTCGCAACACCTGGCCATACGATCAATCATCTCGCTTTTGCATTGAAAGAAGAAAAGGCGTTGTTTTCAGGCGATCATGTGATGGGATGGTCAACGAGCATTGTTGCCCCACCTGATGGCGCGATGCAGCCCTATATGAAATCGCTTGAACGCCTTATCGCCCGTGATGAACAGATCTATTATCCCGGCCATGGCGAAGCGGTAAAATCACCGGGACGCTTTGTGCCGCAACTCCTGGCGCATCGTCGTTTACGCGAGACAAGCATTTTAGAGGCCGTGCGCGACGGCGTTGAGACGATTCCTGAACTCGTAACAAAACTCTATCGCGGCCTTGATCCCCGTTTGCATGGTGCGGCAGCACTTTCTGTCTTCGCCCATATCGAAGACTTAGTATCACGCGACATGGTGCGCGCGGATCAGCCTTTGTCTCTCAACGCGCATTTTTATCCGCGTTGATCAAGTCTCATGATACAGCTTTAATCACTTTACGAAAAAGTGTTGGCAGTGCCTCACCTTCTGGCCCATTTGCCGATGACCACCGATAAGGCGGCTTTATGGCAACATTCTGCGTCACCTCGGCAGCATAGACTGTGAGCGTCAATGAGAAATGCGTGAACACATGCATCACTTCTTGATCATGTTTTTTCCAGCGCGCTTTGACAGGCGCATTTTTAATTAAAAGCGCCTCGTCGACATGCGTCTCAATCCACTCAGACGTCGGCACGCCCGTCATACCGCCGAGTAATCCTTTGTCGGGGCGATCAACGAGAAGCATGGCACCGTCTTTTCGACGTACCACAAACGCCGCACCATATTTTTGAGGTTTCGCTTTTTTGGCCACACGCACCGGATAAAGCGTTGCATTATCAGCTATATAAGCATTGCAATGTTTTGCGAGCGGACATTGCGCGCACCGTGGTGCTTTTGGAATACAAATCGTAGCACCGAGATCCATGAGTGCTTGTGCAAAATCACCCGGTCGATCTTCAGGGATTAACGCTTCGGTCTTTTCTCGTATCAAAGTCTTTGCTTCAGCAACAGGCACGTCAATCGCATAAAGGCGCGCCATCACGCGTTCAACATTGCCATCAATCGCCGCTTCAGGCATTCCGAATGCAATCGCAGCAATGGCTCCAGCAGTGTATGCACCGATACCGGGCAGCTTTTTTAAACCTTCAATGGTTTTAGGAAATTGGCCGCGATGTTCTTCGACAACACGCTGCGCACAGACATGAAGATTACGTGCACGTGAATAATAACCAAGCCCCGCCCAAAGTCTGAGCACCTCGTCACGATCAGCACGCGCGAGATCATCAATGGTTGGAAAGCGCGCAATAAAAGCTTCAAAATAGGGAATGACAGCTTTGACAACCGTCTGCTGCAACATGATCTCGGAAAGCCACACATGATAAGGCTTGGCGCGCTTGCCGCCTTTGGCCCGCCAGGGTAAGTGGCGCGCATTCTGGTCATACCAGGCGAGCAGCAACGGGGTGATGAGTGCCCCGTCCTTCCGATTGCTTCTCGTGTCTGCGCGTTTCATAATGCGATCCCGATCTTCATCCTGCCTTTATTTACCCTTTTTTTCACGCAAGTCTTCGGCTTATGAAACGTCCCCGCCCCTTGGCCGAACTGGTCGATGCGACCATCGCGCCGGTTTTGGC
Source organism: Alphaproteobacteria bacterium (assembly GCA_037131735.1). Lineage (GTDB taxonomy): Bacteria > Pseudomonadota > Alphaproteobacteria > Rhizobiales > Beijerinckiaceae > CAIUPE01. The sequence goes on from JBAXQM010000008.1 coordinate 31,646, forward strand.
CCAGCAAGGCTTTGCGTCATCCGATATTGTCGCATCATGGCCGGAGCTTGTCGGGGAGCGCCTTGCGGCAAAATGCGAGCCTCTCAAAATCAATTGGCCGCGCAAGACCAGCAGTGCGGTCGAGGCGGAACCAGCAACCTTGGTGATCAAAGTAGAAAGCGCCTTCGCGCTCGATCTTCAACATCTAAGTCCCATTCTTATTGAGCGGGTGAATGCGCGCTATGGTTGGAAGGCCATCGGCAAGGTTCTTCTTAAACAGGGTCCCGTGCGCAAAGCCTCGGTGCCCGCCCCTTTACCGCCGCCCGCACCCGAATTTGTCGCAAAAGCCCGGACCAAAGTCGGCTCTCTCGCCGATCCCGCACTCGAGGAGTCACTCGTGCGGCTTGGCGCGGGAATCCTTGCACGGAAAGACCACGCCACCTAAACCGTCTTGCCTTTTCAAGACCACGCTTGTTGATAAACCTGTTTCCTTCCCGTCGATGAAAGACCGAAAGCCCATGACCACCCGCCGCTCCGTCCTCCTCTCCCTCGCCGCAATGGGCGCTTTGGCCCCTGTCCTCAGCGCAGGACCCGCCGCTGCTCAGGCCGCCAAAACCGACGAGCTCGCGGTTCCCGGCCCGCTCGGTGATGTCTGGATCGGCAAGGACGACGCCAAGGTCACGATTATCGAATATGCCTCGATGACCTGCCCCCATTGCGCCCGTTTTCACCTGACCACCTTCCCCGCCCTCAAGGAAAAATACATCGATACGGGCAAAGTCCGCTTCACTTTGCGGGAATTCCCCTTCGATCCGCTGGCGACCGCCGCCTTTATGCTCACCCGCTGCAACGGGAACGACAAATACTACGCCATGGTCGATCTCCTCTTCGCCCAGCAGAAGACCTGGTCCTCGGCCCCAAAGCCGGCCGAGGCTCTGCTTGCGACCGTCCGACAGGCCGGTTTCACACAGGAATCTTTCGAGGCCTGCTTGAAAAACCAGTCCATCTATGACGCCGTCAATTCGGTTCGAGAACGGGGCGATAAAGTATTCGGCGTCGACTCGACGCCAACATTTTTTATCAACGGACAGAAGAGTAGCGGGTCGTTAAGCGTTGAGGAACTTGATAAAATCCTCTCCCCACTGGTTGGGGGCTAAAAACGCACGCACTCCCCTCGGAGCGCGGCGATGAAACTTACGTCTTTAAAGATCACTGGGTTTAAATCCTTTGTTGATCCCACGGAATTCCTGATCGAGCCCGGTTTGACCGGCGTTGTCGGGCCAAATGGCTGCGGAAAGTCCAATTTGGTCGAGGCTTTGCGTTGGGTGATGGGCGAAAGCTCACACAAAAGCCTACGCGCCTCGGGCATGGACGACGTCATTTTCAATGGCACGACCGGCCGCCCGGCACGCAATATGGCTGAGGTGACGCTCGTCATCGACAATAACGACCGCAAAGCCCCCGCCGCCTATAATGACACGGAACTCCTCGAGGTCACCCGCCGGATCGAGCGCGAAGAAGGCTCGACCTACCGGTTGAATGGCCGCGAAATTCGCGCCCGTGACGTCCAGCTTCTGTTTGCCGATGCCGCCACCGGCGCCCGCTCCCCCGCCATGGTCCGTCAGGGGCAGATTGGTGAAATCATAAATGCAAAGCCAAGCGCCCGCCGCCGCATTCTTGAAGATGCCGCCGGTATTGCCGGTTTACATGGCCGCCGTCATGAAGCGGAACTGCGCTTGAAAGCTGCCGAAGACAATCTGCAACGCCTCGACGATGTCATGGGCCAGATTGAATCGCAGATTGACGGTTTGAAACGTCAGTCGCGCCAGGCTGAACGCTATAAAACATTGTCGGCCGATATCCGCCGCACCGAAGCCATTCTCGCGTTGCGCGGGTTACGCGATGCGCGTCATCACGTAACTGACTCCGAAATGAAAGTGGAAGAAGCGCGCGATGCTTTGACACGCACCGGTTTGCGTCAGGCTGAAACGGCAAAAGATCAAGCGGTTGCGGCTGCCAATATGCCGCGTTTGCGGGAAACGGAAGCGGAAGCGGCTGCCGCGCTTCAACGCCTCGTATTGGCGCGCGAAACACTTGATGCTGATGAAGCGCGCGCAAAAGCCCGTGCTGATGAATTGACCCGCCGCGCCGAACAAATGCGCCGCGATCTCGAGCGCGAAAAACAACTCGCTGCTGATGCCGTTAAAGCGATTGAAACACTCGATGCAGAACGCGCGTCTCTTGAAGCGGAGCGTGAGTCAACAGCGGATAAACAAACAAACGCGGAACGCATGAAACGTGAACGCGAAGAACATCTCGCGCGCGTCGAAGAAGAGTTTTCATCGCTGCAGCGTCTCGTTGCCGAATTGCAGGCACGCCGTGAATCGATTGCCTCACGTTTGCGTACCGAGCGCGAGCGCGTGCAACGCTTTACCGACCAACATGGACGCAATGCCGCCGACCTCGCAACGCTTGATCAAGAAGCGCATAGCGATCTTGAAGGCATCGCGCTGGCGAGTGAAGTATCTGAAGTTACTGAGGCGCTCTCGGCCGCAGAAACCGACGCCGAACATCGCCGAGCCGCGCATACAGAAGCCCGCGAAGCCGAAGCGGCATTGCGCGCGCCTCTCTCAGAAGCCGATCGTCATGTTCAGCGTTTAGAGACTGAAATCCGCACACTCACGAAATTGCTCGCCAATGATGGTGAAGGCCGTTGGCCTGCCCTGATCGATCAAATCACTGTGCGCAAAGGCTATGAGTCGGCACTCGGCGCAGCGTTCGGCGATGATCTTGATGCCGCGCTTGATCTCGCTGCACCTGTTCATTGGCTCAATCCGGGCGCAGCTGAATTCGATCCCGCATTGCCCGACGGCGTAACATCACTTGCGTCACTCGTTGAAGCACCGCCGGAATTGCAACGTCGCTTGAAGCAAATCGGTCTTGTTGATGCCGATCAAGGCGACAGACTGCGTACGACACTGAAGACGGGGCAAATTCTTGTCTCAATCGATGGCGCGGTATGGCGCTGGGATGGTTATGTTTCAGCCGCCGGCGCACCAACACCCGCGGCGCGTCGATTGGCAGAACGCAATCGCTTGGGCGATCTCGAAGCCGAAGCCGACGATGCGCGTCGTGACCTCGCGCGTCTCAAAGCCGACATGGATGAAGCCTCATCGCATGTGCGCGGCGCAGCAGAAGCCGAAAATGCCAGCGTCATCGCCTTGCGCGATACGCGCCGTAAGCTTGAGACGTTGCGTGAACGTTTAGCAATTGTTGAAAAGCGTGATCGTGATCGTATGGCGCGTCGTTCGGCACTCGTTGAAGCATCAGAGCGTCTTTCGACATCACTTGTTGAAGCGCAAGCCGCTTTGAATGATGCTGAACAGCAAGAGCGTGATTTGCCCGATATGGCCGAGAAAGAAGCGGCCTTGATGCATACACGTGCAAGCGTTCAGTCATGGCGTGTGGCCTTGGCCGATGCGACAGCGGCGTTCCAAAGCCTGCAACGGGAAGCGGAAGCACGCGAGCGTCGCCTTTCCGCGATTGCGTCTGAAAAGCAAGGCTGGACAGATCGCTCACAACACACGATTGCGCATACAAACGAGATTGAAGCTCGTCTTGCAGAGGTCATCGCTGAATCCGATGAGCTTTCTGGCGCGCCGGCGATTTTTAATGAACGTCGTTTGGCGCTTGCGGGTGAAGTCGAGAGTGCAGAACAAACACGCAAGTCACGCGCTGATGAACTCGCTGAGGCCGAAACCGCTTTGGCAGAAGCTGATCGTCACGCACGCGAAGCGTTAGCCGTCTTTACCGCTGCTCGCGAAGAACAAGTGCGCAGTGAAATGCGTCTCGAAGCCGCGCAACAATCTTTGGCTACGCAAATGGCTTCGATTGAAGAACGCTTTGAAGAACCAGAAGCGGCGCTGATTGAACGCATCGGTGTTGAAGCTCTTGATCAAGTCGATGATCCTGCTGAGCTCGCCGGAAAACTCGAGCAATGGAAGAGCGAGCGTGATCGTCTGGGTGCCGTCAATCTGCGCGCCGATGATGAATTGCGTGAAATCGACGAACGCCGCACGGCAATGGAAACCGAGAAAGAAGATCTCGTCGAGGCGATCCGTCGTTTGCGTTCGGCGATTGGCACCTTGAACAAAGAAGGCCGCGAGCGTCTGCTTACCGCCTTCGATATTGTCCAGGGTCACTTCGAGAAGCTCTTCACCTCACTCTTTGGCGGCGGCACGGCGAAGCTCCAGCTCATCGAATCTGATGATCCGCTGGAAGCAGGGCTCGAAATCCTCGCCCATCCGCCCGGCAAGAAGCCTTCTACGCTTTCGCTCCTCTCCGGTGGCGAGCAGGCGCTGACGGCGATCGCCCTCATCTTCGCGGTGTTCTTGACCAATCCGTCGCCGATCTGCGTCCTCGACGAAGTCGATGCGCCGCTCGATGACGCGAACGTTGAGCGTTATTGCGACCTTCTCAACGATATGGCGCGTTCGACTGAAACCCGTTTCGTCGTCATCACCCATAATCCGATCACCATGGCGCGAATGGATCGCCTCTTCGGGGTCACCATGGCGGAGCGCGGCGTCAGCCAGCTCGTATCGGTCGATCTCGGCACGGCGGAATCATATCTGAAGGCGTCGTGACGCGGTGCAACAGAAAGCCTGGTCAGACGAAAGGCGGAGCCCTGAAAAAGGCCTAAAAAATCTATATTTTTCAAAGCATTAGGGAAAGTCTCCGTTGCCTTGACAGGCCTAGGGTAAAAAACTATGGTGCGCGCGCTCGAAAGGGTGGGCTAGACCTCGGCTCAGTTGTTGGTTGCCGGCGGGTTTTTCTTCAAGAAAATCAAGCCGATAGACGCGGTACGTGTTCACGGAACAGGGGCCGATGAAAGAGGTGGATCACGAAGACGGTGGAGACCGCGCTCTTCAAGAGCGGCTCGCAAAGCTCGCGGGCGCGATTGAGAAGAAGCAGGCGGACTCTTCTGAAAGTGATCGCAGACAGGCGGAAGCCGCAGCTGTGGGTGGTGAAACCGGTAAGGCGATGGCCCTAGGGTTTCGGATGCTCGCAGAACTGATTGCGGGAGTCGCTGTGGGCGCGATCATTGGATGGCAGATTGACCAGTGGTCAGGCCTGTCACCTGTTTTTCTGATCATCTTCCTGATGCTCGGCGTGACCGCCGGCTTCTGGAATATGGTGAAACTCGGTAGCGGCAAAACGCCCAACCGATCGATGGATGCGGACCGCAAGGACCGCAACGACTGAGGAGCGAGAGCGTGGCGGCTGAAGGCGGAATTGATCCCATTCATCAATTTGTGATTGCGCCCCTGTTTCACATTGGGCCGCTCCCTGTCACAAATTCCGCTGTGTTCATGATCGCCGTTCTCGCGGCAGCGACATTCATCATGATCATTGGCACATCATCACGCGCGCTCGTTCCGGGCCGCCTGCAATCGCTTGGCGAAGTTGCCTATGAATTCGTTGCCAACACCGTGCGGGGTTCTGCCGGTCAAGATGGCATGCGCTTCTTCCCGATGGTCTTTTCGCTGTTCATGTTCGTCCTGTTATCGAACTTGATCGGCATCATTCCCTACACATTCACCGTCACGAGCCACGTCATCGTAACCTTCGCGCTCGCCGCGTTGGTTATTCTCACCGTCATTCTTTACGGTTTTTATCGCAACGGCCTTCACTTCTTGCATCTCTTTGTGCCGTCAGGTGTGTCGCCCATTTTGCTGCCACTGCTCGTTTTGATCGAAGTGATCTCGTTCGTTTCGCGTCCGATCAGCCTCTCAGTTCGTTTGTTCGCGAATATGCTCGCGGGTCACATCACGCTGAAAGTGTTCGGCGGCTTCGTCACCATGTTGCTTGCTTCGGGCACATGGGCGGTGATCCTTGCGCCTCTTCCTTTCGCGATGACAGTGGCTTTGACCGCGCTCGAACTTCTCGTCGCGTTCTTGCAAGCCTATGTCTTCGCTATTCTCACTTGCGTCTATCTCAACGACGCGATCCATCCCGGACATTAACAGAAAATCCGGTCCACCTTTTCAACCGATCCACTCATCAAATAGGAGCACAACATGGATCCCGTCTCTGCAAAATATATCGGTGCTGGTCTCGCTGCGATCGGCATGGGCATCGCCGCCATCGGCGTCGGCGTCATTTTCGGCAACTTCCTCTCGGGCGCTCTGCGTAACCCGTCAGCATCGGACAGCCAGTTCGGCCGCGCGTTTATCGGTGCTGCTCTCGCCGAAGGTCTTGGCATTTTCGCGTTCCTCGTCGCGATTCTCTTGCTCTTCGTGATCAAGTAAGATCGCGTTTCGATTTTCGGGCCTTAGGGTTCGATAATTCTTGACGGACTACCCCGCCGGTTTCGGCGGGGCCTTGTTTCATCAGGGCGCGAAAGCTCCCGTCTCCCGCGCGAGAAAGTGCGATGGCAACGACTCCAGAGACCACGACCGAAGTGGGGCATGATGGCGGACACAGCACCGTGTTCCCGCCCTTTGATCCCTCAACATTCGGACCGCAGCTCCTGTGGCTCGCGATCATTTTCGGGCTTCTTTATCTTCTCATGTCGCGGATTGCTTTGCCGCGCGTGGAAGGGATTCTCGAAGCACGGCGCGCAGCGCATGAAGGCGATCTGAATGAAGCCGCGCGTCTTCGCGAAGAAACGGAAGCGGCTATTGCCTCTTTTGAAAAAGCACTCGCAGATGCGCATGCACACGCAGAAGATATTGGCAAACAGACGCGCGATCGTTTGAATGCCGAGATCATCAATAAGCGTGCAGCCTTCGACGCTGAACTCACCGCCAATCTTGATGCGGAAGAACATACCATTGCCGAGAACAAGGCGAAGGCGATGTCGAATGTCAGCGAGATTGCTTCGGAAGCTACGATGGCCATTGTTCGCCAATTGTCGGGTATCACCCCTGGCGCCGGCGAAGCCACTGCGGTCGTCGGCCGCGTGTTGAATAACTAACGGAAGGGCGCCGCTATGATGGATGCTGCATTTTGGGTTGCCGCTGCTTTCGTCGTTTTCATCGGCGTGCTTTGGTATCTTGGCGCGTTTAAAACACTGATCGCCGGTCTCGATAATCGCGCTGAAGACATCCGCAAAGAACTCGAAGAAGCAAAAGCGCTGCGTGAAGAAGCACAGCGTGTGTTCCAAGAATACAAAAAGAAATTCTCTGCGGCCGAACATGAGGCTGACGAAATCATCGCTCGTGCAAAGGCCGAAGCCGCGCGCTACACATCAGAAGTTGATGCCGAATTCCAGAGCTTCATGAAGCGTCGTCGTGAAATGGCTGAGAAGCGTATCGCACAGGCTGAAGCGAATGCGATGGCCGAAGTACGCGCCGCCGCTGCCGACGCCGCAATCAAAGCCTCTGAAATCATTCTGCGTCAAACCGTTGTTGGCGCCACCGCCGACAAACTTCTCGAGCAAGATCTCACCGAAGTGCGTCGCGAATTCCGCTAAGACGAAAACTCGATATGATAAAAATCAACCGCGCCGCTTAGCGCGGTTTTTTTATGCCTTTGGCAACGACAAAAGCCGATCGCGCAAGGCTTTAAGATCTCGCCAAGCAAAAAGCTTTTGTGCTGGATGGCGAAGGAGATGACCCGGCCCGAATGTTACGAGCATCGGCACGGTTTTATCGTCAAGCGCAAGATCAAGCCATTGTCCACGCAATTTCAAAATTGTTTCCGAACGATCGCCGAGCATTTGTGCCCCGCTCGTTCCAAAGGACAGAATGAGTTTTGGTTGGAGCAATTGAAGCTGCCGCCTCAAGAACGGCGCAAGCGTTGAAAGCTCCTGCGTCGTTGGTGCGCGATTGCCCGGCGGGCGCCAAGGCACCGACATCGTCAATGCGACATGGTCTCGCGACAGGCCGATGGAACCGAGCATCAGATCAAGCAACACACCGGCGCGGCCAGAAAAAATCTCACCCGAACGCTCATCATCGGCTTCAGGAAGATCGCCAAGAATGATGATGCCGCCGGGTACAACATTATCGGCTATCAACAGGTTCCGCGCGGTGCGCTTGAGCGCAATGCCTTCAAACCCTTCGAGAGCGGCGCGCAGTTCGGTCAAATTTGATGCGGCTTGCGCTTGTTGATGGGCCTTCTGTGCCCATTCATCACTTGAGCCTCCGGCAAGGATCGGGGTAGCCGCGCCACGCAGCGGCGCAACCGGCTTTGGCATTAGACGAGAACTGGACTTCGACTCCGGGTTTGCGGCGACAATGTCGGCCGCCGGCTTTTCGCTGAATCGGTCATGCGGCATTTCGTCCAAGAGCGCATCAACGCCACTCGCTAAATGCCAGCGGATCAGGGCCTCTCGTGGATCCACCTCATGATCTAACTCTTTTGCCATTTTATCAGTCTAAACTCCGGCGCAATGGTTTGCCAGCCTTCTCCGAGAAATGCTATGCGCAAAGGGAGACGGAATGATGTGGCCCGGTGAAAAGCCAGCCGCACGGATGCGGGGCAACACGCGTTCGAGAACAAAAGTCCTGAGGGGAACAAAGATGGATTTGGCCGAAGCACAGGCGCTTCCGCGCGAGGGTATGGAATTCGATGTTGTGATCGTAGGTGCCGGTCCGGCAGGACTTGCCGCGGCGATCCGCTTGAAACAGAAAGATCCGGATCTCGCGGTTGTTGTCGTCGAAAAAGGATCGGAAGTCGGCGCGCATATTCTCTCGGGCGCGGTGATCGATCCCATCGGACTTGATCGGCTACTTCCTGACTGGCGCGACGATAAAGACGCGCCGATTAAAACCGCAGTTACCGACGATCATTTCCTCGTGCTCGGTCCCGCAGGCGGCATTCGTCTTCCGAACTTCCTGATGCCGCCTTTGATGTCGAACCACGGCAATTACATCGTGTCCCTCGGCAATGTGTGTCGTTGGCTTGCTACAAAAGCAGAAGCTTTGGGCGTTGAAATCTATCCGGGCTTTACGGCAGCCGAAGTTCTCTATGGCGAGAAGGGTGAAGTAGTTGGTGTTGCAACTGGTGATATGGGCATCGCCAAAGACAACACCGTAAAAGACGGTTTCACACGCGGCATGGAGCTCAAAGCAAAATATACGCTCTTTGGTGAAGGCGCGCGTGGCCATCTTACCAAAACACTCATCAAAAATTTCCGTCTTGATGAAGGGCGCGAACCGCCGAAATTCGGCATCGGCATCAAAGAACTTTGGCAAGTCGCACCCGAAAACCACAAGCTCGGCCTTGTGCAACATTCATTCGGTTGGCCGCTTGATGGCAAAACCGGCGGCGGGTCTTTCCTTTATCATCTTGAAGACAATCTTGTGGCTGTCGGGTTTGTTGTGCATCTGAATTATCGCAATCCGACGCTCTCGCCTTTCGATGAGTTCCAACGTTTCAAAACGCACCCGATGATCCGCCCGACTTTCGAGGGCGGCAAACGTTTGTCTTATGGCGCGCGCGCGATTACCGAAGGCGGGTGGCAATCGGTACCAAAGCTTTCATTCCCGGGCGGCGCACTTATCGGATGCGCCGCGGGCTTTGTGAATGTGCCCCGCATCAAAGGATCGCATAACGCCGTTCTCTCCGGCATTCAGGCGGCTGATCAGATTGTCACCGCGCTCAAAGAAGGCCGCATGAATGACGAGTTGCGTGATTATGAAGCCGGCTGGCGCTTCTCCGCGATTGGTCGTGATCTGCGCAAAGTGCGTAACGTCAAACCACTCTGGTCAAAATTTGGCACATGGATCGGCATCGGTCTCGGTGGTCTCGATATGTGGACGAATGACCTCTTCGGCTTTTCGATCTTCGGCACATTGCGCCACGGCAAGCCCGACCACGCGACGCTTGACCCGCTCTCTGCGGTTAAGCCCATCGTCTATCCGAAGCCCGATGGCGTTGTGTCTTTCGACAAATTATCGTCGGTCTTCTTGGCCTCTACCAATCACGAAGAAGATCAGCCCGCGCATTTGCGTCTGACTGATGCGTCAATTCCCACGGCAAAGAATTTGCCGATGTATGGTGAACCGGCGCGGCTTTATTGCCCCGCAGGCGTCTATGAAGTCGTCTATGGTCAGGAGAGCACGAAGAGCGAGCCGCGTTTCGTGATCAACGCGCAAAACTGCGTTCATTGCAAAACTTGCGACATCAAGGACCCGTCACAGAACATCACATGGGTGACGCCAGAAGGCGGCGGCGGCCCGAACTATCCGAATATGTGATCGCTTGTGCGCGTAAAGGGTCTTTCCGAATCCGGGGGCAGTTTGTATCGATTGATGATGAAATACGTCCCCTTTTCGATTTTGTCAGGCCCCCGACGCTGTGCGGGAGTGGCCGCGTTTGCTGCGCGCAGTTTGGTTGTGAGCAGTCTCATCGGCGCATCAATGATCGCACCGCAAAGCGCGCGCGCGGATACAGACTTTGCGGCTTCGCTGTCTGGCAATTATCTCGCGGCCCTTGTCGCGGGGCTTTCAAATGATCCGTCTTCGGCCTCACGTTTCTATTCTGAATCAATCAAATTTGACCCGCGTAGCGCCGATCTTGCCGAGCGCGCTTTTGTAACGCTCCTTGCCGAAGGTAAGATGACCGAAGCGTTGCCTCTGGCAGACACCGTTGCCAAACGCAATTCAGGCAGCGGGATTGCACGCCTTGCTCAAGGCGTGCGCGCGATCAAAGATAAAAACTATCAAAATGCACGCAGCATTGTTCGGCGCGGTGATCGCGCCCAATCAAGCGACATCACTGCTGATCTCATTATCGCGTGGAGCTGGCTTGGCAGTGGCAATGTGAAACGCGCTTTTGAGACGGTTGATCGCATACCGGATGAACCTGGTGGTCGTATTTTTAAACTCTTGCATCGCGGCCTCATCGCGAAAGTCGGTGGTAAACCTGATGAAGCCCGCAAATCCTTGAAGGCAGCCTATGAAGGCGATCCTCAATCGCTAAGGACCGCTGATCTCTATGCGCAATTTCTAATTTCGCAACGCGAGAGTGATGAAGCGCTTTCGATTTATCGCCGGATGAAATTGCTTTATCCGCGTCACCCCGTTCTTCGGGTTGCGATTGCACAACTTGAATCCGGCAAACAACCAGATGACGAAATTCGCGATGAAAGCGATGGCATCGCCGAAGTCCTCTACGGATTAGGCAGCACCGTGACGCGTGATGGCGATGAATTAGCGTCGCTTATTTATTTGCGTCTCGCACATTATTTGTCGCCTAATCATAATCTCGCAGCGATTGCGATTGCTGATACTTATGAGCGCTTAAAACAACCGCAATCGGCCAATAGTGCCTATGCCCTGGTTGAAGCAAACTCACCCCTGCGTCTCACCGCCGATGTTCAACGCGCCCTCAATCTCGAGCAACTCGGTGAAAAGGATGAAGCGGTTACTCTATTGAAAGCCGCTGCTGCGAAAGCGAAAGACGAGATTGAACCTCTGATTGCGCTCGGCAATATTTATCGGGCGCGTAAAGTTTTTGCCGAGGCCGCTGAAATTTATTCTACCGCCATTACCGCATTAGGACAGCCGACACCTGGCCATTGGAGCCTCTTTTACTCGCGCGGCATAGCCTTTGAACGTTTGAAGCGCTGGCCGGAAGCGGAAGCCGATTTCAGAAAAGCACTTGAACTTTCACCCGATCAACCTTTGGTGCTGAATTATCTCGGCTATTCATGGGTTGAACAAAACACCAATCTCGATGAGGCGTTCAAAATGCTTCGTCGTGCCGTCGATCAGCAACCGACTGATGGCTATATCGTTGACAGTCTCGGCTGGGCCTATTTCCGTTTAGGGCAATATGACAAAGCGCTGCAATTGATGGAAAAAGCGGTTGATCTCAAAGCTGCCGATCCGACCATCAATGATCATCTCGGTGATGTGTATTGGCGTTTGGGCCGCGAGCTTGAAGCGCGTTTTCAATGGAACCATGCGCGCGATCTCAATCCCGAGCCGGAAGATCTGGCAAAGATTCTTGAAAAGATTGAAAAGGGATTGCCGCCGCTCACCACGGGTTCAGGTGGTTAAGATCCGATGGCATGGGTTGGCAAAGCGCGCGCGCGCGCAAAGATCAATCTGACCCTTCACATTCTCGGCCGTCGTGATGATGGCTATCATGATCTCGAAAGTCTTGTAACCTTCGCGGCGCTTGGCGATGAGCTTACGCTTGTTGAAGGTCCTACGCTTTCGCTTTCACTATCAGGCCCGCAAGCACACGCACTCACAGCCGATGATGATAATCACATTCTGAAAGCGACGCGGGAATTGCAAGCGCGCGTCAAAGATCTTCGTGTCGGCAAATTTCATCTCATTAAGACATTGCCACTCGCTTCCGGCATGGGCGGCGGCTCTGCTGATGCGGCCGCCGCGTTGCGGTTGCTCGCGAAACTCAACCATCTTTCACTTGATGATCACCGTGTGATGGACGCGGCCAAAGCGACCGGTGCGGATGTGCCCGTCTGCGTTGAAAGTCGGCCCCGCATCATGCGCGGTATCGGCGAAAGACTCGATACCCCTCTTATTCTGCCGCGTCTTTTTGCAGTGCTGGTAAATCCCCACAAGACCAGTGCGACACCGGAAGTCTTTGCAAAAATCGGTTTGGCGCGTGGTGAAACATCGCGCTTGCCGATTCATCCCGTCTTCACAGCGGCGATGACAGAAGAGGCCCTCCTTGCCGCTCTCGCTGAAGGCCGCAATGATATGGAAGAGGCCGCCATCGCGCTGCAACCCGCGATCGATCAGGTACGCCGCGCTCTGGTCACCCTACCCGCTTATCGCCTCGTGCGCATGTCAGGCTCGGGCGCGACGGTCTTTGGCCTCTTCCCCTCGTGCCGCGCTGCCGCGCACGCCGCAAAGCATTTGAAAGCGGCACATCCGGAGTGGTGGATCAAACCGACTTTGTTTGGATGAGTCTCACGCCTTTAGGGAAAGCCCGGCCTTGACCAGGAAAAGCGCGGACCATACGGTGCCCGCGATTTTCCCGCCCTGCTTTTCATGCGCCCTTGCACTCAGTTTGAAATGCCATGACCAACGCTTTGAATCCAAAAACGTCCTTTCAGGCCCTGATTTTGACGCTCAATCGTTTTTGGGCGGAACAAGGCTGCGTGGTTTTGCAGCCTTACGACATGGAAGTCGGCGCGGGCACGTTTCATCCGGCAACAACTTTGCGGGCCTTGGGACCAAAGCCCTGGCGCGCGGCTTATGTGCAACCCTCTCGCCGCCCGAAAGACGGTCGCTATGGCGAGAACCCGAACCGGTTGCAGCATTACTATCAATATCAAGTGATCATGAAGCCCTCGCCTTCCAATTTGCAGGATCTCTATCTGCGTTCACTCTATGCGATCGGCATCGATCTGGAATTACATGACATTCGTTTTGTTGAAGATGATTGGGAAAGCCCGACACTCGGTGCGTGGGGTCTTGGCTGGGAATGCTGGTGCGACGGCATGGAAGTCAGCCAATTCACTTACTTTCAGCAAGTGGCCGGTGTCGAATGTTCTCCTGTTGCCGGCGAACTCACTTATGGTCTCGAACGTCTCGCCATGTATGTGCAAGGCGTCGAGAATGTTTATGATTTGAATTTCAACGGCCTCGATGGCGATGACCGCATCTCTTATGGCGATGTGTTCTTGCAGGCCGAGCAAGAATATTCACGGCATAATTTTGAAGCCGCGAATACAGAGATGCTCGCGCAGCATTTCAAAGATGCCGAAGCCGAATGCAAAGCCTTGCTTGAGTTTGGCAACCCATCGTCGGGCGCGAATGACCAACGCCATAAAATGGCACTGCCTGCTTATGACCAATGCATCAAAGCCAGCCACCTTTTTAATCTTCTCGATGCGCGCGGTGTGATCTCTGTAACCGAACGACAGAGCTATATTTTCCGCGTGCGTGAATTGGCGAAAGCCTGCGGCGAAGCCTGGTTGAAAACAGAAGGCGGCGGCGCCTGACAAGCCGCATGCAATAACACTCAACTATCATTTTAGAAAAAAGGGAAACAGAATCATGACCGCTCCCCACATTGCTGCCAAAGCGCCGATGCCTGTCGATGTTAAAGCCGGTGAAACCTATTTCTGGTGCTCCTGCGGCCAATCGAAAAATCAACCCTTCTGTGATGGCTCGCATAAGGGCACGTCTTTCGCCCCGATGAAATGGACAGTAGAGGAAGATAAGAAAGCATTTTTCTGCGCCTGCAAACATTCGAAGAATTCACCGCTCTGCGATGGGTCGCATAAAGCGCTTTGATTGAAATCATCCTCTTAATTTAAAAACTACGCGAGACCTGACGCGATGCCTGATTTGCTGCTTGAACTCTTCTCGGAAGAAATTCCCGCCCGTATGCAACGGCGCGCGGCCGAGGATTTGAAAACGGCAGTCACCGATGCGTTGGTCGAACGCGGTTGCGCTTATGAAGCAGCGTTAGCATTCGCGACACCGCGTCGTCTTGCCTTGCATATTGTCGGCCTCCCCGCGCGCCAACCTGACCTTAAAGAAGAAAAAAAAGGCCCGCGCGTGGGGGCGCCTCAACAAGCGATTGACGGATTCTTGAAAGGCGCAGGATTGAATGATCTGTCGCAAGCGACCATTCAATCCGATCCCAAAAAAGGTGATTTTTATATTGCTATTGTCGAGCGTAAAGGCAGCGCCACACAAGACGTGATCGCTGAGATCATGCCTGACATCATCAAGACCTTCCCGTGGCCGAAAAGCATGCGCTGGGGTAAATCATCAGCGCAGCCTAATGCGCTGCGGTGGGTGCGTCCGCTGCATTCGATCATCTGCACCTTTGGCAGTGAAACGGAAACACCAGAAGTCGTGCACTTCGAAATCGATGGCATTAAAGCGGGTGACATCACCTATGGCCACCGCTTTTTGGCGCCCGGCCCGATCCATGTGCGGCGCTTCGATGACTATGTGTCGAAGCTCGAAGCCGCAAAGGTTGTTCTCTCAACCGATCGTCGCAAAGACATCATCTTGCATGACGCCAAGAGCCTCGCTTTTGCGCAAGGACTCGAACTTGTCGAAGATGAGGTCTTGCTTGAAGAAGTCGCAGGCCTTGTTGAATGGCCAACTGTTCTTATGGGTTCTTTTGAAGAGCGCTTCCTGGATATTCCGCCGGAAGTGATCCGCGCGACGATTCGCGCCAATCAAAAATGTTTTGTGCTCAGGAAATCAGGCTCAAACGCGCTCGCGAATAAATTTCTCCTTACCTCCAATATGATTGCGAAAGATGATGGCGCAACCATCATCAGCGGCAATGAAAAAGTTGTGCGCGCGCGCTTATCGGATGCGAAATTTTTCTGGGAGACCGATCTCAAGGTAAAACTTGAAGATCGTCTTGAGAAATTAAAATCAATCACCTTCCACGCCAAACTTGGCACACAGCATCAACGCGTTGAGCGTCTTGTGGCGCTTGCAAAAAAACTCGCGCCGCTTGTCAAAGCTGATGTGAACAAAGCCGAACGCGCCGCACTTCTCTGCAAAGCGGACCTTGTGTCTGACATGGTTGGCGAGTTTCCGGAAGTCCAAGGCTTGATGGGTCGCTATTACGCAACGCGGCAAGGCGAAGACGCAAGCGTAGCAATTGCATTGGAAGATCACTACAAACCGCAAGGCCCGAGTGATCGCATTCCGACCGATCCTGTTGCTATCGCCGTTGCGCTTGCTGACAAGATCGATACGCTTGTGGGCTTCTGGGCCATTGATGAAAAGCCGACAGGATCGAAAGATCCTTATGCGCTGCGTAGAGCTGCGTTGGGTGTTGTGCGGTTGATTTTAGAAAATGAAATTCAAATCGAATTATGTTTATCTGTATCGATAGCTTTCGAAAAATCTATTTTTGACGTGCGCCAAATTATACTCGGGCAAATGAAAGAAAATGAAAGAAAGCTTGAACAAGAGTTAGAACGATCACAATCTTTACCATTTTCTGTTGGAGATCAACAGGCGGCATTGGCCGATGGATACCTTCAGATACAGCGAAAAAAAATTGATGAGTTCTTCAAAACCGAGGAGTCTTGGACAGATTCAAAAAGGACCCAAGTATTGGCAGACCTCCTCGCCTTCTTCCATGATCGCCTTAAAGTCTATCTCCGCGACAAGGGCGCGCGGCATGATTTGATTGATGCCGTGCTTGGTGTCGACGCGGGCAATGATGATTTGTTGCTCGTCGTTAAACGCGTGGAAGCGCTTGATGCTTTGCTTGCGACGGATGATGGCAAAAATCTTCTCGCCGGCTTCCGCCGCGCGGCGAATATTCTCAAAGCCGAAGAGAAGAAAGACGGCGTGACCTATTCAGGCACCATCAATGCCGCGCTTTTGAAAGAGCCGCAGGAAAAAGCGCTCGGTGACATTCTGGGAGTCGCGTCACGCCATGCGGCGGACCATGTGAAGAAACAGGACTTCTCCGGTGCGATGCGTGAACTCGCGCAATTGCGTCCCGCCGTTGACGCGTTTTTCGAAGCGATCCTCGTGAATGCGGAAGACGCCGCCACGCGCAAAAACCGCCTCGCTCTGCTCGCGGCCTTCCGTGACGCCACGCGCACCGTTGCGGATTTCTCGGCCATCGCGGGATAAGACAGGCCCAAGTGGCCTGCAGAAGCGCGACCTCAGCTTTGTGATCTTCGCATCACTTCTGACTCGTCAACCGTGCTCGCAAAGAGTATAATGCTTTTGCTCAGATTGAGCATTTATCCGGTCTTTGGGCCGGTTTCTTTGGTCCTAAATTATGCTCGTTTTGAGCATAAAGGGAGAGCCTGATGAGCCTCGCCTCCGTATCTGTCGCGTCGAATTCGACCGTCTCACCCGCCGCCTGCCCGGTTCCGGGCGTTGCACTGCGTGAACGTCCGACGCTTGAATGGACGCCCGCGATTGAGCGCGAGACCGCGCCAATTTATGCACGCGTGCAGCATGTCATTCCACCCGTCGAGTGGCCCTTCCATGCGCCTTATATCTCGGCGATCAACCGGCTGAAGAAAGAACGCAACGCGGTCATTCTCGCACATAATTATCAGACGCCGGAAATTTTCCATGGCGTCGCCGATATTGTTGGCGACTCCTTGCAGCTCGCCAAAAAGGCCACCGAGGTTGATGCCGATATCATCGTGCAATGCGGCGTGCATTTCATGGCGGAGACATCGAAGCTTCTTAATCCCGAGAAGATGGTTCTGATCCCAGATTCAAAAGCGGGCTGCTCGCTCGCCGCCTCGATCACAGGCGCGGATGTGCGGCTGTTGAAACAGCGTTATCCCGGCGTGCCGGTTGTGACTTATGTGAACTCGTCCGCCGATGTGAAAGCCGAAACCGATATTTGCTGCACCTCATCCAATGCCGTGCAAGTTGTTGAGAGTCTCGGCGTTGATCGCGTGATCTTTTTGCCCGATGAATATCTCGGCAAATATGTTGCGACCAAGACTGACGTAAAGCTCATTCTCTGGAAGGGTCATTGCGAAGTGCATGAGCGCTTCACAGGCCAAGAGCTCCGCGCCTATCGCGAAGCGGATCCCTCAATCGAAATCATCGCGCATCCCGAATGTCCGCCTGATGTGATTGCCGAAGCGGATTTCACCGGATCAACCGCACATATGATCGATTGGGTGAAAAAAGGCACGCATCGCAAAGTGCTGATGGTCACCGAATGTTCGATGGCGTCGAATGTCGCCTCTGAAGCGCCGCATGTTGATTTCATCCGGCCCTGCAATCTCTGCCCGCATATGAAGCGCATCACGCTGCCAAAAATTCTCGCCAGTCTTCTGACTCTTTCAGAAGAAGTGACGATTGATCCTGCCATTGCGGATCGCGCGCGTCTGTCGGTTGAACGCATGATCGCTTTGGGACGTTAACACGATCATGTCCGCCTCTGTCATCATTGTCGGCGGCGGACTCGCAGGTCTTTTCACTGCTTTAAAACTCGCGCCGCGTCCGGTCACGGTCCTTGCGGCAGCACCGCTCGGCGCAGGTGCATCATCCGCATGGGCGCAAGGCGGCATTGCGGCTGCCATGGCCGAAGGCGACACGCCTGAGCAACACACCGCCGATACGATTGCGGCTGGCGGCGGCATTGTTGATGAAGCCATTGTGCTCGGCATGGCGCGCGAAGCGGGCGATCGCGTCCGCGATCTCCTCTCTTATGGCGTGCCTTTTGATCGCGATCTCGAAGGCCATCTCATCCAATCACGTGAAGCCGCGCATTCAACGCATCGCATCGTGCGCGTGCGCGGCGATATGGCGGGTGCCGCGATTATGGCGGCACTCATTGAAGCGGTGCGCAACACACCCTCCATCACCGTGCATGAAAATATTCATGGTGAGTCACTCATCATGAAAGATGGCCGCGTGAGTGGAGTCGTCGCACGCGATCAGGATCATCGCCGTCTCAACTATCATGCCAGCGACGTTGTGCTCGCCACAGGTGGTATCGGTCACCTTTATGCGGTGACAACTAATCCGGTTGAATCATCCGCCATCGGTATCGCAATGGCCACGAAAGCAGGCGCTGTGATTGCTGATGCGGAATTTGTGCAATTCCATCCCACCGCGATTGCGATTGGTCGCGACCCTGCTCCGCTTGCCACAGAAGCGTTGCGCGGTGAAGGCGCAACGCTCATCAACAAAGCGGGCGTACGTTTTATGACCTCACTTCACAAAGATGCAGAGCTTGCCCCGCGCGATCTTGTGGCACGCGGTGTGTTCAGCGAACTCATGGCCGGTCGTGGAGCTTTTCTTGATTGCCGCGAGGCGATTGGTTCGCGCTTTGCTGAGATGTTTCCGACCGTTTATGCAACGTGCCAATCCGTCGGCATTGATCCCGCAACCTCACTCATTCCGATTGCGCCGGCTGAACATTATCACATGGGCGGCGTCATGACCGATGCTGAAGGCCGCACGAGTCTTGCCGGGCTTTGGGCGGTGGGTGAAGTAGCATCAACCGGTGTGCATGGCGCCAATCGCTTAGCGTCGAATTCTCTTCTTGAAGCGGTCGTGTTCGCGGCCCGTGTTGCACAGTCTCTCCCCGCAGAGATGAGCCCTGTTGCAACACCAAGTATAACGACAGATCATACGCCTGCTTTTATCGATGAAGACCAGCTGGGAATCTTGCGCGAAACCATGACCGATCATGTCGGAGTTATTCGCAACAAGATCGGCCTTGAAACCGCACTCTGGACTCTCGCGGATCTCGCGGCGCATGCTGAGACGGCACAATTGAAATCCATGGCGGAAGCAGCCTTGTTAATTGCCGTCGCTGCGCATCAAAGACAGGAAAGTCGCGGCGGTCATTATCGCGAAGATTTTGCAAAGAGTGATCCCGCGCGCGCAAAACGTTCGCATCTGACTTTTAAAGAGATGCAATCCTATACACACGCGATCATCGGAACCCCATGATGACAAACCTTCCGCCGCTCAATCCGCTTCTGATTGAAGAGATCATCGACCGCACCTTGGCGGAAGATTTGGGCCGCGCCGGTGATATCACGACGTTCGCCACTATTCCGGCTGCAGCACGGGCGCGTGCTGTGATTGCGGCACGTGAAGCGGGTGTCGTCGCCGGAAGCGATCTTGCTATCGCCGCGTTCCGCCGCATGGATCAGACGATCCGTTTCGATACGCATCTTCCGGATGGCACGTCGATTAATTCAGGCGATGTCGCGCTGGCTATTGAAGGGCCTGCGCGCGCAATTTTATCTGCCGAGCGCACCGCATTAAATTTCATGGGGCGGCTCTCCGGCATCGCTTCTCTCACCGCGCGCTATGTTGACGCGGTGAAACACACCAAAGCGCGCATTGTCTGCACGCGCAAAACAACACCAGGCCTCCGTGCGTTAGAAAAGCATGCCGTGCGCTGCGGGGGTGGATTTAATCATCGCTTCGGCCTTGATGATGCGATCCTCATTAAGGACAATCACATCGCGGTAGCAGGCGGTGTTGTTCCCGCACTACACGCGGCCAAAGCCTTCGCCGGTCATCTTGTCAAAATCGAGATTGAAGTTGATACGCTTGATCAACTCGACGAGGTGATCAAAGAAGGCGCTGATGTTGTGCTTCTCGACAATATGACGCCGGCACAATTGAAAGAGGCCGTCGTGCGCGTGAAGGGTCGCATGCTCACCGAAGCGTCTGGCGGTGTCACGCTTTCAAGCGTTGCCGCAATTGCGGAGAGCGGCGTCGATATGATCTCGGTCGGCGCACTGACGCATTCAGCGAAGGTGCTCGATCTCGGTCTCGATATCGCGATCGACTAACGCGTCGATTGCTCTCACGCCTGACTGGCGACCTTTGCCCCAATGGCAGCCTGTGCAGCCGCAAGCCGTGCGATGGGCACGCGATAGGGCGAGCACGACACATAATCGAGACCCGCGCTTTCACAGAAATGAATCGATGCCGGATCGCCGCCATGCTCGCCGCAAATGCCCAACTTGAGCGCAGGACGTGATTTACGTCCGCGTTCAGTTGCGAGCTTTACGAGTTCGCCTACACCGTCCTGATCGAGAGTCACAAACGGATCGGACGGCAACAAACCTCCGGCAGTATAAGTCCCCAAGAAGGATGACGCATCATCGCGGCTGATGCCGAGTGTGGTCTGCGTCAAATCATTCGTGCCGAAGGAGAAGAATTCAGCCGATTGCGCAATCTCTTCTGCGCGCAACGCCGCGCGCGGCAATTCAATCATCGTGCCGACTTGATAAGTGAATGTCGCGCCCGTTTCTTGTTTCACCGCTTCGGCCATCGCATCAATACGCGCTTTCACGAGATCAAGTTCGGGCTTCGCCATGACAAGCGGCACCATCACTTCAGGAACAACAGCTTTTCCGGTTGTCTTTGCCGCTTCAACAGCCGCTTCAAAAATCGCGCGCGCCTGCATCTCGGCAATTTCCGGATAGGCGACCGCAAGACGGCACCCGCGGAACCCAAGCATCGGATTGAATTCATGCAATTCAAGCGCACGCGCCCGCAGTTTATCCGGCGACGCATTCATCGCTTTCGCCACTTCGGCAATTTCCTCATCCGTATGCGGCAAGAATTCATGCAAAGGCGGATCTAGCAACCGGATCGTGACCGGCAAGCCTGACATGATGGTGAAGAGCTCGACAAAATCTTGTCTTTGCATCGGCAGCAATTTCGCAAGCGCGGCACGACGACCCTTTGTATCATCCGCCAAAATCATTTCACGCACAGCGACAATACGTTCCCCTTCAAAGAACATATGTTCGGTGCGGCACAGACCAATACCTTCAGCGCCGAAGCTGCGGGCGGTCTTAGCATCAAGCGGCGTCTCAGCATTGGTGCGCACTTTCATGCGCCGCTTGGCATCCGCCCAGCCCATCAAAATACCAAATTCGCCGGAGAGTTCAGGCTCGATCATCTTCACTTGACCGATCAAGACCTGACCCGTCGAGCCATCAATGGTGATGTGATCGCCTTTCTTGAGAACGGTACCGAGCGCTGTCACGGTGCCTGTGGCGAGATCAACCTTCAATGTCCCCGCGCCAGAGACGCAAGGCTTGCCCATGCCGCGCGCGACAACCGCCGCATGAGATGTCATGCCGCCGCGTGCGGTAAGAATCCCTTCAGCCGCATGCATGCCATGAATATCTTCAGGACTCGTTTCAACCCGAACGAGAATAACTTTTTTACCAGCTGCTTTTGCGGCTTCCGCTTCATCACTATCGAGAACAATTTCGCCTGACGCCGCACCGGGTGACGCGGGCAAGCCCGTTGCCATCACTTTGCGTTCCGCCTTCGGATCAATGGTCGGATGGAGCAATTGATCAAGTGATGCGGGATCAATGCGCGCAATCGCTTCATCTTGCGTGATCAAGCCTTCATGCGCAAAATCAACGGCAATTTTAAGTGCCGCTTTCGCGGTGCGCTTGCCATTTCTCGTTTGCAGCATCCAGAGTTTGCCGCGTTCGATCGTGAACTCGACATCCTGCACATCGCGATAATGACCTTCGAGCAAGCCGCAGATGCGAATAAACTCCGCATAGGCTTCCGGCATTGCTTTTTCAAGTGAAGGCTTATCGGAACCCGCTGCGATGCGCGCCACTTCGGTAATGTCTTGCGGCGTGCGAATACCAGCAACAACATCCTCACCCTGCGCATTGATCAGAAACTCGCCATAGAGCGCTTTTTCACCCGTTGACGGATTACGCGTGAACGCGACACCCGTAGCTGATGACTCGCCAAGATTACCGAACACCATCGCTTGCACATTGACGGCAGTGCCCCAGCTCGCGGGGATATTGTGTAACTCGCGATATTTATTCGCGCGCGCATTCATCCATGACCCAAACACCGCGCCAATCGCGCCCCAAAGCTGTTCTTTGGGATCTTGCGGAAATGGTTTCCCCAATTCCGTTTCAACAGCTTTTTTATAATCTGCAACAACCGCTTTCCATTCGTCGGCAGAAAGGTCGGTGTCGAGTGTATAGTTTTTGCGATCTTTCAATGTCTCGAGAATGTCTTCAAAGACATGATGATCAACACCGAGCACAACATCCGAATACATCTGGATGAAGCGGCGATAGGAGTCCCACGCAAAGCGCGCATCGCCTGCGCCTTTGGCAAGTGCTTCAACCGTGACATCATTCAAGCCCAGATTGAGCACGGTATCCATCATGCCCGGCATTGACGCGCGCGCGCCCGAGCGAACGGAAACAAGCAAGGGGTTTTCGCGATCACCAAAACCTTTGCTCGTCAACGCGCCGATATGATCAAGCGCCTTCGTGACTTCAGCTTCAAGTTCAGCCGGATAGGTCTTTCCGTGATCGTAATAATACGTGCAGACTTCGGTGGTGATGGTGAAGCCAGGGGGAACGGGCAATCCGAGATTGCTCATCTCAGCAAGATTGGCCCCTTTGCCGCCGAGCAGATTGCGCATCGTGGACTGCCCTTCGGCCCGTCCGTCTCCAAACGTATAGACCCACTTCGCCATCACGTGGTTCCTCTTCGCAAGTGCGAGATTGTGAAAGGTGCATGACGGATCAAGTCTCAAAAAGCAACATCGCCAGAAGGCTATATTCCCGGAAAAAGCGGGTCCAGCACTCGGATTAAAGACTAAAAGAACCTGGATCGTGCGGCTGAATCACAAAAAGCCAGGACGATTTGCTCGCTTTGGCCCCTCAAAATCGCTATAGAGGCGGATAATCCAATAAGGCACCTTAATCATGACCAAGACCCGCACCGAACAAGGCCCTGAAGCGCGGAGTTTTTCGCCTGTGCTCATCGTGGCGTGCGGATGCCTGATCGGCCTCCTGACTTTCGGCCCTCGCTCCTCCATCGGCCTTTTTCAATTGCCGATGACGTCTGAATTCGGTTGGGGACGCGATGTGTTTTCCTTCGCGATTGCCATTCAGAATTTACTCTGGGGTGTCGGCCAGCCTTTTGCCGGCGCATTGGCTGATCGCTTTGGCACAATCAAAATGATTGTCCTCGGCGCGCTGCTTTACGCGGGTGGCCTCGTGTTGATGGCCTTCGGCTCGACGCAAGGCATGATCACAATGGGCGCGGGGGTAATGATCGGCCTCGGACTCTCGGGTGCATCATTCAATCTCATCCTCGGCGCCTTCGGAAAACTGCTTCCGGATAAATGGCGTGGTCTTGCATTTGGTGCGGGAACAGCGGCCGGATCTTTCGGTCAATTTTTGTTTCCGCCTATTGGCGCCGCACTCATCGACTCAATCGGCTGGCATGAAACCGTATTGGTTTTCGCCGTGACGCTGCTTGCCGTTTTGCCTTTGTCGATTCCGCTCTCCACACGGGGACTATCAAAATCAACAGCGACGGGTGCGGGACAATCGATCAAACAAGCGCTCCGCGAAGCCTTCCAGCACAGAAGTTATGGGTTGCTCGTCCTTGGCTTTTTCACATGCGGGTTTCAATTGGCTTTCATCACCGCGCATATGCCGGCATATCTCAAAGATATCGGCATGCCCGCTTGGGTCGGCGGCTGGACGCTCGCCATTATTGGTCTTGCGAATGCGGTCGGCTCACTCTCTTCGGGTTGGCTCTCTGGGCGTATGCCAAAGCGTTATATTTTATCGATCATCTATTTCGGTCGTTCGCTTGCGGTGCTTGCCTTTATACTCATTCCTGCATCACCACTGACCGCCATGTTCTTTGGCCTCGTGATGGGATTATTCTGGCTCTCGACAGTGCCGCCCACGTCATCTCTCGTCGCGGTGATGTTCGGTACGCGTTATTTGGCAATGCTTTACGGCTTTGCCTTTTTCTCGCATCAAGTCGGCGGTTTTCTCGGCGTGTGGCTTGGCGGAATTCTTTATGAATCGACAGGCTCCTATCAAATCGTTTGGTGGCTGAGCATAGCGCTTGGTGTTACCTCTGCCGCCATCAATTTACCGATCAAAGAAATAGCGGTCGTGCGAAACACTGCACAACCAGCATAGAACTTTTGTAAATCATGCCGCAGATAGGCGGCCTATATAAGGGGATGACAATGTCTCAATTCAAAGCCGTCATGGTCACGAAAGATGAAGCCGGCGCGCAACATGTTGCTTGGACGACGATTGGTGAGGCCGATTTGATGGAGGGCGATGTCGTTGTGCGCATCAGCCATTCAACGATCAATTACAAAGACGGTCTCGTACTCTCGGCAAAATCAGCCGTGCCACGGAAATTTCCGATGATTGCCGGCATCGATTTTGCGGGCGTTGTTGAAAGCTCGTCGCATGCGAATTTTAAAAGCGGTGATGCGGTATTGCTGAACGGTTATGGATTGTCGGAAACTCATTTTGGCGGTTACGCGGAAAAGGCCCGAGTAAAAGGCGATTGGCTCGTTAAAATTCCTGCAGGCATGAGCGCGCATGATGTTATGGCGATTGGCACGGCAGGCTACACGGCAATGCTCTCTGTACTCGCGCTTGAAAAACATGGCCTCAAACCTTCTGACGGTGCGGCGATTGTCACAGGTGCCGCAGGCGGCGTCGGTTCCGTCGCCATCGCGCTTTTGAAAAAAGCCGGATGGCATGTGATCGCGTCAACAGGTCGTGTTGAAGAAGCGGATTATCTCAAAAAGCTTGGTGCTGCCGAAATCATCGACCGTAAAGAACTCTCAGAGCCCGGTCGTCCGCTCGGCAAAGAACGCTGGGTAGCCGGTGTTGATTCAGTCGGCTCGCATACGCTTGCTAATGTGTTGGCGCAGACAAAAACTCATGGTGCGATTGCGGCCTGCGGCCTTGCCCAGAGCATGGATTTACCCACAAGCGTTGCGCCCTTCATCTTGCGCGGCGTGGCCTTGCTCGGCGTTGATAGTGTGATGTGCCCGATGGCACTGCGTCTTGAAGCGTGGAAAAGATTGGCAAGCGATCTTGATCGCAGCCTTCTCACATCGATCACGAAGACCATTCCCTTCGCGCAAGTGATCGATACGGCCGCAACAATTCTGAAGGGCCAAATTCGCGGTCGTGTTGTTGTCGAAATGTGAGAATAGTGACTAATGACCCGTGCCTTCAATCAGCGGCTTGAGCTTCGAGAGCTCTCCTGCTGCCACATCGAGGAATGCGCGCACGCGCGGTGAAGCGCGCAGATCCGGATGAGTAAGCAACCAAAGTCCTGTTGCAAAATCCGGATTCGGATCACTTAAACGCACAAGCTTCTCGCGACGATCTGCGATGAGACAAGGCAAAGGCCCGATGCCGATGCCTTCTTCAACCGCTTCAGTTAAACCAAGCACGGTGTTGATCTTGATCGCGATCTGCGCCTCAGGAACGCGCTCATGCACATAGCGCACCGCACGAATGTGACCGAGCTGATCACCGAGCGACACCCAAACACGTGATGCAAGCGCGTTGAGTTCAGGATGATTGCCCTTAACGGCTTCCGGATACTCATTCTTCAACCCATAAATTGCCCAGTTCAATCCGCAAATGCGACGACCAACAAGAGTCTCCGGCGGATTATCCGTTGCACGAATGGCGATATCCGCATCGCGCTTTGACAGATTGAGCGGTTGATTGGTCAGCACCACGTCAAGATTGATTGTCGGATAGGCACGACGAAACGAAGCAAAGACCGGCATCAACAAATACACAAGCAAAGTATCATTTGTCGTCACACGCAATTCGCCAGTTGGAATCAGACTTTGCCCCGCCAATTTGCGCATGAAGGATTCAACATCATCATCCATGCGCGAAGCGAGCTGCGCCATTTCATCGCCTGCCGGTGTCAGCGCATAGCCGGTGCGATGCCGCTCGAAGAGAACGGTACCAAGACGTTTTTCAAGATCGGTCAAGCGGCGAAATGCGGTTGAATGATTGATGTTCAAAATTGCCGCCGCACCATTCAGCGAGCGCGTATCAGCAATCGCCTTCACCAAACGAAAATCATCCCAAGCGACGTGGTTCATTTGCAGCCTTGCAAGAAAAAACTGATTTCACTGATATTGGATGTGCGCACTCGAAAGAGCAAGGGTGAAAATCGAGGAAGGCACTCAGTTTCGGGGGGCTGCAGCCCGCTCAAGCCGGTCCCGCAAGGCTTCGCCCAATCCGAAATTAGGGAATGGGGCGACGGCAATGACGGTTGCCCCAGATAGATCAAGCATGCGGAGCGCAGAAAAAAGCGTCGCTGCCGCTTCTTTGAGATCACCACGAGGGCTCAAATTGATGCTGAGTTTTGCCGTTTCGAGGCCCTTGGGGCGAAAAGTTCCAAAGAGTAAAGCCGCCTCGCCCGCTTGAATTAGTTCAGCATCGAGCCGCACCCGCGCGTGCGGCGCATAATGTGATTTCAAAAGACCCGGCGCGAGCGGTGCGGACTCATCATCCGGCTCATGCATCACATCGGGTTCATATCCCAAAATCGCCGCAAGATCAGTGCGCGTAATTCCACCGGGTCGCAACAAAACAGCTCGATCACCAAGAAGCGAAAGGATCGTTGATTCAACTCCGACTTCCGCCGCCTCGCCCATCACT
Source organism: Alphaproteobacteria bacterium (assembly GCA_037131735.1). GTDB lineage: Bacteria > Pseudomonadota > Alphaproteobacteria > Rhizobiales > Beijerinckiaceae > CAIUPE01. The sequence goes on from JBAXQM010000008.1 coordinate 58,533, forward strand.
ACCGCATCAATACGCCCCTCAAGATCATCAAGCACATGCTCTGCAAGCGATGGACTTACATGACCCGAACGATTGGCGGATGGCGCTGCAATCGGTCGCCCCGAGGCTTCAATAATTGCGCGCGCGGTTTGCGATGAGGGCACACGCACCGCGATGCTTGAGAGGCCAGCGAGTGCCAAATCAGAAATTGGAGCATTTGCACGCTTTGGCAAAACAAGCGTCAAAGGGCCAGGCCAAAATTGGTGCGCAATCTTTTCCGCAAGCGGAGAGAACACCGCCAATTTTTCAGCATCATCAATCTGCGCAACATGGACGATCAAGGGATTGAAACGCGGGCGACCTTTCGCTTCATAGATACCGGCAACGGCTTCACCATTGCTCGCGTCAGCACCAAGCCCGTAAACCGTCTCTGTGGGAAAGGCCACGAGCCCGCCCTCACGCAAGAGCTTGCCCGCCGCAGCAAAGCCTGCGGAGTCTGCAGCCAAGCGACGTGTGACGCGGTCAGGCATAGAGCACCTCGAGAGAAATCTGGCCGTGCTTTAACGCTTTGCCCGCCAAAGGGCTACCGTGCATTTCCCACCTCCTTGGCTTAATGTGGTTTGGACCCTGCACTCGTCATCCCGGATTGCCTGCCATGAGTTTCTCTGCCCCCGTTGCCGATATAGCCTATCTCGCCAAGCTTTTTGGATTGGATCAGCTTGAAGCAGATGGTCTTGCGCCCGAATTGGCTGATGGTCTTGCGGAGGCCGTGCTCGAAGAGGCCGGTAAATTCGCCACCGACCGGATCGCGCCCTTAAACCGCATTGGCGATACAATCGGCGCGCGTTTTGAAAACGGGCATGTGACAACCGCGCCGGGTTGGACCGAGACCTATCGCGACTGGGCAGCGGGCGGGTGGAACGGTTTGACCGCTTCTGTTGATCATGGCGGCCAAGGCTTGCCGCATCTCCTGCATCTTGCGTGTTCCGATATGTGGACCTCGGCATCGATGGCCTTCATGCTTGGCCCGATGCTGACATCTGGCGCAATTGATGCGCTCGCTGCGCATGGTTCAGAAAACTTAAAGCGCATCTATCTCGACAAGCTCATCTCCGGTGAATGGATGGGCACGATGAATTTGACCGAGCCGCAAGCGGGCTCAGATGTCGGCGCGTTGAAAACACGCGCTGAGCGCGCCGGCGATGGCTCCTACCGCATCACGGGACAAAAAATTTATATCACCTATGGCGAACACGATATGACGGAGAACATCATCCATCTCGTGCTCGCGCGTTTGCCGGATGCTCCACAAGGCTCACGCGGTATCTCACTGTTTCTTGTTCCCAAATTTATTGTCAGTGCGGATGGATCACTCGGCGCGCGCAATGATGTGCGCTGCGCGGGACTTGAATCAAAACTCGGCATTCATGGCTCACCAACCTGCACCATGATCTATGGCGATGACGGCGGTGCGATTGGCTACCTCATTGGTGAAGAAAATCGCGGCCTCAATGCGATGTTCACAATGATGAATGCGGCGCGTCTCGGTGTGGGCTTGCAGGGTGTTGCCATTGGAGAACGCGCTTATCAATTGGCACTGACTTATGCGAAGGATCGCAAACAAGGCCGCGCGCTGAATACCAAGAGCGAAGGTTCAAGCGCCATCATAGAACACGTTGATATTCGTCGTATGCTCATGCTCATGCGCGCGAAGACGGACGCGGCGCGTGCAGTCTGCTATATGACCGCCGCCGCAATTGACCGCGCGCATCGTGAAACGGATACAACGCGAAAGAAGTTGGCTGAAGAACGCGCGGCCCTTCTCACGCCCGTGGCTAAATCATGGTCCACCGATATCGGCATTGACGTCGCCTCACTTGGTATTCAAATTCATGGCGGCATGGGCTTTATCGAATCCTCGGGCGCGGCCCAACATTTACGTGATGCACGTATTGCCGCGATTTATGAAGGCACGAATGGCATTCAGGCTATTGATCTCGTAACGCGCAAAATTACTCTGTCTGATGGTGGCGCGATCAATGATCTAATCCGCGATTTGATGGATGTTCTCGACACGCTTGATGAGTCGAATCGAGAAGGTTTTGGCAATACGGGCGATCATTTGTCTGAAGCGCTTGGTGCCTTTGAACGTTCAAGCCTCTTCATGATTGAAGCAGCGAAGAATAGACCCGCCGAGGCGCTTGCCGCCGCCACCGCCTATCAAACGCTGTTTGGCATAACACTCGGGGGCGTTGCTCTTGTGAAAGCCGCATTGGCCAACCATAGCGCATCAGCGACACGGCGCATCGCATTGGCCAAATTTTTTGCCGAACAAATTGCGCCGGAAACCAGCGGACTCGAAAAGATTGTCAAAGACGCGGCGTCCGCTTTATCAACAATCGACACTGTCCTCGACGCCTGAGAATACAGAGCGATGTGCGGACGATTTGCCCTCACCGTAACGCCTGCTGATGTGAAGGCGCTCTTCGGTTATGAAGACATGCCGAATTTTCCGCCGCGGCAGAATATTGCGCCAACAGACCCTGTTGCCGTTGTGACTTTTGAAAATGGCAAACGCCATTTTCGTTTAATGAGATGGGGTCTCATGCCGTCATGGGTGAAGGATACTGAAAATTTTCCGACACTCTTTAATGCGCGCAGTGAAACATTCGCAACAAAACCCGCTTTTAGTTCAGCCGCACGCCATCGCCGTTGTCTCATTCCCGCCGATTGGTTTTATGAATGGGCGCATCAGGGCAAAGTAAAAATCCCTCATCGTATCATGCGCAAAGATCATAAAGTTTTTGCGATGGCCGGCCTATGGGAAACCTATATCCACCCCAATGGTTCAGAGATTGATACCGCAACCATCGCCACGACCGATGCCAACGGGACGGTGAGCGCTTTGCACAACCGCATGCCCGTCATTCTTGATGAGAAGGATTTTTCAATCTGGCTTGAGGCTGAAATGAATCCACCCGAGAAAATTGTGCAGCTAATGAGACCTGCCGCTGATGATCTTCTTATGATCGAGGCCTTTGATCCGCGTCGAGGAAAAATCGAAGCGGATGAAGTGGTGGAGAAAAAGCTCCCGCGCAAAAAAGATAAATCCGATGGTCAAGCGAGTTTGTTTTAAAGCGCAATACGCGCCGAAAAACCGACTAAAGTATTTTACCCGGATTCATCCCGCCGTCTGGATCGATTACTGCTTTGATCTTGCGCATCATTTCAAGCGCCTGAGGATCTTTTGTGGCGGCCAGTTGTGACCGCTTTACCTGACCAATGCCATGTTCCGCCGACACTGATCCCTTCATCGTTCCAACATGACGATAGACAATCGCATGAATAGGCTCGGCATGGGTCGCGTAAGTCTTTTCATCCATACCGACCGGCGCTTGCAAATTGAAATGAAGATTGCCATCGCCGACATGACCAAACACACAAGGCCGAATTCCGGGAAGCGTTATTAAAAGCTCTGCGCACACGACATCGATGAACTCAGGAATATCCGCAAGCGGCACCGAGATATCATGCTTGATCGAGGGGCCCTCGCGCAATTGCGCTTCGGGAATGTTTTCCCGAATGGCCCAGAAACTTTCCCGCTGCGCGAGTGACTCGGAAATCACGGCGTCACTGACAATGTCAGCGTCAAGCGCTTCCTCGAGCAATGTTGCCGCAATCTCTTGCGCATCATCCGCCACAAAAGATGAAAATTCAGGCATCACGTACCACTCATGCGGTTCGGATAGAGGATCACGTAATCCCGGAATATGCTTTAACGCGAGGTCGATTGCGAAACGCGGCATCAGCTCGAAGGTTGTTAAAGACGGCCCCGCGCGATGCTTCAAATGTTTGAAAAGTTTGAACGCATCACTTGGAGATTTCAGTCCACAAAAGGCAGCACTACGCGCACGCGGGAGAGGAAAAAGTTTAAGGCTCGCTGCGGTGATAACACCGAGTGTACCTTCCGCCCCCATAAAGAGCGATGCGAGATGATAACCCGTATTGTCTTTGCGCAACGTCGTGAGCGTGTTGAGAAGCGTTCCATCTGGCAAGACGATTTCAAGACCGAGCACAAGATCACGCATTGTCCCATAAACGAGCGCGGCCGTGCCACCCGCATTGGTCGCAATCGTCCCGCCCACCGTCGCCGTGCCTTCCGATGCAAGTGACAACGGAAAAAGCCGCCCCACTTCTTCGGCCTTTTCTTGAAGGGCAGCGAGTGTTGCGCCGGCCTCGACAATGACGGTATCGGAATCAGGATCGAGTGATCGAATGTGGTTCATCCGCTGGAACGATAAAAGAATTTCATCGCCACGTCCGAGCGGTACGCTGCCACCAACAAGACCTGTATTGCCGCCTTGCGGAACAACCGCGCAGTGATGCTCTTTTGCAAAACGCATCACCGCGATTACATCATCAGTTGATGCCGGACGCACCACACACAGCGCGCTGCCCGTATAGCGCTTGCGCCAATCCGTGAGATAGGGCGCCATCATCGCGTCATCAGTGATGACATGAGAGGCACCGATCAACGCCGATAATCCGGCAATCACTTTTTCGCGATCAGGCATCATGCTGCTCATCCCCTACCCTAACAACCGACGCTTGGGCTTCGCTCGTTCCGTTTCGCGCTCAAAGATCCCGACAAGCTCGCAATGTGTCGAATGACGGAACTGATCAATGACCGTTACTTTACTGAGTTGATAGCCTCCCGCAAGAAGAAGAGCCGCATCGCGAACAAAACTTCCGAGATGGCAGGATACAGACATTACCCGAGACACACGCGAAGAGGCCAACATCCGCATTTGCGCCTCGGCCCCCGCACGCGGCGGATCAATCACCACATGATCAAAGGCGTTGAGCTCTAAGGGAACAAGCGGACGCCGAAAAAGATCACGCGTCTCAACCGTGACCGGTTTCAAACCCGAAACATCCCGTGTTGCGCGAGAAAGTGCGTTGATTGAGGCGGGTTCATTTTCAACTGCGTGAACCGACGCGTGCTCGGCAAGACGCAAGGCGAATGTGCCGATCCCTGCAAAAAGATCAGCCACTTTGCGTGCGTCTTTCAAATGTGAAAGCACAGCACTTTGCAAAGCGCCTTCACCCGTTTCCGTCGCTTGCAAGAAACATCCGGGTGGCAAGATCACGTTGGCTTTGCCAATCACGATCTGCGGCGCGCGGCGCTCAACAATGATATCGCCATGCAAAGAGAGGCGCGCGAGATCAAGGAGCTCTGCTTCCCGCGTGAGCTTCATCCGCAATTCTGGTGAAGCCGGACCATGCCCGCGCAAATCGACATCGAGTCCATTTGCCGTTCCGGTCACCGCTATATCAATCGGCTTATCACTTTTAAGGAGCAGTCGAGCGAGCGGCTTCAGGCGCAGCGCGCTGTCCTGCAATTGCGGAACAAGCAAAGGACATGAGTGAATTTCAATGACGTCATGCGATTTCGCGCGCATGAAACCAATCGCGATATCGCCATCACGACGCCGCGCATGAAATGTCACCCGGCGACGCCCCGTCCCATGCGCATCAATAAAATCGCTGACACGATCAGAAAGACCAAGCGGTGCTAAAGCCGCCGCAACAAGCCCCATTTTCCACTGCGCATAGGTTTTCTGATCCGCCTCTTGGATAGCGCATCCCCCGCATTGTCCGAAAACAGAACAAAGCGCCTTCACACGATGGGATGACGGCGTCTCAAGTTGAAACATCTCGTCAGCGCTTGCGTCATGATCAATTCTGAACACGTCGCCGGGAATACCACGCGGTATAAACAAGGGCCCCGCCACCGTTTCAGCGACGCCATCACCCTTTGCGCCGATCCGCTCAATCGTCACGCGTTGCGTCATGAAATGCGCTCCGCCGCCACGAGATATTCGATATTGCCATCACCGCCCGCAATTGGAGACGGAATGACACCCTTAATCGCCCAACCTTCATGCTCGATTGCCTCAGTCACGCGCATGACCGAGGCCTGCCGCGCGGCGTCATCCCGAACGATGCCTTTTTTCAACGCGCCGCGCCCCACTTCAAATTGCGGCTTGATCAACGCCACAAGAAAAGATGGAGACACCGCGAGGGGAAGAATTTTCGGAATGATGAGTGTGAGGGAGATAAAGCTCACATCCATTACAATCAGTGAGGGCGCTTCTTTGAAATCCTCCCGCGAAAGAGTTCTCGCGTCGCGGCCTTCACGCAATTTTACCCGCGGATCATCACGTAAGGACGAATGAAACTGATCATGCCCTACATCAATGGCGTGAATAAAACGCGCGCCGCGTTTTAATAGGAGATCTGTGAAGCCCCCCGTCGAAGCGCCGACATCTAGGCAAATGTGATCTTTCGGATCGATCGTAAAATGATCAAGGGCTGCCGCGAGTTTCACACCACCCCGCGATACATAAGGATGTTCGGCTTCTGCTTCGATGGCGGCGGCGGCATCAATGAGACGCGAGGCTTTCGTCAAAGCTTCGCCATTCACGCGCACGAGTCCGGCGGCAATAGCGGCTTGCGCCCGCGCCCGGCTTTCATAAAAGCCGCGTTCGACAAGAAAGAGATCGGCGCGTTTCGCTTGGTTCATAAGCCCGCTTTACGCGAAGCGGGTCCACCCTGTCTATGCCTGTTACTCAGGCAACGGAATGAATTCATGCTCGCCCGGCACGGAGGAAAATTTGCCGCTGCGCCATTCGGCCTTGGCCTGATCGATGCGCTCTTTGCGCGACGAGACAAAATTCCACCAGATATGACGCGGGCCATCCATCGGCTCGCCGCCGAGAAGCATGATACGGGCATGGCTCGTCGCCAAAACCGAAATCCGGTCACCCGGCTTAAAGATCAGTAAGCGACCGGGGCCAAACACATCGCCCGCAATATCGATCTCGCCAGATACAACATAGATAGCGCGCTCATCATAAGCGGAATCGAGCGGCATCACCGCACCCGGCGCAAGCACCGCTTCGGCATAAAAAATATCCCACGGAAACTTCACGGGCGATGTCTCACCATAGAGCGAGCCCATGATGAGGCGCACGGTTTTACCTTCGCCCGTAATGCGCGGTAATTCGGCTTGATCAATATGATCAAATGAAGGGTCGCTTTCTTCATGCGTTTTCGGCAGCGCCACCCATGTCTGAATACCGAAGAGCCGAGACGTCGCCGCGCGCGTGTCCGAACCCGTTCGTTCCGAATGAACAATACCGCGTCCCGATGTCATAACATTCACCGCGCCCGGTTTGATCTCCTGCACAACACCGAGCGAGTCACGATGCATCAGTGAGCCATCAAAAAGATAGGTCACGGTTGAAAGACCGATATGCGGATGCGGACGAATATCGATGCCTTGGCCGAGTAAAAATTCAGCGGGACCCATCTCGTCAAAAAATATAAAAGGTCCGACCATCTGCTTGCGCGCTGACGGCAAAGCGCGACGCACGGAGAATCCACCAAGGTCGCGAGCGCGCGGTACGATGACGCTTTCAATCGCATCGCAACTCCACGCATCACCCGGCGTCGGATCATCATGCATATCTGAAGACATGGGACCACATCCTTGTTTCAATGAATAAGGATGTCGCGCTTTTGCCAACGCGCTTCAAGCCTGCGCGCTGCAAGCCGCTGTTTGCGTCCATGCCGTCTTGGAGTCCAAGCTTTGTTGTTTAAGCCGTCAGCTGGCGTCGAGCGGTGTTGTGCCCGTGGGCTTACCCTGTGAATCGAGCGCAATTTTCTCGATTTTCGCCTCGGCCTTTTTCAACAAAGCCTCGCATTGCGCCCGCAAGGCATCGCCGCGCGCATAAAGCGAAATCGATTCCTCTAGCGGCACATCGCCTTTCTCAAGGCGGCCAACAATGTTTTCAAGCTCGGCCAGCGCCTTTTCGAAAGGAAGATCGGCAATATCCGGGGGAATAGACGGGGCCACGCGACTCAACGCTCCATTAAATTGACCTTGCGACTATCGGGCAAAGCGACCGGCAAAGGCAAGCGGTCAGATCGGTAAAGCGGTCGTCCGTTTCACGGTTCTAAGCGCCAAAGTCGATTGCACGCGCACAACACCGGGCAAACGCGTTACCACCGCGCGGTGGATCCGCTCGAAATCAGCCGTATCCGCATAGACGACCCTCAAAAGATAATCGGCACTCCCGGCGATCAGATAACATTCGAGAATTTCCGGATGGGCCGCCACAGCCGCCTCAAAATGATCGAGACTGTCCCGCCCTTGCTGGTCAAGCGTCACCGAGATAAAGGCCGTGCCCGAAAGCCCCACCGCGTCTTCATCGAGCAGCGTCACTTTGGCCCGCATAAGTCCACGCTCCTCGAGCAAGGTCACGCGTCGCAAACAGGCTGAAGGGGACAAATTCACCCGTTCGGCCAGCTCCGCATTGGTCATACCGGCATGGTCCTGCAGGATCCGGAGAATCGCACGATCGCGCGCATCAATCTCAATCATTCGAATATTTCTCCGATCTATCGCAGTCTAGAGAAATAATATTCGAATTTGACGATGCTGGCGAGAGGATTTTCGCATGAAGTGCCGCCCACTTCGTGAAAGTCTCTCTCCAAGGCGGCCAAAGGGCCAAAAATGGGAGGGTTTAATGCTTATTGGCGTTCCAAAAGAGATCAAGAACAACGAATTCCGCGTGGGTCTGGTGCCCAATTCGGTCTCAGAGCTTATTCATGCCGGTCACAAAGTGATTGTCGAAGCCGGCGCAGGCCTCGGCGCTGGTTGTGCAGATGCGGACTATGTCGCTGCCGGTGCAACAATCGAAAAGAATGTCGAAAAGATTTTCGCCAAGGCGGACATGATCGTTAAGGTCAAGGAACCGCAGGCGGCTGAACGTGCGCGGTTGAGAAAAGGCCAGATCCTTTTCACTTATCTTCATCTTGCGCCCGATCCGGCACAAACCAAAGATCTCATCAAATCCGGTGCAACCTGCATCGCTTATGAAACGGTCACATCAGCAACGGGTGGCTTGCCGCTTTTGACGCCAATGTCAGAAGTTGCGGGTCGTCTCGCACCGCAAATGGGTGCGCATTGCCTTGAGAAGGCGCAGGGCGGTCTCGGCATTCTGCTTGGTGGCGTACCGGGCGTTCCCGCGGCCAATGTTGTTGTGCTCGGTGGCGGTGTGTCAGGAACACATGCCGCGCAGATCGCACTCGGCATGGGCGCGAATGTCACCGTTGTTGATCGCTCGGTGGATGCGTTGAAGCGCATCGCCGTGCAATTCAACGGCGCGGTGCGCACGGTTTACTCAACGCGCCAAGCGGTTGAAGAAAGCGTAAAAACCGCCGATCTCGTCATCGGATGCGTGTTGATCCCTGGTGCGGCAGCACCGAAGCTCATCACAAAGAAAATGCTGAAGACGATGAAGCAAGGCTCGGTAATCGTTGACGTGGCGATTGACCAAGGCGGTTGCTGCGAAACATCAAAGGCGACAACACACGCCAACCCGACTTATGTTGTCGATGGCGTGATCCATTATTGCGTTGCCAATATGCCGGGTGCGGTTGCACGCACCTCCACATTCGCACTTAATAATGGCACATTGCCCTTCGCGCTGGCGCTTGCCAACAAAGGTTGGAAAAAAGCGCTCATCGACGATCCGCATCTGCGCAATGGTCTCAATGTCCATGAAGGTCACGTGACCTGCGAGCCTGTCGCGAAAGCTTTGAAGCTTCCTTATGTGAGCGCTGAAAGCATTCTCGGTATCAAGTAAACTTGCGCTCATAGGCGCGCAAAGAATAAAGCGCACGTTTACGACATTAAAACATCGTCCCAAGCTCCCCCCTCGTAAGAGTGGGGAGTTTTTTATTTAAGTGGGATTATTTTTTGAAGCGATACACGAACCAAAAATCATTTATTGTTTCGGCAATGTGTCGTGAAACCGCACAGCCTCCCCACGCGCAGGCGCAACGAGATCACCGTCCCACATCACACGATGCCCACGCACAATTGTGCCTACAGGCCATCCCGTAACGCTTACGCCATCATAAGGCGTCCAACCGCATTTCGACCGGATCCATTGATCACTTATCGTGGCCTGTCGTTTCAAATCGACAATGGTGAAATCAGCGTCATAGCCTGCAGCAATACGCCCCTTGCCCGCAATACCGAATAAACGCATCGGGCCCGCACTCGTCATATCGACAAAACGCTCGAGCGTGAGACGTCCCGCATTCACATGATCAAGCATCATCGGCACGAGCGTTTGAACGCCGGTCATGCCGGAGGGTGAATTTGGATAGAGTTTTGATTTCTCTTCGCGTGTATGCGGCGCGTGATCAGAGCCCAGAATATCGGCCGTGCCATTGGCAACACCACGCCACAACGCCTCGCGCACCGCTTTTCCGCGCACCGGCGGATTCATCTGCACGAGTGTTCCCAAGCGATGATAGGCTTCATCGCCATCAAGCGTGAGATGATGCGGCGTTACCTCGCAGCTCGCAACATCTTTATGATGGCGCAAATATTCAATCTCTTCTGCCGTTGAAATATGAAGCACATGGATGCGCGCCCCGGCATCTGTTGCGATACGCACAAGACGTTCCGTGCATCGCATCGCCACTTCAGGCGAACGCCACACCGGATGCGATGAGGGATCACCGTCAACACGAAGATTTTTCCGCTCACGCAACATCATTTCATCTTCGGAATGAAAAGCGGCACGACGTCGTGTGTTTTTTAAGATCGCTGCTACGCCTTCATCATCCTCAACAAGAAGCGATCCCGTTGATGAGCCCATGAAAACTTTAATACCCGCGGCACCGGGCAAGGCTTCAAGCTCTGTGACATGACGCGCGTTCTGATGCGTGCCGCCGACCCAAAAGGCAAAATCGCAATGCATGCGGTGAGTGCCGCGTTTCACTTTGTCAGCAAGCGCAGCCTCATCCGTTGTTTGCGGATCCGTGTTGGGCATTTCGAAGACCGCTGTCACGCCGCCCATCACCGCGGCGAGCGAGCCCGATTCGAGATCTTCCTTATGCGTGAGACCCGGCTCGCGGAAATGCACCTGCGTATCGATCACGCCGGGCAAAATATGAAGGCCCGCGCAATCGATCGTTTCACCGGCGCTTGCCGGATCAAATTGACCGAGCGCCACGACACGGCCTTGTTTGACGCCGATATCGGCCGAAATCCGGCCATCTTGATTGACGACCGTGCCGCCCTTGAACAGTGTATCGAATGTTTCGGCCATGGTGTCGCACTCCGAACCGGCAGGAACTACTTGAGATGAAGATCGTCCCGTCCTACCTAACGGAGGCGGACGGTTCCGGAAAGTGGGGAATGATGGGCTTTTGTGTATTACCCGATCGCGCTGTGCTTGGCATCAGAGGCGGCGATGCGGGGGCCTTTCTCGACAACCTCGTCACCGTCAATGTGAGCGCACTGTCGCTTCATGGCGCACGATTCGGAGCGCTTTTAACCCCTCAAGGGAAAATCATTGTCGATTTTTTTATCATCCGCATCGAAGACGGATTTTTAATCGACTGCCCGCATGCGCTTGCCACTGATTTACTCAAAAAACTAACCCTCTATCGTTTGCGGGCGCAAATCGCACTTACAGACGAGACTGATCAATGGACTGTTATCGCGGGATGGAATGACACGACGCCACCTGCAGGTATCATTTTCACCGACCCACGTTTAGCGGCGCTCGGGTGGCGCGCGCTTATTGCTCTTGACGAAAACATTCAGGCGTCGGCTCCACTCGCGGATTACGACGCGCATCGGATCGGCTGCGGTGTGCCAATGGGCGGACGCGATTTTATCTATGGCGATACATTCCCTCATGAAAGTTTGATGGATTGTTTGAACGGGATCGATTTTAAAAAAGGCTGCTATGTCGGCCAAGAAGTCGTCTCGCGCATGGAACATCGCTCCACCGCCCGCACGCGTTGTGTCCCTGTAACATTTGTCGATGGCATCTCACCGCCGGAAGGTTGCGAGGCTTTTGCGGGTGAGCGAGTGATCGGCATGATCGGTTCGGTGGCTTCAGGAGGTCATGCTCTCGCGCGCTTGCGGCTTGACCGCGTTGCCGATGCTCAAAAAGACGGGGAAGCCCTTAATGCAGGCGGGCTTGCGTTTCATGTTGAGGCGCGTGACTTCATGACATTCACAATCAACGACCCGAACGAGACTATGACACATGGCTGAGAGAGAAACCCGAGTCCTGACGCATGACGATGGTAAAAAGCGTTGTCCTTGGCCAGGACTTGACCCGCTCTATGTTGCCTATCACGACGAAGAATGGGGCGTTCCAGAATATGATGACCGCGCTTTATTTGAAAAACTGATCCTCGACGGATTTCAGGCCGGACTGAGCTGGATCACCATTTTGCGCAAGCGCGAAAATTTCCGCAAAGCCTTTGATAATTTCGATCCGGAAAAAATTGCACGCTATACGCCCAAGAAAGTCGAAACCCTTCTGAAGAATGAAGGCATCATTCGTCATCGCGGTAAAATTGAAGGCACGATAGCGAGCGCCAAGCTTTATCTTGAAATACAAGAGCGCGGCAGCTTTTCCGATTATATCTGGGGCTTCACCGATGGTCGCGTTGTATCGAAAAAGCCCAAGCGCATGACAGATATCCCGACCGAATCGATCCAATCGCAAAAATTATCGAAAGACTTGAAAAAGCGCGGGTTCAAATTTTGTGGACCGACAATTGTTTATGCCTTCATGCAGGCAACCGGCATTGTGAATGATCATCTTGTCGAGTGCTTCCGCCATGAAGAAGTCAAAAATCTGGAGCGGACGCGGTAATGAGCGTGAGTGCGTCACCTCCGCGCGCTTGGCAATTGATGCTGTCCGGACGCCGGCTTGATCTACTCAATCCACAATCCGAGGACATTGAGGCGGATGATATTGCACTGGGTCTTTCGCGTGTAGCGCGGTGGAATGGACAGACCAAAGGTGCATACTCATTTTCAGTGGCGCAGCATTCACTCCTCGTTGAATCGATTTTTAGTTCCCTCAATCCTCAGGCGCATCAAAAAGACAAGCTCGCGGCATTGTTGCATGACGCGCCCGAATATGTTGTGGGCGATATGATTTCACCATTTAAAGCCGTAATCGGCGCCGATTATAAAGCCGTCGAAAAACGCTTGCTCGGCGCGATTCATAAACGGTTTAACATTCCTGCCGAAACGCCCTCGGCGTTGATATCTGAAATTAAAAATGCCGATGGCATCGCAGCCTATCATGAAGCTGTCACTTTGGCGGGTTTTGATGAGCAAGATGCGCTTAAAATTTTTAACGTGCCACCACGGGGCCTTTCAATTCAGAAAGAGTTTTTGGACCCGATGCCTGCCGAGAAAGCCAAGGCCGTGTTTCTTGATCGCTTATCACGTCTGCTCGGATAAGAGTTTAAAAGTCTAAAGGTTGTATCTTAATGCCAAAACTTCATGTGTGCTCACTTTCGCGGCTCGAGGAAACAGTCCAAAAGACGGGCGCGCGCCATGTCGTTACTCTGCTGAGCGATTCCTCTGGTGTCATACGCCCTGAAGGTATTAGCGAAGAGCAGCATTTGCGCTTAATCGCGAGCGATATCACCGAACCGCTTGACGGCCATATTCTTCCCGGCACGGCGCATGTTGAAAAACTAATCGGTTTTGTCAAAGCATGGGATCGACAAGCACCGCTTGTCATTCATTGTTGGGCTGGTATCAGCCGCTCAACCGCTGCCGCCTATATTGCAGCAAGCATTCTCAATCCCTCACTGGATGAAGAGGATCTTGCGACGCGTTTAAGGGCCGCCGCGCCAAGTGCCACGCCTAATCCGCGCTTGATTGCGCTCGCTGACTCCTTACTCAATCGCGACGGACGCATGAAAAAGGCGATTGCCGCTATTGGTCGCGGTGCCGATGCATTTGAAGGCACGCCTTTTGAACTCGTCTATAATTGATCAATGATGACAAACCGTCACCCGGAAACACCGATTGAGATTGGTCTTGCGGCGGCCGTGGTTGCGGTGGCGCGTGGTCAACCGCAAATTCTTGTGGCGCAGTCTGATCGCGATGGTGATGGCTTGCCTTATGGCCGTTTCGATCCGCTCGCGCACCGCACACTTGAAATTGCGCTGCGTGATTTCGTGACGGCACAAGCGGGCCTCTCGCTCGGCTATGTCGAACAGCTTTATACATTTGCTGATCGCGGCCGTCACACACGTCCTGATGATCGTGCACCGCATGTCGTATCCATCGGTTATCTTGCACTGACGCGTATCGCTTCGCATGGCGATGACGGCGCTGATCCGGCAGCCTTCAAGCCTTGGTATTCTTATTTTCCGTGGGAAGATTGGCGCGAGGGACGTCCCGCTATTCTTGATCGTGAAATCGTGCCTCGTCTTTCAGCATGGGCTTCCGATCAAGAAGCGGAGCGCGCTGACCCGCATCACCGCGCGCTCTCGCGCTTTGAACGATTTAGACTCGCTTTCGGCATTGATCCTTCACCTTGGGATGAAGAAAAAGTTCTTGATCGTTATGAATTGCTTTATGAGGCGGGTCTTGTCTTTGAGGCGATCCGCGATGGGCGCCCCGGCGATCTTGATGAAAAAACAGCGCGCCGATTTGGTTTGCCGATGCGCCATGATCATCGTCGCATATTAGCCACGGCGATGGGGCGCTTACGCGCCAAACTCAAATATCGCCCGGTTGTGTTTGAATTGATGGCTCCGGATTTTACACTGACATCGTTACAGCAAACGCTTGAATCAATTTCGGGCCGTCACGTGCATAAACAAAATTTCAGACGGCTTGTGGAAACAACCGCATTGGTTGAACCGACCGGCCAACAAACGACAACGCGCGGAAGACCGGCAGCATTATTTCGGTTCCGTCGTAACGTACTTCAAGAGCGGCCTTCACCCGGTTTACGCGTGGGTGTGAAGTAAAAAGCCGCGTTGCGTCTAAAAAGCTGAACTCAGCCCCGCATCATCGCCACTGCTTTGTCGAGGATGATATTCAAACCTTTGGTTGTCGCTATGCCCCCAAGCGCTTGAGGATCAACCCACATCACATGGGGCGCTTCAGGGCCTGTCGTTGCTTCCCCACTGACCCATTCGCCAACAAACGCGTTCACGACGAAATGCCGCTTCACTTTATCATCCGCATCACGCTCGATAAATTCGGCATGATCAATGAAGCCAATGATGCGCGCTTGAACGCTTACTTCTTCCTGTAATTCGCGCAACGCCGCTTCTTGCAAAGTTTCGCCGACTTCAACAAGACCGCCCGGCAAAGAGAAAACAGGGTTTGATGCCGTCTCTTTCCGTGCCGCGAGCAAGACTTTTCCATCACGAAACACGGCAATCGAGGCCGCAATAATCGGTCGGTTGGGATAGAGGCGATCACTCATGACGCAAAAAACTCAAACGTGTTGACCGCCATTGATATGGATTTCCGCACCATTCACATAAGAGGACTGATCGGTGCACAAGAAATAAATCGCCTTCGCCACTTCCTCAGGCGTACCGAGACGGCGCATCGGAATCTGCGCCACAATTTTATCGGTGCCGGGCGAGAGAATAGACGTATCGATTTCACCGGGCGAGATTGAATTCACACGCACGCCGAGCGGACCGTAGTCGGACGCCATCTCGCGCGTTAGACCTGCAAGCGCGGCTTTCGATGTTGCATAAGCGGCGCCCGCAAAAGGATGAACACGCGATCCGGCAATAGATGTGACATTCACAATCGAGCCTTTCGCTTTTTTGAGTTCATCGATCAAACCTTGCGCCAACATGACGGGCGCAAAGAAATTCACCTGAAACACCGTGCTCCACGTATCGTACTCGGTATTGATTGCACCGAGTCGTGATCCGCCTTCGCCTTTCGGAGAAATCGCCGCATTGTTCACGAGCGCATCAAGACGCCCATCTTCAAGACGACGCTTGATTTCAGCGATCGCTTCAAATGTGTTTTGCGGATTGGCGAGATCGACCTGAATATGATCTTGCGCGCCCATTTCCCACGGGCAATTTTCAGGAAACGCTTGGCGCGAACAGCTAATCACACGCCATCCCGCTGCGGAGAAACGCTTCACGGTCGCATGACCGATGCCGCGACTGGCTCCGGTGAGGAGCATCGTGCGGCGCGGGGCGTTTTCGCCGGTCTGTGTCATAGGGTTTTCCTTCATACGCAAAAACAAAAACAGGGAGTGAGAATAGACTTACGGGTAGAGACGCGCCTTGCTCCATCCGCCTTCCGGTGTAGAGCGGCGGAATACAACGCGGTCATGCAGGCGAAACGGTTTGTCTTGCCAAAATTCGATTTCGACCGGGCGGATGCGGAAGCCGGTCCAATGCGGCGGACGCGGCACATCTCCTATCGCATATTTCGTGGCATTGGTCGCAACCGCTTTCTCGAGCGCGAAACGGCTCTCGAGTGGACGCGATTGTTGGCTCGCCCAAGCGCCAATTCTGCTGTCGCGCGGGCGAGAGCGGAAATACTCGTCCGCCTCAGCCTCACTCACCGTCTCTACCGGTCCGCGTACGCGCACCTGCCGCCTGAGGCTCTTCCAATGGAGAACAAGGGCCGCCTTTTTGCCACTGAGCAATTCGCGCCCCTTGGCTGATTCGGTGTTTGTATAGAACACGAAGCCCGCCTCATCCCAGCCTTTCATCAAGACCATGCGCACATTCGGCAAACCGTCTGGATCGACGGTTGCGAGCGCCATGGCATTGGGATCATTGGGTTCTGAGGCTGTGGCGTCAGAAAACCAGTGCGAAAACAGAGCAAAAGGCTCTGCCGCTTCGGTAAAGTCACCATCCGTTAAACTTTTCACGATTCTAATGCTCCGGCGTGGCCAGAAGGTCGCATAGGACATACGGCGTAACCCTGCCAATGGTTTTTCTGAATTATGCCCGCCGGAGCCTCCGGCCTCTCGGCCAACTTCTGGCCGCCTCGACGCTGCTCGCGCTTGGCGCGTGCGGCTCGACTTTGCCTATCTTCTCGGAATTCATGCCTGATCGCGGGCCGCTCTACACAAGCACCATCCGCTCGGATGCCACAGCGCTCTCCCCTGGGTTGACCGCCAGCGACTGGAATGAAGCCGCCTCGGCGCTTGCCACGGCACTCGGGCCCGACAATGCGGGTACATCCGTACTCTGGAGCAGCAAAAGCGGCACCAAAGGCTCTTTCCGCGCGCTGGGCATCGCCTTTATGCGTGAGGGCGACCTTTGCCGCGCCTTTGAGGCCGAAGTGAAAACAGCCGGCAAAGAGCCGCAAACGACCAGCGGCACCGCCTGCCGGTCCATGGCGGGCGCCTGGCATATCGTTGACACGGCCTCGCAAAAAAGCTGACTTCGTTAAACCCTCGCATTGCGTAGAGCGGAAGCGGCCCTTAAATAAGGTTCAAATCTAATTCTTTCCGGTTTTCACGGAAATGAATGAGTCAGGACCTGCTTCATGCGTGACCCTTATTCCGTCCTCGGCGTCGGCAAGACTGCGAGCGAGGATGACATCAAAAAGGCTTTCCGCAAGCAGGCGAAAGTCCTTCATCCCGACCGCAACAAGACTGATCCGAAGGCCAAGGATAAATTTGCCGAATTGAACTCGGCCTATGAAATTTTGGGCGACGACAAGAAGCGCAAACAATTCGATGCGGGCGAGATTGATGCCGAAGGTAAGCCGCGTGCGGGCTTCGGCGCAGGCTTCGGTGGTGGGCCCTTCGGCGGCGCGCGTTCAGGTCGCGCAGGCGGATTTTCCGGCGGACCCTTTGGCGGCGGCGGTTTCGGTGGTCCAGGCTTCGACGCCTCTGATCTCTTTGCGGATTTCTTTCGTTCAGGAGCAGGCGATCCACGGGAAAAAAAACGCGGGCCCGAGCCAGGACCAGACATCAAGGTTGTCGCGAAGATCACACTTGCTGAATCGCTTTCAGGCACGACGACGCGCGTTTCGTTGCCAACAGGTCGGATGATCGAAGTGAAAGTGCCTGCCGGTGTGACCGAAGGCAAAGTGATCCGGTTAAAGCGGCAAGGTCATGCGAGTCCGGCTGGTGGCCCCCCAGGCGACGCCTATGTCACGATTCATATCGCGCAAGACCATCGCTTTCAGGTTGATGGCAAAAATCTAAAAGTGCGCGTTCAAATTCCTCTTGAAGATGCCGTACTTGGCGGGCGCGTGCGCGTGCCAACACTTGAAGGTGCGGTTGACCTATCGATCCCGCCTTATAGTTCAAGCGGACAGACATTGCGCTTACGCGGCAAAGGCGTTCCTGCCGAAGATGGTGCTGGCGATTTACTCGCGACAATCGAAGTGACAATTCCCAAAGAACCCGATCTCGAACTCGAGATGATGATGAAACGCTGGCGCGATCGTAAACCGCGCTGAAAGAGGCGAAAGACTAATCAATGGCACAACTCAAAGAAATTTCATGCGTTGGCCATGTGGTGGGATGCTATCTTGCTCCCGACCGCAAACCTGGCCTCGAAAAAATCGCGCGTGAAAAACTCGAGATCACACTTGATGGTGTTGTGGGCGATTGCCATTCAGGCCGCACAAAAAAATCTGATAGCCGCACGCTCATGCAATATCCGCGTGGACTTGATATCTTCAACAGCCGTCAATTTTCCATAGCCTCCGTTGAAGATCTTGCCGATGTCGCAACGCGCATGGAGATTCCAGACGTGAAGCCCGAATGGATCGGCGCTAATCTTCTTGTGAAAGATATTCCCGATTTCACTTTGTTGCCGCCCGGTTCGCGTTTAATGTTTTCATCCGGGGCTACTGTGATTGTCGATCTTGAAAATCTGCCGTGCAAATATCCGGCTGAAGTGATCGAACGCCATCACCCCGGCAAAGGCCTATCATTTCCAAAATTCGCGAAGAAGAAACGCGGCGTGGTCGCCTATGCCGAACAGGGTGGTACCATTGCTGTAGGTGATACGATCCGTATTTTTGTGCCAACGCAAGACGCATGGCCGCATCGGGATCGCTTTTTGCGCGGCGCATAATCGCCGCGCAGTTTTGCTTCAATAAAGCTTATACTGAAACCTGCGTACCTACTTCCACGACGCGTCCGGTTGGAATCTGGAAGTAGCTCGTCGCATCATAGGCGTTACGCGCCAGAGCAATGAAAAGCTGATCTTGCCAGAGTGGCATGCCTGATTGCGCTGCAACTTTAATCGACCGACGCGACACGAAGAAGGATGTCGACATGATGTCGAAGGACCACCCATGCTTACGAGCAATCGCAAGACCACGCGGCACGTTTGGTGTTTCCATATAGCCAAACTTCATTGAGACGCGAATAAAGCGCGGGCTGATTTGCTCAACCTGGACACGATCTTTGTCGCTCACGCGCGGCGTATCACCCGTTGATACGGTCAAGACGACATTCTTCTCATGCAAGATCTTATTGTGCTTGAGATTATGCAACAAAGATGTCGGCGCCGATTCTGGATCAGAGGTCAGGAATACAGCCGTACCGGCCACAATATGCGGCGGTTTTTTCTCGAGCGAATGAATGAGCACTTCAAGCGGCACTTCACCCTGTCGTGTTTTCTCGGACAGAATACGGGTTCCCTTTCGCCAGGTCGCCATCAGCATGATCAAGAGGAAGCCGAAAGTGAGTGGCGCATAGGCACCGTCGAAGAGCTTCAACAGATTGGCCGAGAAGAATGTGAAGTCGATCATCATGAAGGGAATGATGGTGATCCCGGCGAGCCACGGATTCCATTTCCATAATTTCCAAATCACGATGAAGCCCAATGTCGCATCAACAACCATCGTCGTGGTCACTGCAATGCCATAGGCGGACGCCAGCGCATTCGATGATTTAAACACCACAACAAGAACAACAACGCCGATCAGCAACAGCGAATTGATGCGCGGCAAAAAGATTTGGCCCGCATGAGTCTCAGACGTGAAGCGAATTTCCATACGCGGCAGAAGACCGAGCTGAATCGCTTGGCTCGTCAGTGAGAAGGCGCCAGTGATCACCGCTTGGCTGGCAATAACTGTCGCGAGCGTCGCCATACCCACGACGGGGAACGCTGCCCATTTCGGAAAGAGATTGAAGAATGGATCGGTTGCCAATTCGGGATTAGCAAGCACCATGGCGCCTTGACCGAAATAGTTGAGCAGCAAGGCTGGCAAAACAAGAAAGAGCCAAGCCGACCGAATCGGGCTTTTGCCGAAATGACCAAGGTCAGTGTAGAGCGCCTCGCCCCCCGTTACCGCAAGGAACACAGCGCCTAACGTCACAAGGCCGATCACGCGATGCTCAATCACAAAGCGAATGCCATAAATCGGATTGAGGGCATAGAGGATCGAAAAATCATCGCTGATATGCATGATGCCGCCCACAGCGAGCATACCAAACCAGATCAGCATGATGGGACCGAAGAAGGTCGCCACACTCGCGGTGCCACGACTTTGCACGGCGAAGAGCACAATCAAAATCACAAGCGTGATGGGAATAATAAAAGAATCAAGCGCGGGCGTGATGAGCTTCACACCTTCAACTGCGGACAAAACGGAAATGGCCGGCGTGATGATCGAGTCACCATAAAACATGGCGGCGCCGATCACGCCTAAAAGAAATATCCCGTTGCCCCCTTTGCCTAAAGCGCGTTGACCAAGCGCCATCAAAGAGAGTGTGCCGCCTTCGCCATTATTGTCTGCGCGCAGCAGAATGATCACATATTTTGCGGTAACAACGAGAAGTAGCGCCCAGAAAATCAGTGACAAGACACCGAACACGGCATCTTGCGGAATTTCAGGAAGCGTTTGGCCTTCTTGAAAGTGATGCGCGCCCACAGCGGCGTGAAGCGCTTCGCGAAACGCGTAGAGCGGGCTCGTGCCAATGTCACCAAATACGACGCCAATACTGCCGATCGCCAGCGACCAGAAGTGTTGCTGGCCGTGGCCCCCGTGATGCCCACCGTGACCATGGTGATGGTCGTCATGATGATGGTCGTGCCCGTGCGGGGCGTCGTCTTGATCAATTCGATGGGGGGGCATGCTTACACCACTCTTTGCGCGTCCCGACAGCGCTCGGGGCGGCGCGTCTATAGCAGTTTCACAACCGAATACCAGTGGGGGCCGACCCGCCCTGCTCCGCTTTTCCCTTGGCAATTGGATGAGGGGCGTGACGCCTTGGTGCTTTCATCGCGGAAAGGCTTGGGCTAAGGAGGGGGCAGGGTCACCCGACCACCCCTCTCTTACCTGTCAGGTAGTCTCGTCCATGTCGTCTTCCTCCCCTTCCGGCATTCTCAGCGGCAAACGCGGGCTCATTATGGGCCTTGCCAATAACAAATCGATCGCCTGGGGCATCGCCCGCTCGGCCCGTGATCAGGGTGCCGAATTGGCCTTCACCTTCCAAGGCGAAGCGCTCGAGAAGCGCGTGCGTCCGCTCGCCGCCGAACTCGGCGGCCATGTCGTCGGCCATTGTGATGTGACAGACACGGCCTCCATCGATGCGGTGTTCGCGGAAGTCGAGAAGCAATGGGGCGGGTTGGATTTTCTCGTTCATGCCATCGCCTTCTCGGACAAGGATGAATTGACGGGCCGTTATATCGATACGTCGGAAGCCAATTTCACAAAATCGCTTCTGATTTCCTGCTATTCCTTCACAGCGGTGGCGCAACGTGCCGAAAAGCTGATGAAGAATGGCGGCTCGATGCTCACGCTCACTTATTACGGCGCCGAGAAATGGATGCCGCATTACAATGTGATGGGTGTTGCGAAAGCGGCATTGGAAGCGAGCGTGCGCTATCTCGCGGCCGATCTCGGCCCACAGAATATTCGCGTCAACGCGATTTCTGCAGGGCCCATCAAAACGCTCGCGGCTTCAGGCATTGGCGATTTCCGCTATATCCTCAAATGGAATGAATTGAACTCGCCACTCCGCCGCACCGTGACAATCGAAGAAGTCGGCGATGCGGCCGCTTTCATGCTTTCCGATATGGGCCGCGGAATCACCGGCGAAATTCAGCATGTCGATGCGGGTTATCATGTCGTCGGCATGAAAAATCCGGAAGCGCCCGATATTACGCTCGACAAGGGCTGATCATCAATGGCGGCGCACCCGCGCATTCTGTTTGTGCGTCATGGCGAAACCGACTGGAATGTCGAAGGCCGTCTGCAAGGGCAAACCGATATTCCGCTCAATCCGCTCGGCCGCATTCAAGCCGAAGAGGTTGGTCGCCGGCTTGAAAAACTGATCGACGATCCCGCCCAGTCCCGATGGCTCGTAAGCCCTTTGGGCCGCACGCGCGAAACCGCAGAAATCGCGCGCCGCGCATTAGGGCTTGATCCGCTCTCTTACGAAACCGATGATCGGCTCAAAGAGATTACCTTCGGCACATGGGAAGGCTTCACTTGGGCGGAACTGAGAAAAAAAGATCCGCTGATCGAAACCACGCGCAACCGACAGAAATGGGATTATGTCCCGCCCAAGGGCGAGAGCTATGAAATGCTCACCGCGCGCCTCAAGCCTTGGGTCGAAACGATCGTCGAGGAACGGGTCGTGGTCTCCCATGGCGGTGTCGCGCGCGCTTTGATGGCGATGCTCACCGACATCCCCGTGCATGACGCGCCCCGTCAGGACATCCACCAAGGCCGCGTGCTGGTCTTCGAGAACAACCGGTTCAAATGGCACTAATTCCTTCCGGATTTGACCCGGAGCCGCCCCGTTTCTAAAAGGGGCAGAGTTCAACAAGGCGGCCCGCTCCATGTCATTCAACACATTCGGCCATATGTTCCGCGTCACGACTTTTGGCGAGAGCCACGGGGTGGCGATTGGCTGCGTGGTTGATGGCTGCCCGCCGCGCCTCGCGCTCGACGCCGCCGATATTCAGGCCGATCTTGATCGCCGCAAGCCAGGCCAGTCGCGCTTTACCACGCAACGCCGCGAAGCCGATGAAGTGAAAATTCTCTCTGGCGTCTTCACGGATGAAGCCACCGGCCAGCAAGTTACCACCGGCACGCCGATTGCGCTGATGATCGAAAACACCGACCAGCGCTCGAAAGACTATGGCGACATCAAAGACAAATTTCGCCCCGGTCACGCCGATCTGACTTACGACGCGAAATATGGCATTCGCGATTACCGCGGTGGCGGACGCTCCTCCGCGCGTGAAACCGCAGCGCGTGTCGCTGCCGGTGCGATTGCGCGCAAAATCATTCCGAATGTCATCATCCGCGCGGCGCTCGTGCAAATGGGCCCGCATAAAATTGATCGCGCGCGGTGGGATTGGGCAGAAGTGAACAACAATCCGTTTTTCTGCCCCGATTCCGAGATGGCAAAATATTACGAGACCTATCTTGATGACATCCGCAAATCCGGTTCTTCCATCGGCGCGGTGATCGAAGTCGTGGCCGAAAATGTGCCCGCCGGTTGGGGCGCGCCACTTTACGGCAAGCTCGATTCCGATATCGCCTCGGCCTTTATGGGCATCAATGCGGTCAAGGGCGTCGAGATTGGCGACGGTTTCGCCACCGCCGCGATGACGGGCGAAGAAAACGCCGATGAAATGCGACGCGGCCCTGATGGGCACCCGCATTTCCTCGCCAATCACGCGGGCGGCATTTTGGGTGGCATTTCAACCGGCCAACCGATTGTCGCGCGTTTTGCCGTGAAGCCGACCTCCTCCATCCTCACCCCGCGCAAGACCATCGATAAAGCGGGGCAAGATGCCGATATCCTCACCAAAGGCCGCCACGACCCCTGCGTCGGCATCCGCGCGGTACCTGTGGGCGAAGCGATGATGGCCTGTGTGCTGGCGGATCATTATCTGCGCCATCGCGGACAGGTGGGGTGATTTTCCCGTTACTGCGAACAAACGCGGCAAATGGTTTTCAATATAAATTGACCTAACGTAAATCTTGGACCTAATGTCCATTGGTCTGCACCCTCATGCCATGTGAGGTAGTTATTCCGACCCGCGTTAAAGACATTATCCGCCGCCTTGAAGCTGATGGTTGGGTCTTAATTGCTACCCGCGGCAGTCATCGCCAATATTCGCATCCGACAAAGCCGGGGCGGGTCACGGTTCCCGGTAAACTGAGCGCAGACTTGCAAACGGGCACGTTGAAGAGCATTTTGAAACAGGCTCAATTGAGGGATTAGGCCATGCGTTACGCCGTCGTGATCGAAAAGGGCGAGCATAATTATTCGGCCTATGTGCCGGATTTGCCCGGCTGCGTATCCGTGGGCGAAACAATTGAAGAGGTGAAGCGCGAAATCCGCAATGCGATCGAGTTTCATCTCGAAGGCATTCGGGCCGACGGCCAAAACCCGCCTTTGCCGTCAAGCCGCGCCGAATATGTCGATATTGACGGGCAGGCAGCCTGATTTCATCCAAACTGAAATTTGCAGCGCTGCAAGCGGTCACCCCTAGCGCGGGCGTTTTAGTCTCGCTAAAAGACCGCCCATGAAACTTGCAGAATGGCTCAAATCCCACGCCGTCAGCCGGATCGACTTTGCCCGGCGCATTGGTGTGTCTCCGGGCACGATCACCCAGCTTTGCAATCAAGACGACGCGTGGCTCTCCCGCGAAACCGCCGCATTGATCTCGAAAGAGACCAAAGGCGCGGTGACGCCCAATGATTTCCTCGCGTTTCAGCCCCCTTTCCCTTCCTCCTCTCCAACCGGACCCGCCGCCATGCACCATGCCGTCAGTGAAGCGATTGAAGCCTTTGCCAAAGGTGATCTTGTCATTGTGACCGATGATGATGATCGCGAGAATGAGGGCGATCTGATTTGTGCAGCGGTGCATTGCACACCTGAGAAGATGGCCTTCATCATCCGCAACACCTGCGGCATTGTCTGCGCGCCGGTTTCAGTTGCGGAAGCCAAGCGCCTTCACCTCAACCCGATGGTGGCGAGCAATGACGCACCGCTGGGCACCGCTTTCACTGTTACGGTTGATGTGAAACACGGGCTCACCACCGGTATTTCCGCCGAGCAACGCTCCAACACCGTGCGCGCGCTCGCCAATGGCAATATGGGTGCGGATGATTTTGTGCGCCCCGGCCATATTTTTCCGCTGATTGCGAAAGATGGCGGTGTGTTGATGCGCTCGGGTCATACCGAAGCGGCAGTCGATTTGTGCAAACTCGCGAATCTTCCGCCTGTCGGCGTAATTTGCGAACTCGCCAATGATGACGGCACCGTGATGCGCGGCGATCAGATCAAAGCCTTTGGTGAAACGCACAAGATCAAACGCATTTCTGTGGCCGATCTCATCGCCTATCGCCAAGCGCGCGAAAAACTCGTCGAGCGTGTGGCGAGTTTCGCGGTGACAACCGAAATCGGCGAGGTTACCGGCTATGCCTATGTCACGCCCTTTGATCCCGTGCATCATTTTGCCTTCGTGCATGGCAAAATTGGTGACGGCCAAAATATCCCGACGCGGCTTCACCGCGCCAATGTGTTGACCGATGTGTTTGGTGGTGGCGATACGATTTCACGCGCGTTGCAGCATTTCAAAAAAGAAGGCCGCGGCGTGTTGGTCTATCTGCGTGACGGCACATCGGGCGTGCCGGTGCAGGCGCTCAAAGGCCAAGCCAATTCCGATGATGTGCGCCAACAACAATGGCGCGAAATCGGCTTGGGCGCGCAGATTTTGAAAGATCTCGGCGTGAGCTCCATCATCAATCTCGCCTCCTCCAACCGCTCTTATGTCGGCCTCTCCGGCTTCGGCATCGAAATCGCGAAGAGTGAGGGAGTGTGAGGATTAAGCGCGATCAAATACGCTTGTCGCTTCACCGAAAGATTTGATCTGTCCCGCGTGACGTTCCCACGTTGCTTGATCGACAAAGAGTGCGCGATAGATGACGCCGTTTCCATCAAGCGCGGTTGCATCATCGCACCATGACAAGAGCCGTTGCCATTTCGGTTCAACATCAATGTCTTCTTGACCTTTGGTTTCAATGATCCAGATCGCGCCATCTTGCGCCTTGGCAATAAAATCGGGGTAGTAATTCGCAATACTGCCACGCGGACTCGCATATTCGACAAAGAACCCCGTATGAGTATCGTTCTTCACGTAAGAGACAATATCGGCAGCCCGCTCAAGGAATGCGGCAAAATCATTTTCGAGTTTATTGTCACCCACGACGCGGTTGAAAATTGATTTGTCCGATTGAACATAATCGCCACGCGGTTTGACGTGAGCGCGCGTGTTTGAAAGCTTGATTGAATTTTCAATGCGGCTCGTCCCGCGATCCACGATTGTCAAATCATTAATCGCGCCTTTGAGCGTTTTGAACAGAACTTCGCTCGTTGCCGGTTCGGATAAATTTCTGAGCACATTCTGATCATCAAGCGAAACGGGGGTTTCGAAAAGTCGTGTTTCAACAAAATATTTGATTTTGCCAAAGAGCACGTCAAAGCCGCCGACAAGTCGCAGGTCACGTTTGATCGTTCGAGCAAACCAGCCAATGACATTTTCAGCCGAAGCCGGTCCGATATTAGAAAGCTCCGTCACATGACTGATCTCGTCCGTATCAATATGCTTAAAGACAATGTGCCTTTGCTCTTCAGTGCTGAAGGATTTTAAAGGAACACGCCAATTGGTGAGGGTTTCGATATCAATATCATCCAGATTTTTATACTCCCGCTCAATCCGCTTTGCGAGAACGGGAAGGACAATATCAAGCGCCGCAATATTCTTTTTCGGATTATCTGAATCGACTTCAACTACCAATGGCCCCGCACCGGGCGATTGCCCACCCATCGGCACCTCGTCCAATTCGACACCTTCGCTTTTGATGCCGTTCACAAAATCGATAAAGGCTTCCGTGCCGATGACCGAGACGGTTTCAACGAGAGTATCATCGCCACGAAACATGCGTCGCAAGCCGCGCCCGAGCGTTTGCTCCGGCAAAATCTTGGCTTGCGAGTTGTAGGCGCGCAAACCAACGATCACGCAGACAGATTGCACATCCCAGCCTTCCCGTAGCATCATGACAGAGACGACCGCTTTATAGGGGCTTTCGCCGGAATCAATTTCACGGCTGGCCTGACGTAATTTATCCAGTTCCTCTTTGCTCTTTCCGCTGACTGACTCCGATATTTCACCGGATTTATTCGTGTGAATCACAAGCACCTGCTCTGACAAATCCGGATAGGTGCGTGAAAGATAGTCGGCGACGAGATCGCAATTCTTGGTCTCGTCGGTCATGATAAACAGCACAGCCTTACGTCCGGCCTTGTCCATCTCCGTTTGATATTTGCGCCATTCCACAACGCCGAGATCAATATGGTCGCGATAGCGTTCAACAAAATCGGTTGATTGCTCTTCGCGCAATTTTGCACGCGAGACCTCATCGGGCAGAACGGGTTTTTTCACGACGCGTTGGCGAATGGCTTCGACGAGCGGATAATCGCTGATCGTATTCACAAAGATCGATGCATTATTATGCTTAGGTGTCGCGGTGACATCGAATTGCCCGCCGAAGCGCCGATCCGTCTGACGCATTTTGAGGACGATATCTTCGATATTTTTATACCACGCATTCTGCTCATGAATGTGATGCGCCTCATCATTGAAAATAACAAGATCATCCACTTGCCGCACAATCACCCCGAGATCGACAAGATTGTCGGTCGTCTTGGTCACGGGCTTTGGACCTAAAAAATAATCGGTCGTATTCTCATCCTCATAGCTTGGCGGCGCGGGTGCATCACTGACGCGGTGAATATTGGTCAGGAACAGATTGCCGGTTTTAGCCACCGTGCCAATTTCGTCTTGAATATGCACGGTCATTTGGAAATCGGCTTGCCAGTCGCGCCCTTCATATCCATTTTCAGGGAGAAGCGGATCTTCATAAAAAATTCGGTTTCCCTCAAAATCGCTACGCAAGCGATCGAGCACAATGATATTCGGCGCGATCAGCAAGATATTGGTCGAGAGCGGCGAGTCTTTTTCGTAAAATGCATGAAAATAACTCCATGTCATGAGCAGACTCATGACCTTGGTTTTGCCTGCCCCTGTCGCAAGCTTCATCACATAATGAGGCCAATGGGTCAGAAACATATTGCGGGACACACTGCCATTGGAATCATACCGCATCAGCGCCTGCGCATCGCGCGCGCCTTCATGCTCATAAAGCCAGATGGCACTTTCAACCGCTTCGCGCTGTGCGAAATACCAACGGAACGGCTTTGTGCCATTCGCGGTCACAATCACATGTTCGGTTTCAAACCAATGGACGAGCAAGGCGCGGGTTGTCTCGGAGACATCGGGATAACCCGCCGCGCGCCAATCTTTCACGCCTTGTCGAATTTTATGCACAAGCGGTGCAATGAGTTTTTCATGCCCCATTTCACCCAATTGCGCCTCGCCGGGATACCAGCGAATGGACGGATCGAGGATCGTGTAAGGATTGGTCGGGAAATCGGGATGGAGCGGCATCAGACATCCCTTTTCGTCATTGCGAGCGAACGCGAAGCAATCCAGTTGGAGTCAAAAGAAGAGGTGCGATGGAGACATTGCACATTAATAACCATCATCAGCTGGATTGCTTCGCTCACGCTCGCAATGACGGTTGAGAGAGGGGTGCCGCGACATGGTGAATTCATCAGACCGTTACCTCCACCACTTTCGTTGTGTCATTGCCAAAAATATCAATCACCTTCACAGCGATTTTATATTTGCCTTTGGCGGGGTAAGTGTGCGGCGCGGAGACAAGCTCAAGCGAACGGTCCCGTTTTGTGCGGTAGCTTTGCCATTCATTTTCAAAAATATAACCGCCTGTCCATTGCGGCCGATCAATCATCCGACCTGACGCATCGGGCGCGGTCATCGTGATGATCTCCTTGCGGTTGGTGTAATCGAAATCAACCGCCCAATAATCGATCCAATCCGTCCAATGTTGCGTGAGAATCTCTTGCGTAACTTTTTTATTTTTATCTTTTGAGATTTTAACAACCTGCCCTTTGTCGACTGTCACTTTGCTTGCGCCCGGTTTCAAATCATCCGCAAGGCGAACGGAATCATCCTGCACATAGGCCACGCCGAAGAGTTCGAGTTTCACGCTCACCTCCAAGCCTTTGCGCGCGGTCTTCACGTCAATATAGGCGACATCGTGGAAGCTGACTTGGCTCTTCTCAACCGCGCGTTTGTCAAACACTTCTTTCGGAATATGTCTGAGCGCGAGATTGACACCGCGCTCGCGCGCTTCATCGGTGATGCGTGGCGTCAGCCCCATTTCAAATTCAAAGCCGAGAACATGAATTTGGGTGACGCCAAGTTTGCGCGCGGCATCTATCGCGAGCTTGCATTGCCCGCTTGTGACAGGCGCATCCACCGCCCCGACAAGCACAAGGGCGTTGCCTTTGCGGCCATGGAAGGGAGGGGATTGAAACACGCGCTCGGCTTTATAGGCTTGCAGGATGAGCGTTGTATAATGCTCGTCTTTTTGCGCGCTGATGGCACGACGTTCTTTTTCCGGCAGAGTCGGATCAATGCCGACGAAATATTGCCGCTCATATTTCCCTAGATTGAGAATTTCAAAAGAGCGATAGGGCTTGTTGTCTTTCTTCAAGTCGCGCTGCACACCAATCAGGCGCTTGCGCGACGTATGAATGGCGAAACGACCAAGATCGCACCCGATCCATTTCCGCCCGAGCTTTTCCGCAACCGCTAAAGTTGTCCCGGAGCCGCAGAAGAAATCGGCGACGAGATCGCCGGGGTTCGATGAGGCGGAGATCAGTTTTCTGAGTAATTCTTCTGGTTTTTGAGTTGGGTATCCTGTTCTAACGGATGACATTTGGTTTTCGATATCTATGATAAATGTATCCGTCGCAACCTTACCCTCACGCAGATAATCACGAACAACTAATTCGGGATGGGTTTTTTCCCACTCCGGATCCACGTCTTTTGCGCTTTTTATTGGACTGCCGGTTATATTTCTTCCGCTCAAACGATATGGACCATTTTCGTCAACGTATCGATACTTTTTTATCGTGGACTCTGAGAGTGGCTCTAATACAAATTCATTGTCCCAATTAAATACGGGATCGTCATTTTTTTTAAAAAAATAAATGTCGTGATGACTTCGCTTCCAAGTAGTTTTAATCGAACTTCGTGTTGAAAATTTCCACACAATGTGGTTCAGAAAGCTAGAATTGCCAAATACTTCTTCACCGATCGTTCGAATTAAATTTGAGGTTCTGTGATCACAATGGATATATAGAGATCCGTCTTCTGCTAATAGATCGCGAATTAAGGCAATACGCTCGTATACCATTTGGATGAAAGAAGCTGCTCCTTTTCCCCAAGTGTCGCGATAGGCAACATCCTCGATTACGCTCGGCTCTTTTGTTAGAGTTTCTCCGCCCACCTCAACTTCATAACTAAAGTCCGCGCCGACATCGAATGGCGGGTCGATATAGACAAGCTTCAATCCGCCCGCCTTTTCGATCTCGCGGCGGAGCGGGCCGTTTTTCAACGATGAGAGAACGAGCTTGTTGTCACCCCAGATGAGCTTGTTGGTCCAGCCGCTCTGCTGGCGGCCTGTTGCACGGTCGAGTTCGAAGAGATCCGGCGCGTGGGCGATTTCAGCGCGCGGCTCATCGATTTGTTCAATCACTTGAAACGGCAAAATCGCATTCGTCACCTCATGCGTTTTGCCCGGCCAGATGAGTTCCGTCTCGCGTGGTTCTTTGAAGAGACGAAAGCGATAATCGTCCGGCAAAGGCTCGCCGCGATCGATCAGGCTTTTGAGATGCGCTTTTTCTTCCGCCGTTAGGTCCATGCGTTTATCCGGGCAAAACACGAATCGCCGGATACGCAGGCGTTAAGACATATTACGTAACGTCAGATATTTGACAAGAGCTCACACCCCCACCCCATCCAACACCCAGCTTTTGAGGAGCGCATTGGCAATCGCCATGGGTTGCGGGGCGAGCAATCCGTCGGGGTGTTGGTCCTCCAACATCAAGCGCACTTCATCGCGCGTGAACCAGCGCGCATGTTCAAGCTCTTCGCCGTCAATGGTGAGTTCATCATTCAACGCCTCGGCAATGCAGCCGATCATCAAGGATGCGGGGAACGGCCAAGGCTGCGAGGCGAGATAGCGCACCTGTCCCGTGCGCACGCCTGCCTCTTCGAGTGTTTCGCGCCGCACCGCCGCTTCAATCGTTTCGCCCGGTTCCAAAAATCCGGCGAGGCAGGAATACATGCCCGGCGGAAAACGCGATTGCCGCCCGAGCACGCATTTGTCCCCGCGCACGGACAACATGATCACCACGGGATCGGTGCGGGGAAAATGTTCTGTCTCGCAAGCATCACAAATGCGCTTCCATCCCGCGCTCGCAACGCGCGAGGGCGCGCCACACGCCGCGCAGAAGCGATGTTTGCGATGCCAATGCAACAGCGCTTTCGCTTCCGCGAGCGGGCCGATGAGAGACGCGGGCAACAAGCCCTGCACGGCAATCGAGCGCGCATCAATCACCATCACACGCGCATCATCGGCAAAACGTTCGGCGGCATCTGAGTCAATCTCGTCCGCAAAAAGCGGTCGTGTGCCGTCTAGGCCTAAAAAAAGCGTCGCGCGCGGTGTGCCGAGCGCCTTTATTTCGTTTGGAGCGAACAGGCCTTCAAGCGCGTCGCCCTGCCGTTTCAAAAGTGAGAGATCACCCGCAAACACCAACACACCCGCATCGGCTTGCGCGCGCAAGGCGGCAAGCGCCTCGGGGCGATCACGCAAATCGCCGCGCCGATCAAGCGGGTTGGTCACATAACCGAGTTTTGAAAACCGATCACTCATTCACAAGCGCCCCAAAGCAACAGAGAGTGCATCGACGCGTGCTTGCGCAGCGTCGGGCGTATAGGGCACGCGCGCACCCATCGACCACACAGGCTTCGGCCATGCGGCATCGGTTTCAAAGCGCGCAATCACATGCACATGAAGCTGCGCCACCATATTGCCGAGCGCGGCGACATTGAGCTTTGTCGGTGAGAAGAGCCGTTGCATCGCCTCGCTCACGCCTTCAATCTCGCGGTAAAGCGTAGCGCGATCTTTGGGGGCGAGATCGATGATCTCCCGCATCGCGGCGCGGCGCGGCACCAAAATCACCCAGGGAAATTGCGCATCATTCATCAACAGCACGCGCGAGAGATGAAGATCGCCAATCGGGATCGTGTCGGCGTGAAGCCGCGAATCGAGGGAGAAGTCGGTCATGGCGGGGTTTTAGCCCCGCCGAGGCCGGGCCCGAAGCAAAAAATTCCATCCTCCCGAATCGCTTGTTTTTTCTCAGCTAATCCCCGATATAGGGGGTGGAAGGTTGGCGTTGGACGTACCACTCGCCAACCGGGTCAGGTCCGGAAGGAAGCAGCCCTAACGAGCCCGGGCGGGTCATCGTCCAGCCTTCCACCCTCCTTTTTGTTGAAATTGGGGAGGCGTATGTCGCCTCCCTCATCGGTTTGTTTATTTTGCGCGGGGGACGACGCCACAAATGAGCGACACGCCCGCCTCTGAAACCGGTTCCGCCTCTCTCTTCGGCGATGCCACGCCCGCGCCCTCAACCGGCGCCTATCGCGTGCTCGCGCGTAAATATCGCCCGCAGACCTTCACCGATCTCATTGGCCAAGAAGCGATGGTGCGTACGCTTTCGAATGCCTTTGATACGGGCCGCATTCCGCAAGCCTGGATGCTCACCGGCGTCCGCGGTGTCGGCAAAACGACAACGGCGCGTATTCTCGCGCGTGGCCTCAATTATCTTTTGCCCGATGGCAGCGGCGGCCCCACCATTCACATGCCGCAAGAAGGCGTGCATTGCCGCGCGATTATGGAATCGCGCCATGTCGATGTGCTCGAAATGGATGCCGCCTCGCATACCGGCATTGATGATGTGAAACAACTCACTGACGGCGTGCGCTATTCACCGGCATCAGCGCGTTACAAAGTCTACATCATCGACGAAGTGCATATGCTCTCCGACAAAGCCTTCAACGCGTTTTTGAAAACGCTTGAAGAGCCGCCCCCGCATGCAAAATTCATTTTCGCGACCACTGAAATTCGCAAAGTGCCGGTGACGATTCTCTCGCGCTGTCAGCGTTTTGATTTGCGTCGTGTTGATGCCGATGTGCTTGTCGCGCATTTGAAAAAAATCTGTGCGGCCGAGCTTGTGAAAGCCGAAGATGACGCGCTCGCTTTGATTGCGCGCGCGGCCGAAGGCTCGGTGCGCGATGCGCTCTCGTTGCTTGATCAAGCCATTGCGCATGGTGCAGGCCTTGTGGAGGCCGAAACCGTGCGCGTGATGTTGGGCTTGGCGGATCGCGCGCGTATCATCGATCTCTTCGATCATCTCATGCATGGCCGCATGCATGACGCGCTGATGGAATTCAAAGCGCAATATGATCTCGGTGCTGATCCGCGCCAGATCATTGCCGATCTCGCGGAATTCTCGCATTTCGTGACACGGTTGAAAGTGGTGCCCGATGCGGCCATCAGCCAAGATGTGACAGAAGCCGAACGCACGCGCGGCCGCAGCTTCATGTCATTGCCGATGAATGTGCTTTCACGCGCCTGGCAGATTTTGCTGAAAGGGCTTTCTGAAATTGATTCAGCACCGCGTCCCGTGACCGCTGCTGAAATGGTGTTGATCCGCTTGGCCTATGCTGCCGATCTGCCAACGCCCGACGAAACCTTGCGACGCTTGAAGCAAGAAGGTTATTCAGCACCAGCTTCATCGTCATCCGCTTCACCCTCTGGCAATGGGCCAAGCGCGCGCCGCGTATCGAATGGATCCATGACCATTGCTGCGCGCGGCGAGCCCGCATCGATGCCGCAAAGCGCGCCTGATGTGCAGGCCGCGCAAGCGTTGAAGCTTAATTCATTCGAAGACCTCGTGGCACTCGCCGCCGAGAAACGCGACATCGCGCTCAAAACCGCTTTGGAACGCGATATGCGTCTCGTGCGTTTTGAAGATGGCCGTTTAGAATTTTCGCCTGTTGAAGGTGCGTCGTCTGATCTCGCTTCATTGCTTTCGAAACGTTTGATGGATTGGACAAACCGCCGCTGGATTGTCGCGATCTCATCCGACAAAGGCGAAGCGACCTTGCGCGAAAAGGCCGACGTCGCGAAAGCGGAAAAGCTTGACGATGTAAGGTCGCATCCAATTGTGAAAGCGGCGCTCGCGGCATTTCCTGGTGCGGAGATTGTTGATATTCGCGATGTCGCCACCGACGCTGTTGAAACATCCGACGCGGATGAGAGTGTCGAAGAAGGATTCGACTTCACACTTCTCGAACGCGAAGATGATTGATTCGATGACAATGAGAATGGAGTTCACGCCGTGAAAGACATGTTCGGCATGATGAAGAAAGTTCAGGAGATGCAATCGAAGCTCGGCCAAGTGCAGGCTGAACTCGAAGCGATGGACGTCTCCGGCCAATCGGGCGGTGGTTTGGTGAGTGTCACCCAAACGGTGAAGGGCCAAACCAAATCAATTTCGATTGATGCGTCGCTCCTCAAAGCAGATGAAAAAGAAATCGTGGAAGATCTTCTTGTTGCGGCGCTCAATGATGCGCGCGCAAAGGCCGATCAACTCACCGCTGATAAAATGGGCGCGCTCACAGCCGGCCTTCCGATTCCGCCGGGCATGAAATTGTTCTGATGGCATCAATCGCCGGGCCTGAAATCGAACGTCTCATTCAACTTCTCGGCAAAGTGCCGGGATTAGGCCCGCGCTCGGCGCGTCGCGCAGCATTGCATCTCATCAAAAAACGCGAACAGCTTTTAAGCCCGCTTGCGGATGCGATGCAGGTCGCACGTGAGAAAATCATCACCTGCGAGTCATGCGGCAATATCGATACGCTCTCGCCCTGTTCGCTTTGTCGTGACACGAGACGCGATGATACGATCCTCGTTGTTGTGGAAGATGTCGCCGATCTCTGGGCGCTAGAGCGCGCCAGTGCCACGAATGGACGCTATCATGTGTTGGGCGGGGTGCTTTCTGCGCTTGACGGCATCGGGCCCAAAGATCTGGCACTTGATCACCTCGTTGCCCGTGCGGCGAATGGCACTATTCGGGAAGTGATCTTGGCGTTGAATGCAACAGTTGATGGGCAAACGACAGCGCATTACATTACTGATCTTCTTTCTCCTCACGGCGTCACAGTCACAAAGCTTGCCCATGGCGTGCCGGTGGGCGGTGAGCTTGATTATCTGGATGAAGGCACATTGTCTGCGGCCATGCGCCAACGGACCGCTTTGTGAAGCGCGCGCTCGGATGTGCGATGGATTTTTTAAAGGAGTCAGTCACGTGATGCGTCGCTTCCTTTCCGCCTTTATCCTTTTCGCGCTGTTCACATCCGCGCCCGCCCTTGCTGCCGAACTCCCATGGCGGCACGGTCTCTCTTTGATGGGCGAACCCAAATATAAAACAGATTTCAAACACTTTGATTACGTCAACCCGCAAGCGCCCAAAGGTGGCGTGGTGCGCATGGCGGCCACAGGCGCCTTTGATAACTTCAATCTTGCGGTTGCCGGTGTGAAAGGCCAACTCGGTGCAGGCATTGGCCTTCTATACAATACGCTTTTGACCTCTTCACTCGATGAAGTCTCAACCGCCTATGGCGACCTCGCCGAAGCGGTGGCCTATCCCAACGACATTTCCTTTGTCACCTATCGGCTGCGTGCGAATGCCAAATGGCATGATGGCACACCGATCACACCTGATGATGTGATTTTCTCTTTCGATGCGCTCAAAGCGAATAGTCCGCAATATGCCGCCTATTACGCGAATGTTACAAAAGCCGAGAAGACTGGCGAGCATGAAGTCACTTTCCGCTTTGACCAACCCGGCAATCGTGAATTACCTCAGATTGTCGGCCAGTTTCCAATTTTTCCGAAACATTGGTGGAGCGGCAAAGACGCAAGTGGCAAGCAACGGTCGATCACCGAGACGACACTCGAACAACCATTGGGCTCAGGCGCGTATCGTATTAAATCCTTCGCACCGGGGCGCTCAATAACTTACGAACGCGTGAAGGATTATTGGGGTAAAGATTTACCAACAGCGATCGGCACCAATAATTTCGACGAGATGCGTTACGAGTATTTTCGTGACTCAACGGTTCAACTCGAAGGACTCAAAGGCGATCAATATGATTTCCGTCTTGAGAATAGCGCAAAGAATTGGGCCACCGCTTATGATTTTACCGCAGTGAAAGATGGTCGCGTTGTGCGCGAAGAATTTGCTGAGCGGGCCTCAGGCCGCATGCAAGGCTTTGCGATGAATCTCCGCCGTGAGAAATTCAATGATCAGCGCGTGCGTCGTGCCCTCAATCTCGCTTTTGATTTTGAGGAAATGAATAAAACCGTCTTCTTTGGTGCCTATAAACGCATTGGCTCTTATTTCGAGGGAACAGAGCTCGCCTCAAGCGCACTACCACAGGGCTTGGAAAAAGATATTCTTGAAAATGTGAAGAATAAAATTCCCTCGTCCGTTTTTACCAAAGCTTACACCAATCCTGTCAACGGCACGCCGCAAGCGGTGCGTGATAATCTGAAAGAAGCGGA
Source organism: Alphaproteobacteria bacterium (assembly GCA_037131735.1). Lineage (GTDB taxonomy): Bacteria > Pseudomonadota > Alphaproteobacteria > Rhizobiales > Beijerinckiaceae > CAIUPE01. Next base: position 94,993 of record JBAXQM010000008.1, read on the forward strand.
TCGCCTGCTGAAAGATGCCGGTTATCCGGTCAAAGACGGCAAACGTGTAGATGCAAAGGGTGAACCCTTTGTCATCGAACTCTTGGCGGATGATCCTTCGTTTGAGCGGATCCTCCTGTTCTGGAAACCATCGCTTGAGAAGCTTGGGTTAACCGTAACCGTGCGCGTTGTTGATCCGGCGCAATATGAAAACCGGATGCGCGATTTCGATTTCGACATCACCACCGATGTCTGGGGCCAATCGCTTTCACCCGGCAATGAACAGCGTGAATTTTGGGGCACAGAAGCCTCCACCCAAAAAGGCTCACGGAATACAATGGGTATCGCCGACAAGGGCATTGATGCGTTGATTGACCGAATTGCCTTTGCCAAATCGCGCAATGAGCTTGTGGCAGCAACGCGCGCGCTTGATCGCGTGCTCCTCGCTTATGATTTCATCGTGCCGCAATGGACTTATGGATTTTCACGAACCGCGCGCTGGAACCGCTTTTCGCATCCCGATAAAATGCCTGAATATGGCGCGTCGGCTTTTCCCACCGTCTGGTGGTATGACGATATGAAGGCCAAAGACACCGCCGCGAAGAATTAGGACTGAAAACAAACTTATGTTCGCTTATATTCTGCGCCGCATTCTGCTGATGATCCCGACTCTCTTCGGGATCATGCTGATTTCTTTTGTTGTTGTGCAATTCGCGCCCGGCGGGCCCATCGAGCGGATCATTGCCCAAGTGCAACAGGGAACGGACACATCAGCCACCGCGCGCATATCAGGTGGTTCGGGCGGGGACTTCGGCGGCCAAGCGCAACAGATGCAAGCAGGCGCGGCAACGGCTGATGGCACCGTATCAAAATATCGCGGCGCGCAAGGCCTTGATCCAAAATTCATCAAACAGCTTGAAGCGCAATTTGGTTTCGACAAACCCGCCTATCAGCGCTTTGGCACAATGTTGTGGAATTATTTGCGCTTTGATTTCGGCAAAAGCTATTTCCGCGATGTGTCGATCCTTGGTTTGATCAAAGAAAAGCTGCCGGTGTCTATCTCACTC